>NZ_MVHJ01000026.1 GCF_002086115.1 Mycolicibacterium bacteremicum
CCGCCTGATACCACCCACCCCCAACGGCGAGCGTGCGTGTCTGCGCCCGACACGCCGCGCCCGCACCCAAGTTTCCGCACGCTCGTGGAGAGGAGCCACAGTGACCATCGACCCCAGGACCCCGGTGCTCGTCGGGTTCGGCCAGACCAATCAGCGCGAGGAGAGCGCCACGACCGAGCCCGTCGACCTGATGGAGGCGGCCGCCCGCGCCGCCGCCGACCCACGGGTGCTGGCAGCGGTCGACTCGGTGCGGATCGTGAACCTGCTGTCCTGGCGCTACCGCGACCCCGGCCTGCTGCTGGCGCAGCGCATCGGTGCCGACTCCGCGTCCACCCGCTACACCCCGATCGGCGGCAACGTGCCGCAGTCGCTGGTGAACCAGGCCTGCCTCGACATCCAGCAGGGTCGCAATGATGTGGTGCTGATCAGCGGCGGCGAAACCTGGCGCAGCAGAACGCGTCTGCGAGCCCGCGGGGAGAAGCTCGTCGGCACCAAGCAGGACGAGTCGGTGCCGCTGGCGCCGGGCTCGGATGACGAGTTCGCGCTCGCCGGCCCCGGTGAACTACGCATCCAGCTGGACCGGCCGGCGTTCGTGTACCCGATGTTCGAGCAGGCGTTGCGCATCTCCTCGGGTGCCACGCCGGCCGAGCATCAGCGGCGCATCGGTGAACTGTGGTCGCGATTCAGCGCGGTCGCCGCGGGGAATCCACACGCCTGGAATCAGGAGCCGGTGTCCGCCGACGAGATAGCGAACCCGGGGCCCAAGAACCGGATGATCAGCTCGCCCTACACCAAGCTGATGAATTCCAACAACATGGTCGATCAGGGTGCCGCACTGATCCTGATGTCCGCGGAGAAGGCAACCTACCTCCAGATCCCGACGGACCGTTGGATTTTCCCGTACGCCGGGTCCGACGCGCACGACACCTACGAGATCAGCCACCGCGCCGAGTTCCACGGCTCACCCGCCATCCGGATCGGCGGGCAACGCGCGCTGGAACTGTCCGGCACGGCGATCGAGGACATCGCGCTGGTCGACGTCTACTCCTGCTTCCCGTCGGCGGTGCAGGTCGCGGCCAACGAACTCGGCCTGGCTCTCGATGACCCGCAAAGGCCGCTGACGGTCACCGGTGGTCTGACATTCGCCGGCGGACCGTGGAACAACTACGTGACGCACTCGATCGCCACGATGGCCGAACGGTTGCTCGCCCAACCCGGCAGCCGCGGACTGATCACCGCCAACGGCGGATATCTCACCAAGCACAGCTTCGGGGTTTACGGAACCGAGCCGCCGGGCCACGAATTCCGCTGGGAGGACGTGCAGTCACGGGTCGATGCCGAACCCACCCGGGCCGCCGACGTCGAATGGGCCGGTGTGGGCACGGTGGAAACCTGGACGACGCCGTTCGATCGGGACGGTGCGCCGGAGAAGGCGTTCCTGGCGGTGCGCACCGCACAGGACACCCGCACCCTGGCCGTGCTCACCGACCGCTCCGAGGCACAGGCCAGCGTGGACGAGGACATCGCCGGCGCAAAGGTCACCGTGCGCGCCGACGGTACCGCCACGCTGGGCTGACCTACAGCAGCCCCAGTGCTGCCACGGCATCGCGTTCCTCGCGCAGTTCGGCCACCGAGGCGTCGATCCGGGCACGGGAGAAGGCGTTGATGTCCAGACCTTCGACGATCTCCCAGCGCCCGCCCACCGACCGGCACGGGAAGGAAGACACCAGGCCCTCGTCGACGCCGTAGGTGCCCGGTGAGGGGAGCGCCACCGAGGTCCAGTCGCCCTCCGGCGTGCCGTGCACCCAGTCGTCGATGTGATCGATGGCCCCGTTGGCCGCCGAGGCCGCCGAACTCGCGCCGCGGGCCTCGATGATCGCGGTGCCCCGGCGGGCCACCGTCGGTATGAAATCGTCGGCGAGCCAACGGGTGTCGGCGGCATAGTCGGCCCCGGAACGCCCGCCGACGACGGCGTGGAAGATATCGGGGTACTGGGTGGGGGAGTGATTGCCCCAGATCGTCATCCGGCTGATCTGGGTGACCGGCACCCGGGCGTGCCGGGCCAGCGCGGCGACAGCACGGTTGTGGTCGAGGCGCGTGAGCGCCGTGAACCGTTCGGACGGAATGTCGGGGGCGTGTGCCGATGCCACCAGTGCATTGGTGTTGGCCGGGTTTCCGACGACGAGCACGCGCACGTCGTGCGAGGCGCCGGCGTTGAGCGCCGCGCCCGCGGTGGCGAAGATCTGCGCGTTCGCGCCGAGCAGGTCGGCGCGCTCCATCCCCCTGGTCCGTGGCCGGGCGCCGATGAGCAGCGCGACGTTCGCTCCGTCGAAGGCCCGCACCGGGTCGTCGTGGATCTCGGTGCCGACCAACAACGGGAACGCACCGTCGTCGAGTTCCATCACCACGCCTTCGGCGGCGCGGACCGCATCGGGCAGTTCGAGCAGTCGCAGCACGACCGGGGTGTCGTGGCCGAGCATCGCGCCCGCGGCGATCCGGAACAGCGCCGCATAGCCGATCTGGCCGGCGGCGCCGGTGACGACGACGGTGGTCGGGGAGGGAGGCATGGGTACCACCCTATCCGCATCAGCTAAACAGTTCGGCGAGTGGCGTTTTCGGGTCGGCCAGTCGCTCCCGGTCGACCTTCTTTCCCGAGCGGATCACGGCCTTGATGTCGTCGAGGCCCTCCCAGATGTTCACGTTCATCCCCGCCAGCACGCGGTCCTTCTTGTCCAGCCAGAAGGAGGTGTATTCGCGCTTGCCGACATCGCCGCGGAAGACGACGGCGTCGTATTCGGGGGCGTGACCCACGTATTCCATGCCCAGGTCGTACTGATCGGTGTAGAAGTAGGGCAGCTCGTCGTAGACACCCGGGTTTCCCATCATGCCGGCCACGGCGACCGTGGGTTGTTTCTGGGCGTTGGCCCAGTGCTCGGTGCGGATCCTGGTGCCGAACAGCGGATGTTGGGCCGCGACGATGTCGCCGGCGGCGAAGATGTCGTCATCGCTGGTCTTCAGCGACGCATCCACCGCGAGCCCACCGTCGACGATGTCCAGACCGGCCCGTTCGGCCAGCCCCAGGTTCGGCTCCGCGCCCACCGCGATCAATACGGCGTCGGCGGGCACCGTGGAGCCGTCGCCGAGGCGCAGTCCGGTCGCCGGTCCACCGGCGGTGGTGGTGATGCCCTCGACGGTCGCGCCGAACTTGAACTCGACACCGTGCCCGGTGTGCAGACCGGTGAACACCTCGGCGTTCTCCCGGCCCAGCGCCTTCAGCAGCGGCAGGTCCGCGCTCTCGACCACGGTGACGGCGATATCGCGGGATCGCGCCGCGGCGGCGACCTCCAGGCCGATCCAGCCCGCGCCGACGATGGCCAACCGCTGCCC
Source organism: Mycolicibacterium bacteremicum (assembly GCF_002086115.1). GTDB lineage: Bacteria > Actinomycetota > Actinomycetes > Mycobacteriales > Mycobacteriaceae > Mycobacterium > Mycobacterium bacteremicum. Next base: position 3,388 of record NZ_MVHJ01000026.1, read on the forward strand.
GTGCTCGAGTGCCGACAGCAAGGCATCCGCATCGGCGATCGTACGCAACAGGTGCACCCCGTCGGCGTCGGCTCCTGGAATGTCCAACCGGCGTGGCCGTGATCCGGTGGCCAGCAACAGCTTATCGTAGTGCTCGTGTCGGCCCTGGTCGAAGGCGACCGCATGCGCGGCGGTGTCGATGGTGCTCACCTCGGTGCCCAGCCGCAGCTCCACATCGTGTTCGCGATACCAGTCCGCGTCCTGGACGGTGAAATCCGATGGTGTGGCCTTGCCGAGCAGATAGTCCTTGGACAGAGGTGGCCGCTCGTAGGGCAGCGCGGACTCGGTGCCGAACAGGATGATGCTGCCGTCGAAGTCGTTGTCGCGCAGCGCTTCGGCGGCCTTGGCGCCGGCCAGTCCGCCGCCGATGATCACGAAGCTGGGCTTGGTCATGTCGTCTTCTCCATCTGCCGGGGTATGAGGGTGTCGCGCAGGTCGTCATCGAGTGATACCCGCACCAGCGCGGCGGCCAGCTTGGCCGATCTGCGTGGCGCCAAGCGATGCAGGCCCTCCGGGTCGGCGGGGAGACCCAGTTCGCGGGCAGCCTTGATCGCCCGGTCGTCGAAATAGGGCCGCACCCAGGGCCACACGTCCTGCACCTCGCGCAAGAAGATGTCCGCCCCCGTCGGGCCGATTCCCTTGAACTCCTGTAATGCGCGTTTGGCCGCTGCCACATCGTGTTCGGAGTTCTGGGCGAGGGCGCGCAGGTCGCCGGAGTACTGCTCGCGGACCCGGGTGGCCAGTTCGGTCAGTCGGGTCGCCGAGCTCTCGTCGTAACGGGTGTAGCGCGCACGCCCGAAGCAGGCGATCATCGTCTGTCGGCGGGATCGCACCACCGCATCCGGGGTACCCAGGCCGGCTTTGTGTAGTTCGCGCGCTGCGGCGGTGGCGATGTCGGCGCCGATGGGCTTACTGGCCAGCATGGCCAGCGTCAGTAGCTGGAACAGCGGGGCCGGAGTGTCCTTGAGCGTGATACCGGCATCCTCGGCATACGTCGTGCCGGCCTTCCGGAGCAGCCGTTCGGCCGTGTTCTGTGGACCAGACATCAGGTGGAGGTACCCCGGGCGCGGTCCGGCACAAACGTCGGCTACTTCGGCGGCAACGACCTCGCATGGCGGACGCCGCGATCGACCCAGGCGCGCAGTGCGCGCCCGGTGGACACCCCGGCCGCCGACACCCGGACCCAGCCACGAACCTCGCGGCCCGACATCACCATCGGCTCGACATGTTCGCGGCCGAGCAGGCCCGCGGTGTCCTCGGCCGGTACCCGCACCATCAGGCCACCCTGACCGGATACGCACACGGCCATGTTCCCGTTGATCAGGAAGGCCAGCCCGCCGAACATCCGGCGCTCGTCGGCCCCGCCGAGCAGCTCCCGTACGCGGTCGGCGAGATCCCGGTCGTAGGCCATCTCAGTCCAGGTCCACCCGGATGGTCAGCAGGTCGCTGCCCATCGCGCGTACGACTGCACTGTTGAGTGGGGGTAGTTGGGCCGGCCGGATGTGCACCACCCGTCCGCCGACCGCGGTGCGCCGCGGCTCCCCGGACTTTCGGCCGGTGGTCTCCAGCGTGGTCACCGGCAGCCGGCGCCCCACCGGGTTGACGACACCACGCTGGACGCGGCGTTTGAGCGCGTTCAGGTCGGTCATGCCGAGATTCTAAGCAGTGCCGGGCACGCAGCGGACGTCGAAATTGACCGAGTTCGCGATGAAGCACAGGTGATGCGCCCGCTCATGGAGCGCGGGCAATGCATCGATGTGTCGGGGGTCCTTGACGCGTACCGCGGGTCGCAACACGACCTCGGTGAAATGCCCGCCGCCATCCGGGGTTTCGGCCATCGTGCCCGACGGGTGGTCGGTATAGCCGGTGACGACGATGCCGTCCTGTGCGCACAACCCCAGAAACCACAGCATGTGGCACTGGGACAGGGAGGCCACCAGCAGTTCCTCCGGGTTCCACCGGTGCGGATCGCCGCGGAAGGACGGATCCGAGCTGCCGGGGATCATCGGTTTGCCGGCACCGCTGATCTCGTGGGCGCGTTCGTAGTCGCGGTAGCCGCTGGTGCCGGTTCCGGTGTTACCGGTCCAGGTGATGTCCAGTTCGTAGCGGTGCGTCTTACCGGTCATGATCACACGGTAGGTGCCCACCCGAGGGCCGGTCCGAGGTGGGCGCCTCTTTCCGCCGAGCGTGCGTGTCTGCTGGTCGACACACCGTGTCAGGACCTACAAACACGCACGCTCGTCGGGTTATGCCGCCGCAGTCGCACCCTGGGCGGCCGGCTCCAGTGCCAGCGCGACGATCTCGGCCACATCGGTCATCGGCCGGACCTCCAGCGCGTCGAGCACCTCGGCCGGAACCTCATCCAGGTCGGGCTCGTTGCGCTGCGGGATGAAGACCGTCTTCAGCCCGGCCCGTTGAGCGGCAAGCAGTTTCTGCTTGACGCCGCCGATGGGCAGCACCCGGCCGTTCAGCGTGACCTCACCGGTCATCCCGACATCGCCGCGGACCTGGCGACCGGTGGCCATCGACACCAGCGCCGTCACCATCGTGACGCCGGCCGACGGACCGTCCTTGGGCACCGCGCCGGCCGGCACGTGCACGTGGATCTGGCGATCCAGCGACGTCGGGTCGACGCCCAGCTGCTCGGCATGCGCCCGCACGTAGGACAGCGCGATCTGCGCCGACTCCTTCATCACGTCACCCAGCTGACCGGTGAGCTTCAGACCCGGTTCGGCGTCGACCGATCCGGCCTCGATGTAAAGCACGTCGCCGCCCAGGCCGGTGACGGCCAGACCGGTCGCCACGCCCGGCACCGCGGTGCGTTCGTCGGAGTCCGGGGTGAACCGCGGACGGCCCAGGTACTCGACGAGATCCGGCTCGTCGACCGTGATGGCCGCCGGCTCGACGGCCAGCTTGGTCGTCACCTTCCGCAACGCCTTGGCCAGCAGCCGCTCGAACTGGCGCACACCCGGCTCGCGGGTGTAGTCGGCGGCGATTTTGCGCAGCGCGGCGTCGGTGACCGTGATCTCCTCGGCCGTCAACGCCGCCCGCTCGGCCTGTCGCGGCAGCAGGTAATCCCGGGCGATGGCCACCTTGTCGTCCTCGGTGTACCCGTCGATCTGGATCAGCTCCATGCGGTCCAGCAGCGCCGACGGGATGTTCTCGATGACGTTGGCGGTCGCCAGGAACACCACATCGGACAGATCCAGGTCCAGCTCCAGGTAGTGGTCGCGGAACGTGTGGTTCTGTGCCGGGTCCAGCACCTCCAGCAGGGCCGAGGACGGGTCACCGCGGTAGTCGGAGCCGACCTTGTCGATCTCGTCGAGCAGCACGACCGGGTTCATCGAACCCGCCTCGCCGATGGCCCGCACGATGCGGCCGGGCAGCGCGCCGACATAGGTGCGCCGGTGCCCGCGGATCTCGGCCTCGTCGCGCACACCGCCGAGGGCGACGCGGACGAACTTGCGGCCCAGGGCGCGCGCCACCGACTCGCCCAGCGAGGTCTTACCGACACCGGGAGGGCCGGCCAGCACCATCACCGCACCGGAGCCGCGGCCGCCGACGACCGACATGTTGCGCTGAGCCCGGCGAGCCCGCACCGCCAGATACTCGACGATGCGATCCTTGACGTCGTCCAGCCCATGGTGATCGGCGTCCAAGATCTCGCGAGCCCCCTTGAGGTCCGCGGAATCCTCGGTGCGCTCGTTCCACGGCAGGTCCAGCACCGTGTCCAGCCAGGTCCGGATCCAGCCGCCCTCGGGGCTCTGATCGCTGGAGCGCTCCAGCTTGCCGACCTCGCGCAGCGCGGCCTCGCGGACCTTCTCGGGCAGATCGGCGGCCTCGACGCGGGCCCGGTAATCCTCAGATCCCTCGGGTTCACCCTCGCCGAGTTCCTTGCGGATGGCCGCCAGCTGTTGGCGCAGCAGGAATTCCTTCTGCTGCTTGTCCATTCCGGCCCGGACGTCCTCGGCGATCTTGTCGTTCACCTCGGTCTCGGCCAGGTGCTCGCCGGTCCAGTCGATCAAGAGCTGGAGCCGACGACCGACATCGGAGGTTTCCAGCAACTCACGCTTCTGCACGTCGGTCAGGTACGACGCGTAACCGGCCGTGTCGGCCAGTGCGGACGGATCGCTGATCTTGTTGACCACATCCACGATCTGCCACGCCTCGCGACGCTGCAGCATGGCCAGCAGCAGCTTCTTGTACTCGGCCGCCAGGGCTGTGGTCTCCGCGGAGACCTCGGCTTCGGCGACCGGTTCCACCTCGACCCACAGTGCCGCGCCTGGTCCGGTGGTGCCGGAGCCGATGTGCGCGCGGGTCTCACCCTTGACGACGGCAGCGGCGCCGCCCCCGGGAACACGGCCGACCTGCACGATCGAGGCCAGCACGCCGTAGGTGGGGTAGCGGTCGTCCAGGCGCGGGGCGATGAGCAGCTTGCCGGTCTCGCTGGCTTGCGCGGCGTCGACCGCGGCACGGGCAGCGTCGTCGAGCTCGATGGGCACCACCATGCCGGGCAGCACGATGGGTTCACTGACGAACAGGACCGGGACTGCGATGGCTTCAGACATCAAACCTCCAAAGTTGATTCTGATGCACTCAACTAAGTGTGGGTCCAGGTTGTTCCCGAGGTGGGGGGCGGTGCGCTGTGGGCGAACGCACACTGTGGCGTCAGGTCGGATGTTGCTCGACGAACCGGGTCAGCCGATAGAACGGGATCCGCGGCGGGTCAGCGACTTGCGCAGCGCGCTGCCCTCCGCAGCGAGCCACCGGTCCTCGACCTCGGCCAACGCCGGTGAAAGCCGGGCGCGTAGGTCGTCGCCGCGCGGGCTCAGGTAGACCCGGACCTTTCGCCGGTCCACCGCGTCGACCTCGCGGTATGCCAGCGACAGGCTGATGAGCTTGTCGACCACCCGGGTCAGCGTCGGTCCGGCCGTCGCGGTCTGCGCCTGCAACTCGGCCATGGTCAACCCGGCGGCGGCGGCGAGCGCCTCCACGGCCAGCCAGTGATCGATGCCGAGTTGTTCGCGCTGTAATTCGGCCTCCAGGCCGGCGGTCAACTTACGGGCTGCCCGCAGCACGGCCGGTACCGATGTGGTCGCTGTGAGGTCGGCAGCCCGCTCGTTCGGCATGAACGGCATCTCCTCCCGACCTTGCCCCGATCACCCGGTACGGGCAATACTTCCAAGTGGAAATGATAGCAGCCGATTCGTCAACGGTTCCGGTGAGGACGACGCAGTGAACAGGCACTCTGCGACCTCGGGTCGCGACGAGGCATGGCGGCTGGCCATGGTCGTGCCACTGCAGGGCCCCGGCGGGGTGTTCGGTCCGTCATGCGAAGCCGTCAGCCGGTTGGTGGTCGACGATCTGAACCGCGCCGGCGGGGTTCTGGGCCGCGAGGTGTGCGTCGAGATCATCGATGGGGGAGCGCCGCCCGCGGTCGTCGCCCGCGAGGTCGACGCGCTGATCACTGCGGGGCGCGCGCACGCGGTCAGCGGCTGGCACATCTCGTCGGTGCGCAACGCGCTGGCGCCGGTGGTCGCGGGCCGGGCCCCGTACGCTTATCCCGCGCTCTATGAAGGCGGGGAAACCCGACGCGACATCTATTGCTGCGGTGAGACTCCCGATGGGCAGATCGCGCCGGCGCTGCGCTGGTTGCGCGACAATGCGGGGGTGCGCCGCTGGTTCATCGTCGGCGACGATTATGTATGGCCGCGGTCCTCGCTGGCCGCGGTCCGCCGCTACGCCGATGATCTGGACCTGCAGATCGTCGGCGGTCGGTTCGTCGATCTCGGCAACGCGGAGATGGCCGGAGTGGTCGCCGACGCGGTGCGCTCCGGTTGTGACGCGGTGCTGATGCTGCTGGTGGGCCAGGATGCGGTGGAGTTCAACCGCGCGTGCGCGCAGCTGGGTGCCGATCGTGAGTTTCTGCGGTTCAGTCCGTTGATGGACGAGAGCATGCTGTTGGCCAGCGGCGAGGACGGCACCCGCGGGTTGTTCGCGGCCGCGTCCTACTTCCGGTCGATGGTGGGTGCCGGTTCGATGGACTTGATGCAGCGCTACCGGGACATGCACGGCCCGGCCGCACCGCCACTGACCGGGATATCCGAATCCTGTTACGAGGGGCCACAATTGCTGGCGCGACTGATCCATCGGGCCGGCCGCCTGCGCGACGTGTCGACCGATGATTGTGTTGCCTACGAAAGCCCAAGGGGCACAGTGGCCTTCCGTCCCGATGTGACCGAGCAGCCGGTGCATCTGGCGGTGGCCGACGGCTTCGATTTCGATGTGCTGACCACACTGGGTCGACGCTGACGCGATGTGACCTCCGCCGTGGGGTGTTGACACTGTGGTGCCTGTCACTTAGTTTCATTTGGAGATATTCCATCTGAATTCGAACCGCGGAGTGGGTCATGAACAATGTCGGCTTGCTGTACGTCGGGGCCGTTCTCTTCGTCAACGGGCTGATGCTGCTGGGCCGGATCCCTGCCCGGTCTGCCGCCGTGCTGAACCTGTTCGTCGGCGCCCTGCAGTGCATCGTGCCGACGGTGATGCTCATCCAGGGCGGCGGTGACACCGCCACCACATTGGCCGCCTCCGGGCTCTACCTGTTCGGGTTCACCTACCTCTACGTCGGCATCGTCAACCTGGCTGGTCTGGAACCCGAAGGCCTCGGCTGGTTTTCACTGTTCGTCGCGATGGCAGCGGTGGTGTATTCGGTGCTGTCCTTCACCGTCTCGGCCGATCCGGTGTTCGGCGTCATCTGGCTGTCCTGGGCGGTGTTGTGGCTGCTGTTCTTTCTCGTGCTGGGCCTGGGTCGCCAGGAGTTGACGGCCTTCACCGGCTGGGCGGTCACCCTGTTGAGCCTGCCCACCTGCGCCGTGCCGGCCTTCCTCGCAATGACCGGCAACCATCGCACATCGGCAGCCATCGCGGTGGCCTGGGCGGTGGGGCTCTCGCTGCTCCTGGTCGTGGCGAAGCTCATGAGTGCGACCCCGCGGCGCTCCCGGGCGCAGGTGCCCACCCGACCCATCTACAGCTGAATATTCGAAGCACGTCAATATGTTTCACCCAACAAGGAGGAGATCAAATGCGCCACGGTGACATCTCGTCGAGCCCGGACACCGTCGGGGTGGCGGTCGTCAACTACAAGATGCCGCGTCTGCACACCAAACAGGAGGTGCTCGACAACGCCCGCAAGATCGCCGACATGGTGGTCGGCATGAAGTCCGGCCTGCCCGGCATGGATCTGGTTGTCTTTCCCGAATACTCGACCCAGGGCATCATGTACGACCCCGACGAGATGTACGCCACCGCGGCGACCATTCCGGGCGACGAAACCGATATCTTCGCCGCCGCCTGCCGGAAAGCCAAGACGTGGGGCGTCTTCTCCATCACCGGCGAGCGACATGAGGACCACCCGAACAAGCCCCCGTACAACACCCTGGTGCTCATCGACGACACCGGCCAGATCGTGCAGAAGTACCGCAAGATCCTGCCGTGGTGCCCCATCGAAGGCTGGTACCCCGGGGATACGACATACGTCAGCCAGGGGCCCAAGGGCATGAAGATCTCGCTGATCATCTGCGATGACGGCAACTACCCGGAGATCTGGCGCGACTGTGCGATGAAGGGCGCCGAGCTGATTGTGCGCTGCCAGGGCTACATGTACCCGGCCAAGGACCAACAGGTGATGATGGCCAAGGCGATGGCCTGGGCCAACAACTGTTACGTCGCGGTGGCCAATGCGGCCGGATTCGACGGCGTCTACTCCTATTTCGGACATTCGGCGATCGTCGGGTTCGACGGCCGCACCCTCGGTGAGACCGGGGAGGAGGAGTACGGCATCCAGTTCGCCCAGCTGTCCCTGTCGGCCATCCGCGACGCGCGGCACCACGACCAGTCGCAGAACCACCTGTTCAAGCTGCTGCACCGCGGCTATTCCGGCGTGCACGCCGCCGGCGACGGGGACAAGGGCGTGGCGGACTGCCCCTTCGAGTTCTACAAGCTCTGGGTCACCGATGCGCAGAAGGCGCAGGAAGTCGTCGAGTCGATCACCCGGGACACCGTCGGTGTGGCCGACTGCCGGGTCGGTGCACTGCCCGTCGAGCAGAGTGCCGAGGCCTAGCGAACTCCGATGCCCTTCCTCACCGACATGTTCCATGATCAGAACGCCACGGTCGAAGCCACCGGCACTGACGTGAAGACGCCGAGCGCCAACACCTTCGACCCGTCGGAGTTCCGGCGACGTCTCGGCACCAGGATCCTGGGCCAGAGCGAGGCGTTGGCGGCCGTGACCCGGGCGTTGGCCATCGCACATGCCGGTGTCGCCGACCCCGGACGGCCCCTGTCGAGCGTGCTGCTCGTGGGGCCGACCGGGGTCGGCAAAACCGAACTCGTCCGTCAGGTCGCCGCCGAGTTACGCTCCGGCCCCGACGATCTGTGCCGCATCGACATGGCGGCACTGGCCCAGGAGCATTACGCCGCCTCGTTCTCCGGCGCGCCACCGGGTTATGCCGGCAGCAAGGAGTCGTTCACGCTGTTCGACCGGGACCGGATCGAAGGTGACCCGTTCACCCCGGGGATCGTGCTGCTCGACGAGATCGAGAAGGCCGACACCACCGTCATCCGCGCACTCCTGCACATCCTGGATTGCGGCGAGCTGCGCCTGGCCAACGGCCGGGAACGGATCAGCTTCCGTAACTGCCACGTCTTCATCACCTCCAACCTCGGCTCGCACGAGGTGGCCCGCAGCCAGCGTGCGGGTAGCCGGCGTCCGCGGCGGCCCCGGCGCTCCACGACGGACAGAGCGGGCAGTCATCGTGACATCGTGCGCGCGGCCGTCGAGTCGTTCTTCGACCCGGAGTTCTTCAACCGCCTCGACGAGGTCGTCGTGATGGATCCGTTCACCAGCGACACCGCCCGCGAGGTCACGACGCGCGAGGTCCAGATCCTGGTGCGGCGACTGGCTCGTGAATCGGTCCGACTCACCGTCACCGACGATGTCATCGGGTTCCTGCAGGGCAGCGGTTTCGATCCGGTATACGGCGCCCGGGGCCTGCGCCGGACGATTCGGGCCCACCTGAGCGCGCCGGTGGCCGAACATCTGCTCAGCGCGCGCGTCGACGGAGACGCACCCGAACAGATCGTCGCCGACGTCGTCGACGGCGCCGTGCGCGTCACCGCGGCCGCGGAACCGACAAGCGGTTGATCCGACCAGGGCGCGCGCCTACTGTCGCGTCACGGCTTGCGTTCGGGTCGGCGCGCCGATGTCCGACCGCGTCGGATCCGACCGGCGACCGGCCCCACATCGAGCCGATGGCATTGGCGCGCAGACTATCCCAGCCACCCTCGTGCTGTCGTTGCGCGTCCATGGGGACTACTCAACGCCCCTGTCGGCACCATGTGCAACTGAATTTCACCGCCCGCGGTCCAGCCAGCGGGCGATCCGCGGTTCGAACACTGCCAGCAAGGCGGCGGCAACCACCCACACCACCGACAGCGCCACGGTGGTGTGCCAGGCGTCCATCGAGAAGCCGTCGTCGTCCTCGGTGTGGAAGAACGGGGTGATGATGCCGTATTCGATCAGGGGAGCGACGGCGATGCTGAACGCCAGACCCGTTGTGGCACCGAAGGCCAGCCGGAGCAGGTAGGACCGCGGGCTGCCGTCCGTCGGCGCGGCGTGATGGTGGGCGAGCAGGATCAGCAGCAGCATCAGCCCGATCACGACGGCCAGGATGTCCCAGTCATCGCCGGCATAGATGAAGGCGACCGCGCCGCCGACGGTGGCGAGCGCCAGTGCACCCGGGTCGACGCGGTGCCGGATGTGCAGCGTGGGTCCGTCGTCTTCAGCGGTCATGTCAGCACCCTATGGCGATGGCCGAGGCCAGTGGTCGCAAACGGCCGGGTAGCCGCGAGAGTGACGTTTCTGCGCCATCCCGACCCCGGAAAGCGCAGAAACGTCACTCTGACGAACAGACAAAAGCAGGGAGCCTGCCGTTCGGGGGGTACGGCAGGCTCCCTGGGTTTTGAGGTGAGAGCTAGGCGACGGCCTGCGCTCCCAGCACGCGCTGGATGTCCGGCTTCATCATCTGCAACTGCTGGCCCCAGTAGCCCCAGCTGTGGGTGCCCTGGGCCGGGAAGTTGAAGACGCCGTTGGTGCCACCGGCCGCGACGTACTTGTCGCGGAAGCTGACGTTGGTCCGCAGCGTGAAGCCCTCCAGGAACTGCGCGGCCATCAGGTTGCCGACGTTGCCCTGGACATCCAGGTCCGACGGGGTGCCGGTGCCGCAGTAGATCCACACGCGGGTGTTGTTGGCGACCAGCTGGTTGATGTTGACCATCGGGTCGTTGCGCTTCCACGCCGGATCCGACGACGGACCCCACATGCTCTCGGCGTTGAACCCGCCGGCGTCGTTCATCGCCAGACCGATCAGCATCGGCCACCAGCCCTCGGAGGGGTTCAGGAACCCGGAAAGCGAAGCGGCGTAGATGAACTGCTGCGGATGGTGGATCGCGTAGTTCAGCGACGCGCTACCGGCCATCGACAGACCGACCACCGCATTACCGGTGCGCGACACGCCCTTGGTGGCTTCCAGGTAGGCGGGCAGTTCCTGGGTCAGGAACGTCTCCCACTTGTAGGTGTAGTTCTGCCCGTTGCCCTTCGACGGCTGGTACCAGTCGGCGTAGAAGCTGGACTGGCCACCGACCGGCATGATCGTGGACAGACCGGACTGGTAGTACCACTCGAAGGCGGGGGTGTTGATGTCCCAGCCGTTGTAATCGTCCTGCGCGCGCAGACCGTCGAGCAGGTAGACCGCGTGCGGTCCGCCGCCCTGGAACTGCACGCGGATGTTGCGGTTCATCGACTGGGAGAACACGTCGAGATATTCGACGGGCAGACCGGGCCGCGAGAATGCACCAGCGGTCGCCGAACCCCCGGCGAAACCGATCAGCCCGGGCAGCGCCAGCATCGACGCGGCAACCACCGCCAGTCTGCGGAGCCAACCGCCACGGATTTTCCTGATGGTCTTCATAACGGCAACCAACCCACCTTTCGTGTCCAAGCAATCGCCGTTGCTTTCTTCGGTGCAAAGTTCAACACGCGCCCCACCAGTCACACGCGTACCGGCGCGGCGTGGTGTATCGCGGTTGAGCAACGATTGCGACTCGACGTCGAGACCGGGTCGCCGCCGCAGACCGCACGGTCGGCCACGGCGCGACGCGCAGACGAGATCGACGGAGAGCCGACCGCCGGTGGGTCTACCCTCGAGACGATGAGCGAGCGACGGACGAAGGTGCTCATCATCGGCGGTGGCTTCGGCGGCCTGTTCTGCGCGCGCCGGCTGGGGCGGGCAGACGTGGACGTCACACTGCTCGACCGTGCGGCCGGGCACCTGTTCCAGCCGCTGCTCTACCAGTGCGCGACCGGCACACTGAGCATCGGACATATCAGTCGCTCACTGCGCGAAGAACTTTCGCGTCACCCGAACGTGCGGACCCTGCTCGGCGAGGCCGTCGGGCACGACGCGGATGCGCACACGGTGACGGTGATGCGCCCCGACGAGACGACCTTCGTGCTCGACTACGACGTGCTGGTCCTGGCCGCCGGCATGCAACAGTCCTACTTCGGCAAGGAGCATTTCGCCGAGTGGGCACCGGGAATGAAGACCCTCGACGACGCGCTGTGCATCCGGCAGCGGTTGTTCACCGCCTTCGAGATCGCCGAGACGCTGCCGCCGGGACCCGAGCGCGACGGCTGGCTCACCTTCGCCGTGGCCGGCGGCGGACCGACCGGTGTCGAGATCGCCGGCCAGATCCGCGAGGTGGCGACGCGTACATTGGCCAACGAATTCCACAGCATCGACCCCGAGGACGCCCGGGTCCTGCTGTTCGACGGGGGCGACCGCGTGCTCAAGAGTTTCGCGCCGGGACTCACCGAGAAGGCGACCCGCACGCTGGAGTCACTGGGTGTCGAATTGCGGATGGGCGTGCACGTGACCGATGTCGGTCGCGACGGCGTGACGGTGACCCCGAAGTCGGGCGGTCCGGCCGAGCAGTACGGCACCCGGACCGTGTTGTGGACCGCCGGTGTCGAGGCGGTCCCGTTCGCCCGGCACGTCGCGCAGACCCTGGACGCCGAGACCGACCGGGCCGGCCGGATCAGCGTGGCCCCCGACCTGTCGGTGCCCGGGCACCCACAGGTCTTCGTCATCGGAGATCTGGTCGGTGGTGACTTTCCCGGCGTCGCCGAGAACGCGATGCAGGGCGGTCTGCACGTGGCCTCGTGTATCCGTCGCGATCTGGACGGCAAGCCGCGCCGCAACTACCGCTACCGTGACCTCGGCTCGGCCGCGTACATCAGCCGGGGAAACGCCCTGCTGCAGGTCGGGCCGATCCGGCTGTCCGGGCGCATCGGCTGGCTGGGATGGGGTTTCATCCACATCGCCTTTCTCACCGGGGTGCGCAATCGGATCAGTACGGTGATGACCTGGATGGCCGCGATCGGCCGCGGCGACCGTTATCACCGGGCCTTCATGTTGGGCGACCGTGGGGTACCCGAGCAGCCCTATACCTGGTCCAAAGATGATCAGCCGTAGTCGACGATCACCCAGCCGTGCGGTGGCACCACCAGGTGCTCCACGCGCTCGCTCGGCGGCGCACCGGACCCGGCGACCACCCGGCCGGGCTCGGGCAGGGCGGCCCGGAGCGGTGCGTCGTCGACGTTGAGCGCCACCACCAGCGCATGTCCGTCGGCACCGGTCCGGTACACGTAACCGGTGTTGGTCAACGTCAGCGCCTCGGTGGACGCGGTATGCAGCCACGGGTTCCGGCGGCGCAGCCCGATCAGATACTGGTGCAGCCGTAACACGTCGTGTGGTTCGCCCGGGGGAGCGCCGAACTCCGGGCGCACCGCATCATCACCGCCGGCGCGATCCTCCTTGACTGCGCGCCAGGCCCACTCGTCGCCCGCGTAGATGTTCGGCGTGCCGCCGCAGGTGAGCAGTAGCACCAGGGCGTGTTCCAGGTGCCGGACGTCGTCGAGGCGGCTGGCGATCCGGGTGACGTCGTGGTTACCGACGAACGTCAGCGGGACGAAGGACCGCAGAAAGTCGGCGTGCCGCTGCAGTGCCCAGTCCAGCTCGTGAAAGTTCTTGTCGTTCAGCGCACTCCAGATGGCTTTCCACAGCTCGTACTGGGTCACCGAGTCGTAGCCGGCCGCCGCGACCTGCGCCGCGTAATCCCCGTGGATGACCTCGCCCAGGAACCAGGCGTCGGGATGGCGCCGTCGGACCTCGGGCAGTACCCGCTGCCAGAACTGCGGTGCGACCGCATAGGCGGCATCCAGGCGCCAGCCGTGCGCGCCGCGGCGCAGCCAGTGATCCATCACCTCGACGGTGTAGGCCACCACGTCGGGGTTGTCGTGGTTGAGTGCAATCAGCTCTCCGTGGCCTTCGAAGGTGCCAAAACCATTGCGCCCGAATCGGAACCAATCCTTGGGGCCACCGTCGAGGGCCGCGCGGTAGCGGGCGAAGTCGGTGCCGACGTGGTTGAAGACACCGTCGAGCAGAACCCGCAAGCCACGGCGTCGACATTCGTCCATCAGTCGGTCGAAATCGTCGTCGGTGCCCAGTCGCGGGTCGATGCGAAAGTGATCGGTGGTGTCATAACCGTGGGTGCGGGAGCTGAAGACCGGGCCCAGCGCCAGGCCCGACGCGCCGAGCTCGAGTGCGTGATCCAGCCAGTCCACGATCCGTAACAGCCGGTGTTCGTCGGCGCCCGGCGCCGGCTCGGCGGGGAAGGCACCCACGAAACCCAGCGGATAAACCTGCCACCAGATGACGTGGCGCACCCAGTCCGGATCGGTCACGGTCGGAACGCCTGCTCGTAGAGGCCGCGCATCTCGTCCTGCAGTTCGGGCGCGGGCCCGTCGACGGTCAGTGCCGGGGCCACGGCGGTGATGGGCAACGGCGCCACCGGTGTCGGGGGTGTGCCCCATGCGGCGCACCACTGAGTGAGCTGCTCTGCGGACACCACATAGACGATGCGGCCGAGGCCGACCCAGGCGTGCGCGGCCGAACACATCGGGCAGTGTTCCCCGGAGGTGTAGACCGTCGCCGCCGTGCGCTCGGCCGGCGTCAGATGTTCGGCCGCCCACCGCGCGATGGCGAACTCCGGGTGCTGGGTGGCGTCGCCGCCCTTGACGTGGTTGTGGTCGGTGAACACCGTGGCGCCGGAGCCGTCGACGAGAATCGATCCGAACGGCTCGTCACCGAGATCCAGCGCGGTGCGTGCCAGTTGCACACAGTGGCGCAGAAAGTCGAGGTCCGCATCGCTGATCGCCACGCCGCGAGTTTACCCAGCGGCGTGCCGGATCAACCGCAGCGCAGCGGCTGGGGCGCCGACTCGTCGGTGGCGGCTCCCCAGCACCACGCCGCATAGGCCGCCGCGACGGCGATCGCCTCGACGTCGGCCTTGTTGCCGCCGGCCGACCGGACCGGATCGGCCACCGCGTGCCGGATCATCCCGACGAGGGCGAACAGCGGATCGTCCTTGGGGCGGCGGGTCGCCAGGTGGTGTTCGTTGGACATCGTTGTCCTCTCCACGGAGGGGTGGATGCGCACCGGTTCTGCGCAGGCCCCCTCGATCTGTACCTGTGTCCCACCCTAAACGGTCGGCGCGCGGTTGGGTGCATGACACGTTGACTGCCAACTAAATTCACCTATTCGCAACACGGCCCAGTCCGCGGCGTGACATCGAGGCGGCACGCGCAGGACGCCAGCACGGGCACATCCGCGCGGGCGCGGGCCAACTCCAGCTGTCGACCGATGATTGCCGCTTCCCCGGCGCGGCCCAGTCGTTGCAGGCACTCGTGGTATCCGTGCAGGCTCCAGACGTTGCCGGGGTGTTGGCACGACCGCCGCAGGGTGGCGTCGAGGCCCAGATCGGCGGCGTACGCGCCGGCGGCCTGTTCGACCAGGCCCTGCTCGAGCAGCAGGGCCCCGTAGGCGTGTCGGGTCGGCTGCATCCACCCCCAGGGCTCGTCGTAGGGCAGTGCGTCGTCGAGCGCGATGGCGTCCCGCAGATGTGCGAATGCCTCGTCGAAACGTCCTTCCCGGTAGGCGATTTCACCGTCCAACATGGCCACGGCGATGGCCAGGATGTCCAGGCTGGTGTTGTTGAACAGGTAGCGGGTTTCGGGAATGCGCGCGTAAGCCGCGGCAAGAGCCGTGCGTTCGGCGTGGGCCTCAGATAGCTGACCGGTTGCGGCATAGGCGATGCCGCGACCGTAGTGCACCGTGGCGGTGGTGGTGCAGTACAGCTCGCGATCCTGCGGTGGCGAGAGCGCGATCAGATCTGCCCACCGCCCGAAGCGCACCAGGACGTGCACGTCCAGTGGTACGAAGGCCTCCAACCAGTCGGCCATCGGCGGAGAGGGAATCGACAGCAATTCGGGGGTCAGTTGGTCGGCCAACTCCCGCGCGGCGTCCCGCGCGGTCTGGAACCGACCCTCGAACATGGCCGAATAGACCACGAAGTGCAGATCGTGGGCACGATAGAGGGAGTAGAAATTCAGTGGTCCGGCGTCGGCGACGAACTTGCGGTCGGCCATGACCGCGGCTTGATTGGCCACCACCGAGGCGCGGTAGTCGCCGCAGAGTACGTCGATGTGGCTGGGCATGTGCTGCAGGTGGCCGGCGTCGGGGACCAGGCCGCGGAGATGATCGGCGGCGATCAGGGCCCGTTCCGGATGCGGTGACATCTCCATGGCATGGATATAGAGGTGCAGGATGCCCGGGTGCCTGGGCCCGGCCGGCCCGGCCATCGCGGCGTCGAGGATGGCCATCGCCTCCGCGACCCTGGACCCGGCGGCCGGTTCCCCGGTCGTGGTGTCCCACAACGCCCACGCCGTCACGTTCAGCAGTGCATCGGCCGCCAGGGCCTGCACGTCGACGTCATCGGGAAAGTGCTGCACCACTGCGGCCATCGCGTCGGCGTAGTCGCTGTGACCGCGCGCCAACGCCGCCGAATCGCCCGCGTCGTCGGTGGGGAACCGGGCGGTCAGCGCGTCGATGAGGGCGCGCTCGGTCGCCGAGGCCCGGCCGTGGGCGGCCAGGGTCAATTCGGCGCGGGCCCGGCCGAGAGCGTCGGCCAGCTCCACGGGATCGAAAGCGTCCCACGCCTTGTTGTAGTTCGGCCCGATGGCGTAGGCGATGCCCCATCGCGCGATCGCGAGATCGGCGTCATGTTCGAGGGCACGCTCGAAACAGCGCACGGCCTCTTCGTGGTTGAAGGCGTACGCCCAGATGAGACCCCGATCGAACCACAGCTGGGCGTGCGGCGCTGTGGTTTCGACCGGTCGGTGATACTCGCCCAGGTCGTAGTAGGCCTCGCTCATGGCCCAACGATAGTGGCCTTCCGGGTGCGTGCCGTGACACGTTGCCAGAATCGGTGTGCGGTGGGCGTCCGCAGCGCCGTGGCAAGCGCTGCCAGCACCACTCCGGCCAGCGCCCAGATCGTCAGTGTGACAAAGGGTGTCAGCGCACCGTTGCCGCCGAAGTACTCGATGCTGCGCAGCAGCGAGACCCCGGAGCCCTGCGGGACGATCTGATTGAACAGGGTGTAGAACCCGGTCAGCAGCGGGCGCCCCACCGGGCCTGCCGCCGCGGCGTTGCCGACGACCACCAGGAACGCGGTCACCGCCATCGCGGCCGCGGTGCCCAGGGCCGCCGCTACGCCCGTGACCGCGCCACCGACGGCCATGGCATAGAGCCACAACGCGCCGAAGACCTGCCACGGATGGCCGGTGAGCGCACCGAGCACCCCGTCGACGTAGACGGTCACGACCCCGGCCAGCAGTGCCGAGTAACCGGACAGCGTCGCGGTGCGCAGTGCCAGCGTGGCGGGCCGGTGCACGGCACCGACCAGTCGCCCGAAGGCGGCCGCGCCCACCGAGGCGCCGATGGAGACGAAGATGACGGCGTAGAACTCGACCGTGCCGGACGGGTCGCCGGCCGAGGTCGGCGCGATGTCGGTGACCGTCGGCCGTAGCCCGGCCTCGGAAGCCACAGTGCGCCCGACGGTTTCGGCGGCGGTGGCGACGCTGCGGCCGCCTCCGCCGGCGACGTAGACGTCCAGCACGCCGTCGGGCCGCGCGACCAGCGCCGCGTCGGCTTTCCGGTCCAGTACCTGTGTGCGCGCTTCCGCGTCATCGGCGACGGGGTCGATCGCCAATTCGGGGCGGGCGGCCATTGCGTCGATCAGTTGTTGCGGTGCGGCGACGGCGAGATCCAAGTGGCGCAGTGTCGGTTTGGCGAAGGCGCCGGCATAGCTGGCGATCATCGCCAGCACCAGCATGGTGAACACGGCCATCGCCAGCAACACGTGGCGGACCTGGGTTGCGGTGACGACCGGGAGAGTGTCGCGATGCTTGGCCATCAGTTCCGTCCCGGCAGGGTCAGGAGCGCGTTGACGGTGTCGAACGCTGCGGCGACGCGGTCACGCAGATCGCGGGCATCGCGATTGTCGGGTTCTTCCATCCAGGACCGCAGCACCTCCATGAAACCGCCGACGAGGAACCGGGTGACGGCCTCCACCGTCAGGCCCGACACCGGCGCGATGACGGACATGCCCTGAGCGGCGATGTCCGCGCAGGCGGGCGCCAGTTCGGCGCGGAAGGCGCTGACGACCCGCTGGGTGACCGCGCTGGGGATGACGTTGCGGTACATCTCGCGGTGTTCACCGGCGAAGTCGAACAGCCGCATGATGCGCACCCGGGGGTCGTCACCGATATCGGCGGTCGCCTGTTCGAAGGCGACGGCGAAGGCCGCGGCCACCGCGTCATCGCGGTCACGGAAATGTTGGTAGAAGACCTGCCGACTGACGCCGGCACGGCCGACGATGGTCGCCACGGTGAGTTCGTCGACCGGGTGTTCGTGGGCCAGCGCGAAAGCGGCCTCGTGGAGAAGGGTGCGGACCCGCTCGGCGCGGGGGTCGGCACTGTGTGTGCGTGCTGCCATGACGATGAGCTTAACCAGTTTCGTAGACAGGTGACTACGAAAACTTAGGTTATCTATACCACCGCGGCCTGCGGATGTGAGCGTCGCCGCATCTGGTGGAGCGGGACAGGTGCTCAGTGGCCGGCGACGATATCGCTCTCATCGATCACGACCGGATCCTTCGCCCCGGGTAGCAGCGTGTACAGCAAACACACCACCGCGAAGAACAGATACCCGAGTGCCACCGGCGGATTCGCCGCCCAGGACACCGCGGGGGCGTGGATCAGTCCGATGAAGGACAGCACCGCTCCGACCGTTGCGGCGATGGCCGCGTAATGGAACTTCTTCTCCAGGATGAACACGACCATGGTGCCCAGGATCAGTCCCACCAGGACAGCGCCCTCGCCGAGGGTTTTCAGGCCCGCATACACCACGCCCGACCCGTTGAGCGCATCGATCCCCACCTCGGACGCCGTTGTACCGGCGGCGTTGAGCGCATTGTCGATCTGCGTCTTGGCCCATTCGGCCAGGTTGGGCAGTAGTGCGACCACGACGGCGATCGCGTGCAGTCGCGGCACCGCCTGGAATGCCTGAGCGCCGATCAGCAGACCGATATAGAGCAGGATCGGCACGATCGCGGGCACCGGGAGCAGCGCATCCAGGATGCCGAAGAGTCCGACGAAGCACAGCACACCGATGAGCAGTCCGCTGGCCAGGGAGTAACTGGCCCGTCCACCGGCGTCCTTCCAGCCGGGGTGGCCGATGTAGACCGCGGGCGGGAACGGCGAACCGAAGGCCGAACCGACGACGGCCCCCGCACCGTCCGCGAGCAGCACACTGCGCAGGTTGTAGTTGTCACCGGCCGCCGCGGCGCTCTCCACGTTGCTCATGGCCTCGGTGAAGTTGTAGACACCGAGTGGGATGGCGGTGCCCAACAGCGGTGCCAGATTGGCCAGTCCGGAGAACAGCAGGTCCAGGCGGAGATCTGGAATACCGATCGCGATATCCGAGACGGCCTGACCGACATCGGGGGCCGACATGTACCCGCCGATCCAGCCGATGGCGGTGCCGACCAGCAGCGCGGCCAATCCGACCGGCATCCCGAACGGCAACTTCACGTCGGTGAAGAAGCCGATCAGGATGATGGCGAGCACCGGTAGGCCGATCCAGGCGGCCTCCCACATCTGGGCGGCGGGCCGCATGGAGATGAAGGTGATCGAGATGCCGGCCAAGGTGCCCAGCATCGCCGCACGGGGGGTCAACTTGCGGATGTACGGCCCGACGAACGCGCCGATCATGACGATGACACCGATCATGAACGCCCAAGCCAGCCCGGCCGACCACGCCTGCAGCGGATCTTGGGTGTTCAGGTAGACCGGCAGCATCACGACGAACACGACGATGAACATGTGCGGCACCGACGGTCCGTACGGCAGCGCGGTCACATCGGAACGGTTCTCCCGCTTGGCGAGTCGCCGGGCGAGGAAGGTGTAGTACAGGTTGCCGAGGATCAGCGCGACGCCCAGGGCGGGCAGCACGGTACCGAGCACGTCGCCGGCGGGTACCGCGACGACCCCGATCATGAGCCCGGTCAGCGTGAGGACGTTGACCAGGATGTTGAATCCGAGTCCGAAGAAGGCGTTGGTGTCACCGCGTGACCACCACGCCACCGCGGGCGCGGCCTCGGGCGCGGGTGGTTCGACCGGCGGATCGGTGATCTCGGTGCTCATGTCGGACTCTTTTCAGGCGGCGTCGATGGTGAGGGCGTGCAGGGCGGGAAGTACGGTGGCGCTGTCGGCGACCCAGCCGAAGATGCCGCCCTGGGCGGTGATCATCTCTAGGCCCATCCGGTGGAACTCGGGGAAATACGAACCGACGCAATCGGATACCACCAGGCACTCGTATCCGCGGTCATTGGCCTCGCGGGTGGTGGTGTGTACACACACCTCGGTGGTGACACCGGTGATCAGCAGCTGCGTGACCCCTGCGCCGGCCAGCACCTCGGCCAGCTCGGTGGCGTAGAAGGCGCCCTTGCCCGGCTTGTCGATCACCACCTCACCGTCGACCGGGCGCAGTTCGTCGACGATGTCGTGGCCGTACTCGCCGCGGATGAGGATGCGCCCGTACTTTCCCTCGTCGCCGATCCGCTTACTGGGAGCACCGCGGTTGAGCTTGGCCGCAGGACAGTCCGACAGGTCGGGTCGGTGTCCCTCGCGGGTGTGGATCACCAGGACGCCGGCCTTCCGCGCCGCGGCGAGCAGTGCGGTCAGCGGCGGAACCACCTTCAGCAGCTGTCCCACATCGTTGCCGAGGCTCTCGCCGAATCCACCGGGCAACAGGAAGTCACGCTGCATGTCGATGATGACGAGGGCGGTCTTTCCCCCGTGCAGCGAGAACGGTGTCGGGGTGGCGGGAACCGAAACTGTGCGGCTCATATGCGCTCCTGGGCGGCGGTGGGAAGGTGGGTGCCGATGCCCGCGGTGGGGCGCGGCTCGTCGAGGATCTGCGCGGCGACGTGCAGGGCCAGATCATCGCGCTGGGCGGCCGAGAGCACGGTCGCGCTGTGTGGCCGGCCGTCGCGGGTGTGGCCCACCGGAACCGCCACGCCCAACAGATCGAGCAGATTGCCGAAATGCGTGTAATGCCCCAGCTTCGTGTTGGTGGCGATCGGCTGTGCCAACACCTCGTCGACGGTGAAGGTGGTGCCGATGGTGGGAACTATCAGTGCGTCGATATCGCGCCAGAGTCTGCCCACCTCGGCGCGCAACTCCTGGAGGCGCTGTAACGCGGTGAAGGCATCCACGGCGGTGTATCCCGTGCCGCTGCGCAGGATGTCGCGCACCACGGGATGTATCGACTCCGGTTGCCGGGCAAGGAAATCGCCGAAGACGACCAGTCTCTCGGCCACCCACGGGCCCTGGTACAGCAGCTCACCCGCGGCGAGGAACGGTGCCAGCGACACCTCGACGGTCTTCACCCGCCCGGCAAGGCGCTGGCGGAACGCCAGGTGGGCCCGCGCCATCTCCCCGTCGCCGAAGAACTCGAGGTCGGCGACGGCGGGTAGCCCCAGCGTGATCGGCGCGCCGGAGTACCGCGGTCCACGGTCCCGCGACCAGGGGTCGTCGTCATCACGACCGGCCATCACGTCGAACACCCGGTCCACGTCGTCGATGCAGCCTGCCATCACGGTGATGCAGTCCAGCGACTTGCAGGCCGGCACCAGTCCAACGGTGCTGATCAGCCCGCGCGACGGTTTGAACCCGACAACGCCGTTCAGCGCTGCGGGCACCCTGCCGGACCCGGCGGTGTCGGTCGCGACGGCGAACGGTACCTGGCCCGACGCGACGGCCAGTGCCGACCCCGAACTCGAACCGCCGGAGATCATTTCGTTGCCGTACACGCTGCGCGGAATCGTGTGGGGCGTTCGGGTGCCGTTGAGCCCGGTGGCGAACTGGTCCAGATTGGTCTTGCCGACATACAACGCACCGGCCTCGAGCAGACGCGCCACGGCGGGAGCGGTCTCGGTCGCCACATAGCCGAAATCTGGGCAGGACAGGGTCGTCGGTATCCCGGCGACGTCGATGCTGTCCTTGACGCCGAACGGGACTCCGTAGAGCGGCAGCGTTCGCGCACCGGGCCGGCGCTCGATCTCGGCGGCGGCGGCCAGCAGCTCCTCGCGGCCTACCGTGGACAGCCAGGTGCCGTCGTCACCGCGGGCCGCGATGGCATCGGCCACCCGCGCCGCGGTCTTGGTGGGTGATCCGCTGCCGCTCTCGTGCGACGACAGGATCTCGGCCACCGACGGTCCGATGGACGGACCGAACGCATCTGAACCCATGTCTGTCGATTGTCGACAGAATCGTGGCGATCCGGGAACGGCCGTGTGTCGATCCTGTTAGCGATCCGGCAGCTCCAGGAACTGGAGATGACCATGGTCGGCCAGTGCGGTCAGCACCGTTGCCGCATCGTTGGTCTCCAGTGCGGCCAGGATCGCCCGATGCCGGTCGATCCCGTCGCGGGCGCGATGGTGGCGCGCCTCCTCGCGCAGGTTCATCGCCATCGGTAACTGGAGTTTGAGCAGGATCGGGGCCAGCGCGATGTCGAGCTGCCGATTGCCGGCCAGGGCCACCACGGCGGCATGGAACCGGCGGTGCGCGTCGTCGCGCTCGAGTTCATCAGTGGCGCGGTCCATCTCGTCGAGCATCCGGCGGACGCAGGCGAGGTCCGCGGTGGGGTCTGGCAACGGTAACGCCTGTTCGATGGCATGCCGTTCCAGGACGTTGCGGAGCGCAAACAGCTGCAGGATGTCGGCGGGGGACCAGGCGGTGACGCGTGATCCGCGCCGTGGGAGGTGCTCGACGAGACCCTGCTGGGTCAGCAGGCGCAACGCCTCCCGCAGTGGTGCCCGGCTGATGCCGAGGTCGGCACAGAGTTGCTCTTCGACAAGCTTCTGGCCCGGGCTCAGTGCGCCGCTGAGGATGGCCGCCCGCAGCCGGTCGGCAGCCACATCGACCAGCGTCGCGGGTAGTCCTCGACCGGGCCGGTCCATTCCGGGTGCCGCCATGGCTAGGGTCGTCACCTCATCACGTCTCGTCCGGCCATCATCGCAAACCTCTGCCGCGACCATAGCGTCACCGCGCAGCCGCGGCGCGCGGTGACTCGACAGCTCGTCTGCAACGTGTTCTAGTTCTTGGATGCTGGACTTCACTCTCGAAGACCTCACCGCCGAGGACGTCGAGCGACTGCGCACCATCTACCGGCCGCTGACCGAGTCGGTCCGCGAGCTGATCGACGCCACCATCCGTACCGCTGCCGACGCCGAGACGGTCGCCGCGGCCAAGGCCGGTATCGATGCCGCGACCGCGGCCCTGCGCAGCAACCAGCTCGACGGACCCTTCGGGGTGCGCTTCACCGCCCACGGTGACCGCATGCCGTGGGGCAATGCCGTGATCGGGTTACGCAATCCGATTGCCCCGCCGCTGCTGATCGAGCACGCCGACGACGGCTCGGTCTCGGCAGATTTCACCCTCGGCGCCGCCTACGAGGGCCCACCCGGACACGTCCACGGTGGGGTGGCGGCACTGATCCTCGACCACGTCCTCGGCGAGGCCGCCAGTCCGGCCACCAGCCCTCGGCTCACCGGGACCATCAGCATCCGCTATCTGCGCCCGACGCCGCTGGGGCCGCTGCACACCGAGGCCGCGATCGTGCGCACCGAAGGGGTCAAAACCTTTGCCGCGGGCACCATCTCGGATGCCGAGGGGCCGACGGTGCAGGCCGAAGGCGTCTTCATCCGACCCAGGTGGGCGCGCGACTGATCACTGCCGGCCGACCTGGATATCCCCGGCGGCCACCTCGGTGACCACCGCGGTGATGGTGGCGATCTCGCCGACCAGTACCCGTTCGGCGGCGTCGGCGTCACTGAGTAGCGCGGCGGCCTCGCGCACACCGGCGCCTGCGGCCAGCAGCGCATCGGTGTCGACACGCCACGGTGCAGCTGGGGTGGCCGGGTCACCGGAGAGCGCCTTGACGTACTCGTCGACGGCCGCCACGAATTCTCGGTTCAGTGTGGCCGGCGGATGCGCGGGCAGGTGGGCCTCCAGCGCGGCGCACGAGGTGGTGACCGCATTGAGCGCCGCCCGGTAGGACCGCATCCACCGCCGCAGTTGCTGCCAGTCGGTCCCGGTCGACCCGGCGGTGGCCTCGAACGCGGTGCGGGCACTCACCGCGCGCGCCCATGCCGATTCCAGGGATTCCTTCGGATGGTCCAGGTCATGTACGAAGGCCCGGATAACCGTTGCCGCATAGTCGATCTCGGTCTTCAACAGCTCTCCGGCGCGCTGGCGCAGGCGGACCAGCGCGTTATCCGGGAGCGCAACGTGCACCGTCACCGCCAGGGCGCCGCCGATCAGCACCGCCAGCAAACGGTCCCCGATGGCCTCGGCAGCTCCGGTGCCGCCGATGTCGAGCAACATCACCAGTGCAGCCGCGATGGCGGCGTTCACCGCGAGATAGCTGACCTCGGCGCTGGCATAGGCCGCGGCGAGCAGCATGACCGCAAGCACCGCCGACGTTGCGGCCGATGGCCCGAACACCGCGATCAGGATGGCGCCGACGGCCACGCCCGCGGCGGTCCCGGCAATTCGCCAGACGCATCGGGTGTAGGTGTGCGCAGTCTCGGGCCGCAGCACCATCAATACCGTCAGTGCGATCCACACGCCGTGCGGTACACCGGCGAACCGCCACACCGCGACACCGAGGACGGCGGCCGCGGTCAGCCGGACGGTGTGCCGGAGGATGGGGGAGTAGCGGTTGAGCTGCTCGCGCATCAACACCGCGGCCGCGGTGAGGGCATGCGGCACGCCGGGCCGACGCAGGTGCGCCAACTGCTCGGGTTCGAACTGTCCGAACCGCAATTCGACGGCCTCCCGCAACTGACCGACCAGTCGTAACGCCACATCGTGTGCGCCGCCGGGAACGGCCTCGGCGGCGCCCTCGAGTTGGCCGAGCGTGTAGCTGAGGTCGTGGCGGGACCGGCGCCGCGCGTGCGCGATCACCGCCAGCAGATCGGACGCACCGTGCAGCAGGCGAGCGACGGCCTCTTCGTCTCCGTGCGCACGCAGCGTCGTCAGCGACTCGGCGATGCGTTCCGGCAACCCGTACCAGCCCCGGTAGATCGGGGGTCGGCGCTTGGCCATCGCCTCGCTGACGGTGAACGCCTCGCGCAGCTGGATCAGCGGTTCGGTGGACACCTGGTGCGCCGCATCGGTGATGATCCGCTCGGCGTCGCCGGCCAGCGCGAGGTAGGCGCGGCTGAGCGCGCTGCGCTGGTCACGCCAGCGCCGCTGGGGCCATACCGCGATGAGCAACGCCTGGGTCAATCCGGCCACCAGGGTCAGACCCGCCGCGGCCACCGCGGCCGAGGCGGTGGCCGGCGGCTCGGCCGTCACCAGCAGGGCCGCACCCGCGGCGGCGACCAGACCCGCATTCGCGCTCAACGCCCAGTGCAGCCCGGCGATCACGCACCACAGGGCCAGGGCGATCAGCAGCGCCACAGCGTTGCCGCCGGTGAGCGACCCGATCAGGACGGCCAGCGCCATCTCCACCGAGACCACGACCACGATCGGGAACCGGCCGCGCGGACTGTCCTGCAGCGCACTGCCTCCGGCCACGGCGCCTGCCATCGCCGCACTGGCCGCCGCCGACATCTGGGCAGGGAAGCCGACGGCGATCGCCAGCAGCGCGACGCCGAGCACACCGACCAGACTGCGGATCACCGCGCCCGGGTCATACATCGTCAGGCGCAGCCGGCGGCTCGTCGTCATGACGCCATTGTCACCCGCATCGCATTGGCGACACCCGTGATCGCCGCTTCCCGTGCGCCGGTGTCGACATCGCAATCCGGCTGCGGTTGCTACGTTCTGAGGGTGGAAAAGGTGATGGTCACGTTGCGCTCGTCGGACGCCGACGAACAATGGTGCCGGCGGTTGCGGACCCGGGTCGCCTCGGCACTGTCCGAGCTGGACCTCGCCGGGCTGGCGGTCAATGTCCGCGACGACGCCGTCCGGGCCTCGATGATGACGCTGACGACGCTGGATCCGCCGGTCGTGGCGGTGGTGAGCATCTGGACACAGCAGTACTACGGGACCGCGCTGAACGCTGCGCTGGAGCAGTTGGCCGCCGAATGTGAGCTGCTGGCCGCGTATCTGGTCACCGAGTCGGTTCCGCTGCCGGGCCCCGATGTCGCGCCGAGTGCGCGGACGCCTGGTCTGGCGAACGTCGCGTTGCTGCGGCGTCCCGCCGACCTGGATGTCGCAACCTGGTTGGCGCACTGGCACATCGACCACACCCCGGTCGCGATCGAGACCCAGGCGACGTTCGGGTACACCCAGAACACGGTGGTCCGGGCTCTCACCGCGGACGCGCCGGTGATCGACGCCATCGTCGAGGAGCTGTTCCCCCTCGAGGCGGTGTCGGACCTGCACGCCTTCTTCGGTGCCGCCGATGACGCGGACCTGGCGGACCGGATGGGCCGGATGGCGGCCAGCGTCGCGCGCTTCGGTGCGGACCGCGATATCGACACGGTGCCGACCAGTCGGTACGTGCTGTGGACCCCTACACATACAGTGCAGACGTGACACTTCTGATCTCCGATGACAATCGGGTCCGCACCGTGACCCTGAACCGCCCCGAAGCGCTCAATGCTTTCAGTGAGGCGCTCTACGACGCGACGACGGAGGCTTTGCTGGCCGCGGCGGAAGATCCCGAGGTGTCGGTGGTGCTGCTGACCGGAGCGGGGCGGGCCTTTAGCGCCGGCAATGACCTGGTCGAAATGCAGCGGCTGGTCACCGATCCCGATTACCAGCCGGGCAAGTACGGCTTCCGGGGACTGATCGAGGCGTTGACCGCCTTCCCGAAACCGTTGATCTGCGCGGTCAACGGTGTCGGCCTGGGCATCGGTGCGACCATCCTGGGCTACGCCGATCTGGCGTTCATGTCGTCCACGGCGCGGCTCAAATGCCCGTTCACCAGCCTGGGGGTTCCCCCGGAGGCGGCGTCGTCGTATCTGATGCCGAGATTGATCGGTCGGCAGAACGCCGCCTGGTTGCTGTTGTCCTCGGAATGGGTGGACGCCGCAGAGGCGCTCCGAATGGGATTGGTGTTCAAGGTTTCTGAGCCGGACGACCTGCTGCCCGAGGCCCGCCGGCACGCCGAGATCCTGGCGTCGCGTCCGCTCAACAGCCTGATGGCGGTCAAGCAGACCATGATGGCGGCGATCCGACCGGCCATCGTGGCCGCGTCCGAGCGGGAGAACGCACTGTTCGCCGAGTTGCTGGGTCAAGCGGCCAACATCGATGCGCTGGCCTCGTTCAACGACGGGCGCGGCTGACTAACCGGCTGCGTGCACCGGGCACTCGGCGGTGCGGGCCGCGGCGAGGATGGCGCGCACCGTGAACCGGCAGCGCCCGCAGTCCGAACCCGCGCCGCACGCCTCGGCGACCTGCCGGGACGTCGTGGCCCCTGCGGCCACAGCGTCGTGCACAGCCTGGGTGGTGGCTCCGGTGCACAGGCAGACGAACATCGGGTCAGGCCGCCTTGCCCGACGCGCGGCCGTCGAATTCGACGGCCGGAACAATGGCCGTGATATCGGGAGAACTCGTCGGCGAAATTGCTGCCGGATGAGGCCGGGAAATATCGTGCGAGGCGAATTCCGAATTCCGAATTCCGGCGGCAATGTCAACAGCGCCGGCGGGCGATCCATTTCGAATTCCGATCACCATGCCCGCCTTTGCCTCCTATTCGTCGCGCCGCTCGCGGAGCCGGCTTCGGCGACCTCGGCGCCGAGTTAGGTCAGTGTAACCTAACTTAGGCTAGGCAGTCCATAACAAGGCCTCTGACTAGGGTTAGCCTTGCCTACGGCGCGCCGACGCCGCCGAAAAATTCTCTCCGAACCGCCCGCCGCACCCTCGCTGCACACCCTCGCCTGGACTAGGTTCAGACGTGCACGGCTTTAGCGAGACTTGAACAGCCCTCAAGGTGCTTAGGAGCGACATGCAAGGCGATCCGGACGTTCTGAAACTGCTCAACGAGCAGTTGACCAGTGAACTCACGGCGATCAACCAATACTTTTTGCATTCGAAGATGCAGGACAATTGGGGATTCACCGAATTGGCCCGCCACACGCGGGAAGAATCGTTCGAGGAAATGCGTCATGCGGAGACCATCACCGATCGCATTCTGCTTCTCGACGGGTTGCCCAACTACCAGCGACTGTTCTCGCTGCGGGTCGGCCAGACGCTGCGTGAGCAGTTCGAGGCCGACCTTGCCATCGAGTACGAGGTGGTCGAGCGTCTGCGACCCGGCGTGATCATGTGCCGCGCGAAGGGCGATGCCACCTCGGCGAGCATCCTGGAGCAGATCCTGGCCGACGAGGAAGGCCACATCGACTATCTGGAAACGCAGTTGGAGCTGATGAACAAGCTGGGCGAGGAGCTCTACTCGGCGCAGTGTGTGTCGCGCCCCCCGAGCGTGGGTACCGCCTAGGGGCACGCGGTCGACCGGCCCTGCCGCCCGCGTATATTAGATAGCAAAGCTAATATTCCGCTGGGTCGGGGAGGACCGGGGAATCGTGACCGCCACCGTCGCCGATACGGGTTCGGCGAGCTCGCTGATCAGCCCGCAGCGCCGCAACATCATCTTCGTTGCGGTGTTGCTGGGCATGCTGTTGGCCGCGCTCGACCAGACCATCGTGGCCACCGCCTTGCCGACGGTCGTCTCCGACCTCGGCGGCGCCGGCCACCAGTCCTGGGTGGTCACCAGTTATCTGCTGGCATCCACCATCGCCACCGCGATCGTCGGCAAGCTCGGCGACCTGTTCAGCCGCAAGTCGGTGTTCCAGGTCGCGGTCATGTTCTTCCTGCTGGGCTCCGTGCTGTGCGGGCTGGCCGGCTCGATGTCGATGCTGGTGGCGGCGCGGGCGCTACAGGGTATCGGGGGCGGCGCCCTGATGGTCACCGCGACGGCGGTCATCGGTGAGGTGATCCCGCTGCGCGATCGCGGCCGGTATCAGGGTGCGTTGGGCGCGGTGTTCGGGGTGACGACGGTGATCGGCCCGCTGCTCGGCGGATTCTTCACCGACCACCTGTCCTGGCGCTGGGCATTCTGGATCAATGTCCCGGTCGCCATCATCGTGTTCCTGGTCGCCGCGGTCGCCATCCCCGCGCTGGCCCGCAAGGACCGCCCGGTCATCGACTACGCCGGGATCGCACTCGTCGGACTCGGCGCGTCCGGGCTGACGCTGGCCACCAGTTGGGGCGGCGCCGAATATGCGTGGTCCTCGCCGGTGATCATCGGTCTTTTCGTCGGCTCGGTCATCGCGCTGGCGGCCTTCGTCAGGGTGGAACTGCGGGCGCCCGAACCGATCCTGCCGATCCGGCTGTTCGCCGGTCAGGTCTTCTCGGTCTGCTGTGTGCTCGGATTCATCGTCGGTTTCGCCATGCTCGGCGCGATGACGTTCCTGCCGACCTTCATGCAGTTCGTCGACGGGGTGTCGGCCACGATGTCGGGACTGCGCACGCTGCCCATGGTGGCCGGCATGCTCATCACCTCGATCGGCAGCGGCTCGATCGTCGGGCGCACCGGCCGCTACAAGATCTTCCCCGTCGCCGGCACGGCCATCATGACCGTCGGCTTCCTGTTGTTGTCGACAATGGACGCCCACACCGCCCTGTGGATGCAGTCGCTGTACCTGTTCGTCCTCGGTGCCGGGATCGGTCTGTGCATGCAGGTACTGGTGCTGGTGGTGCAGAACACCTCGAGTTTCGCCGACCTGGGTGTGGCGACCTCCGGGGTCACCTTCTTCCGGACCATCGGAAGTTCGTTCGGGGCGGCGATATTCGGCTCGTTGTTCGCCAACTTCCTGGCCGGCCGGATCGGGCCCGCCCTGGCGGCCGGCGGTGCTCCGCCGATCGCGGCCGAGTCACCCCAGGCGCTGCGGGCACTGCCACCGGAGATGGCCGCACCCGTCATCGACGCCTACGCCGAATCGTTAGGAATGGTGTTCCTGTGCGCCGCCCCGGTCGCCTTCATCGGCTTCGTCGTCGCGCTGTTCCTCAAGGAGATCCCGCTGCGGGAGATGGAGACCGTGTCGGCATCCGATATCGGCGAGGGCTTCGGCATGCCGACGCCGGAAACCTCCGATGAGATTTTGGAGATGGCCGTCGCCCGCACCTTCCGGGACTCCCCGGACATCCGGCTGCGCAAGCTCACCGACCACCCCGGTTGCGAACTCGACGTGGCCCGACTGTGGGCGGTGGTCCAGATCTACCGGCACAACCAGGTGTACGGTTCGGCGACGCTGAGCCAGATCGCCGAGCGCCGGCGGATACCGCCGGAGGTGCTCGAACCGTCCTTCGAGCGCTTGGTCGACACCGGGTACGCGTTGCGCACCGGCGACCAGTTGTGGCTCACCCAGGCCGGCGCCGACCAGGTGCAGGTGGCCATCGACGCCCTGGTCGGCAAGCTGGTCGAGCGGCTCTCCGGGTCGGGTGCGGCGACGGGGTTCGACGGCCGGCCCGACCGGTTACAGGTCGAGGCGGCGCTCGAGCGGATCGCCCACCGGATGGTGGTACAGCCACAGTGGGTCGAGGACCGGGTGGAACTCACCGCGGCCGGTGCGACAAAAAACTAGAACACGTTCCAATTGAGCCGTATCGGGCGTACGCTTCCCGCATGAGCCGCATCGGAGATTTCGCTGACGACGACGCCGCCGCGTGGATCACCAAGTCACCCGACATCGGTGTGGCGATGGCCGGCTTCACCCATGCCGTCTACAACAAGAACCGGCTGCCCATGCGGGTGCGCGAACTGGCCCGCATGGTCATCGCGCTCAGCAACGAATGCGTCGTCTGCCAGAACACCCGCGACTCGGCCGGGATCGAGGCGGGTGTGGACGAGGATCTCTACGACCATGCCGCGGTCTGGCAGACCTGGCCCGGGTACAGCGAGCAGGAGCGCATCGCCGCCGAGTTCGCCGAGCGGTTCGCCGGTGATCACACCGGCCTGCGTGACGACGAGGAGTTCTGGGCGCGCTGCCGCGAACACTTCAGCGACGAACTGCTGACCGATCTGGCACTGTCCTGCGCCATGTGGCTGGGTATGGGCCGCATGCTGCGCACCCTCGACATCGGGCAGTCCTGCAAGATCACCCTTTGACCGTCCCCGCCGCGGCGGCCGTCGCGCTGATCTTCGTCTGGCTCGGCATGGTGCTTGCCATTTCCTTCCTCGAAGCCCCGCTGAAGTTCCGCGCACCCGGGGTGACGCTGCAGATCGGGCTGGGCATCGGCCGGTTGGTCTTCCGCGCGCTCAACACCGTCGAGGTGGTGCTCGCCGTACTTGTCGCATCGGCGTTGGCGCTCGGTGCGCCGTCGGCGGCCGGATCGATCGGATTTGCCATGGCGGCAACCGCATTGGTGCTTCAGCTGGTGGCGGTGCGACCGCGGCTGGCGCGCCGGTCCGACGCCGTGCTGGCGGCCGCGCCGCACGGCGACGGACAGCCCCGATCGCGCGTGCACTACGCCTACGTGGGGCTGGAATTGATCAAGACGGTCGGGCTCGTGACCGCCGGGATCGCGTTACTGCGCTGAGGCGCCGGCGTGCGGGCAGCCGGGAACCGAGACCGTATGCCGGGCCCGCACCCGGATTCGGGCGCCCCGATGT
The DNA here is from genome assembly GCF_002086115.1 of Mycolicibacterium bacteremicum. GTDB lineage: Bacteria > Actinomycetota > Actinomycetes > Mycobacteriales > Mycobacteriaceae > Mycobacterium > Mycobacterium bacteremicum. The sequence continues at coordinate 34,641 of NZ_MVHJ01000026.1, forward strand.
GGGGTGAGGATGACCCCCTTGACGTGTGGACGTTCGCCGGGCGCGGTGGTGGTGTCCAGGTCGACGCGGCGCAGCACCTCGCGCAGCACGATGCCCATCTCGACGAGCGCGAAGTTCGCGCCGAGGCAACGACGATTGCCGCCGCCGAACGGCAGCCAGGTGGTCGGGCCCGGGTGGGCGCCCACCATCCGGTCCGGGTCGAACCGGTCGGGATCCGGGTACCGCTCGCCGTCGGCGTGTACCAACCCGATGGCGGGTGCCACCATCACTCCGGCAGGCAGCCGGTATCCGGCGATGTCGACCGGCTCCTTCAGGATCCGTCCGACATCGAACACCACCGGCCGGATCCGCAGCACCTCCTTGCACACCGCGTCCAGATATCCGCCGTCACCGGTGCGGGCGGCCTCGGTGGCCCGGGCCAGCAGCGCGGGATGGCGGGTCAACCGTTCCAGCGCCCAGGACAGCGCCGTGGCGGTGGTGTCATGGCCGGCCACCAACAACGTCATCAACTGGTCGCGCAGTTGCTCGTCGGACATCTCGTCGGTGCGGATCAGCATCGCCAATGCATCTGGGCGGGAATCCAGTTGGGGATCGGCACGGCGGTCGGCGATCTCGGCGTAGAGCAGCTCGTCGGCCTGGCGCAGGCGCTCGGCGAACGGACGCCACGGCAGGAGGCGCTGGAGGCCCGGGGTGTTGATGGCCAGCGATTCCCAGACGCCGACGCTGAGCAGTTTGGGCATCACGGCGCGCAGGGCGGCCAACCGGTCGGGCTCGCTCGCGCCGATGACCGTCCGCAGGATCACCTCGAGGGTGATCTCGGACATGCTGGGCGCCACCGCAAATCGCCGCTGCAGCGGCCACCGGTCGATGTGCTGCGCGGCGACATCGGCGATGACATCGGTCTGCCGGGCGACCGCCTCGCGTCCGAACGGTGCCAGCATGACTCGGCGGCGCCGCGCGTGGACATCGCCGTCGACCACCAGAACCGAACTGGCCCCGAGTAATCCGGCCAGCATCGCATTGGCCTCTCCGGCGTGATACACCGCCGGGTCGCCGCCGAAGACCGTCTTGATGTCGGTGGGATCGGCCAGATAGACCACCGTGCCCATCGACGCGATGCGCAAGGTGAACACGTCGCCGTAGTGGCGCCGACACCCGGCGAGCAGTCGCGGCCAGAACTTCATCAGCAACGCCGCCTGCACACCGGTGGGCAACGACGGTCCGGGCGGCAACCCCAATTCGGTCACGTGTATGAGTCTACGGGTGGGCGCAACCCCTCACAGCTGACCGGTCGCGTCGTACACCCAGGACAAATCGGCAGTGGCGAAGTCGGCGAGCCAATTCGGCGGCGCATGAGTGCTCAGGGCGCCCATGTCCCAGTAGTCCTTCCACAGGGTGATCCGGTCGTCGACGACGCGGTGCACGGTGACGAACGGCAGCACCGCCCGCTCGCCGGTCGGCCAGGTCCAGGTCTCGGAGTGCTCGTACATCACGTGCGGCCCGTCGGCGACCAGCAGTCCGTCGTGGTTCTCGTACGCCGCCAACGGTTCCAGCCCGATTTTGAGGCGCTTGACGATGTCCTGCGGACCGCGGGCGGCCGCCGCCGGGCCGACCGGCATGTCCGCGTAGATGCAGTCGGCGGCCAGGAACGTGGTGAGCGCCGTCCAGTCGCGGCGCGACAACGCCCGCCACATGCCCAGCACGATGTCGGATTCCGCGCACCGCGCGCGATCGGCGGTGTCAGACGACACTGGCCAGTGCGCTCTCGTCGGCACCGAGGGCGGGGGACCGGTGCGCCGCCCGCAGGAACCGGCCGGTGCGGTGCCGGCCGACCAGCTCGGTCGGCTGACCGTCGAGGAACACCGCACGACCCGAGACCAGGACCGCGGTGACGGTGTCGTCGTTGCGGTTGACCATGCGCTCCAGTCCGCCGTAGCAGTCCACGGGCTCCTCGGCGTAGGCGTCCAGGCCGGCGTCGAGCCGTTCGGGATCGATGATCACCACATCGGCGCGGTCCCCGATGCGCAGGTGGCCGGCATCCAGGCGGTACCAGTCGGCGAGCTCGCCGGTCAACCGGTGTACGGCGTGCTCGATGCTCATGAACTCCTGGCCGCTGTTCTGGGCGTCACGCACGTGGCGCAACAGCCGCAGTCCCATGTTGTAGAACGCCATGTTGCGTAGGTGTGCGCCGGCGTCGGAGAACCCGAGCTGGATTCCTGGATTGCGGGCGAGCTGCTTGAGCACCTCCGGCCGGTGATTGGAGATGGTTGTCCGCCAACGGAGTTCGCGACCGTGGGCGAGCACCAGATCCAGGAAGGCGTCGACCGGGTGCAGGCCGCGGTCCGCACCCACCTGCCCGAACGACTTGCCGATGACAGCGTGGTCCGGGCATCCGACGATCTCGGCGTCGAAGAAGTCGCGGTGCCAGACCCGCATCCCGTACCTGCTCTCGTAATCCTTGCGGAACCGCCGCCGGTAGGTCTCGTCGGCCAGCAGCTCGTTGCGCTCCACCTCGTCGCGCAGGTGCAGGGCCTGCGCGCCCGCGCCGAACTCTTCGAACACCACCAGATCGATGCCGTCGGCGTACACCTCGAACGGCACCGGCAGGTGCTGCCAGCGGAAGTTGCCGCCCAGGGCGTTGATCAGCCGCGAGGACGGACCCATGATCTTGATGGCGTACGGGTTGGCCTTGATGTCGGCCGCCGAGAGCAGGCTGGTCTTGAGCGGATTACGCAGAATGCCGAGCGACTGGGCCATCTGCGAGAGCAGATTCAGTGGATTCTGGATATCGGGTCCGGACTGCAGGGCCCGGCCGGCACGGCGCAGCAGCGACTTCAACCTGCGCAGTTCACGGGGTTTGGCGTAGGTGGACGGCAACGTGCGAGACCGGCAGGTATCACCGTCGATCTTGTCGAAAAGCAGCTGCTGCGAGGACATTCCGACGAACCCGGCATCGAGCGCGGCGGCGAGCATGCGTTCCATCTCGGCCTGCTCGGAGCGGGTGGGCCGCTGATCGGCACGGGTGGCGCGGTCCAGTCCCATCACCGCGGTGCGCATGTCCGAGTGCCCGATGAACGCGGCGAGGTTCGGGCCGAGTGGCAGCGACTCCAGTGCGGCGACGTACTGCTCGGCGCCGGTCCAGGTCTTGTGTTGCTCCACGGTGTCGATGACGAAGTTGCGTGGGATGGCCTCGACCCGCCCGAACAGATCGCCGGCGTCCACGCCGCCGACGTGCACGGTGGACAGTGAGCACGAACCCAGCATCACCGTGGTGACACCGTGGCGCAGCGATTCCGACAGTGACGGCCGGCCGAGCACCTCGACGTCATAGTGGGTGTGGATGTCGAGCATGCCCGGGATCACCCACTTACCCGTGGCGTCGAGCACCTGCGGGCATCCGGTGGCGTCGAGATCGTCGGCGCTCACGGCGACGACGTGGCCACCGCGGATGCCGATGTCACGGACGGCGGACGGTGCGCCGGTGCCGTCGAACCAGCGGCCGCCCCGGATGATTGTGTCGTAGGTCACCTCGACATGACACCAGTGGCGCCGACGGGTGTCAACGAAAATAGTGAACAGATTTTCAAATTTGTCTACTGGTCGGCGCGCATACTCGAATTGTGACGCCGCTGCAGCGCTATATCGCCGAAGAGATCGCCACCGACCACGTCGACGGCCTGCTGTCGCGCCGTGAGGCCCTGCGTCGGCTCGCCCTGCTCGGCGTCGGAACCGCCGCCGCGACCGCCCTGATCGCCGCCTGCGGGGATGCCAAGCAGGACGTCGTCGCCACCAGCACCGAGCCGGCCGAAGCCACCCCGCCGGGGATGGCTGAAGCCCGCCCGACCGCTCCGGTGACGTGGCGCGGACCCGCTGGTGACCTGCAGGGCGCCTGGGCCGAGGCCGCCGAACCCCGCGGCGGGATCCTGGTGATCCACGAGAACAAGGGGCTCAACGACTGGGTCCGCTCGGTGGCGGGCCGGCTGGCCGGGGCCGGCTACTCCAGCCTGGCCATCGATCTGTTGTCGGCCGACGGCGGCACAGCGACCTTCGACGATCCCGCTCAGGCCACCGCCGCGCTGGGCAACCGTCCGCCCGAGGAGATGGTGGCCGATCTGCGGTCCGGGATCGCCGAGGTACAGGCGCGCACCCCGGGTAAGCGGGTGGCGGCCATCGGCTTCTGCATGGGCGGTGGCCTGGTGTGGCGGTTGCTCGCCGCGGGCGTGCCCGAGTTGGCCGCCGCGTTCCCGTTCTACGGGCCGACGCCGGAGAACCCTGACTTTGCGGGCTCCGAAGATGTTGCCGTGCTGGGCTTCTACGGCGAGCTCGATCAGCGGGTGAACGCCACCGAACCGGTGGCCGCCGCGGCGCTGGACCGCGCCGGGCTGGTCCACGAGCTGGTCACCGAACCCGGTGCCAACCACGCCTTCTTCAACGACTCCGGTGACCGGTATGACCCGCGTGCCGCCGCAGATGCCTGGCAGCGCACGCTCGCCTGGCTGACCACGCACGTCGACTGAGTGAGCTCACGACGCGGACCAGCCATCGGGGCACGCACCGTCGATATCGGTGAACCCGTACACCCTGGCCGCCTCCGCCGAGGTGACCGACCGCTGGTTCCAGCGGGCCCGGTCGGCATCGGCCGCGATGGCCGCCACCGCGCGCCCGACGAAGCGCGGCGACTCCGAATCGGCGAAGCCCGGTGGCGCGGTGGGATGTCCGTCTGTTCGCCCTGGCCGTAGTGCATCTCGCCAGTTGCGCTCGGTGACCCCGTAGTTGTCCAGCATCATCTCCGAACGCAACCAGCCCGGGGTCACGGCGACGGCGGTGGCGCCGAACGCCGCGAGCTCGTGTCCGTGGCTGAAGGCCAGGCGGTTGACGGCGATCTTGGCCAGGTCGTAGAACACCGACAACCGCATCACCTCGCAGTTGTACTGCCATGTGCCGTCGGTGATCTCGACGAGCAGGCCGCCGGGTGCGGTGACCAGCAGCGGCAGCAACCGGTGCGAGGTGATCAGGTGGGTGGTGATCCCCAACTGCAGGATGCGCAGACCGTCGTCGAGATCGTGCTCCCACATCGGCCGTCCCCAACTCGACGGCGGACCCTTGAGCACCTCGGCGCCCCACAGGTCGTTGACCAGGATGTCGATGGCCCCGTACTCCGCGCGCACCCGGTGGGCCAGCGCACTCACCTGGTCGGCATCGAGGTGATCCACCTGGATCGCGATGCCGGTGCCACCCAGTGTGTCGACCAGCTCCGCGGTCTCCTCGATGGTCTCGGGCCGGTCGTAGTCCGATCCGCCGCGGCCGTGCACACTGCTGCGGCCGGTGCAGATGACGGTGGCCCCGGCCTCGCCGAGCGCGGCCGCGATCCCACGACCGGCGCCGCGGGTGGCTCCGGCGACGACGGCGACCCGGCCGCGCAGCGGACCGGACTCCAGCGGTGCCATGGACGCAAAGTATGCGCGCGCGGCCCTGGCGGCGGGGTCGATCGGCGGATCGCCGCCGGGAGCACATTCACCATCAGTTAACGCGGCGGTTCACCACCCGTGTACGTCCGCACACGGGTCGCGGCTACTCATTGCCCATGAAGGTTGTCCAGGTCGCCAATTTCTACGGCCCGCGTTCGGGTGGGCTGCGCACCGCGATCGACCGGTTGGGTGCCGAGTACAGCGCGGCCGGCCACGATGTCGTGCTGGTGGTGCCCGGGGCCGATGCCGACCGGCAGGTGCTGGCCTCGGGCGTCACCCGGTTGTCCCTGCCCGCTCGCCTGATCCCGTGCACCGGCGGCTACCGGGCGGTGCTGCCCGGCCCGGTGACCGCACTGCTGGAGCAGCTGCAGCCGGATGCGCTGGAGGTCTCCGACCGCCTGACGCTGCGCTCACTGGGGCGGTGGGGACGGCGCAACGGGGTGGCCACCGTGATGATCTCGCACGAGCGGTTGGACCGGCTGGTGGGACAGATCCTGCCGCGCCGGGCCGCCCGCTCGATCGCCGACATCGCCAACCGGCGCACCGCCCGCAACTATGACGCGGTGGTGTGCACCACGGGCTTCGCCCGCGAGGAGTTCGAACGGATCGGCGCGGACAATGTGGTGACCGTGCCGCTGGGGGTGGACCTCGACCAGTTCCATCCCCGCTACCGGTGCCCCCGGTTGCGCAGCCGGTGGGCCCACCCGCAGCAGACCCTGCTGGTGCACTGCGGCAGGCTCTCGGTGGAGAAACACGCCCACCGCAGCATCGACACCGTTGCCGCCCTGCGGGATTCGGGTGTCGACGCGCGGCTCGTCGTGGTCGGGGAGGGGCCGCTGCGGCCCCGGCTGGAGCGCCAGGCCGCCGGCCTGCCGGTCGACTTCACCGGCTACATCGGTGACCGCGACACCGTTGCCGGCATTCTGGCGTCGGCCGATGTGGCGCTCGCGCCGGGGCCGCACGAGACCTTCGGCCTGGCCGCGCTGGAGGCGCTGGCCTGCGGCACACCCGCGGTGGTGTCGCGCACCTCGGCGCTGGCCGAGATCCTCACCGCCGACAGCGGGGCCACCGCCGACAACGATCCGCGGGCCCTCGCGCATGCGGTGGCCTCGGTGATCAGCAGACCCGAACCGGTGCGCCGGCACAGCGCCCGGCGCCGGGCCGAACAGTTCACCTGGCCGCGTTCGGCCGCCGGCATGCTGGATGTGCTGAGCCGGCACTGACCAAACGCGCGGGCCCAGCGCGCCGGTGCCCTACGATCTGGGCATGAGACGGCTTGTGCTGGCGGTACCGGTGGTGGGCGTGGCGGCACTGCTGGGCACCGGACCCGCGGCCGCCGCCCCGGCGCAGGGGTGCGCGGTCAACCTGCAGGCGCCCGCGGTGGTCGAGTCGTCCGGCATGGCGGCGGTGGTGGCTTCGGTTCGACCCGGGGCGTGCAACCGCGCGGTGCCCCAACTGCAGGTGGCCTGCCTGCAGCAGGTGGGCAGCGCGGTCGCGCCGCTGTGCGTGCAATCCGAGGGCCCGGGCAGCGCGGAGGTCCGGCTCACGCCGTACACGCCGGGCGCCGGGTACACCGTCAGCGGCCGGGTGTGCGCGAATGCCGGAAGCCCGCCGGTGACCTACTGCAGCACCGTCGGTCCGACGACCGTCACCCTGTAGCGCCGTCGCGCAGATATCGGACGTCGGCGCCGGCGTCGAACCGGTAACCGCTGCCGCGGATCGTCGTGATGACGCCGGCGTAGTCACCCAGTTTGACGCGCAGTCTGCGCACATGCGTGTCGACGGTGCGGCCGGCACCGGGATGGTCGTCCCACACCTCGTGCATCAACTGGCCGCGCGACACCGGCCGGCGCGGATGCTCGGCGAGAAAACACAACAGTTCGAATTCGCGGTAGCTCAGATGGACCGGGGTGCCGTCGATGCTGACCGCGCGCCGGGCCCGGTCGATCTGTAGGCCACCGGCCCGGTCGTCGCGCCGACCCGGGACATCGGCATGGCCGGTGACGGTGATGACCGCCGGCCGGGCACGCACCCCAGGCACCGAGTGGGCGATGACGCGACCGTACTCATCGGCCAGTTGGGCAGTGCGCAAAGGTAATTCGGTGAAACCCGGTGGTACCTCCAGCACCAGGACGACCTGCACCGGGGATGGTGCCGGCCGTGCGGTTCCCGCGCCGGATTGGTACATCGCCTCAGCGTGCATCAGCATCCGAGGTGCCCGGCAGGGTTTGCCGCGTCGTGAGTACAACTCAGAATGCCGGGATCACCTGACCGGAGTACATCGACTCGATGAACAACCTGGTTCGCGGGCCGGTCAGCGCCGCGGCCAGCGCGGCGATATCGGGGCTGGTGCGTTCTGTCGGACTGGTCACCAGATACTCCGCGTAGACCGGGTTGCCCCGGTCGCAGTGCAGGGCGGTGTCGGTGTGCACATTGCGTTCCATCGCCTGGTTGCCGAACAGGAACACCGCATCGAAATCGTCGAGCGCAGAGGCCATCGTCCAACTGGTCAGCTCCTTGAACACCAGTCGGCGCGGGTTGGCTCGGATATCGGTCGTGGTGGCCAGGCGGTCCACGTCGGGCGAGCAGTCGAGCAGGCCGAGGCGGTCCAGCATCATCAGCGACCGGTCGGCGTTCACCGCGTCGGCCGGCAACGCCACCTCGGCGTACTCGGGCAGCGTGGCCAGGCTGGTCACCCGGCTGGAATACAACCCGAAGGGTTCGATGTGGACCGGGACCACCGGCGTCAGCGCATTGCCGGTGCTCCGGTTGAATTCCGTCAAGAACGGCAGGTACTGAAAATAGTTGGCGTGCAGTCGTCCTGACGCGAGCCAGTCGTTGGGTTCGTCGAAGCTGTCGAACACGGTCACCTGCAGGTCGATCCGGTATTCGGCCAGTACCGCGCGGACGTTCTCCAGTATCTCGGCGTGCGGCACCGGCGTCGCGCCGACCCGCAGCGGCCGAAGGCCTTTCGTGTGGACAGATCGCACCGAACTGGTCGACATGCCCCGAGAGTACTGCCGACCACACAGACCGCAAGGCGCTCGGGCCGACCCAATGTGTCGTCATGTTACGGACTTCGGCGCACGCTGACCGCAGTGGTGTTCGCACGCCCCGGCGCGGCCTACGGTCTGGCCAACTGTCATCCGACACCCGAGAAAGACGGTCCGACCATGTCTGAGATCACCGCTGTCGCTGGGCAACTCAGCGACCCACCGCACCATCCCGACCGCAGGCTCCGCGGCAATCTCGGGGTGGCTTCCATCGTCTTCATGGTCGTCGCGGCCGCCGCCCCGCTCGGTGTGGTCGGCGGTGTCTTCCCGCTCGGCATCGCCAACGGCAACGGTGCCGGTTTCCCGGCGACCTTCATCGTCTCGACGGTCATCCTGCTGCTGTTCGCCGTCGGCTTCACGGCATTGACGCCGTTCGTCGAGGACGCAGGTGCCTTCTTCTCCTATATCCGCCATTCCCTGGGCTTCTCGGTCGGTATCGGATTCGGTTTCGTCGCACTGGTCAGTTATGTGGCGCTCGAAGCCGGTGTCTACGGACTGCTCGGACCGGCCGGCGTCGGCGTGATCACGCTGTTCGGCGGGGCCGAGATCCCCTGGTGGATCCTGGCCGCGGTGGCCTTCGTGGTGACGACGTTCCTGGGTTACCGCAACATCCAGCTCTCCAGCCGCGTGCTGGGTGTGCTGCTGACCGCCGAGATCGCGATCATCCTCATCCTGGACCTGGTCATCGTGGCGCGCGGCGGCGGTGACGACGGGCTGTCCACCGGCGTGGTGAACCCCGCCACCGTGTTCTCCGGATCCCTCGGTATCGGTCTGCTGTTTGCGATGCTCAGCTACATCGGTTTCGAGGCGACCGCGGTCTTCCGCGACGAAGCCAAGGACCCCGAGCGCACCATTCCCCGCGCCACCTACGCCGCGCTGATCCTCATCGGTGCGTTCTATGCCGTCACCAGCTGGGCGCTGATCTCGGCATGGGGTGACGAGCAGGCCGTCACGCAGGCGACCGATGCCGGCGGCACGTTCCTGGCCGACGTCGCCCAGACCTATATCCGCACCGCGGGCAACGACATCATCACGGTGCTGTACTTCACCAGCCTGTTCGCCTGCATCCTGGCGTTCCACAACGTGGCGTCGCGTTACGTCTTCGCGCTGTCCCAGCATCGGGTGCTGCCGGACTCCCTGGGTGTGGCGCACGCCGCCCACGGTTCCCCACACAAGGCGTCGCTGTGGATCTCGGGCGTCGTGGCGATCAGCATCGCTGCCGCCGTGCTGTTCGACCTCGATCCGGTGACGCAGTTCTACACCTGGTTCGCCGCCGCCACCACAGTGGGCTTCGTGGTGTTGCTGATCGCCACCAGCGTGGCGGTACTGGTGTTCTTCGCGAAGGACCGTCGCGGGCATTCGCAGTGGCGGGTCCGCATCGCGCCCGCACTGGGCCTGCTCGGGCTCAGCCTCACGCTGGCGCTGATCCTCACCAATCTGGAGGGATTGGCCACCTCGAATGCGTTGGGATGGGGCATCGTCGGGCTGCTGATCGTGTCCTTCATCGTCGGCGCGGTGGTCGGTCGGCGGGCGGGCGCCACCGCGCCGGCGGCGCGGTCGTGACCCGCACCGTCGACGCGGCGATCTCCGAGCGCGAGCGCGACCTACTGGACCGGCTGGCCGGGGGCACGCTGCGCGAGATCGAGGTGGCCTGGAGTGATCCGCTGGGGCATGCGCAGGGCAAGCGCATCCCGGCCGCGCAGTTCCTGCATCGTGCGCGGGGCAGCGGGTTCGCGTTCTGCGAGGCATCGCTGGGCTGGAACGCCGATGGCACCGTCATCGACGGGCTGCGGCTGACCAATTGGGACGGCGGCTACCCGGATGTGTTCGCGGTGCCGGATCTCGGCACGTTCCGCGAGCTGCCGTGGCGCCCGGGCGTCGGGCACGTCGTCTCCGACGTCGTCACCCACGATCGTGCACCGTCGCTGTTGGATCCGCGGGCCGTGCTGCGGCGGGTGCTCGATCGCCTCGCCGGACTCGGCTACACCGCCAAGATCGGGGTGGAGCTGGAGTTCTACCTGCTGAACCCGGACGGCACGCCGTTCCAGGAGGACATCCACGCCTATTCGCTGGAGAACGCCAACGCGCTCGACCCGGTGTTGTCCGACCTCTACGACACCCTCGGCGCGTTCACCCGGTTGGAGGGCATCCAGAGTGAGTACGGACCGGGCCAGGTGGAGACGAACCTGGTGTACACCGATGCGCTGGAGGCCGCCGACGACAGTGCCCGGTTGAAGTACGCCGCGAAAGAAGTTGCCCGCCGACACGGCAAGCTCGCCAGCTTCATGGCCAAACCCTTCGCCGAGCACTCCGGAAGCTCGGCGCACCTGCACATCTCGCTGTGGCGCGACGATGAACCGGCGTTCGCGGAGGTCGACGGCGGCGAGAACGACCTCGCGCAGTTCGCCATCGCGGGTCTGCTCGAACACCTTCCGTCGATCACGCTGTTCGGAGCGCACTCGGTGAACGCCTACCGGCGCTTCGTGCCGGACTCGTTCGCCCCGGCCACGGTGACGTGGAGTCGCGACAACCGCAGTGCCGCTGTGCGTTCACTGCTGGAATCGGATCCGCGGGCCACCCGGATCGAACTGCGCACCGGTGGTTCGGATGCCAATCCCTACTGGCTGGTCGCGTCCGCGCTGGCCGCGGTGGTGGCCGGTATCGAGGCGCGCCGCCGACCGGCGCCCGCCGCGGGCGGCAATCTGTACGGGTCGGGCACCCCGCTGCCGGAGTCGCTCGCGGTGGCGGTGGCGTTGGCCACCCGCGACGACACCATCACCGAGATCCTCGGAGCCGATTCGGTCGCCGACTTCGCGGCGATCGCGCACAGCGAATGGCTCGCGTTTGCGGGTCAGGTCACCGACTGGGAGCGTCATCGCTACCTGACGACGTCCTGAGCAACTGGGTGCACAGCAGGTCGGTCAGCCATCCGCGAAATCGCCGCGTGGACCACCCGCGAACCACGACGAATCGGTCGTAGAGCACGGGATCGGCTGCCAGCCAAGCGATGTCGATTGCGTCGGTGCGTTTGACCGCCGCGCGCAACGCGTTCAGGGCGGTCAGGCGATCGACGACCGCGCGGGCACCGGCCAGCCGCCGGCGTTGGTACTGCGTCAGCAGTTCGAGCGCGGAGTCGTCGGATTCGGCGGCCACCTCCAGGGCGCGAAACAACGGGCCGACCCGTTCATCGATGCCGACCAGGCGGCGCGCCCAGCCGGCGAGCAGTTCGGCGGGATCGTCGTGGTTGAGCGCCGCGCGCACATCATCGCGGTCGGCCAACGGGATGGATTCGTCGTCACCGGCGACGGCCCGGTCCACCGCCAGTGCGAGTAGATCGATCTTTCCGCCCGCGGCGCTGAACACCGTCTTGCGGCTTACCCCGGCCCGCGTCGCGACCGCATCGATGGTGGTCCCGGCGAAGCCGCGTTCGACGAACATCTCCGCCGCTGCGGTGACGACGGTGCGGCGGGTCCGAGCTGCCTGATCGGCGCGCAGGGTCGATCGGTATTCGCGCTTGACGGATTCCATAATTCACCTCACTGTGTATGAATTGATTACACCATAGGTGAACTGAAATGAGGAGATCGCGATGCGCATCACCATCGTCGGCGCCGGGCCCACCGGGTTGTTCTGCGCCATCGCGCTCGGGCGTCGGGGCCACCGGATCCAGGTGATCGACCGCGACGCCGGGCCGCCCGGCAGCGGGCTCTGGCGCCGGCGTGGCGTGATGCAACTGCATCATGCGCACACCTTCCGGGTGCCGGTGGTCGACGCGCTGGAGGCCGAGATGCCGGAGGTGCTCGACGATCTCGTTTCCCGTGCTGCGACCGTCGCACGCGCCGACGACGGTCGGCCCGTCGCGCTGCTGTGTCGTCGTGCGATGTTCGATGCCGTCCTGCGCAGGCACGCCGAGGCGACGCCCGGTGTGCTGCTTCGATCGGCGGCTGTCGGTATGCTCACCGGTCCCGCCGGTCGGGTCCTGGCCGACGACGTGCCCGTCGACGCCGATCTAATCCTGGACGCCACCGGCCGCAGCGGACGGATCACCGGCGGCCACCGCGGCGTGACGCACGACTGTGGGGCCGTCTACGTCACCCGCCAGTACCGCCTGCGCACGGCCTTCCGGCCACCGACGAACAGCCCGATCGGACTGTCGCTGCAGCTCGGCGGATACATCGCTATCGCGTTCCTGCACGACGGCGGGACCTTCTCGGTGACGATCATCCACGACGGGTCCGACCGCAGGCTCCGCGAACTGCGGCACGCCGATGTCTTCGAACGTGCCGTCCGGGCGATCCCGCAGCTGGGCGCGTGGACGACCACCTCGACGGCCGTGCCCATCACCCCGGTCCTGGCCGGTGGCCGGCTCTACAACGCCTATCGTGGGCAGCCGGTGCTGCCGCGGGTGATCGCGGTGGGCGACGCGGTGTGTACGACCACCCCGCTGGCTGGCCGCGGCGTGGCCCTGGCATTGCGGCAGGCCCGCGAACTGGTCGACCTGATCGGATCCGGCCCGCGCACCGACACCGACATCGGGCTGGTGCGGTCACGATTCGAGGCGTGGTGCGAAACCGCGATAAAACCCTGGTTCGACGATCAGGTGTACGCCGATGCCCACCGACTGCGCCGGTGGGCGGGCGCCGGCATCGACTTCGCCGCCAGGTTGCCGTCGGATCTGATCACCGCCGCCGCAGCGCGGGAGCCCGCACTGGCGCCGCTGATCGGCGCCTACGAGCGGATGGATGCGCTGCCCGACACGTTGGCCGCAGCAGAGCCGTCGGCCCGCGCCGTGTACGCCGGCGGGTGGCGCGCCCCGGTCGCACCCGGCCCCACCCGCGCCGAACTGGGTGCGATGTGTGCCGGGGCGGCCGCCAGGATCGCCTGACTCACGCCGGTGTCCAGCGCACCGGCAGCCGCTTGATGCCGTGGATGAACGGCGAGAGCAGCCGGTCCGGTTCGGCGTCGGCCGCCAGATCGGGGACCTGGCGGTGCAGTTCCTCGAAGGCGACGGTGATCTCCCGCCGCGCCAGGTTGGCTCCCAGACAGAAATGCGCACCACCCCCGCCGTAGCCGAAGTGCGGGTTGGGCGAGCGCAGGACGTCGAATCGCCACGGGTCGGGGAAGCGGGTCTCGTCGCGGTTGGCCGACCCGTACCACATGGTGACCTTGTCGCCGGCGGTCATCGCGACCCCGCCCAGCACCGTGTCGCGGGTCAGGGTGCGGCGCATGTAGGCCACCGGCGAGGCCCACCGGACCACCTCCTCGACCGCGGTAGGGGCGATCCGGTCGAAATCCGACCACCAGAGCTCGCGCTGGTCGGGATGCCGGCTCAGGGCGAGCACGCCGTGACTGATGGCGTTGCGGGTGGTCTCGTTGCCGGCCACCACGAGCAGGATGAAGAAGGAGGCGACCTCGGCCGAGGTCAGGCCCTCGCCGTCCAGTTCGGCCGCGATGAGGGCGGTGGTCAGATCCTCGCGCGGGTTCGCACGCCGGTCGTCGGCCAATGCCGTTGCATAGGAACCGATATCGATCGCAACCCTGGCGAACTCATCGAAATCGGTGGTCAGGTCGGGATCGCCGAAACCGAGGATCACGTTGGTCCAGTGGAAGATCGTGTCGTGATCGGACTCGGCGATGCCCATCATGTCGCAGATCACCTGCAGCGGTAGCGGACCCGCCAGCGCGGTCACCAGATCGGCACACCCGTCGGGATGCTCGGCCACCATCGACGACACCAAAGTGCGGGCGCGTTCGCGCACCGACTCCTCGACCCGGGCCAGCACCCGCGGTGTGAAGGCACTGCGCACGATGTTGCGCAGCCTGCCGTGGCGCGGATCATCCATCGCGATCATCGACCCGAAGTACTCGGCCAACTCCGGGGTCTGATCACCGATGGTGATATTGGGGCTCGAACTGAACACCTCGGGGTGGCGACTCACGTGGTGCACATCGTCGTACCGGGTCAACGCCCAGTGGCCGGCACCGGCATCCACCCCCTCCGCGGTCACCGGCCGGTGGAAGGAGATGGGCTCCTCCCGGCGCAGGGTGGCGAATGCGCCATCGCGGTAATCGTCGTCCCCGCGCCAGAACCGCCAGGACCCCAGGTCCACCTCGGCGCGGTCGACGACGGGTGGGGGTGTTCCGTTGACGCGAACCGCGATCGGCATGGTTTCAGCCTAAGGTCGCCGGGATCGACACACACCGGAATCGGCGGCCGGGCAGCCGCGCTCGTCGTCAGCCCGGACGCGGGGCGCCGAAAACCCGGCGCAGTTGATCGGGCACCGGCCGCTTGGTCCAGTCGTCGGTGGACACCACCACGTACACGTTGCGCCCGGTCACCGCGATCTGTTCGACACCGTCCGCGCCGGCGCGCAGCACGGTGAAGGCGACGGTGAAGCTCGTGGTGCCGATCGCCTCGCACGACACCGTGACGCGCACGCTGTCCCGCCAGCGCACCGAGGCGCGGTAGTCGATCTCGCTGCGCACCACCTGGAAATCGACACCGGCGGCGATCAATTCCGGATAGCTCAGCGATCGATGGTCCAGATAGCCGGTCCACGCCTCGTCGAACCACGTCAGATAGTGGCCGTGGAACACCACGGACTGCTGGTCGACCTCGGCGTAGCGGGGGACCACCGGGAACGCGAACGGCGCATCGTCGGCAGGGCTCACGGGGACACCTTGCCCGACGCCGCGGTCGATACCATCGTCGGGTGGCTCCCACCCTCGTCACCCTCGCCGACATCCGCTCGGCCGCGCAGCGACTGCACGGCTCGGTGCTGCGGACGCCGCTGCTACCGGCCCCATGGGGTGACCCGGACCGGCCGTTGTGGCTGAAGCCGGAAAGCCTGCAGGAGATCGGCGCCTTCAAGGTGCGCGGTGCGCTCAACGCGATCGGGCGACTGGGAGCCGACGACCGGCGGCGCGGGGTGGTCGCCTACTCCAGCGGCAATCATGCCCAGGCGGTGGCCTATGCCGCGGCCCGATTCGGTATGACCGCCCACATCGTCATGCCGGAGGAGACGCCGCGGATCAAGATCGAGCGCACCCGCGCGCACGGTGCGCAGGTGGTGCTCTGCGGCATCGGCCGCCGCGAGGCGGTCGCGGCCGAACTCGTCGAACAGACCGGGGCATCGCTGATCCCGCCGTTCGACCACCCCGACATCATCGCCGGCCAGGGGACCGCCGGGCTGGAGATCGCCGAAGACCTGCCCGAGGTCGGCACGGTACTCATCCCGGTCAGCGGGGGCGGGCTGGCATCAGGTGTCGGCACCGCGATCCGGGCGCTGTGCCCGAATGCGCGCATCTTCGGGGTGGAGCCGGAACTGGCCGCGGACACCGCCGAAGGCCTGCGCCGGGGCCGCCGGATCGAGATGTCCATCGAAGATCGCAACCGTACCATCGCCGATGGGTTGCGCTCGCAGCCCTCAGAGTTGACGTTCGCGCACCTGCAGCATGTCCTCGACGATGTCCTGACCGTATCGGAGGAGCAAATCCGTTCCGCGGTGGCCGAACTCGCGACCAAGGCCAGGCTCGTCGTCGAGCCGAGCGGTGCGGTCGGGTTGGCGGCCTACCGGCACCACCACACCCCCGCGGCGCCGACGGTGATCGTCGTCTCCGGCGGCAACATCGAACCGACGCTGCTCACCGAGATCCTGGCCGAATCAGCCGCGGTCGGGGAAGACCAGCGGGACTGACACCCCGCACCCCTGACGGGCGCAGTGGGTCCAGGCATCCTGCTCGGCGGCCGCCTTCAGGCGGCGCCGCTTGCCGGTCCACCCGCATGAGCAGCCGGCCGTGGAGTCGCCCAAGCCGCGGTTGTACACGTAGGCCACCCCTTGCCCAGTCGACTCGGCAAGAAGCTCCTCCAGTTGTAGGACGTTCATCTGGTGCGTCTCCTTCGTCGACCTGACCTCGGTGTCATGCAGACGTACGGTGCCGGCGTCGCAGTGAGAATTCTGCGCTCCTGCGACACGGATTGGCGGGATCAGTGGGTCACGAGTCGGCGCTGATCCTGACAAGCCGCTGTAACGGACACGGCCTTCTTACCCGGGGCATTCCGTTGCTAAACACCCCATCTCCGCACGTCGGTGCACTGAGATTTGTTGCTGTCGCGTCAATTTCGGGCGACTAGTGCACACCCTCCATCAGCCGGCTGATCCGGCCGGCCAAGCCCAGCACGATCACCCCGGCGGCGATGGCCACCAGCCCGAGGATCCCGAAGTAGGCGAATTCCCGGGTCGGGTCGTAGTAGCCGGACAACACACCCGACATCGCGGTGCCCAGGCCGACCGAGAAGAAGTACAGCGCCATCATCTGCGCCCGGAACGCCTCGGGGGCCAGCTGGGTGGTGACGGACAGCCCGATCGGCGACAGCAACAGCTCGGAGATGGCGAACACCGCCATGATGCCCACCACCAGCAGCGCCGGCACCACCTTGCCGGTGCTGCCCGCGGTCGGCAGGAACAGCAGGAAGGCCGCGCCCATCCCGATCACGCCGTAGGCGAACTTCTGCGGGGTTGTCGGCGCGCGGTTGCCCAGCCGGGTCCACATGATGGCGAACAGCGGTGAGAGCAGGATGATCCAGACCGGCTCGATCGAGCCGATCCAGCTCGACGGCGCCGTCCAGCCGAAGATCGACCAGTTCATCCGTTCGTCGGAATAGACGGCGAGCACCGTGAAGATCTGCTGGAACAGCGACCAGAACACCGCGTTGGCGATGAACAGCGGGATGAAGGCGCGTACCCGGGTGCGTTCCAGTCCGCTGACCTTCGGGCTGCGTAGCAGCACCGCGAAGTACCCGGCGGACGCCACGATGATGACCCCGGTGGTGACCTGGGACAGGTTGGCCAACGTCACCAGACCCGTGACGAACGCGACCACGATGACCACCACCACGGCCACGCAGATCCCGATCGCGGGCAGAATCCCGTTGCGCGGCAACGGGTTGGGCACCTCACGGCCGTGGCTGCCCAGGTTGCGGCGGAAGACCACGTACTGGGCCAGTCCGATGGCCATGCCGATGGCGGCGGCGCCGAAGCCGTAGTGGAAGCCGATCCGGGTCTGCAGCAGGCCGGTCAGCAGCGGCCCGATGAACGCGCCCAGGTTGATGCCGAGATAGAACAGCGTGAACCCACCGTCGGCGCGCGCATCACCCTTGTCGTACAGCGTGCCGAGCAGCGAGGACGCGTTGGCCTTGAGGGCGCCGGAGCCGAGCGCCACCAGCACCAGGCCGACCGCCACGCCGCCGATACCGGGCAGCAGGGCCAGCGCGATGTGCCCGGCCATCACCACGACACCGCCGTAGAACACGGTGCGTTCCATGCCGAGCACCCGGTCGGCCAGCCACCCGCCGAGCACGGTGGACAGGTAGACCAGGCCGCCGTACGCCCCGACGATGCCGGTGGCGGTGCTCTTCGACATCTCCAGGCCACCGTCGGTCGCCGAGTAGTACAGGTAGTACCCGAGGATGGTCAGCATCCCGTAGAACGAGAACCGTTCCCACAGTTCGACGCCGAACAGGTTGGTCAGTCCGATCGGATGGCCGAACAACGTGCGCGATGCCCGCGCATCGTCCGGTCCGGCCTGTGTGTGTTCCGCCCCAGTCATGGGGGACACCCTGCCACGTGGGCGGGGTGGCCCGGCGCAATGCCGGGAAGTCGTCGTCCGGTCCGGCGGACAGCGCCCTTCTGGCGAATACTGCAGGCCGCGACGACGTCGGCGTTCGGGGTGTGCGGCAAAGTATGTCGGCCATACTGTCGAGCTGTGAGTGGGTCGATCGGGCACTGCCCGGGTAAGGTCAGCCCGATAACGGGGCGGTGACCGAATCGTCTCGACCCGGTTGCGTGCCCGCAGCCCGGTGGTCCGAAGGGGTTCATGTGGACGCGGTGCTCGGTTTGTCGATGACGCCAACGTCGCTCGGCGTGGTCGTCGTCGACGGTGACGGGACACCCGAGGGCACTGCCGGCCGAGAGTCTTTCGAGGTCCGCGTCGACGGCTCGGATGCCCGCTCGGCCACCGAGCAGGCCACCGCCGCGGTGGGGGCCATCGCCGCCGCCCGCGGTCAGCGACTGAAGTCGATCGGTGTCACCTGGAGCGATGACGCCGACGCCGAGGCCTCGGCGCTGATGGACTCGCTGAACCGCTCCGGATTCGACAACATCGTCCCGATCCGGCTGCCCGAGGCCACCGAGGCGCTCGCCCGCGGGATGGCCGACGTGATCGGCTACCAGACCAGTGCGGTCTGCGTCATCGAACCGGACACCGCGATCGCTCTGATCGTCAACACCGGCGACGGTGCCGTGCAGACCGCGTTCAACCACGGTATCGACAGTGACGAGAGCCTGATCGGCTGGCTCAGCGCCGTGTTCACCCGGGCCGACTGGCAGCCCGAGGCCCTGGTGGTCGTCGGCTCGGCCGGCGGCTTCGACGCCGTCCTGCCGCGGCTGGAGGAGGCGCTGTCGGTTCCGGTGTTCGCCCCCGCCGAGGCGCCGCTGGCGCTGGCCCGTGGCGCCGCGCTGGCCTCGACGCAGACCTTGGGTCTGCCGTTCAACCTCGAGCTTCCCGCCGACAGTGGTGTCGGCCGGCACGCCGCCAAGGAGTCCGGGTTCACCCCGGCGCGGGTGCTGACCGGGCTGCTCGCCGCAGGCGTGGTCACCTTCGTGGTGTCCGCATCGGTGGCGGTGGCTGTGCAGACCTCGCCGCAGCGGGAGGTCGCCGCGCCCGAGCCGGCCGCCGTCGTCGTCGATGCCCCGGCCACCCGGGTCCCGGCCCGCACGCCGGCCGCACCGCAACCCGCCGCCGAGGTCCGCTCGCCGCTGGCCGAGGCGCTCGCACCGCCGGTGGAGTTCGCCCCGCCGCCGCAGGCACCGGTCGAGCCGGCGGTGCCGCAGGCCCCGGCGCCCGAGGTCGCCCCCGTCTACGACACCGCGCCCATCGAGGCGTCGGTGCCCGAGCCCGCATTGGCCCCGCCGCCGGTCGTGGCGCCCCCGCCGGCCGTGGTGCCGCCGCCGGTTCCGCCGGTCGCGACGCCGCCTCAGGTCTTCGAGCCGCCCAAGAAACCCCTGCTGCAGCGCATCAGGGACCGGCTCCGCATCGGGGGCCCCGAGCAGGGCCCACCGGGGCAGATCATCGTCGACCCGCCGCAGGGCTGAGTTTCCCGGCGCGTCGATGGCCCGCGCTGGCTAACATTTGTCGCACTCGGCACGAATAAGCAGGTAATCGATCACGTCGGGTCCGGATGTCCGGAATTCAGGGGAGGTTCGGCACTGTGCGCAGAGCTGTTCGGTATGTGCTGGTCATCGTCGGCGTCGCGGCTGTCGCGCTGGGTGCGTCGACCACCGCAGGGGTTGCCGCCGTAAGCAGGCCGGTACCCGCGGTCGCCGTGTCGCCGGCGCCGGGCGAGGCTGTCGGCGTCGCCTACCCGGTGACGGTCTCCTTCGCCGAGCCGGTCGCCGACCGTGGTCTGGCCGAGCGGGGCATCACTTTTTCCGCGCCGACGGTGCCCGACGGTGAATTCGCATGGCTCGATGACGCGACGGTGCGCTTCACCCCGGCCGAGTACTGGCCCGCGCACTCCACCATCACGGTGGACGCGGTCGGTCTGAAGTCGAGCTTCCAGACCGGTGCTGTCGTGCTCGGCGTGGCCGACATCGATGCCCACACGTTCACGGTGAGCATTGACGGGGAAGTCGCCCGCGAGATGCCGGCCTCGATGGGCAAGTCCGGCTTCGCCACGCCCATCGGGGATTTCACCGCGCTGGAGAAGCAGAGCGTGGTGGTCATGGACTCCCGCACGATCGGCATTCCGCTCGACGACCCGGAGGGCTACAAGCTCACCGTGTATGACGCGGTGCGGGTCACCTGGGGTGGGGTGTATGTGCACGGCGCTCCGTGGTCCACGGGTTCGCAGGGGTACGCCAACGTCAGCCACGGCTGCATCAACCTCAGCCCCGACAATGCCGACTGGTATTACAACAACGTCAGCATCGGTGACCCGATCGTGGTGCAGGCCTGAGGTTTTCAGGCGTCGGCATGCAGGTTGCGCGCGGTCGGTGAGGTCTCGACCGTCGTCGGGTCCGGGTAGGTGCCCAACACCCGGTCGGCGGTGCCGCTGCTGGTCACGGTGAACCAGTAGTGCTCGTTCTTGAAGTGGTGTTGCCGATGGTTGCGCCAGATCGCCCGGTACAGCCCGTGTTTGGGCTTGTAGTCGGTGTGGATCAGGTAGTGGCACCATTCGTAACCGAGGCCCAGCAGGGCCAGGAACGTCAGGAACGTCAGGCCACGTCCGGGGCTCGGGAAGGCCAGCACGGCGATCGCCACGGCAAGCGGCAGCACCCACAGCAGCGACTGCCACGGGATGAACACCAACGGCAGGACGCGGGGGTCGACGTGGTGTTCGCGATGCTTGCGTGACAGCAGCGGGTCCACCCGGATGCCGGCGATGGCACGCGGCCGCCAGTGCAGGATCAGCACGTGGATCAGCCATTCGGCGAACGGGAACACCGCCAGCATGACGATCGGCACCAGGGCGTCGGTCGGCTGCCAGTCGCCGAGGTAGCCGCGCGCGGTCGCCGCTGCGGCCAGGGTGGCCGTCAGCATCCACGGCGTGGGGTGGCGCAGGAACTCGTGCGCCGCGTCGGCCAGGGTGATTCCGCGTCGGGTGTTCACGTGCTCTCCTCGAGGTCGGCCAGCGCCGTGAGCAGCGCGCTGGTGGCGGGTTCCAGCAGGTGGTGTGCGGCGGCGGCCGCCGCGGCGGCGTCTCCGGCGATGACGGCGTCGGCGATGGCGCGGTAGGCGTCCGGGCGGCCGACCTCGGCGGCCATCATCACCGCCAGTGCGGGCAGTGCAGGCTCGTAGGTGGCGCGCAGCGTGTTGTACATCAGTCGGAACGCGATCGAATCAGCATGGTCGACGAGGTGATCCCAGAAACTCAGCGCGTGGCGCTGTCTCATGACGGGATCGGTTTCGACCGTGAGGGTTTCGATGGTTGCTCCGAGCAGTTCGGCGAGGTCGGCGCCGTGGCGCTCGGCGGCCAGTTCGGCAACCTTGGGCCCGTTGTGCAGCCGGGTCTCCAGGATGGAGCGCACCACGGCGGTGTCGAGCTCACCGGCGCGGAACAGCAGCCGGGGGAGCAGGTCGAGTCCGGCGTGGCGGCGAAAGTCGCGCACCGTGGTGGTGTCGCCCTGGCGGATCTCGACCAGGCCGATCGAGGTCAGCCGTTTGAGCGCCTCCCGGATCGCGGGACGCGACACCCCGAGCACCTCGGCGAGGCGGCGCTCGCTCGGTAGCGGGTCGCCGGGCTGCATCGCGCCGCTGAGGACCTCGCCGACGATCTGGTCGAAGACGTCCTCGGGGACCGAGCGGCGGTTCACCGGTTGCAGAGCCATGGATCGAGAATGCACCGCGATCGGTAAGAGGTCAAGTGGTCAGACCTGTTGCTGAATTTGGACCCTCCCGCATCGAAGACCACTTTCCGGTCACCGGGAGACGGGCCACCGCGCGAGGCGTCCGGCCATGAGTGTGTGAGGCGTCACAACGACTCCTGGAGGGCAACCGTCATGCATCAAATGAAACCGTCAACAGTGTGCGCGGACGAGTTCCCGCAGCCAGCCTCCCGGGAAGCGCGCCGCGACCCTCGTGCGGCGAACCGATCAGAACGTCGGCGCGAAGGCCGAACGGCGCGGACCGCGGGCTACGGCAGCCTGGCGCTCTCGGCATGGTTGATCACCGCGGTGGCAACCGGGCACGGCGTAGCCTTCGCCGACGACTCATCGGGATCATCGAGTGGCTCGGACAACTCGTCGTCCTCCTCGTCGAATGATCCATCGTCGCAAAGCTCGAACGATTCGTCGGCCACCGGCTCTCGGCCTGGCACGAACCTCGGGCCACGCCCCACACCGTCGACGCGGGATTTCGCCTCCGACGATGATGGGAACGACACTGAGAGCACGTCGCAGACGGGTTCAACCGCACCGTTGGAACCCGCCGGGGACGCAGACATACCGACCGCCTCTGGCGAAGCGGTCGCCGCCGATGATGCACCCGAAGCGCCGAGCGCCGGCGGCGACACCATTGAGGACGGGGAAAGTTCGCTGGACCAGGAGGGTCCGGTGGAGTCCGACGCTCCCGTCGAGTCCGAGGCTCCGGGCCCGACCGGGACCGGAGTCGACCCGGTGGCGGCGGAACCCGTCACGAAACCCGGCGCATTCCCGGCGTCGGATGCCGGTGGCAACGGCACGGAACGCGGTAACGACACGAGAACCGTTGCAGGCGTGGTGCCGAGCAGGATGACATCTCCGGCCGCTCTCGTCGGGAAGACCACCGGGACGGGTGCTACGCCGATCTCACCGGCCAGAGTGTCGACTCCATCGGCGACGGCTGCGCCGGCCGCACGCACGACCGGAACCGATGTCGTGGTTCCCGCGGCGGTCAATGCCTCGAATCCCATCGCGGTCGTCGTCGGCGCAGTGAACCGGTTCGTCAGCGCACTCTTCAGCCCTTTCACGGCGTTGGCCTCCTCGGCGCCGTCCGGGCAGAACCCGTTCGCATGGGCGCTGCTGGCCTTCGTGCGGCGGACTTTCCTCAATCAGGCGCCCAAGATCGGTGCGGTGTCGATCGGAAAACAACAGGCCGGCGGCGTCATCACCGGCTCCATCGATGCCATCGATCCCGATGAGATGGGCAAAACAGTCAAGATCCGCGCCAATGTCTTTGCGTTTCCCGCCCAGCCGCGCGTTCCCGAACCCGACTGCGGCTGCGCGGTGGTCGACGGAGTCGCCGGCTTGCCGTTCATGAACGACGCGTACCTGGGCACCGACCCTGGCAGCAACTGGCATGCCCCTGACGCCGTCGATATCACCTGCGTCTACATCGGCGCGACGGGCGCGATCACATACACCGGTAAGGAAATCGGTGAGGTGACCATCGCCGGGCTCGGAACAGGTGATGTCACTTTGCTTTTCGACGGCGTGCTGTTGTCGGCGACGCAGGAACGCTCGGTGGCGCAACTCCAGCCACACCTGGGGACGGGGGATCTGAAGGGTGTTCGAGGCACCGTCATCAGTGAGAGCACCCTCGACGCAACGGGTGCCGCGACGGGTGTGCTGACGGGTGAGGTGGTGCGTCCCGAGGTGCGTTACCGTGTCGTCACGCAACCCAAGTACGGTACGGTCGCCATCGACCCGGTCACGGGTCAGTTCACGTACACGCCGGACCCGGCGTTCGCGGAAGTGGGCGGGAATGACTCATTCCAGGTGCTCGCGACCGACGGCCGGTTCAACGTCGCGAACCTGTTCAAAAAATACAACGGCGACCCGGTGACCACCATCAATCTCAACGTGGCCAGCCCTGTCGCGGTGTAACCCCGCTGAACGACGATGCCGGTGCAGAACTGAGGTTCTGCGCCGGTATTCGTTTTTTCGGCAGAGTTACAACAGATTTTGTTGTCACGGTACTGCTCAGCTCACAGACGCACTAACGAGAACGGGTAGGTCAGCGTGCCGGGGGCGCCGTCGCACCCGGCGGCGAACGACGATGTCAGGGTGCCCTGCATGGTCACCGCGTCCCAGGAGTACTCGTCGCGGGTCGCCACGATCGGACCGTAATACACATTGCCGCAACGCAACCCGTCGGGAACATCGACGGTCATGGTGTACCTGCCGTCGACCAGGTGGGCCTCGCCGACGTAGTCGAATGCCTTGGCCACCGGCATCGGGATCCCGCTGATGCTGCGGCAATCATCGGCCGCCGGTATGCAGTGCGACACCGACCACGCCCAGGTGTGAAAGTCGTATCGGGCCGGAACCACCAACTGGTAATTGGCGAAGAACGCGTCGGCACTGCCCGCGGGCGCGGCCGTCAGGGCCACCATGGACAGGGCCGGGACTGCGCACGCGAGTGTGAGAACCCTCATGTCGATCCTTTCTCGCTTGGGATATGACGGGTGATCACATGTGCGAGCCGCCGTCGACCCGCACCTCGGTGCCGGTGATGAAGTAGGCGTCGTTGCTGCCCAACATCGCCACGACGCCGGCGACCGAATCGGGTTGGGCGAAGATCGCCCCGCCGGCCAACGGCAGCATCGGTGCCACCTTGCCGAACAGGCTGTAGTCGGCGTCGTCGGGCAACCCGGGCCCGATACTCTGTCGGGCGCTGCCGGTTCCGTCCGTCATACCGGACGAGATCGAGCCCGGCTGAACAGAATTGAAGCGGATGCCGGCTTTCGCGAACTCCGACGCCCAGGCATGCGTCATGGACAGGACGCCGCCCTTGGACGCGGCATACGCGGCCATGTAGGGATGCGCGAAGTGCGCCGAGGTCGAACTGAAGTTCACGACCGACGGTCCGTTGCCCTGGTGCAGTGCCTCGATCGCGCCGCGGGTGACCAGGAAGGTGCCGACCAGATTGACCCGGAGTACCTGTTCGAAGTCGGCCAGGGTGGTCTGCGCCAGATGCGACGAGCGCAGGATGCCCGCGGCATTGACCAGAGTGTCCAGTCCACCGAGTACGGCGAGTGCCTCGCCGATGCCGGCCTCGACGGATGCCTCGTCGGCGATGTTCAGCACCACCGTTGCGAGCCGACCCTCCACATCGCCGGCCTTGGCGACGGTGTCCTGCAGACCCTCGGCGCTGATATCCGCGGCGACGACGTGCCCGCCCTCGGCCAGGATGCGAAGCACGCACGCCTGGCCGATGCCCGAACCCCCGCCGGTGATCAGTACGCGACGTCCGACGTAGCGCTCGAGGTGGGACGACGGCGACGGGGTGGGAACGGACACAGCTCGGCTCCTGTCATGGTGGTGAACGCTCAGGCGTATCGACAGCCGTTTACGTTCCCGTGCCGACCGCGTCCTCCGTGTGATGGCTCCCGGTGGATGGGACGTGGTGTGTCGCACGTCATGCCGGGCTGTCACCGTTTCGTAGTCAGCGTGCCGGCAGGCCGGTTGTGAGGTTCGGCAGAACCAGTCGTGGAGGTTCTTCGGTACATGGTGGACAAGGCCCAGGACCGCTGGTCATCCGGGATTCCGATATTCCGGGCCGGGGGACCGGGTCCGATGCGTGCCATCGGCGGATTGCTGGCCATGTCCGCCGACGCGGTCAAGTTCATCTTCCAACGGCCCTTCCAAGGACGCGAGTTCATCGAACAGTCCTGGTTCGTGGCGCGGGTGTCGCTGATGCCCACGATCCTGGTGGCGGTGCCCTTCACCGTGTTGGTCAGCTTCACGTTGAACATCCTGTTGCGCGAGCTGGGTGCCGCGGACCTCTCCGGTGCGGGCGCGGCATTCGGCGCGGTCACCCAGGTGGGCCCGATGGTGACTGTGTTGATCGTCGCCGGTGCCGGCGCGACGGCAATGTGCGCCGACCTTGGTTCCCGCACGGTGCGCGAAGAGATCGACGCCATGGAGGTACTGGGGATCAATCCGGTACAGCGCCTCGTCACGCCGCGCATGTTGGCGTCGGGGCTGGTGGCGCTCTTACTCAACAGCCTGGTGGTCATCATCGGCATTCTCGGCGGCTACGTCTTCTCGACCTTCATCCAGGGCGTCAATCCCGGCGCCTTCGCCGCCGGCATCACCTTGCTCACCGGCGTACCCGAGGTGATCATCTCCTGCGTCAAGGCCGGCTTGTTCGGCCTGATTGCCGGATTGGTGGCCTGCTACCGCGGCCTGATGATCAACAGCGGCGGAGCGAAAGCCGTGGGTAACGCGGTCAACGAGACGGTGGTGTATGCCTTCATGGCATTGTTCGTGGTGAACGTTCTGGTCACCGCCATCGGCATCCAGATGACATCGGACTAGCAGATGACTGCGACGCGTTCACTCCGTCCGAACCTGACCCGCGAACTCAACAGGCCGGTCAGGTCGCTCGGCCGCATCGGCGATCACACCATGTTCTACGGCCGCGCACTGGCCGGCGTGCCGCATGCGGTTGTGCATTATCGCCGCGAGATCATCCGGCTGATCGCGGAGATCAGCATGGGCGCAGGCACTCTGGCGATGATCGGCGGGACGGTCGTGATCGTCGGTTTCCTCACCCTGGCCGCCGGCGGCACCCTGGCCGTGCAGGGCTACAGCTCGCTCGGTGACATCGGCATCGAGGCGCTGACCGGCTTCCTGGCCGCTTTCATCAACGTCCGGATCTCGGCTCCCGTGGTGGCCGGCATCGGGTTGGCCGCCACCTTCGGTGCGGGTGTCACCGCGCAGCTGGGAGCCATGCGCATCAATGAGGAGATCGACGCGCTGGACGCCATGGCCATCCGGCCCGTCGAGTATCTGGTGAGCACCCGCATCGTGGCGGGCATGATCGCCATCACGCCGCTGTACTCGATCGCGGTGATCCTGTCGTTCGCGGCGAGCAAGCTCACCACAGTCGGGCTCTTCGGCCAGTCTGCAGGGCTGTACAACCACTACTTCTCCACCTTCCTCAATCCGATGGACCTGCTGTGGTCATTCCTGCAGGCCATCCTGATGGCCATCGCGGTGCTGCTGGTGCACACCTACTTCGGCTACTTCGCCAGCGGTGGACCGTCGGGCGTGGGGGTCGCGGTGGGCAATGCCGTGCGCACCTCGCTCATCGTCGTGATCTCGGTGACGCTGCTGGTGTCCCTGTCGATCTACGGCTCCAACGGCAACTTCAACCTGTCGGGATAGGGGAGCGCACATGGCGATGAGTCCGAGCCTCAAGCGGCCCCTGATCGGGTTGGCGACAGTCGGTGTGCTGCTGGCCGTTGTCGCGGTCTCGATCGGGTTGTTCCGCGGCAGTTTCACTACGACAGTGCCGGTCACCGTCGTTGCGCAACGGGCAGGCCTGGTCATGAACGCCGACGCCAAGGTGAAACTGCACGGAGCCCTGGTCGGTTCGGTGGAATCGATCGAGTCCCTGCCCGACGGTTCGGCCAAACTGCATCTCGCCATGGACCCGTCCTATATGGACATCATCCCCGCGAATGTGAACGTCGACATCGCGTCGTCCACGGTGTTCGGCTCCAAGTTCGTCGAGCTGGTCCCACCGCAGGATCCGTCACCGCAGGCGCTGGCCGGAGGGCAGCAGCTTGACGCCGGACACGTCACCGTCGAGATCAACACCGTCTTCGAACAGCTGTCGACGGTGCTGCAGAAGATCGAACCCACCAAGCTGAACGAGACGCTCGGGGCGCTGTCCACCGCCATGGACGGCCGGGGCGACCAGATCGGGCAGATGCTGTCCGATTTCGACAGCTTCCTGGCCGAGATCGATCCGATCCTACCGACCCTGGAACACGAGATCACGGTCGCCCCAAAGGTATTCAACGCCTACGCCGATGCCGCCCCGGACCTGATGGCCACCGTCGACTCGGCGACGAGCATGAGTGACACCCTGGTTGATGAGCAGCACAACCTGGACTCGCTGCTGATCAGCGTCATCGGACTGGCCGACACCGGCACCGAGGTCATCGGCGGCAACCGCCAGGCCATCACCGACACGATGCGGCTGCTGGTCCCCACCACCGACCTGACCAATGAGTACAACGCGGCCTTGACCTGCGGGCTGGGTGGCGCGGTACAACTGGCGAAGGCGCCCGGCACCCCGCTGCCCGGCGGCCTGTTGTTGCAGACGATCGTGCTCGGGCAGGAGCGCTACCGCTACCCGGCGAACCTCCCCAAGGTGGCGGCCACCGGCGGCCCGCAGTGCACCGATCTGCCCAAGGTGCCGTTCCAGAAGCATCCGCCCTTCGTCATCACCGACGTCAACGCCAATCCCGCTCAGTACGGCAACGAGGGAATCCTGTTGAACTCCGACGGCCTCAAGCAGGCGTTGTTCGGCCCGATCGACGGGCCGCCACGAAACACCGCACAGATCGGCCAGCCCGGATGAGCAGTTTCAGCAAGACGGCGCTGAAGTTCGGCGCATTCGGACTGACGATGGTCGTCCTCACCGCCGGTCTCTTCGCGATCTTCAGCCAGTACCGATCCGGCTCCACCGTCGGTTACGCGGCGGTCTTCAAAGACTCGTCGGGCATCAAATCCGGGGATTCGGTACGGGTTTCCGGCATCCGGGTGGGCACCGTCCGCGATGTCGAACTACAGCCGGACAACACCGTGCTGGTCGAATTCGACGCCAACGACAACATCCGGATGACCGAGAACACCACGGTGGCTGTGCGGTACCTCAATCTCGTCGGCGACCGCTATCTCGAGCTCATCGATCAGCCCGGATCGACCAGGATCCGCCCGCCGGGAACGCGTTTCGGTATCGAGCAGACCGAGCCCGCACTGAACCTGGACCTGCTGCTGGGCGGACTCAAGCCGGTGATCAAGGGACTGAACCCCGATGACGTCAACGCGCTGACCAACTCGCTGATCCAGATACTGCAGGGTCAGGGCGGCGATCTGGAATCCCTGTTCGCCCGGACGTCGTCGTTCACCAATGCGATCGCGGACAACGGGCAGACCGTCGAGAGCCTAATCGACAACCTCAACGACACGCTGGCCGTGCTGTCCAACGACGGGGCAAAGTTCTCCGGTGCGGTCGACGGCCTGGAACGCCTGGTGACCGGGCTGGCCGCCGAGCGCGACCCGATCGGTGACGCCATCGCCGCGCTGGACAACGGCACCGCTTCGCTGGCCGATCTGCTCACCGACGCCCGTCCGGCGCTGTCGGGCACGGTGGATCAGCTGACCCGGATGGCCCCGCTGCTGTCGAACGACACCGACCTGGCCCGGCTGGAGCTGCTGTTGCAGAAGACGCCGCAGAACTACCGCAAATTGGTGCGCTTGGGCTCCTACGGCAGCTGGCTGAACCTCTACATCTGCGGAGTCTCGATCCGCGTGTCCGACCTGCAGGGACGTACCGCTCACTTTCCCTGGGTCATCCAGAACACCGGAAGGTGCGGTGAACCCTGATGCAGAAATACCGGCAATCGAAGTTGGTCCGTTCGGGTTTGTTGGGGTTAGTGCTGATGGCCCTGATCATCGCCGTCGGGTTGCAGCCCCAGCAGCTGGTGGCATGGGCCACCTCGGTGCGCTACCAGGCGATCTTCGCCGAGGCCGGCGGACTGTCCGCGGGCAACAACGTCAAGGTCTCCGGGGTCACCGTCGGCACCGTCTCGGATGTGGAACTCGATCAGGGCAAGGCATTGGTGACCTTCGCGGTCAACAGCAAGGTGCGTTTGGGCGCGGACACCACCGTCCAGATCGGGATCGGCACCCTGCTCGGGGAACGTGTTCTGGTGGTCGAGCCGCGCGGCAGCGACCGCATGCGCGCCCTCGACGTCATCCCGTTGACCCGGACGTCCTCGCCATACTCGCTGACCGATGCGCTCAACGAATTCACCTCCAACACGGCAGAAACCGACACGGCGGCCATCAACCAGTCCCTCGACGTGCTGTCCGAGACCATCGAACGGCTGGCGCCACAGCTGGGCCCCACGTTCGACGGAGTCAGCCGCTTGTCGAGATCGCTGAACAGTCGCAACGAATCGCTGAGTCACCTGCTCACCGCCGCGTCCGATGTCACCGGGATCCTCTCGGAGCGCAGCCAACAGGTGAACAGCCTGCTGCTCAACGCCAATGACCTGCTCGGTGTACTGCAGAATCGCCGCTACGCGATCGTCACCCTGCTGGCCAACACCACGGCCGTGGCGCAACAACTCTCCACCCTGGTTGACGAGAACGAGGCCGAACTCGCCCCGACGCTCGGGCAGCTCAACCGGGTCTCGGAAATGCTGGAACGCAACCGGGACAACCTGACGAAGTCGCTGACCGGGTTGGCGAAGTACCAGCTCACCCAGGGCGAAGCGGTCAACAACGGGTTCTACTATTACGGTTTCGCGTCGAACCTCCTG
This sequence comes from Mycolicibacterium bacteremicum, assembly GCF_002086115.1. Lineage (GTDB taxonomy): Bacteria > Actinomycetota > Actinomycetes > Mycobacteriales > Mycobacteriaceae > Mycobacterium > Mycobacterium bacteremicum. The sequence continues at coordinate 64,985 of NZ_MVHJ01000026.1, forward strand.
CCGGGGCCTGCCATTCAGCCGTTCCTGGACTACGCGCTGGGATTCCGTCGCGGCGTGAACGCCGGGCAGCCACCGGACAGCGCCGGCCCGCGCGCCGAATTCCCGTTCCCGTACAACGGTATTCCCGGAGGTTCCCGATGACCGCGTTCGGCCCCCGGGCCAGGAAGCTCACCGTCGTCGCCGCGGTGATGGCGGTACTGGCGGGCGCCGGTGTCCTGCTGTACCAGAACCTGTTGAGTCCTAAGACCATCGTCGCCTACTTCACATCGGCCACCGCCATCTACCCGGGCGACGAGGTTCGGGTGGTCGGTGTTCAGGTCGGCACCATCGGGGCCATCGAGCCGCAGGGCACCCGCACCAAGGTGACGCTGCGGATCGACCGTGATGTGCCGGTACCGGTGGATGCCAAGGCGATCATCGTCGCGCCCAACCTCGTGTCGGCGCGCTACGTGCAACTGACGCCCGCTTACGGCGCGACCCCGGAAGCTGGTGGCGCCACCATGGCCGACGGCGCGGAGATCGGCGAGGATCGCACCGCGATCCCGGTCGAATGGGACGAGATCAAGGATCAGCTCACCCGGCTGGCCACCGAGCTGGGCCCGGACAGCGGCATCTCCGAGACCTCGCTGGGCCGCTTCATCAACAGCACCGCCGATGCCATGGCGGGCAACGGCGATCGCCTGCGTGAGACCATCACCCAGCTCTCCGATGTCGGCAGGGTCCTGGGCGAGGGCAGCGGCGACATCGTCGAGGTGATCAAGAACCTCCAGGTGTTCGTGACCGCCCTGCGGGACAGCAACACCCAGATCGTGCAGTTCCAGGACCGCCTCGCCGATGTGACCGGCGTCGTCGACGGCAGCCGCAACGACCTCGACTCGGCCATCACCGAGCTGTCGGCCGCAGTCGGCAAGGTGCAGAGCTTCATCGCCGGGTCGCGGGACCAGACCGCTGAGCAGGTCGAGCGGCTGGCCAACGTCACCCAGGTTCTCGCCGACAACAGCATGGTGGTCAAGAACGTGCTGCATGCCGCACCGAACGCGTTGGTCAACGGCTACAACATCTACAATCCCGATACCGGTGGTCCACGCGGATCTTTCGCGATGAACAACTTCTCCAACCCCGTCGCGACCATCTGCTCGGCGATCTCGGCGGTGGAGAACGTCACCGCCGAGGAGTCCGGCCGAGCCTGCGCCCAGTACCTCGGGCCGGCGCTGCGGTTGATGAATTTCAACCACCTGCCCATCCCGTTCAACGCCTATCTCGGGCCCGCGCCGAAGAACGTCATCTACTCCGATCCGGCGTTGGCGCCCGGCGGCGCCACGCCCGACCCCGCCGAGATCCCACCCGCCGTATCGGCGTACACCGGGGCGGGCGATGTGCCACCTCCGCCAGGGTGGACCAATCCGCCGCATCGGCCGGGTGCCTACGCACCGACGGGATTGCCGGCCGCCCGCACCCCGGCGCTGTACCCGGGTGCCCCGATCCCGCCGGGCCTGCCCGCCCCGGCTCCGGCGGCGACGAATCTGCACGATCTGTTGCTACCTGCCGAGGTCCCACCTCCGGCCGCACCCGCTGTGCCCGTTCAGGGAGGTACCCCGTGATGAAACCGCTGTCTGTCCGTGGCTGGGCTGCGGCGGCCTGCTGCACCGTGCTGGTGACCGCCGGATGTTCGTTCGACGGCATCAACTCCCTACCGCTGCCCGGCACCGTCGGGACCGACCGGGACGCCACCACCTACACCGTCCAGCTCGCCAATGTGGGAACCCTGGAATCGAATTCGCCCGTCATGATCGGTGATGTGGTGGTCGGGGCCGTGCGTCGCATGACGGTGGACGACTGGACCGCCAAGGTGGAGGTGTCCGTGATCCCCGATGCGGTGGTGCCCGCGAACGCGGTGGCCACCGTCGGTCAGACCAGTCTGCTCGGATCGATGCACCTGGCTCTCGACCCGCCGCTGGGGGAGACCCCAGCGGGCCGACTCACACCGGGTGCGACCATCCCGCTGGCCAAGTCCTCGACCTACCCCTCCACCGAACAGACGCTCTCCTCGCTGTCGGTGGTGGTCAACGGCGGCGGTCTGACCCATATCGGCGATATCGTGCACAACTTCAATGCGGCCCTCGACGGTCGCCAGGGCCAGATCCGCGCCCTGCTGACCCGGATGAACAAAGTCATCGCAATGCTGGACACCCAGCAGGACCACATCATCGGGTCCATCGAGGCGCTGAACCGATTGGCCGGGACGTTCGCCGGTCAACGTGCCGTGCTCAGTCGGGCGCTGGAGCGCATCCCACCCGCCCTGGATGTGCTCAACGCGCAGCGGCCCCGCATCACCACCGCGCTGACCAAGCTCGGCGGATTCAGTGACACCGCAACACAACTGATCAACGAATCACATGACGACATCGTGCGAAACCTGCAGAACCTGGAACCCACGGTGCGGGCACTGGCCGATGTCGGTCCGGACCTGGCCACCGCGTTGGCGTTCCTGCCCACGTATCCCTACACGCAGGAGTTCATCGACCGCGGTATCCGCGGTGACTACATGAACCAGTTCATCGTCTTCGACTTCACCATCCCGCGTCTGAAGAGCGGAATCCTGTTGGGCACCCGCTGGGGTGAGCCAAACGCCACCATGGTGCCCGCACCGGGCGACCCCTGGTACAACACCTACACCCGGGATCCGTTGCTGGCACCGGTCACTCCGGTTCCTGCCGAGATCGCACCCATTCCACCGCTCGTCGAAAACGCGGGCCCGGTTCCCGGCGCGGATGTGACGCCGACCGGCCAACCCGATCCCGCTGCTGCGCCTGCCACCGGGGGCAACTGATGTTGACGCGCTTCGTCCGCACCCAGCTGATCATCTTTACCATCGCCTCCATCGTGGGCGTCGGCTCGATGATTTTCGTCTACCTGCAGGCACCCGTCCTGCTCGGTATCGGACGCATCGGGGTCACGCTGCAGGTCCCGTCCACCGGCGGTCTCTATCAATTCTCGAATGTCACCTACCGCGGCATCGAGGTCGGCAAGGTCACCGAGATCCGGCCGACCCGTGATGGCGCCGAGGTGACAATGTCGCTGCAACGATCGCCGAAGATCCCCGCCGACCTGCAGGCCAATGTGCGCAGCGTGTCGGCGGTCGGTGAGCAGTACGTCGATCTGGTTCCGCGCAGTGACGGCGCGCCCTACCTGGAGGACGGCTCGATCATCACAGCCGACAACGCGACGCTACCGCAACCGGTGGGCCCGATGCTCGACCAGATGAGTGCGCTGGTCGACAGCATCCCCACCGGCAAGCTCAGCGGCCTGCTCGACGAATCGTTCAAGGCGCTCAACGGAACCGGTGACGATCTGGGTGCCCTGTTCGACGCGTCGGCTCGGTTGGCCGCCGGCTTCGACGAATCGGCCGACAACACCCGGGCGCTGATCGAGGACGGGCGCCCGCTGTTGGACGGTCAGGCGGAAAAGGTCGAATCCATCCGGTCCTGGGCCGCCAGCCTGGCCGGCATCACCGACTCCATCGCCACGCGGGATCAGGAGGTACGCACCATCCTGCGCACCGGCTCGGGCACGGCCGACGAGGCGTCGCGGCTGCTCACTGCGGTCAAGCCGACCCTGCCGGTGCTACTGGCCAACCTCTCGACGGTCGGGCAGATCGGCATCACCTACAACGCGTCGCTGGAACAGTTACTCGTCCTACTACCGCCGTACCTGGCGGCCACTCAGTCCTATGGCTCGTCGTTGAACAACCCGACGGGTATGGCATTGTCGGAGTTCAGTCTGACCCTCGGCGATCCGCCTGCTTGCTCGGTGGGCTTCCTGCCGCCGTCATCGTGGCGGTCGCCGGCCGATGAGAGCGTTATCGATACCCCGGAAGGGTTGTATTGCAAACTGCCGCAGGATTCGCCGATTGGGGTGCGCGGCGCGCGTAACTTCCCGTGCATGGGTCAGCCCGGCAAGCGGGCCCCCACGGTGGAGATCTGTGAGAGCGACCGTCCGTTCGAGCCGCTCGCGATGCGCCAGCACGTCACCGGGCCGTACCCCATCGACCCGAACCTGATAGCTCAGGGTGTGCCGGTGGATGATCGGATCACGTTCCAGGATCAGATCTTCGGACCGCTCGCGGGTACGCCGATGCCGCCGGCAGGGCCCCCGGCAGCTCCGGCGCCCCCATCGCCGGTTGCACCCGCACCTGCAGCGCCGACGCCCGGTGGTGGCGGTGCCGTACCCACCGCGCCGAGCGCGCACGCGTCCGCATCCGGAGCGCCGTCGGTGGCGTTCGCCACCTACAACCCGGAGACGGGTCAGTACGCGGCGCCCGACGGCAATGTCTACAGCCAGACGGACCTGATCGCGCCGGCGCAGACGTGGGAAGACCTTCTGCCGAAGTGATGTGAACTCGCGGGGCGCTACCGACCGTGTCGGTGGCGCCCCGTGGCCTATCACGGATCGGCCTCACAGGGGACGGCAGGGGACGGCGAGCAGCCTTCGAGGAAAAGCCGAGGACAGTAAAACTCAGCCGACCTTGACGAGCTTGAACGGCATGTTTATGTACACGGGTTTGCTCACCCCGCACGCGCCACTGGGGCCGACTGTGACATCCTCGCCGACAAGCGTGTTGGAGGACGGATCGACGTTGGCGCCTTCCGGGGTCATCGGCTTGAATCGAAAGGTCTGCAGCCCCGGTGCCGTGCTGCCGTCCGGGCACGGAATCCAGTTCTCGACGGTGTGTTTCACGTACCAGACGCCGCTGCGCTGATAGATGGGAGCCGTCCAGCCGAAGTCGCTCTGCACTGTGCCGGTGCACTCACCGGGGTAGCTGCATTGAGTGCTGACCGTCCAGGTGCTGCGCAGGCTTGCCTGGTCGTAGAAGACCTCGTTCTTGCGCGCCCACTCACCGTTGGACGTGGCGGTGTAGCTGCCGTTGATGCCCCACTCGGGGTTCTCGGCATGTGCCACGGGCGCCGTCAACGCAGTGCAGGTGACGGCGGTGATTATGACGAACGGGGGTACACGCAGCATTGCCTGCTCCTCGGACGGGCCGGCTGCCCGAAATCAGCAGCCTTTGCAGTAAATACCGCCTGTCGGCGACCCGCCAGCATCCTGTCCACTGAGTGGACCTCCAACAACCAGGTGGATTACCGGCCTGAGAAAGTGCGCGCTATGAAGATGCGCGCGGTGATGGTGACGGCATCGCTGGCCGCTGCGCTGCTGACCGCGGCTCCGGCGCAGGCGGAACCGGCCTTCTGCGACGGTCCGGACTGCACGCCGGGTATCAAACCTGGAGTCGTGCTGGGGGCGCCGTGCCCGGATACCGCGTATTACGTCTTCGGCATCACATCCTGGGGTCGGATGGTGTTCTGCGGTTCGCCACGACGCTATGAACCCAGATATTTCCGCTCACCGTCGATGGCGGGCGTAAAGGAGTTCGGTGTCAGCTGTACGGGCTACGAGGATTGGGTGGCCCAGGCCCCCGATGGCCTGTTTTTGAGCTGCCAGTCCAGCGAGGGCGCCGCGTTGTGGGGTCGTGGTGACAGTGTTTAGAAACGAGTTGCAGGTCTTTGCATGCTCGATCCTCAGCGGAGTCGTCGCGATCATGACGGCGGGCCCGGCACAGGCCGAGCCACCGGCCCATCAGGTGACCTACACGGTGACCGCGGCTACCCCGGTAACCGCCGATATCCGCTTCCGCGACGTGGATCCGCCGACGTGGGCCGCCTACAGCCACAATCCGTACGTCTTCAGCCCCAAGGTCGAGGTCGAGGTGGGTCCCGACCGGCCGTGGGTGCTGCACACCACGCTGGTCGACCCGAATCGCTGGGCGATGGTGTCGGCCACCAGCGGCCGTATCCCCGGCGATCCCGCATTCAGATGTGAATTGGCGGTCGACGGTGTCATCGTCGCCACCGGCGACGGGCCCAGGGGCGCGCTGTGCTCGCTGCGGCACTGGTGAGCAGGCGCTGCGTGTGACGGGGCCCACTGGATGGGAAGGTTAGGTCTCAGTCGGTCGGGTTCGCTCTAGCGTGCCGGTATGTCGAGAACTGACGCACCGCCTGATATCGAGGCGGATTGTGCCGAGGCAGACCGCGACGCCGAGCTCTCACCAGAAGAGTTGGCGGAGCAGTTCGATGAGGCCGAGGCCAATGCGGCGGCGGCCGAACAGAAGGCGGTTGAGGCCAGGGCACTGGCCGATCGCCTGAGCGCCGAACGGGATGCCGCGCCGGACGCTACGCCGGGCCGCAAGTCAGGCTGGACGCGGTTGGCCGCTGTCTTCGCACTGATCGCCACCATCGCCCTGCTGACTGCGGGCGGGTTCATGATCAAGCACCAGCGGGATGTGCGGGCCCATGACCGTGCCCGAGCCGAGTTCGCAGCTGCCGCGCGGCAGGTGGTGGTGACCCTGATGTCGATCGACTTCAAGAACCCGCAGGAGAGCGTGCAGCAAATCGTCGACAACTCGGTCGATCCGTTCCGTCAGGAGTTCCAGGGCGCGGCCGACGACTTCGTCAAGGTCTCGCAGGATGCCAAGGTGACCACGAAGGCAACCGTGAATGCCGCTGGGGTCCAGTCGATGACTGCCGATGCCGCGGTGGTCATGGTGGCCGCGTCCTCCACGGTGACCAATGCCGAGGGAGCCGAAGAGGCGCCGCGCAACTGGCGGCTGATGGTCGATCTGAAACGCGAGGGCGACCAGATCAAGATGTCGAAGGTGGAGTTCGTCCCGTGAGTATTGAGGAGACTAGCGCGCCGTTGGCGGTCGAGGAAGCAGAGGCCCGGCCGACGGCCGGATCGTCCGGGCTGGCCGTGCGGGTCCGGTCGCTTCTGACCACCCGGTGGAAGGGTCTGACGCTCACCGCGTCGCTGGCGGCTGCCGCGGTATTCGCCTCGGCGTTGTACGTCACCAGCTTCTGGCCGGGCCAGCAGACCGACGCGGCGGCCGAACAGGTCGTCATCGACTCGGCGTCGACGGCGACGGTGACGCTGCTGTCGTACGCACCGGACACACTGGATCGCGACCTGCAGCGCGCACAGGAGCTGATGTCCGGCGAATTCTTGACCTACTACGGCAAATTCAGCAATGAGGTGGTCGCGCCGGCCGTCCGAGAGCGCGGCATCAAGGCCAGCGCGAAGGTGCTCGATGTCGCCGTGATGGAGATGCACCCGGACTCGGCCAAGGTCCTGCTCTTCCTGAATCAGGAAACCACCAGCCGGGACCGTCCGGAGCCGGCACTGACCGCCAGCAGTGTCGTCGTCAGCATGACCAAAGCGGATGGGAACTGGTTGATCTCGGCGCTGGACCCGGTCTGACCCCCGGGCCCACCTCGCTTTCCCGGCGAGCGTGCGTGTCTGAGCCCAACACACCGATCCTTCAGGCGAGTTTGCGCACGCTGGCCGGTCGTCTGATTCATCCTCGCGCACTGATTGGTGCTTCGTGCCGGCCGATTTCATGACGACACACCGCACTCGTCATGCCCGGCGACGACGTTGATGCCCCGTCGTGGTGCCGCCCCTTCCGCATATATCTCGACGGTGCCCGCAGGTCCTCGCCCAATAGTTGTTCCCGGCCAACCCTTTTGACCTGTATCGACCAACTTATCGCTCAGGTTGAGGGCACCGCGAGCGTGCAGAAGTCTGGGTGAAACTCGGCGTGTTGGGGTGCAGACGCGCACGCTCGCGGTGGAGGGTTGGGTGTCAGCGGGCGACGACGACCGAGGAGCCGTGGCCGAAGAGGCCTTGGTTGGCGGTGACGCCGACGGTGGCGCCTTCGACCTGGCG
>NZ_MVHJ01000027.1 GCF_002086115.1 Mycolicibacterium bacteremicum
GGCGTCGGGGGTGGCGTTCGCACCGGGGGTGGCGTCGGAGGCGGCGCCGGGGGCGTGGCGGCCGCCGCCTCCGCCTGGGCCTGGGCTCGGCTGGCACGCACGAACTGGCGGGCCGGCGCCGGTGGTGTCTCGGCCGGGGCCGCGTTGGGCATCGCACCCGGGATGGCCATGTCCAGCCGCGTCTCGATGCGCTCGATGCGTTGCAGCAGCGCCGATTCGGTGTCGTGCGCCGACGGCAGCAGCAGCCGCGCGCAGACCACCTCCAGCAGCAGCCGGGGCGCGGTGGCGCCGCGCATCTCACCCAGGCCGGCGTGCACCACCTCGGCGTAGCGGGCCAGTGTTGCCGCCCCGAGCCGGGTGGCCTGTTGGCGCATCCGTTCCAGCACACCGTCCGGCGCGTCGACCACACCGCGATCGGCGGCGTCCGGGACCGCTTGCATCACAATGAGATCGCGGAACCGTTCCAGCAGGTCGGTGGCGAATCGGCGCGGGTCATGACCGGCGTCGATCACCGATTCGACGGCACCGAACAGCGCGGCGGCATCCCCGGCGGCCAGGGCGTCGACGGCGTCGTCGATCAGCGCGACGTCGGTGGCGCCCAGCAGCGAGAGTGCCCGCTGGTAGACCACCCGGTTCCCCTCGGCGCCGGCCACCAACTGGTCGAGCACCGAGAGGCTGTCGCGCGGCGACCCCCCGCCGGCCCGGATCACCAACGGGTAGACCGCGTCGTCGACCGTCACGCCCTCGTCGGCACAGATCCTTTCCAGCAGGCCGCGCATCGTCTTGGGCGCCAGCAGCCGGAACGGGTAGTGGTGCGTGCGTGACCGGATGGTGGGCAACACCTTGTCCGGTTCGGTGGTGGCGAAGACGAAGATCAGGTGGTCGGGCGGCTCTTCGACGATCTTGAGCAGCGCGTTGAAGCCGGCCGTGGTGACCATGTGCGCCTCATCGACGATGAAGATCCGGTACCGCGACTGCGCCGGTGCGTAGAAAGCGCGGTCCCGCAGCTCACGGGTGTCGTCGACACCACCGTGGCTGGCGGCGTCGAGTTCGACGACGTCGACGTTGCCCGGCCCGTTGGGCGCCAGCGCGACGCACGAGTCGCACACCCCGCACGGGGTCGGGGTCGGGCCCTGCTCACAGTTGAGCGAGCGCGCCAGGATGCGCGCCGAGGAGGTCTTACCGCAGCCGCGGGGGCCGGAGAACAGATAGGCGTGATTGATGCGTCCGGCCGACAGCGCGGTCGACAGCGGCGCGGTGACATGCTCCTGGCCGACCACCTCGGCGAAGCTTGCGGGTCGGTACTTGCGGTAGAGCGCCACGGTCGCCCAGGTTACCCAGCGGGGCCGACTAGTCGCGCGCCAGCAGCGCTTCGGTGGCCGACAGCAGCGCGCACGTCGACAACCCGTCGATGGCCGCGCGCAGGTCGGACTCCGAGGGGAAGCTCGGCGCGATCCGAATGTTCTTGTCGTCCGGGTCTTTTCCGTACGGGAAGGCGGCACCCGCGGCGGTGACGGCGATACCGGCATCCTTGGCCAGCGCGATGGTCCGCTTGGCGGTGCCCGGCAGCACATCCAGGCTGACGAAGTAGCCACCCTTGGGATCGGTCCACGAGGCGATCTTCGACTCACCGAGACGGTCTTCGAGGATCTCGGCAACCAGCGCGAACTTCGGCGCCAGCAGTTCGCGATGCTTCTGCATGTGCCGCAATGCGCCGGCGGCGTCGCCGAAGAAGCGCAGATGCCGCAACTGATTCACCTTGTCCGGGCCGATCGACTTCTTCCCGGCGTGCTGCAGGTACCAGGCGATGGTGGCCTCCGAGCCGCCGAAGAAGCTCACCCCGGCACCGGCGAAGGTCATCTTCGACGTGGACGCGAACACCAGCGGGCGGTGCGGGTTGCCCGCCTCGGCGGCCAGGCCGAGCACGTCGACCTGCTCCACGAACTCGGGCGTGATGGTGTGCACGGCGTACGCGTTGTCCCAGAACAGCCGGAAATCCTGGGCGGCCGTCGGCATCTGCACCAGCCGGCGCACGATCTCCGGTGAGTAGGTGGTGCCGGTCGGGTTCGAGTAGACCGGCACACACCACATGCCCCGGACCGCCGGGTCGTGGGCCACCAGTTCCTCGATGAGGTCGACGTCGGGGCCGTCGTCACGCAGCGGCACCGGGATCATCTCGATGCCATAGCTCTCGGTGATCGCGAAGTGCCGGTCGTATCCCGGTGCCGGGCAGAGGAATTTGACGCCGGGCTCCTGGGACCACGGCCGCGGCGAATCGACACCGCCGTGCAGCAGCGAGAACACCACCGCGTCGTGCATGAACTCCAGGCTGGCGTTGTTGCCCGCGATCAGGTTGGGCACTCCGATGCCGAGCAGCTCACCGAAGATGGCGCGCAGTTCGGGCAGCCCGTGCAGTCCGCCGTAGTTGCGGGTGTCGGTGCCGCCCCCGTCCTTGTAGGCGTCGGGGCCGTTTCCCGGGAGCTCCAGCAGCTCGTTGGACAGATCCAGCTGCTCGGGCGAAGGCTTGCCGCGGGTGAGGTCGAGCGCGAGGCCGGTGGCCAATAGATCGGCATAGTTGCGCTGCTGCAGTTCGTGCTGCGCAGCCAGTTCGTCACGGCCGAGGGACTCAAACGACACTGCGGGCCTTTCCGACAAGCCGTGAACATGAAGGGGACCCCGCGCACCCGCCAGAGCCCATTGACCCTTGCTGCCTTCCGGCCCTGGGGGAGTTCACAGGATGGACGCCGCGCGGGGTCCGAGTGCCGAGTGTAGTACCCCGTGCGGCGTCGTGAGACCGGCGGTTGGTCGGAGCTGCCCCCGCCGTCGGCTACCATTGCCGACGGAGGATTCGCCTAGTGGCCTATGGCGCTCGCCTGGAACGCGGGTTGGGTTAACAGCCCTCAGGGGTTCAAATCCCCTATCCTCCGCAGTTGGTCCGGGGCGTGACCGGTGATCATCGAGGTCACGCCCCGGGACCACAACGATCGTCCCGGAGGACGTCAAGGGAGGAATATGCGACGCGGTATCGCATCGCTGTGGCATGCATCGTCGCTGGTAATCGCCGGAGCCCTTTACTTCCTCTTCGTCCTGCCGCGCTGGTTCGAACTGACCGGGCAGTGGCCTACGACACTGGGCACCGTCATGCGCATCGTGTGCGGCGTGCTGGTGGCGCTGACCGCCCTGCCGGTGTTGCTGACCCTGCGCCGGACCCGCAGGCCCGAACTCGGGACTCCGACCCTGGCCCTTCAGCTGCGGGTGTGGTCGATCGTCGGCCATGTGGCGGCCGGTGCGCTGATCTTGGGCGCGGGCATCGCCGAGATCTGGCTCGACCTCGACGACGCCGGACAGTGGTTGTTCGGCATCTACGGGGCGGCCGCGGCGCTCGCACTGCTCGGCGCCTTTGCCTTCTACCTGGCGTTCGTCGCCGAGCTACCGCCTCCGCCGCCGAAGCCGCTGGCACCCAAGCGGGAGAAGCGCAGCCGCCGTCGCGACGACGAGGAGGCCGAGAAGCCGGCCGGGCCCGAGAGCGCCGACGAGACCGCGTCGGCGGACGACAGCGAGTCGACCGCTGACGCCGAGCCCGAGACCGACGCCGAGAAGGTCAACGCCGAGAAGGTGGACGCGCAGAGCGGCGATCCGAAGGTGACCGACGCCCAGGTGGTCGAGAACACCGCCGACGAGCCCGCGGCCGAGGCAACCGAGCAGGCCGGCGAGAAGGCCGAAGCGAGCAAGCTGCGCAATCGTCGGCCGTCGGGCAAGACCCGCCGTACCCGCAGCCGCGGCGGCGTCGCGACCGAGGATTGACGCAGCCTGCGCCCGGTGACGTCGACAGTTCGCACTGTCGCCGTCAGTATTGAGGGAAGACGTCGGGCGCGCGGAAGGCTAGTGGACGGCACATGGGCATAGTCCAGATCAGACGATGGGCCACGGCGTCAGCCGCCGCCCTGTCGCTCGTCCTGCTCGTCGGCACGGGCACCGCCCTGGCCGAGCCTCCCGAGGTGACCACCGCCGCCGAACGGGTCGAACCCTCGGTGGTCCGCATCGATACCGTCGTCGACTATCAGCACGTCCTGGGCACCGGGACCGGGATCATCCTGGATCCGGGCGGTCAGGTCCTGACCAACTACCACGTGGTGCAGGGCGCCGACGTGATCAACGCCGTGGTGGGCGGAGCAACCTTCGGTGCCGACATCCTGGGCTACGACCGCAATCGCGACATCGCCGTCCTGCAGTTGCGGGGTGCCGGCGGGCTGCCCGTCGCGCCGTTGGGCGACTCGTCCCGGTTGATCATCGGTGAGCCGGTGGTCGCCATCGGTAACGCCCAGGGCAGCGCCAATCCACTGACCCGCGAGTTCGGGACCATCACCGCACTCGGCCGGTCCATCAGTGCCGAGGACGAGCTGTCCGGCACCGCGACCGAGATGACCGGGCTGTTCGAGTTCGCCGCGCCGGTGCGGGCCGGCGACTCCGGCGGTCCGGTGGTCAACGCCGGCGGCCAGGTCATCGGCGTGACCACGGCGGCCTCGGTGAACTTCCGGATGGGCCCCGGTGGCGAGGGATACGCCATACCGATCAACGACGCGCTGGGTATCGCGAACCAGATTCGCGCCCGCACGCCGTCGGACACCGTGCACATCGGCCCGCCGACACTGCTCGGTGTCGGCGTGAGCAACGCCGAGCAGCACGAGTCGTTCCCCGGCGTCCTGGTGCACGACGTGATGCCGGGCGGGCCGGCCGCCGGCGCGGGGCTGGCCAACGGGGACGTCATCCTCACCATCGACGGTGTGCGCATCGAGTCCGCCAGTGACCTGACCCGGATCCTGGACCGCCACTACCCCGGCGATGTCCTCGACCTCACCTGGGTGGACCGCGCCGGACAGCAGCGGACCGGCAAAGCCGCGTTGCTCGCTGGGGCCTGACACACGCTGAGCAACCGCTCAATTTCGACACCCGAATCGCCGGACACGGCGGGCGGCGGTGCGCGACACACGGGCGACACGTGTCGTAGGTGGAAATCCACCAATGATCACGACCGCTGCGCGCGGCGGCCGCACGGGGTTGCTCGGCAACGCATCGGCGACCCTCGGTGACCGGCGCAACAGTCGGCCGCCCACTGTGTGCGGGACCACTACCCGGGGCCGATCCCGGCCCGCTCGGACAGGCCGGCGCCGCCATCGGCGCAACCCGATCGCCCACCCGGATCCGCCCTGCGGCCGAGCAACGCCGCGCCCGGCCGCAGCGAACGGCACGACCGGTTGCCCAGGGGAACCGCGGCCACGCTCAGCAAAGACACAGTGGCAGAACGGCTATCGAGCTCCAGATGACCGCGGTGAGCGCGGGCGCGTCGGCCCGGGCAAGCGACCGAACGTGTCTCGACCGCGGCCGGCCGAGCACGGTCGGGTACGGCGCCCGCGCCGGCCTCCGGGGAGTCGGGCCGACGTGCGCGCAGCATGACCGCACCGGTGGACAACGGGTGCGCGACCGCTACCCGAACGGTGCCGGCTGGCAACCTCCTGTGAGGTTGCTGGCCCGACGATATGGTCTTTGACCTGGCAAATGACGGCAAACCCGGGGCCCGCGGAGGGCTTCCGCCAAGATCGGGCGGAGGTTACATTTAGCTGAACATCAGCGCCCCAGGCTTGTGGCCCGCACAATCCGATCCGGCGGTGGAAGGGGGAGACACCGTGGTCGAGATGACAGTCGTCGGATACCTGATCGGTTGGGTCGTCAGCACAGCGATCATCTACGGGGCCAGCCGGCGTCTCAACGACCAGAACAGCCCTTCGCCGCACGGGCTGGTGCTCAGCGCCGTGGCCGCGACGCTGTGGCCACTGCTGTTGCTCGGCGCGGTGGAGTTCAGTTCGGTCGCGGTCGCTTCCAGCGCCGCCAACCACCTCAAGTCCGAGCCGGCCGAACTCGTCGGCGCCGGCGTGGTTCCGCTGCGCTAATCCGCGACGCGGTTGCCCTCGGCATCCCAGTGCTCGGCCACCTTCTTACTCGGCTGCACCCGCGGGGGCTCGCCCGGCATCTTCGGATAGCTGGGCGGGTACGGTAGGTCGCCCAGACCGCGCTCCTGCTCGTCAGCCGCCACAAGCTCCAACAACCCGTCCAGCGAATGCGCGGTGTCGTCGATGCCCGCCCACGGGTCGGCACGCTCGGCAACGATCGCGGGCACCGTCGCGATGGTGAAGTCGTCCGGCTCGGCATCGGCCAGATCCTGCCAACTCAGCGGCATCGACACGGTGGCGATCGGCGTCTTGCGCACCGAATACGCCGAGGCGAAGGTGCGGTCCCTGGCGTTCTGGTTGTAGTCGATGAACAGCCGCTCGCCGCGCTCCTCCTTCCACCAGCTGGTGGTCACCGCGTCGGGTGCCCGGCGCTCGACCTCGCGGGCCAGCGCGATCCCGGCCCGCCGCACCGCGATGAAGTCCCAATCCGGCTTGATCCGCACGAACACGTGCACCCCACGGCCACCGGAGGTCTTCGGATAGCCGACCAGGCCCAGATCGTCCAGCACCGGTTTGAGCACACCGACCGCGATCTCGCGGGCCTGCGTGAACCCGGTTCCGGGCTGCGGATCCAGGTCGATGCGCAACTCGTCGGGATGCTCGGTATCGGGGCAACGCACCTGCCACGGATGCAGGGTCACGGTGCCCATCTGGGCTGCCCACGCGATGGCCGACGGGTGGGTGATCTTCAGGGCGTCGGCGGTGCGCCCCGACGGGAAGGTGACCGTGCAGGTCTGCAGGTAGTCGGGGTGCTTCTGGGGAACCCGCTTCTGGTAGATCTCCTCACCGTCGATCCCGTCCGGGAAGCGCTGCAGATGCACCGGACGGTCACGCAACAACGTCACCATGGCGTCGGCGACGGCCAGGTAGTAGTCGACGAGCTTGCCCTTGGTGCCGGCGGCCCCCAGCCGGGGAAAGTACGGTTTGTCCGGGTTCGTCAGCCGGACCTTCACCCCGTCGACATCGAGTTCTGTTGCAACGCTTGCCATGTCAGGAGCCCTCCAGCACATCACGCAGGTCGTAGTTCAACGGGACGTCCAGCTGACCGAAGGTACAGCTTGCCGGGTCCCGGTCCGGACGCCAGCGCAGGAACTTGACCGCGTGCCGGAACCGGACGGCCCCGGTGTTGCCTTCCATCTGGTCGTAGGCGACCTCGCACACCCGCTCGGGCCGCACCGGGATCCAGCGTTTGTCCGCCGCGGAGTTCCACCTGCTGGGCTCACCGTCGCGCACATCGTCACCGAGGCGCAGCGGCTCCAGATCGGCCAGCAGCGACAGCCGCGCCTTCGCGGTGAACGATGCGGCGCCACCGACCATCTGGAGTTCGCCGTCCCCGCGGTAGAGGCCCAGCAGAATGGACCCGATGCCTTCGCCACTCTTGTGGATGCGGTAGCCGATGGCCACACAGTCCGCGTCCCGGTGATGCTTGACCTTCACCATCTCCCGCTTCCCGGGCAGATAGGCACCCTCGAGGCGTTTGGCGATCACGCCGTCGAGGCCGGCGCCCTCGAACTCCTGCAGCCATTGCGTCCCGAGCGCGGACTCCTCGGTGGTGCGGGTGACATGGCACCAGTCCCGTTCGTCCACGGCCTCCAGCAACGCCGCCCGGCGCACCCGGAACGGCTCTTTCAGCAGTCCCGTGTCGCCGACGGCGAGTGCGTCGAAGCCGATGAAGTGCGCCGGTGTCTCCTTCGACAGTCGCGCGATGCGGCTCTCGGCGGGATGGATGCGCTGGCTGAGCGACTCCCAGTCCAGCCGGGTCCGGCCGGCGATCTCCCGCGGGACCACGATTTCCCCGTCCAGCACACAGCGGGGCGCGAGCTCATCGCGGACCGCGTCGACGACTTCCGGGAAGTACCGGCCGAGGTCCTTACCGCTACGCGACAACAGCACCACGGCGTCACGAGAGCGGAAGACCAGCGCCCGGAAACCGTCCCACTTCGGCTCATAGGACCACACGCCCGGCTCGTCGGGCACCTTCGTCTGCGCCTTGGCCAGCATCGGCTCCAGCGGAGGCATGACCGGGAGGTCCACAACATCCATATTCACGTAGACCCGGGTACCCCGGCAATGTCATCGCACCGCTATTGCGCCCCGGACATCGATGGCAGGAAGGTGACCACCGCGGGGAAGGCGATCAGCAGCGCGACGACGATCAGGTCCGCCACCACGAACGGCACGATGCCGCGGAAGACCCGGCCAAGACCGGCCTCGCGAACCGCGCCGGAGTAGACGAACGCGTTCATGCCGACCGGCGGGGTGATCAAGGCCATCTCGGCGACCTTGACTACCAGCACACCGATCCAGATCCCGTCGAAGCCGTACCCGGTGAGGATCGGGTGCAGCAGCGGTGCGGCGATCAGGATCATCGAGATCCCGTCCAGGAACATCCCGAGGGGCAGCAGCACCGCCAGACAGGCCACCAGCACCACGTAGGGCGGCAGGTCGGCCGCCGTCACCGCGGTCACCAGCGAGGTGCTCGCGCCGCTGAGGGCGAGCACGTAGGTGAACACGCCCGCCCCGACCATCAAGAGGAACGTCATCGCGGTCAGCCCGACCGCCTCCCGCAGGGACTCCTCGATGTTGCGCAGCCACGCCGACGGGCGGCTGCGCAGCAGCAGGATGATCAGCGCGGCGAACGCGCCGAAGGACGCCGCCTCGGTGGGGGTCGCCACCCCGAGGTAGATGGTGCCGACCGATACCGCGAAGATGACGACGAGATACAGAAAGCCGGTGATGTCCCGGCTGCGCGGATCCTCCGGTGCATCCGTGACCTCGCCTGTCGCCCAACCCGATCCAGTGGTGGCGACCAGCGCCTCGGCCCGGTTCGCGGCGCGACGACGCTGCCAGGCCACCAGCGCGACGATCGTCACCGCGTAGACGGCGATGGTCAGCAGGCCGGGTCCGATACCGGCGATGAGCAGCTGCCCGATGCTCTCCTCGGTGACCACACCGTAGAGCACCAGCACGATCGAGGGCGGAATCAGTACGCCGAGCGTTCCGCCGGCGCAGACCACGCCCGCGGCGAGTTTGATGTTGTAGCCGGCCCGCACGATGGCATCGGTCGACACGCGGGCCATCGTCGCGACCGTCGCGACACTGGAGCCGGTGACGGCGGCGAACATCCCCGACCCGGCCAGCGAGGCGAGCGCGGGCCCGCCCGGCAGCCGTCGGAACGCCGACGTGGCCAGGTCGAAGGCCGCCTGCGCAAGCCCTGCCCGGACCGCGAACACGCCCATCACGATGAACAACGGGATGATCGTCAGCGAGTAGTCGGCCGCGGTGGAGAACGGCTGATTGGCCACCGTGCTCACCGCGGCACCGGTGCCGCGCAGGATGAGGACCCCGGCCAGTGCCGAGAGCATCAACGCCAGCCCGACATGTAGCCGGATGGCCAGCAGCGCGAAGAACAGGGCCAGCACGACGATCAGTGCACCGATGGTGGAAGCGGTCATCGTTGTGCCCCTTTCTGTTCCGTGCGGGCGGTGGAGAAGATCAGCAGTTCACGCCAGATGGCGACGACGAAGAAGGCCGCGAAGGAGATGAGCAGGACGACCTTTGCCGGCCAGGTCGGCAGTCGCAGGATGTCGTTGGTGGTCTCACCCCGCTCGGCCGCGCTGATCAGCACCTCGGTCAGTCCCCAGGTCATCAGCACGCCGAGCCCTACCAACAGTGCCGAGCGCAGCACGGAGAACACCAGTTTCGTCCGCGCCCCCAATCTGCTCTCGATGAGTTCGACGGAGACGTGCCGACCGTCGGCCTCTGCCGATGCCAGACCCAGATAGGCCGTGGCCACCAGCAGCATCGTCGTGATGTCGACAGTGCCGACGATCGAGCGATCGCGCAGATTCCGGCTGACCACATCGGCGACGGTCAGCAGGATGATCAGCAGCAACAACACCCCGGCGGCCAGCCCGAGACCGCGGATCACCACCGTCAGCGGCCTGGGCAAGGTGACGTCTGCGCTCACCGGCCCTGTCCTTTCAGGCATTCGATGAACGGGTCGGCGTAGGCCGAGCGGGCGGATTCCTCGCCGACGATCCGGCGATAGTCCGCCAGCACACCCTCGGCGTCATAGCCGCGCTCGGTGTACCGCTCGACCCATTGCTCGGCGATTCCGGCCTGTTGCTTCCACGTCCCGACGGAGTCCGCGGGCATCGACGACAGCTGTGTCCCGGTCTCGCGCAACTCGGTGCAGGCCCGTTCGCCGAGGGCGTCCATCTCCTCCAGCCCGTTGGGGATGGCGTTCTCGGATGCCTGCGCGAGGGCATCCTGATACTCCTCGGGCATGCCCGCGAGCAGTTCGGAGTTGATCACCACGATCGACGAGCCGTAGCTACCGATGCCGGGGTCGATGAGGTACGGCGTGTTGCGCGCCAACCCGAACGTCGGAAGATTGGCGATGGCCAGCGACGTATAGCCGTCCACCACACCGCGTTCCATCGACTCATAGACATCGGTTGCCGTCATGGCGACCGGGTTCGCCCCGACAGTGAGCAGCGCCTCGGAGGTCAGCCCGCCGGAGCGGATGCTGCGGCCGGCCAGATCAGCGGGCACCGCGGCCGGTTCTTTCAAGCCGACCACGGCAATGCCCAGCGGCAGCGGGAACAGCAGGTGCACACCCTGCCTGTCGAAATCGTCACGGTAGGTGTCGTTTTCGGCATAGAGGCGCTCGATGGCCGTCATCTGGACTTCGGGGTTCTTCGTCTCGAACGGCAACTCGATGACGGTGTACATGGCCAGATCGGACGCGGCGTAGAGCGAGCCGACCTGCGCCAGGTCGGCCCGTCCGTCCAGGGTGGCCTGCACCGACTCGTCGGCGCCCACCAGACTCTGCGAGTAATGGAACCGGACCTGCACCCCACCGTCGGTGAGATCCTCGACCTCTTTCGCCCAACGTTGCACGGTCAGTGATTGGTCCGAGGTGGGTGACGAGTAGGTGGTGTAGTGCAGCACGTACCGGCCGTCGTCCTGTGCACAGGACACCAACGCCGACGCGGTTGCGACCGTCACCATCGCCGCGGCGATCCGCCGCGCGCCGCCCATCTCAGGTCTCCGGCTGGACCCGGTAACGCCGCAGCGTCAGGGCCGGGTTGACGGTACGGACATGGTTGATCCGGTCGCGCTCCAGCACGGCGACCCCGACACCGGCCGCCTCGCCGAGCGCGGCGAGCGGGATGCCCATCGGGTCCAGGATGGTGCTGTTACCCGAGCCGGCCGGCGAAATCTGGTCGGCGGCAAGAACATAGACAGTATTCTCGATCGCCCGCGCCCGCAGCAGCGTGTTCCAGTGGTACTCCTTGAGCGGTCCGGGCACCCATTCGGCTGGCAGTGCGATCACATCGGCGCCTGCGTCGACGAGACTCCGGGAGGTCTCGGGAAACCGCAGGTCGTAACACGTCTGCATGCCGATCGTGAACCCGTTGAGCTCCAACAGCTGCGGCGCCGCCGGGTCTGCGGCGATGACCCGGTCGGATTCCTTGTAGCCGAAGGCGTCGTAGAGGTGCACCTTGCGGTACACCGCAGCGACGGCGCCATCCTGCAGCGCCACCAACGTGTTGTGAATCCGGCCGTCGGTGGCGGATTCGTTCACACCGACGATGACGGTGAGGCCGAGATTCGCCGACTGCTCGGCCAATCGGGTGACCGACGGACCGTCCAACGGTTCGGCGGTCTCGACGAAGCGGTCGTCCATGGTGGGCACCGTGAAGACGGCGTACTCGGGCAGCACGACCAATTCGGCGCCGCGGGCTGCGGCCCGCCCGAGCAGATCGACCATGGTCTGGATGTTCGCAGCCTTGTCCTCGGTGGGTGCGAACTGTGCGATGGCGGCGGTCAGGTTCATCGGGCGCCCACCACCTCGGACTGGATCTGCTGCAGATTCTGTCGGGTCGCGGTGAAACCGGCCAGCATGGCCCCGTATTGCATCGCGGCGACGATGGTGTGCGCGCCCTCCTGCACTGCGAGCTTCTGTTCGGCGGCGCTCCAGGCCGGCAGCAGCCACGGTTTGCCGGCGGCGTTCGCCGCACCGGCGAGGTGGCGCAGGTCGGTCAGGTCGGCCTCGGTCACCGCGTATGCGCCCCGGTCACGGCGCAGCGACAGATCGGACGGTCCGATGAAGATGCCGTCGACGACGGGCAGGGCCAGGATGGCCTCGATCTCGGCGAACGCGGAGGCATCCTCGATCATCGGATAGCAGTGCGTGCCCCGGTCCTGGTCGGCGACCCAACCGTCGGTGAAGCCGCGGTACTGCGAGGTCCGCCCGCCGGCGAAGGACCGGTCACCCAGGGGCGGGAACTTGGCGAATCCGCAGATCTCGGCGGCGTGCTCGGCAGAGGTGATGTGCGGAATCGCCACCGCGTCGGCACCGAAGTCGAGTGCCTGTTGGATCGGCCCCCGCTCCGGGCCCAGCACCTTGGCGATCACCCGCATGCCCGTGGCGCGGATGAACGGGATGATCGCGTCGAGTTCACGCAGATCGAAACAACCGTGCTCGATGTCGAGTACGACGCTGTCGTATCCGGCAAGGCGACCCATCTCGACCGATGCCGTCGAGGGCTCGGTGAGCCAGATCGCGACGTGCGCATCCAGGCGAGCCGGGCTCGGATCTGTTGGCGATGACATAGGGCACCTTTCGACGCGGACACGGCCCAAAACACAACTTGTCGACACCTTGTATACAACAAAAATGCACGGCGTGTAAATGGTTGAATGCTTGTCATGTCGTCCAGCAAGCCGTCCGCGGGCCAGCGCGCCTACGAATGGATCCGCGACGCGATCCTGCGCGGCGACTTCGCCGAGGGCGAGTTCATCGATGAGGTGGCGCTCGCCGAGAAAGTGAGCACCTCCCGCACCCCGGTCCGCGAAGCACTGCAACGACTCCAGGTCGAGCGGTACATCGAACTACTCCCCCGGCGCGGAGCACAGGTGCGCGTGGTCACCGCGGCCGAGATGCGCGAGATCTACCAGGCGCGGTTCCTGCTGGAATCCGAGGCGCTGCGCACCATCTGCGCGCGGCGGGCAGGCCCGCCGGATTCCGCCGATGCCCTGATAGCTCAGATGGAGCAGGCCGGCGTGGATCGGGACTGGAACAGATTCGCTCAGCTCGACCAGATGTTCCATGCGGCGATCGTGCGCCATCAGCGCAACGCCGTGATCGCCGACCTCTACGACACGCTGCAACCCCGTCAGGTGCGCCTCGGCACCCGCACCCTCGTCGAGGCGCCGGGCCGGTTGTCCACCATCGAGGCCGAACATCGCGCCCTGATGACCGCGATGAGCAGCGCGGATGCCGACGCCTGCGTCAGCGTGTTACGCAGCCACCTGCGGGAAGTCCCGGAATTGGTGGATGCGTTCGGCGGCAACGGGATCGCAGACTCCCATTCGTCGTGACCGGCAGGCCGGGCGGTCCCGCCCGGCCGGGGTTTACAGTCGCGGCGTCACGTTCCATACTCAGTGCGAACGGCCGCACTCTGCGGGTCCGTGATCTGGCTGACATTTCAGCACCCACACCCACATCCACACCGGCGTCGGCGGCACGACCGTCGGCGTCCGATCCACCCTGGACGGAGCACGACATGGTCACCACCGGCACCGAGCGCGCGATCCTCGAGCACATGCTCGACGCCAACCGCGAGGCGCTCATCGCCACTGTGCGGGGACTGTCCGACGCCGACGCCCGGCGCCGGCTCGTCGTCTCACTGACCACTCCGATCGCGCTGATCAAGCACGCTGCTGCCGCGGAAAGGATCTGGTTCCAACGGTTCTGGGCCGGCCTCGACGAGTCGGCGTGCGACGGGTACTCCCGGCGCGACGAGGGAACCTTCGCCGTCGCCGATGACGAGTCCGTCGAGGACGTGATCGCCGAGTTCGAGCGGGCCAGTCACCGCTCGCGGGAGATCGCGGCCGGGTTCGACCTCGAGGCGACGATGGACACCCCGTCGGAGGGCACCGTCAGCCTGCGGTGGACGCTCATCCTGATGATCCAGGAGTTCGCCCGGCATGCCGGCCACGCAGACATCCTGCGCGAACAGATCACCGCGACCGGCTCAGATACCCAGACCGCTCAAATACCCAGACCGCTCAGATACCCAGACCGCCGCGCTTGACGAGTTGCTTTGCGATGACGCCCTTCTGGATCTCGTTGGTGCCCTCCCCCACGATCATCAACGGGGCGTCCCGGAAATAGCGCTCGACATCGTATTCGGTGGAGTAGCCGTAACCGCCGTGCACCCGGACGGCGTCGAGGGCGATCTGCATGGCGGTCTCCGAACAGAACAGCTTGGCCATCCCGGCCTCCATGTCCACCCGCTCACCCGAGTCGAACTTCTCGGCAGCCGAGAGCAACAGGGCCCGGGCGGCGGCCAGTTTGGTACCCATATCGGCAAGCATGTTCCCCACCGCCTGGTGCTCCCAGATCTGCTTGCCGAAGCTCTCCCGGTCCTGGGCGTATCGCAGGGCATCCTCGAAGGCCGCCCGGGCGACTCCGGTGGCTCGGGCGGCGACCTGAAGTCGGCCCACCTCAAGACCTTTCATCATCTGCGCGAAGCCCTTGCCCTCATCGGCGCCGAGCAGCGCACCCGCGGGAACCCGCGCACCGGCAAAGTTCAGCTCGCAGGCTTCGACGCCCTTGTAACCGAGCTTGGGCAGATCCTTGGAGATGGTGAAGCCCGGCACCTTCTCCACCAGCAGAATGGACACCCCGGTGTGCGCCGGCGTGGCATCCGGGTCGGTTTTACACAGCAGCGCAACGAGATCCGAGCGGCGGGCATTGGAAATCCAGGTCTTGGCCCCGTCGATCACGTAGTCATCACCGTCGCGGCGGGCCACGGTGCGCATGGCCTGCAGGTCCGAGCCGCCGCCGGGTTCGGTGAGTGCCATCGTGGCGCGCAGCTCGCCGGTGGCCATCCGTGGCAGATACGTCTGCTTCTGATCCTCGGTACCGAAGAGCAGAATCAGCTTGGACACCACGGTGTGGCCGCCCATCGCCCCGGCCAGACTCATCCAGCCGCGCGCCAATTCCTCGGCCACCTGCACATAGCAGGGCATCGACACCGCGCCGAATCCGTAGGGCTCCGGGATGGACAGGCCGAAGATACCGATCTCCTTCATCGTCTCGATGAGGTCCTCGGGATAGGTGTTGGCGTGCTCGAGCTCGCGCACCACCGGCTTGACCTGCTTGTCGACGAACTCCCGGACAGTTCGGACGATCGCCTCTTCTTCGGCCGCGAGCACCATGAGAGCAATCTATCGGCACCGCGCCGGCAGCAACCGCCGCACTGGGAGAATGGGCTGGTGCCTGTCACCACACTCCACGATCCCGGCCGGCGCGGTTTCGCCAGCGACAACTACGCGGGCGTCCACCCCGAGGTGCTCGCCGCACTGTCCGCGGCCAACGGCGGACACGAGATCGCCTACGGCGAGGACGCATACACCGCCAGATTGCGGGAGGTCGTCCGCTCTCACTTCGGCGCAGCCGCCGAAACGTTCCCGGTGTTCAACGGCACCGGGGCCAACGTCGTGGCGCTGACCGGGCTGCTGCCGCGCTGGGGTGCGGTGATCACCGCACAGACCGCGCACATCAACACCGACGAGGCCGGCGCCCCGGAACGCGTGATGGGCCACAAGCTACTGACCGTTCCCACCCCGGACGGCAAGCTGAGCCCCGACCTGATCGCCCGCGAGGCGCACGGATGGGGCAACGAACACCGTGCCCAACCGCTGGCCGTCAGCATCACCCAGTCCACCGAGATGGGCACCCTCTACACCCCCGAACAGATCCGCGCCATCACCGATTTCGCGCACTCGCACGGGATGGCTGTGCACGTGGACGGGGCGCGCTTGTGGAACGCGGCCGCCGCCCTGGATGTCCCGTTTTGCGCCTTCACCACCGATGCCGGCGTCGACGTGCTCAGCCTCGGTGGCACCAAGAACGGACTGCTGGGTGCGGAGGCCGTGGTGGTGCTGGACCCCGATCGCGTCGACGGGCTGGTCTACCTGCGCAAGCTGCTGATGCAGCTGTCCAGCAAGATGCGGTTCGCTTCGGCACAACTGCTGAGCCTGTTCGAGGACGAACTGGGGTTGCGCAGCGCCCGGCACGCCAACGCGATGACTCAGCGACTGCGCACCGCGTTGGAGGCAGCGTCGTTACCCGGCCTGGCCTTCACCCAAGACAGCCAGGCCAACGCCATCTTCGCCACCCTCCCCACCGACGCGGCCGACCGCATCCGCGATCAGGTGCGCTTCTATGACTGGGACCGGGGTCGCGGCGAGGTGCGCTGGATGACCGCCTGGGACACCACCGCCGAGGACGTCGACAACTTCGTCGCCGTCATCCGTGCGGAGTTGCAACGCGCCTGATGCAGTGTGCTGCGGCGCGCCACCACCAGGTGCCTGCGCCGCACCGCCCGACCGCGGCCGGTTTCACTGTTCGGCTCTGTGTCGGGCTAGAGCACGTCGGCCAACGCGTCTCCCAGGATGCCCAGGCCCTCGTCGAGTTCGGATTCGGTGATGGTCAGCGGCGGCGCGATCCGGAAGATGCCGCCCATCCCCGGTAGCTGCACGATGTTCATGTGCAGTCCGCGCTTGAGGCAGGCCGCGGTGACCTCGGCGCCCAGCGCGTCGGCCGGGGCCTTGCTGGTCTTGTCGGCCACCAACTCCATTCCCTGCAACAGCCCGCGACCGCGGATGTCGCCGACCTGCTCGTGCCGCTGATGCAGCTCGTCGAGACCCGCCCGCAGCCGAACACCGAGGTCAGCCGCACGCTGCACCAGCCCGTCGCGTTCCACCACGGTGAGCACCGTCAGCGCCACCGCCGCGGCCAGCGGATCGGACACATGGGTGGTGAAGAACAGGAAACCCCGTTCGTGGCAGATGTTTTCGATCTCGGAGGTGGTCACCACAGCCGCAACCGGGAGGCCCGCGCCGAGCGTCTTGGACAGTGTCAGCAGATCGGGCACGACGCCGTCACGCTCGAACGCGTACATGGTCCCGGTCCGTCCGATCCCGGTCTGCGCCTCATCGAGGATCAACAGCATGCCCCGTTCATCGCACCGCTCCCTGAGCCGGCGCAGATAGCCGACCGGCGGTTCGATGATGCCGCCGGAGGACAGGATCGGCTCGACCAGGCAGGCCGCCAGACTGCCCGCGGACTGCGCGTCGATCATCGCGAACCCGTAGTCGAGCTCGGTGGACCAGTCGTAGCTACCGTCGGCATGCCGGAACGGCGATCGATAGGCGTTCGGGGTCGGCAGGGTCAGATTGCCCGGCAGCGGGGGGCCGTAGCCACGGCGACCGGCGCTGAAGGTGGCCGACGCGGCCCCGGAGGTCATCCCGTGCCAGGACCGGTCGAAGGACACCACCTCGTAGCGCCCGGTGTACAGCTTGGCCATCTTGATGGCGGCCTCGTTGGATTCGGCACCGGTGGTGAGCAGCAGTGTCTTGTCCAGCCCCGCCGGCAGCGTGGCCGCGAGTGCCCGGGCGAAGTCGACCACCGGCCGGCTCAGCATGCCGCTGTAAAGGTGGTCGAGAGTCCTCATCGACTCGCTGACGCATGCCACCAAGTCGGGGTGCGAATGCCCGAGCACGGCACTCATCTGGCCGGAGGTGAAGTCCAGGATGGCCGCACCGTTCTCGTCATAGACATGACACCCCTTGGCGGCGGTGATGATTCGAGGCACGAACGACGCGCCGTAACGCACCAGGTGGCGGTTGGCTGCCGACCAGAAGTGCTCTGCATCCATGCGGTCTATCTTGGATCATGATGAGACTGCCCGTCATGCCACCGGTGTCCCCGATGCTCGCCAAATCGGTGCGCGGGATACCGCACGGCGCATCGTATGAACCGAAATGGGACGGCTTCCGCTCCATCCTGTTCCGCGACGGTGACGAGGTGGAACTGGGCAGCCGTAACGAGCGGCCACTGACACGCTACTTTCCCGAACTCGTCGCCGCCGCCCGCACCGAACTGCCCCCGCGCTGCGTGGTCGACGGTGAGATCGTGATCGCCGGTGACTCGGGGCTCGATTTCGAGGCATTGCAGTTGCGGCTGCACCCCGCGGCGTCGCGGGTGAGCAAGCTGGCGGCCGAGACACCGGCCGCCTTCATCGCCTTCGATCTGCTCGCCGTCGGCGACGAGGACCTGACCGGGCGGCCGTTCGCCGACCGGCGGGCGGCGCTGACCGCGGCACTGGCCGGCTGCGGGCCCACCTTCCACCTGACCCCGGCAACCACCGACGAACACACCGCAGCCCGCTGGTTCACCGATTTCGAGGGCGCCGGGCTGGACGGTCTGATCGCCAAACCGCTCGACGGGGTCTACCAACCGGACAAGCGGGTCATGTTCAAGGTCAAGCATGTGCGCACCGCCGATTGCGTGGTGGCCGGCTACCGGCTGCACAAATCCGGTGACGACGCCATCGGATCGCTCATGCTCGGCCTGTACGACCGGGCCGGCGCACTCGCCTCCGTCGGCGTCATCGGGGCGTTCACGATGGCTCGGCGCCGCGAGTTGTTCGACGAATTACAGCCGCTGGTCACCACATTCGACAACCACCCGTGGAACTGGGCCGAGCACATCCCGGTGGAACCGTCGGTGCGACGCACGGCGAACTCACGCTGGAATCCGGAGAAGAGCCTGTCGTTCGTCCCGCTCCGGCCCGAGCGGGTGGTCGAGGTGCGCTATGAGCACATGCAGCGCGGTCCCGGGGGCGGGCGCAGCGACGGGGGAAGTCCGAGATTTCGGCACATGGCCCAGTTCAACCGGTGGCGCCCGGACCGGGACCCACGCTCGTGCACCTTCGAACAGCTCGATGAGCCGATCACGTTCCGGCTCAGCGACATCCTTCCCGGACTCTAGACCGGTGTCACCCGTACCGGGATGTTGCCCTGACGCGGCAGCCCGGTGATCGCATCGAATTCGATATCGGTGGGCACCAGCCGCCCGACATTGCTGCCGCGGTCGCGCACTTCGTCGTCCTCGGTGGTCAGCCCACCGAATGCGTGATGCATCGCGATGACATCGCGGCGCAGCGTGTCGTCGGCCTCCACGACGGCCGGGATGTAGTCGTGTGGCGAGGCGATGGTGACCAGGCTGCCGGAGTCCAGGCCGAGATCGGCGATGGCCTCGGGATGCATGTAGGCCGGGTTGTATGCCTTCCCTCCGTTGAGTTTCGGCAGTTGCGTTCCGGAGCTGTTCATGAAGTTCTTGTGCCGTCGCGGGATGAGTCGGAACGGATGGTCCCGGTCGGCGCGGGCGGCGCGGAAATCCTCGGCGAGCACATCGGCGAGTTCGCCGAGCAGCGCCGCGTTGCCGATGTCCAGCCGGTCGGTGCATTCCGGGTCACGCTCCTGCACCACCGCGTCGACGTCGAAGATGTGGCCGTGTTCGTGGCCGGCCACCTCTTCCAACGGAATTCGGGAATTCGCACACATCTGCGCGAACAACTCCTCGGTCGTCAACTCGGTGTCCTTGTCCATGACGACCACCACCGGCGGGGACTCCATGAAGCGGCCACCTCCCCCGCCGAAGAAGTTGACGAAGAACATCTGCAGGTCCATCCGTTTGGCCAATCCGAGGAAGAACTGCCACTCCTCGATCAGGTCCGATCCGGCCGGCGGATCGACCAGTCGCGGCGCGTACTGCGCGTAGGCGGCCGGGATCCCGGTGCCACTGGTGTAGTACTTGATGAGTTCGCTGCCCTGCGTCATCGCCGGGGTTTCCATCTGCATCTTCGGCGCCATCACGTAATGCGCCAGCCGGGAGGTCAGCGACATCTCGGTGTCCAGGGTGACCAGCAGTTCCAGTGACTGCAAGGCGCGTTCGGTCTTCCGCTGGTCCGGCCAGGCCGCCATCGGATTTCCGCCGATGCAGATCAGCGCCTTGACCTGACCCTCGCCCGGCAGCAGGATCTCGTCGGCCAGTGCCGCGGTGGGCATCCCGCTGACGGTGTCGGTGAGCCCGCGGACCCGCAGTCGTTCGCCATAACCCCAGCCCTCGTACGGTGGGTGCGGCTGGGCCTTGGCCGTGAACGCCGGCATCAGCGTGTTGGGCCGGGTCACCCGTTGCCCAGCGCGCTGCCAGCGGCCGCAGAGGGTGGTCAGGCACAGGCACAGGTATTCGACGAGGCTGCCGTGCAGTCCGAAGTTGGCCCCGGTACCGGCGTTGACCATGCCCGGGCGGTCACCGTGGGTGGCGAAAACCCTTGCTGCTTCCACCAACTGATCGCGCGGGATGTCGGCACGCTCGGCGACGTAGTCGACGGTGAAACCGGACACCGCATCGGCAAGTGCGGCGAAACCTGCTGCGTTCTGTTCGACGAATGCCGGATCGTAGAGCTTCTCGGTGATGATCAGATTGATGATCCCGGCCAGGATGGTGGCGTCCTCGCCGGGTCGGGGTTGCAGGTGGATGCTCGCCCGCGCTGCGGTCTGCGAGCGACGGGGATCGATGACGATGAGCCGCATTCCCCGGTTGATCGCCTCGCGCAGATTGCGTGACGGGTTCTGCCCCGGTATGCCGATCGCCTTCGACACCAGGGGGTTGGTCCCGATGAGCAGCCAGCTGTCGGCCTCGTCGAAGGGGATGTCGCCGCCGAGCCAGTGGCCGTGCGCGGCGAGTGCGATCTGTTTACCGGGTTGGTCGATGGTGTTGGCGGTGAAGAACATCGGCGATTCGATGGCCCGGATGAACGCATTGGCGGTCAACGCCGAGGCTGGATACGGCAGCCCGTTGGTGCCCAGGTAGATGGCCACCGAGCGGGGACCGTACTCGGCAATGAGGTGCTGCAGCTTCGCCGCGATCTCGTCGGTGGCCTGTTCGGACGCGATGGGTGCGTACCCGCCGTCGGCGGTGCGTTTCTGGCTGTGCAGCAGCCGGTGCGGATTGTTGTGGATATCGGGCAATGCCCGGCCCTTGTCGCAGGTGTAGCCCTGGAACATCGGGTTGTCCGGGTCGCCGGTGACCTTGACGAGTTTGCCGTCGGCGACGGTGGCGAGCACCCCGCAATGCGCGGAACAGATGCGGCAGATCCCGGGCTTGGTGGTCGGCATCACCCGATGCTAAGCGACTGCACAGCATTGCCGTGGCGGTTTGCGAGAAGTGCCCTCTTGACCTCAACAACGGTTCAGGTCGCAGGGTGGAGGCATCCGACATCGAGGAGGAACCATGCGGCAGATCCGCAGCGACCTGTGGGAGACCCGGCCCGACAATCCGTTCCCCGGCCTGACCACGCACGCCTACCTGTGGACCGGCGGTCAGCACGGGAACGTGCTGTTCTACAGCACCGCGACCGACGCCGATTTCGACGCGATCACCGCTCTCGGCGGGGTGGCCCACCAGTATCTGTCCCACCGCGACGAGGCCGGCCCGCAACTGGGCATCATCAAGGAGCGGTTCGGTGCCGTGCTGCACGCCCCTGCCATCGAAGAGGCCGATATCGGCAAGTACGCCACCATTGATGTCCCGCTGGCCGGCCGTCATGTCGACGCCGCGGGCATCGAGGTGATCCCGACCCCCGGCCACACCCCGGGCAGCACCTGCTACCTGGTGCCCGGGGCCAACGGCCAGAGCTACCTGTTCACCGGCGACACCATATTCCTCGGCGAGGACGGCGACTGGGCGGCCGGTTACCTGCCGGGGTACAGCGACGCCGCGACCCTGCGGGACAGCCTGCACGTCCTCGGCCACGAACATCCCGACCTGGTGATCTCCAGCGCCTTCCCGGCCGAATCTGCGGTGCAGGTGCCGGGTTCCCGGTGGGCGGCTTGTGTGGAGCAGGCCCGGGCAGGGGTTAAATTGCCGGCATGATCAGCCCTGCCGGCGCGGGCCGGTTCGCGCCGAGCCCGTCGGCCGACCTGCACATCGGCAACCTGCGCACCGCCGCGCTGGCGTGGCTGTTCGCCCGGTCCACCGGTCGTCGCTTCCTGATCCGGGTGGAAGATCTCGACGATCGCACATTCACCGAGGTGGCCTCCCGCCAACTCGCCGACCTGGCCGCCATCGGCGTCGATGCCGACGATCCACCCGAGTTCCAGACCGCGCACACCGCGCGCTACGACACCGTCATCGGCGATCTGCGCGACCGCGGGCTGGTATACGAATGCTATTGCAGCAGAAAGGATATCCTGGCCGCGCCGCGGGCGCCGCACGCACCGGAGGGCGCGTACCCGGGCACCTGCCGCGACCGGGTGCGCCCTCCGGAGCACGACCGTCCGCCGGCGCTGCGGCTGCGCAGCGACAACGCCCCGTTCACCGTGGTCGATCTGCTGCACGGCGAGTTCACCGGCGTGGTGGACGATTTCGTGCTGCGCCGCGGTGACGGTGTGACGGCCTACAACCTGGCGGTCGTCGTGGACGATGCCGCAGGCGGCATCGATCAGGTGGTGCGCGGTGACGACCTGTTGTCCTCGTCACCGCGGCAGGCCTACCTGGCCCGGTTGCTCGGCTATCCGTCGGTCAGCTATGCACATGTCCCGTTGGTGCTCAACGTCGAGGGTAAGCGGCTGGCCAAACGCGACGGTGCGGTGACGCTGGCCGAACTCGGTGTCGACCATGCGCTGGCCCTCATCGCGGACTCGCTGGGATACCGGGCACGCACGCTGGAGGGCATGCTGGCCGAATTCGATCCCGCGGCATTACCGCGCCAACCGTGGGTATACCGCCCGGTGTGAGCGAAACCCTGGCCCCGGCGGGCGGTCATTGCTACCGTCCGGCCGTGTTCGGAAACCTCCGGCGGGTCCTGCTCGCCCTCCTTCTCGGCGCGTTCGTCATCGCCGGCGTCGCGGCCTGCGGCTCCTCCGGTGATGCGGGCAAGGACCCCATCCAGGCGGCCGGTGTGCTGCGGGTCGGCACCGAGGGGGTGTACTCACCGTTCAGCTACCACGATCCCAATACCGGTGAGCTCGTCGGTTACGACGTCGACGTCGCGAAGGCCGTCGGCGAAAAGCTGGACGTGCGGGTCGAATTCGTCGAGACACCGTGGGACTCGATCTTCGCCGCACTGGAGGCCAACCGCTTCGACATCGTCGCCAACCAGGTCACCATCAATCCCGAGCGACAGGCCAAATACGACCTGTCTCAGCCCTACACCGTCGGCGAAGGCGTCATCGTCACCAGGGCCGACGACAACACCATCAAGACCCTGGCCGACGTGCGTGGCAAGACGGCCGCCGAGAACGCGACCAGCAACTGGTCGCAGGTCGCGCGCGACGCCGGCGCGAACGTCGAGGCCGTGGAGGGCTTCACCCAGGCCATCACCCTGCTCAATCAGGGGCGCGTCGATGTCGTCATCAACGACAGCATCGCCGTCTACGCCTACCTCGCCGAGACCGGCGACAAGTCGGTCAAGATCGCCGGCACCGTCGGGGAGAAGAGCGAGCAGGGCTTCGCCGCCCGCAAGGACAGCGGCTACCTGCCCGAGCTGGACCGCGCGCTCAGCGAGCTGCGCGTCGACGGCACCCTCGCCGAGATCTCCCAGCGTTACCTCAAGGCCGACGCCACCGGCTCGCCCGCGTCCACCCCCATCCGGGAGGCCGGCGTGCTGCGCGTCGGCACCGAAGGCACCTACGCCCCGTTCAGCTATCACGATCCGGCGACCAATCAGCTGACCGGGTATGACGTGGACGTCGCCCGTGCGGTCGGTGAGAAGCTGGGTGTACCGGTGGAATTCGTCGAGACGCCGTGGGACTCGATCTTCGCCGCACTGGAGGCCAACCGGTTCGACGTGGTCGCCAACCAGGTCACCATCAATCCCGAGCGACAGGCCAAATACGATCTGTCCCAGCCGTACACGGTCGGCGAGGGAGTGATCGTCACCCGGGCCGACGACGATTCGATCACATCACTGGAGGACCTGCGAGGCAAGACCACCGCGCAGTCGATCACCAGCAACTGGGCCCAGGTGGCCCGCGATGCCGGGGCCGATGTGCAGGCGGTGGAAGGTTTCGCGCAGGCCATCACACTGCTCAACCAGGGCCGGGTGGATGCCACGGTCAACGACAGCGTGGCGGTCTACGCCTACCTTGCCGAGACCGGCGACACCTCGGTGAAGATTGCCGCACAGACCGGTGAAACCAGCGATCAAGGCTTCGCTGCCCGCAAGAACAGCGGACTGCTGCCCGAACTGAACGGCGCGCTCGACGAACTGCGCGCCGACGGCACACTCACCGAGATCTCGCAGAAGTACCTGAAGGCCGACGCGACCGGCAGCCCCCAGGGGCAACCTGCCCAGCAGGCCACCGATCAACCGGCACCCCAGGCGCGTTCGGCGTGGGAATTGATCGCCGACAACCTGTGGCCGCTGGCCAAGGCAGCGTTGACGATGACGATCCCGCTGACCATCATCAGCTTCGCGATCGGCCTGGTGCTCGCGCTGGGCGTGGCGCTGGCGCGATTGTCCTCGAATGTGGTGCTGAGCAACATCGCCCGCTTCTACATCTCGATCATTCGCGGCACACCGCTGCTGGTGCAGTTGTTCATCGTGTTCTACGCGCTGCCCGAGTTCGGGGTGAAGATCGACCCCTTCCCGGCAGCGGTGATCGCCTTCAGTCTCAACGTCGGCGGTTATGCGGCCGAGATCATCCGTTCGGCGATCCTGAGCGTGCCGAAGGGACAGTGGGAGGCGGCCGAGACCATCGGATACAACTACACGGGTGCACTGCGGCGGATCATCCTGCCCCAGGCCACCCGCGTTGCGGTGCCCCCGTTGTCGAACACCTTGATATCACTGGTGAAGGACACATCGCTGGCCTCGACCATCCTGGTCACCGAACTGCTGCGGCAGGCCCAGATCGTGGCGGCGCCGACGTTCGAGTTCTTCGCGCTCTACGGCACGGCGGCAATCTACTACTGGGTGATCTGCCTGGTGCTGTCCTTCGGCCAGGCCCGGGTGGAGCACCGACTGGAAAGGTATGTGGCGCGATGACCGAGCATACGACCGACGCCGGAGGCGTCGAATACACAATCGAGGCGACCGATGTCGAGAAGGCGTTCGGCGAGAACAAAGTGCTGCGCGGGGTGTCCTTCAAGGTGGCCACCGGCACGGCGACCGCCATCATCGGACCCTCCGGCTCGGGTAAGACCACGCTGTTGCGGACACTGAACGCCCTCGACCGGGCCGACGCCGGGGTGATCCGTGTCGACGATGTCGAGATCGACTTCTCCACCCCCACTCCCAAACCCGAGGTGCGCCGCTTCCAGTCGCGCAGCGGCTTCGTCTTCCAGGGGCACAACCTTTTTCCGCACAAGACGGTGCTGCAGAACGTGATCGAGGGTCCGGTGATCGTGCAGAAGCGGCCGAAGGAGGAGGCCGTCGCCGAGGCGCGCACGCTGTTGGAGCAGGTCGGCCTGGCCGCCAAGGCCGACCAATACCCGTTCCAGCTCTCCGGTGGCCAGCAGCAGCGCGTCGGGATCGCCCGGGCGCTGGCGCTCAAGCCGAAGGTGGTGCTGTTCGACGAGCCGACCTCGGCGCTGGACCCGGAACTGGTCGGTGAGGTGCTCGCGGTGATCAAAGATCTGGCGGACAACGGCTGGACGCTGGTGATCGTGACCCACGAGATCCAGTTCGCCAAGCAGGTTTCCGATCAGGTGTTGTTCACCGACCAGGGCATCATCCTGGAGCAGGGTCCGCCGGCAGCGGTGATCGGTGATCCGAAGGAGGAACGCACCCGCCAGTTCCTCAACCGGATCCTGAACCCGCTGTAGCCCACGCCGTCAGCGAGCGCAGGTGGGCCAGTACCTCGTCGTCCGGATGCGCTACCGGATCGTCGAGATGCAGCCGGGCCAGTTCCTCGATGGCGGCCAACAGGATTCGGATGGCGGTGGCATCGGGATCGGCACCGAGGTGCCGGCCCGCGACCCGCCGGGCGTAGGCCCGGCCGATCTCCATGCGCTGCCGCACGCCGGCGGGGGCACCGTCGGGCGGCCGCAGGATGATGCGCCAACTCGCCGGTGCCGCGTGCAGATAGGCCAGGATGCCGCGCCCCAGTTCGTCGATTCCGGAAGCCGACTCGACCGAACCCATCCCGGCGAACGCGACCGCGGCCTCCCGGTCCAGCATCGCCTCGGTCAATCCGCTGAGGTCGGTGAACTGTTGATAGACAACCGCTCTGGTGACGCCCGACTGCGCGGCGACCCGCTCGACGGTCAGCGCGGGATACCCGTCGGCGGCGACGATGTCGCGGGCGACGTCCA
Source organism: Mycolicibacterium bacteremicum (assembly GCF_002086115.1). Classification (GTDB taxonomy): domain Bacteria; phylum Actinomycetota; class Actinomycetes; order Mycobacteriales; family Mycobacteriaceae; genus Mycobacterium; species Mycobacterium bacteremicum. Next base: position 26,197 of record NZ_MVHJ01000027.1, read on the forward strand.
GCAGTTGCGCGCGGCGCTGCGCTCCGCTGAGTCTGCGGCGCGTCATCGCAGCAGCAGATCGACGGCCTTGGCCGCGCTCTGCACGGCACTTTCCATGGTGGCCGACCAGTCGGTGGCGGTCCAGTCTCCGGCCAGCACCAGCGACGGCACCGAGGTGCGCTGCGGCGGCCGCAGCGCATCCAGCCCGACCACCTGGGAGAACGTCGCGCGCGGCATCTTGACGACCTGCGCTTCGATGACGTTCGCCTGCTCGGCGGCCGGGTAGTAGCGGCGCAACAGCGCGAGTTGTTCGGCGACGATCTCGTCGTTGCTCTTGTGGATCTGTTCGTAGGCGCCACTGGTGGTCAGGCAGTACAACCAGGCCTTCTCGGTGCTGCGGCCGTGCATGATCTGCCGGTCGAACACCTCGTCGATGACGCCGGTACCGCCGATCAAGCCCTCGAATGCGGACTCGGTACCCAGCGGACGGTCCAGGTAGAGGTTGGTGCTGACGATCGGGGTGTAGCCGAGTTTGTCAGCTGCAGAATAGATCTCGGAGTGCTCGGGGAGGTCGTCGAGCAGTCCGCCGATGTGGGAGTTGGGGACGGCGCAGACGACGGCGTCGGCCTCGACCTCGGATCCGTCGGCCAGCAGGACGCCGGTCACCGCGCCGTTCTCGATGCGGATGCGGCGGGCGACCGCGCGATAGCGGACGTCGACACCGCGCTCCTCGAAGACCCGCAGCGCCCCCTGGATGTAGAGGGTGTCCAGGTCGACGGTCGGGTAGCCGATGGTGACCGGAGTGCGGTGCTTCACCGCGAGGCGGATTCCGGTGCCGAGCACGTTTGCGAAGACCTTCGCCGATTCCTGCGCGACGGGTTCGGCGGCGATGCCAAGAGCCAGCCAGTCCCACAACGCTTCTCGGGCCGGGGCCGGCATGCCGACGCGGTCGAACCACTGTTCGGTGGACAGATCGGCCAGATCGGCAGGCTGCCGGATCGCCTGCCAGCCGAGCAGCACGGTGGCCCGCGCCGCGCGCAGTCGGTCGGCCCAGCTCGCGTCCGGGTGCACACCGAAAAGTGTGCGGACCGCGCCGAGTCCGGTGGTGTGCATGGTGACCTTGCGACCGTCGGGCCAGCGCAGCGTCGAGGATTTCGGGAACGCGATGTGCTCCCGGGTGCCGACGCTGCTCAGATAGCGGTAGAGGTGTTGGTAGCCGCTGGCGATGACGTGCTGGCCGTTGTCGGGCAGATCGTCGACCGCCTCGGCGCGCATGGCGTGGGCGCGACCGCCGAGGCTGCCGCGCCGCTCCAACAGGGTGACGTTCCTACCGGCTTCGGCGAGCCACACCGCCGCGGCCAGTCCCGCCAGTCCGCCACCGATGACCACGAAGCGCCGGGTGTCCTCCGCCATGCCAGGACGCTAACTTACATATTGTTAGTTAGGCAAGCGGGCCTCAGACGAATCTGATCACCGGTGAGCGTCCGCCCGCCGCGCGTTCGGCGGCCCGCAGCAGGTCCTCACGGAAGTCCGGGTGCGCGATCGCCGCCAGCGCCTCACCACGCTCCCGCACCGTCAGGCCCTCCAACTCCGCGGTGCCGTATTCGGTGACGATGACGTCGACATGGTGGCGGGGCGTGGTGATGACCGCGCCCGCGCCGAACCACGGCACGATCCGCGACTGCAGTCGGCCGTCCTTCTCATAGGTGGAGGGCAGGCAGATCAGCGAGCGGTCCGAGAGTTCCAGGCCGGCACCGGCGACGAAGTCCTCGGCACCGCCGATCCCGCTGAACTGGCTGCCGTTGATGGTGTCGGCGACCACCTGGCCCTGGATGTCGATGGCCAGCGCACCGTTGATGGTGACCATCCGGTTGTTCTGCGCGATCACCTCCGGTGAGTTCACGATCTCGACCGGCAGGAACGCGATATCGCGGTTGTCGTCGAGCCAGGCGTAGAGTTCCGGCGACCCGAAGGCGAACGTCGTCACGCTCACCCCGTCGTACTGCCCCTTGCGGGTGTTGGCGATCTTGCCGGCCCGGTGCAGCTTCATGCAGCCGTCGGTGAACATCTCACTGTGCAGCCCATATTGGTCCCCATCGCCCTCGGCGAGCAGGGTTGCGATCTGGTTGGGGATGGTGCCGATACCGGTCTGCAGCGTCACCCCGGACGGCATATAGGCGACGGCGTTCTCGGCGATCGCCCGGTCCACGTCGGTGGGTTCGGCGTCACCGCCGGGCAGGGCGAGGGGTTCAGCGTCGGAGCTGATCAGGATGTCGATCTCATCGACGTGCAGTGCGTGCCGACTCTCGCCCAGGCCGTAGGTCCGCGGGAACTGCGACGAGGCCTCGACGATCAGCAGCCGGTCGGGATCGGCTCCGGCGCGGCGTAATTCGTCCACGGTGCCACCGGCATGCAACGACAACGAGCACCAACCGTCGGAGTCCGGCGGTGCGCAGACGGTCGTCATCACCCGCGGCGACTGGCGTTGCAACAGCGGGCCGAAGCGCCGGAAGTCGGCCGGCGCGAACTCCACCCCGGCGCCACTGTCCCGCAGCGCACGTTCCAGTGGGCCGAAGAACCCGGACAGGTAGTGCACCCCCTCGCGGGAGAACAGCTCGGTCAGCACCGCGAGCAGCGCGCCGTACACCCGCAGGTCGGTCCAATCGTCGCGCTCGCCCAGCGCCTGCAGGAAGGTCGGCGGTTGACCGGGTCCGAGCGGGATGCCCAGGGTGTCGGTGGACTTCAGCCGCGCGGCGGCCTGCTCGGCGGTGAGCTCTTCTGGCATGCCCCCGACGCTACGTTCCCTTCCCGGCGAGCGTGCGTGTCTGCACCCGACACGCCGCATCGGGAGAGGAGTTCACGCACGCTCGCGCCCCGCAGAGACCGCGGGCACCGGCCTCGCGAGCGTGCGCATACTCGGTGATCTGCGCGGCGTGTCGGGGTGCAGACACGCACGCTCGCCGGGAACAGGGGGACGGGCTCAGAGCTCCTTGACACCCCAGGGCGAGCCGTAGGCGGTCAGCAGTTCCAGGAACGGCACCGCGTCGAACGCCTCTGGACCCAGCACGCCGGTTCCGCTCCACGTCCCGTTGGCCAAAAGCTCCAGCGCGACAACGGGATTGACCGCCGTCTGCCAGACCACACACTGGTGGCCGTACTCGGACATCGACCATTCGTTGTCGACCACGTGGTACAGGTAGGTCGACCGCGGCGCACCGTCCTTGCCGGTGCCGGTCACCCACAGCCCGGCGCAGGTCTTGCCCTTCATCTTCGGACCCAGATCGGCGGGGTTGGGCAGGCAGGCGGCGACGACATCGCGCGGGGACACCTCGACCCCACCGACCCTCACCTTCTCGGTGCGGTCCAGCCCGAGCTTGTGCAGGGTCTTGAGGACGTCGATGAACTCCTCGCCGAGACCGTATTTGAAGGTGGCCCGCTTGCAGTCCACCCAGCGCGGCATCAGCAGCACCTCTTCGTGCTCGACGTTGACGCACTCGACCGGTCCGATACCGTCCGGGAAGTCGAAAACCTCGGGCTCACTGAACGGTTCGGTGACGAACCAACCCTTGTCGGCCTCCCAGATGACCGGCGGGTTCAGGCATTCCTCGATCGTGGTCCAGATCGAGAACGACGGCGCGAAGTCATACCCGTCCACCGTCAGGTTGGAACCGTCGCGGGTGCCCAGCTCGTCGATCTCGGAGAACAGGTGATCGGCGGCATAGCGGGCGAACACGTCGGACAGACCGGGCTCCACCCCGATGCCGACCAGAGCCAGCCGGCCGGCGTCACGCCACTGCTGCTCGGCCTCGAACTGCTCGTCGCCCAGCTTCACCCCGGTCAGCTCGTAGGGCTTGTCGGGATGCCGCACGGACAGGCTCATCGCCATGTCGAGGTAGTCGGCACCGCCGGTGTGCGCACCATCGAAGATCGGCATCACGAACCGCGGGTCGACGGCGTTCATCACGTGGGTGATGCCGTGTGCCCGGACCAGTTCGGCGACCGCGTCGGCGGAGGTGGCGTCCACCCTGGCCGCGCTGAACCGGGTGTCCCCGACCCCGGCGACCGCTCGCTCGGCACGGGCCAGGTCGTAATCGGCGACGACGATCTGCTCGAAGAAATCACGGCGTGCCGCGATGGCACAGAAGGCCGAGCCGACGCCGCCGGCACCCACCAGGAGAATTCGCATGACGCACACCCTACGGGCCTGTGACTGTCGAAATGGTGGATTCTTCGCACAGTTTTACACCGATTTGATCGTTCAAAGGCTAGACGGCAACTGAAAGCGTAGCGAGCCCACGAAGCGTGACGTTCGGTTTGTACACCGGTTCGGCCGCCAGCTTGGCGTTCGGGAAGCGCGCGGTCAGCTTGGTCAGCGCCACCCGGGCCTCCAACCGGGCCAGCGGTGCGCCGAGGCAGAAGTGGGGTCCCAGCCCGAAGGACAGGTGCCGTGTCGGCCCGCGGTCGGGCCGGAACTCGTCGGGCGCCTCGTACATCACCGGGTCGCGCTGGGCCGCGGCCAGCAGCAACAACATGGTGTCGCCCTTGGGAACGGTCAGATCACCCACCCGCATATCCGCCCCGGCTATCCGCATCACCAGTTGCACCGGCGGGTCGAAGCGCAGCGTTTCTTCCACGACTGCGGGCGCCAGGTCCGGATCGGCGGCCAGCGCCGACCAGTGTTCGGGGTGCAGCAACATCTCCTGTGCGGCATTGGCGATCAGGTTGACCGTCGTCTCGTGCCCGGCGATGAGCAGCAGGTTGCAGGTCGCGACGATCTCCTCGGCGGTCAGTTGATCGCCGTCCTCCTCGGCCGCGATCAGCGCCGAGATCAGATCCTCGCGCGGTTCGGCCCGGCGGGCCTCGACCAGCTCACGCAGGTACCCGCGCAACCAGTCACCGGCGTCGATGCGCTCCTGCGCCTGCGGGTCGGGCGCGCCGGTGATCGACATGATGGGATCCAGCGACTGCGCGACAAGCCCTGCGGCCCAACTGAATGTCGACTCATCCTCGACCGGCACCCCGAGCATCCGGCAGATCACGGCGACGGGCAGCGGATAGGCCAGATCGGCGATCAGGTCGGCCGAACCGGCCTCGGCGATGCCGTCGAGCAGCCGGTCCACCGTCGACTCGATCTCCGGTTCCAGGGACCGGACCACCCGCGGCGCGAACGCCTGCTGGGCGAGCCGGCGCAGGCGGGTGTGGTCGGGCGGGTCCAGGAACAGGAATCCCGGTGTGTTTCCTCGCGGAGGCATCGTTCCGGCTTCCAGAAGCCGTTGCACCACCGATGATTTCGTGCTGTCACTGCAGGAGTCCGGATGTCGCAGCACCTCGTCGCAGTCGGCGAAGGAGGACAGCACGACCATGTTGGACCCCGGCATCACCAACGGACCGTGTTCCCGGATCCGGGCGAACAGCGGATAAGGGTCGGCGCGGATGGCCGGGTCGAGCATTCCGAACAACAGCGTCTGCGGATCAGAGTGGTCTCCCGACGCGTCGGCGGCCCCGTCTGTCGTCATGGCCTCATTGTGCACACGTCTAGGAAGAGCGCAGGTCGCCACCGTAGTAGCGGCCCAGCACATGCTCGCGCAGCTCGTCGAACTCGCCGGCCAGGATCGACGCCCGGATCCGGTCGACCAGCGCGATGGTGAAACGCTCGTTGTGGATCGTGCACAGCGTCGAGGCCAGCATCTCCTTGGCCTTGAACAGGTGGTGGATATAGGCCCGGGTGTAATGCGCGCAGGTGTAACAGTCGCACTCGGCGTCGATCGGGGTGAAGTCCCGCTTGTAACGGGCGCCGGTGATGTTGTACCGACCGTTCACCGAGTACACCGCCGCATTGCGGGCGACCCGCGAGGGTGACACACAATCGAAGGTGTCCGCGCCGGCCGCGACCGCGGCGAACAGATCGTCGGGTTCGCTGATGCCGAGCAGATGCCGTGGCTTGTCCGCAGGCAGCTCACTGGTCACCCACTCGACGATGGTGGCTAGATTCTGCTTCTCCAGCGCGCCGCCGATGCCGTAGCCGTCGAAACCGCGACCGTCGGCATCGCGGATGTCGACCAGCCCGCGGGTGGCCTGCCGGCGCAGGTCCTCGTACTGTGCGCCCTGCACCACCCCGAACAGCGCCTGGTACGGCTTGTCGTGGCGCACCTCGGTGAGGCGGCGATGCTCGGCCAGACAGCGCACCGCCCACTCGTGGGTGCGCTGCACCGACTGTTCCTGATAGCTGCGGGTGTTGACCAGGGTGGTCAGCTCGTCGAAGGCGAAGATGATGTCCGCGCCCAGCTGATGCTGGATACCGATCGAGACCTCAGGGGTGAACCGGTGCGTCGACCCGTCCAGGTGCGAGCGGAAGGTGACCCCGTCGTCATCGACGTGGGCCAGCCGTTCCTTGCCCTCGGCGATGATGTCGTCGGCCTGGACCCGGGTGGCGTCCATGGACAGCACCTTCTTGAACCCCACGCCCAGCGACAGCACCTGGAACCCACCGCTGTCGGTGAAGGTCGGGCCAGGCCAGTTCATGAAGGCACCCAGACCACCGGCCTCATCCACGACATCCGGGCCGGGCTGCAGGTACAGATGGTAGGCGTTGGCCAGAACGGCTTGCGCACCAATCTCTTTCATGGTTTCGGGCAGCACCGCCTTGACGGTGGCCTGGGTGCCGACCGCGATGAAGGCGGGGGTCTGGATATCGCCGTGCGGGGTGTGGATGGTGCCGACACGTCCGGGTCGTCCCGGCAACTCGGCCTGCACGTCGAAGAACTGCTCACTCACGGGAGAACATTCAACCAAGCCGGTGTGCCCGCCCCCGCGCCGCCGCTAGATTCACTGCCATGAGGAAAAACTGGCCGGCCCTGGCCTTGGCATTCGGCGTGGTGGCCGCGTGCGCCGCGTGCTCGTCCGAACACGCCGCCGCGCCCGTTCCCGAGGGCGGGCTACCGGCCGGCACCGCGCACATCACGATTGACGGCCGTGACGCGGGTACCACCGAGCAGGTGCAGTGCGTGTCGCGCGGGTTCTCCACCGAGATCACCACCGGTGACGCGAAGTCCGGCGTGGCTGCGCTGGTGTCCGGCGGCGACGAACTGTCCGCCCAGTCGGTGGCCATCCGCGACCTGGCCGGGTTCACCGGCAACTACAACGCCGGACTCGGCGAGCCGGACGCCGACGTCAGCATGATCGGCCCCACGTTCGTCATCACCGGTACCGCGACCGGGTTCCGCACCGACGCGGCCAGCTTCACCGCCGACGGGAAGTTCACCGTCCGGGTCGCCTGCTGACCTGGCGCAACCTGCCAAGATTTTTACTCAATCTGTTTCCTATGTCCGTTTCGCGCACCATACTGCTCCTGGATCATCGGGCGATCTTGATCGGTCGCACAAACGAAGGAGAACTGTGGTGAAGCGTGGGTTCGTAGTAGCCGTCGGGGGCGCAGCGCTCGTCATCGCCGGTCTGTCCGGTTGTTCCTCGGACAACAAGTCATCATCTGCCACCTCGGAGACGAGTGCGGCAGCCACGTCGGCGGAGGAGACCACCAGCGCCGCCGCATCCGAATCTCCCACCGCCGCCACCGGTTCGGGCACCACCAAGGTCACCATCGACGGCCAGGACCAGGCGGTCGAGGGTTCCGTGGTGTGCGCGGCCATGGGCGGCAACATGAACATCGCCATCGGTGACGCCGCCACCGGCATCGCGGCCGTCGTCAGCGAGGACGGCAAGACCGTCACCTCGGTCGGCCTGGGCAACGTCAACGGCGTCACGCTGGGCTTCACGGCCGGTGCCGGCGGCGAGGCCAGCGGCTCGGTGGACGGCAAGACCTACACCATCAACGGGACCGCCACCGGCGTCGACATGGCCAACCCCATGACCCCGGTGAACAAGCCGTTCGAGATCGTCGTCACCTGCCCCTGACGGGCTCACAACCGCGCGGCGGCGTCCCGGCTCGGGGCGCCGCCGTTGCTTTTTGCCGTCCTCAGCGGCCGGTGTAGCCGGCCCCCGACTGGCGCAACTGCCAGATCTGCGCGGGGCACAGCTCGTTGATCGCCTGGTTGATCAGATAACCGGCCTGGTAGTAGTCGGTGGTGCGGAAATCCCCCTTGAGCTGGTTGACCAGCTCGGCGTAGGGCATCTTGGCCGCGACCCGGTCGCAGATGGTGTTGCCGTAGCCGATCGCGGCCTCGGCGTTGGGGAAGTTGTATCCGGGCCGCACGTGCACGTTGACCAGATAGGCCACCGTGTCGGCCGCGGCCGAGGGCGCTGCCGCGGCACCCACCCCGCCGAGCCCGGCGGCAACCAGTCCGACCGCGACCATTCCCCGAAAGACCGTCATGGGGGCTGACTCTAATCCCCGCCCGATGCGAACGTGGCAAATCCCCTCTCCCGTCGGCAATACCGCGGTACCGTCCAGTCGGCGAGGGGGAGAAGATGGCGGGAACACAGCTGAGACGACTCGGCACGGCATTGTTTGCGATGGCCGTGTCCATCGCGCTGATCTGCGGGCATGCGCTCGGCGCGACCGGACTGCGACCGCTGGTCGGTCTGGTCAACACCGTGATCGGTGTCGGCGGCAGCAAGGACCCACTCTCCGAGCGACTCCCGGCAAAGCTGCAGAGCACCGTGGTGCCGTCCGGCTACAGCTATATCGGCACCGAATACCCGGCATCGCTGAACCTGGACCGCAGCGTGCGCATCGGGATGCCGGTGCTGCACCAGGAGTTGGTGACCACCTCCGGGACGGTCCTGGTTGCCGGATATTCGCTGGGCGCGCTGTTGGTCGAGCAGCTCAAGCGGGATGTCGCAGGTTCGCCGAACCCGCCGTCGCCATCGGAGTTGAGCTTCCTACAGATCGCGACGCCGTTCGTGCCCAACGGCGGCATCTTCGCGCGGTTCCCCGGCATCGCCATCCCGAACGTCGTGTCTCCGATGGGACCCGGGCAGCCCACCCAGTACGACACCACCTACATCGTCAACGAGTACGACCTGTGGGGCGACTTCCCCGCCTATTTCAACCCGGTGTCGATTCTCAACGCCGTGCTCGGCCATGAGTACGCCCACGTCGACAAGTGGTACGACGCCATCGACCCGGCCGACCCGGCCAACCTGGTCAAGTCGGTGACCGACCCCGACACCGGCGGCACCGAGACCTACATCCTGGTGCCGGCGACCCGGCTGCCGCTGCTCGGCCCGCTGCGCGACATCGCCTACCACCTGGGCATCTCGCCGGTGGCCGAACGGCTGCTCGGTGCCATCGAACCGCTGCTGCGGGTGATCGTCGACATGGGCTACACCGACCGGCTGAACCTCAACCCCGAGAAGAACACCCCGTTCTCGTTGTTCACCCCGCCGCACAAGATCGCCGAGGCGTTGCGCGCGGTGCCCGGCGCCATCGAAGAGGGCCTGCACAATCTGGTGCACGGTCCGCGTACACCCGAGCCGGCGCCCGAACCCGCCACCGGCCTGCGCAGCGTTCCCACCGCGACCGAACCCGAAGCAACAACGGGCACAGCGGAACCCGAGGCCGACCAGACCGAGACCGAGATCGACAAGACCGAGGCGGTCGAAGAGCCCGAGGAGGTCGCCGACGCCGGGGTCACCGTCAAGAAGACCCCGCGCACCGTCCCCACGGTCCGCAGCCCCTACCGCGTCCGCACCGCCGTGGCCCCCGACAGGTCCGTCGGGCGGGGCCCGAAGAAGGATGCGGCCACCAGCTCGGACTCGGGTCAGGACGACCGCGACGCCGGCGCCGAGGCCGCCTGACGACGCTGGCGGCGCCGCAGCCGGGCCAGCAGAACCCGGCGGTGCATCTCGAAGGACATCGACAACGGGTCACGCCATCCCGCGGGTTTCTTGACGTTGCTGCGCATGGTGATCCCACTGTGGCACAGCACGCGGCCAACCCTCGAGTCGGCGAAACAAACCGCGGGTGAACACCTTTCGATATTCGGGCTAACCGGGTTCGACGGCGGAGCTACGTGGGTCGATGAGCACCTTGGCATGCGCCTCCGGGTCACTGAGCGCCCGGAAGGCGGCGTCGACACCGTCGAGTCCAACCGTCCCGGTGACCAACGCCGAGGCGTCGACCTTGCCCTCGGCCAGCAGGTACAGGGTGTCGCGGAACTCCAGCGGCGTGTACCCGAAGACGAAACGCAGGTCGATCTCCTTGCCGATGGCCAGCGTCGGCCGGAACCGGTCCTCGCCCATGCAGACCCCGACCACCACCACCCGCGACTGCACCGGCGCCGCCGCCAGCACACCGTCGATCATGCCGGGCACGCCGACGCATTCGAAGATCACCGGACGCTTCGGCCCGGCCGCCCCCAGCGACTCGGCAACCCGGTACAGATGCGACCAGCCGGGCAGCTTGCGCAGCTTCTCCATCGATCCGACCCCGAGTTCGTAGAGCTGCGGGGCGGCGGTGATGACGCCCTTCTGCCGGTCGAACCGCTCGTACGGCGAGTCGACGGCCGGGTCGACGACCACGTGCGCACCACATCGGGCGGCCAGGGCGCGGCGGCCCGGGGAGAAGTCGCTGGCGATGATGGTGCCCACCCCCTTGGCCTTGAGGTGGCAGATGACCGCCAGGCCCACCGGTCCGCATCCGACGACGACCGCGGTGTCGCGCCGGCCGATCTCACTGCGGCGCACCGCGTGCAGGGCGACGGCCATCGGTTCGGTGAGCGCGGCGGTGTCGATGTCGAGTCCGTTGGGCACGACGAACGTCATCGACGCCTCGGCCAGCACCTGTTCGGCGTACCCGCCGGGGGCCAACGGGGACAGACCGGTCAGGTGCACGCCGCCGCTGGCGCGCAGCAGCGGGAACGACACGACGGTCGTGCCGGTTTTGAACTCTTTGGCCACTCCGCGGCCGCGCTCGGCGACTTCGCCACTGAACTCGTGGCCGAGCACCACCGGGGTGTCCCCGCGCATGAAATCGTCGTAGCCGACGGCCGCCATGACATCGGTGAGTTCGTCGGCGTGATCCTTGGCATGCAGGTCAGAGCCACAGATCCCGCAGCGCCGCACGTCGAGCAGGAGTTGGCCGGCCGCCGGACGGGGCGCGGGCAGGTCGATCACCGACAGTTCGCCGGACACACAACTGACAGCCTTCATCGGTATTTCCCTTCGTCAGTACCCGAGTATGGCTGTAGGGCGAAAGCACCCCGCCGCTCTGTCGTGGGTGTCAATATTCGAATCGGTTTGCAAACTCGGGATCAGGGGATTTCATGGAACGCCTTTCGGTGTGGGTCAGTGCCGGGCTGTTGTCGGCCGGCGTATCGGCGGCGGTGCTGGCCGGCGCGGGCGTCGCGGTGGCCGACGACGCGACCGGCGGTTCGGACTCCGGCGCGTCGTCGGGACCCGCCTCCGCCACCAAGCCGGACCCGACAACGTCCGAAGCCGGCACCGCCACCCCGCCGAACCCGGACACCGAGACCGAGACCGGGACCGGGCAGGAACCCGCGGCCGAACCGGAGTCCGACGCCGAGCCCGACCCGGAGCCGGACGGGCAGCTCACCCCCGACACCCCGTCGGCCGAAGCTCCCGACGCCGAACCCGCCGTCCCCGGCAAGAAGAAGCGCCCCGGGGCATCCGGCCTCAAGGCCACCGAGGACACCGAGGACACCGAGGACACCGAACCCGCGGCCGAATCCGAACCCGCCACCGCGGTGGGCACACCGCAGATCATCGAGACCAGCGCCGAACCGGCGGTGTCCGCTCCGCTGGTGATCGCCGCGAGAACCACCGCCGACCGGGCGGCCACCACGGCGCGGGTGGCCGGGCCACCCGCGGTGTCGATGGCCGTCGCGGTCCAGCAGCCCGCCGTCGAGCAGGCCTCCGCACCCCGCATCCCGAACCTGGCGCGCTGGCTGCAGGGCCTGGCCGACTCGGTGGTCAGGGGCATCGGCTCGCTGGTGATCAACACCATCCAGGCGCTGGAGGCGCTGGTGACCGGCCCGCCCGCGGTGCCGGCGAGCAGCCCCGTGACGGTCCGCACCTCGAATATCCTGCTGGCCAACGGCCAACGGGTGCAGGCGAACTGGTACTTCCCCGACGTCGCGGAGGGTGCCGATCCGCCGGACCGGTTGATCCTGCTGCAGCACGGCTTCTTCGCGCTCGGCCCGATGTACAGCCACACCGCGGCCGATCTGGCGGTGAGCACCAACAGCATCGTGGTGACCCCGACGCTGTCGTCGAACTTCTTCGCCCGCGACGACGCCTGGCTCAACGGCGCAGGCATGTGGAGCAACATTGCCGACCTGTTCGCCGGTGACCGGACCGCACTGAACGACAGCGCCCGCGCGGCCGGCTTCGACGGGGTGCTGCCCGAGAAGTTCGGGCTGGCCGGCCATTCCGCGGGTGGTCAGTTGGTGGCGGCCGTGGCCGGCTACCTCGTCGACAACGGGGCCGCCGACAACCTGGTCGGCGTGATCACGCTCGACGGGGTGCCGACGGGCTCGGTGATGTCGACGGCGCTGGCCAAGCTGCAGGCCTACCAGGATGCGACGGGCCGCTACATCCCGGTGCGTGAGATCGGCGCGCCGAGCAATGCGTTCAACTCGATCAGCAATGTGAAGCAGGCGCTGAACGCGGCGCGGCCGGGCCGCTTCAACGGCGTGGTGCTCGCCGGGGGTGTGCACATGGACTCGATGCGCGGCGGCAACCCGCTGATCCAGTTCGGCGCCTATCTGATCGCGGGCTTCCCGAAGCCGCAGAATCAGCAGGCGGTGAAGCAGCTGACCACCGAATGGTTCAACGACTGGTTCGCCGGCGACACCGACAACGGTGACGAGCTGGTGCCGGGGTCCACCATCGCCATCCCGACGCCGAACGGGACCGCCACCGGTGTGGTGGTCGGGTCGGTCCCGGCCGTGCGGATGGTCACGCTGGCCGTATGAGCTGACGCGCCCAGAACCCAGAAACCGCCCGTACCTGGCACGCAGGCGGGCGGTTTGTGGCGGTGGCGGAGGGATTTGAACCCTCGGACGGGGGTTACCCGTCACACGCTTTCGAGGCGTGCTCCTTAGGCCGCTCGGACACGCCACCGGCGGGAAGCTTACCGGCCGCGGGCCGTGCGCCCTAATCGTCTAGCGATGCCGGGCGAAGAACTCCTCCAGCGGGGCCGCGCATTCGGCGGCGAGCACGCCACCGCGCACCTGCGGGCGGTGCGTCAGCCGCCGGTCCCGCACCACATCCCAAAGCGATCCGACCGCCCCGGTCTTGGGCTCCCAGGCCCCGAACACCAACCGCCCGATCCGGGCCATCACCAGCGCGCCGGCACACATGGTGCACGGTTCGACGGTGACCGCCAGCGTGCAGTCCGCCAACCGCCAGCCATCACCCAGTACGCCGGTCGCCGCGCGGATGGCGAGGATCTCCGCGTGCGCGGTCGGGTCCCCCAGCGCCTCACGCGCGTTGGCGGCGCGGGCCAGCTCGGTGCCGTCGGGGCCGAACACCACCGCGCCGATGGGCACATCGTCGGGACCGGCCAGCCGGGCGGCATCCAGCGCCCGTCGGATCAGCTCGGTGTCCGAGCTCACCGACCGAGTTTGTCGAGCACCGCGGACAGCTCGCTGTCGAAGCCCAACCGCTCGGCGATCGCGGTGATCTGCTCCTCGATCTCGGACTCGTCGTCGGCGATGATCACACCCAGCACGCCCTCGGGCAGGCCGATATCGGAAAGCAGACCCAGGTCGCCCTCCTCGAACGGATCGGTGTCCTCGAGATCCTCGTCGTCGATATCGGCGTCCAGCTTGTCGAGCACCTCGGCGGCGATGTCGTAGTCCAGGGCGGCGGTGGCATCCGAGAGCAGCAACCGGGTGCCGGCCGGGGCGGGCCGCAGGATGATCAGGAACTCCTCGTCGACGTCGAGCAGACCGAACACCGCGCCCGCGCTGCGCAGTTCACGCAGTTCGGTCTCGGCCGCGGCGAGGCTGTTCAACGCCGCCCGGCGCAACGCGCTACAGCGCCACTTGCCGTCCTCGCGGACGACCGCGACGCCGAACCCGCCGGGCAGGTCGGCAGTCTGCTGCGCCGTAGCACGCTGTGCTCCCATGGCCGCTAACGCTAGTCGCACGCAGGGGCTGTGACTACCCAAAGACCGGTGGTCACAGCCATGTGCCAACCTTGACCGGTGACCGACACACCGGTGTGCGTGCTGGGCCTGGGACTGATAGGCGGTTCTCTGCTGCGGGCCGCCACCGCGGCGGGCCGCACCGTGTTCGGCTACAACCGCTCGGTCGACGGTGTCGAGGCCGCATCGGCCGATGGATTCGACGCCACCACCGGCCTCGACGAGGCCCTGACCCGCGCCGCCGACACCGGCGCCCTGATCGTGCTGGCGGTGCCGATGCCCGCACTGGCCACCATGCTCGACCACATCCGCGCGATCGCGCCGAACTGCCCGTTGACCGATGTGGTCAGCGTGAAGGGCGCGGTGCTGCGCGAGGTCCAGAAGTTCGGCCTGCGGCCGCGCTTCGTCGGGGGCCATCCGATGACCGGCACCGCGCATTCGGGGTGGTCGGCCGGGGACGCGACACTGTTCGTCGGCGCCCCGTGGGTCATCAGTGTCGATGATGACGTCGACGCCGAGGTCTTCACCCTGGTGCAGAACCTGGCCCTGGACTGTGGCTCGGTGGTGGTGCCCGCCCGGTCCGACGAACACGACGCCGCCGCGGCCGCCATCTCGCATCTGCCCCACCTGCTGGCCGAGGCCCTGGCGGTCACGGCCGCCGACGTCCCGCTGGCATTCGCGCTGGCCGCCGGCTCGTTCCGCGACGGCACCCGGGTCGCGGCGACGGCCCCGGATCTGGTGCGCGCCATGTGCGAGGCCAACGCCGATCATCTGGTGACCGGTCTGGACCGGGCCATCGAACTGCTCACCGAGGCGCGCACGCATCTGGCCACCCACACCTCGGTGGCCGACCTTGTCGAGGCCGGGCACGCGGCGCGCGTCCGCTACGACAGCTTTCGACGCCCCGACATCCTGCACGTCACCGTCGGCGCCCCGCAGTGGCGCGAAGAACTGGCCGCCGCCGGCCGGGCCGGCGGGGTGATCAGATCCGCGCTGCCAGTCCTGGGTAGTCGAGGATGAATCCGGCATCGTCGACGGTCACGGTGGTCTCGGCGACCGGGGACTTCAGGCCGAACCCCGCCGCCTCGCGGGTGTAGGTGATGTTCTCCAGCTCGACGGTCAGGTCCGGTAACCGCACGTAGACCACCGGCAGGGTCAACGTGTCGGGGCCGCCGTGGTGCAGTTCGTTACGCCGGATCGGCAGCGCGTTGAAGAACGGGCTGAACACCACGTCGACGTCCAGGGCCCCGTCGAAGGCGGCCCGGCTGGTCTGGTTCTGGTGATCGCGGACCAGCCACATGCCCTCCTCGTCACGCGCGATGGACAGCTGGCGCTCCCGCTCGGCGAGGGTCATCGTCAGCGACAGCCGCTTGGTGGCACCGACCTCGTCGGTCACCAGGTCGTAGGAGGCGCTGAAGGCGGCATCGGTCGGGGTGGCCGCCGACACGATGCGTCCGTAGGCCTTGATCCGCTTACCGGAAAGCTGAACCCGTACCGACTCCATCCGCGGCACATCGTGTGCACGCCAGGTCAAGATTGCCGGCCACTCCTCAGCTGGTTCAGTCACCCTCCTACCGTATGCGACGGCCCCCCGGCTGCGTAGCCGCGTTGGGGGATTCGAGGGCCACCTCGTCATCGAGCAGCGGCTGCGGCAGGTCGCGCTTGCCGCCGAGCCGGTCGGTGCCGGGCGCCGACAGCCACACCGCCGAGGCCAGCAGTGCATCCAGGATCAATGCCAGCAGGGTCACCATGAGCGCGCCGACGAGGGCCAGATAGAACTCGCGGACCTTGATGCCGTCGATGAGGTAGCGCCCCAGCCCGCCGAGGCTGGCGTAGGCGGCGACGGTGGCGGTCGCCACGATCTGCAGGGTGGCGGTGCGCAGGCCACCCAGGATGAGCGGAAGTGCGTTGGGCACCTCGACCCGGAACAGCACCTGCCGCTCGGTCATCCCCATCGCACGGGCGGCATCGACCACCGAGGGTTCGACGGCGGCGATCCCGGAGTAGGTGCCGGCCAGCAGCGGTGGGATGCCCAGCAGCATCAGCGCCACCGTCGGCGGGACCAGCCCCAGGCCCCACAGCAGCACGCCGAGCAGCAGCACACCCAGGGTGGGCAGTGCGCGCAGGGCGTTCACGCCCGTCACCACCAGGAAGGTGCCCCGGCCGGTGTGCCCGATGAGCAGTCCGATCGGCACGGCGATGAGCGCCGAGAACAGCACCGCGATGGCCGTGTACTGAAGGTGCTCGACGATCCGGATGCCCAGCCCGGCCGGGCCGGACCAGTTCTCGCCGGTGAAGATGAAGGTCAGCGCCTCGGACAGGAAGTTCATCGGGCACCTGCCTTGGCTCGGGTCCACGGGGTGATGGCCTTGCCCACCAACAGGATCAGGGTGTCGACCACCACGGCCACCACGAAGATGGCGATGATGCCCGCGATGATCTGGCCACTCTTGTTGGCCTGGTAGCCCTCGGTGAACCAGGTGCCCAGCCCACCGATGCCGATCACCGAGCCCACCGACACCATCGAGATGTTGGTCACCGCGACCACCCGCAGGCTGGCCACCAGGATCGGGATGGACAGCGGGAGCTCGACTTTGACGACCCTGGTGAACGGCCGGTAGCCGATGGCGGTGGCGGCGTCCCGCACCGCGGGCGGGACGGCATCCAGGGCCTCGGGCACCGCGCGCACCAGCAGTGCGGTGGTGTAGAGCGTGAGCGCGACGATGACGTTGGCCTCGTCGAGGATGCGGGTCGGGATGATCAGCGGGAGCACCACGAACAGCGCCAGCGACGGGATGGTGAAGATGATGCTGGCCGTCACGGTGCTGACCCGGCGCAGCACGGTGGTGCGCTGGACCAGCGCACCCAGTGGCACCGCGATCAGCAGGCCGAGCACGATGGGCACCAGGGACAGCCGCAGGTGGATCAGCGTCAGCGTCCACGCATCGTCGAGGTGGGTGAGCAGATACTGCATCTACCCGGTCCGCTGCGTGCGTTCGTCATCGATGGCGGCCAACACATCCGCGGCGCGGACCCCGCCGAGCACCTGCTCGTTCTCGTCGACCGCGACGCCCAGCCCGGCCGGGGAGGACAGCGCAGCGTCCAGGGCCAGCCGCAGTGTGCCGTCCGGACGGAACAGCGACCCGCCCGCGATGGTGCTGTCGTACAGCGAGCTCCCACCGCGGTGCAGCGCCACCCCCTCGGCGTTGATCCAGGCATACGGCGCACCGCCGGGCTTGGTGACCAGCACCCACTGGCCGGGCGCGAGGTCCAGGGCGTCGATGCCTTCCTCCCCGACGTGCCGGATGTCGTGCAGTGGCAGCCCGGTGTTCGGCACGAACTGCAGCCCGCGGTAGCCGCGGTCGGCGCCGACGAAGCCGGCCACGAAATCGTTTGCCGGATTGGACAACAGCCGCTGCGGCGGGTCGAACTGCTGCAGGACGCCGCCGCGGCCGAACACCGCCACCCTGTCGCCCAGCTTCAGCGCCTCGTCGATGTCGTGGGTGACGAAGACGATGGTTTTGCGCAGTTCGTTCTGCAGCCGCAGGATCTCGGTCTGCAGCTCCTCACGCACCACCGGGTCCACCGCGCTGAACGGTTCGTCCATCAGCAGGATCGGCGGGTCCGCGGCCAACGCACGGGCCACCCCGACGCGCTGCTGCTGGCCACCCGAGAGCTGCGCCGGATAGCGTTGCGCCAGTTTGGGATCCAAGCCGACGCGTTCGAGCACCCCGAGCGCGGCCTTGCGGGCCTCGCGGCGGGACTGGCCCTTGAGCACCGGCACGGTGGCGACATTGTCGACCACCCGCTGATGCGGCATCAGCCCGGCGCTCTGGATGACGTAACCGATGCCCAACCGCAGCTTGACCGGGTCGACCTTGGTGACGTCGGCGCCGTTCACCGTGAGGGTGCCCGAGGTGGGGTCGATCATCCGGTTGATCATCCGCATCGACGTCGTCTTGCCGCAGCCCGACGGCCCGACGAAGGCTGCCAGGGTGCCCTCCGGGATGTCGAGGGTCAGGTCATCGACCGCGACGGTGCCGTCGGCGTAGGTCTTGGTGACCGAGGTGAAGTTGATCATCGGCTCACTCACTTACCGGGCAGGGGTTGGTCGAACCCGTTGTCGGAGATCCACTTCTGCGCCGCCTCGTCGGGGTCGACGCCGGAGTTGCCCTCCACCGATCCGTTGAGTTCGATCAGCGCCTCGGTGGTGAGCTTGGCGCTGACGGCGTCGAGCACCGTCTTGAGCTCGTCGGACATCTTCTGCGAGGCCACCAGCGGCACCACATTGGCGGCCAAGAAGACGTTCTCCGGGTCTTCGAGCACCACCAGGTTGTTCTGCTCAATCGCCGGGGAGGTGCTGAAGATGTTCGCTGCGGTGACGGTGCCGTTGGTCAGCGCCTGCACGGTCGCCGGCCCGCCCCCGTCACTGATGGCGATGAAATTGGCCGGCGCAATCCGCAGGCCGTACTTCTGCTCCAGCCCGACCAGGCCGGTCTGACGGGTCTGAAACTCCGAGGGCCCACCGACTTTCACCTCCGGAGAGCGTGCCGCCAGATCGGCGATGGTCTTGACGTTCCACTCCAGCGCGATGGTCTCGGACACCGCCAGGGTGTCCTTGTCCTCGGCCGGTGACGGGTAGAGGATCGACAGGTCGCCGGGCAGTGCCTTCAGCAACCCCAGCAACACCTCGTCGGAGGTCGTCGCGGTGGCATCCTTGTCGAAGTACTGCAACAGGTTTCCGGTGTACTCTGGGATGAGATCGATCGAATGGTCCTGCACGGCAGGGATATACGTCTCGCGGCTACCGATACCGAACTGCCGGGTGATGGTGAAGCCGTTGGCCTCCAGTGCCTGCGCGTAGATCTCGGCGATGATCTTCGATTCGGTGAAGTCCGCCGATCCGACCGCAATGGTCTTGAGGTCGCCGGATATCTCGCCGCCGCCGAGCGGGTTCGAACTTCCGCAGCCGGCGGTCACCAACGCGACCAGTGCTGCCATGAGCACGACGATCCTGGATCTGCTGCGCATATGTCCCCTCGGTGGCCCTGTGGCGCCTGGCAATCTCCTCGACATTAACCGGCGGCGCGGCAACACGCCTGACTTTGATTCACGCTGAGATGGTTTGCGATCGCCCCCGACGGGGCAAGATAAGGCCATGACGACCGACCCGAACGCGCTGCCCTACGAACCCGAGCAGCCGAGCCAGCCCCTGGGCACGTCGGATTCTGTCTCCCCGCCCGAGGACAATGTGAAGTTCACCCGGGCCGCCGCACTGTGGTCGTCGCTGATCATCGGGTTCCTGGTGTTGATCGTGCTGCTGATCTTCATTGCGCAGAACACCGATCCGGGCACCTTCCACTTCCTGGGCTGGAACTGGACGCTGCCGTTGGGCGTCGCGCTGCTGCTGGCCGCGGTCGGTGGCGGGCTGCTCGCGGTGCTGGTGGGCGCGGCGCGCATCGTGCAGTTGCGCATCGCGGCGCGCAAGAACCTCAAGGCCGCGCGCCGGGTTGCCTGAGCGGCCGTCTAGATCAGCCGCAATCCTTCGGCGAGCAGCGGGGCGACCGCCTCGCCGACCCGGTCGGGCGAGTCACCGCCGGAGCGGCCGCGGAAGTCGATGCCTGCGGCGATGATCGCCAGCTTGAAATAGGCCAGCGCCATGTAGAACTCCCAGTTCTGCAGTTCCTGACCACTGGCTTGGGCGTACCGCTGGGCCAGCTCGTCGGCCGAGGGCAGCAGCGGTGACGTCCATGCCGCCCGCATGCCGAGCACATCGTCGAAATTGGGGTTGCGGTACACGCACATCAGCGCGGCGTCCGAGAGTGGATCACCCAGGGTGGACAGCTCCCAGTCGAGCACGGCGAGCACCGTGGTCGGGTCCTCGGCGTCCAGGATGGTGTTGTCGATGCGGTAGTCGCCGTGCACGATCGACGCGCGCGGGCTGGCCGGGATCCGTTCTGCCAGAGCCGAATGCAGCTTCTTCACATCATCGTCGCGGGTGTCGTCGTCGAGGCGGACATGCGCCCACTGCGAGCCCCAGCGCTTCACCTGACGTGCCAGATAGCCCTCGGCGCGGCCGAAGTCCCCGAGTCCGACGGCCTGCGGGTCGACGGCGTGCAGATCGGCCAGCGCGGTGATCAGCGATGTCACGCAGCCGTCGATGACCTCGGGTCCGCCGAGTGTCTCCAGTTCCTCGGCACTGCGCACCACATTGCCCTCGACATTGGCGACCATCTGGAACGGGGCGCCCAGCACGGTGTCATCGTTGCGCATGGTGATCGCCGCTGCCACCGGCACGGCCGTTCCGGCCAGCGCGGCCACCACCTTGTATTCGCGGGCCATATCGTGCGCCGACGGGGTGAGCCCGTGCAGCGGCGGCCGGCGGAGCACCCATTTCGAGGCGTCGTCATAGACCCGGAAGGTCAGATTCGAGCGTCCGCCGGAGAGCAGTTCGGCGCGCAGCTCACCGCTGCGGGCCACGCCCTCGGCACGGAGATGGCGATCGAGGGCGTCGAGGTCCAGGCCGTCAAGATTGGTCACGCGACGTGTCTACCATTGCGTGTTTCGCGGCAGCAGGTCCCATACGTGTTCGGTGCCGTTGAGCGCCGCGATGGACCGTCGGCCGCTGCGCGAGGACAGCACCCGGGTGATACCGGCGTAGTCGACCTGCACGCACAGCAGCCGCTCGGTCGCCAGCACCCGGTGCACGACGGCGTTGATCACCCCGCCGTGGCTGAACACCGCCACGGTGTCGTCGTGGTCGGCCGCGGCGATGATGTCGTCGATACCGGCCCAGATCCTGTCCTGGAACGCGTCGGGGTCGACATCGCCGGGCAGGTGGCCGTCGATGAGTCGCTGCAGGTCCTCCTTGGAGGCCTCCTCGATGGGCGTGTAGTGCGACAACCCGTAGTCGTACTCGGCGATCCGCTCGTCGATGCCGACCGGCAGTCCGAGCGCGTCGGCCACCGGCTGGGCGGTCTGCCGGGCGCGCCGCTGCGGGCTGCTGACCAGCCGGGTGATCGGGAATCGCTTCAGCGCGTCGGGTAGCCGCGCGGCCTGGGCGATGCCGTCGGCGGACAGATCGGGATCGGAACCCTCACCGGGTGCGCTGCGCAGCGGCAGCGCATGTCGGACCAGAAGCAGTTGCACCGTGACACCATATGGGTCGTGTCACCGCGCTCGTACGCCGACGAACTGTTCGACCTGACCGACCGGGTGGTGCTGATCACCGGGGGTAGCCGTGGCCTCGGTCGCGAGATGGCCTTCGCCGCCGCGCGCTGTGGCGCCGACGTGATGATCGCCAGCCGCAATCTGGATACCTGCGTGGCCACCGCGGAGGCGATCACGGCGGCGACCGGACGTGCCGCGCTGGCCCACCAGGTGCATATCGGGCGGTGGGATCAGCTCGATCCGCTGGTGGAGGCGGCCTATGCCCGGTTCGGCAGGGTGGACGTCCTGGTGAACAACGCCGGGATGTCCCCGCTCTACGACTCGCTCGGGTCGGTGACCGAGAAGCTGTTCGACTCGGTGGTGAATCTGAACCTCAAGGGCCCGTTCCGGTTGACCACGCTCATCGGTGAGCGCATGGTCGCCGACGGCGGCGGGTCGATCATCAACATCAGCTCCTCGGGTTCGCTGCGGCCGGCGCCCGACATGCTGCCCTATGCCGCCGCCAAGGCCGGATTGAACGCGCTCACCGAGGGTTTCGCGAAGGCGTTCGGGCCCACGGTGCGGGTGAACACGTTGATGGCCGGCCCGTTCCTCACCGATATCAGCAAGGCCTGGGATTTCCCGGACCAGGTGAATCCGTTCGCGGGTTTTCCCCTGCAGCGGGCCGGTGATCCCGCCGAGATCATCGGTGCCGCATTGTTTCTGATGTCCGACGCGTCCAGCTTCACCACCGGTTCGATCCTGCGTGCCGACGGCGGTTTGCCCTAGGGCGTGACGATGTCGAAATCGGGGTCCGGCGCGTCGAGCACCCCGAGCAGGGTGGCCAGCGCCGACGCGTCACCGGTGAACTCGACCCCCGGCGACTCCCGGTCCCCCGCCGCGAATGCCAGCAGTCGGGCCTTGGTCGCAAATGTCACCGTGGCCGTGGCCGTCGCCGGGTCGGCCGGGGTCTTGCGGTGCACCAGCACCCCGTTGCGCAGCGTCAGTCGGTAGTCGGCGGCCAGGTCGACGAATGTGACGTCGAGGGTCAGATCGAGGTCCCAGGCCCGTGGGCCGTTCACACTGATGGCCAGCGTGTCGAAGATCTGCTCCGGGGTGAGCTGCGCCAGCAGGGTCGGCGCCGTGGTCTTGGTCGGGGTCCCGAAGTTGCCATCGCGCAGCTCGGTCGCCCCGGAGAGGAAGAAGTTGCGCCACACCGCGTTCTCGGCGCCGTAGGCAAGCTGCTCCAAGGTGTCGGCATACAGCTCGCGCGCCGCGGCATGCTGCGGGTCGGTGAAGATGGCGTGATCCAACAGCGTTGCCGCCCAGCGGTAATCCCCGGTGTCGAAGGCCGACCGGGCGGTGTCGACCACCCGGTCCAGGCCGCCCATCGCCTCGACATAGCGCGGTCCGGCAGCCTCGGGCGGGTGCTGCCACAACCGGCCGGGGTTACCGTCGAACCATCCCATGTAGCGCTGGTAGACCGCCTTGACGTTATGGCTGACCGATCCGTAGTAGCCGTGGGTGTGCCAGGCCCGCTCCAGCGCCGGCGGCATCTGGAAATTCTCGGCGATCTCGATACCGGTGTGGCCCTGATTGAGTTGACGCAGTGTCTGGTCGTGCAGGTAGGCGTAGAGATCGCGTTGCAGCGACAGGTATTCCACGATCTGCTCGCGCCCCCAGGTGGGCCAATGGTGGGAGGCGAACACCACGTCGGTCCGGTCGGCGAAGGAGTCGATCGCCTCGGTCAGATATCCGGCCCAGCCGTGCGGATCGCGCACCAACGCGCCACGCAGGGTCAACAGGTTGTGCAGGTTGTGGGTAGCGTTCTCGGCCATGCACAGGGCGCGCAGTTGCGGGAAATAGAAGTGCATCTCGGCGGGTGCCTCGGTGCCGGGCGCCATCTGGAACTCGATCTCGACGCCGTCGACGGTGTGCGTCTCGCCGGTGTGACGGATGTCGATGGTCGGCACGATCAGCGCGACCTCGCCCAGCGACGGTGCCTGGCCGAGCCCGCAGCCGACCTGTCCCTGTGGTCCGCGGGCCAGCACCGCGCCGTACATGTACGCCGCGCGGCGGGTCATCGCGGTACCGGCGTAGACATTCTCCTGCACCGCGTGCTCGACGAATCCCTCCGGCGCCAGGACCTGTACCCGCCCGGCGTCGACGTCGGCCTGGGTCGTCACGCCGAGAACACCACCGAAGTGGTCGACGTGACTGTGGGTGTAGATGACGGCGACGACGGGTCGATCGCCGCGATGCGACCGGTACAGCGCCAGCGCCGCGGCGGCGGTCTCGGTGGAGATCAACGGATCGATGACGATGATTCCGGTGTCGCCCTCGATGAAGCTGATGTTGGACAGGTCCAGGCCGCGCACCTGGTAGATGCCCGGGACCACCTCGTAGAGGCCCTGTTTGGCGCACAGCTGGGACTGCCGCCACAGGCTCGGGTGCACGCTGTCGGGCGCGCTGTCCGGCCCGGAGCCCGAGAGGAGGAAGGAGTAGCTGTCGTTGTCCCACACCACCTTCCCGTCGGCGCCGGTGACGACGCACGGGTCCAGGGCGGCGAGGAAGCCCCGGTCGGCGTCGGCGAAATCGCGGGTGTCCTGGAACGCCGGGGCGTCGCGGTGTGCACGGTTGGCTGCCGCGATGCCGGCACTCGGCGGTTTGACTGTCATGGTCGACGACACTGCCACGACCGGCCGCCCGCCGCGCCGGTATCACGATGCCAGCACACTGATTTCCTGATCGCCGTGCCCGGCGGCGACCGCCTCGGCGACCACGCGCTCGAAGGCCTCCAGCGCACCGGTCTCCAGACCGGCCGCGCGCGACGTCGCGATCAGGTGATGCAGCGAGGCGGCCACCGAGGCGACCGGGGCGCTCGACTGGCCGTGCTGTCCGGCCTCGACGCGTTCGGCGATCTCGGTGAAGATCGGCGGCAGGATCGCGACGATGCCCAGGGCGTGCGGGAGCAGCTCGGCCGCGCCGATGCCGTGGGCCCTGGCGACGGAGAGGGCGTGCAGGAAGCCGCTGACCGATGTCCAGAACAGGTCGAGCAGGGCCATGTCGTGGGTTGCCGCGCGGTCGTATTCGGCCCCCAGCCACCTCGGTGTGCCGAGTGCGCCGAATACCCCGGCACCCGCGTCGTAGTGGTCCCGGGGCCCGGCGAACAGGATCGCGGCATCCGGTGTCCCGATCGTGGCGGTCGGGGTCATGATCGCGCCGTCCAGATACCGACCACCGAGACCGGCCACCAGTTCGGCGGTGCGGTTGGACCGCTCGGGGGTGTCCGATGTCAGCCCGACGATGAGCCTGCCCGCCACCGCATCACCGGCGGCGGCGAGCACTGCGTGGACCGCGTCGTGGTCGACGACGTTGACGAGGCTGACCTCGGATGCGGCGACGCCCGCACCGGGCGACGCGGCGACCTGCGCACCGCGCTGTCGTAGCGACTCTGCCTTGGCCGCGGTCCGGTTCCACACCGTGGTGCGGTGACCGGCCGTCAGCAGCGCCCCGGCCAGGGCCTGCCCCATCGGGCCGAGGCCCAGCACGGTCACGTTCATGCCGCCACCCGCAGACCCTCGATGATGCGGGCAAAGCCGTCGGTCCCGTGGCCCGCGTCGATCTGGCGGCGGATGAGCCGTTGCACCACGTCCACCACCTCGGTACTGATCCCCTGGGCCCGGCTGGTGTCGACGATGTCGGTGAGATCGGAGAACAGCAGGCTCTGCTGACCGGGCGCGGCGTAATCGCCGCGGTCGATCACCTCGGCGTACTCCGGCAGTGCCGCCGCGGTGTTCTGCAGCCACGGCACCGCCATCGCGGCGAACTCGCCGGCGCTCACCCCGGCCGGTGCCAGCAGCGCCGCACCGTGGAAGAAGCCGGTGAACATGACATACATCGCCGACAACAACGCCAGGTCGTAGAGCGAGGCCATGCCCGCATCGGCGCCGAAGTACTCCACCGTCCCCCACAAGCCGAGCACCTCGCGGTGGCTCTCGAGCACCTCGACCGACCCGCTGTAGAAGATCCGCGACTGCGGTGTGCCGATCATGTCCGGCGTCGCCAGGATGCCACCGTCGAGGTAGGTCGCGCCCAGACTCGTTGCCCAGTGCGCCAATTCGCGGGCCCCCGCCGGCGAGGTGGTGGTCAGGTTCAGGATCTGTGCACCCGCGAGGTGTTCGGCGACCGGATCGAGGACGTCGTGCACCGACCGGTGGTCGAACAGGCACACGACGACCAGGTCGGCCGCGAGGGCGTCGCGCACGGTGGCCGCGACCGCACCGAACCCGCCCGCCTTCGCGGCGCTGCGGTTCCAGACGGTGATGCGGTGGCCGGCGTCGGCGGCGGTCCGGGCGAGCACCGAACCCATTTCTCCGAGTCCCAAGAAGCTGATGTTCATGGCACCATCTTCGACAGCACACGGAGTTTGCGGCAAGTACCCACTTATTAGTGGGATACTCACCTATTGGTAAGTAATGACGCTGAACAGGAGCAATCATGACGCAGCTGGGCGAGTTCACCTGCGGCCTGGATGCCGCTTTCGCCGTGGTGGACGGTAAGTGGAAGCCGCTGATCCTCTGGGAACTGCAGGGCGGACCCAAGCGGTTCAACGCCCTGCACCGCAGCCTGCCCGGGGTCTCGCAGAAGATGCTCACCCAGCATCTCAAGGAGTTGCAGCGCCACGGCGTGGTGCACCGGGAGAGCTATCACGAGGTACCGCCCCGGGTGGAGTACTCGATGACCCCGGCCGGCACCAAACTGCTGAATGCCCTGGAGCCGCTGAGTGATTGGGCCGAGGAGCACATCGAGCAGATCTGCACCGCGAAGGTCGGTTAGGCCCGCTCCAGGCGGTGCAGCTGCACGGGCCCCAGCACCCCGTCGGCCAACTCGGCCGTCATGTACGTGCAGTACGGCTGGCGCCGACGATCGGTGGGGGAGCCCGGGTTGAGCAGCCGCAGTCCGGTCGACGCCGTCGCATCCCACGGAATGTGGCTGTGGCCGAAGACCAGCACATCGGTGTCGGGGTAGAGCCGGGCCATCCGCTCATCGCGTCCGGCCGACGCCCCCGTCTCGTGCGTCACGGTGAACCGCACCCCGTCGAGGGTGACATCGGCGCGTTCGGGGAGCCGGGCACGCAGATCGTCACCGTCGTTGTTGCCCCAGCACCCGATGAGCCGCGCGGCGCGATCGGCCAACTGGTCCAGCAGGTCGACAGACATCCAGTCCCCGGCGTGGATCACCACATCGGCAGCATCCACGGCCGCCCAGACCTCGGCCGGCAGGTCGCGTGCCCGGGTGGGCAGGTGGGTGTCGGAGATCAGCAGCAGACGCATCGGCTCGAGGTTAGCGCAACGCCTGTGAAAGGCGTTGCTGGACGGACTGGACGGAATTGCTGTCGCATTATCACGCCGGCGCTCTAAACTGCACGTAATGGGCGCTATCAGAACGAACATGGGCTATGCCGCCGGAATGGCGGTTTACCTGTTGTTTGTTTGCTGGTTGCTGCTGGGTTGGGGCGGTGCGCAGGTCGTGACGACCGTCGGTTCACTCGGGCTCGTTGCGTTCAGTGCATGTGCCTGCGCAGGTATGGTTGCCGCCGCCCGGGCCGGGCATGGCAGCATCCGGCTGGCCTGGTCGGTACTGGCCGTCGGCCTGCTCGGCTGGGTGGGCGGCAGCCTGTTCCGGGCCTACCACCAGGTGGTCCGCCAGCAGGAGCCGCCGTTCCCCTCGGTGGCCGACCTCGGCTTCCTGGCGCTGCCGGTGGCCGTCTGCGTGGTGTGGGTGCTGCGGGCGCGCACCGGGCGACTCTCGGCGTTCCGGCAGCTGATGGACGGCACGGTCATCGCATCGGCACTGTTCCTGCTGGTCTGGGTCACGGTGCTGGACCCGCTGTTCACCGACGGCACGCGGACCCGGTGGGCGGCCACACTGACCGCCGTCTACCCGATCGCCGCGCTGACCATGGTGACGCTGTCGATGCTGGTGCTCACCGTCGTTCCGCCCGGCCGCCGACAGATCCTCGGCCTGGTGACCACCGGACTGGCCGCGATCGCGATGGGCGAGGTGGCCGCGCTCTACATCCAGCTGCACATCGGCGCGCAGGATGACCTGCAGGGCGCTGGGGGCGTCGGCTCCTTCCCGGTCATCAGCCGACTGACCGGCCTGCTGATGCTCGCGGCGGGTGCGCACCTGTCGGCCGCCGCGACCCGCGATCACCGCGGCGACGACGAACGCCCCATGCCGACGAGCATCATGTGGCTGCCGTACGCGCCGATGCCGTTCGCCGTCGTGGCGTCGGTGGTGTACCTGTGGCCCGATGCCGACATCCGCCCGGTGCTGCTGGGGGCGGCGATCCTGGTGATCTCGGCGCTGATCCGCCAGCTCACCGTGCTGGTGGAGAACCGCAGGCTGCTCGACGAGGTGGCCGCGCACGCATTTCAGGATCCGCTCACCGGGCTGGCCAACCGGCTGCTGTTCACCGACCGGCTGGACCACGCCATCGATCTGCAACACCGCGACGGGCGGCCGCTGGCCGTGCTGTCGCTGGACCTCGACGATTTCAAGTTGGTCAACGACAATCTCGGCCATCACTGCGGGGACGAGCTGCTGCGCGATATCGCCGGCCGGCTGGTGGCCGCGCTGCCCGCAGGCCACACCGTGGCTCGGCTGGGCGGCGACGAGTTCGCGGTGATCATCGAACCCGGCATCGAACCCCCGGAGAACGTCGCCGAGCGGGTGGTCCGCGCCTTCGAGGAGGTGTTCGTGCTCGCCGGGCAGGAGGTGTACATCCGGCCCAGCATCGGACTGGCGGTCGCGCCGGGGCCCGTCGAGGAGCCGATCGGCACCGAGGAACTGCTGCGACAGGCCGATATCGCGATGTACATCGCCAAACGGTCCGGGGTGGGCGGTGTCCAGATATACACACCGGGGATGGCTCTGGCCGATGCCGACACCGCCTGGGCGGAGGACACCCGCCCGACGCCGACGGTGCCGGAGATCACGCTGCTGGGCCAACTGCGGCGCGTCGTCGCCGGCGGCGCACTGCGGCTGGCGTATCAGCCGCAGATCTCGCTGGCGACCGGCGAGCTCGTCGGGGTCGAGGCGCTGGTGCGCTGGCCCCATCCCGAGCTGGGTGTGCTGACACCCAATCAGTTCCTGCCGCTCATCCGGCGCAGTGGCCTGGTGGGTGCCGTCACCGATCTGGTGGTGGAACAGGCGGCCCGGGACGCCGCGGCCTGGCACCGGCACGGCGGCCGGGAGATCCCGGTGGCCATCAACCTGTTCGCCCCGTCGTTCGACGATGCGACACTGCCGGCCCGGATCGCCGCGGTGCTTGCCACGCACGGGCTCACCCCGACCTCGGTGACCATCGAGATCACCGAGCACTACCTGCTGTCCAACGTGCACCAGGCCCGCCATGTCATCGAACAACTCCGGGCAGCCGGGTTCCGGGTTTCCATCGACGATTTCGGCAGCGGCTACGCGACCATGAGCTATCTGCGCGACATGCCGGTCGACGAGCTCAAGCTGGACCGCCACTTCGTCGCGCCGATGCTGACCAACCCGCGCGCAGCGGCCATCGTGCACTCGATCGTGCGGCTGGCCCACACGCTGGGCATCACCAGCGTCGCGGAGGGGGTGGAGAGCCCCGACACCGCCGAGCTGCTACGCGGGTACGGCTGCGCGGTCGCCCAGGGCAGCTATTTCGGCGAACCCGTCTACGCCGACGAGCTACCGCTGCCCGAGCGCGGCGTCACGGGGCCCCAAGCAGCTCCGCCATCCGCGGTATGACGGCCTGCAGGCCCTTGAACGGGCGGATCATCACCTTGAACGACACGATCTTTCCCTCGTCGTTCCAGTGGATCATGTCGATCCCGTCGACAGTCACCCCGTCGAGGGTGGCCTGGAACTCCAGGATCGCCGAGTTCGCGCTCTCCCACTGCTCGACGTAGTGGAAGTCGGTGCCGCCGAAGAGCTTCGCCGCGGCATTGAGGTACTTGGCGGTCAGCGCCTTGCCCTGTTGCGGGGTGAACACCGCCGGGGAGTAGAAGACCGCATCCTCGGCGAGCAGCTCGTCGAGCCTTGCCGGGTCGTGATTACCGATGAAGTCGATCCAACGTTGGATCAGCGGAGTCGTCATACCCGCATCCTGCCTGAGTGCGCCCGAAGGGATTCGAACCCCTAACCTTCTGATCCGTAGTCAGATGCTCTATCCGTTGAGCTACGGGCGCCTGGTCGTGTTATTCAATTCGGTACTGCTGGTCATACTCGGCGGAGGCGAGAGGATTTGAACCTCCGGTCCCCGGTAAGGGGGACAACTCATTAGCAGTGAGTCCCATTCGGCCGCTCTGGCACGCCTCCTGAACGATCTGAGGGTACCGGACCCCCGGAACCGCCGAGCGCACAGATTACACAGGCTGCCCGGCGGAAGGCAAAGCGCGAGTACGCGCACCCCTAGAATGGCCGGGTGACCGCCCGTCTGCGACCCGAGTTGGCCGACCTGCCCGCCTACACCCCCGGTCGCACGGTGCCCGGCGCCATCAAGATCGCCAGCAACGAGACCGTCGACGGCCCGCTGCCCGGTGTGCTGGACGCGATCACGGCCGCCGCCGCCGGGATCAACCGCTACCCCGACAACGGCTACCTCGACCTGCGCGAGCGGTTGGCCAAGCATGTCGACTTCACCCCGGAGAACATCTCGGTGGGCGCCGGCTCGGTCAGCCTGTGCCAGCAGCTCATCCAGATCACCTCCACCGTCGGTGACGAAGTGATCTTCGGGTGGCGCAGCTTCGAGATCTATCCGCTGCAGATCCGCACCGCCGGAGCGACCCCGGTGCCGGTGCCGCTGAAGGACCAGACCCACGATCTGGATGCCATGCTGGCCGCCGTCACCGACCGCACCCGGCTGATCTTCGTGTGCAACCCGAACAACCCCACCTCGACCGTCGTCGACCCCGCCGCGCTGGAGGCCTTCGTGGCCGCCGTCCGCTCGGACATCCTGGTCGTCATCGACGAGGCCTACGTCGAGTACATCCGCGACGGCCTGCTGCCCGACAGCCTGGGCCTGGTCCGGCGTTATCCGAATGTGGTTGTGCTGCGGACCTTCTCGAAGGCCTACGGACTCGCCGGCCTGCGGGTCGGCTACGCCGTCGCCGATCCGGACATCGTCACCGCACTGGGCAAGGTGTACGTGCCGTTCACCGCGACGACCATCTCCCAGGCCGCCGCGATCGCCTCCCTGGACGCCGCCGACGAACTGCTGGCCCGCACCGACGCGGTGGTCGACGAACGCGCCCGGGTGAGCGCGGCGCTGACCGCCATGGGCTACCGGTTGCCCTCCTCGCAGGCCAACTTCGTCTGGCTGGTGCTGCCCGGGCGCACCGACGAATTCACCAATGCCGCCGCCGACAACCGGCTGCTGGTGCGCCCATACGGTCAGGACGGCGTCCGGGTGACGGTCGCCGCGCCCCACGAGAACGACGCGTTCCTCGCGTTCGCCGAGCAGTGGATCGCAGGAGAGCAGCCATGAGACGCACGCTGGTGGCCGCCGGGACCGGATTGATCGCGCTCGGCCTGCTCACCGGCTGCGGACGCAGCACCGACGGCACGGTCGCGATGACCACCGAGCCCGGTCCGCCACTGACCTCGGAAACCACCACCAGTCGCAAACCGGTCATCCCTGGCCTGCCGGAGATCCCGGGTCTGCCCGACATCACCATCCCGGGCTTCCCCACCCAGGGCTCGGACACCCCCGATGTCCCGGCGCCGCCCGATGCGCTGACGATGACATGCGCGGACTACAACCAGCTCGACGAGGCCACTCAGAAGGCCGTCGTCAACGCCGTCCTCGAGGGCGACCAGTCCATCCTGGGCCCGGACAACATCGAGATCGCCAAGTCGCTGGCCGATGCGGTGTGCCAGTTCCTGGTCGACAGCACGGTCCGCGAAGTCCTGCTGGGCGGGCCCGTCCCCTAGCCTGCTCGACACCCGTTAGCCTGCAAGCCATGGCATACGAATCCGTGACCGTGGACATCGCCGACCACGTCGCCCGCGTGACGCTGATCGGTCCCGGCAAGGGCAATGCGATGGGGCCCGCGTTCTGGGCCGAACTGCCCCAGGTGTTCGGCGCGCTGGACGCCGATCCGGACGTCCGCGCCATCGTGCTGACCGGGTCGGGCAAGAACTTCAGCTACGGCCTGGACCTGGCCGCGATGGGCGCCACCATGCCCGGGCTGGACGCCGGCGCCAAGGATCGGCTGGGCTTCCACCAGAAGCTGACCACGATGCAGGGTGCGATCAATGCCGTCGCCGACTGCCGCACCCCGACCATCGCCTCGGTACACGGCTGGTGCATCGGCGGCGGGGTGGACCTGATCAGCGCGGTCGACATCCGTTATGCCAGTGCCGATGCCAAGTTCTCGGTGCGGGAGGTCAAGCTCGCGATCGTCGCCGACGTGGGCTCGCTGGCCCGGTTGCCGCTGATCCTGTCCGACGGACATCTGCGCGAACTTGCATTGACCGGTAAGGACATCGACGCCGCGCGCGCCGAGAAGATCAATCTGGTCAACGACGTCTACCCCGATGCCGAGGCCGCACTCGCGGCCGCGCACGCCACCGCCGCCGAGATCGCGGCCAACCCGCCGCTGACCGTGCACGGTGTCAAGGACGTCCTCGATCAACAGCGCATCGGCCGGGTCTCGGAGAGCCTGCGCTATGTGGCGGCCTGGAATTCGGCGTTCCTGCCGTCCAAGGATCTCGGCGAGGCGGTCACCGCGATGTTCCAGAAGCGCCCGCCCCAGTTCACCGGGGAGTAGCCGCACCCTTCAGCTGCTCGAGCAGCGCCAGCGACAGGAACGTCATCGGGCCCTTGTCCTCGAAGCGGTCCGAGACATTGCCCGCGATCCCGCCCTGGACCGCGAGTTCGCCGATCAGGTCCAGCTTCAGCTGCGGGCTGCCCGCGCTGAAGTCCAGGTCGGCCAGGTCGACCCACACGATATTGGGCCTGGTGGTCGACTCGTACACATAGCGCCGGTTGGTCAGATCGATGACCACCTGCCAAATGGTTTGTGAGGCATCGGGTTTACCCGGATCGGGGATGCGGAAGGGCTGCGCGGCATTGCGGATCACCGACAGCATCGCCGCGATCGCCTCGACCTGCCCGGCGGGTTCGGGCAGCCGGCCGGCGTAGTAGGTGGCCCTGGCGAACCGGGCGGCGGCTTCGGTGGAACCGGGCAACGGCTCGGTCCCGCCCAGCCCGGTGAAGGCCGTCACCAGTTCGAGTTGCTGATCGAAGGTCGGCGAATTGGTCATCACCCGATAGGCGCGGTCGTGGTAGACCTTCGCCGTCCCGTCGATGTATTCGATGATCGCCGAGTCGCCGGACGCATCGTCGAGGGCGAGGTGGATGGCCGGCGGCACCCCGCCGGTGGGATCGTCCATCTGCACCACCTGCACATCGGTCTGCGCGATCCAGGCCACCGCCTCGGCCACCGTGGCGAAGTTGTCCAGGAAGTACTGCAGCCAGATCGCCTGACTGAGTTGGGTGCGCGCGGCATCCGGTGTGCCATAAGTGGATTCGGCGAGCCACAACACATGACCGGCCAGGCCCGCCTCGTTGAGACCATCCACCGAGATGATGTCGAAGGCGGTGGCGATGACGCTGCCGTACTTCGAGGTCCAGGTGAGCCTGCCGGCCACCCCGTCATCACGCGTGATGCCGCGGGGCTGCTTCCACAGGTTGGTCATCAAATCCTTGTGGAAGTCCATGTTCCGTCCCACCAGGACGGCGCCGCCGGCTTCCGGCCAGATCACTCGGGTGCACACGCGCCACAGCGTAGCGATGTTCACAGAGCGGTGGCGGAGGGATTTGAACCCCCGGACGGTGTTAGCCGTCTCTCGCTTTCAAGGCGAGTGCATTAGGCCGCTCTGCCACGCCACCGTCCGACAGCCTAAGCGGTCTACACCCGTCCCAGCTTCGCGGGCCGCCCATCGGCCTGCAAACCGGCGCTGATCCGGCGACAGTTCTCCCCCATCGCGGTGATCTGCGCCCGGGACAGCCGGCCGAGATAGTGCGTGCGCACCTCCGTGCCGTAGGTCTGCATGGCCTCGGCCAGCAGTGCGCGGCCCTGATCGGTGATGGTGGCCAGCACGCCGCGCCGGTCATCCGGACTGGCGACGCGGGTGACCAGGTTCAGCTTCTCCAACCGGTGGATCTGCCGGGTCACCCGACTGGGCAGCGACATCAGTCCTTCGGCGAGATCCCCCATCCGCGCCGAACCGCTGTCGGAAGTGTCCAGGATGTCGAGCAGTCGGACATCGTTGAGCGCCAGCCCGTGGTTGTCCACCAGCGATCTGTTCAGTGTTGCGTAGATCCGCAGAGCCGAGTCCAGAAAGTTTTGCCACGATTTCTGTTCGGCGATATCGAGCCCCGGCATACTGCTTGCCGTTCGTCCCCCCACCAATGCTTCCATCGGGTAATCGTACTTTTGGGAGGCCGAGTAGCCTAGCGGGAATGAAGGCCATCGTTGCGGTTTCAACCGAACGTATGACATGGCAAGAAGTCCCTGACGTCGCAGCTCACGCAGGTGAAGTGATCATCCGGGTGACCGCGGCCGGGGTCAACCGGGCCGACCTGCTACAGGCCGCCGGTAGCTACCCGCCGCCGCCCGGCGCCAGCGACATCATGGGCCTGGAAGTGTCGGGCACCATCGTCGAACTCGGCGACGGTGTCACCGGTTGGTCGGTGGGCCAGCCGGTGTGCGCTTTGCTGGCCGGTGGCGGATATGCCGAGTACGCCGCTGTCCCCGCGGCGCAGCTTTTGCCGGTGCCCGACGGGGTCGGCCTGCATGAGGCGGCCGCCCTGCCGGAGGTCGCCTGCACGGTCTGGTCCAACCTGATGATGACGGCGCGGTTGACGCCGGGTGCGTTACTGCTCGTCCACGGGGGTGGCAGCGGTATCGGCACGCACGCCATCCAGGTCGCCCGCGAGCTCGGTGCCCGGGTCGCGGTGACCGCGGGATCGGCGGAGAAGCTGGCGCTGTGCACCGAACTGGGCGCCGAGATCGCCATCAACTACCACGACGAGGACTTCGTCGAGCGGGTTTCCGCGGCCGGCGGCGCCGACGTCGTCTTCGACATCATGGGCGCCAAATACCTGGACCGGAACATCGATGCACTCGCCGCCGGCGGACGACTGGTGATCATCGGCATGCAGGGCGGTATCAAGGCCGAACTGAACATCGCGAAGTTGCTCGGCAAACGCGCCGGCGTGATCGGCACCGCGCTGCGCTCCCGTCCGGTCGACGGCCCCGACGGCAAGGGCGCCATCGTCGCGCAGGTGACCGAGCATGTCTGGCCGTTGATCGCGGCCGGGAAGGTCCGCCCGCTCATCGGCGCCGAACTGCCGATCGAGGAGGCCGCCGAGGCGCACGCGCTGTTGGCCGCGGGCAAGGTGACCGGCAAGGTGCTGCTGAACGTCGCCGAGCGGCGTGGGGCCTAACCCAGCGAGGCCAGCACCCGCACCAGCTGATCGACCTCGGCCGCGGTGCTGTAGTGCGACAGCCCGATGCTGACGGCACCGCCGATGTCGTTGACGCCCAGCGCATCCAGTACCCGGGAGTGCTTGCTGCTGCTGACCAGCACGCCGTTGTCGGCCAGCCGCTGGATCACCCGATCGGCGGGCACCCCGTGCACGGCCAGGCTGAGCACCGGGATCCGTTCGACCGGATCGCCGAGCACCATCACCAGCGGCAGCGACCGCAGCGAGGACAGCAGGTAGGCGAACAGCCGGTCCAGGTAGGCGGCCGAGGACTCCAACGACACCGCCAGCCGCTCGCGGCGCGATCCGGTGGCGGCCTCGTCCAGGTTGGCCAGGTACTCGATGCTCGCCACGACACCGCCGAGCAGGCCGAACTGGTGGATGCCGGTTTCCAGCCGGGCCGGGCCGGTGGCATCGGGGTCCAGCGAGATGGAACTGAACTGGTCGATGACGGCCGGATCGCGGAAGACCAGTGCGCCGATCGGCGGCCCGCCCCACGCGACGGCGTTGAGGGCCACCACGTCGGCGTCGATATCGTCGATATCGATCAGCCGGTACGGCGCGGCCGCCGAGTGGTCGACGATCACCAGCCCGCTGTTCTCGTGCACCAGCTTGGTGACCGGGGTCAGGTCCGTGACGGTTCCCAGCGTCGCCGACGCCGAGGTGATGGCGACCAGCCGGGTGGGCCCGGTGATCAGGCTCTCCCACTGATAGGTGGGCAGCTCACCGGTCTCGATGTCGACCTCGGCCCACTTGACCTTGGCCCCGTACCGGTTGGCGGCACGCAGCCACGGCGCGATGTTGGCCTCGTCGTCGAGACGGGAAAGAACGATCTCGTAGCCCAGCCCGACCTTCACCGATGCGGCGTCGGCCAGTGAGGTCAGCAGCCCGGCACGGTCGGCGCCGAGCACGACACCATCCGGGTCGGCGCCGACGAAATCGGCGATGGCCTGCCGGGCCGCGGCCAGCACGGTGGCGCTGCGCCGCGCCGAGGGGTGCGGACCGGTGGCGATGGGCTTGGAGCCCCGGAACGCGGTGGACACCGTGGTCGCCACCGAATCCGGTAGCAGCATCCCGTTCTGCGCATCGAGATGCACCCAGCCGTCGCCCAACGACGGGTGCAACCCACGCACCCGGGCAACGTCGTACACCATGTCAGCCACCTTAGAGCGTCTGTGAATCGCACAGACGGACACACATCGGGTTGCAGATCCTGCCGCGCTGCAGGGACCCGGCCCGGATCACTTCGGCAGCCATACTAATGCAGGCCGTCGCGCGACCGGGGTGCTAATCACCTTGTTGTTGCTGGTGTGCACGGGAGCAACACCGGCCATGGCCACGAGCTCGGCCCGGACCGGGAGGACTAGTCTCGGACACCATGACGATCCACCCCGGCGATGACGACAACGTCGAGATCCTCACCTCTGACGCGGCCCCGTCCGATGGCGACGACGACAAGGGCCTGACCGATCTGATCGAGCAACCCGCCAAGGTCATGCGGATCGGCACGATGATCAAACAGCTGCTCGAAGAGGTGCGGGCGGCACCGCTGGACGAGGCCAGCCGCAGCAAGCTGGCCCGTATCCACAGCAGCAGCATCCGCGAGCTCGAAGAGGGCCTGGCCCCCGAACTGCGCGAGGAGCTGCAACGCCTGACGCTGCCGTTCAGCGATGACACCGTGCCCACCGACAGCGAGCTGCGCATCGCGCAGGCCCAGCTGGTCGGCTGGCTGGAGGGCCTGTTCCACGGCATCCAGACCGCGCTGTTCGCCCAGCAGATGGCGGCCCGCGCGCAGCTGGAGCAGATGCGCCAGCTGCCGCCGGGCGCGGTGCCCGGCCAGCGCGGCCCGGCACACCCGGGCACCGGGCAATACCTGTAGCCGCCCGTGTCCGACAGTCCGTTCATCGCCACTCAGAACGCGTGGGTGGAGTTCCCGATCTTCGACGCGAAATCGCGGTCGTTGAAGAAGGCCTTCCTCGGCAAGGCCGGCGGCACCATCGGCCGCAACGAGTCCAATGTCGTGGTCATCGAGGCGTTGCGGGATATCACCATGTCGCTGCAGATGGGCGATCGCGTCGGCCTGGTGGGGCACAACGGCGCGGGCAAATCGACACTGCTGCGGTTGCTGTCGGGCATCTACGAGCCCACCCGCGGGTCGGCGACGGTGCGCGGCCGGGTGGCCCCGGTCTTCGACCTCGGCGTCGGGATGGATCCGGAGATCTCCGGGTTCGAGAACATCATCATCCGCGGTCTGTTCCTGGGCCAGACCCGCAAGCAGATGCTGGCCAAGGTCGACGAGATCGCCGAGTTCACCGAGCTCGGTGACTACCTGTCGATGCCGCTGCGCACCTACTCCACCGGCATGCGGGTGCGGTTGGCGATGGGCGTGGTCACCAGCATCGACCCGGAGATCCTGCTGCTCGACGAGGGTATCGGCGCGGTCGATGCGGAGTTCATGAAGAAGGCCCGCACCCGCCTGCAGGATCTGGTGGCACGCTCGGGGATCCTGGTGTTCGCCAGCCATTCCAACGAGTTCCTGGCCCAGCTGTGCACGTCGGCGATGTGGATCGACCACGGTACCGTCCGGATGACGGGTGGGATCGAGGACGTGGTCGGCGCCTACGAGGGACCGGATGCGGCCCGGCACGTGCGCGAGGTGCTGCAGGAGAACGCGCGTGGCGATGCACTCTGAGTCGGTGATCGCGGTCGTCGTCACCCACCGCCGCGTCGAGGCGCTCTCGGTGTCGCTGGACGCGGTGGCAGGTCAGACCCGCCGGCCCGATCATCTGATCGTCGTCGACAACGACGACGATCCGGCGGTGGCCGATCTGGTCGCCGCCCAGCCGGTGCCGACCACCTATCTCGGATCCCGCCGGAACCTGGGTGGCGCAGGCGGTTTCGCGCTCGGCATGCTGCATGCACTGGCCCTGGGCGCGGACTGGGTGTGGCTGGCCGACGATGACGGGCGGCCCGCCGACTCATCGGTGCTGGCCACCCTGATGGCCTGCGCCGACCGGCACGCGCTGGCCGCGGTGTCGCCGATGGTGTGCGACCTCGACGATCCGAGCCGGCTGGCCTTCCCGCTGCGCCGCGGTGTCGCGTGGCGCAGGCATGTGTCGGAACTGAAGGTCGATTCGTCGGACGACCTGCTGCCCGGCATCGCCTCGCTGTTCAACGGGGCTCTGTTCGCCGCGTCCACCCTGGAGGCGGTCGGGGTGCCCGACCTGCGGCTTTTCATCCGCGGCGACGAGACCGATGTGCACCGCCGCCTGGTGCTGTCCGGCCTGCCCTTCGGCACCTGCCTGGATGCGTCGTACCTGCACCCACACGGCGCCGACGAGTTCAAGCCGATCCTGGGTGGCCGCATGCACACGCAGTATCCCGATGATGCGGCCAAGCGGTACTTCACCTACCGCAATCGCGGATATCTGCAGGCGCAGCGCGGTATGCGGGGCCTGGTCCCGCAGGAGTGGGTGCGCTTCGGCTGGTACTTCCTGGTGACCCGGCGCGACCCGGCGGGGCTGCGGGAGTGGGTGCGCTTGCGGAAGTCGGGGCGCCAGGAGAAGTTCGAGAGGTTTGGTGGCAGGGCATGACCATCGTTGACGCCGCGGCACAGTCGAAGACGATGGCGCGCGCCTGGGGTGACATGACCGCCGGGTTCGGCAAGCGCGAGCTGTGGCTGCACCTGGGGTGGCAGGACATCAAGCAGCGCTACCGGCGCTCGGTGCTCGGCCCGTTCTGGATCACCATCGCCACCGGCACCATGGCCGTCGCGCTGGGCGGGTTGTACTCCAAGCTGTTCAAACTCGAACTGTCCGAACACCTGCCGTATGTCACGCTCGGCCTGATCATCTGGAATCTGATCAACGCGGCCATCCTCGAGGGCGCCGATGTGTTCGTCGCCAACGAGGGGCTGATCAAGCAACTCCCGACGCCGCTGAGCGTGCACGTCTACCGGCTGGTGTGGCGACAGGTGCTGTTGTTCGCCCACAACATCATCATCTTCGTGGTGATCGCGATCATCTTCCCGCAACCGTGGAAGTGGACCGACCTGGCCTTCATCCCCGCGCTGTTCCTGATCGTGCTCAATTGTGTCTGGGTCGCACTGGTTTTCGGCATCCTGGCCACCCGCTACCGCGATATCAGCCCGTTGCTGTTCAGCCTGGTGCAGCTGCTGTTCTACATGACCCCGATCATCTGGAACGACGAGACACTGCGCACCCAGGGCGCCGGCGGCTGGGCCAAGATCATCGAGTTCAACCCGCTGCTGCACTACGTCGACATCGTGCGCGCACCGCTGCTGGGCGCCGACCAGGAGCTGCGGCACTGGATCGTGGTGCTGGTGTGCACGGTGGTCGGCTGGATCTGTGCGGCCTTCGCGATGCGTCAGTACCGCGCGCGCGTGGCGTATTGGGTGTAAGCACTTCAGGTGTGTCACACGCTGGGCTCGTCGGTCGCGCGGACGAGTCGCGCGCGCTGCGGGCGCTCCTGACCCGCGCCCGCAACGGCTTCGGCGGCGCGAGGGTGTTGCGCGGCGACCCGGGCATCGGCAAGACCGCGCTACTGAACGCCGTCACCACGGAGCTCACGGATTTCGACGTCATCCGCTGCGACGGGTTCGAGGCCGAACTGGGCATGCCGTATGCGGCCCTGCACCGCATGGGACGGCCACTGTCGTCCCATCTGGATTCGCTACCCGCCCGCCAGCGACAGGCCCTCGCCGTGGCCTGGGGCGCCGACGGTCCGGCACCGGATCAGTTCCTGGTCGGACTCGGTACCCTCGGCCTGTTCGCCGCGGCCGGTACCGTACGGCCGCTGATCTGTGTGATCGACGATGCGCAGTGGCTCGATGCCGAGTCGCGCGATGTGCTGGCCTTCGTCGCCCGCCGGCTGCAGGCCGAGTCCACGGTGCTGTTGTTCGCCGCGCGGGACACCCCCGACGTCGAGGACCAGCTGGCCGGTATCGAGACGCTGCGCATCGACGGGCTGGACACCGCCTCGGCGGTCCGGTTGCTGACCTCCACCGCGCCGGAGGTCGTCGACCCGCACGCCGCCCGGCAGATCGCCGAGGCCGCCGGCGGAAACCCGTTGGCGCTCATCGACCTCGCGCGTGAGCTGAGCACGGCCCAGCTCACCGAGTTCTCTGTTTCCGCTGCGCCGGTGCCGATCAGCACCCGGCTGGAGGAGCACTATCTGCGGCGGGTCCGGGAGATGCCACCCGACGTGCAGACCTGGCTGCTGCTGGCGGCCGCCGAACCCAGCGGACACCCCGAGCTGATCGCCGCCGCCGCCGTCGATCTCGGCCTTCCCGCCGACTGTGGGCAGCTGGCCCAACGCGGCGGGCTGGTGCGCACCGGCGACCGGATCACCTTCCGCCATCCGCTGGTCCGCTCCGCGGTGTACGGCGCTGCGGCCGGCGCTCCGCGACGCCGGGTGCAGGGTGCGCTGGCCCGCCAGGCCGCACGGCTGGAGCTCGTCGAACTGGCGGCCTGGCATGCCGCGGAGGCCACCGCGTCCACCGACCCCGATGTCGCCGACCGACTGGAATCGGTGGCCGACACGGCCCGCCGGCGTGGCGGTCTGACGTCGCAGGCACATCTGCTGGCCCGCTCGGCCGACCTCACCCCGGCCGGGCACCTGCGCAACGACCGGCTGCTGGCCGCCGCCGAGATCGCCGCCGACGTCGGTGCCGCGCAGCTGTCCGCTCAGCTGCTCGACCGCCTCGACGAGGCCCACCTCGACGGTCTGCAACGCGGCCGGATCCTGATGGTGCGCAGTGGGCTGGCCATGTTCACCGCCGATCCGGTGGGCACCGTCCGCTCACCCCGCGACATGTTGCGTGCCGCGGCCGAATTCCACACCAGCGCAGCCGATCGCGAGCAGCGAGCGCTGCTGCGGGCGTTCGATCTCTCACTGGCGACCGAGCATCTGATGGAGGGCACCTCACTCGAGGAGATCGGCCGCCGACTGGCCGCGGGCGCGCAGACCGCCACCGGGCTCGCCGCAATCCTGCTGTCCGCGATCAGCGCCCATATCCTGGCGCCCTATGAGCGGGCGGTACCGCTGATGCGGGCCGCCCTCGACGGGCTGTTCGCACTCGACGACGACGAGCTGCCCAGGTACGGATTCTCCGGGATCGCCCTCGCCGTGGCGCTTTTTGATTCTGCGGCCGGGGCTGCCTATCTGGACAGACTGGCCGCCATCGCCGCCGGGTCCGGGGCGCTTCGTGACCTCGACGCTGCGCTGTGGGTGCGCACGATGTTCGAGATCGGGCGAGGCGATCCGGCGGCCTCCGGGGCGTACATCGAGCGGGTGCGCGAGATCCGCCGAGCCATTGGGTATGACGCGGAGAACGTCATCAACGTCGCGTATCTGATCTGGACCGGTATGCCCCGCGACGACGCGGAGATGATCGCCGCAGCCACGCGCGCCATGGGTTTCGGCGGTGTGGAACATGCGGCGACCGGCGCGCTGGCGACCCGCGACATCGCCGACGGCCGCTACGCCGAGGCTTA
The DNA here is from genome assembly GCF_002086115.1 of Mycolicibacterium bacteremicum. Taxonomy (GTDB): domain Bacteria; phylum Actinomycetota; class Actinomycetes; order Mycobacteriales; family Mycobacteriaceae; genus Mycobacterium; species Mycobacterium bacteremicum. Next base: position 67,448 of record NZ_MVHJ01000027.1, read on the forward strand.
CGAACAGCTGCGGACCATGCTCGCGACCCCGTTCCTGCAACCGAGCTATCTGCAATTGCCGGACCTGGTGGAGGCCGCGGTCCGCAGCGGCCGGCGTACCGAGGCGGCCGGCATAGCGGCCCAGCTGACGTCGATGGCCGCCGCGAGTCCGACGCCGTGGCTGCGCGGTCTGGATCAGCGGTGCCGCGCACTGCTGGCCGCCGCGGAGGAGGCCGAGGACCATCACCGCAGCGCCGTCGAATTGCTGTCCGCAGCAGACGTTCCCGCCGATCTGGGCCGCGCCCACCTACTCTACGGAGAGTGGTTGCGCCGGATGCGGCGGCGTCGCGACGCACGCGAACAGTTGCAGGCCGCGGCGGACATCTTCGACCGGATCGAGGCGCCGGCCTTCGCCGCGCGGGCCCGCGCCGAACTGGCGGCGACCGGGGCGAAGATCCGCGACCGTGAGCTGGTGTCCGGGGTGGAGCTGTCCACCCAGGAGGCGACCGTCGCCCGGATGGCCGCCGACGGACACACCAACGCCGAGATCGGCGCAGCGCTGTTCATCAGCGCGAACACGGTGGACTATCACCTGCGCAAAGTGTTCGGCAAGCTCGGTGTCTCGTCTCGGCGCCAACTCACCGAGCACTTCGACCGGTCCTGACTACGCACTACACGTGGTCCGCATCTCGCGTGCGGACCGAAGACTGGACACATGCCGTTCGTCACCACCGAAGACGGCGCCCGGATCTTCTACAAGGACTGGGGCGCCGGGGAAAGTCCGGTGCTGCTCAGCCACGGTTGGCCGGTGAACGCGGACAGCTGGGAAACGACCGCACTGCTGCTCGCCGAGGGCGGGCACCGTGTCATCGCCCATGACCGGCGTGGGTACGGCCGCTCCACCCAGACCTGGCACGGCAACGAGATGGACAGCTACGCCGACGATCTGGCGACCCTGATCGACGCCCTGGACCTGTCCGCGGTGACGTTGGTCGGACACTCCATCGGGGGCGCCGAGGTCGTCCGCTACATCGGGCGGCACGGCACCGGCCGGGTCGCCCGGCTGGTGCTTGTGAGCACCGGACCGCTCGCCGACACCGATGCGCTGCGCGCCCGGCACACCGCGGACAGATCACAGTTCTATCGTGAGCTTGCCGGCGGCCCGATCTTCGGACACGCTGTCTCGCAGGGTATCCGGGACGCCTACTGGCTGCAGGCGATGTCCGGGGGCCACCGCGGCACAACCGCGGGCATCACCGCCTTCTCGACCATCGGGTTCGGCCGTGACCTCGCCCGCGTCGATGTTCCCACCCTGATCATCCATGGCGGCGCTGACGAATTGGTGCCGCCGGACACCGGCGGCCGGCGCACCGCCGAGATCGTCGACACGGCCGTCCTGAAGATCTACGACGGCCGACCACACGCACTACCCGCCACCGACCGTGACCGGCTGCATGCCGATCTCCTGGAGTTCATCGACAATCGAGAGGAAACATCATGAGCGAAACCCCCTGCGACACCATCGTCCTGGTACACGGACTGTGGATGACGCCACGCAGCTGGGAAGGCTGGAAGGCACATTACGAGGCCAAGGGTTACCGGGTGCTCACACCCGCCTACCCCGGGTTCGAGATCGAGGTCGAGGAGCTGCGCAAGAACCCCGACATCATCGCCAACCTGACGGTGCCCGAGACCGTCGACCACCTGGCGAGCGTCATCGAATCGGTAGAGGTACCGCCGATCATCATCGGGCACTCGTTCGGCGGCACGCTGACACAGCTGCTGTTGGCCCGAGGGCTGGGCGCGGCGGCGGTCGTGGTCGATTCGGCGCCCACCGAGGGCGTGCGGGTCAATCCGCTGTCCCAGGTGAAGTCGTTGTTCCCGGCGTTGAAGAATCCGGCCAACATCCACAAGGCCGTCGGCTTCACCCAGGAGGAGTTTCACTACGCCTTCACCAACACGCTGTCGCGTGAGGAGTCCGACAAGGTGTGGGAGCGCTATGCCATTGCCGCACCGGGCAGTTGGGTGTGGTCCTACGGCCTGATCGCCAACTTCAAGCCGGGCCACCAGGAGACCTGGGTCGACTACACCGCCGACCGGGCCCCGTTGCTGTTCATCGGTGGGGAGAAGGACCACATCATGCCGCCGGCGGTGAACAAGTCGAATGCCAAGCACTACGCGAAGTCGCCTGCGGTCACCGAGTATTACGAGTTCGCCGGCCGCGACCACTGGACGTGCGCCGCCCCGGGCTGGGAGGCCGTCGCCGACCATGCGCTGGACTGGGCTCTGGCATACGCCGACACCAAACCCCGCGGAAGGCACGTCAGCTGAGTCATCCGTCGGCTTCATCCGGCGGTCATCCCGACGCCACCGCGCGGTCGGCTGCGCAGCGTTCAATGGCGTCCCATGACCGACACCGTCACCCCTGAGAACGCCGACAACACCGCGCCTGCTGCCGACACCTTCATCGACGCCGAGATCGTGCCAGTACCGGATCCCGACAGTCGTCGTTACGTCCGCGATGTGCTCGAGCGTCAGCTCGACGCCGGCCATGACCTGAGCGTCCAGCTGGTCGAGGCCACCACCGAGGCAGCTGTCGCGTTGGTCGAGTCACCGGCCAAGGTGATCGCGGCGATCCGCAGCGGGGCCACCCTGCCCGCCGCTTTCGGCGAGACCAACGAGGCGGTGCAGGATGCCGTCCTGATGGCGGGCAGCCGCATCCGCACCGCGGTCGGCGCGTACGTGAATCAGCAGGCGCCACTGCCGAATGCGGTGATCATCGGCGCGGCCGAGGTGGCCGCGGCGACGGTGCGTGGACAGGGTGAACTGGTGGCGGCGGCCGTCGACGGCGCGTTCGAAGTGGCCGCCACTGCTGGGCGGCGTGGCGATGTGCGTGATGCGATCGACCGGGAGTGGAGCGAGTTCAACGCCACCGCGGTGTCCGTCCGCGACGCCGTCGAGGCACGCTTCGTGGTGGCCCGCCAGTCGATCCGGGACGCCATCTCCTGAAGAATCGCTGCCCGTGACCATCTCACTGGCAGGACCGGACGGCACCGAACTCGTAGCCGAGGTGACGGGGTCGGGGCCACCGGTCGTCTTCGTGCACGGATCCAATGGTGACCTGAACTCGTGGGCCGACATCGCCGGCCGGCTCACCGGTTACCGGGTCGTCCGCTACACCCGGCGGAACCATCCGCCGAGCGGGATCGGTCCGGCTCCGAACAGCTTCGACGCCGAGGCCGGGGACCTGCATGCCGTACTCGGTTCGGTCGGGCGCGCCCACGTGGTCGGGGCGTCCTACGGGGCAACGGTGGCGTTGCACGCCGCGCTGGCCGACAGCAGCCGGGTGGCCTCGCTGGCCCTGTTCGAGCCACCGCTGCTGCTGACGGGCGCCCGCTTGGCGCCGGCGATCGAGCAATATCAGCGGCTCTTCACCACCGTGCGGTACGCCGACGCGTTGGAGCTGTTCCTGCGCGAAGCGGCTCAGATCCCGGACGATGTGCTGGCTTCCGGCCCGCCCATCCCTGATGATCCGGTCGCGGCGATGAGCGCGCTCGCCGACCTGGAGGCGATGGCCGGGGATGACGGCTCGGTGCAGCGCTGGGCTGCGATCAGCGTGCCGGTGCTGCTGATGCAGGGCGGTGCGAGCTGGCCGCCATTGCCCGAGGGGATGGATGCGCTGGCCGCGGCGCTGCCGACCGCCCAGCGCGTGGTGTGGGACGAGCACTCGCATTTCGCCACGGTGACGGCGCCGGAGTTGGTGGCCGAGGCGGTGCAGGAGTTCCTGGACGGGCTGGCGTAGGGCGGCATCGTTTCGACGGACCACCGTGTCGGTGGGCGATGGCATAATCGCACATATGTTCGATAGTCGAGATGTGGGTACCCATCTCGATACCGCGCGCGACCAACTGCGCGCCGAACGCGCGGCGGTGGCCGCCAAGGTGCTGGCCGCCGGGCGGTTCGC
>NZ_MVHJ01000028.1 GCF_002086115.1 Mycolicibacterium bacteremicum
CAGTTGGGCGGCCGGGGGCTGGGCAGCGACGACCGGCGAGGTCTGCGGTGTCGACAGCGTGGCCCGGTTGGCCAGAGAGGCCGACGCCGGTAGTTCCGAGCCGCCGAATTGCGAGCCGACCGCGAAGAGGGCGATCACCGCCGTCACCGCGGCGGCCCCGGCCAAGGTCATCAGGCGTCCACCGAGCGGCGGCAGCGACCACTCCCGGCGCGTGCGGACGGCGGCGGCGGGTTGTCTGGGCACCGCGTTGGTGAGGACCAGGTGCGCTGCCGCGTAGGCCGGCAGTTGCCGGGCGGCGGGCCCGCAGTCCAGGACGCGGCCATCGTCGATGCAGTCGGCGGCGTCGAAGTCGATATCGCCCTCGAACAGCTCTGCCAGCAGCGCGTGCGCGTCCATCGCGCTGGTCTCGGCCGTCGCGCTCTCGGCGGGCGGCGCCGTACCGGCGGGGGTGACCTGACGGACCGGACGCACGTCGGCACATCCCGTCGCGCGCAACGCGCTCAACAGATCGGCGGATCGGTTCTCGACCTCGGGGCTCCAGCAGACACCGATCGCCCCGATCCGGTGGCCGCCGGCCGCGGCGATACCGGCGGCGCCGCGCACCGCGGCAAGACAGCGCGGCACGAGGTCGTCGAGGTCGGTGACGGTGAACTGGTCGTCATCGAGCGGACGACCGGCGGGCACGGTGGCGTCGACGAGAACCCAGCCGATTCCGGCCGCGGTCACCGACAATCCGAGTACGGTTCTCAACCCCTGACCTCTACTCCTGTCTCATCCCCCGCCGCGGATCGCGACGAGCCTAGTTTGCTCGCATCGACTCGGCATCTCGTGAAAACGCCGTTTCCGGCGCCCTGCACTCGTTATCGCCGCCGCTACCACGGGCGTTACCAGGCACGATGGTCTCGTCGGACGGGCGAGTGAAATTCACCGAGAGTTCATTCACCACCGTGCCCCGTGAACCTGTTTCATGCCAGGCCTCGCAGCATCAGGTTCCAATACATGAACGGCAGGCCGTATTTTTTCAGATACCAGTAGCTACGGTGCGGCTTTGTCGGATCGAACAGCGGAAACGACGGTGTCAGATTCAGGTCGTAGTCGAATTCGGCCAGGAGCATGTCATGCGACGAAGTGACCAGCGGACACGAACCGTAGCCGTCGTACTGCGAGGTCAGTGGACGCCCCGCCAGATGCGACTCGATGTTCTTCACCACGACCGGAGCCTGCTTGCGCACGGCGGCGCCGGTCTTGGAGTTGGGTGACGATCCGGCGTCACCGAGAGCGAACACATTCGCATGGCGCACGTGCTGCATCGTGTGTTTGTCGACGTCCACGTAACCGGTCTCGTCGCCGGTCGACAGCGGGCCGGCCTTGATCCAGTCCGGTGCCGACTGCCGCGGCACGGCATGCAGCACGTCGTAGGTCAGCGAAAGATCGGACTCGGCGCCGGCTATGGCCACCTTGTGTGCCGCCGCGTCGACAGACGTCACTTCGGCGCTCGTGTGCACGGTGATCCCATAATCGGCGGCGACGGCATCGAGGGTGTCCGCGATCGCCGGGATACCGAACAGGCGCGGCGTCGGAAGCACGAGGTGGACGTCGATATCGGCGAGTACACCTTGCCTTCGCCAGTAGTCACTGGCCAGGTAGGCGATCTTCTGCGGCGCCCCGGCGCATTTGATCGGGCCCGACGGCATTGCGAACACGGCACTTCCGGAGCGCAGGTTTCGGATGAACTCCCACGTACGGGGCGCCAGATCGAATCGGTAGTTGGAAGACACCCCGTCCTTGCCGAGCGCGTCCTGCAGGCCTTCGGTGCGCGCCCAGTCCAGCTGGATGCCAGGGCAGACCACGAGCACGTCGTACTCGTATTCCGCCCCGTCGACGCAGATGACCTTGTTGTTGTCCGGGTCGATCTCGATGGCCGCATTCTTGATCCACGTTGCGCCTTCCGGCATCACCGAAGCCTCGGTCCGCACCGTCGATGACGCCTTCGCTTGGCCCCCGCCGACCAGGGTCCACAGCGGCTGGTAGTAGTGCACGTCGGACGGTTCGATGACGGCGACGTACGTGTGTCCGCGGCGCAGCAGTCGGGCGGCCACCGAGATGCCCGCCGTGCCGCCGCCGACGATGAGAATCTGGTGCTCGGCGATTGTCATGTTTCCTCCCGTTCTCAGGCCTGTTGTCGGGCGTCTTCCCAGGCGCCATACCCGCCCAGGATGTCGCTCACGTCGGTGAACCCGTTGCGCCGCAGCAGGCTTGCGGCCACCGAGGACCGGTAGCCACCGGCGCAGTACACAACCGTCGGCCGGTCCGGGTTCAACTCGCCGAGTCGGCCCGGTAGCTGACCCACCGGGATCGGGATGGCGTTCGGGATCGCGCCCGCCGCGACCTCACCGGGATTGCGCACGTCCACGATCTGTAGGTCGGCCAGCTCGGCCGCGCGCTGGTCGAACGCCCTGGCGGTCAGCCTGGACGCGACCTGAACCTCGTCCGGGTGGTCGACCATCGCCTCGAACGGGCGGTCCAGATATCCGATGACGCGGTCGAATCCGATGCGCGCCAACCGGGTCTTGCCCTCCAGTTCCTGACCGGGCTCGGTGAACAGCACGATGTCGACATCGCTGGCCAGCACCGACCCGGCGAACTCGGCATACCGGCCCGCCAAACCGATATTGACCGCGCCGCGCAGGTGCCCCAGCGCAAATTCTTCCGGCCCACGTCCGTCGACCAGCACCGCGCCCGCGTTCATGGCTTGGCGGACCTGGTCGAAGCTCATCGCCGCAGGCATCTCGGTCTCGTCCAGCAGCGCGCGGTCCTTGCGATTGAGGATCGCGTCGTAGACGAAGTAGCCCGGCGCGGGTGGCTGCCCCTCGGTGACCAGTTCCATGAAGGTGGCCTTGTCCGGGGCGCGCAGCGCGTAATTGGTCGCCTTCTGCTCCCCCATCGTCGACCACAGTTCGGTGGACAGGTTCTTTCCGCACGCCGAGCCGGCGCCATGGGCCGGATAGACCCGGGTGGCATCGGGCAGGGTCATCAGCTTGTTGTGCAGCGAGTCATAGAGTCTGTCGGCCAACTCCTCTCGGGTGTAGCCGATGGAGGCCAACAGGTCTGGCCTACCGACGTCCCCGATGAACAATGCATCGCCGGTGAGCACGCCGTAGGGAATCGTGTCGTCGGAATGCTCGTAGACCACGATGCTCAGCGACTCGGGGGTGTGGCCCGGGGTGTGCAGGAACTGCAGGGTCACCTCGCCGAGCGAATAGCGTTCACCATCGGCCACGCCCATCGACTCGAATTCCGTCTCGGCGACCGAAGAATAGACAATCCGAGCGCCGGTGGCCTTGGCCAGCTCCAGGTGACCGGACAGAAAGTCGGCGTGGAAGTGCGTCTCGATCACCAGTTCGATGGTGTAACCGTGCTCGCGCGCATCGCCAAGGTACTCGGCCACGTCCCGTTGCGGATCGACAACCACTGCGCGGCCGGTGGTTTCGTCGGCAATCAGGTACGACGCGTGGGACAGGCAATCCAAATAGTACTGAACGAACTTCATCTTGCAGCCTTTCATTCGCCTGACGGGCACCGCCATGATGGCCATACCCCGGTAGGTATGTCAACTACCCCGGGGGGTATAAAAATTTCGTAGTCGACAATACCCGCATGGGTATATCTAAACTGCCTTCAGCATACCCCCGGCGGTATCACTCACCCAAGAGCACTTGGTCACCGCCATCCCGTCGAAAGGACGTTTCGCCATGACCCCACCCGTGAACATCGATCCACAGACGCTGCAGGAAATGCTCGCTTCGGGCGCTCCACCGCGTGTCCTGGACGTGCGCACCCCGGGCGAGTTCGAGACCGCCCACATCGCCGGTGCCTACAACGTGCCGCTCGATCTGTTGCGCGAGCACCGGGACGAAATCATCGGACACCTCGACGAGGTGGTGTTGGTCTGTCGCTCCGGCCAGCGCGCCGCCCAGGCCGAACAGACACTGCGCGGCGCGGGCTTGTCGAATGTGCATATCCTCGACGGCGGCATCACGGCCTGGGAGGCAGATGGTTTCGCGGTCAAAAAAGGCGCGCAGCGCTGGGATCTGGAACGCCAGGTGCGCCTCGTGGCCGGATCGATCGTGCTCACCGGCATTCTGGGCAGCGTTGCCGTCCCCAGCTTGAAGTGGCTGGCCGCAGTGGTCGGCGGCGGCCTTGTGTTCGCCGCGCTCTCCAACTCCTGCGCCATGGGCATGCTGCTGTCCAAACTGCCCTACAACCGCGGCGCACGTTGTGATGCACAATCCGTCGTGTCGCAGCTAATCGACCCGGCCGGCACGGCGAGCTGACCGACCATGATCGCGCTCACCATCGGCTTGGCCGTATTCGTCGGCGTCGCACTGGGTTTACTCGGGGGCGGTGGCTCGATCCTGACCGTCCCGCTACTCGCCTATGTTGCCGGGATGGAGGCCAAGCAGGCCATCGCCACCTCGCTGCTGGTCGTCGGCGTCACCAGTGCCATCGGAGCCATCTCGCACGCGCGCGCCGGACGCGTGCAATGGCGCACCGGCTTGATCTTCGGCACCGCCGGCATGGCCGGCGCCTATGCCGGCGGACTGCTGGCCCGATTCATTCCCGGCGCCATCCTGCTCGTCGGCTTCGCCGTCATGATGATCGCGACCGCCGTTGCGATGCTGCGTGGCCGCCGGCGCGTCGAGACGGCCAGCGGTGATCACGGGCTGCCGATAGCCAAGATCATCGCGGAGGGCCTCGTCGTCGGGCTGGTCACCGGACTGGTCGGTGCCGGTGGCGGATTCCTGGTGGTGCCCGCGCTGGCGCTGCTGGGCGGATTACCCATGCCCGTCGCGGTGGGCACCTCACTGGTCGTCATCGCCATGAAGTCTTTCGCCGGCCTCGCCGGGTATCTGTCCACCGTGACGATCGACTGGCGCACGGCAACCGCGGTCACGGGCGCAGCGGTGCTCGGCGCGTTCGCGGGAACCAAGCTGACCGCACGCGTCGATCCCGAGACCCTGCGGAAGGCGTTCGGCTGGTTCGTGCTCGCGATGTCAGCGATCATCCTCGGCCAGGAAGTGAACCCGATCGTCGGGATCACCGCGGCTGGGAGCACGGTGCTCGTCGCCGTCATAACGTTCGCGTGCGCGCGGTACGCCCACTGTCCGCTGCGCCGCCGCACGGCGCGCCGAACGCCTGCGTAGCGAGCCCGGGAATACCCCCGCCGGTACCATTGCTGTTCGGTTCAGCGAAAGGAGAAGCCATGATCGGCGACGAGGATGCGATCGTTGCAGTGCTCAACCGGCTGCGCCGTGCTCAGGGCCAGCTCGCCGGTGTCATCTCGATGATCGAGCAGGGTCGCGACTGCAAGGATGTGGTGACTCAACTCGCCGCGGTATCGCGCGCCCTGGATCGCGCCGGCTTCAAGATCGTCGCGACGGGTATGCGGGAGTGCCTGACCGGCGAGACGGCCGACGGGCAGCAACCGCTGACCGAGGCCGAGCTGGAGAAGCTGTTCATGGCGCTGGCCTGACGGCCCTCGCTCAACCGAACAGTGTCGACGCGATGAGTACGCCGACGATGACGACGGCGAAAACCGCTGTCGCCGTGCCGATCCACACCACTTCAGCATGTGCTGCGGGCAGATGCGCGGGCTCGGGTACTGCGTGACCGCGCCGGATGACCTGGGCGCGTCGATGACCGACCGCCAGCACGCTCAACGCCAGGCCGGCGGCGATCAACGCGAGCACCGCGCGACCGGGCCCGAACGGCCCGTGTTGGCGGATCATGAGCAATACCCCGCCCACGAGAAAGCCCAAGGCGCTTCTCTCCCACGACAGCAGGGTGCGCTCGGCTTGCAGGCCGGGTTGTTGTGGCCGCAGCGCCATCTCACCGACCGCCGGCGGGCCAGAGCACCAAGATGACGAGCACGCCGACGGTGATCACGAAGATGGCACCGGCGAGCAGTGCCGGAATCGCGGTCTGCGGGAGGTCCGCGTTGCGCCGCATCGCCTCTTGCACCCGCCGCCAACGCCACACCGCCAACACTGCCAGCACTCCCCCGCCGGCCGTCAGCACGATACTCAAACCGTGCCGCACTCCGGCGATGCCGAAGGAGGGTACGAACTGGACGACGGCGATTCCGCCGGCGATCAGCGCCAGCGCAGTGCGGATCCAGGCCAGAAACGTCCGCTCGTTGGCGAGGGTGAACCGGTAATCCGGTTCCATCCCGACGCGATCGTCATCCGACTCGGTCACGAGAGCTCCCCCTAAGGCACATCAGCGGTCAGCGTACGTCGCCGGCACCCGCCGCGGCGCGTGCTTCACACCTTCGCGATCCGCGTCACGGTCGCGAACCGGGCCTGCAACCCGTCGATGAACGACGTGAGCGCCAGGTCGAAACTGGCCAGGTCGATCTCGTCGGCCCTGGCGGGCAACCGGTGGGCCTGTTCCATGTGCGGATAGCGGTCCCGGTAGACCTGGACGTCGTCGACGAAGCCGCGGGAGAACGACCCGATGGTGGATCCGAGCACCAGCGACCGGGTCGCGGCACCGATCATCGTGGCCTCGCGCGGCGGCCACCCGGCCCGCACCAGCCCGCCGTGCACGGCGTTGGCGATGCGCAGGCTCTCGTCGCGGTGTCCCGGACCCAGCGCCAGGAACGGCACCAGGTTGGGGTGGGCGGCCAACGCCGAACGGTAGGAGCGGGCCCAGTCCGCCAGCGCCACATCCCACTTCTCGTCGGCGTCGAAGGCCGAGGTGTCGACGACGCTCACGACCAGGCCGGCGACCTCGTCGAGCACCTCGGTCTTGGTCGGATAGTGCTTGTAGAGCGAGGCGGCCTGCACCCCGAGGTCGGCGGCCAGGTTACGCATGGACAGGCCCTCCAGCCCGGCCCGGTCGATGATGTCGAGCGCACTGTCACGGATGCGTTCGCGGCTGAGAATGCGCGGCCTACCCACGATGAGCTCCTTCGTTGCGTCAGCGAACGATGTTAGCTTATAGTGGCAGCAGATAGCTAACACCGTTCACCCCGAAGGAAGGTAGCGATGCGCAGGGACGTCTACACCCAGGAACACGAGGACTTTCGCGCCATGATCCGGGCGTTCATCGAGTCCGAGGTCGTGCCGGTGTACGACAAGTGGTTCGAGGACGGCATCGCCCCCCGCGACTTCTACTACAAGCTCGGCGAACTCGGCCTCTTCGGCATCGAGATCCCCACCGAATACGGCGGGTCGGGCATCGACTCCTACAAGTTCCAGGCGATCATCACCGAGGAATGCTCGCGGGCCGCGGTGTCCTTCGGCGGCTCCAGCGTGCACATCGGACTGTGCCTGCCGTACCTGAAGGAACTGGCCACCGAGGAGCAGAAGCAGCGCTGGTTCCCGGGCATGATGTCCGGTGAGACCATGTTCGCGATCGCCATGACCGAGCCCGGCACGGGTTCAGATCTGGCCGGAATGCGCACCACCGCAAAGCCTTCCGACGACGGCACACATTATGTGCTGAACGGGTCCAAGACTTTCATCACCGGCGGCGTGCACGCCGACCGGGTGATCGTGTGCGCCCGTACCGCCGCCCCGCGCGAGGACGACCGCCGGTTCGGCATCTCGCTGCTGGTGGTCGACACCACCTCCGCGGGCTACACCGTCGGGCGCAAGCTCGACAAGCTCGGGCTGCGGACCTCCGACACCGCCGAACTCAACTTCACCGACGTGATCGTGCCGGCCGAAGACGTGCTGGGCGAGGTGAACATGGGCTTCTCCTACCTGGGACAGAACCTGCCCCGGGAGCGCCTTGCCATCGCGGTCGGTTCCTACGCCCAGGCGGCGGCCGCCGTACGCTTCGCCGCCCAGTACACCAAGGACCGCACGGTCTTCGGCAAGCCGGTTGCGGCCTTCCAGAACACCAAGTTCGAATTGGCGGCCTGCAAGGCCGATGTCGATGCCATGGAAGCCGTGGTGGACCGCGCCATGAACGCCCACGACGCCGACGAGCTGACGCCGGCCGATGCGGCCGCAGCCAAGCTGTTCTGCACCGACCTGGCATCCAAGGTGATCGACCGCTGCCTGCAGCTGCACGGCGGCTATGGCTACATCAACGAGTACCCGATCGCCCGGCTCTACGCCGACAACCGGGTCAGCCGGATCTACGGCGGCACCAGCGAGGTGATGAAGATGATCATCGCCAAGGACATGGGCCTGTAATGCCGCACCCGATGTAACCGCCGTCACTTCCACCACGGGGTGACATCGGCGTCACAGTCTGCCGATGATCGCAAATCCGTTGCGCTGTGGTGCAATTGGCCGATGATCACGGCGCCGGGGGCCGACTCGACCGAATCGGTCGACGAGGGGCCCACCAACGACCCGAAGGAACCGCCGTATCGGGTGGCGGGCGCGGTCCTGCTGCTCATCGTGGTGCTGGTGTTCGGCTTCACCTGGGTGCAGTTCCGCGGGTACTTCGAAAGCGTTGTGCCGCTGGTACTCATGGCCGAGCGGGCCGGATTGTCGATGGACCCGGGATCGAAGGTGACCTTCAACGGAGTCCCGATCGGCCGGTTGACCTCCGCGGGCACCGTGACCGAGGACGGCGACGTCCGCGCGAAACTGCTGCTCGACGTCAAACCGCAGTACCTACAGCTGATTCCGGCCAATGTGGACGCTCAACTGCGGGCCACGACGGTGTTCGGCAACAAGTACATCTCGCTGCTCTCGCCGGCCGATCCGTCAGCGGACCGACTGCAGCCGGGCGCGGTGATCAACGCCTCGGCGACCACCACCGAATTCAACACCGTCTTCGAGACGATCATGGGGATCGCCCAGCAGGTGGACCCGGTGAAACTCAACCAGACCCTGACCGCGACCGCTCAGGCGCTGAACGGGTTGGGCGACAAGTTCGGTCAGGCGCTGGTGGACGGTAACGACATCATCGGCGAACTCAACGGACGGATGCCGCAGATCCGCCGGGATATGGCCGGCCTGGCCGCGCTGTCGGACACCTACGCCGATGCCGCTCCCGACCTGTTCGACGGTCTGGAGTACGGCAGCGTCACCGCACGCGCCCTCGATGACGAACGCGCCACGGTGGACGCCGCACTGCTCTCGGCGGTGGGCTTCGGGGCCACCGCCGCGGATGTGCTCGAACGCGGCGGCCCGTATCTGGTGCGCGGTGCTCAGGACCTGCTACCGACGAGCGCCCTGCTGGACTACTACAGCCCCCAGCTGCTGTGCACGCTGCGCAACTATTACGACGCCGCACCGAAGTTCGCGGACATGCTCGGCGGCAACGGCTATTCCCTGCAACTGCGCGATCAGCTCGTCGGGGCCGGCAACCGCTACGTGTTCCCGGACAACCTCCCCCGCGTCAACGCGCGCGGCGGCCCGGGCGGGCGTCCCGGCTGCTGGCAGCCGATCACCCGGGACCTGTGGCCCATGCCGTATCTGGTCATGGACACCGGCGCCAGCATCGCACCGTACAACCATTTCGAACTCGGCCAACCGCTGACCACGGAGTACGTCTGGGGACGTCAGGTCGGCGAGGACACCATCAACCCCTGACTCGACGATTCCGGGTCAGGCCGTGCCGGTGCGTTCCCGGTGCTTACAGCCCGGCCAGCAGCACGGCCTGCGTTTGCCCTCTTCGAGCTCCTCGGTGGTGCGGCGGATCCGGCGCGCGCGGGTCGCGTCCTGCTTGGCGTCCTCCACCCAGCAGATGAATTCGTTGCGTGCCAGCGGCGTGATGTCCTGCCACGCCGCCAGCACGCTGTCGTTGCCGATAAGCGCCGCGCGCAGATCGGCGGGCAGGGTGTGCACCACCCCGCCGGGAACCTGCCGGCCTGCCATCACAGCAATATAACCCAGCGGCTAGCGCCCGAACCCGGCGTTGCGCAACGCATCTGCCATCGATCCCGACGGCGGTGCAGCATCGCGGCGTCCGGACTGCTTGCCGCGGTTCGAGTTCCGGTTCTGATCGGCGCCGCGCCGCGGGTTGCCCCGTTGCTGATTGCCCTGTTGTTGATTGCCCGGTCCGCCCTTGCCGGGACGGCGGTCACCGCCGCGTGCCTCGTTGCCCAGCCGCAACGAGAGGCCGATCCGCTGCCGGTCGACATCCACGTCGACCACCTTCACCCGCACCACCTGACCGGACTTGACCACCTCGTGCGGATCCGAGACGAACTTCTCCGACATCGCCGAGACGTGCACCAGGCCGTCCTGATGCACGCCGACGTCGACGAACGCACCGAACGCCGCGACGTTGGTCACCACACCCTCGAGCACCATCCCGACCTCCAGGTCGGCGACCTTCTCGACGCCGGCGGCGAACGTCGCGGTCGAGAACGCCGGGCGGGGGTCGCGGCCCGGCTTCTCCAACTCGGCCAGGATGTCGGTGACGGTCGGCACGCCGAACCGCTCGTCGGCGAAATCGGCGGGTGCGAGCTTGCGCAGGGTCCGCTCGTTGCCGATCAGCTCGGCCAGCGTGAGGTTGGAGCGGTCCAGGATGCGCCGCACCACCGGGTAGGACTCCGGGTGCACGCCGGAGGCGTCCAGCGGGTCGTCCCCGTCGTTGATCCGCAGGAAGCCGGCGCACTGCTCGAATGCCTTGGGCCCCAACCGCGGAACCTTCAGCAGCGCGCTGCGACTACGGAACGGCCCGGTGTTCTCCCGGTGCGCGACGATGGCCTCGGCCAGGGTGTCGGTGACACCGGAGACCCGGGCCAACAACGGTACCGAGGCGGTGTTGAGGTCCACACCGACCGCGTTCACGGCGTCCTCGACCACGGCGTCGAGGCTGCGGGCCAGCGTGCCCGGCGTGACGTCATGCTGGTACTGCCCGACGCCGATCGACTTCGGCTCGATCTTGACCAGTTCGGCGAGCGGATCCTGCAGCCGCCGCGCGATGGACACCGCACCGCGCAGCGTCACATCCAGCTGCGGCAGTTCGTGCGCCGCGTACGCCGAGGCCGAGTACACCGAGGCACCGGCCTCGCTGACCATCGCCTTCACCGGCGCAGGCCCACCCGCCGCGCGGATGTCGGCGATCAGCTCGGCGGCCAACGCGTCGGTCTCCCGCGAGGCGGTACCGTTGCCCACCGCGATGAGCTGCACACCGTGCCGGGCCACCAGTGCGGCCAGCGTCGCCTTGGCGGAGTCCCACTGCTTCTGCGGCTGATGGGGGAAGATCGCGCAGGTGTCGACGACCTTGCCGGTGCCGTCGACCACGGCCACCTTGACCCCGGTGCGGAAGCCCGGATCGAGGCCTAGCGTGGTGCGGGTTCCGGCCGGCGCGGCCAGCAGGAGGTCTTTGAGGTTGCGGGCGAACACCGCGACGGCGTCGGCCTCGGCGCGCTGCCGCAGCCGGATGCGGGCGTCCACGGCGGCCGAGATCATCAGCTTGGTCCGCCAGGCCAACCGCACGGTGGTGGCCAGCCAAGGGGTCGCCGGTCCCCCGGCGGACAGATCGATACCCAGGCTCTGCGCGACCCGCGCCTGGTACACCTCGTCCTCGCCGCCGTCGAAGTTCACCGCCAGGATCTGTTCCTTCTCCCCACGCAACACCGCCAGCACCCGGTGCGACGGCATCTTCTCCAGCGGCTCGGAGAACTCGAAGTAGTCACGGAACTTCTGTCCGGCAGCGCTTTTCGCGGCCTCCTCGGACCAGGGCGCGGTCCGCAGCGCACCGTCGGCCCAGAACTTGGTGCGCACCTCGCCGACCAGTTCGGCGTCCTCGGCGGCCCGCTCGATCAGGATGTGCCGGGCCCCGTCCAGGGCGGCCGCGGCATCGGCGACCTGCTCGGAGAGGAACTCGGCGGCCACCTCGTCGGGTACCAGCGCCGGATCGGCCAGCAGCCGGTCGGCCAGCGGCTCCAGCCCGGCTTCGCGGGCGATCTGCGCCTTGGTGCGCCGCTTGGGCTTGTACGGCAGGTAGATGTCCTCGACCCGCGACTTGGTCTCGGCCGACAGCAGCGCCGTGCGCAGCTCGTCGGTCAGCTTGCCCTGCTCCTCGATGGACGCCAGCACCGCCTCGCGGCGCTGATCCAGTTCGCGCAGATATCCCAGCCGCTCCTCCAGGGTGCGCAGCTGCCCGTCGTCGAGGCTGCCGGTCACCTCCTTGCGGTAGCGCGCGATGAACGGGACCGTGGCGCCCTCGTCGAGCAGTTGCACAGCGGCAGCGACCTGCCGTTCGGCGACCGCCAGTTCCTCAGCGAGACGGGCATTTACGGTACGGATCACGGGCGCGCTCGAAGTCACGCCGAGACCCTACCGAATAGCCCTGACGGCGGCTCGGAGGGTGAGAGCGCAGCGAGCGCGCTTGGTATCAAGCGAGGGCACGCGCGGTCAGCACCCCGACCAGGAAACATGCCAGCGGAACCCATCCGTCGGCCCCGGCCAGGCCGTTCTTGGCGACCAGCAGCATCGCCACCCCGGCCGCGCAGATCAGCCCCCCGGCGACGACCGAACGGGCTCCGCGCGCGCCGACCTGGCCGTCCCACCACGGCAGCTTCCGGTGTTCCAGCGGGGAGAGCAGCAGGAACGTCGCGAACATCACCACCGCGAAGACGACCGCCCGCAGCGCCAACATCGCCCAGAAGTCGGGCGCGTCGACGTCGTAGGCGTCCAACCCGACACCGTTGAGGGCGAAGGTCGCCACGGCGATCGCGGGGATATGCCACAGGTAGAGCGTCATCGCCCCGGAATTGCCGACGGCCACGACGTACCAGACCCGTGGGCGCTGTGCCCAGCGGTCGACCAGGCCGGCGGCGGCGACGAACACACACGACATCCAGATGCAGTGCATCGCCAGCAGGACCGTGGGCGGGGACACGTTGGACACCCCGTGGCTGCTGCCGTTGGTGACCAGTGGCACCTCATAGGTCTGCGACAGCGCCAGCAGCACCTGCGCGGTGAACGCCACCGCGGCGACAGCCAGCGCCACGGCGGGCCGGATCAACCGGCGTGCATAGGCGACGCCGATGACCACCGGGATCAGCCAGACGATCAGGAAGTTGGTGACGCCCGCCTCGGCCGACCCGACGGCGAACCGCACCTGGTCGACGCCGGCGGCCACCGCCACCAGCCCGGCCACCACCGCCCCGGCGGCCGCCGCACTGCGCAGCCGGGTGAGCAGCGGTACGAAGGCGATCACCACCAGGTACACCCCGAGGAACCAGAGCAGCGCCACACATTCGCGGCCCAGCCGGTCGGCCGAGGCATCCCCGAGAATCAGCCGGGCCACCACCAGCGCGGCCGTCCAGAACGCCAGGTACCAGAACACCGGCCGGCACAGTCGCTGCGCTCGGCTGACCAGCCAGCTCCCCCACGGCGTACCCGAATGCCAGCCGTAGGCCGCCGCCGCACCGCCGGCGAAGAAGAACAGCGGCATCACCTGCACCACCCAGGTGATCGGACTCAGTGCCGGCAGTTCGCCGAGGATGTTGCCGATCCAGAGGCCGTCATCGTCGACGGTGGCCAGCAGCAGCGCGCAGTGTCCGAACATCACGACCACCAGCGCCGAGAGCCGGGCGACGTCGATGGCGCGGTCACGGTTCCCGGCGTCGGCGGCCACCGAACTGGGCGCGGGCAGAAGTTTGGCGAGCGGCATGGCTACAGCGTGCACCAATCGGCGCCGGCCCGGATGAGTAGGACTACCCGAGTTCACGCCGTGTTGTCGGCCAGCAGCTCGATGCGCTGCCGGGCCTCCTCGGCCGCGGTCGCGGTGTCGATACCGCCCGCGGTACCGCAGCTGGTGATCTCGATTGCCGCGTTGTGCGCGGCGACGAACAGGTTGTCGCAGTTCCACTCGGGGGCGCGCAACGACCACAGCACCGCTGCGTCGGGGGCCGGCTGCGCCGACGGCTGGACGTCGAAGGTGTAGGTGCGGCCCAGCATGGTCGTCACGGTGACGGCGGTGCCGGCACATTCCTCGACGGTCGCGCGGGCCCGGTCGACGGCGTCGGTGGCGGAGAAGTCGGACGGGTACACCGCCACCATCTCCTCCACCACCGCGTCGACACCGCCGACCTCGGTTGACCAGTGGCCGCCGTCCTCGGCCTCGGGATCGTGGTCGGTGATGAACGGTGGCTCGACCTCGCGCGCGACCCCGGCGCACCGTTGCGGCTCGACGGTGGCGAACAGGTTGCCGTCCTTGTCGAAGATGTCCGGGCTCAGCAGATCGGCGACCTGCCCCGGCGTGATCGGCCCGATCGGGGCCTGCGGTCGGGCCTGCGGGTTGTCGACCGGGCGGGTGCAACCGGCGATGGCGAACACCAGCACCGGCACGACCCACCGTCTCGTCACGGTGGCAAGTCTAGAGACGCTCGTGCATGTCACCACCCGGCGATGTCGTCGGTGGTAAACCCCTGACAACCCGATCGCGCTCTGTAAAGCTGCTGGGCCATGGCCACGGAACTGACGCCGCCGACGCCGGGCACCCATGGCCCGCGCCGCGCCTGGGCCGCGGTCGCGGTTCTCGCCCTGGTCGGCACCCTCAACTACGTCGACCGCTTCCTGCCCGCGGTGCTCGCCGAGCCGATCAAGAAGGATCTGGCCCTGTCGGACACCGCGATCGGTGTCATCAACGGGTTCGGCTTCCTGATCGTCTACGCGGTGCTGGGCATCGTCATCGCACGCATCGCCGACCGCGGCATGTTCGGCGCCGTCATAGCCGGCTGCCTGACGCTGTGGGGCGCGATGACGATGCTGGGCGGCGCGGTGCAGTCCGGGTTCCAGCTCGCGCTCACCCGGGTCGGCGTCGCGGTCGGCGAGGCGGGCAGCACGCCGGCCGCGCACGCCTACGTCGCACGTAATTTCGTCCCGGAGCGGCGGTCAGCGCCACTGGCGGTCATCACCCTGGCCATCCCGCTGGCCAGTGCGGCCAGCCTGCTCGGCGGCGGGTTGCTCGCCCAACACCTGGGCTGGCGGACGGCGTTCGTGGTGATGGGTGGGATCAGTGTGCTGATCGCCCCGCTGGTGCTGTGGGTGGTGGGTACCCGGCAGACCCTGCCCGCGCCGCCGGTACGCGAACGTCAGGTCAATTGGTGGGAGCTGCTGCGCAAGCCGAGCTTCCTGGCCGTCGTCGGCGGAACGTCGCTGATCTCGGCGGCCGGCTATTCGTTGACGACATTCGCGCCGGCGTTCCTGATGCGGACCCGCGACATGTCGCTGGGCGAGGTCGGCGTCGAATACGGTCTGGCCACCGGGGTGACCGGCATCCTGGGTCTGCTGATCGTCGGCCGGATCGCCGATCGGCTGGCCGCCCGTGACCCGCGGTGGCTGTTGTGGATCGTGGTGGCGCTCACCGCCGTTCTGCTCCCGGCCTCGGTACTGGCGTTCCTGGTCGAGAGCCGGACCTGGTGTGTGCTGCTGCTGGCACTGAGCTATGTGATCGGCACGGCGTATCTGGCACCCTCGATCGCCGCGATCCAGCGCCTGGTGCTACCCGAGCAGCGGGCCACGGCGTCGGCGATCTTCCTGTTCTTCAACGCCACACTGGGTTCGGTCGGGCCGTTTCTCACCGGGGTGATCAGCGATGCGCTGACCCCCGAACTGGGGCCGCACGCACTCGGGCGCGCGCTGCTGATCCTGGTACCGACGATGCAACTGGTGGCGCTGTGCTGTTATGCGCTGGCCGCCCGGCTGTACCGGCGCGACATCATCGAGGAGCCCGTCCGATCGTCGGGAGAGTGACGCAGTCGCTGCTCAGCGGGCGACCGCAGCAACGCGTTCGGCACTGTCGGCGGGCACCGCGGATCGGGCCGGCCGCCGGGTCGCACCCCACAGTCCGACGCCGATCCCGACGACGGCCCCGCCCAGCCCGATGACCCGCTGGGACTGGCGCATCTCGTGATGCACCCCGGCCCCGCCGAGCAGATCGGCGGCATCGGCGCCGCCGGAGGCCAGAAACCAGCCGCGGGTGCCCTTGCCGCGCAACCCGGCCGCCAGCAGCATGCCGCCGATGAGCGCGTCCCGGTAGCCCATCGACCGCAGCAGCAACTGCGCGGTGGCGTCGGGTTTGTCCGGTGAGCCCCATAGCTTGTTGGCGCGCAGCGGGTCCACCAGAAAGGAGATGCCCGACGCCATCCGCAGGCCCCCGGCCGCCACCGCGGCACCGTCGATCGACATGGCTGGCAGCCTAGGGGCGCCCCGGCCCGACCGCGTGCAATCGGGCCAACTCGGTCCGGCCACGACGCGGCACCGCGATAATCGAGAAGACCCGCCGAGCTCGACGAGGAGCACAAGAGATGGCCAACAGCGCCGACACCACATCCGAGCAACAGTTCGAGCAGGACGTGGCTGCCACCCAGGAGTACTTCGACAGCCCGCGCTTCGCGGGGATCACCCGGTTGTACTCGGCCCGCCAGGTCGCCGAACAGCGCGGCACCATACCGAGCGACTACCCGGTGGCACGCGAGGCGGCCGCCGCGTTCTATCCGCGGCTGCGGGAACTGTTCGAGCAGAAGAAGAGCATCACCACCTTCGGGCCGTACTCCCCCGGTCAGGCCGTCACGATGAAGCGGATGGGCATCGAGGGCATCTACCTCGGCGGCTGGGCCACCTCGGCGAAGGGCTCCATCAGCGAGGACCCCGGGCCGGATCTGGCCAGCTACCCGCTGAGCCAGGTGCCCGACGAGGCCGCAGGCCTGGTGCGCGCCCTGCTGACCGCCGACCGCAATCAGCAGTACCTGCGGCTGAAGATGACCCCCGAGCAGCGCGCGGCGCAGCCCCCGATCGACTACCGGCCGTTCATCATCGCCGACGCGGATACCGGCCACGGTGGTGATCCACACGTGCGCAACCTGATTCGGCGCTTCGTCGAGTCCGGCGTGCCGGGCTATCACATCGAGGACCAGCGCCCGGGCACCAAGAAGTGTGGACACCAGGGCGGCAAGGTGCTGGTGCCGTCGGATGAACAGATCAAGCGGCTCAACACCGCCCGCTTCCAGTTGGACATCATGCGGGTGCCCGGCATCATCGTCGCGCGCACCGATGCCGAGGCGGCCAATCTGATCGACAGCCGCGCCGACGAGCGCGATCAGCCGTTCCTGCTCGGCGCCACCAATGTGAAGATCCCGCCCTATAAGGCGTGCTTCCTGGCGATCACCCGCTATTTCCACAACCTGGGGGTCACCGAGCTCAACGGGCATCTGCTCTACGCGCTGCCCGACGGCGAATACGCCGCGGCCGAGGCCTGGTTGGAGCGGCAGGGCCTGCTCGACGCCATCAAGGAGGCCGCCGGGTCCTACCGGCCCGGCCAGTCCGTGGACGCGCTGTTCGACACGGTGGAGTCGCAGTTCGTCGAGGCCTGGCAGAACGACGCCGGCCTGGAAACCTACGGTGACGCGGTGGCCGAGCTGCTGGAGTTCCGGGAGCGCGAGGGCGAGAAGGCCGACATGAGCGCCGCCGAGTGGCGCGAATTCGCCAGGACCGCATCGCTGTACGCGGCGCGGGAGCAGGCGAAGTCGCTGGGCGCCGATGTGGCCTGGGATCCCGAGCGGGTCAAGACACCCGAGGGGTACTACCAGATCCGCGGCGGCATCCCCTACGCCATCGCCAAATCCCTTGCCGCCGCGCCATTCGCCGACATCCTGTGGATGGAGACCAAGACCGCCGACCTGGCCGATGCGCGGGAGTTCGCGCACGCGGTGCACGCCGTGTACCCGGACAAGATGCTGGCCTACAACCTCTCGCCGTCGTTCAACTGGGACACCACCGGGATGAGCGACGACGAGATGCGGGCCTTCCCGGAGGAGATCGGCAAGCTCGGGTTCGTGTTCAACTTCATGACCTACGGCGGGCACCAGATCGACGGTGTCGCCGCCGAGGAGTTCGCCACCGCGCTGCGCCAGGACGGCATGCTGTCGCTGGCCCGGCTGCAGCGCAAGATGCGGCTCGTCGAATCCCCCTATCGCACACCGCAAACGCTGGTGGGTGGCCCGCGCAGTGATGCCGCGCTGGCGGCGTCGTCCGGGCGCACGGCGACGACGAAGTCGATGGGCAAGGGCTCCACCCAGCACCAGCACCTGGTGCAGACCGAGGTGCCCAAGAAGCTGCTGGAGGAATGGCTGGCGATCTGGGGCGAGCACTATCAGCTCGGTGAGACGCTGCGGGTCCAGCTACGGCCGCGCCGCGCCGGATCCGATGTGCTCGAACTCGGTATCTACGGCGACGGCGAGGACAAGGTCGCCGATGTCATCGTCGACCCGATCAAAGACCGGCATGGCCGCAGCATCCTGACCGTCCGGGACCAGAACACCTACGCCGAGAAGCTGCGCAAGAAGCGTCTGATGGACGTCATCCACCTGTGGCTGATCCACCGCTTCAAGCCTGAGATCGTCTACTACGTCACGCCGACCGAGGACAACATCTATCAGACCGAAAAGCTGAAGAAACACGGCCTGTTCAGCAACGTCTATCAGGAAGTCGGCGAGATCATCGTCGCCGATGTGAACCAGCCACGCATCGACGAGCTGCTGTCCCCGGACCGGGAGGCCTTGAGCCGGCTGATCCGCAAGGAGGATTAGCGATTTCGGTGAGGATACGTGCGGTCAGCGCACGTATCCTCACCGAAATCACTACGGGGTGCCGAGGTTCAAGAACACCGTCTCGCCGTTGGCGTCCTCGACACCGTCGTTGTCGGTGATGACGTACAGGTTTCCGTTGCCGGCCACCGCCATTCCCTCCACCTTCTCCTGCACGAAACCGTTCGTGGCGGCCAGATCCGGGAGCAGATCACGGGCGAGGGTCTTGGGCAACACCTTCGGCGCCGCGGTGCCGGTGACGCCGGCCTCGGTGGGCAGCGCGACGCGGTAGATGGCCTTGACCCGGGCATCCGGACCGTTGAGCTTGTCCCGCTCGAGGACCAGCAGCGAGCCGTCGTACACCGCGATCTCGGACAGACCGATCCAGTCCCCGTCGGCGTCGGTGGTCTCCGTTCGGTAGCCGTACCACTCCCACTTCTGGTCGGCCGGGGTGTACTTGCCCAGCCGCACGACACCCGCCGGGTCCCCCTTCACCCCGCGCTGCAGGGCCACCCAGATGGTCTCGCCGTCGATCGCCACACCCTCCAGCCCCTGGCCTTCCAGTCCGGCGGCGATCTCGGCCGGCAGCGCGACGCGATCCTTGATCGCGCCGTCGGGTGCGACGTTGACCAGTTCGTTGCCGTCGCCCTGCTCGCCCTCGACGGCCAGCACGTACCCGTCGGGGCGCACCGCGAGACCTTCGATGTCCAGCGCGACCGGCTGCCCGTTCTCGGTGACGGTGAGTTCGCTGTCGATGAGGGCCGGGGTCTTGGTCAGGTCGATGCTCAGGATGCGGGCCGGCCCGTAGGCGATATCGGTCGCGGTGAACAGCCGGTCCCGCGCGGCGGGATCGGCGGCCAGCGCACCGAGGGCGCCCCAGCCGATGGGGGTGCCGTCGATGTCACCGGAGACGATGGACGGGAAGGCCGGCTTGCCACCGCTGCCGGCGAACGCCGCACCGAACCCGTAGACGTTCACCGACGCGCGGACGCGGTTGTCGGCGTCATCGGACTCCGAGGAGATGACCAGCAGGTCGCGGTTGGGGATCGCCAGGATCCCCTCGGGACCGGGTGTGGTCGGCAGGATCTGCCGGAAGACCGGCGCTTTCGGATCACTGACGTCATAGGCGGCGACGAAATTGCTGCGCTCGGAGGCCACCAGGGCCGTCGGCCGTCCGCCGATCTCGGTGATCGCCAGCCCTTCGGGCTCGGGGCCTTTGGACTCGGCACGGGACTCGATGTGTAGGCCGGTGCGGACCGCGAGCTGTTCGAACGAGTTGCCGGCATCCCAGACGACCGCACCGGTGGCCGCGTCGAAGACCGTCCAGCCGCGGGTGCCGCCCTTCCAGTCGCCTTCGTTGGCGGTCGCGATGTGATCGTCGCCGATCCAGCCGATGGCGTCCGGTTCGCGCGGGGCCGCCTCGATCGAACCGGTCTGATCCAGCGTGCCGTCCTCGGCGTTGTCGATACCGTTCACCGCCTGGGTGCCGGCGGTGAAGATGTCGGATACCGTGCCGGTTCTGCCGTCGATGATGGCGATGCCGTTGTTCTCCTGCAGGGTCAGTGCGATCTGCCCGCGGGAGTTGATGCTGACGTATTCGGGCTCGAGGTCTTGCGGGGTGTCCAGTCCGGCGGCGCGGGCGGCCTCGACGTCGAAGTCGACCGTGCGGGCCCGCCACCCGGCCGGCTCTCCGGTCAGGTCGAGCAGTTGCAGAAAACCGGTGGGCGGTTGCGGCAGATCGCCCTCGTCGCCGCCCGGTGGGGTGAACTCCTCGTCGCGCTGATTCTCCATGGCGATGGCCGCGAACGAGCCGTCCGGGCTGATGGCGATCGAGTCCGGCTGGCCGCCGAGGTCGATGCTGCGCACCCGGGTCCGGTCGGCCACCCGCACGATGTCGACGCGGCCGGACGGGTTGGCGAAATCGCCTCCGGTGGTGTCCACCACCACCAGGACGTACTCACCCACGGCCGCGACGGAGGTCGGCTGGTCATCGGCGTGGCCGAGCTCTTCCAACGACAGCGTGCCCACACCAACGGGTTTGAGCGGGTCGCGGATGTCGACGAAGCCGATGCGCTTGGCCGCGGCGTCGGTGTAGATGACGGTGTTGCCGTCGGGGGTGACGGTGGAGATCTCGGCGACGGTCTCGGTCTTCGGGTCCTCGCCGGCCGGCCGATTCAGGTACACCGGGTAGGTCGCCAGCCGGTGATAGCGCTCGGCGTCGGGGAAGTCGAAGTCGACCGGCGAGGTGGCACGCTGCACCTGCGGGGCGGGCCCACCATGGCCGGGCTGCTGGGTGTCGGTGGAGCAGCCGGCGGCCAGCAGCGCCGCGGCCGCGGCGGCTGTCAGACGACCCAGGTTCGACGTCATGAGGACCCCTGTTCGGTTCGGCGGTGAAGTCGAGTGATCTTGACGAAGCCGGGTGAACGTCAGGCAACACTCAGGTGGCCAACGAGAAAGGGCCGGTCCTGGGTTCCAGGACCGGCCCTTCTCTCACCTGTCGGGACTTTGCACTCTTGTCCCTGTCGGGACTATGCACTCTTGTCCCTGTCGGGACTACGCACCGTTGTCGGCGCCCTCATTGCCCGGGCGACCGCCGGGACCACCGCCGGCGCCGCCCTGCCCGTTGGAAGCGCCGCCGTTGCCGCCGTTGCCGCCGAGGCCACCGAAGCTGCCACTGCCGCCGTCGCCGCCGTTGCCTCCGGTACCCGACGTGATGCCCTGGTCGCCGATCCCGTTGCCGCCGTTGCCGCCACGACCACCGCCGGTCAGGATGCCGCGGCCGTCACCACCGTCGCCGCCCTCGCCGCCGGTGCCGCCCTGGAGTTCCTTGGTTCCGTCGCCACCGTCGCCGCCGCGGCCACCGCCACCGAGTGCCAGGCCGCTTCCGCCGCCGCTGCCGCCCGCGCCACCGGTGGCCTCACCGGTGGTCGCGGTTCCGCTGCCGCCGTTACCGCCACGGCCGCCGCTGCCCAGGATGGCGTTGCTCCCGCCGCTGCCGCCGGCGCCACCGGTCGCATTTCCGGTTGTCGCGGTGGCGTCGCCGCCGGTGCCGCCCCAGCCGCCGCCGCCGACCTCGACGACACCGCCGGTGCCGCCGGCACCACCGACCGCCGAACCACCGCCGCCCGCGGTGGCGCTACCGCCGTTGCCGCCGCGCCCCGGGTCGTACAGGCCCTGGCCGGCGTCGCCGCCCGCACCGCCGGTGGCGGTGCCGAGGCCGTCGCCCTGAGCGGTGCCGCCGGCACCGCCGTCGCCACCGCCGCCCACGATGCCCGCGGTGCCGCCATTGCCGCCGGCGCCGCCGACCGCGTTGGCGCCCTCGGCGCTGCCGCCGTTGCCGCCGTGACCGCCGTTGCCGCCGATCAGGCCGGCCGCGCCACCATCGCCGCCCGCACCACCGGTCTCGTCCGCGCCGGCCTGGTCACCGTCGCCGCCGCGCCCGCCGTCACCGAAGATCAGACCGCCGCGTCCGCCGTTGCCGCCGTCGGCGTTCAGTCCGGAACCGTCGCCACCGCGTCCACCATTGCCGAGAAGTCCTGCCGCGCCGCCGTTTCCGCCACCGAGGCCACCGTCGCCACCGCTGCCGAGAAGGCCGCCCTGGCCACCGTCGGCACCGAAGCCACCGGCACCACCGTTGCCGAACAGCAGGCCGCCGCGGCCGCCGTTGACACCCGCGGTGATGGAGCTGAAGCCGTTGCCGATCAGCAGGCCGCCATCGGGATTGGAAAGCGTGCCGTTGCGCACGAAGAAGCTGACGACCGGGATGCGCCCGCCGATGTCACCGAGTAGGCCGGCGATCACGCCGGGCAGATCACCGAGGCTGGCCTGGGCGACCTGCAGGGCGCCGTCGGCAGCAGCCACCATCACGGTTACCTCGGTGTCGGAGTCACCACCGGTGCGCGCGACCGCATCGGCCAGCACCTGGGGCGAGAAGTCCGGCGCGCCCGAACGTGCGCTGCCAGCGCCGAATTCACCGGACGGTCCCCCCTCGGCGCTGCCGCCGGTGGGCACGAAGGTGATCAGCGTGCCGCCGGCATCCGCCGCGCCGGGCACGGCGGCCTCGGGCGCGGCCGTGCCGCCGCCGACCTGTGCACCATAGAGCGCGTTGGGCGCCGGGGCAGGCAGCACCGCAGCCGCGAGGACCGGTTGCGCGTGCACGATCGGCGGGACCGCGACCGTTGCCGGGGCGGCAACCTCGGTCCGATCACCCTCCGCCGAGACGACGGCGATGCCCGTCGTCGCGAGGACACCTGCTGCCAATGCCGAAAAGACTGTGCTGGGCACGTTTCCCACCGAAGCTCCTTAAGCTGACCCAATTTGCCGCGAGCAGTATGTCAGACATTTGCTTAGAAATCTCTCAGTTTGCGGCAGTCTGCGCAAAAGTCGGCATCCGACGGCTTGACGTCGGCGTTTACCGATGAGTTTCGCGCGCACTACCGTATCTTCATCAAGATCATTGCCATCGACACGGTTTTGCTGCGCGCAATTTCGGCGGTGCTGCGACCCCGTCCTGAGCCGGTAGCTGTCCGTCGGAGTCGATCGCCGGGCGCACACCGCCGCCCGTCCCGGGTCGTTCGACGCGCCCGTCGACTTCGCCGACATTGCCATGAGCGGCGCGGTCGGGGTTTAAGGTGCAGTCCGTGAGCAGATTCGGGTTAGCCGGCAACCGTGGGCGGTGGTTGGCGCTCACGATGTCGGTGGTGGTGTCCGCGGCGGTGCTCGTCGCGCAGAACGCCACCCCGCCCGTCCACCCCGAAGAAGTCCCGGCCGCCGGCGCGCCGAGCACCGCACCCGCACAGCTGCCGGCGTTCTCCCCCATGCCCGGGCAGAGCGCGACCGAGGCGGAATTGTTGGCCGCCAGCGTCCCCGTCGAACCGCGGGTGCTGGACTTCCCGCTCGATCCCGGGGTGGCCCCGGAATCGAGCCTGCAGGTCAAGACGATCTGGGTGGCCCGCGCCATCAGCATGATGTTTCCCGAGATCACCACCATCGGCGGATACCGCCAGGACGCACTGAAGTGGCATCCCAACGGGTTGGCCATCGACGTGATGATCCCCGATCACAACAGCGAGCAGGGAATCGAACTCGGCAATCAGATCGCCGGGCTCGCACTGGCCAACGCCGAACGCTGGGGCGTCATCCACGTCATCTGGCGACAAGGCTTCTACCCCGGCATCGGCGCCCCGAGCTGGACGGCCGATTACGGTTCCGAGACCCTGAACCACTTCGATCACGTCCACATCGCCACGGATGGGGGCGGCTACCCCACCGGTGACGAGTCCTACTACCTCGGTTCGATGACACCGGCTCGATAGGGCCTTGGCATCAGACCGCGACAGCGGCGTCCCCGCACTGACCGGCCACCGCGTTCGGGTCGCCGCACACGGCGACCATCGTGATCACCTGGTTGGGGTCGTAGGGCGTGATGTCGGGCTCGGCCGGTGGCCACAGCGGGAAGATGCTGGCGCCGGTCACGCCGGTGATCCGCGCGACGATCTGCGCGGCGAAATTGGTCACCACGTAGCCGAGGTCGCCGAGGAACTCCGCCGGACCGACGGCCGCGCCGGCCAGGAAGCTGACCAGGAAGATGTTCTGGCCGGCAACGTCTTTGAGACCTCCGACGACGGTGTCGACGAACTGGCCCAGGAAGTACGGGATGGAGGCGAAGATGGTGCGCGCCCCCAGCGCCACATTGGTGACGATATCGGGGTAACCGTTCTTCTCGATGATGTCCTGCAGGGCGGCCCGCAGGGCGTCGTCACTGTTGATCGGGGTGACGTTGTCGTCGAGGTCGGTCATCGACGTGCCGTCGCTGTTCGGCCGGACCGGGACACCGAAGATGGTGGCCACCGTCGGTGTGACGTCCACGATCTCGTACTGAAGATTCACCGTGCCCGCGTCGAAACCGTCACCGCGGACGACGACGAATGTGCCCGTCTCGTCCGGGGATTGGAATCCGTGACCGAGCCCGCGCTGGGGCTGGTGCCCGTGATCGGTGACCATGATGACCGTCCACGTCTCACCCGGATTGGCGGCCTCCCACGCCGCGACGTCGGCCATGATCTCACCGAGATTGCGATCGAAGTTCAGCAGCGCATCCTTGTACTGCTGCGACGCCCCGCCGTACATGTGCCCGACCTCGTCCACACCGACGAAGTAGCTGAAGACGAAGTTGGCGACGTTCGGGTCGGCGCCGAGGATCACCGACTCGGTGACGTCGCCGACGGCGTCATCGGTGAGCATCCAGTTGGTGTCGCCGGGCACCTGGGCGATGTAGCGGATGTCGTCGGCCGGGGTGCTGCCCGCCCCGGCGATGGCGGCGATGACGTCCCAGTTGGCGATGGTGGTGGTCTGGATGCTCGGATCATGGTCTTCGAGCTGGTTGAAGATCGTGGGCCACTTGTCATAGGTCCACGGCGTGAAGATGTTGTTGATGACACCAGTGCGCTCACCCCAGACCCCGGTCAGGATCGACGACCAGGACGGGTTGGAGATGGTGGTGTGCCCGACGATGCTCGACGGGGCGGTGCTGCTCTGCTGGATCAGCTGGAAAAAGTTGGCGTTGGCGGGATCGGCCAGCACCCGGCTGAGGTTGGTGCCGTCCACGCCGATCAGCAGGACGTTCTTGGTCTGCACCGACGCGGTCGTCACCGCCTGCGCAGATGTGGTGCGCCGCAGCGTGTTGCGCTCCAACTCATCGCGCACCGCGGCCAGTGCCGCGACCGCCACCGCGGCCTGCAGCGGCGGCGCCTCCGGGTTGGTCTCCACCAGCGGCTGATCCCCGGCGGCCGAGGCGAGCTCGGCGGCTTCGCCCGAGGCGGCCCCGCGCAGCACCGGATCCACGGTCTGGACCGGGCCGGAGACGGCCGCCGGCAGCGTGGCGGCGGTGGCCGTGGCGGTGGACGTGGGGACGGTGGCCGACCGCGCCGGCGCCGACAGCGTCACCGTCGTGACCCGCTGGGTGTCGGCCTGCACCGCGGCCGGCGCCGTCTCGGCCGGTGGGCGCTCCTCGAGTCGGACCCGGCCGGCCGCCCGGCGCTCGATGGCCCCGGCCGCCCCGGCCTGCCGAGGGGACTTCTTCGCGGTCTTGCGGCCCTGTTGGGTGGTCCCGGCGCCCTCCGACGACGATGACGACGAAGACGACGGAGATGACGACGATGAGGTCGGCTCGGCGGTCGAGGATCCGGCGGACTGCGGCCCACCCGCCGTGGCGTCCGACGCGTCCGATCCCTCGGACCCCGACGTACCCGATGAGGTACTCGACGAGCTACCCGAGGGCGACGACCCACCGGTCGAATCCGCGAACGCCACAGGCGCAGAAGCCAATGCAACCCCGACGCCGAGCGTCACCGCCAACGCCCCCACCCGACCGATGTGCTTGGCGTAACCCATGAGAGTCCTTTCGAAGGCGGTACGGATCCGCAGCGTCGACCCGCCCGATGACGGCGGTTGCTATGGTCGCCACATCGTTGTCACACGCTGCTCGGTGAAGCTGTACCGCAAATTACGCCCCGGACACCGTCCGGTGGCCGGGAATGCACGACTTGGGCTGGCCGTGTTGTCGGCGACGGCGCTGCTGGTGTCGTGCGCGCAGACCCCATCGCCGGCCCAGCCGGCCGAACCTTCCGCGCCGGCGAACCCGCCGCAGGCCGAATCCGCTGCTCCGCCAAGCCCACCCCCGCTGCCGGCAACACCGCTGCCCGCGCAGCCCCGGCTGGCGGCCGATCCGGTACAGATCGCCGACGATCTGGTCGCCGACGAGCGCACCCTGCGCAAGCCCGGCTCATCCGAGGAACTGTTACGGGAAGCCGCGCGGCGCCAACAGATGGCCTACCGCACCATCGGCAGGCACCCCGAGTGGGACACGGTCGTGCGCCCGCGCATCGCGCCGGAGTTCGCAGCGATCTACGACCTGAACATCAGTGCGCGCCGGCACCTGGATGCGCTGCTCACCACCGAGGCCAACTCGACGCTGCCGGCCTGGCGGATCGTCGCACCCCCACCGGCCGGCGAATTGCTCGGTCACTACCGGGAGGCCGAGGCCGCGTCCGGGGTCGGCTGGCACTACCTGGCCGCGGTGAACCTCGTCGAGACCCGGCTGGGCAGCATCACCGGCACCTCCAGTGCCGGGGCGCAGGGGCCGATGCAGTTCCTGCCGTCCACCTTCGCCGCCTACGGAGAGGGCGGCGACATCCACGCACCACGCGATGCGATCCTGGCCGCCGGCCGCTACCTGGCCGCCAACGGATTCGTCGGCGATCCCGCCCGCGCGCTGTTCCGGTACAACAACTCCGATGACTACGTGTCCGCGGTCAAGGATTACGCGGCGGTGCTGGCGGCCGACCCGGCCGCAATGACCGGGTACCACCGCTGGGAGGTCTACTACCGGACCACCGCGGGAGATGTGTTGCTGCCCATCGGCTATGAGCAGGTCTCCCCCGTGCCGGTGGCCGATTATCTCGCGGCCCACCCGCAGTGACTACCGCGTCACGACGACCTTGCCGATCATCCGGCCAGATTCCACCGCACGATGTGCTTCGCGGATCCCCTCGGCGTCGAATCCGGTCACGATGCTGGTGACGGTGGTCGCGATCTCGCCCCGGTCGACCAGATCCGCCGTCGCGGCCAGCAGCTTCTGCTGGGCGATCATGTCGTAGCCGAACAGCGCCCGGGTGAACATCAGCTCCCAGTGCCAGGCGATGCTCTTCTCCTTGAGCACCACCAGTTCCAGTCCTTCGGGCTCATCGATCGCGGTGATGTGCCCAAAGGGGCGCACGATCTCGGCGTACACGTCGACGTTGCCGGCCGAGTGCGGTGAGAAGAGGTAGTCGATGCCCGCTGGTGCGATGTCGCGGGCCTGGGCCGCCAGGTCGTGGTGGTCGATGACGGCGTCGGCGCCCATCGTGAGGGCCCACTCGCGCGAATCCGGCCGGCTGGCCGTACCGATCACCCGCACGCCGGTCAGCTTCTTGGCCAACTGGATCAGCACCGATCCGACTCCGCCGGCCGCGCCGAGCACCAGCAGGTCACCGGTCGACCCGGCGGTCAGCGCGAACCGCTCGAACAGCGTCTCCCACGCCGTGATGGTGGTCAGCGGCAGGGCGGCGGCCTCGGCGAAGGACAGCGAACTCGGTTTACGCGACACGATCCGCTCGTCGACGGCATGCAGATCGGCATTGGTGCCCGGCCGGCTGACATCGCCGGCGTACCAGACCTCGTCGCCCACCGACAGGGTCGTGACCGCCGGCCCCACCGCCTCGATGACACCGGCGGCATCGTGACCGAGGATGACGGGTTCCACCGTGGGCTGCAGCGCGCCGCGACGCTTGATGTCGACCGGGTTCACCGATACCGCTTCGACACGCACCAGGACATCGTGTGGGCGCAGATCCGGCACGTCGATCTCGATGTTCTGCAGCGCTTTCGGATCATCGACCGGTAGTCCGTCGAATGATCCGACCGCCCTCATCGTGGCCATGTGCGTTTCCTCTCCGCTGGAGATGACAGTCCTCGGCGTCGGACGCCGATCCCTCGGCGCTCGCCCGAGGCGTTGCAACACCGTCGGCGCCCGCTGGCATTCCTGCCCAGCCGAAGGAGCCTGCCGACCGCGCCCCGTGCCGACCGGATAAGAATGCGACATCGCCGCGTTGTTCACCGGGACAACCGCTGCACGCCGGATGAAGGAAGACGCCATGGGATCGCATCTGTCGGTGGACCTGCTGGTCATCGGGTTCGGCAAGGGCGGCAAGACACTGGCCGCCGCGCTGGGCAATCGGGGCCGCAGCGTGCTCCTCGTCGAACAGTCACCGGCGATGTACGGCGGGACGTGCATCAACGTCGGGTGTGTCCCGACGAAAGCGATGGTCTACCGCAGCGAGCAGCGCCGCCCCGGTGACGACGGCGTCGCCGCGCACAATGCTGCGGTGGCCGCGACCGCGGCTCTGACCGCCGACCTGCGCGCGGTGAATTTCGGTATCTTCGAACCGATTCCGAGCGCCACCGTGCTGACCGGACGGGCTGTGTTCACCGGGCCGACCTCGGTATCGGTGGCAACTGCGGACGGCGAGGTCACCGTCACGGCCACCGACATCGTCATCGGTACCGGTTCGGTGCCCGCCGTTCCGGACATCCCCGGCCTGCGCGACTGCCCGGTGGCCGTCACGAGTGCCGAACTGTTGGAACGTATTCCGCGCCCGGACCGGTTGGTGGTGCTCGGCGGCGGATACATCGGCCTGGAATTCGCATCGATGATGGCCGGTTTCGGAACCGAGGTGACCGTTCTGGAACACCATGCGCAGATCCTGCGCGCCGAGGACGACGACGTCGCTGCGGCGGCCCGCGACCTGCTCCGACGGCGCGGGGTGGACATCATCACCGGCGCCGGCATCGAACGGGTCGACTCGGTCGACGGCGGCGCCCGCGTGAGCTATGCGGTCGATGGCCATCTCGACACGGTGGATGCCGATACGATCCTGGTCGCCCTCGGCCGTGTCCCGGACACCGCGGGCCTCGGGCTGGAGGCGGGCGGGGTACGCACCACAGCCGAGGGCGCCATCGTGGTCGACGAATTCCTGCGCACCAGTCAGCCGCACGTGTATGCCGTCGGCGATGTCAACGGCGGCCCGCAGTTCACCTATATCTCCCTGGACGATCACCGCATCGTGCTCGATCAACTGCTGGGCACGGCCGATCCGCGATCGACCTCACAGCGGCTCGCCGTGCCGAACTGCCTGTTCCTGACCCCGCCGCTGGCCCGTGTCGGGATCACCGAACGGGAGGCACGCCAGACCGGTCGGGATGTGCGGGTGGCGGTCAGCCCGGTGGCGAAGCTGGCGACAGTGCCGCGGGCCCGCATCGTCGGGGAGACCGACGGGCTGATGAAGCTTGTCGTGGAGGCCGAGACCGATCTCATCCTCGGGGCTGCCCTGTTGTGCCACGATGCGCACGAAGTCATCAACCTGGTGGCGCTGGCGATGCGCCACGGCATCACCGCGACGGCGATGCGCGACGGGATCTACACCCACCCGTCGATGTCCGAGTTCTTCAATCAGCTGCTGGGAATGCTGCGCTGACCGGTCCGGGGCCGTGCGCCGAACCGGTGCGCAATATCAGTGCGCGATGTCAGTGCGCAAAAAATGTCAGGCCGCAACGATCGGACCGGGCACCGAATCCGACGGTTCGGCGTGCGCCGCGGTCAGCAGCGGCGCACACACCGCGCATGGCTGCGGCCCGATCACGGGATAGCCGCACCCCGGGCACAGACCGACCCGCCGCTCTCCTGCATTCGTCATCGGGGTTCCTTTCGCCGACGCCGGCATACCCGTCGTAGGCAAATTTCATTCGGTCGACGTCAATATTTTCGCCACGCGTCCGAGTCCGCGTTTTCGGCACCGATTTCGGTGCGGTTTCGGCGGGCTTCGGCGCGCCGGACGATTTTCGCACGCCGCGGACGCGAAGATACAAATGTGGTTGTTGATGCGAATGTGACTGATGGTGAGAACCCCCCGGTGACGTCCGGGGAGCAGTCCGCCGAACCGGCAGCAGCGCCCATCACCGGGACGGCGGCACCGACCCCGCGCCCGAAACGGGAATGGTCGCTACCGAAGAATCCGGTGACCCGCCGGCATGTCGACCGGGCCGGCCGGGTCGCCCTCGACGTGGGCGGCTCGCTCGGCCGGTCCTGCGCACGCGGCGGCCGCGCAGTGGCACAGTCCGTCGCGTCGGTTCCGCCGACCGTGCGCGCCCTGGTCGTGCTCGCGTGCCTGATGCTGCTGGGCATCGTCGGTTCCATCGCCTGGCAGGACACCGCCGGCCTGCTGTGCTCGGTGGTGGTCATCCCGGTATGTGCCATCGCGCTCGGCGCGCTGGGCCAGCGCTGGTTCGGCGGCGCGCACGTCCAGCAAACCCAGTCCACGGGGGCCGCCGCGCCCGGGGAGACCGACCTGCAGCGCTCGGTCGAGTACATCGACACGAAGCTGACATTGGCGCTGAACGCATTCGGTGCCGAACGTCAGCAGTCGGCGATGATCGCACTCTTCCAGGCCAAGACAGCCATCGAACTCACCCTCGGGACCGAGCAGAGCGCCGCCACGGCCATCGAGACGCTGTTGACCGTCGACGAGAACGCGGCCCGCCCGCGCATCCGGGCCGGTGCGAAATCTGCGCTGCGCGACACCAATTCTCTGGCGGCATCGTGAACGGCCAGGTCGCCCACATCGAGGATGACTACACCCTGGTCATCAACCGGGGCGCGCAGGCGGGCGTCACGGCGGGCATGGTGTTCGCGGTGCACTCCGATTCCGGTGCGGTCATCACCGACCCAGAGTCCGGCCGGGAGCTGGGCCGGCTCAACCGGGAGAAGGTGCGGGTCAAGGTGTTCGACGTGCATCCGCTGTTCGCCAGGGCCCACACCTTCGCCCGCACCGACGATGTGCACGGGCTGTTCCAGGCGACGGCGGTGGTGACGATCGACGTCGGCGACACCGTCGAGCTGGTCGGTGCCGACACCCGGCTCGCCGAGAGCGGCTGATTCACCCGGTCCGATTCGGCCGGTTTGCTGCGCCGAGGGGCTCGGGCGGTCCATGCTGAAACCCGACAGCCACCCCTCATCTCCTGGGACCGCCCATGCCAACAGCGGAAGAACGCATCAGACGGCTTGCCCTGCTCTCCCGGCTGCAGGCCACCTTCCCGGAGGACCCGGAATGGCCCTTCGCCGACCAGGTCACCGTCGACCACTTCTGGGCCTACCTCAAGAACGCCCACGACGTCGGCGGTGAACTCGATGTTCCGGCCGTCTATGCGAACAAGGAGGAGGAACACTGGGAGCTGATGACCTACGTGCTGTGCGAAGTGCTCGGCTGGCAGGGCATCTGGGTCTCCGAGGAACGTCGTCGGCTGGCGAATGTGGACGTCGGGCGCTCGATCTACCTCGGCTGGCCGTACTACAGCCGATGGCTCTGGTCGGTGGGGCGGGTGCTGATCGAGAAGAAGTACATCACCTGGGGTGAGTTCACCGATCGATTGGCCGAGGTGCAGCAGCGCTACGCCGGCCTGCCCGTCGGCTCCCATCTGGACGCCGCGCCCCGATTCGCCGGTGACGGCAGCCAGGTGGTGCGCAACAAACACCACCGGCACGCCCAGGGAATCGGTGATCCGCAGGTCTTCACCGGCCGTGCCGGTCCCGCCAGGTTCGCCGTCGGCGATCCGGTCGTCGTGCGTGATCTGCCGGCCATGTACTACACCCGGACTCCCGAATATGTCCGCGGTGCGGCCGGCGTCATCGCCGACCTGGCCTACGAGAGCCCCGCCCCCGAGGACGAAACCTGGGCCGACGAGGACGCCACGCCCGAGTGGTTCTACATCGTGCGGTTCCGCCAGACCGAGTTGTGGGGCGAGACCTACACCGGATCCGATCACGACACCCTGCAGACCGAGATTCCCGAGCGCTGGCTCGCCGCTGCCGACAGATAGGACGGCCATGTCCGACGACCACGATCATGCCCACGACCATGACCACGTCCGGACCGTCAAACCGATGGTCGACGAGATCACCGACTTCGAAGTCCTCGAGATCGCGCTGCGCGAACTGTGCATCGAGAAGGGTCTGTTCACCGCGGAACAACACCGGCACTTCACCGAGTTCGCCGAACAGATCGGTCCCACCCCGGCCGCCCGGTTGGTTGCCCGGTCGTGGCTCGACCCGGAGTTCAAATCACTCGTCCTCACCGATCCGATCGTCGCGTGCCGGGAAGTCGGCGTGGACTGGTTGGCGCCCACGGGATTCGGGACACCCAGCGACTTCGTCGCGTTCAAGGTTCTGGAGAACACCCCGGATGTCCACCACGTGATCGTGTGCGCACTGTGCTCCTGCTACCCGCGGCCGATCCTGGGCAACTCGCCGGAGTGGTACCGAACACCGAACTACCGACGCCGCATCGTGCGGTGGCCCCGCCAGGTGCTTTCCGAATTCGGCCTGAATCTGCCCGACGCGGTGCAGGTGCGGGTCGAGGACTCCAACCAGAAGCATCGGTTCATGGTCATGCCGATGCGCCCCGCGGGCACCGACGGTTGGACCGAAGAACAGCTGACCGAGATCATCACCCGGGACTGTCTCATCGGTGTCGCACTACCCACGCCGGGGGTCACCACGAATGTCATCACCCGTACCCGGCCCGCCGCCGATCCGATCTGACCGCGATGAAGACCCCGCCGCCCAACGCACCCATCGACGCACTCGATGAGATCTCGAGTCGTGGTCAGACCTGGCCCACCATGGCCGCCAAGTATGGGGTCGAAAACCCGCTGCCGCCGTGGAAGACCAGTCTGGACGGCCTCACCGACGCCTTGGACCAGGCCGGGTGCGACGGCGCACTCACGTTCAAGGACCGCCGCGACGAGGAGGACGTGCTCGCGGCGTCGCACTATCAGCATCTGCCGTACCCGGAGAATCAGTTGATGGCACTGGCGCATTCCTTGATCAGCCGGGGCCTCGTCGACGAGGACGCACTGCGCGACCGGATGGCTGCCGTACGCCGGCGGCTGGAATCCTGAGCCTCAGTCGATCCCGCGGGCGATCATCGCCTCGTTGAAATCGTCGGCCGCGCGCAGCGCCCCCACGATGACCGGGACGAACACGATCCGCGGGGTGATTCGCAGTCCGCGTGCCCGCCGCGCCTCGTCGACCTTGCCGATGATCTCGACCACCAGCGGAATCGAGCGGATCGTCAGTGCCAGCGCGACCGCCACCTGGCGGACCGGGAATCCGAACCGGGCCAGCGGCGTCATCGCCCGGGTCGCGGCATCCAACATCGCCGTCGTGCGGGTCGTCAGCGTCACCATCGCGGCCAGCGTCACCGCCAGCAGCAGCACCCCGCACACCACCAGAGCCCGGCGCCAGTCGGTGAGCACCACCTGCAAGATGAAAATGACGCCGACCACCCAGAGCACCTGTCGCAGTTGCACAATGAGCGCCCATACCGACAATCGCGCCGTGACGGCGGCCGACACGACGGCAACCGCGGCCACCGCCAGCCGAGCCGGCGAATCCACCAGCACGGTCATCACGATGATGATTGCGCCCAGCCCCACCAGCTTGACCCCGGCCGGCAGCCGATGCAGCCACGAGGCGCCCGGCCGGTAGTGCCCCAGCATCGTCACGTCATCAACCGCCGGTAGACCCGCAGCGCGGCGGCGGGTGCATCGTCGGCGACCACGCGGCCCTCATCGAGCACGATCACCCGATCGACATCCTCGACCAGCTCCAGGTCGTGGGTGACCACCACGAGCTGGGTGTCCAACGCGGCGAACGCCTTCCGC
Organism: Mycolicibacterium bacteremicum; assembly: GCF_002086115.1. Lineage (GTDB taxonomy): Bacteria > Actinomycetota > Actinomycetes > Mycobacteriales > Mycobacteriaceae > Mycobacterium > Mycobacterium bacteremicum. The sequence goes on from NZ_MVHJ01000028.1 coordinate 33,833, forward strand.
AGCATCCGCGCATTGCGCAGATCCAACAGCGTCGTCGGCTCGTCGGCCACCACCACGGCCGGCTCGGTGACCAGCACGGTCGCCAACGCCAGCAGCTGCTTCTGCCCGCCGGAGAGCAGATGCGCGGGCTGATCGGCATGCCCGGCCAGCCCGAAGCGGTCGAGCACCCGGGCCACCTGCGCGGTGCGCTCCGCGCGGCTCAACGGTCGGCGCGACAGCGAGAGCTCGACATCCTCGGCGACGGTCGGCATCAGGATCTGCCGGTCCGGGTCGGTGAACACGAATCCGACCAGCCGGCGCACCTGTTTGGCCGCCCGTCTGGTGTCCAGGCCGCGTACTCGCACCGAACCCGCGTCGGGCAGCACCAATCCGTTGAACAGTCGGGCCAGCGTCGACTTCCCGCTGCCGTTGGCTCCGACGATGCCCACCCGCCGCTCGCCGATGGTCAGCCAGATGTCGCGCAGCACCTGTCGGTCACCGAAGGCGTGCGAGACGCCGTCGACGACGATGGTCTGCTCGGTCACCCGCGCCCCTGGGGGTCCTCCGTCGCCGCGCTGGCCCCGGCGCGGCGCCGCCACGGGGTGATCAGCCCGGGCCGGGCGCGGTGCACCTGTGCGGCGACGACACCGCACAACACCGCCTTGGCGATATCGCCGGGGAGGTAGATGCCGTTGGTGGACAGCGCGGCCCACCACGACAGGTCGGTGCGCAGCATCAGCCCGGCGGTGCCGAAGAGGTAGATGACGGCCATCCCGCCGACAATGTTGATGCCGATGCCCCACAGCACCCGGTAGCGCGGCATCATCAGCGCGGTCAGCACCCCGATGACGATGACGGCGGGCAACCAGCCGACGAAGAAGCCGGCCGTCGGCGAGGACAGCGACACCAGTCCGGTCCGGCCGCCGGCCAGGATCGGCAACCCGGCGATGGCCAGCACGGCAAACAGCGCGACCGCCAGCGCACCCTTGCGCGGCCCGAGGATGGATCCGGCCAACATCACCCCGAGGGTCTGCAGCGTGATCGGCACCCCGCTGGGTCCGATGGTCAGTGTTCCGGGCAGGCCGAGCGCGGCGAGCAGACCAGCGAAAACCGCGGCCTGGGTCAGATCGCCGGACTCGAGGCGGCCGAACCGTCGCGGTGGGGAGGTCTGTGCGCTCACCGGAGAAAGTATGGTCGACGCCGCGGCGTGATTGACTACTCCCCCGACTGGGTACCGCTGATCTTGAAACCGGACGTGCCGGTCAGGCGGAGGTAGCGCGGACACATGCTCGATATCAGCCCGGTGACATGGGGTGTGACGATTGGGATCATCGTCGTGCTGCTGGCGGTGGATCTGCTGCTGGCGGCGCTGCGCCCACACCGGGTCGGCTTCAAGGAGGCGACGGCCTGGTCGGTGTTCTACATCCTGGTGGCGGTGGCGTTCGGCGTCTGGTTCGCCATGGCCTACGGCGGGGACGCCGGCACCGAGTACTTCGCCGGCTATCTCGTCGAGAAGAGCCTGTCGGTAGACAACCTGTTCGTCTTCGTGATCATCATGACGACGTTCGCGGTGCCCGAGGAGCATCAGCACAAGGTGCTGACCTTCGGCATCATCCTGGCCTTGATCATGCGGGCGATCTTCATCGCGCTCGGCGCGACGCTGCTCTCGCTGTTCTCCTTCATGTTCCTGATCTTCGGTCTGCTGCTGATCTACACGGCCATCCAGCTGTTCCGGCACCGCGACGAGGATCCCGATGTCGAGAACAACATCATGGTCCGGGCGACCCGCCGTTTCCTGCCCGTCACCGACGACTACGACGGCGGCAAACTGTTCACCCGCGCGAACGGCCAGCGGATGGCCACGCCGATGCTGGCGGTGCTGATCGCGATCGGCAGCGTGGATCTGCTCTTCGCGCTGGACTCGATCCCGGCGGTGTTCGGCATCACCAGCGAGGCGTACATCGTCTTCGCCGCCAATGCGTTCGCGCTACTCGGCCTGCGCGCTTTGTTCTTCCTCGTCAAGGGCTTGCTGGACCGGCTGGTGTACCTGTCTACCGGGTTGTCGATCATTCTGGCCTTCATCGGCATCAAGCTGGTGCTGCACTGGGGGCACGTCGACATCAACCCGAGCATCCCGGAGATCAACACCTACCTGAGCCTGGTCGTCATCATCGTCATCCTGGTGATCGTCACCGTCGCCAGCCTGATCAAGACGCGCAACGATCCCAGCGCGAAGGCGCATCCGGGTTCGCTGCGCGCCACTCGCCGCAAGCCGGAAGAGCAGGCCGATGGCACCGGGTGAGTCGGCGGACTGATCCGGCGGTGTCGGTCAGATGAGCTCTCCGGTTTCCACCTGGGCGCCCTTGCGGTCGCCGGTTTTCCGCGCGCTGTGGATCGCGCAGTTCGTCTCCAATCTGGGTACCTGGATGCAGACGGTCGGCGCACAGTGGATGTTGGTCGGCGATCCACGGGCGGCCGTGTTGGTGCCGCTGGTGCAGACCGCGACGACGCTGCCGGTGATGCTGCTGGCGCTGCCGTCGGGCGTGCTGGCCGACCTGATCGACCGGCGTCGGCTATTGATCGCCACGCAGGGGGCGATGGCCGCCACCGTCGGAATGCTGGCCGTGCTGACCGGGTTCGGGCTGACCACGCCGACGGTGTTGTTGCTGCTGTTGTTCCTGATCGGCTGCGGGGCCGCGCTGACCATGCCGGCCTGGCAGGCCATTCAGCCCGATCTGGTTCCGGCCCAGCAGATCCCGGCGGCCGCGGCGTTGGGCAGCATGAGCATGAACGGCGCCCGGGCCATCGGACCGGCGATCGCCGGCGCGCTGGTGTCGCTGTCCGGCCCCGAGGTGGTGTTCGGGCTCAACGCGGTGTCCTTCGCGGGTACCGTGGCGGTGCTGTTGTGGTGGCGTCGGCCGGCCACGGAGCAGAACTTTCCGTCCGAGCGTGCACTGGCGGCGCTGAGCGCCGGCGGCCGCTATATCCGCAGTTCGCCCATCGTGCGGCGGATCCTGTTGCGCACCGCGTTGTTCATCGGCCCGGCCAGCGCGCTGTGGGGCCTGCTGCCGGTGATCGCCGACCGCAAGCTGGGCCTGTCGGCGTCCGGGTACGGACTGCTGTTGGGTGCATTGGGGGTGGGGGCGCTGCTCGGCGCACTGGCCCTGTCCCGGTTGCGGTCGCGGTTCGGCGAGAACTCGCTGCTGCTGGTCGCCGCCGTCGGATTCGGTCTGTCGACAACCGTTCTGGCCTTGGTTGACAGCTTCGCCGCGGTCATGGTGGCGCTGGTGTTCGGTGGCACGGCCTGGCTGCTGTGCCTGTCGACGCTCAATGCGTCGATGCAGCTGAGTCTGCCGGGCTGGGTGCGGGCCCGGGGATTGTCGGTGTATCAGCTGACCTTCATGGGCGGTCAGGCGGTCGGTTCACTGGTCTGGGGATTGGTCGCGGGGGCGACGACACCGGTCATCAGCCTGCTGATCAGTGCCGGACTGCTGGGCATGTGCGCACTGTCGCTGCTGTGGTGGCCGCTGCACGCCAAGACCGGGAACATCGATCTGAGTCTGTCCACGCACTGGCCGGAGCCGGCGCTGCTGTTCGAGCCCGAACCATTGGACGGCCCGGTGCTGGTGATGACCGAGTACCTTGTGGATGCGGCCGACGAGGCCGAATTCATCGCGGCGATGTCCGTGCTGGGTCGGTCCCGGCAACGCACCGGTGCGGCACGCTGGCGGCTGTATCGCAGCATCGAACGCGAAAGGGTTTTCGTCGAGACGTTTATCGTGCGGTCCTGGGGTGAGCATCTGCATCAGCACCACACCCGGCAGACCGGGCAGGATCTGCTCATCGAGCAGGGCGTCGCCCGGTTTGTCGACGGGGTGTCACATCACCTGATCGCGGTGCGTACTACTCGGTGACGTCGAGTTCGTCGAGCAGGTGTCGGACCTGCCGCTCGATGGCATCGCGAATCGAACGCACCGCATCCACCCCTTGGCCGGCCGGATCGGGCAGTTCCCAATTCTATCCGGCCGGCGCCGGCCGAACCCCGCCGCTGTCGCTGCCGAATGTGAATCCCCTGCGGTGAAATTCGAGATTCTCCGCTGACGATTCACATTCGGCGATCGACCTCCAGTGTCGTGCCCACGAAATGGTCTGCCGGGTGGTGCTATTCGGCCGCCGCGGGTGAATCCGACGCCTCTTCGTCATCGCATCATGCCGCCCTCCCCGCGGCGCGCACCGCGGCGCACGCCTCCTCGAAGCGTGCCCACTCCTGTGGGGTCGGCCGCGGCCCCACGTCGGCCACCGCCGCCGCGCTGATCTCCGGGCTCGGCAGATTCTCGGCCGACAACAGCTCGGCGAGGTTCATCAGGTGGCCTGCCGGGCTGTCCGCGAAACTCTGGTAGACCCTCTTGCGCAGCCAGGATTGTGCCTCGGTGATACCGGCGTCGATATCGAGCGCCGGAGCGCCGATCTGCCCGCCGCACCGTCGCAGCTGTTCTTCGTAACGGTCCTCCCAGAACTCGGTCCGCCAACCGGGCCACAACTGCGGCAACCATCGCAGCAACCCCGGGGCGGGATTGGTCATCCACACCCCGAGCGTCTTGTTCGGCACGTTGACATAGACGCCGCTTTCCGGGATCGCTCCCAGTTGCAGAGTCGGTTGACCCGGCCCCGGCAGCATGTCCAGCAGACCCGGACCGTGCCACGCGGCACTGCTGCCCCACCACAGCGGCCAGGCGCGTACCCGACCGGTGCGGTCGATCACGGTGACGAGGTGATGCAGCCGCGCAGTGTCCTCGGCCAGGGTCAGTTCGGGCTCGGATGGCCTGTCACGCAAGGACGCCGGCGCCCCGACATAGGCGGCGATCTCCGCCGTCGCGCCGTACGCCCAGGACACCGTGTATCCCGGCCAGAGCAGGGCCAGCACCTCGAACATGGCCCGGCGTTCGTTCATGGTCGTCATGAGTTCCTCACCGAAGAACAGCAGTCGGTGTGCGGTGAGGTCGAGCAGCAGGCCGCCGTCCGCCCACAGTTCGTCGGTCCAGAATTCGCTGGTCTGCTGCGCCCGGATATAGCGTGCGGCCAGCTCCGGTCCGGCCAGCAATGCGTCAAGCAGGCGACAGCCCGCACAGTGCGCGTATCGCAGCTGCCAACCGTCGTCGTCCACCAACACGATGTTGGCCCTGTTCCCCATGGTGCCCCCTAGCGGATAGGCGCCGCCGCGCTGGCGGCGCTCAGTCGTTTCCAGCGCCGACGGCGCTCGTTGTCCGCAGTATCCGCCCGGCCTCCGACAAGCCCCGACAAGCTCGCGATCGCGGAATAATTCCGTCGGCAGCGAGGTAGTCTGACCCATGACGACAACATTCCCGCTGGGTCCGTTCACCGTGAAGCGCATCGGATTCGGCGCCATGCAGTTGCCCGGCCCCGGTGTCATGGGCCCGCCGCGCGACCACGATCAGGCCATCGCCGTATTGAAGCGGGCCGTCGAGCTGGGCGTCGACCATATCGATACCGCGCAGTTCTACGGACCCAACGTCGCCAACGAGCTCATCCGCGAGGCGCTGCATCCCTACCCCGGGGATCTCGCGCTGGTCAGCAAGGTCGGTGCGCGCCGCAACGAGCAGGGTGAATGGCTGTCCGCGCAGCAACCCGACGAACTGCGCGCCGATATCGAGGCGAACCTGGAAACCCTGGGCACCGATCGGCTGGCGGCGGTGAATCTGCGGATCCACTCCGGTGACCCCACCAGTGTCGGCCCGGTGGACCGGGAACTCTTCGATCGTCAGCTGACCGCGATGATCGGTGCCCGCGACGAGGGGCTGATTGCCGGGATCGGACTGTCCAGCGTGTCGGTCGAGCATCTTCGAATTGCCTTGGACCGCACCGAGATCGTCACCGTGCAGAACGCGTTCAACCTGGTCGACCGCTCATCACAGCCGGTGCTCGACCTGTGCACCGAGCACGGCATCTCGTTCGTGCCGTTCTTCCCGCTGGGCTCCGGATTCACCGCCGACAACCCGGTGCTGGGTAATGCCGCGGTCAAGGAGGCGGCCGCCGATCTGGGTTACACACCGGCCCAGATCGCGCTGGCGTGGACGCTGTCGGTGGCACCGAACGTGCTGCTGATTCCCGGCACCTCGTCGGTGGCCCACCTCGAAGAGAACGTCGCCATCGCCGACATCGAGCTGCCAGCCGACTTCACGCCGTAGCCGCCGGCGCCGTTCGCCGGCATTCGATTCACGCTGCACCGCGACCCGCGACGTCGGTCGCGGTGCTCGCGCGCGCACGCTGACCGTATCAATGATACGGTCGAGCCATGGCCGACGGTTCGCGCGTCACACACCTGTCCTACGTGGTGCTGGGCGTGATCGCCGTGCGCGGGCCGACGACCTCCTATCAGCTCAAGCAATACGTCGCCGAGTCGATCGCCTATCTGTGGCCCCTGCAGCACGCGACGCTCTACCGCGAACCGCGCCGGCTGGAAAGCATCGGATTCCTGCAGTCGGAGACCGAACCTGGCGGCCGCCGCCGACAGTTCTTCACCATCACCGAGCAAGGGCTTGCGTGCCTTCGTGATTGGCTGCGCGAGCCGTCCACCGCCCAACCGGCCGAGCTACACGACGAGGCGCTGCTCAAACTGCATTTCGGTGAGGTGGTCGACCCGTCGAGCATTCGCGATCTCGCCGAGACGCAGATCGTGGAACGCAAGGCGCGGCTGGCCTATTACGCCGATCTGCAGCGCCGTTACCAGGACCGGCCGGATCTGGGATACCCGTTGGCGACGCTGAAGGCCGGGCAGATGTTCGAGAAGGCCTCCATCGCGTTCTGGCGCGAGATCGCCGAGACCGCCGACGAGCTGGCGCCGGCACGGCCCAGCACGGCACAGTCCCCCGCCCCCGACCGAAAGTGATTGCCTGATGACCCTTCCCGATATCCTGCGTGACAACCTCGCCCTTCCCGTGGTCGCGTCACCGTTGTTCATCTGTTCGGGGCCGGAACTGGTGATCGCCCAGTGCAGCGCCGGCATCGTCGGGTCGTTCCCCGCCCTCAATGCCCGTCCCACCCCGGCGCTGCGGGAATGGCTGGAGCAGATCTCCACCACCCTGGCGACGCGCCGCCGGGAGCATCCCGAACTGATCACCGCGCCGTATGCCGTCAACCAGATCGTGCACAAGTCCAATGCGCGCCTGGAAGAAGACGTTCAGGCGTGCGTCGACTTCCAGGTGCCGATCGTCATCACGTCACTGGGCGCCCGCGCCGATGTCAACGACGCCATCCATTCCTACGGCGGCATCGTGCTGCACGACGTCATCAACGACACCTTCGCCCGCAAGGCCATCGACAAGGGTGCCGACGGCCTGATCGCGGTCGCCGCCGGGGCCGGCGGGCATGCCGGCACGATCTCGCCGTTCGCGTTGGTCCAGGAGATCCGCGCCTGGTTCGACGGGCCGCTGCTGCTCTCCGGTGCGATCGGCCACGGCCGCTCCATCCTGGCCGCGCAGGCCGCCGGCGCCGATCTGGCCTACATCGGCTCGGCGTTTTTGGCCACCACCGAGGCGCGGACCGAACCGGCCTACAAGGAGATGGTGACCGCCAGCGGGGCCAGCGACATCGTGTACTCGAATCTGTTCACCGGTGTGCACGGCAACTATCTGCGCGGATCGATCGAGGCGGCCGGCCTGGACCCGCACAACCTGCCCGTGTCGGACCCCTCGAAGATGGACTTCGGTTCGGGCGGCAACACCGACGCCAAGGCGTGGAAGGACATCTGGGGCGCCGGGCAGGGCATCGGACCCATCCGCGAGGTGCTACCGACGGCGCAACTGGTCGAACGGCTGACCGAGCAGTACGTCGACGCGCGGACCCGCCTGCTGACCGAGAGTCTGGCCGCCGCCGGGGCGTGACGAGGCGTCGACACGATTCGCTGGGTCACCCACCCCAGGGCGTCACAGGTCGAGCACGACCGCGTCGACTGGTTGCGCGCAGCAGATCAGGATGTTTCCCTCGGCGGGCGGTTCCAGCGGCTCCGGGTCATAGCGGACCGTTCCCGACAGCAGCGCCGTCTCACAGTTGTGACACACCCCGGTGCGGCACGACCATCGGGTCGGGACGTCACACGTCTCGGCGAATTCGAGCAGACTGCTGCTGGGCGGCCCCCAAGGCGCCGTGATCGCGCTGCGGGCGAACTGCACTTGTGGCCCTTGCCCGGGCGGCCCCGCCGGCAGGTGCGGGGCTACCGACGTCGCGGCGATGCCGGGTGTGAGTGCGGAAGACGCGCCGAAGATTTCGGAGTGCACCCGGTCGGGGCGCAGCCCGTATGCCTCAAGGCTCGCGCTGAGGTCGTTCATGAATGCCGTTGGTCCGCAGAGGTAGGCGTCGGCGTCACGTGGAAGATCAAGTTCGGCAATGGTTTCGATTGTCAGGCGGCCATGGTCGGTGAAAGCTGTGCCGTGGCGGTCCTGCGGTGCCGGAGCGCTGTAGAAGATGCGCGCATGGCTGCCGGGCAACTGCTTCAACAGCTCGGCGCTTTCCCGCGCGAAGGGGTGTTCTGCCCCGTTGCGGGCCACGTGTAGCCACCACAGCGGGCGGTCGGAATGTGCGGACGCGAGGCGATGCAGCATCGAGAGCATCGGTGTGACACCCACACCCGCGGACAGCAGGATCACCGGTGCGTCCGAGTCGGTCAGGACGAAGGTGCCGCGCGGAGCCGCCACGTCGAGCAGGTCACCGGGGCGGATGTGCGCGTGGATGTATGCGCTCGCTGCGCCGTGGGACTCTCGTTTGACGCTGATCCGGTATGCGTCAGAACCGGGTCGGTTGGACAGCGAATAGTTCCGGATCAACGGCGCATCGCCCGGGCCGGGACGCAACCGCACGGTGATCGACTGTCCGGCAAGCCATGTCGGCAACCGTGTGCCATCCGGGTCGCACAGCCAGACCGAACGCACATGGTCGCTTTCGTCGTTCACCGCCTCGACCCGCAGTGGACGGAACCCGGTCCATGCCGGTGGTGGACTCGCGGGTCCGGTCAGCCCCGCGTTGCCCGCGGCTCCCTCGGTGCTCTGGTCTGCCAGGCTGCGCAGCGATCGCTGCCAGCCGGGGCTGAGCGCCGGGATGCGCAGCGCGCGGTGCAGGGCGTCGCGCGGGTGGCCGGGCAGATACAGCAGCGCGTCGATCTCGGCGACCGACACCTGCTCAGGCCCGGATGAGACCTTGACGATCTGCTGACCGGCTGCGAGCTCACCTTCGGTGATGACGCGGCAGTAGAACCCCGGCCGACCGTGCGAGACCATCAGTGCCGCCATCCGTGGTTCGCCGATACGCATTCCGGCGCGGTAGCAGGTGACCCGTGGCTGCGTGACTTCAAGAACGGCGTCCCCGATCCGGTACCGATCTCCGATGCACACCTCGTCGTCGGGCAGGCCGTCGACGGTGAGATTCTCCCCCAGCATCCCCGGCTCCAGGTCGTCACGGCCGAAGTGCTCCGCCCAGTGCCGGTAGGAATCGAGTTGGTAGACCAGCACGGCCCGGTTCTCTCCGCCGTGACCACCCAGATCACCCTGGCCGTCCCCGTCGATGTTGAGCCGGCGCACCATTCGCGGACCGGACACCGGGTGCTTCCACGCACCGGTGAAGACGGTGCGGTGATTCCACTCGACATCCCTGGGCAGGCCCACGTTCACCGAGAGCAGGGTCGCCAATGGAGTCTCCTCACTTCGCCGCTGCGCACGCTATTGCGGCGAGTCACCCGTAGTCGGGTGACGATGCCGCATCCTGATGCGGGGCGCGAGCCGTCCCGCCGGTGCTGCGCTACGCCGGATCCACGTCGAGCGCCGCGCCCGGTAATAGCGTTGCATAGCCGGGCCCGTGTTGATGCGAACCTTAACCATCCGCCGATAGCCGCGCTGCCACAACTTCGCCAACAGCACCGACCGGCCGTCGAAGGGGTTACGGTCGCCGGGTTCGGCTACCGAGCCCAGATACAGCGCATAGACGTATTCGGCGCGCGTGGACACCGCGCAAGCATGACCGAGTCGGCCCTGACGACAGCGGCGCCGCGCCGCGAGGGAGCCGCGGGTTCGCATCGAACTTCGGTCGAGGCCGACCGGAAACGACAGAACCCGCTCCAACCGAGGTCAGAGCGGGTTTTCTTGGTCGGGCTGACAGGATTTGAACCTGCGACCACTTGACCCCCAGTCAAGTGCGCTACCAAGCTGCGCCACAGCCCGAGTGCCTCCCGGGATCGCCGGTAGGCGAGCGAAACTCTACCTCAGGCCCCGGCGCAAATCCCAACCGCGTCATCCGTACCGGGAATGGGTACTGATCAGGGGTGCCCGACACCCGCGATGACACTCCCCTGTGGCTGTTCGCCGACCAGCTCGGACCCGCCGTCCACGGAGGTGAGCACGCCCATCGCGAGGTGCTGCTCATCGAGTCCACGGCTGCTCTGGCCAAACGCCGCTATCACCGCCAGAAGCTGCACCTGGTGCTGTCCGCCATGCGGCATGCCGACAAAGACCTCGGTGACCGGGCCACCCTGATCAAATCCGACAGCTACACCGATGCCCTGGAGCAATTCGGCAAGCCGGTGCTCGTCCACGAACCCACCTCACACGCCGCCGAGAAGTTCGTTCACCGGTTGCAGAAGCAAGGGCTGGTCACGGAGGTGCTGCCGACCCCGACGTTCGCGCTGCCGCGCAAGGACTTCGAAGAGTGGGCGGGCGAGCGCACCCGGTTCCGGATGGAAGATTTCTACCGCGACCAGCGGCGCCGCTTCGACGTACTGATGGAGGGCAAGGACCCCGTCGGCAACCGGTGGAACTACGACGAGGAGAACCGCGAGTCGCCGCCCAAGAAGCAGAAGACGCTGGAGGTCCCCGCGCCCTACAAACCGCGGGAGGACGATATCGACGCCCAGGTCCGCCGCGATCTGGACAAGCTCGACCTCGATACCGTCGGCAACGACGGCCCCCGCCTGTTCGCGGTCACCCCGGCCGAGGCCCAGCGGGCGCTGAAGAGATTCATCGAGCACCGGCTGCCGGCGTTCGGGCGCTACGAGGACGCCATCATGGACCAGGACTGGGCGATGTCGCACTCACTGCTGTCGGTCCCCCTCAACCTCGGCGTGCTGCACCCGCTGGACGCCGTCGAGGCGGCCGAACGCGCCTACCGCGAGAACGACGCCCCGCTGGCCGCCGTCGAAGGATTCATCCGCCAGATCCTGGGCTGGCGTGAATACATGTGGCACCTCTACTGGCATTTCGGCCCCGACTACACCGACAACAACGAGCTCAACGCCCGCACCCGGCTGCCGGACTGGTGGGCCGACCTCGACGCCGACGCCGTCACCGCCGCCTGTCTGCACTCGGCGCTGGAGGGTGTCCGCGACCGCGGCTGGACCCATCACATCCAACGGTTGATGATCCTGGGCAGTCACGCGCTGCAACGCGGATACCGCCCCGACGAACTCACCGACTGGTTCGCCACCGCCTACGTCGACGGCTTCCGCTGGGTGATGCCCACCAACGTGGTGGGCATGAGCCAACATGCCGACGCCGGCCTGCTGGCCACCAAGCCGTACACCTCCGGCGGCGCCTACATCAACAAGATGAGCGATCACTGCGGGGACTGCGCCTACGACCCGAAGAAACGCGTCGGCGAGGATGCCTGCCCCTTCACCGCCGGCTACTGGGCCTTCACCCACCGCCACCGCGACCGGCTGGCCAAGAACATGCGCACCCGACGGGCGGTGTCCTCGATGGACCGGCTCGGCGACCTCGAGCTGGTGCTGGAGCAGGAGTCAGCGCGCGACCGGTTCTGAGGGCACCTCGACCGGCTCACCGTGCTCGGGGGCATATTTCGGCGCCCGCGACACCCGCCAGGCGTAGCCGACCAACGACACCCACACCAGCACGATGACCGTATAGATACCGGTGGACCACGGCCACTGGACATCGAAGTGGTGCACCAGCTTCTGACTGTTGGTCAGCACGATCACGCCGCCCACGGCCGACCCCAGCAGCGCCGGGCTGATCTTGGTGACCAACCACGCAGCGATCGGCGCGGCGATCACACCGCCGACCATCAGCCCGACCACCACCGGCCAGTTCTCCAGGAATTCCTGTCGCAGCCCCACCAGGAAGCCCAACGAGGCCGACACCGCGACCAGGAACTCCGACGCGCTCACCGATCCGATCACGGTGCGCGGCGCGGTCTTGCCCTGCGACAGCAGCGTGCTGGTGGTCACCGGCCCCCAGCCGCCGCCTCCCGAGGCATCGATGAACCCACCGAAGAGACCCAGCGGCGCAAGGAACTTCGCGCTGTGGCTGGTGCCCCTGACCCCGAAGCTCAACGGTGTGCGCAGCGAGAACCGCAGCAACACATAGGCACCGATGGCCACCAGGATCGCGGCCATCAGCGGAGCGGCATGCTCGGTGGACAGGGAGGACAGCACGGTGGCGCCCAGGAACGCCCCGACCGCACCCGGTCCACCCAGCTTCAGGACCAGGGCCCAGTCGATGTTCTTGAATTTCCAGTGCGACAGCCCCGAGGCGAACGTGGTGCCGACCTCGGCCAGGTGCACCGCGGCGCTGGCCTGCGCCGCGCCCACCCCGGAGAGCACGAGCAGCGTGGTGGCGGTGACACCGAACGCCATGCCCAGGGCGCCGTCGACCAGCTGGGCGCCGACGCCGACGAGGGTGAAGATCAGAAGCGAACGCATGGCAGCTCTCGGGGATGGTGGTCACCATGGGGGTGACCGCGACGGATGGGGCGCGTCAGGGACGCGGACAACACCACTCGTCGAAGGCCATCAACCGACGGGACGGCCAGAACGGCTCGAGCGCGGACAGCTCGGACGGCGCAGACGTAATGCACACGCTGTCAGCCATCACCAATCCCATCGTCGAACCGAAACCTCGCCCAGCCTACACAGCCAACAATCGGTAGAGCCCGATCAATCCCACCACCACAATCACCGCGCGCAATGCCCCAGGAGACAGCCGGCGACCGTAGTGCGCGCCCAGGAAACCGCCGATCAGCGATCCGACGGCGATCAGACCGGCCGCGACCCAACTGATCCGGTCGAAGGCCACCACCGTGTAGGCCACCGCCGCCACGATGTTGACCAGCAGCGACAGCAGGTTCTTGGCGGCGTTCATGCGCTGCATGTCCTCGGGCAGCAGCGCCCCCATCACCGCGATCAGCAGGATGCCCTGTGCGGCCGTGAAATAGCCGCCATAGACGCCGACGGCGAACGTCCCGGTGATCAGAGCCGCCAGTCGACCCGCGCTGATGTGATCCGCCGACTGTCCCCGTGCATCGGCCCGCCGGCGGGCCCAGGCCTGGATGCGCGGGCCGACGACCACCAACACCAACGCCAGCACCAACAGCACCGGGACGACCTGTTGGAAGACCTTCTCCGGCAGGTGCAGCAACAGCCAGGCACCGCCGCCCGCGCCGAGCAATGACGCCGGAATCTGCCAGCGCAGCCGCGTCCACTGCCCGCGCAGTTCGCGCCGGTAACCCCAGGTGCCCGACACCCCGCCCGCGACCAGGCCCACGGCGTTGGACATCGTCGCCGTCACCGGCGGGAAGCCCAGGGCTACCAGCGTCGGAAAGGTGATCAGGGTGCCCGAACCGACGATCGCGTTGATCGCGCCGGCCCCCACACCGGCCAGGGCGACGAGGATCATGTGGGTGGTTGACACTCCGGCCACCCTACTCAGCGGGCAATCAGCGCTTCGGGCCGCGCTTCTGGGTCGCTTCGCTCCGTGCCCGAGGGTCGCTCCGCTAGCGCTTCGCTCCGTGCCCGAGGGTCGCTCCGCTAGCGCTTCGCTCCGCGCTTCTCGCGTACCCGGACATTGATCCGGATCGGGCTGCCCTCGAAGCCGAACGTCTCGCGCAGCTTGCGCTCCAGGAACCGCCGGTAGCCGGCCTCGAGGAACCCACTGGTGAACAAGACGAAGGTCGGCGGACGCGACGCTGCCTGGGTGGCGAACAGGATGCGCGGCTGCTTACCGCCACGCACCGGCGGCGGTGTCGCGGCGACGATCTCCTTGAAGAACGTGTTGAGCCGTCCGGTCGGGATGCGCATGTCCCAGGACCGCAGCGCGGTCTCCAGGGCGGGCACCAACTTCTGCACGGCCCGGCCGGTCCTGGCCGAGATGTTCACCCGCGGCGCCCACTGCACCTGCACCAGTTCCCGGTCGATCTCCTTGTCCAGCAGGTAACGCCGGTCCTCGTCGACCAGATCCCACTTGTTGAACGCCAGCACCAGGGCGCGTCCGGCCTCGATCACCATCGTCAGCACCCGCAGGTCCTGTTCGGTCAGCGGCACCGACCCGTCGACCAGCACGATGGCCACCTCGGCGGCATCGATGGCGCTGTGCGTGCGCACCGAGGCGTAGAACTCGTGGCCGCTGGCCTGGCCGACCTTGCGCCGCAAACCGGCAGTATCGACGAAACGCCAAGGCTTGCCGTCCAATTCGATCAGCGAGTCCACCGGATCGACCGTGGTGCCCGCGACGTCGTGCACCACCGAGCGCTCATCCCCGGCCAACCGGTTCAACAGCGAACTCTTACCGACGTTGGGCTTGCCGACCAGTGCGACGCGGCGTGGCCCGCCGGGCCCGCCGGTGCCGACCTCGGACACCTCGGGCAAAGCCTCGAGCACCTTGTCCAGCAGATCGGCGACCCCGCGGCCGTGCATGGCGCTGATCGGGTGCGGCTCGCCCAGACCCATCGACCACAGCGCGGCGGCATCGGCCTCACCACGCTCGTTGTCGACCTTGTTGGCGGCCAGGTACACCGGCTTGCCGGAGCGCTGCAGCTTCTTGGCCGCAGCCTCGTCAGCCGAGGTCGCGCCCGTGGTCGCATCGACGACCATGATGATGGCGTCGGCGGTCTGCATCGCGATCGCGGCCTGTTCGGCGACCTTCTGCTGCAACCCCTTGGCATCGGGTTCCCAGCCTCCGGTGTCCTGCACGACGAATCGCCGGCCCACCCAGTTGGCGTCGTAGGACACCCGGTCGCGGGTCACCCCGGGAATATCCTGCACGACGGCCTCGCGCCGGCCCAGGATCCGGTTGACCAGAGTGGATTTGCCCACGTTGGGGCGCCCGACGACGGCCACCACCGGCGGCGGTGCGGTCTGCTCTTCATCGGCGGTCTCATCGAAAACGACCGATTCCCAGTCGCTTTCGTCGGACCAGGTGCCGTCCTCGGTCATCGGTGCGCTCCTACCCGCTGCTCCACGAGCTCCTGCAGGTGAGCGATCACCCCTGCTTCGTCCATATCGCTGGTGTCCACGATCACCGCGTCGTCGGCGGGCCGCAGCGGGGACACGGCGCGCGTGGAATCGAGGTGATCGCGCCGCTGCACATCGGCGAGCACGGCCTCGTAGGCATCGCCGAGACCGGCCGCCATGTTCTGCGCGTTGCGACGGCGCGCACGCTCCTCGGCCGAGGCCGTCAGGAAGATCTTCACATCCGCGTCGGTCAGCACCACGGTGCCGATATCGCGTCCCTCCACGACCACCCCGTCCGTACCGGCGGCCAGCTCGCGCTGCAATTGCACCAGCCGCGCCCGGACGGCCGGTACCGCGGACACCGCCGAGACCGCACCGGTGACCTGGTCACCGCGGATCTCCTGCGAAACATCCTCACCGGCAAGGTAAGCCAGGTCCTGGTCGGGGTCGTAGCCGACCGCCAGGTCCACCTCGGCGGCCACCGCGGCCACCTGCTCGGCGTCGGCGAGGTCGGCCCCGGCACGCAGCACCGCGAGCGTCACGATCCGGTACATGGCGCCGGTGTTGAGGTAACGCAACCCCATGGCACGCGCCAGACCCCGTGACACCGAGGACTTTCCGGTGCCGGCCGGCCCGTCGAGCGCAATCGTCGGTCCCGTGCTCACATTCCCACCACCTTGTACAGCTCGCCGATCTCCTTGCGGGTCAGCACCCGGATGCTTCCGGGCCGCATCTCCCCCAGGTTCACCGCACCGATGTCGGTGCGCACCAAGGCCTCCACCGGGAAGCCCACCGAGGCCAACAGCCGGCGCACGATGCGCTTGCGCCCTTCGTGCAACGTCACCTTCACCAGCGTCTTGCCGGGCAGGGTGTCCACGACCGCGAAGTCATCGAGGGCCACCGGCCCGTCGTCGAGTTCCACGCCCTCGCGCAGCTTCTTGCCCAGGCCGCGCGGCACCCGGCCCACCACGGTGGCCACATAGGTCTTGGGCACCTCGTAGGACGGGTGCATCAGCCGGTGTGCCAGTTCGCCGTCGTTGGTCAGGATCAGCAGTCCCTCGGTGTCGGCGTCCAACCGCCCGACGTGGAAGAGGTTCTTGTTGCCCCGCACCCGGTGCTCCACCAGATCGCCCACGCACGGGCGGCCGCGTTCATCGGACATCGTGGAGTGCATCCCGCGCTCCTTGTTGATGGCCAGATACACCAGATCCTCGTTGACGACGACACGGCTGCCGTCGACCCGAATCTCGGCGTTGTCCGGGTCGACCCGGGTGCCGAGTTCGGTGACGATCCGGCCGTCCACCTCAACGCGACCGTCGAGAATCATGCGTTCGGCGACGCGGCGGGAGGCAACCCCGGCCTGCGACAACACCTTCTGTAAGCGGACACCGTCCGGCTCGTCCATGTCAGTCCTTGTCCACATCGATACCGGCCGGCGGCTCGGGCGCGGCGGCCGGGGCGCCGAGCTTGGCGAAGCGCGGCTCGTCGTTGAGATTCTCGCTGAGGTCGTCGATGACATCGACATCGGGCAACAGCGGCGCGATATCGGGCAAATCGGTCAGCGAGGTCAGACCCAGCCGTTCCAAGAACAGCTCGGTGGTCGCGAAAGTGACTGCGCCGCTGTCGGAGTCGGTGCCCGCCTCGGTGATCAGACCGCGCGCCAACAGGGTTCGCATCACCGCGTCGACGTTCACGCCGCGCACCGCGCTGACGCGGGCGCGGGTGACCGGCTGCCGGTAGGCGACCACGGCCAGCGTCTCCAGGGCGGCGCGGGTCAGCTTGGACCGGGCACCGTCGAGCAGCAGCCGCTCGACATACGGCGCGTAGCGGGCGCGGGTGTACATCCGCCAGCCGCCACCGGCCTCGCGCAGGTCGATCCCGCTGTCGCGTTCGGTCAGTTCGGCGGCCAGATCGGTCAGGGTGGCGGCGATCCGGTCGGCGGGCTCCCCGGTCGCCGAGGCCAGTGCCTCGACCGGCGCCGGGGTGTCCACCACCAGCAGCAGGGCCTCCAGTACGGCCCGCAGCTCGGCATCGTCGAGGGGCTCGACCGACGCCTGGGCATCGACTCCGTCGGCCGTGTCGAGCGCGTCGACGCTCGGCTCGGTATCGGTCACGTTGTCGGTCATGAGTCTTCTTCCACTGCGGCTGCCAGGTGTTCGTTGGTTGGCCGATCCCCGGTCCACGAAACCTGGAGCACACCGAGCGGTTCTACTTGCTCGAATGTTACCGCCCTGGCCCGGTACAGCTCCAACAGCGCCAGAAAGCTGCCGACGATCTGCATCACATCGCACCCGGCGACCAGCTCCCCGAACGAGGACCAGCCGCCGACGCCGCGCTCCTCCAGCAGACCCATCAGGCGCATGGCCTGCTCGGGTACCGACACCGGTTGCACGTGCAGGTGGTCCAGCCGGACGGTGGGCACCGGCCGCGGGGTGAAGGCCGCGGCGGCGATCTGCGCGAACCGATCGGCATCCACCCCGATCATCACCTCGGGCAGCAATTCCTCGAATCGCGGTTCCAGCGACACCGACCGCGGGTAGCTGCGCAGCGCGGCGGCCTCCAACTCGGCGAACATCAGCGCCACATGCTTGAACGCCCGGTACTGCAGCAACCGGGCGAACAACAGGTCACGGACCTCCAGCAGCGCCAGATCGTCCTCGTCGTGCACCTCGCCGGCCGGCAGCAGCCGGGCCGCCTTGAGATCGAGCAGGGTGGCCGCGATCACCAGGAATGCCGTGGTCTCGTCGAGTTCGAGCTGACGCCCGATCTCGCGGGTGTAGGCGATGAATTCGTCGGTGACCTTGTGCAGCGCGACCTCGGTGACGTCGAGGCGGTGCGCGAAAATCAGCTGCAGCAGCAGGTCGAACGGGCCCTCGAAATTGCTCAGCCGGACCTGAAAGCCCTGGGCAGCCTCGGGGGCAGCGTCCTCGGTCACGAACCGAAGCGGGCGATGACCTCGCGGGCCAACGACCGATACGCCAGGGCGCCGGTGGATTTCGGAGCCCACGTGGTGATCGGCTCGCCCGCGACGCTGGTCTCGGGGAACCGCACGGTGCGGGTGATCACGGTGTCGAAAACCAGGTCGCCGAACCGCTCGACGACACGCGCCATCACCTCGCGGGCGTTGACGGTGCGCGGGTCATACCGGGTCACCAGGATGCCGCTGATGTCCAGTTTGGGGTTCAGCCGATCCCGGACCTTGTCCACGGTGTCGGTCAGCAGCGCCAGCCCGCGCAGCGAGAAGTACTCGCACTCGGTCGGGATGATCACCCCGTCCGCGCAGGCCAGACCGTTCACGGTGAGCAGGCCCAACGACGGCTGGCAGTCGATGAGCACATAGTCGTAGCGGTCGAGCACCGGATACAGTGCGCGCGCCAGCGACTGTTCCCGGCCGACCTCGTTGACCAGCTGGATCTCGGCGGCCGACAGGTCGATGTTGCTGGGCACCAGGTCCAGGCCGCTGACCCGGGTCTTGATCAGTACCTGGTCGATCGAGACGCGGGGCTCGATCAGCAGATTGTGCACGGTGTGTTCGAGCTCGTAGTGCGGCACGCCCAGACCGGCCGACAGCGCCCCCTGCGGATCCAGGTCGACCAGCAGCACCCGGCGGCCGTACTCGGCCAGACTGGCGCCCAGGTTGATCGTCGAGGTGGTCTTGCCGACGCCGCCCTTCTGGTTGCACATCGCGATCACCTTGGCCGGGCCGTGCGAGGTGCGCGGCGCCGGTTCGGGGATCTCGCGGGGCGGGCGGCCGGTCAGGCCGAGTTCGACCTGGGGCTCGATGCCGAGGTTCAGGCCACCGTCTTCGCTCATGCGACGACCACCCAGGTCAGGCGGCACTCATCCACGGCGAACATCGCAGCGAGTCTAGCCGTGGACGACCCCGCGGTACGGCAGACCCGCTGGTTGGTGAGAAAGCTAGCGGGCCCGGGGGTGAGCACCGGCCCACACCTCACGCAGCGCGTTGACGGTGACCAAGGTGTAGATCTGTGTCGTGGTCACCGACGCGTGGCCCAGCAGTTCCTGCACGACGCGCACATCGGCGCCGCCCTCAAGCAGGTGGGTGGCGAACGAGTGGCGCATCGTGTGCGGTGAGACGGCCGCCGAGATCCCGGCCGCCGACGCCGCGTCCTGGAGCACCTGCCAGGCGCTCTGGCGGGACAACCGGCCGCCGCGCGCATTCAGGAAGATCGCCGGTGTGCCCTTGCCACGCCGGGCCAGGTCCGGCCGACCCCGCACCAGGTAGGTGTCCAGGGCGCTGATCGCGGGTCGCCCGACCGGCACCAAGCGGTCCTTGCCGCCCTTGCCGCGCAGTAGCACCGAGCGGTACTCGGTGTCGACATCGTCGATGTCCAGACCGACGGCCTCGGAGATGCGCGCACCGGTGGAGTAGAGCAACTCCAGCAGCGCGCGATTGCGCAGGCTCAGCGGGCCGTCGGAGTCACGATCCCCGCCGGCGGCCTCGAGCAGGGCGAGCACCTGGTCGACCGTCAGGCTCTTGGGCAGCCGCCGCGACGGGGTGGGCGGTTTGACGGCGCGGGCGACGTCGACCTCGACGACACCCTCGGCGGCCAGGAATCGGTGCAGCCCGCGCACCGCGACCAGCGCCCTGGCCGCCGACACCGCCGACAGGGCGGACGTGCCGGTGTCGGGGTCTCCCTTGCGCAGCGCGACGAGGAACTCGCTGACATCGTTCTCGCCGACCGCGCGTACATCGACGATGCCGCGACCGTTCAGGTACTCGGCGTAGCGGCGCAGATCGCGCCGGTAGGAGCTGATGGTGTTGGCCGCGACCCCGCGTTCGATGGTCAGGTGGTCGAGGTAACCCTGCACCTGGTCATCGAGTGCGCCGGTCGCGGTGGTCACGAAGGGTCCTGCCGCGCGGCGAAGGCGGTGGGGCGATCGGTCCACGGCGCGTCCACCGTGCGCAATGCGGATCGGTCGGTGGCCGCGTGCGCGGCCAGGATCCCCGCCACCGCAATCGAATTGACGATCTGGCCGGCCAGCACCCGCTCGACGGCCGTGTCGAGTGCCAGCCAGTCAAGTTTCAGGTCGGCTTCCTCGTGTTCGGCTTCGGGGCGTCCGATCTCGGAGAGACCCGTGGCCAGGAACACCCGCACACTCTCATCGCTGAACCCCGGCGAGGTGACGATATCGACGAGCACCGACCAGTTCTCGGCCGCCAGCCCGGCCTCCTCGTGCAGTTCGCGTGCCGCGGTCAATGCCGGTGCCTCCCCACCCACGTCGAGGAGTCCGGCCGGTATCTCCCACAGCCGTCGGCCCACCGGGTGGCGGTACTGATAGACCATCGCGACCCGGTCCTCGTCGTCGAGCGCCACCACCGCGACGGCCCCGAAGTGCTCGACCACCTCGCGGCGCCCGGTGGCACCGCCGGGCATCTGCACGTCATCGACGCGGAGGGCGAGGATCTTTCCGGTGTGAACGGTCTCGCTGGCGTCGACGACGAACTCGTGCTCAGCCACGTTGGGCCGGCTCGGGCGACACCTGTTCACTGTGCTCGGCGCCGTTGGTCGGCTCCACGTCTTCCAACGGAAGCCGTTCGGCGGCTTTGTAATCCAGTGCGGCGCCGATGAAGGCGGCGAACAGCGGGTGCGGCCGGGTGGGCCGGCTCTTGAGTTCCGGGTGGGCCTGCGTGCCGACCAGGAACGGATGCACGTCGGCGCCGTACTCGACGAACTCGACCAGATGCCCGTCCGGTGAGGTGCCGGAGAACTTCAGACCGCTCTCGGCGATCCGGTCCCGGTAGATGTTGTTGACCTCGTAGCGGTGCCGGTGCCGCTCGGACACCTCCGTGGCGCCATACGCCTTGGCCACAATCGATCCCGCCTCGAGCACCGCCGGGTAGGCGCCCAGTCGCATGGTGCCGCCCAGGTCGGCGTCCCCGGCGACCGCGTCGAGCTGATCGGCCATGGTGGCAATCACCGGGTCCGGGGTGTCCGGATCGAACTCGGCGGAACTGGCCTCGGTCAGCCCGACCGAACGGGCCGCCTCGATGACGATGCACTGCAGGCCCAGGCACAGGCCCAGCACCGGCACCCCCCGCTTGCGGGCGTACCGGATGGCCCCGATCTTGCCGTCGATCCCGCGGATACCGAAACCGCCGGGGATCAGCACCCCGTGCACACCCTCGAGCGCGGCGATCGCGCCGGCATCGAGTTCGCAGTCGTCGGAGGCTATCCACTCGATCTGCACCTTGGCGTGGTGCTTGAAACCACCGGCCCGCAGCGCCTCGGCCACCGACAGGTAGGCGTCGGACAGGTCGATGTACTTGCCCACCAAAGCGATTCGCACCGTCTCGCGGGGTTCGTGTACGCGCTGCAGCAGATCGTTCCACTGCGTCCAGTCGACGTCGCGGAAGGGCAGGTTCAATCTGCGCACCACATAGGCGTCGAGTTCCTCGCGGTGCAGCACCTTGGGGATGTCGTAGATCGACGGCGCGTCCGGGGTGGAGATGACACCGTCGATGTCGACGTCGCACATCAACGCGATCTTGTTCTTCAGGCCTTCGGGCACATCGCGATCGCACCGCAGGATCAGCGCGTCCGGGGTGATGCCGATGCTGCGCAGCGCGGCCACCGAATGCTGGGTCGGCTTGGTCTTGAGCTCACCGGAGGGCGCCAGGTACGGGACCAGTGACACGTGCAGGAAGAAGCAGTTGTCCCGGCCGACCTCGTGGCGGACCTGGCGGGCGGCCTCCAGGAACGGCAGCGACTCGATATCGCCGACGGTGCCACCGATCTCGGTGATGACGATGTCTGGGCGGTTGCCCTGGGCGTCCGGCTCGGCCATCGCCAGGATGCGGCGCTTGATCTCGTCGGTGATGTGCGGGATGACCTGCACGGTGTCGCCGAGATATTCGCCGCGGCGCTCCTTGGCGATCACCGTGGAGTACACCTGCCCGGTGGTGACGTTGGCCGATCCCGACAGGTCGCGGTCCAGGAAGCGTTCGTAGTGGCCGACGTCGAGATCGGTCTCGGCACCGTCCTCGGTGACGAAGACCTCACCGTGCTGGAACGGGTTCATGGTGCCCGGGTCGACGTTGAGGTACGGGTCGAGCTTCTGCATCGTCACCTGCAACCCGCGCGCGGTGAGCAGCTGGCCGAGGCTACTGGCCGTCAGGCCCTTGCCGAGTGAGGACGCCACACCCCCGCTGACGAAGAGGTGTTTGGTGGCGGTCTGCGGGTGCTTGCGTAACGAGGGCAAGTACAACCTCCGTGGCGATGGGGCGAATAGGTCGATCACCTACTCAGGGCCTGCCGACCCACGGAATCTCACCTTAACACCAGCGCGGACAAGCTGATACTGACGCGCCGTAACCCGGACGAGCGAATGACCCCGCGCTACTGCGGGACCGTGACCGACGTCGCACCCTGGCCGATGCCGTACCGGCCGGGCTGCCCGCCGCGCAGCAGATCACCGAGGGCCAACGCGGTCGTGATCCGGCCCGACTCGGCGCCGATGTCATCGACGGTGGTGACCGCCCCGGCCAGCGCCGCGTCCGATCGGGTCACCGCGACCGCCGCCGTCCCGGTCGCCGAGCCGTCGCGCCCCGCCAGCACCGTGCCGCCGCCGTGCGGGGCCAGCGCGGCGGCGAAGCGGGCGACGGTGGATCCGCGGTTGCCCGCGTCGTCGCCGAGGGATCCACCGGTGACGATGACGGCGGTATCCGCCGCGCCGATGCCCGCCTGGTCGTAGCTGATGAAGCCGGTGTCGCGCAGCGTGGCCAGCACGGTCTCGCGCTGGTCGTCGGGTACTGCGGGGTCCTTGCCGATCAACAGAGCGATACCGAGCAGGTCGCCGGCCTGTGAGCCCTGGTCCACCGAGGTGGTGGACAGCTGGCGCCCGGCGGGCACGATGGGTGAGTTCACCACCGACAGCAGCTTCTCCGAGGCGTTGGCGTCCACGAACTGCGTTGTCAGCGTGATGGTTCCGGTGACCCCGGCGCCGCCCTGGGCGACCACCCGGGACACCGCGTCGACGTCGTCATCGGCGGCATCGGGGGTCCGGAAGATCACCACCGACTTGTCCCGCAACGTGTCGCGCAGGATTCGCGGTGCCATCAGTCCGTCGAACTCGCCTGCTGCGCTGAGCTTCTCGTTCAGCTCGTTCTTCTCATCGGTGAGCGTCTCGATCTCGGTGCGCAGGTCTGCCTTATCGTTGCGCAGTCCGGACAGCACGGTATCGGCGAACAGGCCCGATCCCAGCACCACCCCGACGGCCAGCGCCAGGAACACCGCGGCCAGCGAAATGGCATGTGAGCGCAGCGAAATCACGACGTACTCCTCGTCAGCTACGGATTGCTAGGAGACCAGACCCTGGACCCACAGCAGGAACCGGTTCCAGTAGTCGACCACCCAGTCGATGACGGTGGCATCGGTCTGGGTCACCCACAGCGCGACGATGACCGCGAGCAGCATGGCCAGCACCAGAAGGGCGATCGCGCCGCCGGACACCCGGCTGCGGTACAGCGTGGAGACGGCCTTCGCGTCGACCAGTTTCTCGCCGACCTTGAGTCGGGTCAGGAAGGTCGACGGGTTGCTCTGCTGGCGCGATCGGTCGAAGAACTCCTCGATGGTCGCGCTGTGCCCCGCGGTGACGATCAGCGACGCACCGTGGTGGTGGCACAGCAGCAGGGCCAGGTCGGCGGCCGATCCGGCGGCCGGGAACGTCATCGCGCCCACCCCGAGATCCTGGATGCGCTCCAGTCCGGGGGCGTGACCGTCGGCGTCGGCGGGCAGCACGACCTGCGCGCCGCAGCGCAGCGCATCGGTGCTGATGGAACTCGGGTCACCGACGATGAGCGCCGGCCGGTAGCCGGCCTTGCGCAGCAGGTCCGCGCCGGCGCCGACCCCCACCAACACGGGTTGATACTCCTTGATGAAGGGCTTGAGCGCCTTCAGGTCGTCGGCGGCGGTCTTGCCCTCGGCCACCACCACGACATGGCGGCGGTCCATGTCGACGTCGATGTCGGGGATGCCCATCCCGTCGATCAGCAGCGGGCTCTCACTGCGGATGAATTCGATGGTGTTGCCCGCGAACGCTTCCAGATGTGCGACCAGCCCACTCTTGGCCTCCACCATGAGCTCGTGGATCTCCAGGTCGGTGCGCTCGGTGCCGAGCGCGATGCGGCGGTCACCGGAATAGACGCCGCCGTTGTTGAGGCGGATCTTGGCGCCGTCCTTGATCTTCTTGAAGATCTCGGGGCCCGCCTCGTCGATGAGGACGATGCCGTTGGCGACCAGAACCTCGGGGCCGAGGTTGGGGTACCGCCCGGAGATGGAGGGCGAGGCGTTCACCACCCCGGCGACCTCCGCCTCGACGAGGGCGTCAGCGGTGATCCGATCCAGGTCCTGGGCGTCGAGCACCACGATGTCGCCTGGACCGATGCGGCGAAGCAATCGGTCGATGTCGCGGTCAACGCGGGCAGTACCGATGACGCCCGGCTTTGAGCTGGCATTACGCGATAGCAACGCTGACATCTTCATGTGGCGATTCTGGACTCGAACCCTCAAGTTGAGGTGGAGGCGCGCCGTAACATCTGCCCCAGGAGTTTCTTTTTGTCACAACTGCAACAGCCGGGATGTCTCAGTTCCGCTTCGCCGCCTCACCCGACCCGCGGCTCGCCGCGTAGTGCCGCGCGGCCTTGGCCCGGTTGCCACACGTCGTCATCGAATGCCACCGCCGGGTCCCGTTCTTCGACGAGTCGTAGAACCACAACACGCAATGCTCATGGGCGCATTGCTTGATCCGGCCCGGCGCGTCGGCGAGCATCCGCAGTAGGTCGGCGGCGGCCAGCCACGCCGGACGCCACTGCCTTTCGGGCACATCCGGATCCTCCCGCGGACCGGTTGCGGTCAGGCTGCGCCGCACCCGGCCGTGCTCGAGCACCGCATTCAACTCGTCGACGGCACCATCGGCGACGGCATGCAGCACGGCTGCCCGGGCCTGCACCAGCGCGGCCCTGGTCGACTCATCGGCCCGGCAACTCTGCTCCAGACCATTGGACTGCAACCAGGCCCGGAGCCCGCCGACATCGGCAAGCAGGTCCTGCACCTCACCGCCGGACATCCAATTGGTGTTCAGCAGATCCAGCGCCAGGGGCTCGCCGATGTGCGGGCGTGGATCACTCATACCTCAGCGTACTCCCCTAACCGGTGAAATATTTTTTGATGGTTGAAGGTTGTCAATGTTGAACCTAACCTTCAATCACATCAACAACGGTTACACGGAGGCATGATGACCACCATTCCCAGCCTGAACCCCGGGCACATCGGACTCAACGTCACCGACCTCGACCGGTCGGTGGACTTCTACCGGCACGCCTTCGGATTCGACGTGCTCAACCGGGGCGGCGACGACCAACGCCGGTTCGCCTTCCTCGGCGCCGACGGCGTTTTGCGAATCACCCTGTGGGAGCAGAGCGCCGGCGAATTCTCCACCCGCACGCCGGGGCTGCACCATCTGTCCTTCCAGGTCGACACCCTCGACGATGTCCGCACCATCGAAGCTGTACTCAAGGAGCGCGGTGTGACCTTCGCCCACGACGGCGTGGTCGCCCACGGCGAGGGCGCGTCCTCCGGTGGCATCTTCTTCACCGACCCGGACGGCATCCGACTGGAGGTGTTCGCGCCGCACGGCGCCGAGACCGCACCCGCCCCGCACGGCGAGACGCCCACCTGCGGATTCTTCTGAGCCGGCCATGGGCATCTATCACGCGGGCGAGCTCGCGGTACAGCAACGGCTCGGCCAGCGCGATATCGCCGACCGCGTCGGCCGGATGGTGCGCGACGAGATCCCGGACGCGGCCGCGGTTTTCCTGAGCGAGCAGCCGATGATCGTTATCGCCGCGGCCGACGATGCCGGCCGCATCTGGGCCGGCCTGCTCACCGGCGCACCTGGATTCGTGCACGTCGAAGACGACACCATCGGTATCGATGCGCTGCCCGTCGAGGAGGACCCGCTGCACGCGGTGCTGACCGGGACGCCACGGCGGATCGGGATGATCGCCGTACAGCCGCAGACCCGGCGCCGGATGCGCGTCAACGGCATCGCCGCGCTCACCCCTTCGGGGCTGGTGCTTCATCCCGATCAGGTGTATTCGAACTGCCCGAAGTACATCTCGCGCCGGAACATCGAGTCCGTCACGCCTGCGCCGGCCGCCCGCGTGGTACGGCGCACCGATGCGCTCGATGACCGCGCCCGTCAGATGATCGCCGATGCCGACACCTTCTTCATCGGCTCGGCCGATGCCGAAGGCAACGCCGACGCCTCACACCGCGGCGGTAATCCCGGCTTCCTGCAGGTGCTCTCGCCGACCCGGGTGCGCTGGCCCGACTACCGCGGCAACTCGATGTTCATGACGCTGGGCAACATCAGCGCCAACCCGCATGCCGGGCTGCTGATCCCGGATTGGGATACCGGCACGACGCTGCAGCTCACCGGGACCGCCGAGATCATCTATGAAACCGGTCCCGGCGCACAGTGTTTCGTCGAATTCGACATCGAGCAGGTGGTCGAACTCACCGGCGTCAGCCCGCTGCACTGGGGTAGCGCCGAACTCTCGCCGGCCAACCCGGCCTCAATCACTGGTCGCTGAGATCTATTCAGCGCGGTCGCGCTGGGCGGACTCCCACAGTTCCCGGGCGTGCGCCCGCCCGCTGTCGGTGTCCCCCAGCCCGGCCAGCATGCGCGCCAGTTCGGCGACCCGGTCGTCGTCCTGTAGGCGCACCACCCGGCTCGACTTGGGTCCGCTCTCGACGACCAGGTGGGTGTCGGCGTAGGCCGCCACCTGCGGTAGGTGGGTGACGACGATGACCTGGTGGGTGCGCGCCAACCGGGCGAGCCTCCGGCCGATCTGCACCGCGGCCCGGCCGCCCACGCCGGCATCGACCTCGTCGAACACCATGGTGGTGCCCTCATCCGAGGCGGACAGCACCACCTCCAGGGCCAGCATCACCCGGGACAATTCGCCACCGGAGGCGCTCTTGGCCAGCGGCAGCAGGTCGGTGCCCTTGTGCGCGGCGAAGCCGAACTCGACCGCGTCGACACCGTCGCCACCGGCGTGCGCACGGGTGCCGTCGGCCAATGTCACCGGCGCCGAGTCATCGGCGCGGGCGGCGATCGGCGTCACCGAGATCCCGAAGTCCGCACCCGTCATGGCCAGACCGGACAGCTCGGCCGAGACCGCCTTGGCCAGCCCCTTGGCGGCCTTGACGCGTGCCTTGGTCAGATCGGCGGCCGCGGCCACCACCGTGGCGTGCAACTCGTCGACGCGGGCCTGCAGCCCGGCCAACGCCTCCTCGGAGACGTCGAGCTGGGCCAGCCGGGTGCGCGACTCAGCCGCCCAGGCCAGCACCCCGTCGATATCCGGTGCGTATTTGCGGGTCAGACCGCGCAATTCGGCCTGGCGCGCCAGCTTGGACTCCAGGGTGCTTGCATCACTGGGCAATTCGGCCAGGAAGTCGCCCAGCTCGGTGGACACGTCGCCGATCACCGCCAGTGCCTCGACCAGTCGCTCCCCCAACGCCTGCAACGCCGAGTCGTCGGTGGCACCCAGCGTCGATCGGGCCTGGGCCACGCCGCTGGCCGCCGAGGCCGATTCGGAGCCGTCGTCGTCGAGCGGGCCGGCCAGCCAGCCGCGCGCCAACGCCGCCGCCTCGCGCAGTGCGTCGAGTTCGGAGAGCCGGCGGATGTCGGCCACCAGCGCCTCATCCTCACCGGGCGCCGGGTCGACGGTGTCGATCTCGTTGAGCCCGAACGTGAGCCGGTCCGACTCCAACGCCAGCTCGCGGGCCCGCTCGGTGCGGTCGGTCAGGTCCCGGCGGGCGGTCAACCAGTCCTCGCGGGCCGCCCGGTACCTGCGCAACGGAGCGGCGACATCGGCGTAGCGGTCCAGCGCCGCGCGCTGCTCGTCGGGCCGCATCAGGCGCAGCTGATCGTTCTGGCCGTGCAGTGCCAGAAGTTCGTTGGTGAATGTGCTCAGCGATTTGGCCGGCACGCTGCGACCACCCAGATACGCCCGCGACGGGCCGTCCCGGTTGACCGAGCGCGCCGCGATCACGGTGTCGTCGTCATCCCGGTCGGCGCCCGAGGATTCCAGGATCTCATCGATTCGCCCGGCCACGTCGGCACCGAGTTCGGTTGTGCTGAACCGGCCTTCCACCACCGCACGGTCGGAGCCGGTGCGCACCCGGTTGGCGTCGGCGCGGGCACCCCCGAGCAGATGCAGACCGGTCACCACCATCGTCTTGCCCGCACCGGTCTCCCCGGTGAGCACCGTGAGGCCACGGTCGAATTCTGCGGTCGCCGAGCTGATCGCTCCCAGCGACTCGATACGGATCTCGGAGAGCACTATTGGCCGCGCCATCCCTTGACCGGCAACCGGAACTTGCGCACCAACCGGTCGGTGAAGGGCGCACTGTCCAGCCGGACCCATTTCAGCGGGGTGCCGCACCGGGTCACCTCCAGGCGGGCGCCGGCCGGCACCGCCATCTTGCGGCGCCCGTCGCAGAAGGCGACCGCGTCATGACCGCCGGCCTCCACCTCGATGGCGATGGACGCGTCCGGGCTGGTGACCATCGGCCGCGCGAACAGCGCGTGTGCATTGTTGGGCACCACCAGGATCGACTCCAGGTCGGGCCACAGGATCGGCCCGCCCGCCGAGAACGCGTACGCGGTGGAGCCCGTCGGCGTGGACACCAGTACCCCGTCGCAGCCGAACTGCGAGACCGGTCGGCCGTCGACCTCCAGCACCACCCCGAGCACGCCGAGGCGCGGGCCCTTCTCCAGACTGGCCTCGTTGAGCGCCCACCCGCGGTCGCGCACCACCCCGCCCTCGCGGACGGCGACGTCCAGGGTCATCCGCTCCTCGACGCGGTAGTCCTTGGCGATGACGTGGTCGAGCACCGTGTCGATGGCATCCGCCTCGGCCTCGGCGAGGAACCCGATCCGGCCCAGATTGATGCCGAGCACCGGGATCTCGACGTTGCGTGCCAGCTCGGCGGCCCGCAGGAAGGTCCCGTCACCGCCGAGGGCGAGGACCAGTTCACACCCCTCGGCGGCCTGCTCGTCAGCGTCGACCACCTCGATGTCGACACCGAGTGCGCGCATCTCCTCGGGCGCCAGGTGCAGCGACCCGCGGTCGACGGCCTCGGCCGTCAGCACGCGCAACCCGATACCGTGCTCCCCCAGCACCTTTTCCACCCGCCGTGCGGTTTCGGTGGCCTCTTCGCGCCCGGTGTGCACGACCAGCAGGACGTTGCGGCCCGGGTTCGATTCGTCAGAGGTCGTCAATTCCTGAGAGGTCGTCGATTCCTGAGAGGTCATTGCGGCCCTTCGTCGATCGCTTGCTGGATGGCTCGTTCGAGATCCCCGCCCGCCAGCGCGGCGTCGGTCTCGGCGCGGAAGCGCAGGAAGAATTCGACATTGCCCGACGGACCCGGGAGCGGACTCGCGGTGACAGCGACTGTGTGCCAGTGCAATTCGGCCGCGCGACGCGCCACCGTCAGCACCGCGTCGGCGCGCAGCGCCGGATCCGACACCACGCCCCCGGCGCCGACCCGGTCCTTACCGACCTCGAATTGTGGTTTCACCATCGGCACGATATCGGCGGTGGGTGACGCGCAGGCGGTGAGCGCCGGCAGCACGGTGGCCAACGAGATGAACGACAGGTCGGCGACCACCAGGTCGACGGGGCCGCCGATCGCCTCCGGCGTCAACGCCCGGACGTTCGTGCGCTCCAGGACGTGCACCCGGTCATCGGAACGCAGCGACCACGCCAGCTGCCCGTAGCCGACGTCGGCCGCCACCACCTCGGCGGCGCCCCGGTCGAGCAGCACCTCGGTGAAGCCACCGGTGGACGCACCGGCGTCGAGGCATCGCCGCCCGGTGACCGGAACGCCGAACGCGTCCAGGGCACCGATGAGTTTGTGCGCTCCGCGCGACACCCAGACCCGTTCGTCGGCGGCGACGGTCAACTTCGCATCGACGGCCACCGTAGTCGCCGGTTTGGCGGCGGGCATCCCGTCGATGCGCACCCGCCCGGCGCCGATCAGTTCGGCCGCCTGTTGGCGCGACCGGGCCAGCCCGCGCCGCACCAGTTCGGCATCCACCCGCGCACGCCGCGTCATCGGGTCAGCGCCCCCGGTTCGTGTCGCCCCGGCCCTCCACCGATTCCAGCGCGCGCACCAGCAGATCGTGCGCCTCCTCCAGGCGCACCGCCACGGCGTCGATATCGGCGCCGTCGAGCCCGCCCGCATCGACGTCCGGCAGGTCTGCCAGCAGCGCCGCGATACCGGCGCGGATCTGCTCAGGATCGGTAGTCATGTCGCTGATCACGCTAGCCGATGCGGTCAGCTCAGCAGCGACCAGCGGTGCAGTGCCGCGCGCGCGGCGTCATCGCCTGCCGCGATGGTGACGACGCCGTCGGCCGCCCACACCGCATGCGCGGTGGCGCGCACGACGCTCAGGTCGTCGCCGGCCGGTTCGCCGGTCGCCCGCACGGTCACCGTCGCACCGTCGGTGTCGACGTGCCACGCCGGATGCGCGGCCACGCGCAGCGTGTCGGCATCGGTGTGCAGCGACCGCAGGTCTGCGGCCAGGAAGTCCGGGCGGCTCCCGTCCGCGGCGTGCACCATATCGGCGGCGTTGTTGACCCCGGTGAGCACCATCAGGCTGGGCAACCCGGCGGCATTGGCGCCCTCGATGTCGGTGTCGAGACGGTCACCGATCACCAGCGGTGCGCGGAACTCGCCGCGGGCCAGCGCATCGTTCATCAGGCTCGGGGCGGGCTTGCCGGCGACCTGCGGTTCGCTGTCGGTGGCGGTCCGCAGCGCGGCGACCATCGAGCCGTTGCCGGGCAGCAAACCGCGCTCGGAGGGCAGCGTGCGGTCGACGTTGGCGGCCACCCAGACCGCTCCGCCGCGGATGGCGAGTGCGGCCTCGGCCAGGATGGCCCATCCGGTGTCCGGGTTGTGTCCCTGGACCACTGCGACCGGCCGCTCGTCCTCGCTGCGCACCGGCCTGAGTCCGACGGCAGAGATTTCGGCGGCCAGGGCCTCGGTGCCGACGATCAGGACCGCCGACCCCGCGGGCACCTGTCCGGCCAGTAGCCGCGCCGCGCTCTGGGCGCTGGTGACGACATCATCCTCCCCGGCGGCGAATCCCAGCTCCTGCAGGTGTTCGGCCACTTGGGCCGCCGAGCGGGAGGCGTTGTTGGTGACGAACAGGGCGCGCGACTGCACCGCGGCCAGGCTGTCGACCGCGCCCGGGGTCGGCTCATGGCCACGGAAGACGGTGCCGTCGAGATCCAGGAGCAGGCAATCATGCTCCTGTGCCAACGTCCCCACTAGGTGAGCTCGGCGAGTCGTTCTTCGGCGTCGGTGACGCCCTCGACGTCCGCGGCGGCCGCATTGATGAAGGCCTGCACCGCCTCGTCGCTGCGGCCGAGCGCGAGCAGGGTCTCGGCGGTGGCGTAGAACAGCCGGGCGCTGGTGGCCCCGATGCGGGTCGGGTCCAGCGGCGGGCTCGCCAGGATGGCCAGCGCCTGCTCGTATTGACCGAGATCGGAGCGGGCGCCGGCCACCACCATGCGCAGTTCGTCGGCGTCGTCACCGGTGAGTTGCTCGGCCTCGGCGCTACGGGCCAGTTCGATGGCCCGCTCGGGCCGGCCGACCCCGCGTTCGCAGTCGGCGATCAAGGGGAGCAGCGCGGACTTGCTGCCCATCCGGCGGGCGGCCCGTAATTCGGCAAGGGCCTGGGCCCAGTCGCCGCAGTAATAGGCCGCGATGCCGACGGCCTCGCGGACGGCGGCGATGCGTCCCGATCGGGCACGGGCGGCGCGTGCATGTGCCAGTGCGGCTTCGGGGTCCTCGTCGAGCAATTCGCCGGCGGCCACCAGGTGACGGGCCACCACGTCGGCGGTCGACTTGTCGAGCGTGATGAGTTCGCTACGAATTTCCGGAGCCAGTTGTCTGGCCTCGATCTCGTTGGGGATGCGCGGGCCGGCCGGCTGATCATCACCGCGCGGGTCGCGACGTTCCCGATCGGAACCGGACCACTGGGGCTTGGGGCGATCGCGTCCACCGCGGCGGGCGTA
This sequence comes from Mycolicibacterium bacteremicum, assembly GCF_002086115.1. Taxonomy (GTDB): domain Bacteria; phylum Actinomycetota; class Actinomycetes; order Mycobacteriales; family Mycobacteriaceae; genus Mycobacterium; species Mycobacterium bacteremicum. Next base: position 66,172 of record NZ_MVHJ01000028.1, read on the forward strand.
TCCGCCCCCGCCGGAACGCTGGGGGCGGCCGGCACCGTTAGCGCTGTTTCCACCGGCACGCGGGCCGTCGCCCGGTGCGCGACGTGGCCGCCGCTCGCCGCTGCCGCCTTGTCTGTCCTCGGCCACAGTTGCCTTCCTGATCGATCACACGTCCGGAGCAAAGGATAGCCGGGACATGCCCATTCGCGACACTCGCGAATTCAAAAGAATGGTCGATAAATGGAATTACCCCCCACGAATAACGTGGGGGGTAATCCTAATGTGTGTTCGGCGGTGTCCTACTTTTCCACCCTGTTGGGTAGTATCATTGGCGCTGGTAGGCTTAGCTTCCGGG
>NZ_MVHJ01000029.1 GCF_002086115.1 Mycolicibacterium bacteremicum
CTCCGGGGCGGGGTCGGGGCCGGGGTCGAGCTCCCGGAGCCGGCGGACGTGGACGTCGTCGCCTCGGTGTCGGTGGCGGGCGCGGCCTCCGACGGCGACGAGTTCGACTCCGAATTGGACTGCGCGCCAGTCGGTTCTGTCTCCGACGACGATGCGCTCCGCTTCTGGTCGGAGTCGTCGGGCTGTTCGGTGGTCGGGTCCTCGGCCTCGTCGTCCTTGACGTCGCGCCCGGCCGTCGGTCGGGTGACGCGCGGGGCCCCCGCCGACCGGACGCCCCGCGTCGTGCGTGCCGACCGGACGGTTTTGGCACCCTCGGGTCGCGACGCGGTCGATGCGGACCCGCTCGATGTGGATGACGAGGCGGACGACGAGGCGCCGGTATCGGCCAGGGCGGTGCCGGCCTGCGGGCCCGTCAGCGACATCCCCCACAGCACCGCGCCCATGCCCGCACCGGCAGCACCGAGTTGCAGCCACCGCCGGACGGCGAAGCCCTCCGACCGGCGCACTCGGGCGGGGACAGCGGGCGGGACGGTGCCGTCGGCCATATTTGACCCTTTCGTCAATAGCTGACCGCAATGTACGCGGTGCGCCCCGATTCCGGGCAGCAAATCCGTCGCCGGTTCACAGATGGTGCGTCTATCGGACACCGGCGTCCGTCAGCTCCCGTTCACCTTCTGCTTGCCTGCTGCTATCCCGGCTCCCGTAACTTTCGCCCGTGAACCGGTCGTCCAGCCCACGGCCGGTGCTATTCGCAGGTGGAAGGATCCTCGCAAGTATGGCGCTCATCCCGTTGAATCTCTTTGTCGCGCACCAGGGTCGGTCGTCGCGTCAGCACATCACCTGCCGCTACCGCTGCGGTGACGCCTGCTCCAAGCCGGTCCCCAACACCAGCGACAACGAGTACTTCGGCGATGTGATGGCCGCGGTGTCGCGCCGCAGTGCACTCAAGACCGCCGGCGTGGCCGTGCTGGCCGTCGGCGCCGGATCGGCGCTGGCCGCCTGCTCGACCAACGGCTCCGACACCGCAGCAACAACCTCGACCTCGGCCACCCCGGCCGAACCGGCCACCCCGGCCGGCATGAACTTCGCCGCCGTCGCACCCAACAGTGAGGACGCGGTGGTGATCCCCGAGGGCTACCGGCAGTCGGTCGTCATCAGCTGGGGTGACCCGGTGTTGCCCGGCGCCCCGGTGTTCGACGTCAACCGCCAGACCGCCGCGGCGCAGCGCCAGCAGTTCGGCTTCAACAACGACTTCGCCGGCCTGCTGCCCCTCGAGGGAAGTGCGGACCGGTTCCTGCTGGTGACCAATCACGAGTACACCACCGAGCAGTTCATGCACCCCGGTTACGACGCCGACAACCCCACCCGCGAGCAGTTCGAGATCGCCATTGCCGCACACGGACTCTCGGTCGTCGAGGTGGAGCGCACCGCCGACGGCCTGCGCCCGGTGATGGGCCGCTACAACCGCCGGATCACCGCCGACACGCCGTTCACCATCGTCGGGCCCGCCGCGGGTGCCGACCTGCTCAAGACCGCCGCCGACCCCACCGGCCGGACCGCGCTGGGCACCATCAACAACTGCTCCGGTGGCGTGACACCCTGGGGCACAATTCTTTCCGGGGAAGAGAACTTCAACTCCTACTTCGGTGTCCCGGAGGGCACCCCGGCGCCCGAGGGTCAGGCCGGCGAGCGCCTGAGCCGGTACGGCGTCGAGGCCGAACCGTCGGAGCGCAAATGGGAGAACTTCGACCCGCGCTTCGACTTCGTCAAGACCCCCAACGAGCTCAACCGGTTCGGCTACGTCGTCGAACTGAACCCGTGGGATCCGGCGTCGGCACCGATCAAGCACACCGCGCTGGGCCGGTTCAAGCACGAGGCCGCCACCATCCACGTCGCCGACGACGGCACCGTCGTCGCCTACACCGGTGACGACGAGCGCTTCGACTACATGTACAAGTTCGTGTCCAGCAAGAAGATCCAGCCCGGCGACATGGCGCACAACATGACCATCCTGGACGAGGGCACCCTGTACGTGGCCAAGCTGTCCAGCGACATCCCCGCCGACCAGATCGACGGTTCGGGCAGCCTGCCCGCCGACGGCAAGTTCGCCGGGACCGGCAGCTGGATCCCGCTGCTGCGCTCCGGGCCCGACGGCCGGGCCGAGTCGCTGGTCAACGGGATGAGCGCCCAGGACGTCGCGGTGTTCACCCGATTCGCCGGCGACGAAGCGGGCGCCACCAAGATGGACCGGCCGGAGGACTTCGAGGCCAACCCGAAGACCGGCAAGGTCTATGTGGCACTGACCAATAACAGCAATCGCGGTGCCGAGGGCAAGGCCGGCCCGGATGCGGCCAACCCGCGCAACGACAACAAGAACGGCCAGGTCCTGGAGATCACCGACAACCACACCGGCACCGATTTCACCTGGGAGCTGCTGCTGGTGTGCGGCGACCCGGAGGCTGCCGACACCTACTTCGGCGGGTTCGACAAGACCAAGGTCAGCCCGATCTCCTGCCCCGACAACCTGGCCTTCGACAGCCACGGCAACCTGTGGGTGTCCACCGACGGCAACGCGCTGGACTCCAACGACGGCCTGTTCGCGGTATCGCTGGAAGGCCCCACCCGCGGCCTCACCAAGCAGTTCCTCACCGTGCCGCTCGGTGCCGAGACCTGTGGGCCGGTCGTCACCGACGACCTGGTGACGGTGTGCGTGCAGCACCCCGGCGAGAACGACGACAACAGCATCGACGACCCGCTGTCACGCTGGCCCGAGGGCGGTAACGGCACCGCCAAGCCGTCGGTGGTGGCGGTCTGGCGCGACGGCGGCAATATCGGGGTGTGACGCCCCCGGAAAGGGTATTGGTGGACACCATGACCGCAACCGAACGTCCCGTCCGCATCGCCGTCCAGCTCCAGCCCCAGCACTCCCCCGGCTACGGCCGCATCCGTGACGCCGTGCGCCGGGCCGAGGACATCGGCGTCGACGTCGCCTTCAACTGGGATCATTTCTTCCCGCTGTACGGCGACCCCGACGGCGCTCACTACGAGTGCTGGACGATGTTGGCCGCGTGGGCCGAGCAGACCTCGCGCATCGAGATCGGCGCGTTGGTCAGCTGCAACTCCTACCGCAACCCGGAACTGCTGGCCGATATGGCGCGAACCGTCGACAACATCTCCGACGGCCGGCTGATCCTGGGGATCGGATCGGGCTGGAAGCAGAAGGACTACGACGAGTACGGCTACGAGTTCGGCACCGCCGGTGGCCGCCTCGACGACCTGGCCGCCGCGCTGCCGCGCATCGAGTCCCGGCTGGCCAAGCTGAACCCCGCTCCGCTGCGCGAGATCCCGATCCTGATCGGCGGCCAGGGCAAGCGCAAGACGCTGCGCCTGGTCGCCGAGCACGCCCACATCTGGCACGGGTTCACCGACGCCGGCACCTACCCCGGGCTGGCCGAGGTGCTCGACTCGCACTGCGCCGAGGTGGGCCGCGACCCCGGCGCCATCGAACGCTCCTCGGGCGTGCCGGAAAAGAGTGTCGAGGCCGCCCTGGCCGGCGCCGAGTCTCTCGTCGGCCTCGGCGTCACGTTGTTGACCATCGGGGTCAACGGACCCGACTACGACCTGACCATCGCCGAGGCGTTGGTGAAGTGGCGGGACCAGCGCGCAACCGGCTGACGAGCGTAAAGGGAGCCGCCCACCGGGCCCGGCAACATGACAGACTTCTCCGCCATGCCCAAGAAGTACGGGGTCAAGGAGAAGGACCTCGTGATCGCCCATGTGGTGAACCTTGTGCTGACCGGCAAGCTCCGTACCGGAGATCGGCTGGACCGCAACGAGATTGCCGGTGATCTCGGCATCAGCCGGGTGCCCATTCAGGAGGCGGTGGTACAGCTCGAGCACGACGGCATCATCTCCACGCAGTACCACCGGGGCGCCTTCATCGAGCGTTTCGATGCCGATGTGCTCGGCGAGCACCACGAGGTCTACGGCGTCCTCAACGGGATCGCGTCCGCCCGCGCGGCCACCGCCGCCGACCCCGATGTGCTGGCCGCGCTGCACGCGTTGACCTCCGCGCTGGCGGCCAGCCGCGATGCCCGCAGCTTCCACGACACCGCCTGGCGGTACCGCCGCACCATCACCGATGCCTACGCCGGGCCCCGCCTGCAGGCGGCGACGGCGGCCGCGCAGACATTCATCCCGCACGACTACTGGTCGGCCTTCCTCGATGCGCCGGCCGGATTGCTGGATCACTACCGGGCCGAGACCGCGGCGATCGCCGACCGGGACCCGGCGGCCGCCCGCGCCGCGTGCATCGCCGCCGCCCGGCTGATGGGCGCCATGATGCGCACCGAACTGGTCCGACGCGGTGTGCTCGACGGCCCGGTGGCCACCGAGAGCCCGCTCACCGAATCGGGGTGAAGACTTCGCCCGGGCGGCGGTAGCGGCTACCTTGGGCACCCATGACCTCGTTGCTCCGCCGGATCGGGCACCCGGTGCTGGCGCTCGTGCTCGCCTTCCTGGTGTGCGCGGTCGGGATGGCCGCGCCCGCGGCTGCCGACCAGTGCGCCCCGCCCGGCATCGACAGCGCCAGCGCGCTGCCGACGAACCTGGCCGCGGCCGCCCAGGGACCCGGCGCCGACAAATACACCACCCCGAACGTCGAGCCGCTGGACGGTATCGACGTCAACGCGCTGGGCCTCGGAACCCCCGGCGTGCTCACCGTCGGCACGCTGTCCGACGCCCCACCGAGCATCTGCATCAACGCCGGCGGCCAGTTCACCGGGTTCGACAACGAGGTGCTGCGCGCGGTCGCCGACAAGCTGGGGCTGCGGGTCAACTTCGTCGGCACCGACTTCTCCGGGCTCCTGGCCCAGGTCGCGTCGGGTCGCTTCGATGTCGGCTCGTCGTCGATCACCACCACCGACGCCCGGCGCCAGACCGTCGGATTCACCAACGGGTATGACTTCGGCTACTTCTCGCTGGTGGTGCCGTCCGGATCGTCGATCACCAGTTTCTCCCAGCTCGGCCCCGGCCAGCGCATCGGTGTGGTGCAGGGCACCGTGCAGGAGGCCTACGTCGTGGACACCCTGGGCCTGGACCCGGTGAAGTTCCCCGACTACAACACCGTCTACGGCAGCCTCAAGACCCGCCAGATCGACGCCTGGGTGGCTCCGTCGCAGCAGGCCGTCGGGACCGTCCAACCCGGTGATCAGGCCACCATCATCGAAAACACGTTCAGCTTGGACAATTTCGTAGCCTACGCGGTGGCCAAGGAGAACCGGCCGCTGATCGACGCGCTCAACGCCGGGCTGGACGCCGTCATCGCCGACGGCACCTGGTCACGGCTGTACACCGACTGGGTGCCCCGCGCGCTGCCCCCGGGCTGGAAACCCGGCTCCAAGGCCGCACCGGTACCCGAGCTACCCGACTTCGCCCAGATCGCGGCCGAACGTGCGCCGGCCGCCGAACCGGCCGCGCCGACGGCACCGAAATCCGTTCTCGGACAGCTGGGTGACACCTTCTTGAACTGGGATCTGTACCGGCAGGCCATCCCGGACCTGTTCACGACCGGGCTGCCGAACACCCTGCTGCTGACGGCCGGCGCCGCGGTCATCGGCGTCGTGCTGGGCCTGCTGCTGGCCGTCGCCGGCATCTCCCGGTCGCGGCTGCTGCGCTGGCCGGCGCGCGTCTACACCGACATCTTCCGCGGGCTGCCCGAGGTGGTGATCATCTTGATCATCGGCCTCGGGATCGGGCCCATCGTCGGCGGATTGACCGGCAACAACCCCTATCCGCTCGGCATCGCCGCGCTGGGCCTGATGTCGGCCGCCTATGTCGGCGAGATCTTCCGGTCCGGTATCCAGAGCGTGGAGACCGGACAGATGGAGGCCTCGCGCGCACTGGGTTTCAGTTATTCGGACTCGATGAAGCTGGTGATCATCCCGCAGGGCATCCGGCGGGTGCTGCCGGCCCTGGTCAACCAGTTCATCTCGTTGCTCAAGGCATCGTCACTGGTGTACTTCCTCGGTCTGGTGGCCAATCAGCGCGAACTGTTCCAGGTGGGCCGCGACCTCAACGCCCAGACCGGCAATCTGTCCCCGCTGGTGGCGGCGGGGCTGTTCTACCTGGCGTTGACGATCCCGCTGACCCATCTGGTCAACGTGATCGATTCCCGGCTGCGCACCGGTAAGCAACCCGCTCCCGTCCAGCAGGAGATGATCTGATGGCCACCCCGAACCCGCAGGCGGTATCCCTGGCGGCCAACGATATTCACCTGTCCTTCGGTCCCAACAAGGTGTTGCGCGGGGTCGATCTGGATGTGCCCGCGGGCACCACCACGGCCGTGATCGGGCCGTCGGGATCGGGCAAGTCCACTCTGCTGCGCACCCTGAACCGGCTCTACGAACCCGACGCCGGCGACATCCTGCTCGACGGCCGCTCGGTGCTCGGCGACAACCCCGACCAGTTGCGCCAGCGCATCGGCATGGTGTTCCAACAGTTCAACTTGTTCCCACACCGCACCGTGCTCGACAATGTCACGCTGGCTCCGCGCAAGCTCAAGGGCATGTCGGTGGAAGCGTCCCGCGAGCTCGGGCTGGCCCAGCTCGACCGGGTCGGGTTGCGGCACAAGGCCGATGTCCGTCCGTTCACTCTGTCCGGTGGCCAGCAGCAGCGGGTGGCGATCGCCCGCGCCCTGGCGATGGCGCCGCAGGTGATGTTCTTCGACGAGGCGACCTCCGCGCTGGATCCCGAACTGGTGAAAGGGATCCTGGAGCTGATCGCCGATCTGGGTTCGGCGGGCATGACGATGATCGTCGTCACCCACGAGATGGGCTTCGCGCGCTCGGCGGCCGACGCGGTGGTGTTCATGGACGAGGGCGAGGTGATCGAGTCCGGACCGCCCGAGCGGATCTTCGCGAGTGCCGAAACCGAGCGGCTGCGCCGATTCCTGGACCAGGTGCTGTGATTCGGCGATCGAATTGGAGGCTTTACCGCCTGGCAGGGTCAGACAGGTTAGACTAGCGAATTATGGTCGAGACCGAACCGCAGGCCGATGAGCTGGCAGGAGAGCTGCAACGTGTGCTCTCCAAACTGTTCTCGGTGCTGCGCCGCGGGGACAATCGGGGCGCGGGCAACGCCGCCGGTGCCGACCTGACCCTCGCGCAGCTCTCGATCCTGTTGACGCTGCTGGAAAGTGGCCCGATCCGGATGACCGAGCTGGCCGCTCACGAACGCGTCCGCACGCCCACCACGACGGTCGCGATCCGGCGGTTGGAGAAGCTCGGACTGGTCAAGCGCTCCCGCGACCCGTCCGATCTGCGGGCCGTGCTGGTCGAGGTGACCCCGCGCGGACTGGTGCAGCACAAGGAGGCCCTCGATGCCCGGCGCGCCTTCCTCGGCGGGATGTTGAACAATCTCAGCGCCGAGGACAAGGCCACGCTGGCATCGGCCCTCGGCTCACTGGACCGGCTGGCCGATCAGGCCCAGTCCTGAGTCAGCCCAACCAATCCAACACCGCCGCGGCGGTCCACGACTGCTGCATGCTGCCCAGCGGCTCCCCGGTGAACGGCTCGTAATACTCGGCGAAGGTACCGTCGCTGGCCTGGCGCAGACCCTCCTGGCGCAGGGTCAGGGCGCGTTCGGCCCAGCCGCGGCGCGCGAAGCACCAGGAGAACAACCAGGTGGTGACGGGCCAGACCGGCCCGCGCCAGTACTCGCGGGCCCGGAAATCGCGGGAAACCGGTGAAGTGGACGGGATCAGCGAGTAGCGCAGATCCGGATGGCTGCTGAAGCGCGGACCGTCGAGCAGGCGCAGCAACGCGCGTTCCTTGTCGTGCGGGAGCCCGCCGCACAGCAGCGGCGCGAACTGCGCGATCGTCTCGGTCGCCACCCAGGACTCGGATCGGACATCGAAATCGCGTGCGGCCCCGGTCCGTTCGTCGGTGGTCTCGACCACACCGGCACGGAAGCGGTCGGCCCAGGCGTACAGGTCGCGGACATCCGCCGGGGACCGCTTGTAGTCCTCCCCGATCTCGGCCAGCACCCGGCAGGCCACCGAGAAGATGCCGGACACGAAGACGTCCTCCACCGCGAAGCTCATCGACTTGGCCAGCAGATCGTCGTCGTAGCGTGCCGCCTTCATCTCCTCCAGCAGCCACAGGTACCGGTCGTACTCGGAGTCCGACGGCCGCTGGGTGGCATCGGTGTTGATCTTGTTGTCCTCGCGCTGATACTCGGGCACATTGCCGGGAATCACGTTGGCGTAGGCGCTGTCCCAGCGCGGCGAGTTGTCCATCCCGGACTCCCAGCCGTGGTACAGCGTGATCCGGCCCCGCTCGTTCGGGTCGCGGGCCTCGGCCAGCCAGCGGTGCCAGCGCACCAGATCGCTCCACCGTCGGTCCAGGAACGCCTCGGCGACCGCCCGGGTGGACCGGCCGCGGGTCTTGGCGCGGTCCAGGATGCGCTGCACCGCGATGGCGTGCACCGGCGGCTGGGTGATCCCGGAGGTGTGCCGGGTGCGCGGAGCGTGGACCGCCAGCGCCGAGGTGGCCCAGCGGGCCGGTCCGGGGAAGTAGCCGTCGACGCCGTTGGCGAAGACGATGTGCGGGATCATCCCGTTGCCCCACTGCGCCGAGAGCAGGGTGTCGAGTTCGACGACGGCCCGTTCGACGCTCAGCGGGGCCAGCCCGATCGCCACGAAGGCGGCGTCCCAGCTCCACATGTGCGGGTAGAGCAGCGGGGCGGCAGTGGTCATCACACCCAGGTCGTTGCCGCGCAGCAGGTAGGCCGCGCGCGCTGCGAGCTGGGTGGGAGCGAAGCTGGGGTCGGGTGGCATCGCATCAATAATGCGGCGTCGGCGCCGAGCGTGCAGTGTCATAGTGTTTTCTTCCGTGCCCACTGCTCTGATCACCGGCGCCGGCGGCGGGATCGGGTCGGCCATCGCCGACGCGCTCGCCCCGACGCACACCCTGCTGCTCGCCGGCCGTCCGTCGGCCCGCCTCGACGCCGTCGCCGAGCGGTTGGGGGCGCCGACCTGGCCGCTGGACCTCGCCGACGCCGAGTCCATCGAATCGGCCAGCGAGGTGCTCGCCGAGCTCGACGTGCTGGTGCACAACGCCGGCGTGCTCTACCCGGGCCGGGTGTCGGAATCGACGGCCGACCAGTGGCGGGCCAGCTTCGAGATCAACGTCACCGGTGCGGTCGCGTTGACGCTGGCGCTGCTGCCGGCCCTGCGCGCCGCCGGCGGGCACGTGGTGTTCATCAATTCCGGTGCCGGCCAGAAGGTCTCGGCGAGCATGGCCTCGTATTCGGCGAGCAAGTTCGCGCTGCGCGCGTTCGCCGACTCGCTGCGCGCCGACGAACCGTCGCTGCGGGTCACCTCGGTGTTCCCCGGCCGCACCGATTCGGAGATGCAGCGCGATCTGGTGGCCTACGAGGGTGGCTCCTACGACCCGGCCGACTTCCTGCAGCCCTCGACCGTCGGTCTGCTCGTCGCGCAGGCCGTGAACGCTCCCCGCGACGGGCACGTGCACGAGGTCGTGGTCCGCCCCGGCGGGTGATGTGTGGCGCCGCACCCGTGATGAGTCCGGGTGCGGCTCCACAAAACGCGACTAGACGACGAGGTTGACCAGCTTGCCGGGCACCACGATGACCTTCTTCGGGGTGGCCCCGTCCAGGAACGCCAGCACCTTGTCGTCGGCGCGCGCCGCCGCCTCCAGCGCCGCCCTGTCCGCATCGGCGGGCACGGTGATCTTGCCGCGCACCTTGCCGTTGACCTGGACCGGCAACTCGACGGTGTCGTCGACCAGATGGCGCTCGTCGGCGACCGGGAACGGCCCGTGCGCCAGCGACGCCTCGTGACCGAGCCGGCGCCACAGCTCCTCGGCCAGGTGCGGTGCCAGCGGCGCGACCATCAGGACCAGCGGCTCGACGGCCGCACGGGCGGCGACACCGGCCTTGGTCAGGTGATTGGTGTACTCGATCAACTTGGCCGCCGCGGTGTTGTTACGCAGTGCCGCATAGTCTTCGGCGACCCCGGCGATGGTCTTGTGCAGCGCGCGCAGGGTGTCCTCGGGCACATCCCCGTCGGTGACCCGGACCGCCCCGGTGGACTCGTCGACGACGGCGCGCCAGACCCGCTGCAGGAAGCGGTGCGCGCCGACGACATCCTTGGTCGCCCACGGCCGCGACGCCTCCAGCGGACCCATCGACATCTCGTACACGCGCAGAGTGTCCGCGCCGTATTCGTCGCAGATCTCGTCCGGGGACACCGAGTTCTTCAGTGATTTGCCGATCTTGCCGAACTCCTGGTTGACCTGCTGGTCCTCGTACCAGAAGGCGCCGTCGCGTTCGACGACATCGGCGGCGGGCACATAGGACCCGCGGGCATCGGTGTAGGCGAACGCCTGGATGTAGCCCTGGTTGACCAGCCGGCGGTACGGCTCCGAGGAGCTGACATGCCCCAGGTCGAAGAGCACCTTGTGCCAGAACCGCGAATACAGCAGGTGCAGCACCGCGTGCTCGACACCACCGACGTACAGGTCGACCCCGCCCGGGTCCTGCGGGCCGTGGATCTCGGGGCGCGGCCCCATCCAGTACGCCTCGTTCTCCTTGGCGCAGAACTCGTCGCTGTTGTGCGGATCGGCGTAGCGCAGCTCATACCAGGAGCTGCCCGCCCACTGGGGCATCACATTGGTGTCGCGGGTGTAGGACTGCAGCCCGTCACCCAGATCCAGGTCGACGTGCACCCAGTCGGTGGCCTTGCCCAGCGGCGGGGACGGTTCACTGTCCGCGTCGTCCGGGTCGAACATCACCGGGGCGTAGTCCGGGATGTCCGGAAGTTCCACCGGCAGAGCCGATTCGGGCAGCGGGTGGGCCCGGCCGTCGGCGTCGTAGACGATCGGGAACGGTTCGCCCCAGTAGCGCTGCCGGGCGAACAGCCAGTCGCGCAGCTTGAATTCGACCCGCGCGCGCCCGGTTCCGTCGGCCTCCAGGCGGGCGATGATGGCCTCCTTGGCCGCCGGCACCGTCAGCCCGTCCAGCTCACCGGAATTCACCAGCAGGCCGTCGCCGCTGTAGGCCGCCACGCTGACGTCGCCGCCGGAGACGACTTCGACGATGGGCAGCCCGAATGCGGTGGCGAACTCCCAGTCCCGCTGATCACCACTGGGCACCGCCATGATGGCGCCCGTGCCGTAACCGGCCAGCACATAATCGGCGATGAACACCGGAACCTGCTGTCCGTTCACCGGATTGGTGGCATACGACCCGGTGAACACACCGGTCTTGGTCTTGTTCTCCTGACGCTCCAGATCGGATTTCGCCGCGATGTCGGACCGGTAGGCCGCGATCGCCGCACCCGGGGTGGATCCGCCATAGGTCCAGCGCTCATCGGTGCCGTCCGGCCAGGCCGCCGCGGTCAGCGCGTCGACCAGTTCGTGTTCGGGGGCCAGCACCATGTAGGTCGCGCCGTAGAGGGTGTCGGGGCGAGTGGTGAACACCTCGATATCGCCCACCGGCGTGTCGAAGCGCACCTGCGCGCCGACCGACCGGCCGATCCAGTTGCGCTGCATGGCCTTGACCTTGTCCGGCCAGTCCAGCACGTCCAGATCGTCGAGCAACCGGTCGGAATAAGCGGTGATGCGCATCATCCACTGCCGCAACCGCTTCCGGAAGACCGGGAAGTTACCGCGGTCACTGCGGCCGTCGGAGGTCACCTCCTCGTTGGCCAGCACGGTGCCCAGGCCCGGGCACCAGTTGACCATTGAGTCGGCGCGGTAGACCAACCGGAACGAGTCGATCACATCGGCCCGCTCGGCCGTGGACAACCCGGCCCAGTCGCGACCGTCGGGCAGCGGTCGGGTGCCCGCGGCGAACTCGTCGACCAGCTCATCGATACGACGGGCACGCTTGAGCTCGGGGTCGAACCAGGCGTTGTAGATCTGCAGGAAGATCCACTGCGTCCACTTGTAGAAGTCCACATCGGTGGTGGAGAAGCTGCGCCGCGAGTCGTGGCCCAGGCCGAGGCGGCCCAGCTGGCGGCGGAAGTTGACGATATTGGCCTCGGTGCGGGTGCGCGGGTGCGTGCCGGTCTGCACGGCGTACTGCTCGGCGGGCAACCCGAAGGCGTCGAAACCCAACGCGTGCAACACGTTGCGGCCGGTCATCCGGAAGTAGCGGGCGTACACATCGGTGGCGATGTAGCCCAGCGGATGCCCGACGTGCAGGCCGTCACCGGACGGGTAAGGGAACATGTCCTGGACGAACATCTTGTCCGCCGGAACGGCCGATCCGTCCGTGGGCGCCAGCGAGCCCACCGGGTTGGGCACATGGAAGGTGCCCAGGCGCTGCCAGCGCTGCTGCCAGGCCAGCTCGATGTCACCGGCCAGCGCGGCGGAGTAGCGGTGCTGCGGTGCGTCGGCGGGGTCGACCGAGGGATCTGTCACGCCAAACAGGGTATAAGCGCCGCTCGCGCGGCTTTCGGCCACGGGTTGATAAAGGTTGCGTTGCAGGGTGGTCAGAACCCGGTTGCAGGTCGGTTCCGACGCTGGAGAACCGCCGGTCGTCCTGGTTACAGTCGGCCCCTGACTCGGGGAACAGAACACCCTCGCTGTACGCACCGCAACCCGGAAGGACCGACGTCAGGATGAACGAGCACCCGCGCCGCTGGCGGATTCTCATCGCCGGGACCGCCGCCGGAGTCGCCGGTGTGGCCGTCCTGGCCGCCACCCCCGCCGCCGCCGAACCGCTGCCCCCGCAGCCGGCACCGCCCGTTCCGGTCACCGTCACCCAGACCGTCACCGTCGCGCCCCAGGCCGCGCCGCTGGCCCCGGCGCAGGCCGGCCCCGCCCAGCCCATCGCGGCGGGCAGCCCGGCGGCCGTGCCGGGCGCCGCGCCGCAGCTGGGCTCGGCCACCTCCACGGCCGTCACACCCCGACCGGTCTCGGTACCGCTGTCGCCGAACCCGTCGGGCACCATCCGCGATTACCTGACCAGCCAGAACGTGACGCTGGAACCGCAGACCCCGGCCGGGTTCACCGCGCTGAACATCGTGTTGCCCCGGCCCACCGGCTGGACCCAGGTGCCCGATCCCAACGTTCCCGACGCCTTCGCCGTCATCGCCGACCGGGTCGGCGGCGACGGGCTCTACACCAACAACGCCCAGGTCGTGGTCTACAAGCTCATTGGCGCCTTCGACAATCGCGAGGCCATCCGGCACGGGTACGTCGACAGCCAGCAGCTGACCGCATGGCGGGCCACCGGCGGGTCGATCGCCGAGGTCAACGGGGTGCCGACGTCGATCATCGAGGGCACCTACCGCGAGAACAACATGACGCTGAACACCTCGAGGCGGCACATCATCGCGACCTCTGGCCCCGACCGCTACCTGGTGTCGCTGTCGGTGACCACCGCCGAATCCCAGTCCGTGGCCGCCGCCGACGCCACCGATGCGATCGTCAACGGGTTCCGGGTCTCGGCCCCGGCGCCGGCCGCACCCCCGGTGGCCGCACCGGCACCGGCCGCCGCCGTCCCCGCACCGGCACCGGCCGCACCCGCCGCTGTCCCGGTCAGCCTCGGACTCGGCTGATCGGCCGCCCACGGCGCCGACCGACTAACAGAACATCGCGTCTTCCTCGTATCCTGACTGCATGCTTGTCGCCGCGGTCCTCTGCCTCTGCGTGGCCGTCGCCACCGCCGGTGCGGCCGTCTGGTCGCTGAAGCAGCCCTACGCCGACGACCCCGTCCGCCAGGTGCTGCGCGCGGTCGCACCGACCCAGTTCGCCGCGGCCGCCATGCTGGCCGCCGGTGGTGCCGTCGCCTTGGCCGCGCCCGCGCAGATGTCGCTGCTGGTCTTGGTGGTGTGCGTCGTCGGCGCCATCGGCACGGTGGCCGCCGGCTGTTGGCAGGGTGCGAAGTTGGTGGCCCACAAGGAGGCCGTGCAGACGGCCGCTCGGGAGGCCGGCGGTGGCGGCTGCGCCGGCGCGTGCGCGTCCTGCACTCTCTCTTGCTGACCTGACCGCGGACTGCTAGTTGCGGCTCAGGTCGATCGGGTGCGTCGCCAGCATCGCCAGCGGTAGCGGCTGACGCCGCAGCACCCGCGACCACAGATCCACCTTCGGTTCGGCCAGCACATCCGAGGGCAGCGCCGACAGCACGATCCAGTCGTCGCGTTCGATCTCCCCGTCGAGCTGGCCGACCGTCCACCCCGAATACCCCGCGAAGATCCGCACCCCCTCCACCACCGGTGCGATGTTCTCCGGATCGGAGTCCAGATCGACCATGCACACCCGGCCCTGCACATGACGCAGCCCCGGCACCCCGGTGATGTCGACACCCACCCGCACGGTGGCCAGGCACAGTGCCGAGTCCCGCTTCACCGGTCCGCCGACGAACATCGTCTTGGGCTTGATCGCGAGCTTGGCCCACTGCGGCAGCACGTTGTAGACGGCGGTCTCACTGGGCCGGTTGAGCACCACGCCGAGCGTGCCGCCCTCGTTGTGTTCGACGATGTAGATCACGGTGCGCCGGAAGGTCGGTTCCAGCAGATCGGTGTCGGCCAGCAACAGCGTCCCCGCCCGCACCCGCGGTGCCGTCGGCGTCGGGTAATCCTCCGGTTCGTCGGGGTGTGCCATCGGTTCATCATGTCACCAGGGACCCGCCGTCAGCTCCGGCTCGCCGAGATCTTTGTAGGGTGGATCGGGGTCATCATTCGCCGGCCCGGACAGGACCCGATCTGATGACTGACACCACCTGGCAGGCGGTGCGTGGGCTACCCGAATTCCGGCGGCTGCTCGAGCTGCGTGCGGTCAGCCAGTTCGGTGACGGACTGTTCCAGGCCGGGCTGGCCGGCGCACTGCTGTTCAACCCGGAACGCGCCGCGCACCCATGGGCGATCGCCGGGGCGTTCGCCGTGCTTTTCCTGCCGTATTCGGCGTTGGGACCCTTCGCCGGGGCACTGCTGGACCGCTGGGACCGCCGGCTGGTGCTCATCGGGGCCAACGCCGGGCGGCTGCTGCTGATGCTGGCCGTCGGCGCCGCGCTGGCCGTCAGCTCCGGGGAGCTGACGCTGTTGTTCGGAGCGCTGATCGTCAACGGTTTCACCCGCTTCGTCTCCTCCGGGCTGTCGGCCGCGCTACCGCATGTGGTGCCCCGGGAGCAGGTGCTGACGATGAACTCGGTGGCCACCGCGACCGGGGCGCTGTCGACCTTTCTGGGCGCCAACTTCATGCTGCTGCCCCGCTGGCTGCTCGGTGCCGATGATGCCGGCGCGTCGGTGGTGATCTTCCTGGCCGCCATCCCGGTGGCGCTCGCGCTGGTGCTCTCGGTGCGGTTCTCGCCGCATGTGCTCGGGCCCGACGACAGCGTGCGCGCGGTGCACGGTTCGGTGGCCTATGCGGTGTCCACCGGGTGGGTGCACGGTGTCCGCACCGTGGCCGCGGTGCCGACGGTGGCGGCCACCCTGAGCGGTCTGGCCGCGCACCGGATGGTGTTCGGCATCAACACCCTGCTGGTGCTGGTGATGGTGCGGCACAGCGGTGATCAGGAGGTCGCCGGGTTGGGTCTGGGCACCGCGGTGCTCTTCGTCGCGGCGACCGGCACGGGCTCGTTCCTGGCCACCGTCGTCACACCCGCCGCGGTCGGCCGGTGGGGCCGCTACCGGACCGCCAACGGGGCGCTGGCGGTCGCGGTCGTGGTGCAGTTGCTGGCCGCCGGGCTCCACATGCCGGTGATGATCGGCTGCGGTTTCGTGCTGGGCGCGGCCGGGCAGGTGGTCAAGCTGTGTGCCGACAGTGCCATGCAGATCGACGTCGACGACGCGCTGCGCGGGCACGTCTTCACCGTGCAGGACGCGCTGTTCTGGGTGATGTTCGTGGCGGCCATCGCGCTGGCCGCCGCGGTGATCCCGACGGACGGCCGGTCGGTGCCGCTGGTGATCGTGGGCGTGGTGCTCTATCTGGTGGGCCTGGCCGCGCATGCCCGGCTCGGGCGGCGCCGGCGCCCGGTTTAGAGTTCAGCCATGGCTGGTGCCGGGCCGATGGTGGCCGATCTGCGTGCCGAGAGCGACGAGCTCGACACCCTGTTGGCGGAATTGCCCGAATCAGGGTGGCGCACCGCCACCCCCGCCCCGGGCTGGACGATCGCCCACCAGATCGCGCACCTGTGGTGGACCGACCGGGTGGCGCTGCAGTCCGCGACCGATCGCGCGGCGTTCGATGCGGTGCTCGCCGAGGCGGCCCAGGATCCGTTCGGCTTCGTCGACGCGGCGGCCGAGCAGTTGGCCGACACCCCGCCCGCGGAGTTGCTGGCGCACTGGCGGGCCGACCGCGCCCGGTTGCACGAGGCGCTGCTGGCCGTCGAGGACGGTGCCAAGCTGGCCTGGTTCGGCCCGCCGATGAGCGCACCGTCGATGGCGACGGCCCGGCTGATGGAGACCTGGGCGCACGGTCTGGACGTCGCCGACGCGCTCGACGTGCGCAGGTCCCCGACGGCCCGGCTGCGTTCGATCGCCCATATCGGAGTTCGCACAAGGAATTTCGCGTTCACCGTGCACGGTCTCACGCCACCCGCCGAAATGTTTCACGTGGAACTACGCGGTCCCGACGGGGCGGTGTGGACGTGGGGGCCGCAGGACGCGGCGCAATCCGTGCGCGGTTCCGCCGAGGATTTCTGCATGCTGGTCACCCAGCGCCGGGCGCCCGCTGACCTCGACGTCGTCGCCACCGGGGCCGACGCCCAGAAGTGGTTGACCATCGCGCAGGCCT
Organism: Mycolicibacterium bacteremicum; assembly: GCF_002086115.1. Classification (GTDB taxonomy): domain Bacteria; phylum Actinomycetota; class Actinomycetes; order Mycobacteriales; family Mycobacteriaceae; genus Mycobacterium; species Mycobacterium bacteremicum. The sequence continues at coordinate 16,764 of NZ_MVHJ01000029.1, forward strand.
TCGCCGGCCCGCCCGGCAAGGGCCGCGGGTAGCATCGGCGCCGGGCGCGCAGGACCGCCCGATGTCCGCTCGAAGAGGCTCAGCCTCCCTGCCGCAGTTGTCATTCGATGACCTCTTCTCGGCCCGGTTCGCGGACGACGGGCATTTCGAGAGGAGGCCCTCATGGCCAGTTCTCTGCCCGACAATCCCTCATTGTCGCGGTTGCGTGACGACGCCCGCAGTCTGCAGCGCGCCGTCGCCGCGGCCGACCCCGCGGCGCTGGACGCGATCCACACGCACCACCCCCGGCCCGATATCGCGCTGCGCGGTCAGCGATTCGCCCTGCACGACGCTCAGCTGGCCGTCGCCCGCCGGTACGGTTTCAGCGGGTGGCCCGCGCTGGTGCACTACCTCGAGACCGCCGCCGACCTGAGCGCCGACCCGTCCCGATTCGACGAGACCGCCGCCGATCCGGCGGACCGCTTCTGCGCGCTGGCCTGCCTGCGCTACGACCAGACCGACGCGCCGCCCCGTTGGCAGGCCGCCCGGGAGATGCAACCGACACTGACCGACCCGCACATCTGGGCCGTCGCGGCCGCGGCCGACCCGGACCGGTTGGCCGCGCTGCTGCGCACCGACCCGGCGCTCGCCTCGGCCCCCGGCGGCCCGTTCGGCTGGACACCGCTGCTGTACCTGACCTACTCGCGGGTGCCCGAGACCGACAGCCTCGCCGCGGCCACCCTGCTGCTGCAGGCCGGGGCCGATCCGAACGCCGGATATCTGTGGCGCGGGATGTCGACGCCCTTCACGGTGCTGACCGGCGTGTTCGGCGAGGGCGAGCAGGGTCCGCGCCGGCAGCCCCGGCACCCGGCCGCCGACGGGCTGGCCACGCTGCTGCTGCGCCACGGTGCGCACCCGGTGGATCAGCAGACCCTCTACAACCGGATGTTCCGGCCCGACGATTCGCACCTGCACCTGCTGTTCGACCACGGGCTGGCCGATGCCGGTCCGAGCCCCTGGGAGCAACGCCTCGGTGAAGCCATGGAGACCCGCACCCAGATGTGGCACCGTCAAGTCGGCTGGGCGGCCGAGCACGGCTTCACCGAGCGGCTGGCCCTGCTGGCCCGACACGGTATCGACACCGCCGGGGTGGCGCCGGTGGTCGTCGGGCTGCCCGACGACCCCGATCAACGGGATGCCGACGGGGCGACCGCCCTGCACCACGCCGCCTGGTCCGGTGATCTGGCGCTGATCCGCCGACTGCTCGACGCCGGCGCGGACCGCACGCTGCGCGACACCCGGTTCGACGCGACACCGCAGGGCTGGGCCGAGTACGCGTATCAGTCGGAGGCTGCGCGGCTGTTGCAGATCACGTCAGATCACTGACGGTGTCGGCCGAGCCGTCCCCGTCGGCATCGGTGAACCGCACATCCCACCGGCCGTCACCGTCGCGGTCGGCATAGGCCGTACCGTCGGGCCCGCCGAGCACGCGGTCTGCCAGCCCGTCGGCGTCGACGTCGAGCAACCGCTCCCCCGCCGCGCCGTCACCGTCGAAGTCCACCAGCGGCCCACCGAAGGATTCGACGCCGTCGAGGCCGAACCAGCGCAGCTGCCCGGCCCGGTCCACCGCGACCGCCCAGGTGCCCGAACCGTCATCGGTGAAATAGGCCGGTGCGGTGCCGTCCCGCCCGTGCACCGCATGATCGGCCGCACCGCTGCCGTCCAGATCGGCCAACGCGTCGTCGGCCGCACCATCGGCGTCCATATCGAGACCGATGGCGTCGAGCACCCCGTCGCCGTCGATGTCCAGGGTCGGCTCGGCCGACCAGATGTCCGCGCCGCCGGCGCCGTCAGACAGGCAGTAGTCCATACCGGTCCAGACGCATCAGGACGGCTGGGCGTTCCACCAATTCCGAAGTTCGGCCACGGCCTCGTCGTGATCGAGCGGTCCGCGCTCCAACCGGAGTTCCTTGAGGTACTTCCAGGCCTTGCCGACCTGGGGTCCGGCCGGGATGTCGAGGATCGCCATGATCTCGTTGCCGTCCAGGTCGGGCCGGACCCGCTGCAGGTCCTCCTTGGCCGCGATCTCGGCGATCCGGTTCTCCAGATCGTCGTAGTTCGACCGCAGCCGCGCCGCACGGCGCTTGTTGCGCGTGGTGCAGTCGGCACGGACCAGCTTGTGCAACCGCTCCAGCAGCGGACCGGCATCGGTGACATAGCGGCGCACCGCCGAGTCGGTCCACCGGCCGTCGCCGTAACCGTGGAAACGCAGGTGCAGGTACACCAGCTGGGAGACATCGTCGACCATCTGCTTGGAGTACTTCAGCGCCCGCATCCGCTTACGCACCATCTTGGCGCCCACCACCTCGTGGTGGTGGAAGCTGACGCCGCCGTCGGGCTCATGCCGGCGGGTGGCGGGCTTGCCGATGTCGTGCAACAGGGCGGCCCAGCGCAACACCAGATCCGGGGGATCTCCAGGACCTTCCAAATCCATGGCCTGCTGCAGCACCGTCAGCGAATGCCAGTACACGTCCTTGTGCTGATGGTGCTCGTCGATCGCCATCCGCATCTCGCCCACCTCGGGCAGCACCACATCACCGAGACCGGTCTGCACCATCAGGTCGATACCGGCCACCGGATCGGCGCCGGTGATCAGCTTGTCGAGTTCGGCGGCGACGCGTTCGGCGGTGATGCGGCCCAGCTGCGGCGCCATCTCGATCAGTGCCTCGGTGACCCGGGGCGCCACCGCGAACCGCAGCTGTGACACGAATCTCGCGGCACGCAACATGCGCAGCGGATCGTCACCGAAGGACACCTGCGGTTCGGCCGGGGTGTCGAGCATCCGCTCGCGCAGCGCGGCCAGACCGCCGAGTGGGTCCACGAACTCGGTAGGCCCGGCACCGGTGATCTTCACCGCCATCGCGTTGACCGTGAAGTCGCGGCGGACCAGGTCGTCCTCCAGCCGGTCGCCGAAGCGCACCTCGGGATTGCGCGACACCTGGTCGTAGCTGTCGGCGCGGAAGGTGGTGATCTCGAATCGGCGGCCGGCCTTGCCGACACCCACGGTGCCGAACTCGATCCCGGTGTCCCACAGTGCATCCGACCAACCGCGCAGCAACTTCTGCATCTCCTGCGGCCGGGCATCGGTGGTGAAGTCGAGGTCCGCGTAGAGCCGGCCCAGCAGCGCGTCCCGCACGCTGCCACCGACCAGGTACAGCTCGTGGCCGGCGGCCTCGAACACCGCGCCGATATCGCGGAGCACATCGCCGTACTTGTTCAGCGCAACCCACGCGCCCGCCAACAGCTCGGCATCGGCGGTGTCCGGGGTCTGGTCGTACGGCACGTTCGGGGAGTCTAGTGAGCCTCCCAGGGTGGTAACGACCCGGCGACAGCCCGGCCACGACAAGCGCGTGTGGCGATCAGGTGAACCGACGGCAACTATCATCGCTTGGGTGTCGGACGGCGAGCAGGCCAAACCGCGACGGCGCCGAGGGCGTCGCCGCGGTCGCCGGGCTGCCGGTCCGCCCGCAGCCGACGCGCAAGGCGCCTCGACCCCGACCGACGGCCAACCCAAACCCACCCCTCCGGGGAACGGTCAGCAGGCCAAACCCGGCCAGAACCGCAGGCCGCGCCAGGACCGCCGGGCCCCCGACCGGTTGCGCACCGTGCACGAGACCTCGGCGGGCGGCCTGGTCATCGACGGCATCGACGGACCCAAGGACACTCAGGTCGCGGCGCTGATCGGCCGCATCGACCGGCGCGGCCGGATGCTGTGGTCGCTGCCCAAGGGACATATCGAGGTCGGTGAGACCGCCGAACAGACCGCGATCCGTGAGGTGGCCGAGGAGACCGGTATCCAGGGCAGCGTGCTGGCCGCGCTCGGCAGCATCGACTACTGGTTCGTCACCGAGGGCCGGCGGGTGCACAAGACCGTGCACCATTACCTGATGCGTTTTCTCGGCGGCGACCTCTCCGATGAGGACATGGAGGTCACCGAGGTGGCCTGGGTCCCGCTGCGCGATCTGCCCGCCCGGCTGGCCTACGCCGACGAACGCCGGCTCGCGGTGGTCGCCGGTGAACTCATCGACAAGCTGCACACCGACGGTGAGGGCGCGTTGCCGCCGCTGCCGCAGAGTTCGCCGCGGCGGCGCCCCCAGACCCATTCGCACACCCGCAACCGTCGCCCGGAGGAGTCGCCGCCCCGGCGGGCGAACGGCTGCGGACCCGGCCAATGAGATCGGCGAGGGTGCTGCTGCGCGTCCTCACCGCCCTCCTGCTGGTCCTGCTGTTCACCCCGGGCGTTCCCGCCGCGGCCGAACCCGGCGAGACCCCGTTCCTGAAACTCCGCATCGACCGCGTCACCCCGGACACCGTCACCACCACCACCGGGTCGGTGGTCAGCGTCGCCGGCACCGTCAGCAATATCGGCGACCGTCCGGTACGCGACGTGGTGGTGCGTCTGGAGCACGCGCCGGCGGTCACCGGGTCCGCCGGACTGCGCACGAATCTGACCGGCGACCTCGACCAGTACGCCGCCGTCGCGCCGTTCATCACGGTGTCCGGCGAACTGGAACGCGGCCAGGAGGTGCCGTTCACGTTGTCCTACCCGGTGCGCGGGGGCGGCGAACCGACCCTGCAGATCGAACAGCCCGGCGTCTACCCGATGCTGGTGAACGTCAACGGCACCCCCGACTACGGGGCTCCGGCCCGACTCGACGACGCCCGGTTCCTGCTGCCGGTGCTCGGGGTGCCGGCCGACCCGGCCACCGGGGACGCCGAGGGATTGTCCGCGGTGGTACCGCCGGACACCTCACGCCCGGTCGCGACGACGGTGCTGTGGCCGCTGGCCGACCGGCCGCGGCTGGCGGCGGGCATCCCCGGCGGCACGACGCCGGTGCGGTTGCTCGACGACGATCTGGCCACCTCGCTGGCGCCCGGCGGTCGACTCGACACCCTGCTGTCGGCCGCCGACTTCGCCACCGGTGCCGCCGTCGACGCCGACGGGGCGGTCCGCGCCGCACTGTGTCTGGCCGTCGACCCGGATCTGCTCATCACCGTCAACGCGATGACCGCCGGCTACGTCGTCAGCGATGATCCCGCCGGCGGGCTGAACGCCCCCACCCGGCCCGGCACCGGGCAGGAGGCCGCCGCCAACTGGCTGGGCCGGCTCAAGGCGTTGGCGCAGCGGCTGTGCGTCACGCCGACGGTGTACGCCCAGGCCGACCTGGACGCGCTGCGCCGGGTCGGCGACGGCGCACTCAACACCGTCGCCACCGGGGCCGCCGCCGATATCGTCGACCAGATCCTCGGGGTGCGCTCGGTGCGCGGGGCCACCCTGATCGGAGACGGACCGCTGACCGAGGGTGCGGTCGCGCTGCTGGCCCAGCAGACCCCCACCGTCGCGGTGGCCGCCGCGCCGCTGAGCACCGCCGACGGCACCGGTGCCGAGCTCGCCCCGCAGCGCTACGCCCCACAGGTGGTGGTCGCACCCTTCGACCCGGCCCTGGGCGCCGCGCTGGCCGGCGTCGGCGCCGACCCGCGCACACCCACCTACCTCGACCGCGGATTGCACATCCCGCTGCAACACGACTCGCGCATCGCCCGCCTGCAGGACGCGCTCGGGGCACTGCTGTGGCGGGGCCTGCAACCCGACGCCACCCCGCGCACCCAGATCGTCGCGCCGCCGATGACCTGGGACCTCGATCCCGACGAGGCGCAGGGCGTGCTCACCGCGGTGGCCACCGCCATCCGGGCCGGCCTGGCCGACCCGCGCCCGCTGCCCGTCGTCATCGCGCAGACCCCGGCCACCGCTCCGTTCGAGGCGGCCACTCCCCCGCCCTGGACCGGTGACCCGACGGGCGCCTTCGACAACGGGGTGACCTCCGGGATCGGGGCGGTCATCGGGCGCCTCGGCGGGCTGACCGCCGCGTTGACCGTCGATGAGCGCACCGGGCTGACCGGCACCCAGTACACCGCGCCGCTGCGCGAGGACATGCTGCGCGCCCTGAGCCAGTCGGTCCCGCCGCAGTTCCGCACCGGCGCTGCCCAGCAACGGCTTTCGACGGTCAGCCGGACCGTCGCGGATCTGTTCGGCGCGGTGACGGTGGTCAACCCGGGTGGCTCGTACACGCTGGCCACCGAACGCAGCCCGCTGCCGTTGGCGCTGCGCAACGATCTGCCGGTGCCGATCCGGGTGCGGTTGCGCATCGACGCCCCGCCCGGGATGACCGTCACCGATCCGGGCGTGATCGAACTGCCGCCGGGCTTTCTGCCGGTGCGCGTCCCGATCGAGGTGCACTTCACCCAGCGCTTTGCCGTCGACGTGGCGCTGTCGACCGCCGACGGGATGGCCCTGGGCGACCCGGTGCGGCTGTCGGTGCACTCCAACGCCTACGGCAAGGTGCTGTTCTTCATCAGCCTCACCGGCGGGCTGATCCTGGCCCTGTTGGTCGGGCGCCGGCTCTGGCACCGGTTCCGCGGCCAGCCCGACCGCGCCGACCTGATCCCGCCGACCCGGGAACCGCGCCGGCCCGACCCCCTGGACACCGCACTGGCCCACACCGCCGACGAGCAACCCCGCACCGGCGGCGGCCGATGAGCGCCGTGCAACGGACCCGCACGGAGCTGTCCGACTCCGCCGTGGTGTCCCGCTCCTGGGCCATGGCGCTGGCGACGCTGATCAGCAGGCTCACCGGGTTCGCCAGGATGGTGCTGCTGGCGATCATCCTGGGCGGCCCGCTGCTCAGCGCCTTCTCGGTGGCCAACCAGCTGCCCAACCTGATCGCGGCGCTGGTGCTCGAGGCGACGTTCACCGCCATCTTCGTGCCGGTGCTGGCACGCGCCGAACGCGAAGATCCCGATGGCGGAGCCGCTTTCATCCGCAAGCTGCTCACCCTGGCCACCCTGTTGCTGCTGCTGGCGACCATCGCCTCCACGCTGGCCGCGCCACTGCTCACCGACCTGATGCTCGGCGCCGAGCCGCTGGTGAACCGGCCTCTCACGACGGCCTTCGCATATCTACTGCTGCCGCAGATCATCTTCTACGGCCTGTCCTCGGTGTTCATGGCAATCCTGAACACCCGCAACATCTTCGGCCCGCCGGCCTGGGCGCCGGTGGTCAACAACGTGGTGGCCATCGCCACCATCGCGCTCTATCTGATCGTGCCGGGCGAGCTCTCGATCGACCCGGTCCAGATGGGCAATGCCAAGCTGCTGGTGCTGGGCATCGGCACCACCCTGGGTGTGGTGGCCCAGGCCGCCGTGGTGTTCGTCGCGTTGCGCGCCGAGCGGGTCAGCATGCGGCCGCTGTGGGGCATCGACGACCGGATGAAGACCTTCGGGATGATGGCGCTGGCGATGGTGCTCTACGTGCTGATCAGCCAGGTCGGGCTGGTCGTCGGTAATCAGATCGCCAGTGCGGCATCGGCATCGGGGCCGGCCATCTACAACTACACCTGGCTGGTGCTGCAACTGCCGTTCGGCATCATCGGCGTGACGGTCCTGACCGTGGTGATGCCGCGACTGTCGCGCAACGCCGCCGCCGACGACGGGCCCGCGGTGCTGGCCGACCTGAACCTGGCCACCCGGCTCACCATGCTGACCCTGATCCCGGTGGTCGCGGTGATGACGGTGGGCGGGCCGGCGATCGGCAGCGCACTGTTCGCCTATGGCAACTTCGGTGACACCGACGCCCGCTATCTCGGTATGGCCATCACCCTGTCGGCGTTCACCCTGATCCCGTATTCGCTGGTGCTGCTGCAACTCCGGGTGTTCTATGCCCGGCAGCAGCCGTGGACACCGATCGTGTTGATCCTGGTGATCACCGCCGTCAAGATCGCGGCCTCGGTGGCGGTACCGCATCTGGTCGCCGACCCCGGCATGGTCGCCGGGTACCTCGGCCTGGCCAACGGGCTGGGCTTCCTGGCCGGGGCCACCGTCGGCTATGCGGTGCTGCGCGCCAACCTGATCCCGGCGCGCAGCGGCGGCCGCATGATCGGTGTCGACGTCGTGCGCACCATCCTGGTCACCATCGCCGCCTCGATGCTCGCCGGGCTCGCGGCGCATGTCGTCGACCAGCTGCTCGGGCTGGAGGCGCTGACCGAGCACGGCGGCGGTCTGGGATCACTGCTGCGGCTGATCGTCATCGGCCTGATCATGGGCCCCATCGTCGGGGCGGTGTTGTGGGCGGCCAAGGTGCCCGACGCGTTGTCGGCCGTGGCCGCGGTGCAGCGGCGGCTCCGCAGCCGCACGGGGTCGGCCCCGGGGCGCACGGGGCGTCCCGACGCACATCGACCCGCACCGCCGGTCACGTACCCTGATCGGAGCAATTCGCATCCGATGCGGCCTCCACGCCCCCCGGCAGCCCGCCGGTACGCACCGCAGGCAGAGATTGCCAGGAGTCACACTCGGAAAGGACCATCGGTGAGCGATACCCCCGGCAGCGGGTCCGCGCCAGACGCCGGTAACGGGACCGAGTCCGACTCGGGGGCCACCACCCGGATTCCCCTGCAGGGCAAGGGCGGTGCGGATCCGTCCGCCGCCGAATCGGCGGCCGACCCGGGTCTGACCGCCGCGGACTTCCAGCCCGACACCGGCGGGTTCACCGCCCGGCCGCCCGCCGACTACGGCGGCGATCCGTCCCGCGAGCCGCTGGCCTTCGAACCGCCCCGCGAGGGTCCCACCGAGGCCGCCCTCGGCGAGGATCTGCACCTGATCCCGGGCGCATCCATCATCGGCGGCCGTTACCGGTTGCTGGTGTCCCACGGTGGCACCGACAAGCTGCGGTTCTGGCACGCCCTGGACACCGCGCTCGATCGCCAGGTGGCCCTGACCTTCGTCGACCCGGACGGCACACTGCCCGACAGCGAACTGCAGGACATCCTGGCCAGAACCCAGCGGTTGTCCAAGATCGACAGCCCCGGGCTGGCCCGCATCATGGACGTCACCCGCGCCGGATCCGGCGGCCTGGTGATCGCGGAGTGGATCCGCGGCGGATCGCTGACCGAGGTCGCCGAGACCGCGCCCTCCCCGATCGGCGGCGCGCGCGCCGTCCAGTCGCTGGCCGCCGCCGCCGAGATCGCGCACCGGTCCGGGGTCGCGCTGTCCATCGACGATCCGGGGCGCATCCGGGTCAGCATCGAGGGCGATGTCGCGCTGGCCTTCCCGGCCACGCTGCCCGAGGCCACTCCCGAGGACGACATCCGCGGTGTGGGCGCGGCGCTGTACGCCCTGCTGGTCAACCGGTGGCCACTGCCGGTCTCGGGCTCGCGCGGCGGGCTGGAACCGGCCGCGCTCGACGCCGTCGGGCAGCCCGTCGAACCGCAGACGGTCAATTCCGACATCCCGTTCCAGATCTCGGCGGCCGCCACCCGCGCGGTACAGGAGGGCGGCGGTATCCGTAGCGCGCCGACGCTGCTGAACCTGCTGCAGCAGGCGACGGCGGTGGCCGACCGCACCGAGTACATCGCCCCGCTGGACGAATCCCCCGCCGGCCGGCCGGCCGGATTCGGCGGCGACGACGGCGACCCGGCCTCGGTGGCCCGTCGCCGTAAAGGACTGATCATCGGCCTGACCGTCGGCGGCGCCCTCGTCGTGGTGGTGTTCGTACTGCTGGCAACGGTGCTCAGCCGTATCTTCGGCGACGTCGGCGGCGGCCTCGACCGCGACGAGCTCGGCCTGAACAGCCCGACGAGTACCACCGCCGAAGCCGACACCGGCACGGTCAAGCCGGTGCGCGCCACCGTCTACTCCCCGCAGGGTGAGGCCGATGCGCCGGCCGAGGCGGGCCTGGCGATCGACGGGAACCCGGCGACCGCGTGGCCGACCGACACCTACTCCGATCCGGCGCCGTTCCCCGGGTTCAAGAACGGTGTGGGTCTGATGCTGCAACTACCCCAGCCCACCGAACTCGGATCGGTGACCCTGAATGTGTCCAGCGTCGGCACCTCGGTACAGATCCGGGCCTCCGACTCGGCGAACCCGGCATCGCTGGAGGACACCACCGAGCTGAGCCCGCCGACCCCGCTCACCCGGGGGTCCAACACCATCGACATCACCGACGCGCAGTCCACGTCCTATGTGCTGGTGTGGATCTCGACGTTGGGCAACGTGGACGGCAAGAGCCGCACCGATATCTCCGAGATCACCCTCAACACGCGGTCCTGACCGCGGTTATCCCCAGGCACTCTGCCCCCGTCCACGCAGGTCAGGGCAGTTGGGCCAAATGAGTGTCGCAGCGGTGCCCGCGGCGTCCTTAGGGTTCGGCTGTGGGGGAATTCGCCGAGCAGATCCGCACCGATGAACAGTTGCTGGCCGCGCACATCGCCGGGGACCGGTTCGCGTTCGAGGAACTGTTCCACCGCTACGAGGCACAGTTGTACCGGCTCGCCCGGATCATCACCCGCTGCCCCGACGACGCGCGCGACGCCCTGCAGGAGGCGATGCTGTCCGCGCACTGCAATGCCACCGGGTTCCGGCGCGACTGCACCGTGAAGAGCTGGTTGCACCGCATCCTGGTCAACGCCTGCCTGGACCGGTTGCGTCGGTACCGGGCGCGCCCCACCGCCCCGTTGGATCCCTACACCGCCCGGCACGCTCGCGACCCGATCCCACGCGTGGACACCGCGATCGTCGTGGAGAAGGCCCTGCTGCGGCTGCCCATCGATCAGCGGGCGGCCGTCGTCGCGGTCGACATGCAGGGTTTCTCGGTCGCCGAGACCGCGCAGCTGCTCGGGGTCCCGGAGGGCACCATCAAGAGCCGGTGCGCCCGCGGCAGGGCCAAACTCGCCGCCGCCCTGAAACCCCTGCAGGCTCCGGTCGCGCGATGATGGACGGGTGCACAGCGAGTCGGACGAGGCGTCGACCGCCCGGGTCCGCCGCGAACTGGCCGACCTGGCCGAGGCGCCCGCACCGCCACCGCCACCGGAGGTGAGCGCCGCCGTCGTCGCCGCACTGCGCGGCAATCACCGGGTCCTGCCGCCGGCCGGCGCACCCGACCGGCACGCCAGTCGGCCACCGGCCGGGCACCGGCCGGGCGTGCTCATCGGCATGCTGGCCGCGGTGGCCGCTGTCGGCATCGGCACTGTCGCGCTGACCCGGCCCCAACAGCCCGCCGCCCCCCGGTTCGGCGATGGTGGCATCACCGCCGCCCACATCACGGTGCAGCCGCCGGCCGCCGCGCCACCGCTACCGGTGCCGGCGCTGCGCGCCCTGCTCGGCCGGCCCCCCGACCTGGGTGGCATCACCGACCCAGGGGCGTGCCTGGTGAGTCTGGGCCGGCCCGCCGATACCCCCATCCTGGGTGCCCAGCCGGTCCCCGACGGCGTGCTGCTGGTGCTGCCCGGACCGGACCCGGCACGCCTGCGCGTCATCGTGGTGGGCACCGGTTGCCCGGCCAGTTCATCGCCCGCACGGGCGGACACGGTGCTGCCGCGCCCCTAACATGCAGGCCGGGAACAGCCGGGCCTACGCTGATGTTTGAACTCACGCCGCCTTTGCGGCAGAAAGGTCGGGATATCCACGATGTCCACCACTTCTGAGGACACGTCCACCATCCACGACGTGATCATCATCGGCTCCGGCCCGGCCGGGTACACCGCGGCGGTGTACACCGCGCGGGCGCAGCTGCAGCCGCTGGTGTTCGAGGGCATCTCCTTCGGAGGTGCGCTGATGACGACCACCGAGGTCGAGAACTACCCGGGTTTCCGGGAAGGCATCACCGGTCCGAGCCTGATGGAGGAGATGCGTGAGCAGGCGCTGCGCTTCGGGGCCGACCTGCGCATGGAGGATGTCGACTCCGTCGACCTGAGCGGGCCGATCAAGACCGTCACCGTGGGTGACGAGACGCACCGCGCCAAGTCGGTGATCCTCGCCATGGGTGCGGCCGCCCGTCAGCTCGGTGTCCCCGGCGAACAGGAGCGCATCGGCCTCGGGGTGAGCACCTGTGCCACCTGTGACGGCTTCTTCTTCCGCGAGCAGGACATCGCCGTCATCGGCGGCGGTGACTCGGCGATGGAGGAGGCCATCTTCCTCACCAAGTTCGCGCGCAGCGTCCACCTGATCCACCGGCGCGACGAGTTCCGCGCCTCCAAGATCATGCTGGAGCGCGCGCAGGCCAACGAGAAGATCACCTTCCTGACCAACACCGCGGTCGACGAGATCGAGGGTGATCCCAAGGTGACCGGAATTCGCTTGCGCAACACGGTAACCGGCGAGGAGTCCAAGCTCGAGGTGTCCGGCGTGTTCGTTGCCATCGGCCACATCCCGCGCTCGGATCTGGTCAAGGGCCAGGTCGATCTGGACGACGACGGTTACGTCAAGGTGATCGGCCGCACCACCGCGACGTCGCTCGAAGGCGTCTTCGCCGCAGGCGATCTGGTGGACCACACCTATCGTCAGGCCATCACCGCCGCCGGCTCGGGTTGTTCGGCGGCCATCGACACCGAACGTTGGCTCACCGAATTCCCCGCTCCCACCGAAGATTAGGAGAAATTTCCATGGCTGAGAACTCCGCGACCGTTGCCGTCACCGACGATTCGTTCAACCAGGACGTGCTGTCCAGCTCCACCCCCGTGCTGGTCGACTTCTGGGCCACCTGGTGCGGGCCGTGCAAGATGGTCGCCCCGGTACTCGAGGAGATCGCCAGCGAGAAGGCCGGTGATCTCAAGGTCGCCAAGATCGACGTGGACGCCAATCCAGCGACCGCGCGGGACTTTCAGGTGGTGTCGATCCCGACGCTGATCTTGTTCAAGGACGGTCAGCCGGTCAAGCGTATCGTCGGCGCGAAGGGCAAGGCCGCCCTGCTGCGTGAGATCGCCGACGATCTCGGCTGATCACGCTTTCGCACTGGTACACGCCGGGGTTTTCCGGATTTTGCGCGACATCTGAGACAATGCTGTCTGTCCGGACTGCAGCTGCCGTCGATTCGGACGGGGGTGCAATATGTCTGAAAGGCCAGGTATGTCGATTCTGCGTCGCGGCGATCGCGGAAGTGCGGTCGTCGAGATCAGGGCGGCGCTCGCTGGTCTGGGGATGATCGAACACCCCGACGCCGACCCGACCACCGGCCGCCATGTCGCCGTCGACCTGTTCGACGACGAACTCGACCACGCGGTACGCGCCTTCCAGCAGCACCGCGGTCTGCTGGTCGACGGGATGGTCGGGGAGGCGACGGCGCGCGCCCTGCGCGAGGCCTCCTATCAGCTGGGCGCCCGCACCCTGTCGCACCAGTTCGGCGCACCGATGTACGGCGATGACGTCGCCACGCTGCAGGCCCGGTTGCAGGATCTCGGTTTCTACACCGGACTGGTCGACGGCCACTTCGGTCTGCAGACCCACAACGGGCTGATGTTCTTCCAACGCGAGTACGGGTTGTTCCCGGACGGGGTCTGCGGCCCGGAGACGCTGCGCTCGCTGTACTTCCTGGGTTCACGCGTCACGGGCGGTTCCCCGCACGCCATCCGCGAGGAGGAGCTGGTGCGCCGCTCCGGCCCGCGGTTGTCCGGTAAGCGGGTCATCATCGATCCGGGCCGCGGCGGTGACGACCTGGGTGCCATCATCCAGGGTCCCGAGGGACCCATCAGCGAAGCAGACATCCTGTGGGACTTGGCAAGTCGGCTCGAAGGCAGAATGACCGCGATCGGGATGGACACCTTCCTGTCGCGGCCGTCCAACCGCAGCCCCTCGGATGCCGAACGGGCCGCGACGGCCAACACCGTCGGCGCGGACCTGATGATCAGCCTGCGCTGCACCGGCCACACGAGCGCGTCGGCCAGCGGTGTCGCCTCCTTCCATTTCGGCAACTCGCACGGCTCGGTCTCCACGATCGGCCGCAACCTCGCCGATTTCATCCAGCGGGAACTGGTGGCGCGCACGGGATCTCGGGACTGCCGCGTGCACGGCCGAACCTGGGATCTGCTCCGGTTGACCCGGATGCCCACTGTGCAGGTCGATTTGGGCTATGTCAGCAACCCGCACGATCGGACCATGCTGGCCACAGCGGCGTCCCGGGACGCCATCGCCGAGGGCATGCTGGCCGCGGTGAAGCGGCTGTACCTGCTCGGCAAGGATGATCGGCCCACCGGTACGTTCACCTTCGCCGAACTGCTGGCGCACGAGCTGTCGGTCGATGCCGGCCGCGTCTCCCCCACCTAGCCGATCCGACGGCGGACCCGGTCAGCCGAACGCGGCGGCGCCGACCGGCGCCTGCAGTCGGGCGCTCTCCAGCAGTCGTTCCAGGGCGGCCTCGACATCGGCCTTCCAGCCCAGGCCCTGTTCCAGCTCGAGCCGCAGGCGCGGAAAATAGGGATGCGGCGCGACGACCTCGAATCCCATCTCGGTGAGGAAATCCGCGGACACGATGCACGTGGCGGCCGAACAGTCGCCGAGTGCCTCGACCACCGCCGCGATCTCCGCAGTAGTGGTGTCCCCGCACAGTTCGTCGGCGAGCGTGGTGCGCCCGAAGGCCTCCAGGGCGCGCACACCGCGCCGGACCAGATCCCCGACCACGGCGGTCACCAGAGCCCGTGACATCCGGTCACCATCGTCGGAGGCCTCGACTCCCAACGATGTCAGCAGCACCGCATCGGCACTGACCGGTCCGGTCGGGAATCGGCCGGCACGCGGCACCGCCCCGGGCGGCGCGTAGAACGCATAACCCAGACATGGTTCCTCGATCATCAACGCGGCCCGGTCCGGGTCCTGTTCGCCGGGCACGTCGGCACCGACGATCGCGATCTGCGCGCACGAACCCCACTCCAGCATGACCATCGACAGCCACGCCTCTTTCTCGAACTCGGGATCGGCGAGGTGGTCCTCCCCCTGCACCGTCGACGGGTCGACCTCCCAGAAAACGCACCGCCGCGCATGCTTGGGTAGCTGATCGAACGCCTCGAGCCGAAGCGGGCTGATTCGCGCTGACACTAGGAGTCCTCAACCTTCAGTTCTGGAAAGCGCACGGACTTCCAGGATAGGAGAAATGCCGCCGCATGGATGCCCAGGCTCAAACTTGTTGGCACACATACGATCTCTACATCAGGCCGGCAACGGGGCCACCCCGGGCCGATCCAGTGTCACAGTGACGTAATTCGCCCTTGTCCCCGGTCCGGGAAAAACGCCGACGAAATGGCCCGTTCATTGCTTGGCGGAGTTCATCAGCTCGACGATGCGCTGCAGATCGTCGACCGATCCGAATTCGACGACGATCTTGCCCTTGCGCTTGCCCAGGCTGACCGTGACCCTGGTGTCGAACGCCGTCGACAGCTGCTCGGCGACATCTTGCAGACCGGGCATCTGGATCGGCTTGCGGCGCGGCGCCGGCGGCTCGGTCGGACCGTTGCGGTTGGCCAGCGTCACGGCCTCCTCGGTTGCCCGAACCGACAATCCCTCGGCCACGATGCGTGCCGCGAGCTCCTCCTGCTTCTCCGGCCCGCCCTCCAGCGAGAGCAACGCCCGCGCGTGGCCGGCCGAGAGCACCCCGGCGGCCACCCTGCGCTGTACCGCGATCGGCAGCCGCAACAGGCGGATCATGTTGGAGATCAGTGGGCGTGACCGACCGATTCGTGAGGCGAGTTCGTCATGGGTGACGCCGAACTCGTCGAGCAATTGCTGGTACGCCGCGGCCTCTTCCAAGGGGTTCAGCTGAGCGCGATGGATGTTCTCCAGCAGCGCGTCGCGCAGCATGCTGTCGTCAGCGGTCTCTCGGACGATGGCCGGGATCGCCGTCACGCCTGCCTCCTGGGAGGCCCGCCACCGCCGCTCCCCCATGACCAACTGGTAGCGCGTCGTCCCGTCATCGGCCGGTAGCGCACGCACCACGATCGGCTGCATGACGCCGAACTCCTTGATGGAGTGCACCAATTCCGAGAGCGCTTCCTCATCGAAGACCTGCCGGGGCTGGCGCGGATTCGGGTCGATCAGCTTGGGATCGATCTCCCGGTACACGGCGCCGAATTCGGCAACGGCGGCGGTCTCGGCGGCCGAGGGTTCCGGCACCGGCTTCGGCGCGCCACCCATCAGGATGTCGGCGGCGCTGTCCCCGATCCGCGGGGCACCGAGCGCCTCGCCTTCCGCGGGTCCGGTCGGGATCAACGACGCCAGTCCCCGTCCGAGTCCGCTGCGCTTCTTCGCCTGGTTCATCGGCCCCTCCTCCTGATGTGCTGCTGTGCTGACCGGGTCACGTGGCCGGCCGTCCGCGTTCGGCGATTTCTCGACTGGCATCCAGATAGCTCATCGCACCGCGCGACCCCGGGTCGTAGTCGAGGATCGTCATCCCGTAGCCGGGCGCCTCGGAGACCTTCACACTGCGCGGGATAACGGTCCGCAACACCTTGGCACCGAAGTGCGCCCGCACGTCCTCGGCCACTTGGTCGGCGAGCCGGGTACGACCGTCATACATGGTGAGCACCACGGTGGTCACGTCGAGTTCCGGATTGAGGTGTGCCTTCACCATCTCGATATTGCGCAACAACTGCCCGACACCCTCCAGGGCGTAGTACTCACACTGGATCGGGATCAGCACCTCGGGTGCGGCCACGAGCGCATTGATGGTCAGCAGTCCCAACGACGGCGGGCAGTCGATGAAGACGTAGTCGAAGTTGTGCTCCCGGAGCCCGGCCAGGGCCGAGCGCAGCCGCCCCTCTCTCGCGACCATGCTCACCAGTTCGATCTCGGCACCGGCCAGATCGATGGTCGCCGGAACACAGAACAGCCGTTCATTGTGCGGGCTGCGCTGTAGCGCCTCGGCGAGCGGAATCTCCCCGATCAGCACCTCGTAGGACGACGGTGTGCCCTGTCGATGTTCGATACCGAGCGCCGTGCTGGCATTGCCCTGCGGATCGAGGTCGATCACCAACACCTGCAGCCCCTGGCGCGCCAGCGCTGCCGCGACGTTCACCGCGGTCGTCGTCTTGCCGACCCCGCCCTTCTGATTGGCGATGGTGAATACCCGCTGGCGGTCGGGGCGCGGCAGACCGCGCTCACGATTGTGCAACAGCCGGCTGGCGCGCTCCGCTTCGGCAGCGATCGGGGTATCCGCGGCCGGCCACGGGTCGGCTGCGGGCGTCCATGTTTCACGTGAAACATCACGCTGCCCGGTCATCGCTTCCTCCTGCCGGGTCGCCCCGTCCGATTGTCCACCGCGCCGCGTCGTGCCACGACCACGGTGGCGGGTGGATTCAAAAAGTCCACGCCACATCTCACCACCCTCACCTCGGTTGCACCAAGCGAACTGAGAGTCCGCCGATGCGTCTCGACCTCATCCATTGCCCGCTCCCCCTTAAGCGCCAGCATTCGACCGCCCGTCCGCAACAACGGCAGGCTCCAGCGCGACAATTTGTCCAGCGGAGCCACCGCGCGGGACACCACCGCGTCCCGGCCCCCGGCCTCTTCCCGGATCGTCCTGTCCTCCGCCCGACCCCGCACCACGGCGACCTCGATGCCGAGTTCCTCGATCGCCTCGCGCAGGAACTCGCTCCGGCGGAGCAGCGGCTCGACCAACGTGACATTCAGATCCGGCCGTGCGATCGCCAGTGGAATCCCGGGTAGCCCCGCACCACTGCCGATATCCACCACCCGCTCCCCGGGCTCGAAGAGTTCGGCCATGGCGGCGCTGTTGAGAATATGGCGCTCCCACAGCCGGTCCACCTCGGACGGCCCGATGAGTCCACGCTCGATTCCCGACCCCGCCAGGATTTCGCCGTATCGCTGCGCTATGGACAGGCGGTCGGCAAAGCAAAGGGCCGCCGCCTGGGGCGCCGGACTCAATTCGCCATGTTTCACGTGAAACATTCCTCCGGTGTAACGCTCCAGCCGACGGCCCTGAACTTGTCGCTCAAACTACATGGGTGTAACTCGCCTAGGCGGGGAGGACGACCACACGGCGCGACGGCTCCGCGCCCTCGCTCTCGCTGCGCACACCGTCGACGGCCGCCACCGCATCGTGGACGATCTTGCGCTCGAACGGCGTCATCGGCGAAAGCTCCTCGCGCTCCCCCGACTCCAGCACCTTCCGGGCGATCTTGTCACCGAGCGCCGCCAGTTCGTCACGGCGACGCCGACGCCAGCGGGCGATGTCCAGCATCAGCCGGCTCCGCTCGCCGGTCTTCTGGTGCACGGCCAATCGGGTCAGCTCCTGCAGCGCATCGAGCACCTCGCCCTTGCGACCCACCAGCTTGTTCAGATCGTTGCCGCCGTCGATGCTCACCACGGCCCGGTCACCCTCGACGTCCAGATCGATATCGCCGTCGAAGTCGAGCAGATCCAGCAGTTCCTCGAGGTAATCGCCGGCGATCTCACCCTCGGCGACCAAACGGTCCTCCAGGTCGTCCTCGGCGGGCTCCGGAGCCGTCTGCTCCTGGGCGTCGCTGCTCGCCTCGTCGGTGCGGTCGGTGATCTCTGCGTCAGTCATATCGGTGTTCTCCTTAACTTCGCCGCGTCCGCCATCCGGTCGGTTTCCGGATTCATCGGCTCTCGGCTTGGCTTCTAGCGCTTGCGCTTGTTGGGTCGGCTTCCGGGACGTGGGGTGTTCCCCGGGGCCCGCGACGATGCCGGGTTCTTCGCACCATTCTCATTTTTGGTGCTCTGCGTCTTTCTGGAGCCGGATGTGTTGCTGTCGGACTCCTGGGCCGACGGCGGCTCGGTCAGTTCCTCGGCGGCTGAGGTCTGCTCGCCGGCGACCGTCTCCTTGACCTGCTTGCGCTTCTTGGGCTTGGCACCCGGGGCCGGCGCATTCGCCGCACGGCGTTCGAGCTCGAGCGCCTTCTTGGCTTCCTCTTCCTTCTCGATCTTGCCGAACACCACGTGCTGCTGACCGAACGTCCAGATGTTGTTGGCGAACCAGTACAGGATCACGGCCAGCGGTAGGAACGGACCACCGACGACCACGCCGAGCGGGAAGACGTAGAGAGCGAGCTTGTTCATCAACGCGGTCTGCGGATTGGCCGCGGCCTCAGGGCTCTGGCGCGCGATCGAGGCCCGGCTGTTGAAGTAGGTCGCGATGCCGGCCAGGATCATGATCGGCACGCCGACGCCGATCACGGCGACCCGGCTGAATTCGGTGAACGCGTCCAGACCGGACGTCTGGATCATCGTCGCGCCCAGCGGGGCACCGAAGAGGTTTGCGTCCAGGAAGTGCGCCACATCGGTCGGGCTGAAGAAGTAGTTCCCGGTCGCGCGGTTCTGCTCCACCGACAGCTGGATCTGACCGAAACCACCCTGCGTCCGGTTGAACGAGCGCAGCACGTGGAACAGGCCGATGAACACCGGAACCTGGGCCAGCATGGGCAGGCAGCCGAGGATCGGGTTGAACCCGTGTTCCTTCTGCAGCTTCTGCATCTCCAGCGCCATCCGCTGGCGGTCTTTTCCGTACTTCTTCTGCAGCGCCTTGATCTGCGGCTGCAACTCCTGCATCTGCCGGGTCGTGCGGATCTGCTTGACGAACGGCTTGTAGAGGATGGCGCGGAGGGTGAACACCAGGAACATCACCGACAGCGCCCAGGCGAAGAAGTTCGAGGGGCCGAGTAAGAAGGCAAAGGCCTTGTACCAGACCCACATGATGCCCGACACCGGGTAATAGATGATGTCGAGGCTGAACCAGTTAAACAACGGAATCGCTCCTGACGACTTCTTCTGAAGTCAACTCGTCGGCCTTCTCGCCGCGCTCGGGTATCGGGTCCCATCCTCCGCGATGCCATGGGCCGCACTTGGCCAGTCGCACCAGCGCCAGCCAACTTCCGCGGAGCAGACCCCATTCGGTCAAGGCATCCACCGCGTACTCGCTACAGGTGGGGGTGAACCGGCACGATGGCAGCCGCAGGGGAGAAATCATCGTGCGGTACAGCTGGATCACGAAGATCACGCACCTGGCCGGCAATCCCGTCACGATCGGGCCTGCCGTGGGCTCTGGGTGCGCTTGAGCGCAGCGCGCAGTTCGGTTTCCAGGCGCGCAGAGACGGCGTCGCGGCTACCCGGAAGCGCACGGATGACCACGCGATCGCGTGGTTCGAGTCCGGACTGTCCGTCACAGAGAATGCGATAGGCCGCGTGGCGTAACCGGCGCGCGACACGATGCCGTTGCACCGCTGTCCCCACCGATTTGGACACCACCAGACCTATCTTCGGGCCGACGACGCTTTCGTCGCCGGCCACGTCACGCCAGGAGTGCACAACCAGATCAGGCTGTGCCGCCCGGGCGCCTTGCCGCACAGTGACACCGAAATCCGTGGACCGTGTCATGCGGTACTGGGCCGGAAGCACCGCCGCAGACCCTGCGTCGAATCACGCAGTGAGAGAACGGCGACCCTTGCCCCGGCGTGCCGACACGATCGCGCGACCCGCACGCGTGCGCATCCGCAACCGGAAACCGTGCACACGGGCCCGGCGGCGGTTGTTCGGCTGAAAAGTCCGCTTGCCCTTGGCCACGGCTGTCTCTCCTCGTTCGGTCTGGTGCCAACACCCGCAGCCGCCATGGATGTCATGACAGCCGAAGATGCGAGCACCGTTGGTAAGCTCATCGATCTTGCGTACTTAGCCGGCGCGGCGCCCCGAACGGATTCGAGGACCGATTCCCGGCCGTATCGCCACGTGTGGGCGACTGCTCGAGGGTACTGACGAGAATTGTCTGGGTCAAACCTGGCCAGGCCCGTCACACCGCCCCCGAACTGCACATCACCGGACACAAAAGTCACACCCGTCACCAACGATCCACGGCGCGTGACGAACCCGCGCGCAATGTTGCAGAACGGTTGGCACTCCGAGAGAAAACTGTTAGCTTCTGGCAATGCCGTTTTGCACCTGAGACGGCGCCGGACACCAGAGCGAGGACGGCCACCGGCCGCGAGCCCACAGACCGCCAGCGGAATGTGACGAGCTCCGACACAGGCATCCACGCCGCAAGATAACGCGACAACTGCTACTGACCGCTGTCCACAGCCTGTGGATAACTATGTGGACAGTTTGTTACTGTCGCCCCCGGGACATCCCGAGGAAGCCATAAGGGGGTAGGCGTCATTGACCGCGGACCCAGAATCCTCTTTCGTCACGGTCTGGAACAACGTCGTCGCCGAACTCAACGGTGAAACTCCTTTCGGCGAGACCGTCGACGGTGGCCCTCGTGAGACAACCCTCACCGCCCAGCAGCGCGCCTGGCTGAAACTCGTGCGGCCGCTCGTCATCACCGAGGGCTTCGCACTGCTGTCCGTTCCGACGGCGTTCGTCCAGAACGAGATCGAACGCGGGCTGCGCGAACCGATCATCGCCGCACTCAGCCGGCAGCTCGGCCAGCGGGTGGAACTCGGTGTCCGTATCGCCACGCCAGAACCCGATGACGAGCCCGAACCCGCATCCGGGCAGGACAGCGCCGATACCGAAGAGGTCGATGACGATCTCGAGGCGCTGGCCAGTGCCGAGGCCAGCTGGCCGAGCTATTTCAACCGGTCCCAGAACACCGCCCCGCCGGCCGACAACTCGGTGACGCTGAATCGGCGCTATACCTTCGAGACCTTCGTCATCGGCTCCTCGAATCGCTTCGCCCATGCCGCCACCCTGGCCATCTCCGAGGCACCCGCGCGGGCCTACAACCCGCTGTTCATCTGGGGTGAATCCGGTCTGGGCAAGACCCATCTGCTGCACGCGGCCGGTAACTACGCCCAGCGACTGTTTCCCGGCATGCGGGTGAAGTACGTCTCCACCGAGGAATTCACCAACGACTTCATCAACTCGCTGCGCGACGATCGCAAGGCGTCGTTCAAGCGCAGCTATCGCGACGTGGACATCCTGCTCGTCGATGACATCCAGTTCATCGAGGGCAAGGACGGCATCCAGGAAGAGTTCTTCCACACGTTCAACACACTGCACAACGCGAACAAGCAGATCGTCATCTCCTCGGATCGCTCCCCCAAACAGTTGGCAACCCTCGAGGACCGGTTGCGGACCCGCTTCGAGTGGGGCCTGATCACCGACGTCCAGCCGCCCGAGTTGGAGACCCGCATCGCGATCCTGCGCAAGAAGGCGCAGATGGACCGGCTCGACGTCCCCGACGACGTGCTGGAGCTCATCGCCAGCCGCATCGAGCGCAATATCCGTGAACTCGAGGGTGCACTGATCCGCGTGACGGCCTTCGCCTCGCTGAGCAAGACCACCATCGACAAGTCGCTGGCCGAGATCGTGCTGCGCGATCTGATCGCCGATGCCAGCACCATGCAGATCAGCACCGCCACCATCATGGCCGCCACCGCCGAGTACTTCGAGACCTCGGTCGAGGAACTACGCGGTCCCGGGAAGACGCGAGCGCTCGCCCAGGCCCGCCAGATCGCCATGTATCTGTGCCGTGAGCTGACCGATCTGTCCCTGCCCCGGATCGGCGAGGCGTTCGGCCGCGATCACACCACGGTCATGTACGCCGAGCGCAAGATCCGCGATGGAATGGCCGAACGACGTGAGATCTTCGACCACGTCAAGGAACTCACCACCCGCATCCGTCAGCGCTCCAAGCGCTGAAATTCGCTGCCGACATCACATCCGTAGGACCGCCGCGCGGTCTCGACGGGATCCGACGCGCGCGCGAAACGCCGGAGCAGAGCCATCCGCGCCGAAAAACTTTTGTCACTTTCGCCCGGCTGGTCACAAGAAATCGGTGTGCAGAGCCTGTGTACAACTTGGGAGAAACCTCCGGGCAACCCGTCGTCCACTGCACAGCCACGATGTTGTCCACAGCCGGCCCGAAATCATCCATCGGCACTCCACAGTCTGCGCACACCCGCTCGAGCCTCGCCACCTGCGACAGCGCCCGTTCATCCACAGATTGCACAGCCCCTATTACTGTTGCTTTTATCTCTAGAAGATTCATCTTCTGAAAACAGGCTGTTGGGGATCGGGCATCAACACCCGCCCCCGGTGCCGTGTCGGGGCCTGTCCCCAGCGCGAGCGAATAGCTTTCAAGTTCGCCTCCGACGCTCTACGGTGGTGATTCGATACGCCCGGTGCGGTCGCAGGACAGAACGCGACTACGCTCGGTGGTTACACGGGGAATCCGCTGGTTGATGCTCGTTTGACGCGGTAGATCGAAGGGACGTTATGGACGTGGTGACGACGAATGTTGGTCTCACCGATTTGAAGTTCCGTCTGGTACGCGAGGATTTTGCCGACGCCGTCGCCTGGGTGGCTCGCAGCCTGCCGAGCCGACCGACCGTCCCGGTATTGGCCGGCGTGTTGCTCACCGGCTCCGACGATGGCCTGACGATCTCCGGATATGACTACGAGACCTCGGCCGAGGTCCGCGTCGCTGCCGAGATCGCTTCTCCGGGAAGTGTTTTGGTGTCCGGTCGGCTGCTGTCCGACATCACCAGGTCGCTGCCCGCCAAGCCCGTCGATGTCACCGTCGAGGGCACCCGGGTCTCGCTGAGCTGCGGTAGTGCCCGGTTCTCGCTGCCCACGATGGCGGTCGAGGATTACCCGTCGCTGCCGGCCCTGCCCGACGAGACCGGTGTGGTGTCCGCGGATCTCTTCGGTCAGGCGATCGGCCAGGTCGCCGTCGCCGCCGGCCGCGATGACACGCTGCCCATGCTCACCGGTATCCGTGTCGAAATTTCCGGTGACAAGGTGGTTTTGGCCGCGACCGACAGGTTCCGCCTGGCCGTTCGCGAACTGACCTGGTCCACCGACTCCGCCGGTGTCGAGGCCGCGGTCCTGGTTCCGGCGAAGACGCTGTCCGAAGCCGCCAAGACCGGTACCGACGGCACCGAGGTGCACCTCGCGCTCGGTGCCGGTGCGGCGGTCGGCAAGGAAGGCCTGCTCGGGATCCGCAGCAACGGCAAGCGCACCACCACGCGACTGCTCGACGCGGAATTCCCGAAGTTCCGGCAGCTGCTGCCCAGCGAGCACACCGCCATCGCGACCGTCGGTGTCGCCGAGCTCACCGAGGCCATCAAGCGCGTGGCGCTGGTCGCCGATCGCGGTGCGCAGGTCCGGATGGAATTCAGCGGCGACGGGCTGCGCCTGTCGGCCGGTGCCGATGATGTCGGTCGTGCCGAGGAAGATCTGCAGGTCGAGTTCGCCGGCGAGCCGCTGACCATCGCGTTCAACCCGACCTATCTGACCGACGGCCTGGGTTCGCTGCATTCCGAGCGGGTGACGTTCGGTTTCACGACACCGAGCCGTCCCGCGGTGTTGCGTCCGGCGGGGGACACTGGAGATGACGTCGGAGCGTCCGGACCGTTCCCGGCGGCACAGACCGACTACGTCTATTTGTTGATGCCGGTGCGGCTCCCGGGCTGACCGGCCTGAGAAGGGACGCACAATGCAGTTGGGTTTGGTCGGCCTCGGCAAAATGGGCTTCAACATGCGGGAACGCCTGCGTGCCGGGGGCCACGAGGTCATCGGGTTCGATCCCCGTCCGGAGGTGAGCGACGTTCCGTCGCTGGCCGCGCTGGCCGAGGCGCTGCCCGCACCGCGCATGGTCTGGGTGATGGTGCCCTCCGGTGAGGTCACTCGGCAGACCATCGCCGAACTCGCCGGGGTGCTCGAGTCCGGCGACCTGGTGATCGACGGCGGCAACTCCCGCTACACCGAGGACGGACGGCACGCAGAACTGTTGGGCGAGAAGGGAATATCGTTCATCGACGCCGGGGTGTCCGGTGGTATCTGGGGTCTGACCGAGGGCTACGGGCTGATGGTCGGTGGCAGCGATGAGGACATCGCCCGGGCCATGCCGATCTTCGACACGCTGCGCCCGGCCGGCGACCCGGCCGACGGATTCGTGCATGCCGGCCCGGTGGGTGCCGGGCATTTCACCAAGATGGTGCACAACGGTGTCGAGTACGCCCTGATGACCGCCTACGCCGAAGGCTACGAGATGCTGGCCGCCGAGGATCTGGTGCGCGACCCACAGGCGGTCTACCAGGCGTGGACGAACGGCACCGTGGTGCGGTCCTGGTTGCAGCAGCTGCTGGCCAAGGCGTTGAAAGAAGATCCGGATCTGGCCAACATCACCGGCTATACCGATGATTCGGGTGAGGGCCGCTGGACCGTCGAAGAGGCGATCCGGCTGCGGGTGCCGGTCCCGGGTATCGCGGCGTCGTTGTTCGCCCGGTTCCTGTCCCGCCAGGACGACTCGCCGACCATGAAAGCCGTTGCGGCCCTGCGTAACCAGTTCGGTGGTCATGCGGTGCAGCGCATCTCGGAATCCGGATAGTTTTGTACGTACGCCATCTGGGATTGACGGACTTCAGGTCCTGGCCGCGGGTCGACCTGGAACTGGAGCCCGGCCAGACCGTGTTCGTCGCGCCCAATGGCTATGGGAAGACGAATCTGGTTGAGGCGCTGTGGTACTCGGCGACGCTCGGTTCACACCGGGTGGCTGCCGACGCCCCGCTGATCCGTGCGGGTGCCGAACGCGCCGTCGTCTCGACGGTGGTCGTCAACGACGGCCGGGAACTCGCGGTCGATCTGGAGATCACCACCGGCCGGGCCAACAAGGCCCGGCTGAACCGCTCCCCCGTGCGCAGTCCGCGTGAGGTACTCGGTGTGCTGCGCGCGGTGTTGTTCGCGCCCGAGGATCTGGCGCTGGTCCGGGGTGACCCATCGGAACGGCGGCGCTTCCTCGACGAGGTGGCCACCTCGAGGCGTCCGCGGATCGCCGGCGTGCGCGCCGATTACGAGAAGGTGCTGCGCCAGCGCACCGCGCTGCTCAAGACCGCCGGGCCGGCCCGGTACCGGGGTGACACCTCGGTCCTGGACACCCTGGAGATCTGGGACGGGCATCTGGCCGCCCATGGCGCACAGTTGATCTCGGCACGGGTCGACCTGGTCAATCAGCTCGGGCCAGAGGTCGAGAAGGCCTACCAGCTGTTGGCGCCCGCGTCGCGGCCGGCCGCGATCCGGTACCGCAGCGGTATCGAGGCCGTGGAGGCCGAGGCCGGACACGGCACCGTCGACCCGGCGGTGTTCGAGACCGCTCTGCTGGAGGAATGCGCGCGTAAGCGCACCGCCGAGTTGGAACGTGGCGTCTGCCTGGTCGGCCCGCACCGCGACGATCTGGAATTGCGACTCGGCGATCAGCCGGCCAAGGGTTTTGCCAGTCACGGTGAATCATGGTCCATGGCATTGGGGTTGCGCCTGGGTTCTTATGAACTGTTGCGCACCGAAGGCACCGATCCGGTGCTGTTGCTCGACGATGTGTTCGCCGAGTTGGACAGCGCCCGCCGGCAGGCACTGGCCAAGGTGGCCGCCTCCGCCGAGCAGGTCTTGGTGACGGCGGCGGTTCCCGAGGACCTGCCGATGGATTGGGATGTCCGCCGCGTCCAGGTCGGGATGCGCGATGCCGATGACGGTCGGATCTCGGAGGTGGTGTCATGACTTCGCAGGACGATGGCGTCGGACCGCCGGAACACCTCGAGGGACTACCCGGCATGGACATGGTGCGCCGCGCGCTCGAGGAGGCCCGCGGCGCGGCGCGCAGTCAGGGTAAGGATGTCGGCCGCGGCCGGACGGCGCCGGCCAAACGGGCACCCACCGGTGCCGGGCGGCGTCGGTGGTCCGGACCCGGCCCCGATGCCCGGGATCCGCAGGCCTTCAGCGCCGCCACCCGGGACCTCGCCCGCTCGCGGGGGTGGACCCGTCAGGTGGCCGAGGGCGCGGTGCTCGGCCAGTGGACGACCGTGGTCGGTGACCAGATCGCCGATCACGCGATCCCGACCGGCTTGCGCGACGGTGTGCTGACGGTGTCGGCGGAGTCGACGGCCTGGGCAACCCAGTTGCGGATGGTCCAGGCTCAGCTGCTGGCCAAGATCGCGGCCGCGGTCGGCGATGGGATCGTCACATCCTTGAAGATCCAGGGGCCCACCGCGCCGTCGTGGCGCAAGGGCAAGCTCAATGTGCCCGGCCGCGGTCCCCGCGACACCTACGGCTAACCCCCCCGCGGCTGCCCCCAGCCCGGCGAGCGTGCGTGTCTGCGGGGGACACACCGCGCGCGGGGCAGAGTTCGCGCACGCTCGGCATGGTCGACTGAGAACGCCGAGACGGCGGAAATCGCCCGTCTGCAGCGTCCTGACTTTCCGATAGCCCGAAAATTCCGCGCACGGCGCAGTCAGATAGCTGGAAACGCCGCCACAGAATCAGTCCTGACGGTACGTAGCGGTAGACTGTCGAGAGCTTTCGCAGACGGTGACAGAACCGCCTCAGCGCAACCCCAAGGAGACGCGTCCAACGTGGCTGCCCAAGACAAGAACGCTCCGGCCGAATATGGCGCCGACTCGATCAAGGTACTCGAAGGTCTGGAAGCGGTCCGCAAGCGACCCGGCATGTACATCGGCTCCACCGGAGAGCGTGGTCTGCACCACCTGATCTGGGAGGTTGTCGACAACGCCGTGGACGAGGCGATGGCGGGCTTCGCGACCAAGGTCGATGTCCGCATCCTCGAGGACGGCGGCGTCCAGGTCACCGACGACGGTCGTGGCATCCCCGTGGCCATGCACGCGACCGGCATCCCGACCGTCGATGTCGTGATGACCGTGCTGCACGCCGGCGGCAAGTTCGAAGAGGGCGCCTACCAGGTGTCCGGCGGTCTGCACGGCGTCGGCGTCTCGGTGGTGAACGCACTGTCGACCCGCCTGGAAGCCGATATCCACAAGGACGGTTTCGAATGGCACCAGACCTATGACCGGTCGGTGCCCGGAACGCTGCGCAAGGGCGAGCCGTCCAAGAAGACCGGCACGACCATCCGGTTCTGGGCCGATCCGGACATCTTCGAGACCACCACCTATGACTTCGAGACCATCGCCCGCCGGCTACAGGAGATGGCGTTCCTCAACAAGGGCCTGACCATCGAGCTGACCGATGAGCGGGTCTCGGCCGAAGAGGTCGTCGACGAGGTGGTCAGCGACCACGCCGAGGCGCCCAAGTCGGCCGAGGAGAAGGCCGCCGAGCACGCCGCCCCGCAGAAGGTGAAGCACCGGGTGTTCCACTACCCCGGCGGCCTGGTCGACTTCGTCAAGCACATCAACCGGACGAAGACCGCGATCCAGCCCAGCGTCATCGACTTCGAGGGTAAGGGACCCGGGCACGAGGTCGAGATCGCGATGCAGTGGAACGCCGGCTATTCGGAATCGGTGCACACCTTCGCCAACACCATCAACACCCATGAGGGTGGAACGCACGAAGAGGGTTTCCGGGCGGCGCTGACCACCGTGGTCAACAAGTACGCCAAGGACAAGAAGCTGCTCAAGGAGAAGGACCCCAACCTCACCGGCGATGACATCCGCGAGGGTCTGGCCGCCGTCATCTCCGTCAAGGTCTCTCAGCCGCAGTTCGAGGGCCAGACCAAGACCAAGCTGGGCAATACCGAGGTCAAGTCGTTCGTGCAGAAGATCTGCAACGAAGAGCTGCAGCACTGGTTCGACGCGAACCCGGCCGAGGCCAAGACCGTTGTGAACAAGGCGGTTTCGTCGGCTCAGGCCCGCATCGCGGCGCGCAAGGCGCGCGAGCTGGTGCGCCGTAAGAGCGCCACCGACATCGGTGGCCTGCCCGGCAAGCTCGCCGACTGCCGCTCCACCGATCCCAGCAAGTCCGAACTGTATGTGGTGGAGGGCGATTCGGCGGGTGGCTCCGCCAAGAGCGGCCGGGACTCGATGTTCCAGGCGATCCTGCCGTTGCGCGGCAAGATCATCAACGTCGAGAAGGCGCGTATCGACCGGGTGCTGAAGAACACCGAAGTCCAGGCCATCATCACCGCGCTGGGCACCGGTATCCATGACGAGTTCGACCTGGCCAAGCTGCGGTATCACAAGATCGTGCTGATGGCCGACGCCGATGTCGATGGTCAGCACATCTCGACGCTGCTGCTGACACTGCTGTTCCGGTTCATGAAACCGCTTGTGGAGAACGGCCACATCTTCCTGGCCCAGCCGCCGCTGTACAAGCTCAAGTGGCAGCGCAGCGAGCCGGAGTTCGCCTACTCCGACCGGGAACGCGACGGTCTGCTCGAGGCCGGCCGTGCCGCGGGTAAGCGCATCAACCCCGAGGACGGTATCCAGCGCTACAAGGGTCTCGGTGAGATGGACGCCAAGGAACTGTGGGAGACCACCATGGATCCGAGCGTGCGGGTGCTGCGTCAGGTGACCCTCGACGACGCCGCCGCGGCCGACGAACTGTTCTCCATCCTGATGGGCGAGGACGTCGAGGCCCGCCGCAGCTTCATCACCCGTAATGCCAAAGACGTTCGCTTTCTTGACGTTTAGCACCTAGGAACTGAAATCAGATGACTGATACCACCCTGCCGCCCGGCGACGAAGCCGGCGACCGCATCGAACCTGTCGACATCCAGCAGGAGATGCAGCGCAGCTATATCGACTACGCGATGAGCGTCATCGTCGGCCGTGCTCTGCCCGAGGTCCGTGACGGCCTCAAGCCGGTGCACCGCCGGGTGCTCTACGCCATGTTCGACTCCGGGTTCCGCCCCGACCGCGGTCACGCGAAATCGGCACGCTCGGTTGCCGAGACGATGGGTAACTACCACCCGCACGGCGACTCGTCGATCTACGACACCCTGGTCCGGATGGCCCAGCCGTGGTCGCTGCGTTACCCGCTGGTCGACGGGCAGGGGAACTTCGGCTCGCCCGGCAATGATCCGCCGGCCGCCATGCGTTACTGCGTCACCGGTGATGCGCTGGTGCGCCTGCCGATGGGGCAGTCGGTCCGTATCGATGGCATCGTGCCCGGGCAGCGCCCCAACACCGATGCAGTGGTCGATGTGAAGGTGCTGGATCGGCACGGTAACCCGGCATCGGTGGACCGTGTCTTCCACTCCGGCGACCATCAGACCTTCACGGTGACCACCGATGAAGGATTCTCGGTCACGGGTACGTCCAATCACCCGCTGCTCTGCCTGGTCGACGTTGCCGGTGTGCCGACGCTGTTGTGGAAGCTCATCGACGAGATCCAGCCCGGCGATATCGTTGCTTTGCAACGCACGCCGGCCACCGAGTTCGGATTCGACGACTGGCTGGCGGTGATGGAGGGTCTGCTCGCCGGGGCCTTCATCAGCGAGGGGTTCGTCTCGGACAACCGGGCGGGCTTCAACAACCTGGATCGAGAGTTTTTCGACGTCGTGGTTGCCGCCTTCGATGCAGTTATCGGTGGGCCCCGCTACATCGCATCTCGAACGATCGCGTCCGGATCGTTGCTGCATGAACTGGACATCCACAATGTCACTGCGCTGAAGAACTCGCGGCTCGGTGAACTCTGCAACCAGCGGTCCGCGGACAAATCTGTGCCGCAGTGGTTGTGGAACTCGACGATCGGTGTGAAGCGGTCGTTCCTGCAAGCGTTGTTCGAGGGTGACGGCTCCTGCTCCAGCCTGCCCCGCAGCACAGTTCAGATCTCGTATTCGACCCGCAGCCGTCAGCTGGCGGTCGACGTGCAGCAGATGCTGCTGGAGTTCGGCGTGATCTCGCATCGTTACCGGCACGCCACGGGCGAGTACAAGGTCGTCATCACCAATCGTGGTCAGGCCGAAGCCTTCGCCGCGCAGATCGGATTCGGTGGTGCCAAACAGCAGAAGCTGCGGGGCATCCTCGGCGAACTGCCGACGGTTTCGGCGGGCCTGGACGGAGATTTCGTGCCCGGTCTGGGCGCGTTCATCCGTAGCCACGGCGGCGGTCGCTGGGTGGACAAGGAGTGGCTGCGTAAGCACAACGTCGATCGTTTGTCGCGGTGGCGAAGTGATGGGGCCGAGATTCTCTCGCACATCGCGGATGCAGATGTCCGCGCGATCGCCTCGGATCTGACCGACGGGCGCTTCTACTACGCGCGGGTCGCGAGTGTCACCGAAGCCGGCGTCCAGCCCGTCTACAGCCTCCGCGTGCAGACCGACGATCACGCTTTCATCACCAACGGGTTCGTCAGCCACAACACCGAGGCCCGGCTGACCCCGCTGGCCATGGAGATGCTGCGTGAAATCGACGAGGAGACCGTCGATTTCATCCCGAACTATGACGGTCGGGTGCAGGAACCGACGGTGCTGCCCAGCCGGTTCCCGAACCTGCTCGCCAACGGCTCGGGTGGTATCGCCGTCGGTATGGCCACCAACATTCCCCCGCACAACCTGCGCGAACTTGCCGAGGCCGTGTACTGGTGCCTGGACAACCACGAGGCCGACGAGGAGACCACGCTGGCCGCGGTCTGCGAGCGGGTCAAGGGTCCGGACTTCCCGACCTCGGGCCTGATCGTCGGGTCGCAGGGAATCCACGACACCTACACCACCGGTCGCGGATCCATCCGGATGCGCGGTGTCGTCGAGATCGAAGAGGATTCGCGCGGGCGCACCTCGATCGTCATCACCGAGCTGCCGTATCAGGTCAACCACGACAACTTCATCACCTCGATCGCCGAGCAGGTGCGCGACGCCAAGCTGACCGGTATCTCCAACATCGAGGACCAGTCCAGCGATCGCGTGGGTCTGCGAATCGTGGTGGAGCTCAAGCGCGATGCCGTCGCGAAGGTTGTGCTGAACAATCTGTACAAGCACACCCAGCTGCAGACCAGCTTCGGCGCGAACATGCTGTCCATCGTCGACGGGGTGCCGCGCACCCTGCGGCTGGACCAGATGATCCGCTACTACGTCGAACACCAGCTCGACGTGATCATCCGGCGCACCCGGTACCGGCTGCGCAAGGCCAACGAGCGGGCCCACATCCTGCGCGGCCTGGTCAAGGCGCTCGACGCCCTCGACGAGGTCATCGCGTTGATCCGCGCCTCGGCCAACGCCGACATCGCCCGCCAGGGCCTGATCGAGCTGCTCGACGTCGACGAGATCCAGGCCCAGGCCATCCTCGACATGCAGCTGCGCCGCCTGGCCGCCCTGGAGCGTCAGCGCATCGTCGACGACCTGGCCAAGATCGAGGCCGAGATCGCCGACCTCGAGGACATCCTGGCCAAGCCGGAACGTCAGCGCGCCATCGTGCGCGACGAGCTCAAGGAGATCGCCGACAAGTACGGCGACGACCGACGCTCGCGCATTGTGCCCGCCGACGGCGAGGTCAGCGACGAGGATCTGATTGCCCGCGAGGACGTTGTCGTCACGATCACCGAGACCGGGTACGCCAAGCGGACGAAGACCGATCTGTACCGCAGCCAGAAGCGCGGCGGCAAGGGTGTGCAGGGCGCCGGCCTCAAGCAGGACGACATCGTCAACCACTTCTTCGTCTGCTCCACCCACGACTGGATCCTGTTCTTCACCACCCAGGGGCGGGTGTACCGGGCCAAGGCCTACGAGCTGCCGGAGGCCTCGCGCACCGCGCGCGGTCAGCACGTGGCCAACCTGCTGGCCTTCCAGCCCGAGGAGCGCATCGCCCAGGTCATCCAGCTGCAGACCTACGAGGATGCGCCGTACCTGGTGCTGGCCACCCGCAACGGGCTGGTGAAGAAGTCCAAGCTGTCCGACTTCGACTCCAACCGCTCGGGCGGCATCGTCGCGGTGAACCTGCGCGACGGTGACGAACTGGTCGGCGCCGTGCTGTGCTCGGCCGAGGACGACCTGCTGCTGGTCAGCGCGAAGGGGCAGTCCATCCGCTTCTCGGCCACCGACGAGGCGCTGCGGCCGATGGGTCGCGCCACCTCCGGTGTGCAGGGCATGCGGTTCAAGGAAGATGACCGGCTGCTGTCGCTCAACGTCGTCGAGACCGATAAGTACCTGCTGGTCGCGACCGCGGGCGGCTACGCCAAGCGCACCGCGATCGACGAGTACACCGCACAGGGGCGCGGCGGCAAGGGCATCCTCACCATCCAGTACGACCCCAAGCGTGGCAGTCTGGTGGGAGCGCTGATCGTCGACGACGAGACGGAGCTGTACGCCATCACCTCCGGCGGGGGCGTCATCCGGACCGCGGCACAACAGGTCCGCAAGGCGGGTCGACAGACCAAGGGGGTCCGCTTGATGAACCTGGGTGAGGGCGACACACTGATTGCGATTGCGCGCAATGCCGAGGCGAGCGACGAGGCGGAGGTCGAATCCGATGCCGTGTCCTCCGACGGTGACGAGGCCGACGCAACGTGACGCTGCAGCCCACCCAGGGCGTGAGACAAGGAGCCACTAGGTGACCTCACCGAACGAGCCCGGACACCCGGCACCCGCCGGGCCCAAGGGTGCGTCGCAGCCCGAGGGCGGCACCCCCGCCCGACGGCCACAGGCCGCCGAGTCCAACGACACCCCGCCCTGGCAACGCGGTCCGGCGGCGCGCGCCGCCAACCCGCAGCGGACGGCCGAGCAGCAGCGGCCCACCGAGCCGGTGCGTCCCACCGAACAGCAGCGGCCCGCCGAACCGGCGCGCCCCACGGAACCGGTGCGGCCCACGGAACCGGTGCGGCCCGGGGAGCCTCCGCGCCCGCCGGCCCGCTCCCCCGGCGCCGATGCCCGGGTCGGACAGTTCCTGTCCGGCACCGCGGTGAACCCGCCGCGGGAGAACCGCGAAACCCGCGAGACCGAGGTCGTGCCGACCAGAACCGCGGAACGCCCCGAGGGTCAGCGACCGGACAACTACGCCAGCGAGCTGCCCGATCTGTCCGGCCAGTCGCGTCAGGGCAGGCCGCCGGCGCCGTCCGAGCCCCGCCCGCCGGCCCCGGCCGGGCGGGTCCAGCTCGGCGGCAAGAAGCACCAGGGTCCGGTGCGTGCGAGCATGCAGATCCGCCGCATCGATCCGTGGAGCACCCTGAAGGTGTCGCTGGTGCTCTCCGGTGTGATGTTCTTCGTCTGGATGATCGCGGTGGCGTTCCTCTACCTGGTCCTCGGCGGCATGGGTGTGTGGACGAAGCTGAACAGCAACGTCGGCGATCTGCTCACAAGCGACAGCGGTGCCGGTGGTGAACTGATCTCCAGCGGAACGATTTTCGGCGGCGCCACATTGATCGGTCTGGTCAACATCGTGCTGCTGACGGCAATGGCGACCGCGGGTGCATTCATCTACAACCTGATCACCGATCTGGTCGGTGGCGTCGAGGTCACCCTGGCGGATCGGGACTAGGTTTCTCGCGGTTTGGGCGATGGGCAGTGCTTACGGTAATCTCGTCGCTCGGCCGTACTGGTCGAAACGGGCCTATAGCTCAGGCGGTTAGAGCGCTTCGCTGATAACGAAGAGGTCGGAGGTTCGAGTCCTCCTAGGCCCACGGAAGGGTATGCACCATGAGGTTGGTGTTGGTGGCAGCAGTCACAGCCGTCGCGGTGATCGTCTACCGATCCCGCCATGGTGTCGAGATCTGGCACACCATCGAGGAACAATCCGCATAACCCCGTAAGGGGCCTTAGCTCAGTTGGTAGAGCGCTGCCTTTGCAAGGCAGATGTCAGGAGTTCGAATCTCCTAGGCTCCACAATTTCGCCTCTATGACGACAATTCCAGCACCAGACGGCCGCCGACTCGCCTACCGCGAGTACGGCCCGGGCGGCGGGACACCGCTGATCTTTCTCCCGGGCGCCGGGTGCGGTCGGTTGATGCGGTTCGGCAGCGACGCACTGCTTGAGGAACGTGGCGTTCGGATCATCTCCGTCGACCGGCCCGGACTGGGTGCCTCGACCGCCGACCCGCACAAGACCCTGGGCTCGGTGGCCGCTGATCTCGCGCACCTGATCGGAGTCCTCACGACGGAGCCCGTTGCGGTGGTCGCCAACTCGCAAGGCGCCCCGTTCGGGCTGGCACTCGCCCGCCACCAGCAGGTGCGTGGGCTGGTCCTGGTCTCCCCCATCGACGATCTCGGCCATCCCGAGACGACCGCACTCCTGGGCACACCACACCGGGCCTTCGTCGAAGATGTCGCCGCCGACCCGGCCGCCGCGGAGCTCCAGCTGGGTGAATTCACCGCCGATGATCTGTACCGGATGGTCCTGAGCGGCTACCCGGACTCGGACGCTCCGGTGTTTGACCAAGCCGACTTCCGGGCTGTGTTCCTGGCCGCCCTGCGTGACGGCTTCGCTTCCGGCGCTGCGGGTTACGCGCGGGACACGGTGCTGGCGACGTGTGCGTGGCCGGCCGAACTGTTCGACCAGCGGGCGCCGGCGACGATCCTGTACGGGCGCGACGACGACGCGCACTCCCCTGACCACGCGGTTACCTTGGCGGCGCGGATCGGCGCGCACCTACAGATACTGGAGGGCGTCGGCGGGTCACTGCTGTGGAAGTACCCGGATCGGGTCCTCGAGTTGGTGCATCCCGGGCCTGTTCGGCGGGCTTAGGCTCGGAGGATGGGGAAACTTCGGGTCGCCGCCGCATTGTCGAGCCTCGCGATATGCGCAGCCTGCGGTTCGACTGAAGGCCAACCGACCGCCGCCGAGGCCACCGGGTCGAGCGCCACCTCAGAGTCGACGTCAGGCCCCGCGATGACCTCGGAGCGGCCGATCCCGACGGGCCCGCCGATCGGCACCGCGACCATGCAGCTGCGCGGCGGGTCCGGCCCGGTCACCCTCACCTACCGGATCAACGGGGAACCGGAGGTGACCGAGTCGAACGTGACGTTGCCGTGGGAAAAGGAGTACCCGGTCTACGACAAGATCGAGACCTCGGTGAGTGCCGACGGCGGTGACACGGAACTCATCTGCGCGATCATCATGGATGGCAATTTGGTCTCGTTCAAGACCGAAGCACGCCCGACGTGCAGTTTCGCGCACTACGGGTAGACCGGCCAAATTTCAGCTGGTACCCCGACAACAGTGCGCCCGACCAGCCTCAAGCTGTCGCACCGAGCGGGTTATGGTGTTCGGGCTCATCTACGAGAAGTGGATCGTCACCAGCGGAACCGGCCGGTCGATCGTCTTCTCGAACTCCGCGAGCAACAGATTGTGCTGCCGGACCCAGTCGGCGAACTCGTCGTACTCGGCACCGGCCAGTGGGCGGGCCAGAGCGGGGCATACCTGATCACCGATTTCGACAATGACGGCGGGGTCCGCGCGGATGTTGTGAAACCAGTCCGGATCTCGATCCTCCCGGAATGAGCTCAGGTACAGAGTTCCGTCTCGATAGTTCGGTGCCAGCGGTACCACCCGGGCCACGCCGCTGCGGGCCCCTGTCGTGGTCAACAGGATCAGCGGAGTGCCGTCGTAGTCACCGCCGACGTGTCCCGCCTTCGCCCGGAACTCGGTGATGACATCGTCGTTCCAGCTCGACGGGTCCCGGTCGGATTGCAGATTCCACGGGGCGCCCGGATCGTGGTAGCCCATCTCGCCGTTGCTCACTGCTGCGCGTCGCGAACTCTGGGCATTGCCGTGAGCAGTGTGTCGTGGATGTAGGTCAGGTCTTCGGTTGGCTCCCACTCCGCCGAGACGGCGACGTTCTCAGCCCAGTCGCTACCGGTGTCGACATCGCCGTGTCGGTAGACCCACCACAGGTTGCGCCAGGGGTCCAGAAAGCGGGACAGCACATCGCCGAAGAAGTCCGTGGGGCGGGTGATGATCTCCGCACCGGCAGCGGCCGCGCGGTCCATAACGATCGCGACATCGTCGACATAGATCTGGAGCAGTGCCGGGGTGAACGGCCACCCCGGCTTTCGCTCCGCGAACATCACGGTCGTGCCGCCAATCTGAAGCTCGGCGTGCAGCAGCAGGCCGTCGTCGTCGATGGTGCGGGCATCCGGGCGATCGACGCCGTCGAACACCGTGTTCAGGAATCGGATCAGTCCGTCGGCGTCACGGGTGACGATGAACGGGTTGATGGTGGCGAAGCCGGGAGGTGTGGCGGGAGCTGCTGGCATGGGGGTGTCCTTTCGTCACGCCCAGTTCATCTCGACACGCCGCTGCACTTCTTGAACGAGAACGACACATTCCCACCTCGGATCAGCCCTGGCGTCTCCGTTGGGCGGCAATGATGGCGGCCGGCGTCTGACCCCGGATCAACCGCAGGGCGCGCGTCAGGTGGGGTTGATCGGCGAATCCCGCCCCGGCGGCAGCCTCGGCGGGTGAGTGCCCACGCTGCAACAGCAGATACCCATGCTGGGCGCGGTGGATCTGCTCGACCTGCCCGGCGGTCAACCCGACTGTGCGGCGGAAACGGCGCTGCCACGTGCGTGCCGAAGCGCCGACCCGGTCGCCGTCCAGCGCCTTGCGGATCTCTTGGTCGACAAGCAGACCGCCTTGCTCGGTCAGATGATCGACCCAGTCCTCGAGTTCGGTGAAATCCGGTACCGGCCAACGGCGCTCCCCCAGGGTGACGTGCTCCTTCGACACCGGCAGCGGCATCGTCTCGCCGAGGATGGCGCGTTTGGGGACGCCGGGAATGGCCACGTACGCGGCGAGTTCGACACCCCAGTACTGTTCACCGATGTGCCCGTCGACCGTCCGGCTTTGTAGGCTCGGGCCGTCCAGTTCGGCGCCCTGCGTACCGTCCGAGCGTCGGATGAAGGACAGCCCCCAGTACTCGGACCCGGTCACTGGGTAGCGTCCGGGACGTTCCACCCGCGCACGCCAGAGGGTGCGGACCAGTGCTGATCGTCCCGGCCGTTCCTCCCACATCCGCAGAACATACCGATCGACGACCCCAGCGGGAACAGAGCCGTCCGGAAATCGGCGGGATACCGTGCCGCGCTGTAGCTTTCCGCCGACCGGCACCGCTCAGCTGTACGCCACGTGCACCTGTCGGATATGCCCCTCGAACGGGAACGGTGCCCGTTCGCGGTAATCCAGCGACACCGGCGAACCCAGGCAGGTCCCGATGTCCAGGCAGTCATTGGCGGTGAACAGCAGCGGCGCGCTGACCGGCACCTGACCCGACGCCACCTCGGAACCGTCCACCGACACCGTGATGTCCAATGGCCCGCCCGGGCGCGGCTCGGCATACCGAGTTTCCACCACGATGGTGTGCCGTCCGGCGGGTATCGGCTCGGCCGAGCGGATCTTGGTGCGCATCAGGATGAACAGGTTGTACTCGTAGCAGAGGTGGCCGTCATCGAGATAACAGGTCAGGCCGCCCGCCCCGGCGCCCAATGCGTACAGCACACCGCTGCCGGCCTCGGGCACGTCCACGTCGATGGTGACGACGTTGTTCTTGTTGCCCAACGCGGGCGCGCAGAACTCGGGCATGCGCACCATGTCCCCGGCGAACGTCCACTCCCGGTACGGCGGGGCGATGCGCAACTCCGGGTGATACACCGGCACCCACAGCCCGCCGCCGATCGGCAACACCGCATTGCGGGCCGCCTCGATGGCGAACAGCTCGCGCAGCTGGGCCAGCTTCTCCGGCTCGGCGGCGGCCAGATCGTGTGCCTGCGACCAGTCCCGGTCCAGGTGGTAGAGCTCCCAGCGGTCCTGATCGGGGGTCCAGGTGGCGATGCCCTCAGGCCGGCCGGGGACCCAGGGCAATCGCGGTCCGCGGGCGCAGGCCAGCCACCCGTCGTCGTAGATCGCCCGGCTGCCCATGATCTCGAAATACTGGGTCTTCTTGCCGCCCGGCGCCGCGCGGTCGACCAGCGTGCGCGCGAAACTCGCTCCGGCGACCGGGATCTGCTGTTCACCGGCCACCGTGTGCGGCGGCTCGATCCCGACCACCTCGTAGATCGTCGGCACGATATCGGTGCAGTGCAGGAACACATCTCGCGGCGTGGCGTCGGGCGCCACCCGGGCCGGCCAGCGCACTGCCAGCGGGTTGCGGGTACCGCCCAGGTGCGATGCCAGCAACTTCATCCCCTTGTAGGGTGTGCTGCCCGCCCACGCCCACCCGGCGTGGTACTGGTTGTCCACCAGCGGTGACCCGAGCACGTCCAGCCCACCCAGCGCGTCCAGCGCATCGATGTGCTGGCGCACCGTCGTTGGAATACCGTTCTGCGCCAACAATTCCGCGATCGTGCCGTTCTGCCCCTCGCCGGAGGATCCGTTGTCACCCCAGATGTAGAAGAACAGCGTGTTCTCGCCGTAGCCGAGCGCATCGAGCTCATCGGAGATCCGGCCGACCTGTACGTCGACGTGCTCGGCATAGCCGGCGGCCACCTCCATGAGACGGCGCTGGAACGGCTTCTCGTCGTCGGGGATGTCATCCCAGGCCGCCAGGGTCTCGTCGCGCCCGGTGAGCGCGCAGTCCTGCGGGATCCAACCCTTCTCCTTGGCGCGGGCAAAGACGCGTTCGCGGTAGGCATCCCAGCCGTCGTCGAACTTGCCGGCGTACTTGTCCGCCCACTCCTTCATGATGTGATGCGGGCCGTGCAGGCATCCGCTGGCCCAGTACATGAAGAACGGTTTGTCGGCGTTGAACGCCCGGTGCCTACGCAGCCACCCGATGGCATCGTCGGCGAGGTCCTCGGAGAGGTGATAACCCTCCTCGGGCGTCTTCGTCGGTGCGACGACGGTGGTGTTGCGGACCAGATGGGGTTCGTACTGGGATGCCTCGCCGGCCAGGAAGCCGTAGAAGTACTCGAAACCCAGTCCGGTGGGCCAGTTTTCGAACGGACCGGCCGCGGTGGTCTCCTCGGCGGGCGTGTTGTGCCACTTGCCGAACGCCGAGGTGGCATAGCCGTACTGCTTGAGCACCTCGGCGACCGTCGCCGCGGATCGCGGGATCTTGCCGGAGTAGCCGTCCCAGTCGTTGGCCAGTTCGGCGATCTGCCCGTTACCGATCTCGTGGTGGTTACGGCCGGTCAGCAGTGAGGCGCGGGTCGGCGAGCACATGGCAGTGGTGTGAAACCGGTTGTAGGACACGCCTTCGGCGCAGAAGCGATCCAGCGTCGCGGTGGTCACCTCGCCGCCGAAGGCGGTGGGCAGGCCCGGTCCGGCGTCGTCGATGAGCACGATGACGATGTTGGGGGTGTCCGGGTGCAGGCGCCGCGGCACCTCGCGCTGGGCGTAGGTCGACTCGCCGAGTGTGCGGCCGGCCACGCTGGCCGACGGGATCGGCGGGAACGGCAGCACGCCGCCGTCGGAGATCTTTGGGGCAACGATGTCGGCGGTCATCACGGTCCTCTCGGCGCACGAAATGTCCCATAAGTGATACACCGTGCGGTCGCGGCCCGCGTCAGGGTTTGGGTGTGATCTCCACGCTCGGCGGCAACGTCGAGGGCTCGGGCCGCATCGAGCGCCGCACGATCGAGAACGTCACCGCGCCGACCGCGAGCACCCCGGCGCCGATCAGCACGTACAGCAGCGGCCGGCGTTTCGCCGGGGCAGGCTCTTCGGCGCGCAGCCGCCGGCTCACCCACGAGGCGCCCGAGGCCGCCGAGGACATGCCCAGCCCCACGGTGCCGCGAGTGATATCCACCGGACCGACGATCGTGTACCGCACGCCGCGGCCGAATCGTTGCGCCGGGGTCAGTGCGGCGTCGGTGCTGGTGCTCATGGGCCACCTCTCTGGGCTGTCGGAAGTCCTCCACAGCGTGCCACTAACTGCGGGGCCGTGGACAGCGGTATGGGACCGAGTGGCAGACTGAAATCCGTGACGAGCCCCATTCAGACAGCGACCGCGACGCTGCACACCAACCGTGGTGACATCAAGATCGCCCTGTTCGGCAACCACGCCCCCAAGACCGTCGCCAACTTCACCGGCCTGGCGCAGGGCACCAAGGACTACAGCACCGAGAACGCCACCGGCGGATCGTCGGGTCCGTTCTACGACGGCGCCATCTTCCACCGCGTCATCGATGGATTCATGATCCAGGGCGGCGACCCCACCGGCACCGGCCGCGGCGGACCCGGCTACCAGTTCGCCGACGAGTTCCACCCGGAACTGCAGTTCGACAAGCCCTACCTGCTGGCGATGGCCAACGCCGGGCCGGGCACCAATGGCTCGCAGTTCTTCATCACCGTCGGCAAGACCCCGCACCTGAACCGTCGCCACACCATCTTCGGTGAGGTCGTCGATCCGGAATCGCAGAAGGTCGTCGACGCCATCGCCACCACCGCCACCGACCGTGGCGACCGGCCCACCGAGCCCGTCGTGATCGAGAGCGTCACCATCTCCTGACCCGCAGTTCCCGAAGCGCACGCTTGCCGATATTCGGTGAGCGTGCGTTTTCTTTGGGTGCCGGGCGGTGTGTCGGGCCGCAGACACGCACGCTCGCCGAGGGGGGTCAGCGCGCGTAGCCGGCGTCGGTCAGTGCGTCGAGCACTGCGACCGGGCTGGTGCCCAGGTCCCAGCGGGTGAACACGTACAACCGGTCATCGGTCGTGTCGATCTCCAGCAGGCGCTGCTTGCGCGCGAGGCGGCTGAACTCGGTGACGCGAATCAGGGCGATCTCCTCGCCGGTGATGACCCGCGAGCTCACCCAACCGCGCACCGCAAGCCCTGCCTCGGTGATTGCCAGTTTCGGACGTGCACGCCACGAACCGAGCGCAAACACCAGCAAACCGGCGCCGGCAACGGCGCCCATGACACGCCCCGGCAGGTCTGTGACCACGGTCACAGCGGCCACGGCCAGCACAAGACCGGCGATTCCGGTCACGATCACGGCCGCCGACTTGGGAGCCCAAGAAGTTTGCTGCACGGGCTCAGGACCGCCTCTTACCGGGTATTTCGGAGTTATCCACAGGCGCTATCCCCAATGGGGATGAATC
Organism: Mycolicibacterium bacteremicum; assembly: GCF_002086115.1. Classification (GTDB taxonomy): domain Bacteria; phylum Actinomycetota; class Actinomycetes; order Mycobacteriales; family Mycobacteriaceae; genus Mycobacterium; species Mycobacterium bacteremicum. The sequence continues at coordinate 58,241 of NZ_MVHJ01000029.1, forward strand.
ACAACGGTGTGATTGGGTTACGAGCAGGTTGCGGCCCGGGTAACGCGGTCGAGGCGAAAATGAATTCATCTCGGGGCGCGGGTCGCGTCAGCGCCACCGCATGGTGAGCAAAAGACCGGTGATCATGAAGGCAAACGCGATGGCGTAGTTCCACGGGCCCAGATCGGCCATCCAGCCCAGCCAGGTGGGTGCGTTCAGTCCGGTGGCGCCGAGCTGGAAGACCAGCAGCCAGAACAGACCGAACAGCATCAGGCCGACGAACAGCACCACGAACCACACGCTCGAGGGTCCGGCCTTGACCTTGACCGGGGTCCGACTCACCGGGTTGACGGTGAAGTCGTTCTTCTTACGGACTTTGGACTTGGGCATGGTTAACCTTTGAAGACGATGGTCGAGGCGGTGAACCCTGAGCCTAACGCAGCGCCGGACCCCAAACGGTCGCTGTGGCGGTTCGCGGTGCCGATCGTGTGCGTGTTCGCCGGTCTGCTGCTGTCCACCACGCACGGTGTCTCCGGCGGTGACGAGATCCGCCGCAGTGACGCGCCGCGGCTGGTCGACCTGGTCCGGGAGACCAGTGCCAACGTCGACCGCCTGACCGCCCGCCGCGACGCTTTCGTGGCGGCCATGGAGAGTCACCACGGCGGCTCCCCCGGCGCCGCCGCCGCGCTGGCGGCCATCACCCGGCGCTCGGACACCCTGGCCGAGCAGGCCGGCCTGGACCCCGTCCGCGGGCCCGGCCTCGTCGTCACCCTCGACGACGCCCAGCGCGACGCCGACGGTCGCTATCCGGTCGACGCCTCCCCCGACGACCTGGTCGTCCATCAACAGGACATCCAGGCGGTGCTGAACGCCCTGTGGAGCGCCGGCGCCGAGGGCATCCAGATGCAGGATCAGCGCATCATCGCGACCTCCGCGCCGCTGTGCGTCGGGAACACGCTGCTGCTCAACGGCCGCACCTACAGCCCGCCCTATGTCGTGACCGCCATCGGCGATCCCGCGGCCATGCAGGCCGCCCTGGCCGCCGCACCGCTGGTGACGCTGTACAAGCAGTACGTGCTGCGTTTCCAGCTCGGGTACTCCGAGCAGGTCCGCGCGTCGGTCGAGCTGCCGGGCTACCCGGCACCGGTGCGGATGCGCTACGCCAAAGCAGCAGGTCCGCTCGGGTACTGACGCAGCGGCGCTGACCAGTAGCCTGATCGCATGCAGGTTCTGGTCGTCGACAATTACGACAGCTTCGTGTTCAACCTGGTCCAGTACCTGGGCCAGCTCGGCGTGACGGCCCAGGTCTGGCGCAACGACGACGAACGGCTGGACGATCCGGACGAGGTGGCCCGGCAGTTCGACGGCATCCTGCTCTCCCCCGGGCCCGGCACCCCCGAGCGGGCCGGCGCGTCGATCCCGCTGGTGCACGCCAGCGCGCAGACCGGCACTCCGCTACTCGGCGTGTGCCTGGGCCACCAGGCCATCGGGGTCGCCTTCGGCGGCACGGTGGACCGCGCCCCGGAGCTGCTGCACGGCAAGACCAGCATCGTGCATCACGCCGATGCCGGTGTGCTGCAGGGACTTCCGGATCCGTTCACGGCGACCCGGTACCACTCGTTGACGATCCTGCCGGACACCCTGCCCGCCGAGCTGGAATCCACCGGGCAGACCGACAGCGGCGTCATCATGGCCGTGCGGCACCGCGAACTGCCGATCCACGGCGTGCAGTTCCACCCGGAATCCATCCTCACCGAGGGCGGGCACCGGATGCTGGCCAACTGGTTGGGATACTGCGGGGCCGCGCCCGACGAGAACCTGGTGCGCAAGCTGGAGAACGAGGTGGCCGACGCGGTGCGGGCAGCGACAGCGCGGACCTGATCGCAATGTCAGGGGAACATCTGAGCGAGACGGCCGGCTAGGACGCGAAGTTGAGCGTGATCGAGTCCCCGTAGCCCACCCCGGCACCCGGCGTCGGGCTCTGGGTGACCACCGCATTGGTCCGCTGACCGCTGTTGTCGACGTTGGCGCCCTTGATCAGCACACCGGTCCAGCCCAGCGCCCGCAGATTGGGTTCGGCGTCCACCCAGAACTGTCCGGTCAGGTTGGGCATCACGAACTGGTTGCCGCGCGAGACCCGCATCTGGACCACCGCGTCCTTGGGGGTCGGCGCCCCGGCGGCCGGATTCGTGCCGACCACCTGGCCGGCCGGTGCGGTGTTGTCCACCTCGACCGGCAGCACATTGGTGAACCCGGAGGCGGTCAGGATCTGCTGGCACACCTCGACGCTCTGCCCGACGCAGTCGGGAACATTGACGCTGCCCGGACCGGATCCCACGATGATCGTGATGACGTTGGTGATGGCCGAGGTGGCATTCGCTGGTGGGTTGGTGCCCAGCACCTTGCCCTTGAGCTCGGGGGTGGACTCCGACTCCGAGGGCTGTACCCGGCCGAAGCCCGCGTCGAGCAGTTCGGTGGTGGCCTGCGCCAGCGTCATGCCCTTGACCTCGGGCACGGCGCGCTGCTCGGGCCCGGTGGACACCACGATGGTGATGTCCTCCCCGGCGCTGACCTCGGTGCCCGCCGCGGGTTCGGTGGCGATGACGTGCTCGGGGCGCACCGCCGAATCGGGGCGCTGCTGGGTGCGGGTCTTGAAGCCGCGGTTCTGCAGGGCGGCGATGGCATCGGCGGACGCCTGGCCGGTCACATCGGGAACCTGCACGTCGCGTGGACTGTTGCCCAGGGTGTTGATGGCGATGGTCACCACCACGGTCAGCACGGCCAGCACGGCGACAACGATCAGCCAGCGTCCCACCGAGTTGTTGTTGGACCGGTTCGGATAGCCGGCGGCGGTCGGGATGTGCTCGGTGGGCAGTGCCCGCGCATGCGGGGCGGCCACGTTGGTCAGCATGGTGGTGCGCTCGGCGTCGGTGAAGATCTTCGGCGCCTCGGGGGCCTCGCCGCTGTGCACCCGGATCAGGTCGGTGCGCATCTCGGCGGCACTCTGATACCGGTTCTCGGGATTTTTCGACAGCGCCTTGAGCACCACGGCGTCGAGCTCGGGGGAGACCCCGGAGTGCCGTGTCGATGGTGGTGCGGGGTCCTCGCGGACATGCTGGTAGGCCACGGCCACCGGCGAGTCACCCACGAAAGGTGGTTCGCCGGTAAGGATTTCGTACAGCACGCAGCCCAGCGAGTAGACGTCGGAGCGGGCGTCGACCTTCTCACCGCGGGCCTGCTCGGGCGACAGGTACTGCGCGGTGCCGATGACGGCCGCGGTCTGGGTGACGTTGTTGGCATCGGCCAGGGCGCGGGCGATGCCGAAATCCATCACCTTCACCGCGCCGGAGTGCGAGATCATGATGTTGGCCGGCTTGACGTCGCGGTGGATGATGCCGTGCTGATGGCTGAAGTTCAGCGCCTGGCAGGCGTCGGCGATGATCTCGATGGCGCGCTTGGGCTCGATCGGCCCCTCGGTGTGCACGATGTCGCGCAGCGTGACGCCGTCGACGTACTCCATGACGATGTAGGGCAGCGGACCGTTGGGCGTATCCGCCTCACCGGTGTCGTACACCGCCACGATCGCCGGGTGATTCAGGGCCGCGGCGTTCTGCGCCTCGCGGCGGAACCGCAGATAAAAGCTCGGGTCGCGGGCCAGGTCGGCCCGCAGCACCTTGACCGCGACGTCACGGTGCAACCGGGTGTCGCGGGCGATGTGGACCTCGGACATGCCGCCGAACCCGAGGATCTCTCCGAGTTCGTAGCGGTCCGAAAGGTGCTGGGGCGTGGTCACGGGGTCTCACTAGGTGCGTCACTGGGCGGTGGCTCGGGCGGCACGCCGATGACGGTGGTGCTGGTGGAGGTCTCCTGCTGCACCGGGTTGTCCCGCTTGTCCTGGGCGTTCACCACGATCAATACCGCGATGATGATGGCCAGCGCGCCCAGCACGCCGGCGGCCCACAACAATGCGCGCTGACCGGACGAGAACGTGCGCCGCGGGGGCGGCGGCCGGTGGTTACCGGTGCCGGCGCGCGGGCGCGCCGACGTCACGGGCGGGCGGTACTCGGCGGCCGCGGCGGCGCGGGCCTGGGTGACCGACGGGATGGCGGCCGGGGCGGCCCGGCCGATGGTGGGCGCGGAGTTCGGCCGCGGCGGTCGGCGCCCGGCGCGGACCGCGGCGACGGCGTCGGCGAACGGACCACCGGAGCGGTACCGGTGATTGGGCTCCTTGGCCAGCGTGATCTCGATGAGCTCACGTACGTTGGGCGGCAGATCCGGGGGAAGCGGGGGCGGGGCTTCCTTGATGTGCTTCATCGCCACGGTCAGCGCACCGTCGCCGGTGAACGGGCGCTTGCCCGACACCGACTCGTAGCCGACGACCCCGAGGGAGTAGACGTCCGAGGCGGCGGTGGCATCACGGCCGAGCGCCTGTTCCGGCGCGATGTACTGGGCGGTGCCCATCACCATGCCGGTCTGGGTCACCGGGGCGGCGTCGACAGCCTTGGCGATACCGAAGTCGGTGAGCTTCACCTGTCCGGTCGGGGTGATCAGGATGTTGCCGGGTTTGACGTCGCGGTGCACCAGGCCCGCGGTGTGCGCCACCTGCAGGGCGCGGCCGGTCTGCTCCAGCATGTCCAGGGCGTGCCGCAGCGACAGTCGTCCGGTGCGTTTGATGACGGAGTTCAGCGGCTCGCCGTTGACCAGCTCCATCACCAGGTAGGCGGTACGCCCCTCGCCGGCGTCCATCTCGGTCTCGCCGTAGTCGTAGACGCTGGCGATACCGGGGTGATTGAGCATCGCGACGGTGCGGGCCTCCCCGCGGAAGCGGTCGACGAACTCCGAGTCCTCGGAGAACTCGGCCTTGAGCACCTTGATCGCGACCTGGCGGCCGAGCCGGGTGTCGAGTCCCTCCCACACCTGCCCCATACCGCCGGTGGCGATGAGCCGCTGCAGCCGGTACCGGCCCGACAGCGTCACACCCACCCGCGCCGTCATGATCCCTCCCGGAGAGCGGCGGCAATGGTGGCACGCCCGATCGGGGCGGCCACTGCGCCGCCGGTGGCGGACAATCGGTCACCGCCATTCTCCACGAGCACGGCAACGGCCACCTTGGGGGCTTGTGCCGGGGCGAAGGCGATGTACCAGGCGTGGGGCGGGGTGTTGCGGGGATCCGTGCCGTGCTCGGCGGTGCCCGTCTTGGATGCGATCTGCACGCCGGCGATGGCTCCCTTCTGCTGCGTCACCTGCTCGGCGCCGACCATCAAATCGGTAAGTGTAGCCGCGACCTGCGGTGACACCGCTCGGCGTTGTTCGGTCGGAGCGGTGGTGGCGATATTGGACAGGTCCGGTCCCTTGAGGGTATCGACCAGATACGGGGTCATGGTCACGCCGTCGTTGGCGATGGTCGCGGCGACCATCGCATTCTGCAGCGGGGTGACGGCGACATCGCGCTGGCCGATGCTCGACATTCCCAGGGCCGCGGCATCGCCGATCGGCCCGACCGTGGACTCGGCGACCTGCAGCGGGATCGGCGCGGTCGCGGAGTCCAGGCCGAACGCCCGCGCGGTGGCCTTGAGCCTGTCGGCGCCGTTGTCGATGCCCATCTCGACGAACGCGGTGTTGCAGGATCGGGCGAACGCCTCGCGCAGGGAGGCCGTCGGGCCGCCGCCGCAGGGATTGCCGCCGTAGTTCTCCAGGGTGGCGGTGGTGTCGGGCAGCGTGATCCGGGCGGCGGATGTCAGCTGGGTGTCGGGGGTGGCGCCGGCCTGCAGTGCGGTGGCCGTGGTGATCACCTTGAATGTGGAGCCCGGCGGGTAGGTCTCCGAGATCGCCCGGTTCAGCAGCGGCGCGTTGTCATCGTCCCGTAGCTGCTCCCAGGCCTTGGTCTGCACCGAACCATCATGGCTGGCAAGCTGATTCGGGTCATAGGACGGTGCCGAGACCATCGCCAGGATCTTGCCGGTGGCGGGTTCGAGTGCGACGACGGCGCCCTTGCACGGCCCGTCACAACCCTCGGCCATGGCCTCCCAGGCGGCGTCCTGCACATCGGGTTTCACGGTGGTGTCGACGTTGCCGCCACGTGGGTCGCGGCCGGCGAAGAAGTCGGCCAGCCGGCGCCCGAACAGCCGCTCGTCGGAACCGTTGAGAATGGGATCCTCGGCGCGCTCCAGCCCGCTGCTGGAGTAGCCGAGCGAATAGAAGCCGGTGACCGGGGCGTAGGTCTCCGGTTTCGGATAGGTCCGCAGGAATCGGAAGCGGCCGTCGGTGGACACCGAATACGCCAACAGCTCACCGCCCGCGGTGATCTGGCCGCGCTGACGCGAGTATTCGTCGAGCAGCACGCGCTGGTTGCGCGGGTCGGTGCGGTACCCGTCGGCGGTGAACACCTGGGTGAACGTCGCATTGGCGAGCAGCAGCACGACAAGTGCCATGAAGCAGACCGAGAGTCGGCGCAGGGAGGTGTTCATGCTTTCCCGATCACCTCGGTGGATGCGGCCGCGATGGGGCCCGGGTTGGGTCCGGTGGTGGGTCCGATCGGGCGGCGGGCCGCGTGGGAGATGCGGACCAGGATGGCCAGCAGGACGTAGTTGGCCAGTAGCGAGGACCCGCCGTAGGACATCCACGGGGTGGTCAGTCCGGTCAGCGGGATCAGTTTGGTGACGCCGCCCACGACGATGAACAGCTGGATGGCCAGCGTCGAGGCCAGCCCGGCGGCCAGCAGCTTGCCGAAGCTGTCGCGCACCGCGATGGCGGTGCGCAGCCCGCGGGTGATCAGGATCGTGTAGAGCATGAGAACGCCTGCCAGACCGACCAATCCGAGTTCCTCGCCGATGGCGGCGATGATGAAGTCGGTGGAGGCGGCGGGGACGGTGCCCGGTTGACCGTTGCCCAGGCCGGTGCCGAAGATGCCGCCGGTGGCGAAGCTGAACAGCGACTGCACCATCTGATAGCCGGCCCCGTCGGGGTCGGCGAACGGGTCCAGCCAGTTCTGCACGCGCACCCGGACATGGCCGAACAACTGGTAGGCGATCACGCTGCCGACGGCGAACAGTCCGAGCCCGATGATCACCCAGGCCAGTCGGTCGGTGGCGATGTAGAGCAGCACCAGGAACGAGGCATACAGCAAAAGCGATGTGCCGAGGTCCTTTTCGAAGACCATCACGCCCACCGAGGCGATCCAGGCCACCAGCAGCGGAGCCAGGTCGCGCGGCCGCGGCAGATCCACACCGAGCACATGCTTGCCGGCGTTGGTGAACAGTTCCCGCTTGGACACCAGCACCGCGGCGAAGAACGTCAGCAGCAGGATCTTGGAGAACTCGGCGGGCTGGATGGAGAAGCCCTCGAACCGGATCCAGATCTTGGCGCCGTTCTGCTCGGAGAACCGCGATGGCAGCAATGCCGGGATCAGCAGCAGCACAAAGCCCACCAGTCCGCAGGTATAGCCGTAACGGGCCAGCATGCGGTGGTCGTGCAGCACCGCAAGCACCGCCGCGAACGCGATCACACCGACCAGCGTCCACAGCATCTGCTGCGCGGCGTTACCCCCGACGCTGTCCTGGCTGAGCTCGCGCTGGGCCAGGTCGAGACGGTGGATCATGACCAATCCCAGGCCGTTGAGCAGCGCGACGACCGGCAGCAGCAGCGGGTCGGCGTACGGGGCGAAGCGCCGGATGGCCAGGTGCGCACCGCCGAACAGGGCCAGATAGCCCAACGTGTACTGCGCGAGATCCCAGTTGACGCCCTGCTCCTGGTTGGCCTCCACGATCAGCAGCGCGACGGTGGTGAGCACCGCGGCAAAGACGAGGAGGCCGAGTTCGGCATTGCGCCGATTCGGCAGGGGAGGGGTGACGGAGACCGGTGACTGTGGCTCAGTGCTCATGACGCGGTCCGGCAATTGGTGCCCGGCTCCGGCGGTGGGGGCGGCAGTGCCGTCACGGTGTCCGACGGTGTCGGGCTGGGGCTGGGCGCGCTTCGCCCCGTACGC
>NZ_MVHJ01000002.1 GCF_002086115.1 Mycolicibacterium bacteremicum
GCTGAGGGGTCGGATGGTGGCGCCGGTGGTGATGAGTTCGGTGAGCAGGTGGGCGGGGATGATGGCGCCGTCCAGGGTGATGCCGGCCTCGGCGCCGGGTGTGTCTGACGCGCCCGGCGCGGGGCTCTTCGCCAGCGTCGCGGCGATGGGTGACGTCGGCGGATTTGGGTGCGCGACACCATTGCGTGCCGCCGGTGCCGGTGTTTTGGCGGCGGGCGGTTGTGATGGGGTGTCGGTGTCGGGCTCGGCTGCGGGCTGGTCGCCGTGTTCCTCGCCTTCGGCGGGCTGGTCGTTCTCTTCGGGGGCGGTCGATGTGTCATCCGGGGCAGGCGGTGTGGGCCCGGTCGGTTCTGGTCCGGTTGCGGGGTGAGCGCCGTGGCTGGTGTCGGGTTGTTGTCCGGTGAGTACGTAGATGGTGACCGCGGCTGATCGTGGGTCTTTGCCGGAGCTGTCGCAGTTGGGGTCCCCGCATAGGCAGGTCAGTCGGGTCCCGCCGGCCATGACGGCGGCGACGGCGTCGGCGCGGCGTTCCCGTTTGGTGCGGGGGTCGTTGGCGCAGACGCCGTCGGCCAGTTCGTTGGCGCGGGTCTCGGTGATTTTGGCGTCGGTGGCGCGCATGCGTCCCCAGAAGGAGACGACGCCGTCGGGGTCGCTGCTGTCGCCGAACTCTAGGTAGCGATCTTTGGCCGCATTTTTGGATCGGATGACGGCCAGCGGGTCGTGTTGGTGGACCCAGTGGTCGATGGCGGTGAGCAGGGCTGCCTCCGACAGGGTGCCGTAGGCGGTGGCGTCCTCGGCGATGCCGGTGTCGATGCGGGCCAGGGCGTCGGGGTCGGTGACCAGGTGGGTGCGCCAGGTGATGGCGGCGACGATTTTGGCGGTGATGGCTCCGGTGGCGAACAGGGCGGCGGTGCGGGGGAGGCGTTGGCGTAGCGCCACGGCGATGCGCATCTGGGTGTTGGTGGCGTGGGGTCCCAGGTTGCAGGCGGCGCTGATCTGGGCTTTGGCTTGGGCCCAGCCGTCGATCAGCTTGAGTGCAGAGAAGTCGTCCTCGTCATCGCACCAACGCGACGTGACTTCGGCGATGACGGCCAGCCGGCGGGCCGCGGCGGCGGCTTCGGCCTGGGTCTCGGCCCTGACGGCGTCGATGAGCGCGTCATCGCTCATCTCCGACAGTTCCGATCGTTCGAACATGTGTGCGATTCTACCGGCGGCCACCGACGCGGGTCGAAAGATTTCAGACGCCTGTGGATAACTCCGGAAAGAGCTGTTTAATGGCGGTCTGAGGCGGAGTGCGGCGCCCATTTCGGCTCTGCGGTAACCATTCGTTGCCTCACCAAAAATGCACGTGAACACCGTCGACCTATGACCCCCGCCACACCCCATTGGAACAAAGGTCAGAATCTGTAACACTGTTCCTATGACCGAACTGGCCGAAAATACGCCCGAGGCTCTCGACGACGCGCTGCCGCTGGGACCCGACTCGTTGGTGTGGAAGTACTTCGGTGACAACCGGATGTATCTCATCGGCCCGCGGCCGGCCGTCCTGCAGAACATGCTTGCCGAACTCGGCCAGGGCGTGCTCGAGCACTCCACCTTCTTCTCCGATACCGCCGAGCGCCTCAAGCGCACCATCCCGCCCATCTTCAAGACCGTCTACGGCTCCGAGGAGAACAACGCGGGCACCCAGGTCCGCGACTTCCATCATCACGTGAAGGGCGACATGCCCGGGGCTGACGGCCAACCGGTCGGCCGCTACCACGCCCTCGATCCGGACACCTACTTCTGGGCGCACGCCACCTTCGTCGAGCAGATCTACTACTTCGCCGACACCTTCGTGAAGCGCCTGACCGACGCCGAGCGCGAGCAGATCTGGCTGGAGTCCAAGACCTGGTACCGCCGCTACGGCGTCAGCGATCGGCCGATGCCGGCCACCTACGCCGACTTCGTCGAGTACTGGGACCGGATGATGAACGAGGTTGCGGTGCCCCACAAGTCGGCACGGTACGGCGTCGGCTACGTCACCAAGGGCTTCCCCTGCCCCAAGGCCGTCAACCCCACGGTTTGGAAGCTCGTCGCGAAGGTCTTCGATCCGACGGCCGCGTTCCTCACCACCGGCGGCCTCCCACCGCGCGCCCGCGATCTGCTCGGGCTGCCGTGGAGCGAGCGGCAGGAACGCAACTACCAGCGGTTCGCGGCCTTCTGGCGGTCTCGGCCGGTCAACTGGATCTGGGATCGGCTGCCGATGTCGGTGCGCTACAGCAAGTTCGCCCAAGCCGGCTATGCCCGCGGCTGACGCAGGGCAGGTCATTCTCGACGCGGCACTCGTCGAGTTGGAGCGGCATGGCTTCCGCAAGGTGGCCCTGGATGACGTCGCCCGCCGCGCCGGCGTCAGCCGGACCACGATCTACCGCCGCTTCGCCAACCGGGACGATCTCGTCGGCGCGGTCATCGAACGCGAGAATGTGGCGTTGTTCGCCGATATCGCCAGTGAGTTGAAAAGCGCCAAGCCGCAGTCGAATTACTACGTCGAGGCCTTCACGCTCTCCATCATGCGGTTCCGTCGCCACCGCGTGCTGAACCAGATGATCGTCGATGACCCGGCACTCGCCCAGGAGCTGCTGCACCGGCACTATGGCGCGGCGGTGGAGCGCATGGCGGCCGCCCTGCGGGTGATTTTCCCCGAGGGGTTCGCCGAGCGGATCGGCGCGCCCGCGGTCAACGATCTCGCCGACACCATCCTGCGCTATGCGGCGATGGTGCTGCTGTTACCCAGCGTGCAGCCGCTGCAGACGGCCGACGAGGTCCGTGCCTTCGCGACGCGGCATTTCCTGCCCAGTCTGCCGGCGGCGTTGCGGTCGACGTCGGCCTCCAGTGTTTCGTAGGTCACATATTCGGGCAGCCGGGGGTAATGACGAACGCATCGGGTCCTGAGCAGACGGATCCTGAGACCACCCACACAGAGACCGCCGGCACCGAGACCACTGCTGAGAAGGCCGGGACCACCGACGGCGAGAACAGCGAGATCTTCGGCGACTACGACACTCCGCGTCCCACCGCGGTGCTACCCGGCAGCGACGGCACCGTCACCGGAACCGCCGTCAACGACTGGCTCGACGACGACGGAAATCCGATCTACGGGCAGGACAAGGACACCTAGAGTGGCGGGGTGACCCTGCAGCAGACCGCCCCCGCCTTCGTCGAGATGGCCCACTCCATCGTGTGGGCATCGGTGGCCACCGTGGACGCCGACAGCAGACCTCGCAGCCGGGTCCTGCATCCGATCTGGGAGTGGGACGGTACGGATCTGCTCGGTTGGGTCGCCACGGTCCCCTCGCCGGTCAAGAAGAGCCACCTGGCGGCGCATCCCTACGTCTCGGTCAACTACTGGGCGCCGAATCACGACACCTGCAGCGCCGACTGCCTGGTCGAGTGGTACCTCGATGACGAGACCCGCACCGCGGTGTGGAACAAATTCGTCGCCGCGCCCGAGCCGCTGGGCTACCAGCCCACCATCATTCCCGGCTGGGATTCGCCGACCTCGCCGCAGTTCGCCGTCCTGCGCCTGACCCCCTACCGCATCCGGGTGCAGCCCGGCACGATCATGACGAAAGCCGAAGGCGCGGTGCTCAGCTGGAGCGAGTGAGCAGCAGCGCCGACTCCACCGGCGCCACCCGCAGCACGTGCCTCCACGGCCCGCGCATCACCTCCAGTGCTTCGCGCACCGGCACCACCCGCGGATTCTCCACCAGTAGGCTGCGACCGTCGATGACGACCTTGCCCGATCCTGCGGCCCGCAGGTTGCGTACCCAGTCGGTGTCGGTGCCGTAGGGCAGCAACACCGCAACCCCGTCGGATGTCGCGAACGCGGTCACCGGCGTGCGGTACTCCCTGCCGGAGCGCCGGCCCACATGGTCGACCGCGGACCACAGCGGCAGATACCCGGCCAGCGGTTCGACGACGGGATTGACGAACCTGCGGTTGAATTCAGCACGCCGACGCGCAAGCAACATGACCGGATCCTATGGCGTGGCGTCGAGTTGTCCCACCGACTCGGCAGGATTGCTGCAGGCATTGCCCAGCACGGACACGAAGGCACCGAGGAAATCCCGGATGCGTTCCTCGCTGTACAGCGCCGTTCGGTAGCTGGCTTCCAACACCATCGAACTGCCGTAATCCACCACGTTGATGAAGAGTTCGAACGTCTCGGCCTGCCGCACCAGCGTCTCGTACCCGACGGTCAGCCCGGTGTGCCGGATGTCGTCATCGCGGACGTCGATGTTGAACACCACACTCACCAGCGGCGGGCGGCCCCCGCTGCGGGTCAGCTGCAGTTGCTCCTGCACGGTGCCGATGCTGACCCCCTGATGGTCGTAGGCGTCCAGCAGGGCGCCCCGGGTGCGGGTGAGAACGTCGGTGAAGGCGTCGGCGCCCGAGACCTCCAACCGCAGCGGCAGCAGATTCACACAGTGCCCGACCAGCTTGCCCTGATCGTGGAACGACTGCCCGGCCGCGGCCAGGCCGATGACGAGGTCACTCTGCCCGGTCCGCTGGTGCAGCAGGCCCGCGAAACCGGTCAGCATGGTGGCCACCAGGCTGGCACCGTGCGTGCTGCCCATCGTGCGCAACCGGCCGAGCAACTCACTGTCCAGTGCAAGATCCACCCGGGCCGCAGTGAGATCGTCGTCGGCGCCGGATCGGTCCGGCGGCAACTGCGGGGGAGCCGGAACCTCGGACAGTTGCTTGAGCCAATAGTCCTGGTGGAGTTGGCCTTCCAGAGATCCCAGGAAGTGCTGCTCGACCGCGCTGTAGTCGGCATAGCGCGGCGCGGCGGGCAGTTCGACGGAGCGGCCCTCGACGTGTCCGGAGTAGAGCGCCGCAAGCTCACCGAGCACCACAGCGCCCGACCAGCCATCGCATATCGCGTGATGGGTGACGAACAGCAGGTGATGCTGCTCGGCGCCGACGCGCACCAACCGGAACCGCACCAACGGGCCGGTGCGCAGGTTGAACGTCGTCGACATCTCCTCGTCGCGCAATGCCTGCAGCGCGGCCGCGCGCTGATCCGGGTCCAGGTGCATCAGATCGTGTACCGGCAGTTCCAGACCGAGCGCCGGGTCGATCAGCAGTGCGCGCCCGTCGCGGGAGAACCGCGCCCGCAGCGACTCGTGACGATCGAGCAGGGTCTGCAGGGCATGGGTCAGCGCATCGGTGTCGAGCCGGCCGGCGAGACTGAGGTCCAGTCCCTCGTTGTAGGCCACGCTGTTGTTGCCGACGAACCGTGCGGCCAGCCACACCTCGCGCTGGGATTCGGTGCTGGGAACCGTGATCACCCCGTCCTCATCGACGGTCGCGCCGTACAGCTCGGCGGTGGGTGACACATCGTCGAAGAATCCACCCTGCTTCATCTGCGCGATCGCGTACGCGAACCCGTCGACGATGTGGTCCACCTCTGCATCGCCGTGTTCGGTGGTCAGGTAGTTGGGCCGGGCGTCCCAGGCGTTGACGCCCGCTTCGCGCAGGAAGTAGTAGAACAGTTCACCGAAGGCCAGCTCCTGGGTCCACTCCGGCTTCATCAACGAGCCGAACCTGCCCATGTGCATGGGCACACCCTCGGCGGCGAACAGCGCATTGAGTCTGTCCACCAATGTCTTTGCGCATGCGTTGACGCGCTCCTGCAGGTCCGGATTGGCCACCATGTGCTGCAACGTGGCGTGCACCACGGCCATGGTCAGCGGATGCCGGACGAAGGTCCCCGCGAAGTAGGTGACCCCCACCTCCGGCATCGAGTCGTCACCGAACTGCCAGACACCACCGTCGAGGGCGTCCATGAACCGCGGCACACCGGCCAGCGCGCCGACGGCCATACCGGCTCCGAACACCTTGCCGTAACAGCCGATATCGGCCTTCACGCCCCAGACGCCCTGGGCGCCGGCCCGGTGTACCCGGAACCCGCAGACCACCTCGTCCATGATCAGTGCGGTACCGCTCTCGTCACAGATGCGGCGCACCTCACGCACATAGTCCGCGGGCTGCAGATCCGGTTTGCGCGACTGCACCGGCTCGATGACCACGGCCGCCAACTCGTGGGCCCGTTCCCGGATCACGGCAAGCGATTCCGCGCTGCCGTATTCCAGCACGATGGTGTTGGCGACACTCTCCGGTGGGACGCCGGGCGCCGCGGGTACGGTCTTGCCGCTCGGGGTGCTGCGCACCAGCACCTCGTCGGTGATGCCGTGGTAGTCACCCTCGTGCTGGATGATCAGATTGCGTCCGGTGACCGTGCGGGCCAGCCGGATCGCCGCGAGCACCGCCTCGGACCCGGTGTTGCAGAACGCCACCCGCTCATGCCCGGTCAGTTCGGCGAACAGCTTGGCGCACTCGCCGGCAACGGGGTTCTGCGGGCCGATGATGATGTCGCGGTCGATCTGCCGGTGCACGGCCTCGACGACGAAATCGGGCCGGTGGCCGAAGAACACCGAACCGAATCCGTTGGTGATGTCGACGTAGGAGTTCCCGTCGGCGTCGATGAACCGCGGACCCTTGGAGGTGTCCGACACGATCGGGTAGACCAGGTCCTTCCACAACGGACGGAACCCCGACACCGCGCGCGGATCGGCCAGATGCGGACGGTGCTCGTCGGCGTAGGCGCGGCTGCGGGCGGTGCGGGCGGTGTAGCGGGCGATGAACTCGTCGAGGGCGTGGCGTTGCCGGGGGGTGAGCGCCTCACCGGCGTTGGTGCTGATGCGGGCGCCGGCGCCGAACACCTTCGCAGTGGCTGCGGTGCCACCGGCCAATTCGTCAAGGTGCCCGGCCAGTGCGGCCGGTGTCGGGAACTCCTCCAGCAACTGACGGAACCGCAGGGACACCGCCAGCCGGGAGTTCAGCTGCGTGGTGATCTGGGTCAGCAGCAGCGAGTCGAAACCCATCTCCAGGAACGACCGATGATCGTCGGCGGGTCCGATCTCGACCCCGGCGACGTCGGCGAACAGCACACGCACGGTCGTGAGCGTGTCGGTGGCGGAGTCCGCGGCCGCGGACGGGATGACCGCCGCCGGTGCGACGCCGGCATCGGCGCTGACCGGCAGCGCCGCCGTCGGGGTCAACCAGTGCCGGGTCCGGATGAACGGATACGTGGGCAGGCCGACCCGGACACGGGTCTCGCCGGCGTGCACCCGACGGGGGTCGGGGTCGACACCGGCCAGGAACAGCCGGGCCACCGCGGTCGAAATGTGCTCGGCATCATCGGCATCGGTGGCGCGTGCGTGCGGTAACGATGCCACCGCGGTCACCCCGGACTGCAACGCGCTGGTCGTCAGGTTCTGTCCCGGCCCACATTCGAGCATTACGGTCCCCGGGGTCTGCGCGGCATGCAGCAGTGCCGGGGCGAAGCGCACCGCGTTGCGAAGCTGCAGCGCCCAGTAGTGCGGATCCTGGGCCTGCTGATCGGTGACGGGCAGCCCAGTCAGGCTCGAGTAGAACGGCAGCATCGGTGCGCTGCGCGGGTATTGGGCCACCACCCGGGTGAACGGGTCCACGATGGGTTCCATCATCGGGGAGTGGAAGGCGTGGCTGGTGTGCAGCACCGTGCTGGCCACTCCGTCGGACTCCAGCCGCGTCCGGATCTCGGCCAGTTCGGGGTGGGGACCGGACAGGACCGTCACCTTCGCCGAGTTGACCCCGGCGATCGCGACATCACCGGAAAGGTAGCGGGCGGCTTCGTTCTCGGACAACCGGACGGCCAGCATGCCGCCCGCGGGCATCGACTGCATGAGCCGGGCGCGCTCGGCCAGGATCAACAGCGCGTGCTCGAGCTCGAACACCCCGGCCAGCGTGGCGGCCACGAACTCGCCGACGCTGTGGCCGATCATGTGCTGCGGGGACAGCCCCCAACTCATCCACAACCGCGCGGTGGCGTAGCTGATGGTGAAGATGGCGGGCTGGGCCAGCTGGGTGTCGCGCAATGCCTGCGCGGCGGACTCCTCCTCGGAGAACAGCAGATCGCGAAGGTCCACGTCCAGTGCCGGCAGCAGGATGTCGGCGCACTGGTTGACCGCGCTGCGGAAGACGCTCTCGGTCTCATAGAGTCGCCGGCCCATGCCGGGGTGCTGCGCGCCCTGTCCCGGGAACGCGAACACCAGGTGTGGTCGAGCCGCCGGATCCGTGCCGCGGACAATGCTTTCCGGTGCCGACAACCGGGTCGCCGCCTCGGCACAGCTGCGGGCGACGACGGCGGCCCGATACGGGTGCCGGTTGCGCCCGACATCGAGGGTGTAGGCCACATCGGCCAGCGGCGCCGACGAGGACCCCAGGAACTCGGCGAGTTCGGTGATCTGGGTCTGCAGCGACTCGGCGGAGCGGGCGGACAGGCGCAGCACCTGCCACTGGCGCCGGGCCCTGGTCGAGACGGCGGCCGGACCCTGTTCGAAGATGGCGTGGAAGTTGGTGCCGCCGAAGCCGAACGAGGACAGCGCGCCGCGGCGGGGTTCGTCGCCCGCCCAGCCGGTGCGGGTGTCGTTGACGAAGAACGGCGAGGTCTCGAACTTGCAGTCCGGGCTGGGGCGCTCGAAGTTCAGCGTGGCCGGACGCTCACCCTCGCGCAGCATCAGCGCCAGCTTGATGGCGCCGGCGGTGGCCGCGGCCGCATCCAGGTGCCCGATGTTGGTCTTCACGCTGCCGATGGCGCAGAACCCGGTGTCGGCGGTATCGGCCCGCCAGGCCTGGGTGATGGCGGCGACCTCGATGGGATCACCCAGCGGGGTACCGGTGCCGTGCGCCTCCAGCACACCGATGCTGCGGGCGTTGACGCCGGCGCGGTCCAGTGCGGTCCGCACCACCGCGCGCTGCCCGGCGATGCTGGGCGCGGTGAAGCTGGCCCGTTGCGCGCCATCGTTGTTCAGCGCGGTGGCCCGGATGACCGCGTGCACGGTGTGCCCATCGGCGACCGCGTCCTCCAGCCGACGCAACACCAGCGCTGCACCGCCACCGGTGAGCACCATCCCGGAGGCCGCGGCGTCGAACGCGCGGACCCGCCCGTCGGCGGACAGTGCCCCACCGGGGACATGTTGATGCCCGTTGCGGTACTGCCAGGGCAGTGACGCCCCGCCGGCCAGTGCCACATCGCAGTCGTCGGCCAGCAGCGCCTGGCACGCCAGATGCAGTGCGGCACCGCTGGACGAGCACGCGGTCTGCACGCTCATCGCGGGTCCGGTCAGCCCCAGCTTGTAGGCGATACGGGTCGCGGCATAGTCCTTGTCGTTGCCGACCAGCGCGTAGCCCAGCCCGTAGTCGGCGGTCCCGTCATGGGGCAGCACATTGCGGGTCAGATAGCTGTTGGCCGCCACGCCGGCATAGATCCCGGCCCGCAGCGTGGTGGTGGCGGTGGCGATCCCGGCGTCCTCGAATGCGGCGACGGCGGTTTCCAACAGCAGCCGCTGCTGTGGGTCGATGCGTTCGGCCTCGTGCGGGGTGTAGCCGAAGTAGTTGTGGTCGAAGGCTTCCGAATCGGCGACCCAGCCGCTGACCGGCACGAAGTCGGGATCGTCGGACGCCGTGTCCAGCAGTTCCAACGAGTCGACCCCGTCGAGCAGATTGCGCCAGAACACCCGCACGTCGGCCGCGCCCGGCACCCGGGCGGCCATCCCGACGATCGCGATATGTCCCGAGGCGGGTGCGCTGCGGTGCGCGGCGGGAGCCACCGCGACGGCGGGTTCGGGGGCCGAGAGCCGCCCGGCGACCCCGGCGATGGTGGGTGCCTCGAAGAAGTCGGTGATGGAGAGTTCGGTGTCCAGAACGGCATTGACGCGGGTGACCAGGCGGGTGGCCAGCAGCGAGTTGCCCCCGAGTTCGAAGAAGGGGTCATCCACCCCGGCTCCCGGGAAGCCCAGCAAGTCCGCCCAGATGGCGGCCAGGCTGTTCTCCAGTTCGGAGACCGGCGCGCGGTAGGCGGTGCCCAGTGCGGGCCGGCCGAGGACCGGTTCCGGCAGTGCCTTGCGGTCCACCTTGAAGCTGGCGTTGACCGGGAAGGCGTCCATGAAGGTGTAGGCGGCGGGCACCATGAAGTCCGGAAGCGTCTCGGCCAGCAGGGCATTGATGTCCGAGGGCAGCAGTTCCGCGGAGGTCCGCAGATAGGCCGCCACGAATCGTTCCCCGTCGGGCCGCGCGGGCGCGGTGACCACACTCTCCAGCACGCCGGGGACGCGGTTGAGTGCCTGTTCGATCTCACCGAGTTCCACGCGGTGACCGCGGATCTTGACCTGATGGTCCATCCGGCCGTGGTAGAGCAGGGCGCCGTCGGCCCGGCGGCTGACCAGATCACCGGTGCGGTAGAGCGTTTCGCCGCCGAGCGGGTCCGCGACGAAGGCTGCCGCGGTCTGCTCGGGCAGGTTCCGATAGCCACCGCCGACGCACACACCCTGCGCACACAGCTCACCCTTGTCCCCGGCGGCGGCCAGGTTGAGATCGCGGTCGCGGACGGTCAGGGTGACGTTGGGTAGCGCGGTCCCGATCGGGCAGTCCCCACCGGCGGCGATGTCGGCGTCGGTGACCTCGTGGAAGGCGACGGTGTCGGCGCACTCGGTGGGGCCGTAGCCGTTGAACAATGCGGGCCGCGCGTGCGTGAGCCACGGCCGGAAACGGTCCAGCCGCAGGGCTTCACCGAGGATCAGCAGCCGTCGCACACCGGCCATCTGCGCGTAGGTCTCCCGCGTGCCGTCCTCGATCAGGCCGAGCAGCCCGGTCGGGGTGTGGTTGATGGTGTTGACGTCGAAGTCGACGATGGCGGCCCGGATGCGCGGCGGGTCGTAGACGGGGGAGTCGTAGAGCACGACGGTGCCGCCCGTCAGCAGCGGCGAGCAGATGGCCTTACTGGTGATGTCGAAGCCGATCGAGGTGGCCACCAGCGCACGGGTGTCCGGCCCGACTCCGAATCCGTCGATCATCCAGCGGTTGACGTTGACCGCGCCGCGCTGGAAGTTCAACGTGCCCTTGGGTTTACCGGTCGACCCAGAGGTGTAGATGGAGTACACGAGATCCTCCGGGCTACCGGCCGGCGGATCGATCGTCTGCCCGGTGTCCTCGGCGGTCAGCCGCACGGTCCGGGTGCCCGCCTCGACGCCCATGGCGCGCAGGGCGTCATCGTCACGGTCGGTGACGAGCGCGAACGGGGCGGCGTCGGCGAGGATGCCGTTGATCCGGCCGGCCGGGTACACCGGGTCCAGCGGGATGTAGTAGCCGCGGGCCTTGAGGATGCCCAGCAACGCGATCGGTAGCAGTGGGGTGCGGTCGCACAGGAAGGCCACGCCGGTGTTGGGGGTCAGACCCGCGTCGAGCAGTCGGTGGGCCAGGGCGTTGGCCAGGGCGTTGAGCTCGGCGTAGCTGAGGGTGCCGTCGCGGTGCATGATCGCCGGCGCACCCGGGGTGCGGGCGGCCTGCGCGGCGAACAGGTCCTGAATCGTGTTCATCCGGCGACCTTGCGGGCCGACACCGTGAGGAACCGCATGCCGGACACCTCGGTCTGGTACTGGTCGACCACCTCCCAGCCGGTCTCGCGCAGCAGGTGCGGATGGTTGTGGCAGAAGCTGAACTCCGAGCCGTGCGGGCGTGACCGCGTCTCGGTGTCCAGGTCGTAGCCCGCGTACACGGGTTCGGTGATCAGCCACCAGCCACCGCGTTCGGCGGTGATGCGGTAGAGGTGGCGGACCTTGTCCTCCGGGAAGTACTCGAGCACGCCGGCGTTGGAGAAGTAGGTCCAGTCGCGTCCGGCGTGGTCCTCGATCCACCGCACGGCGTCGGCGTTGACGAAGCCGAGCCGGGCATCGTCGCACCAGCGCCGGGCGTTCTCGCGGGTGGCGTGCTCGTTGATGTCGATACCGACGAAGCGTCCGATATCGGGCAACTGCCGGCTCAGGTACTCCAGTGCCAGGCCGTTACCGCTGCCGATCTCGCACAGCGCCGGGCAGGCCCGGTCGGCTAGCTCGGTCTGCAGGAATTCCACGGGCCGGGCGTGCTCGCGCAGGAACCACTGCTCGAAGCGTCCCGCGATCTCGGCCGATTCGCTGAACCTCGCACCGCCGGGGCCCGCCCAGAAGCGCTCATGCAGCGCACTGAGCGCCGCCCAGTCCGCCGGGCCGGCCCGGTCGGTCCAGCCGGCCAGGATCAGCCGGTCGAGCAGCGAGAAAGTGTGCGGGTCGCCGTGCTCGAGCAGCCGACGGCCGTGGCCCGGGCGCAGCGTGAGCAACGCCCGGCCGGCGCCGACTTTGACGGCTCGGCGCCACCGGCCGGCGGGCACCCCGAAGGGATAGCGGATGACGGGTTCGCTGGCCGATAGCTGATCTGTCATCCCCGAATTTCCTATCACTACACTGCACGGAACGTTTTGCACGTAAAAACATACTTTGCCCTAACAATGAAGTTTGCGAAAGTCGACTGTGGGATTTGCCACGCTCGGCCCACTACACCCTGTAGTTGACGGAGTTGCTCCGGCTGGAACACTGGATGCCATGAGCAGCACCGTGTCGTCCGTTTCGGCGTCGGCTGCGTTGTTCGCCGATGCGTCCTCGGTGATCCCCGGTGGGGTGAACTCACCGGTGCGCGCCTTCAGCGCCGTCGGTGGCACGCCCCGCTTCATCACCAGTGCCGGTGGCTACCGGCTGACCGATGCCGACGGCAACCGCTATGTCGACCTGGTGTGCTCGTGGGGGCCGATGATCCTCGGCCACGCGCACCCCGAGGTCGTCGAAGCGGTACAGCGGGTCGCCGCCGACGGGCTGTCCTTCGGTGCGCCGACCCCCGCCGAGACCGAACTGGCCCGCGAGATCATCGACCGGGTGAAACCGGTCGAGCGGATCCGCTTCGTCAACTCCGGCACCGAGGCCACGATGAGCGCCATCCGCCTGGCCCGCGGCTTCACCGGCCGGCCGAAGATCGTCAAGTTCTCGGGTTGCTACCACGGGCACAGCGACGCGCTGCTGGCCGACGCCGGGTCCGGGGTGGCCACCCTGGGATTGCCGTCCTCGCCCGGGGTCACCGGCGCCGCCGCGGCCGACACCATCGTGCTGCCCTACAACGACGAAGCCGCCGTCGCGGAGACGTTCGCGGTGCACGGCGAGCAGATCGCCTGCGTCATCACCGAGGCCAGCCCCGGCAACATGGGCACCGTCGCGCCGCTGCCCGGTTACAACGCCGCCCTGCGCCGGATCACCGCCGAGCACGGTGCGCTGCTGATCTCCGATGAGGTGATGACGGGCTTCCGGGTCAGCCGCGCCGGCTGGTACGGCCTGGATCCGGTGGACGCGGACATCTTCACCTTCGGAAAGGTCATGAGCGGTGGACTGCCCGCCGCGGCGTTCGGCGGCCGGGCCGAGGTGATGGAGCGGCTGGCCCCGCTCGGGCCGGTGTACCAGGCCGGGACGCTGTCGGGGAACCCGGTGGCGATGGCCGCCGGTCTGGCCACGCTGCGCGCCGCCGACGACACCGTCTACCGCACGCTCGACGCCCATGCCGACCGGCTCGGAGCGCTGCTCACCGATGCGCTCACGCACGCCTCCGTCGCGCATACCATCTCGCGGGCCGGCAACTTCCTGACGGTGTTCTTCGGCGACCAACAGCCGACGAACTTCGCCACCGCCAAGGCCACCGAGACCTGGCGTTACCCGGCCTTCTTCCATGCCCTGCTGGACGCCGGCATCTACCCGCCGTGCAGCGCCTTCGAGACCTGGTTCGTCTCGACCGCGTTGGACGACACCGCGTTCGACAAGATCGCCGAGGCGCTGCCGCACGCCGCCCGCGCGGCGGCGCAAGCCTCCGGGCCCACCCGGTGACACCCGTCCGGACGACCGTGCACGTGATGCGGCACGGCGAGGTGCACAACCCCGAGAAGGTGCTCTACGGTCGGCTGCCCGGCTACAACCTGTCCGAACGGGGCCGGCTGCAGGCTCAGGCCGCCGCGGACTGGCTGGCCTCCCACGACATCACCTACGTGGTGGCCTCGCCGTTGGAACGCGCGCAGCAGACCGCCGGGCCGATCGCCGCGGCGCACGGTCTGGACATCGACACCGATGCCGATCTGATCGAGTCGTGGAACGATTTCGAGGGTAAGCGGGTGGCACCGGGCGACGGCGCGCTGCGCGATCCGCGTAACTGGCCGCGCCTGCGTAACCCGCGCAAGCCGTCCTGGGGTGAGCCCTATGACGAGATCGCCCCCCGGATGACCGCCGCGCTGCACCGTGCGCGGGTCAAAGCCCAAGGGCACGAGGCCGTCTGCGTCAGCCACCAGCTGCCGGTGGAAACGCTGCGCCGCGCGATGACCGGCCGTTCGCTGCCGCACCTGCCGCTGCCGCACAGCCGGCTGTGCAACCTCTCGTCGATCACCTCGTTCACCTTCGACGACGACCGCCTGATCCGGTGGGGATACACGGAGCCCTGGGGAATCTAGTGAAGTGGCTTGCCGCGCTGGTGGCGCTGATGGTGGTGCTCACCGGTTGCTCGACCGGTGACGACGCCGTCGCTCAGGGCGGCACCTTCGAATTCGTCGCCCCCGGCGGCAAGACCGACATCTTCTACGATCCGCCCGAATCGCGGGGTACGCCCGGCAAACTCGCCGGACCCGATCTGATGGACCCGGAGAGGACGCTGGCCCTGTCGGATTTCGCGGGCAAGGTCGTGGTGATCAACATCTGGGGCCAGTGGTGTGGGCCGTGCCGATCGGAGATGCCGCACCTGCAGCAGGTGTACGACGCGACCCGCGCGCAGGGCGTGCAGTTCCTGGGCATCGATGTGCGTGACAACAACCGCACGGCGGCAGTCGATTTCATCACCGACCGCAACATCACCTTCCCGTCGATCTACGACCCCTCGATGCGCACCATGATCGCCTTCGGTGGCAAGTACCCGACCACGGTCATTCCCTCCACCCTGGTGCTGGACCGTCAGCACCGGGTGGCCGCGGTGTTCCTCCGCGAGCTGTTGACCGATGATCTGCAACCCGTCGTCGAGCGGTTGGCTTCCGAGAAGTGATGGCACAGTGAGCGATCTGATCACCGGTGGCCCACTGCTGCT
Source organism: Mycolicibacterium bacteremicum (assembly GCF_002086115.1). Lineage (GTDB taxonomy): Bacteria > Actinomycetota > Actinomycetes > Mycobacteriales > Mycobacteriaceae > Mycobacterium > Mycobacterium bacteremicum. The sequence goes on from NZ_MVHJ01000002.1 coordinate 15,058, forward strand.
CGCAGCCGGGCTGGCCCTGTTGGCGGGGCTGGTGTCCTTCGCGTCGCCGTGCGTGGTGCCGCTGGTGCCCGGTTATCTGTCCTATCTGGCTGCCATCTCCGGTGGCCCCGGCCGGTGGAGGGTCGCCGGCGCGGCCGGTCTGTTCGTCGCGGGATTCACCGTGGTATTCCTGCTCGGCAGTGTCGCCGTGCTCGGCATGACGACCGCGCTGATCACCAATCAAGAACTGTTGCAACGCATCGGCGGGGTGATCACCATCGCCATGGGGTTGGTGTTCATCGGATTCGTGCCTGCTCTGCAACGGGACACCCGGTTCGCGCCGCGCCAGTTGTCCACCCTGGGCGGCGCCCCACTGCTCGGTGCGGTGTTCGCGCTGGGCTGGACGCCGTGCCTGGGCCCGACGCTGACCGCGGTGATCGCGGTGTCCTCGGCCACCGAGGGTTCGGCGGTGGCCCGCGGCATCGCCCTGGTGATCGCCTACTGCCTGGGGCTGGGGTTGCCGTTCGTGCTGCTGGCCTTCGGGTCCGCGCGCGCCGTGCGGGGGCTGGGCTGGCTGCGCGAGCACACCCGCGGGATCCAGATCTTCGGCGGGGTCCTGATGATCGGCGTCGGCGTCGCGCTGGTGACCGGACTGTGGGGTGACTTCGTGGCCTGGGTGCGCGATGCCTTTGTCAGTGACGTGAGGCTGCCGATATGAGAGTTCTGCAGCCGGTCTGGGCGCTGCTGCGCAATACCTGGCGCACGCTGACCTCGATGGGCACCGCGCTGGTGCTGCTGTTCCTGCTCGCGCTGGCCGCCATCCCGGGCGCATTGCTGCCGCAGCGCAGCCTCAATGCCGGCAAGGTCGACGAGTATCTGGCCGACCATCCCACCCTGGGGCCGTGGCTGGACCGGGTGCAGGCCTTCGACGTCTTCTCCAGCTTCTGGTTCACCTCGATCTACGTGCTGCTGTTCGTGTCTCTGGTGGGCTGTCTGACCCCGCGGATGCTCGAGCACGTGCGCAGCCTGCGTGCCGTCCCGGTGGCCGCACCACGCAACCTGGGCCGGCTGCCCAAACACCACGAGGCCCAGATCGACACCGACGCAGCCGAGTTCGCGTCGCAGGTCGATCGGCGGCTGAAGGGTTGGCGGCGCACCACCCGCACGACCGGGGACGGTGCCACCGGAGCCGCTCCGGCGGCGACATCCAGCATCGAGATCTCGGCGGAGAAGGGGTACCTGCGCGAGTTCGGCAACATCGTCTTCCACTTCTCCCTGCTGGGGCTGTTGGTCGCCATCGCGGCGGGCAAACTGTTCGGCTACGAGGGCAATGTCATCGTGATCGCCAACGGCGGGCCGGGATTCTGCTCGGCGTCACCGGCGGCGTTCGACTCGTTCCGGGCGGGCAATACCGTCGACGGCACCTCGCTGTACCCGATCTGTGTGAAGGTCAACGACTTCGACGCCGACTACCTGCCGAGCGGGCAGGCCGTCAGCTTCGCCGCCAACATCGAGTACCAGGCCGGCGAGGACCTGGCCAACGACGTGTGGAACGACTACCGCCTGGAGGTCAACCATCCGCTGCGCATCGGCGGGGACCGGATCTACCTGCAGGGCCACGGTTACGCACCGACCTTCACCGTCACCTTCCCGGACGGGCAGACCCGCACCAACACCGTGCAGTTCCGCCCCGACGACCCGCTGACGTTGTTGTCCTCGGGCGTGGTGCGCATCGACCCGCCGGCCGGTACCTACCCCGACCCGGACGAACGCCGCACGCAGCAGATCGCCATCCAGGGTCTGTTCGCGCCGACCGAGTTCCTGCACGGCACCCTGCTGTCGTCCAGCTTCCCGGCCATGAACAAGCCCGCGGTCGCCGTCGACATCTACCGGGGCGACGCCGGGTTGGACACCGGGCGCCCGCAGTCGATCTTCGACCTGGATCCCCGGCTGATCGGGCAGGGCCGGCTGAACAAGGAGGCCCGGGTCAACCTCACGGTCGGCCAGGAGACCCGGCTGGACGACGGGACCACCGTCCGCTTCGACGGTGCGGTGCCGTTCATCAACCTCCAGGTGTCCCACGACCCGGCCCAGGTGTGGGTGCTGGTGTTCGCGCTGACCATGATGGGCGGCCTGCTGGTGTCGCTGATCGTGCGCCGGCGGCGCGTCTGGGTTCGAATTACCCCTGGCTCGGCGGGTACCGTGAGCGTCGAGCTGGGCGGACTTGCCCGCACCGACAACTCCGGATGGGGCGACGAGTTCGAGAAGCTGACCGACCGGCTGCTCGCAGTAAAGGAATGAACACGTGAACAGCACCGATATCGATCTCGACCTGGCGCGCTATTCGGACTGGGCGTTCACCTCGTCGGTGGTGGTGCTGACCTTCGCGCTGTTGCTGCTCGCCGTCGAACTCGCCTATGCCCGTAGCCGCAAGGTGGAGGCCCGTGAGCTGGTGGGTGCCCGTGTGGGCCAGGCCAGCGACACCCCGGGCATTGTCGTCGACGACGGTTCGCGCTCGGTCGACGAGCGCATCGGCCGCACCGGAGTGGCCCTGTCCTATGCCGGCATCGTCCTGCTCGCGGCCTGCATCGTGCTGCGCGGGCTGTCCACGGCCCGGGTGCCGTGGGGCAACATGTACGAGTTCATCAACCTGACCTGTTTCTCGGGTCTGGTCGCCGCCGCGGTGGTGCTGCGCAAACCGCAGTACCGGGTGCTGTGGGTGTTCGTGCTGGCGCCGACGCTGATCCTGCTGACGGTGTCGGGCAAGTGGCTCTACACCCACGCCGCCCCGGTGATGCCCGCGCTGCAGTCCTACTGGCTGCCGATCCATGTCTCGGTGGTGAGTCTGGGTTCCGGGGTGTTCCTGGTCGCCGGCGTCGCCAGCCTGCTGTTCCTACTCAAGATGTCGCCGCTGGCCGACAAGGACAACGGCCTGGGCCGGGTCATCGGCAAGCTGCCCGACGGGCAGGTCCTCGACCGGATCGCCTATCGCACCACCATCTTCGCGTTCCCGGTGTTCGGGTTCGGCGTCATCTTCGGGGCCATCTGGGCCGAGGAGGCGTGGGGTCGGTACTGGGGCTGGGACCCCAAGGAGACCGTGTCGTTCATCGCGTGGGTGGTCTACGCCGCCTACCTCCACGCCCGGTCGACCGCCGGGTGGCGCGACAAGAAGGCGGCCTGGATCAACGTCGTCGGCTTCATCGCGATGGTCTTCAACCTGTTCTTCATCAACCTGGTGACCGTCGGGCTGCACTCGTACGCCGGAGTGGGCTGACACCGATGACGTCCGGGGGTGAGCTCAGCTTCAGAGATCAGCAACGGTTTGTCGATCCGGCGCAGGAGCTGCCGCCGGAGTGGACCGCGCCGACGCCTCCGCGCGGATTCCCCGCCGTCGCGCCTCCGGTGCCGGCGCACGACATGACGGCGCCGCCGCAGACCAGTCCGGTGCCGCTGCCCGCGCCGTATCTGGACCTGTCCACCGTCGCGTTGCTCGGCCAGCCCAAGCAGGTGCCCGCCGGTGGGTGGCGGCGCTGGCTCTACCTCGGGTCCTTCACGCTCATCAACCTCGGCCAGGGCGCCAAGGTCACCAGCGAGCTGACATTGCGGGAGCAGGCCTCCCGGCCCCTGCGCGGCTGCTACCGGATCGCGGTGCTGTCACTGAAAGGCGGCGTCGGCAAGACCACCGTGACCGCGACGCTGGGCGCCACCTTCGCCTCCACCCGGGGTGACCGCGTCATCGCGGTGGACGCCAACCCCGACCGCGGCACCCTCAGTCAGAAGGTCCCGCTGGAGACCCCGGCGACGGTGCGCCATCTGCTGCGCGACGCCGAGGGCATCAGCAGCTACAGCGATGTCCGGCGCTACACCTCGCAAGGGCCCAGTCGGCTGGAAGTGCTGGCGTCGGAATCGGATCCGGCCGTCTCCGAGGCGTTCAGCTCCGAGGACTACGCCCGCACCGTCGAGCTGTTGGAGCGCTACTACAGCCTGGTGCTCACCGACTGCGGGACAGGCATGCTGCACTCGGCGATGGCCGCGGTGCTGGCGAAGGCAGACGCCTTGATCGTGGTCAGTTCCGGGTCGGTCGACGGTGCGCGGTCGGCCTCGGCAACCCTGGACTGGCTCGACGCGCACGGTCATCAGGATCTGGTCCGCAACGCCGTCGCGGTGGTGAACGGGGTACGGCCCCGGTCGGGCAAGGTCGATCTGCAGAAGGTCGTCGACCACTTCGCGCGCCGCTGCCGTGCGGTGCTGCAGTTGCCGTTCGATCCGCATCTGGAGGAGGGCGCGGAGATCAGCCTGGACCGGCTCAAGCCGGCCACCCGGGATGCGCTGCTGCGCTTGGCGGCCGTGGTGGCCGCGGGATTTCCCGCCTCCTAGGAGCGCGGGTTGTCGCCGTCGCGTAGCCGCCGCAGGAAATCGGGATCGTCATCGGGCCCGATCACCCGGGGCCGTGGACGGTTGGCCGATGCGCGCAGCATCCGGAATGTCAGATAGGCGAGCCCGGCCACCAACAGGACCAGGAGTAAGTACTGCAACGAAAACCTCCTTACTCCGAATATACGCGTCCCGTCGGTAGGCTCGGGCCGTGTCTGAATCTCGGCCGGGTACCCGGATGCTGCGTGATGTCGGAGCCTATCTGCTGGCACGGCTGGCATTGGCGGCCGTGCTGACGGGTGTCATCCTCGGTGCCGGACATCTGGTCGGGCTGCGCGAATTCCCGGTCGTGGTCGCGGTGTTGTTCGCCATCGTGTTGGCGCTGCCGCTCGGCATCTGGGTGTTCGCACCGCTGCGTCGTCGCGCCACCCTGAGCATCGCGGAGTTCGACGAGCGTCGCCGCCAGGACAAGCAGAGCCTGCAGGCCCGGTTGCGCGGCGAGGACCCGGAACCCTAGACCCGCCCGCGGCGGTCGCGGCTTGAGTATGCCGCTACGTCCGGGTGTTGCATGTCGGCGTGACGACGATCGTGACCGACTCCGACTACGCCCGCGCCGAACAACTTCTCACACCGTATCGGGCCCGCAAGGTGCCCGGCAACGCACTGCACCCGCAGTGGCTCAGCGGCGGCGCACGCTTCTGGTACCAGGTGGGCAACCGCTACGTCACGGTCGACCCGCACGGCGCGGGCCGGCGCGACGCGTTCGACCACGACGCGCTGGCCGCGGCGCTGACGGTCGCATCGGGGCATGCGGTCACCGGTGCCGATCTGCCGATCTCGGCGGTGGAGATCACCGATGCGGACACGGTGGTGTTCGGTGCCTTCGGTGAGCGCTGGGAGTGGGCCGGCGCGACGCTGGGGCCCTCAGGCGCGCCGGCGCCGGTGCCCGCAGAGGTGCCCTCACCGGACGGCGTCTGGGTCGCGTTCCGCCGCGACGGCAACATCTGGGTCCGGCGGAGCGCCGGCGACGAGGAGTTCGCGCTCACCGATGACGCCGAACCACACTTCGACTACGGCGGCCTGCCCGGGACGACCGGGCTGCGCTCACTGTTCCGGTTGCTCGGCCTGCCCGCGCCGGTGGTCCTGCACTGGTCCCCGGATTCGAGCCGAATCCTGGTGCAGCGCATCGATCAACGCGAGGTGCCCGAACTGGTGCTCATCGAATCCAGCCCGCCGGATGGTGGTCGTCCGGTGGAGCACCGCACCCGGTACAGCATGCCCGGCGAGGAGCCCGTGGCGATGATGACGTGGAATGTCCTCGACATCGCCGACCGGACCCAGGTACGCCAGCAGACCGAACCCACCCCGATCATGCACAACGTGGCGCTGGTCTATGCCTGGTGGTCAGGACAGAACGCCTATTTCCTGCAGCACTCCCGCGATGCCCGCTCCTTGGAACTGCGCCGCCTCGACCCGGCGACCGGTGCGGTGACCACGCTGGTGAGCGAGGTCGGCCGGACCCGCGTCGACCCGACGGTGCTGCTGGGTGATCCGCACATGGTGCGGGTGCTGGGCACCGGCGAGGTGCTGTGGTGGTCACAACGCGACGGGTGGGGCCACCTGTACCTCTACTCGGCCGACGGTGCCCAGGTCACCCAGGTGACGAAGGGTCCGTGGCTGGTACGCAGCCTGCTATGGGTCGACGAGGATGCCCGGCAGGTCTGGTTCGTCGCGAACGGGCTGGTCGACGACGACCCGTATCTGCGGCAGGTCTGTCGAATCGGATTGGACGGCAACGGCTTCACCCGGTTGACCGATGACACCCTCGATCACGACGCGGTGGCCCCGCCGGAGGGGGGTTACTTCGTGGACCGGGCGTCGTCGGTACGCATGCCCACCCGGTCGGTCGTCCGCGGCCCGGACGGCGCGGTGCTCGTCGAGTTGGAGGCACCGGGCACCGAGGCCCTCGAGCAGCTGGGCTGGCGTTCGCCGGAGCGCTTCCGCGCCACGGCCGCCGACGGGACGACTCCCATCTTCGGACTGCTCTGGCGGCCACACGATTTCGACCCGCAGCGCCGCTATCCGATCATCGAACACAGCTATCCGGGGCCGCAGGTGTACCGGGCGGCACCGTCATTCGACGCCATGCACCAGGGTGAACCGGAGGCCTACGCCGCGCTCGGGTTCGCGGTGGTGGCGATCGACGGGCGCGGGACCGCGGGGCGCAGCAAGGCCTTTCACGATCACTCCTACGGCGACCTCGGCAATGCCGGGGCGCTCGACGACCATGTGGCGGCCATCCGGCAACTCGGGCACCGGTATCCCTGGCTGGACACCACCCGCGTCGGCATCACCGGTCAGTCCGCAGGGGCGTTCGCCGCCGCCCGCGCGGTGTTGCTGTACCCGGATTTCTACAGCGTGGCCGTGGCGACCTCCGGCAATCACGACAACGGTGTGAATCTCGCGATGTGGGCCGAGCACTACCACGGTGATGTCAGTGCCGACGGCAGGCGGGCGATCTCGAACGCGACACTGGCCGAGAACCTGCGCGGCAAGCTGCTGCTCATCCACGGTGAACTGGACGACAACGCGCACCCCTACATGACGCTGCGGCTGGCCGACGCCTTGATCAAGGCGGACAAGGACTTCGACCTGATCGTCATTCCCGGTGCCGAGCACGCGCTGGTCGGGCGCCAGCACTATTTCCTGCGGCGCACCTGGGACTACTTCGTGCGGCACCTGCACGGCAGCGAACCGCCGGCCTACCGGCTCGCACCGTTACCGTTGCCCACCCTCGGCCTGTAGGGCCGCCACGATCTCGCCGGCCCGACGCAGCACATCGAGCTGGGCGGGGTTGTACAGATCAGCCATCGCGGCGCCGATGGCCTTCTCGGCGAAGCGGGCACCGCGCGGTGCGTCGATGCGCGCCTCGCTGAGCGCGGGATGGTCCTGCCGCACCTGCCAGATGTAGGGCGCCAGCCGCTCGGCGAGGTCCCGGCGGGTGGCCTCGTCGGCGTCGGCGGGCAGATCATCCAGCTCGGTGGCGGCCGGATCCTCACGGGTGTCGCCGATCAGGTCGGCGTAGGCCTGCCGTCCGCGCGGGCCCAGCACCCGACTCAGCACGACCACCAGCTTGCGGTCCGCGTCGGTCATCTTGGCCGCCGCGGTCGGCGCGGCGAACTCGGCGGGCAGGTCGGTCGGCGCGGAGTTGGTCAGGATCTCGGCCAGTTCGTCGCGCACCTGCTGCAGACGCGCGATGGTCGCCGCCAACTCGTCGTCGAGCTCGCGCAACGCCTGCTCGGGATGCTCGTCGGTGTCGCCCAGTGCCGCGATCTGAGGCAGTGAGAAACCCAGGTCCACCAGCCGCTTGATGCGAACCAGGCGAACCAGGTGCGCGACGCCGTACTGCTTGTAGCCGTTGGACCGTCGTTCCGGTTCGGCCAGCAGGCCGATCTGGTGGTAATGCCGCACCGCCCGCAGGCTGGTGCCGGCCAGGTCGGCGATTTCCCGGGTGCTCCACGCCACGTACCCATCATGCCCATGCCGCCGACTTGACTGTGCCGCTACGTCCGAGTGTGCGATGTGCTCATGTCTGAACAAGCATGCGCGACCGAGGAGCGGGAACCCACCGTCCTGGAGCGGGTCGGCGGCATCTCGGGGTTGGTCTATGCCAGCGTGCCGACCTTCGCCTACGTCATCGTCAATGCCATCGCGGGGTTGACCGCGGCCGTCGTCGGCGCCCTGGCGGTCAGCGTCGGGCTGATCGTGGTGCGCCGCCTGCGGGGCCAGCCGATCCAGCCTGCGGTGTCCGGACTGCTCGGTGTCGCGCTCGCAGCCGGCATCGCATACTTCACCGGCTCGGCGGAGAACTACTTCCTGCCCGGTATCTGGATCAGCCTGGTCTGCGCGGCCGCGTGCATCGTGTCGGTGCTGATGCGTCGCCCGGTGGTCGGGGTGATCTGGAATCTGTTGCGCAGCAGCGGGCCGGACCCGAGCTGGCGCGCCGACAAGGCGGTGCTGCGGGCCTTCGACGTCGCCACCCTGACCTTCGTGGTGCTGTTCGCCGCGAGATTTGTTGTCCAGCAATGGCTCTACGACGGCGGTCACACCGGGTGGCTGGCGGTCGCGCGGATCGGGATGGGCTACCCGCTGCTCGGTCTGGCCCTACTGGTGGTGTTCTGGGCGGTCCGTCGGGCCAACCGGTTGACCGCCTTGCGCCGCCCGGACGCAGAGAGAGCGTGAGAGTGACGTTTTTTTGGTCTGCGGCCTCGGGAGAGCGCAGAAACGTCTCATTCGCCTCCGTTACGCGAGCGTGAGCGCCGCGGCGACCGCCATCGACCACACCAGCATCGTCAGCCCGGTGAACTGCAGCACCGGGATCAGCGCCGCGCCGCCGAGCCGTCCACGCACCGGGGCCGCCGCGCGGACGGCCAGCGGCAGCGCCAGGAATCCGGCGGCCGCCCACGGGGTGGCCAGCATCAGCACCAGGGTCAGCACGAAGGTCACCGCGACCAGTGCTTGGAACAACAGCCGGGTACGGGCATCCCCGAGCCGCACGGCCAGCGTGATCTTCCCGGACTCGGTGTCGGTGGGGATGTCTCGGAGGTTGTTGGCCACCAGGACCGCCGAGGACAGCGACCCGATGCCGACGGCCAGTGCCAGGCCCACCCAGTCGACCCGCATCGCCTGGGTGTACTGGGTGCCCAGCACGGCCACCAGTCCGAAGAAGACGAACACCGCGACCTCGCCGAGACCGCGGTAGCCGTACGGCTTCGACCCCCCGGTGTACAGCCAGGCCCCGGCGATGCAGACGGCGCCGACCGCGATCAGCCACGGCTGGCTGACGATGGCCAGCGCCAGGCCGGCCGATGCGCCGATGGCCAGGCTCACGATCGCCGCCGTGAGCACTGCCCGCGGTGAGGCCGCCCGGGAGCCGACCAGGCGCATCGGTCCGCTGCGTACGTCGTCGGTACCGCGGATGCCGTCGGAGTAGTCGTTGGCGTAGTTCACCCCGATGATGAGCGCCAGCGAAACTGCCAGCGCCAGCAGCGCCTTCCACCACACCGCGGAGCCCAGCCAGGCGGCCGCGCCGGTACCGGCGATCACCGGTGCGATCGCGTTGGGGAGGGTGCGGGGGCGGGCGCCGGACACCCACTGCGCGAAGCTAGCCACGCGGGCCATCGTTGCATGTCCTGAACAGCGGTGACGCGGCGCACCTTGTCACATCGCGGAGTCGGCATGAGACTGATCAGATGACTGACCGACTCAGCAAGAGTGAAATCGCCAAGGACGCGCTTCAGGAAGGCGTGGAGTCCGTGGCCTCGACGGTGGGGGAGGTCGCGTCGATCATCACGACCGCCGTCAAGGACGTCGCCGGTGCCATCGGCGGGCTCGCCACCGACGCGTTCGCGATCCGTGATGCCGCCCGGCAGGCCGCCGAACGCGCCGAACTGGACGGTCAGCGCGACGAGTGATCGGCGTCATCGGCGGTAGCGGTTTCTACACGTTCTTCGGCGCCGACGCCCGCGCCGTCAACCTGGACACCCCGTACGGCGAACCCAGCGCGGCGATCACGGTCGGTGCCGTCGCCGGTCACGAGGTCGCATTCCTGCCCCGGCACGGACTCTCTCACGAGTTCTCCCCGCACACCGTGCCGTACCGGGCCAACATGTGGGCGCTGCGCGCGCTCGGCGTGCGGCGCATCTTCGCCCCGTGCGCGGTGGGCAGCCTCACCGCGGAGCTGGGCCCCGGGGCAATGGTGGTGCCCGACCAGCTGGTCGACCGCACCAGCGGCCGGCCCGACACCTTCTTCGACTCCGGCGGCATCCATGTCGGCTTCGCCGATCCGTACTGCCCGACGCTGCGGGCCGCCGCCGCGGATCTACCCGGCGTGGTCGACGGCGGCACCATGGTGGTGGTGCAGGGACCGCGGTTCTCCACCCGCGCGGAGAGCCAGTGGTACGCCGGGCAGGGGTTCAGCCTGATCAACATGACCGGCCATCCGGAGGCGGTGCTCGCTCGGGAACTCGAGATGTGTTACGCCGCAATTGCATTGGTGACCGACCTGGATGCCGGCGTCGAGGCCGGTGCCGGGGTCCGCGCGGTCGACGTGTTCGCCGAGTTCGAGCGCAACATCGGTGGGTTCAAGCAACTGGTGCATGAGGCCATCGCCGGTGTGGCAGCCGAACGCACCTGTACGCACTGCCTGGCGCATGAGGGCGTGACCTTGCCGTTCGAACTGCCGTGAGGGTGCTGCTGACCGGCGCGGCCGGTTTCATCGGCAGCCGTATCTGGGCGCAGCTGCTGGCAGCCGGGCACGAGGTGGTCGCCGTCGACGCGATGCTGGACGCGGCCCACCGCGACGGTGCCCAACCGCCGGCGGACTGCCGCCGACTCGACATCCGGGACGCCGACGCGGTGGCGGGCGCGCTGAGCGGCGTGGACGTGGTGTGCCATCAGGCCGCGGTGGTGGGCGCCGGTGTCAACGCCGCCGACGCCCCGTCCTACGGCAGCCACAACGACTACGGCACCACCGTGCTGCTGGCGCAGATGTTCGCCGCCGGGTGCTCGCGGCTGGTGCTGGCCTCCTCGATGGTGGTCTACGGCCAGGGCGGTTACGACTGCCCCGAACACGGCCAGGTCGAGCCGCTGCCCCGCACCCGGGCGGACCTCGACGACGGCGTGTTCGAGCACCGCTGCCCGATCGGTGGGGAGCCGCTGCGGTGGCGGTTGGTCGACGAGGACGCACCGCTGAAACCGCGCAGCCTCTACGCGGCGAGCAAGACCGCCCAGGAGCATTACGCGTTGGCGTTCAACGATTCCGTCGGCGGATCGGTGGTGGCGCTGCGCTATCACAACGTGTACGGGCCCGGCATGCCGCGCGACACCCCGTACTCCGGGGTGGCCGCGATCTTCCGGTCGCAGCTGGAGGCCGGCGGGGCGCCCAAGGTGTTCGAAGATGGCGGGCAGATGCGCGATTTCGTGCACGTCGACGATGTCGCTGCGGCGAATGTCGCCGCGGTGGAGGCCGACCTGGGCGGGTTTGCGGCCTTCAACGTCAGTTCGGGGCGACCGGTGTCCATCCTGGAGGTGGCCGCCCGGCTCAGCGAGGCGCGCGGTGCGCCGCCGCCGGTGGTGACCGGGCAGTACCGCAACGGTGATGTCCGGCATATCGTCGCCGATCCCGCCAGGGCCGCTGAGCTGCTGGGATTCCGGGCCGCGGTGGATCCCCGCGACGGTCTCGGGGAGTTCGCCTTCGCGCCGCTCCGGGATTAGCCGGTGGTGCGCGGCGCGAGAGCCGCCTAGCGTCGGTGACATGCCCGACATCGACCCCACGCTCGTCACGATGGTGCTGCCCTGTCTGAACGAGGCGCAGTCGCTGCCCGAAGTGTTGAGGGCCACACCGAGTGGGTATACGGCGCTGGTGGTCGACAACAACAGCACGGACGACACCGCGAGCGTGGCTCGCGCGCACGGCGCGACGGTGGTGAGCGAGTCCCGGCCGGGGTACGGCTCGGCGGTTCACGCAGGTGTTATGGCAGCGAAGACGCCCATCGTTGCCGTTCTGGACGGGGACGGTTCGCTGGATCCCGGCCAATTACCGGAGCTGGTGGCCGAACTCGACCGCGGCGCCGACATGGCGATCGGGCGGCGCAGGCCCACCCCCGGCCTGCAGTGGCCGTGGCACGCACGGCTGGGCACGGCGGCGGTGTGCTGGCGGCTGCGCCAACGCTACAAGCTTCCGGTGCACGACATCGCCCCGATGCGGGTCGCGCGACGCGACGCCCTGCTCGGACTCGGCGTGACCGACCGTCGTTCCGGCTATCCGCTGGAGTTGCTGGTGCGCGCCGCGCAGGCCGACTGGCGGGTCGTCGAGCGCGATGTCGACTATGGGCCACGAACCGGGGGCAAGTCGAAGGTCAGCGGCTCGGTGAAGGGCAGTGCCGTTGCGGCACTGGACTTCTGGCGGGCGATCTGATGCTGCCGGCCACCGTTCTGGTGGTGGCCAAGGCGCCGATTCCCGGACTGGCGAAGACCCGGCTGGCCGCCGATCTGGGTGCTGAGACGGCCGCCGATATCGCCGCTGCGGCCCTGTTGGACACTCTTGACGCGGTGGCGGCCGCACCGGTGCAACACCGCGTGGTCGCGATGACCGGGGATCTCAGCCACGCCTGCCGTTCCGCCGAGATCGTCGATCGACTGGCTGACTTTGCCGTGATCGCCCAGCGGGGCGACGATTTCGCCGACCGGCTGGTGCATGCACACGAGGACGCCGCCGCGTTCGGGCTACCGGTGGTGCAGATCGGCATGGACACCCCGCAGGTCACCGCGCCGCTGCTCGTCGATTGTGTGGACGCGTTGGCGAGAGCGGACGCGGTGCTGGGGTTGGCCGCAGACGGTGGCTGGTGGGTGCTGGGCGTGCGCGAGGCGGCCTGGGCCAGATGTCTGCGTGACGTGCCGATGTCGCAGGCGGACACCGGCGCTGTAACGCTCGGCGCCTTGCGCCACACAGGACTGAGTGTGGAACTTGTATCCGAGCTTGCAGACGTCGACACCGTCGCGGACATCGACACCGTGCGGCGGTGCTGTCCGCCCGGGGCGAGATTCGCGGCGGCCACCCGAGCGGTCGGGGTCTGAGATGCACGGACAACTGTACGATCAGGCCCTCGACGGCGAGCGATGTTGGATCCGGCATGAGGACGGGCAGATCACCCGATTACCGGTGCACGACTGGCTGGTGAGCGAACAGGACGACCGGCCGTTCGATCGCGCCATCGTCGATCTGTGTTCGGGTCCCACCATCGATCTGGGTTGCGGCCCGGGGCGGTTGCTGGTGGGGTTGGTGCAGCGTGGTCTGCCCGCCCTGGGAGTCGACAAGTCAGCGACGGCAGTGGAATTGGCCCGCAGCAGCGGAGTCCCCGCGCTGTGCCGCGACCTGTTCGGGCCGCTGCCGGGGACCGGACGGTGGCAGACCGCACTACTGGCCGACGGCAACGTGGGATTGGGCGGCGACCCGTGGCGGGTACTGCGGCGCGCGGGCGAACTGCTGTGCGTCGGCGGGGAGTGTCTGGCCGAATTCGACATGGCGACAACGGGTGTGAAATCGCAATGGGTACGCCTGGAATCCACCCTCATGATCGGGCCGTGGTTCAAATGGGCTTCGGTGGGACTGGACTGCGCGGCGCGCATCGCCGACGACGTCGGACTCACGCTGCGGGCGGTGCACCCGATCGGTGACCGGGTGGTCGTCAGCCTGGTGCGGTGATGAGGTTGCGCGGCACCGCCGTCACGGCGCGGGTCGGCGTTGTTCTCGGGGTGGCGGTGGCGGTGTGTTTTGTCACCGGCCTGCTCAGCCACTTCATCCAGCATCCCCAGCCATGGTTCATCTGGCCGACCCGGCCGGTCTGGCTTTACCGCTTCACCCAGGGACTGCACGTCGCCAGCGGGATCGCAGCCATCCCGCTGGTGGTGGTCAAGCTGTGGTCGGTGTGGCCCAAGCTGTTCGAGCGGCCCATTCTGGGAGGGCCCGTCCGGCTGTTGGAACGCGGATCGATCCTCGTCCTGGTCGCGGCGATCCTGTTCGAGCTCAGCACCGGACTGCTGAACATCGCGCAGTGGTATGCCTTCCGGTTCTACTTCCCCACCGCCCATTACGCCATGGCCTACGTCGCGGTGGGTGCGGTGCTGCTGCACATCGCGGTGAAGCTGCCCGTCATCCGCCGCGCGCTGGGCGAAACCGTCGACGAGCGCGACACACCCGGGCCGACCCGACGGACCGTACTGCGCGCCACCTGGCTGGCCGTCGGCGCGGCGACCGTGGTGACCATCGGGCAGTCGGTGCCGCTGCTGCGCCGGGTATCGGTGCTCGCCCCGCGTACCGGCGAAGGGCCGCAAGGGCTTCCGGTCAACCGCTCGGCCGTCGCCGCCGGTGTGACCGCGGCGGCCACCGCGCCGGAGTACCGGCTGACCGTCAGCGATGGCACCCGGACCCGGTCCTTCACCATCGACGAGCTGCGGGCCTTGCCGCAGGTGACGCACCGCCTGCCGATCGCGTGTGTGGAGGGCTGGAGTGCCGACGCCGACTGGACCGGCGTGGTGCTGGCCGAGCTGCTGACAACGGTCGGTGCGGCACCGGATTCCGATGTGCGGATGATCTCACTCGAGCCGCCAGGCCCGTATTCGCGCACCGTGCTGCCGGCCCGGCACGCCCGCGACGGGAAGACGTTGATCGCCCTGCGGGTCAACGGTCAGACCCTGGACCTCGACCATGGCTATCCGTGCCGGTTGATCGCCCCCAGCAGACCCGGTGTGCTGCAGACGAAGTGGCTGTCACGGATCGAGATACTGCCATGACGGTCATCCGCGTCGCGCTCGCGTTGCTCGGTGTCGTGCTGGCGGGATACGGGGCCGTGCTGCTGACCGACAATCCGCCCGTGGTCATCTCCCGCATCCTGATCTGGGCGGTGGTGGCGGTGGTGGTGCACGATCTCGTCTTCGCGCCGCTGTGCGCCGCAGCCGGCTGGGCCGGTGCACGGGTGCTCGGTGTCTCATGGCGGTCACCGGTTGCGGTGGCCGCCCTGTGCAGCGTGGTGCTCCTGCTGCTGGCGGTCCCGGTGTTGGGCAGGCCGGGACTGCGCCCGGACAATCCGAGCGTGCTGGACCGCGACTATCCGCTGGGGCTGGCGATCGCGCTGGCGGTGGTCTGGCTCAGCGTGCCGGTCTACCACCTGTTGCGGCGGCTACCAGTTCGTCAGGATCAGATGGTTGACGGCCAGCGCGCCGATGATGTTGAGCGCCAGCCACCAGCGGTGTGATCGCACCGGCAGCAGCGCCGCGGCGGCGGTCAACCAGACCGTGAACGGCAGCCAGATGCGTTCGGTCTCGGCCTTGCTGAGCATGCTCAGATCGGCCAGCACGATCGACAGCAGCGCCCCGGTCAGCAACACGTGCACGCCCGACCGGCCGCGCAACGCCGTGATGTCGAGGACCCGGCCGAGACCGGCCACGCTGCCCAGTCCGATGGCGCAGACCGTCGAGGCGAAGTTCGCCCACCCCCAGTACTGGAAGGGCCGGTCGTTGGCGATGCCCTGCCAGTACCGTTCCTGCACCAGGACGTACCCGTCGAACCACCAGAACCCGGCGGAGTAGAACACCGCGACGACGGCCAGCGCGGCCAGGATGGCCGGTAGCAGGGTGCGCAGCGCGGCACGCCAGTTCGGCGCGGTCACCAGCACCGCCACTGCCGGCACGGCCATCAGTCCCAATCCGTAGTTGAGGAAGATGCCCCAGCCCAGCAGCAGTCCCGCAGCGGCGCCGGCCGCCGGTTGCCAAGGTGCGCTGCCGTGTACCGCCAACGCCAGCAGGGCGATGCCCCACGCCGCGACGCCGGCGAAGTAACCGTCGGCCGATACCGCGATCCAGATGGCGGTCGGCGCCACGGCCACGAACGGGGCCGCCCGCCGCGCGACCGTCTCGTCGGCCACGGCACGCAGGGCAAGCAGGATGGCGGCGGCCGCGCTGGAACCGGCCAGCAGGCACAGCAACCCGGCCCAGGCGCCACCACCGAGCCCGATACGGTCCATCCACACGAAGGTCAGCAGCGCGCCGGGCGGGTGCCCCGAGACGTGGGTGATCCATGAATCTGGTTGGAAATCCAGGATTCTGGACGAGAATGTGCGCAATGCCTCGGGGATGTCGGTGATGTCGGGCACCTGGCGCAGATACTCGTGGCGGGCGGTCAGCCGGCCCGCGAAGCCGCGCTCCCAGCCGTCGACCATGGCCAACGAGAACGCCCACAGCGCCGAGGTGGCCCACGCCGCGGCCAGCAGGGCAGGCCAGCGCAGCCGGCCCGCCAATGTCGGGCCCCACAGCACCGCCGCCGCGCCGATGGCCAGCGCCCCGATGGTGCCCCAGCCGACGTGGGCGTCCCACCAACCGAACAACGGCGCCGTCTGGGCGAAATCCCGGATGCGTTCCGGTGTGCTGTTGATCAGTGGGGTGACGATCCCGAGGTCGAGGTGGGGCACCACGAACGCCGCGACCAGCAACACCACGCCGATCGTCAGCGCCACGAGTTCCCGTCGGCCGATGCGCATGCCCTCCACACTATGGGTGGCGCAACCGGGACCCGGTGCCGAACAAACTTGACAGGTGTCGATAATGAGCGGATGGCTCCCACTTCCGCGTCGGACTTCTGCGCACGCTATGGCATCGACTTCCCGCTGTTCGCCTTCAGCCACTGTCGCGATGTGGTGGCCGCGGTGACCAATGCCGGCGGGTTCGGCGTGCTGGGCGGCGCGGCGTACTCGCCGGAGCGCCTCGACCAGGAACTCACCTGGATCGACCAGCACGTCAATGGCAGGCCCTACGGCATCGACATCATCGTGCCCGCCACGTTCGAGGGTAAGGGCGAGACGCTGTCGGGCGACGACCTGGCGGCCCGCATCCCGGACAGCTATCGGGAATTCGTGGACAAGCTGCTGGCCGACCACGGCATCGAACCCGACGCCAAGGTCCGCACCGGAAAGCCCGTGCTCTCCGGTGGCAACGGCAAGGAACTGCTCGAGGTGGCCATGAGCCACCCCATCAAGATGATGGCCAATGCGCTCGGTGTGCCGCCGGACTACATGATCGAGGCCGGCCGCGAGCGGGGCATCCCGGTCGCCGCGCTCGTCGGCGCCAAGGAGCACGCCGTCAAGCAGGTCGCCGCCGGGGTCGACCTGATCGTGGCGCAGGGTACTGAGGCCGGCGGCCACTGCGGTGAGGTGAGCACGCTGGTGGTCGTGCCGGAGGTGATCGACGCGATCGAGGATGCGGTCCCCGTGCTGGCCGCCGGTGGCATCGTCACCGGTCGGCAGATGGCCGCTGCCGTCGCGTTGGGCGCCGCGGGTGCATGGACCGGTTCGGTGTGGCTGACCACCGAGGAAGCCGAGACCGAACCGCACACCGTCACCAAGATGCTGGCCGCGAGCTCGCGGGACACCGTGCGCTCGGCCGGGCGCACCGGCAAGCCCTCGCGCCAGCTGCGTTCGGACTGGACCGACGCGTGGGCGCCCAATCCCGGTGGGCAGCAGCCACTTCCGCTGCCGCTGCAGAACATGCTGTCCGAGCCGGTGCTCCGACGCATCGACGCGCTGGCCGATCAGGGGCACGAGGGCGCGCGGGCGTTGTCGACGTACTTCGTCGGACAGGGCGTGGGACTGATGAACAAGGTCAAGCCCGCCCGTGATGTCGTGCTCGAGTTCATCGAGGACTACCTGGCCGCCACGGAACGGCTCAGCAGTTCCCTGCCGGACTGACGGCGCCGGTGCGGCGATAATCAAGGCGTGCCGACCACCGAGATCGTCCTGCTCGCGGCCGTCGGTCTACTCGCCGCGGCGCTGATCACCTTCCTGGTGTTGTTCATCGTGAGCCGCCGCCAGCTCGGCAAGGTGCGCCGCGAGCTCGCCGGGCTGCTGGCCGAGCAGGAGGACCGGCGCCGGCGACGCCGCCGCGGGGTGGCGCCGATGGCGATCAAGACGGTCTTCCAGACCGCCGACATGATCATCAACAAGGGGTTGGGCGCCACGGTGCGCAACTCGATCGAGGATCTGGCCGGCTGGGCGCAGGTGGAGCGCCCGGACCTGGCCCGGTTGACCGCCGACGGCCGGGTGGTGATCGTGTTCTCCGATATCGAGGGCTCGACGGAGGCCAACGAGGCGATGGGGGACCGGGCCTGGGTGCGGCTGCTGGGCAAGCACAACAAGCTGGTCCAGTCGCGGGTCGACAAGCACGGCGGGCACGTGGTCAAGAACCAGGGTGACGGTTTCATGATCGCCTTCGCCGATCCGGAGAACGCCGTGCGGTGCAGCGCCGAGGTGCAGGCGGCATTGGCCGACGCAGCGCGCTGGGAAGCCATCCGGGTGCGCATCGGCGTGCACATGGGCACCTCGGTGCGGCGCGGCGAGGATCTGTTCGGACTGGACGTCGCGATGGCGGCGCGGGTGGCGGGTCAGGCCGACGGCGGGGAAATCCTGCTCAGTGCGCCGGTGGCCGCCGCAGTCGGTGATCTCGACGACATTGTGCTGGGTTCACCGCGCGAGGTCGAGCTCAAGGGGTTGCGCGGGACGCACTCGCTGTATCCGGTTCTCGGGCCTGCTCCGGCGTTGCCGGCTTCGGTGCCTTGATCAGCTTGGCGGCCCACTCGGCACCCAGCTTCACCAACCCCGACTCCTGATAGCGGACATGGGAGTCCCAGTTGCGGCCCAGTGAGCAGACGGGGTCGGCCGGGGCGCACAGGTCGGCGGTACGCGAACCGAAGACCGTGCTCATCCGGGTCAGTGGGTTACCGATGCGCGCCGACGGGTTGCCGAACACCACGATCGAGGCGATGTGCGGCACCGCGGACGCGGGCAGTGGTGCGGTGTAGCCGAGGCCGGCGATCGGTGCGGTCGCGACGACGTCGACCACCGCGGCGCCCTGTGAGTAGCCGCCGAGCACGATCTTGGTGTCCGGGCACTGCCTGGCGATGGTCTGCACCCGCTTGCTCATATCGTTGGCGCCGACGGCCGCCTTCATGAAATCCCAGGTGGCGGGGTACTTCACGGCGTATGCGTTGACGGTGGTGCCCTTGGCGAGCATCGGTTTGAGGGTGTCGACGAAGGCCTTGCCGACCTTCCCGATCCCGGCGGGTTCGTCGGTGCCGCGCGCGAAGACGACCTCCACGTCGGGGCATTCGGGTGCGGCGGAAGCGACAGGGGCGGTGACCGGGCTCAACAGCGTGAGCGCCAATCCCGCTGCGCAGAGCATGGTCGTGCGTCGGGCGGCCATTTCTCTCCTCGGGTGGCGCCTGTCCTTTACAGGCGCCTCATAAGTACCCATTATTCACAAAAATCACTCTATTAACATCCGTGACAGTTTTCTGTGGGCAGCGACACGCGCCCGGACACGATTGTGCGGCGGGCGGATAACGAATCAGCTGAAGGAGGGGTCGTTCAGCGGGGCCTCGCCGGAGGCCTGGAAGATCACCCGGCGTCCGATCTCGACGGCGTTGTCGGCGATCCGCTCGTAGAACCGGCCGAGCAGCGCGACATCCGACGCGGATTGCACGCCGTGCGGCCAGCTGTCGGTGAGGATCCGGGTCAGCAGCTCGCGGTGCAGATCATTCATCGCCGCATCGTCGAGCCGGATGCGCTCGGCCTCCTCGGCGTCATCCCCGAGCACCGCCCGTCGGGCGCGCTCGGCAAGCGCCACCGCCAGCCGACCCATCTTCGCGAACACGGCCCTGGCCTCCTGGGGCACCGGACCGATCTTGACCACATTGGCCGCCAGGGCGCCCATCCGGTCGGCATTGGCAGCTATTGAGAACGCCGACATGATCACCCGCAGGTCATGCGCGACGGGCGCGTGCAGGGCCAGTAATGTGAAGGCGCGCCGGTCGACGCGGTCGTTGAGTTCGTCCAGCCGCCGCAGGGTCGACCGGACGCGGGCACCCGCTGCGGGGTCGGATTCGACCACGGCGGCCGTCGCGTCGTCGGCAGCGTCGGCCGCGAGTTCGCACATCTCACCGAGCTCGGCGGTCAGCCGATCTATCTGGGCGTAGAACTCGGTACGCATGATCGGCCCCACTACCCACAAACCGATGCTGCCAAACTGACCTGATGTCGGTTTTACGTGCCACCGCCCCGATCGGGTTGGCCTTCCTGCCGTTGGGCATGGCGCTGGGCTTTCTGGTGGTGCACGCCGGCCTGGCGTGGTGGTGGGCGCCGGTGTTCGCCGCCGTCATCTACGCCGGGTCGCTGGAGTTCCTGATGGTGGGGCTGGCCGCCGCCGCAGCGCCGGTGGCCGCGGTCGCGCTGACCACGCTGATCGTCAACTCCCGACACGTGTTCTACGCCTTGTCCTTTCCGCTGCACCGGGTGCGTGGACCGGTTGCCAAGGCCTATAGCACCTACGTGCTCTCCGACGAGGCGTTCGCCGTCGGGGTCAGCCCGGAGGCCGCCACCTGGACTTCGCGGCAGCTCCTCGGCATGCAGGGCGGTCTGCACCTGGCCTGGACGGCGTCGGCGGGCCTGGGCGGCCTGCTGGGAGAGGCCCTGCCGATCGAGAAGCTCGCCGGCCTGGAATTCGCGCTGACCGCGCTGTTCATCGTGTTGGCCATCGAGGCCTATCGCCAGCATCCGGACCGCCGTACCGCGTCGGCCGCGGCCGCCTGCGCGGTGGGCGCCTGGCTGCTGGCGCCGCAGCAGATGTTGCTGTGGGCGTTCGCGGCGTTCACCGTGCTGCTGCTGGTGCGGATGAGGTGCAGCCGTGCCTGACACCGGACACATCGCGCTGCTGGTCGGCGTGGCGGCCGCGGTCACCTGGGCCCTGCGGGCGCTGCCGTTCGCCGCGCTGGCCCCGATGCGGCACAGCGCGGTGGTGCGGTACCTGAGCCTGCACATGCCGCTCGGCGTGATGGTGATGCTGGCCCTCTACACCGTCCGTGACGCGCCCGAAGCCACTGGCCGACAACAGCTCTGGTTGGGCATCGCGGTGTTGGTGACGGTGGGTCTGCAGCTGTGGCGGCGGCACGCGCTGCTGTCCATCTTCGCGGGCACCGTTATTTATGTGGCGTTGATGTCGCTGTCCTGACAGAGTGTCCCGCCGTGAGCGTGCTGTTCTGTGGAATCGAGTTGGCCCGGCGTATCGAACATGCCGAGGCGGCGCTGATGGACGCCGCGGTGCGGGCCGCCGAGCGCCGCGGCGCGGAGGCCTTCGCGCTGCCCCTGGCCGGCGCGGTCGCTGCCTACGCCGAGCCCGGCGCGCCGTTCAACAAGGTGGCCGGACTGGGGTTCGCCGGTGTGCCCGCCGCCGCCGATCTCGACCGGGTGGAGCAGGCCTATGCCGGCCGCGGTGCGCCCACGGTGATCGAGCTGAGCTCTCTCGCCGACCCGCAGATCCTGGAATTGCTCGCCGGCCGCGGCTATCGGGTGCTGGCCTTCGAGGATGTGCTGGGCCGCGCACTCGACGGTGTGGCGCAGCCGGTCCCGGACGGGATCGATGTCCGGCTCGCGCGCGATGACGAGATCGATGGCTGGGTGGATGTGGTGGTCGAGGGGTTCGCCCACCCCGATGCCGAGGGAGTGCCCAGCCCGGAGGAGTTTCCCCG
Source organism: Mycolicibacterium bacteremicum (assembly GCF_002086115.1). GTDB lineage: Bacteria > Actinomycetota > Actinomycetes > Mycobacteriales > Mycobacteriaceae > Mycobacterium > Mycobacterium bacteremicum. The sequence continues at coordinate 36,539 of NZ_MVHJ01000002.1, forward strand.
TGACGTGATCGAACGCGCCGAACGCGATTTCGCCGCCGCGGGTGTCGCGCCCTACCTGGCGTTGCGCGACGATCAGATCGCCGGCGGTGGGAGCCTGCGGATCACCGACCGGGTGGCGCAGCTGGCCGGGGCGGCGACGGCACCGGCGCACCGGCGCCGCGGCGTGCAGACCGCGCTGCTGCAGGTGCGACTGCGCGACGCCGCGGCCGCCGGCGCCGATATCGCGGTGGTGACGACCTCGCCGGGGTCGAAATCACAGCAGAACGTGCAGCGCAGTGGTTTCCACCTGCTCTACACCCGGGCCATCATGGTGCGCGAGCCCGATCAGTAGAGCTGCTTGCGGTAATTCTCCTCGCTGTAATAGGCCTCCAGTTCCTCAAGTGTCTCCTCGGCCTTGAAGGACTTGGCCAGCTGCGCGGTGCTGGGCACCGATTCAGGGGTCCAGGTGTCGGGTTTCCAGGCATCCGACCGCAGGAACGCCTTGGAACAGTGGAAGAACACCTCCTCGACATCGACTTCGAGAGCCAGGATCGGTCGTTTACCCCGCACCGCGAGCGCGTCGAAATAGGCTGCGTCCGAGACGATCCGGGCCGTCCCGTTGACCCGGACGGTGTCGCCGCGACCGGGGATCACGAACAGCGTGCCGACGTGCGGGTTGGCCAGTACGTTGAGGTAGCCGTCGACCCGCTTGTTGCCCGGGCGCTCCGGGATGGCGATCGTCGAGTCGTCGATGATGTGCACGAACCCGGGCGGATCACCCTTGGGTGAGACGTCGACGCGGCCGTCGGCATCGGTGGTGGCCACGAAACACAGCGGTGAGTTCTGCAGCCAGGTGCGGTGCGCATCGGCGAGTTTGGTGGCCACCTTGTTGGCCACCGCCGGGTGTGGGTGCCCGACGATCTCGCGGAGTTGCTCGACGGTGGTCACTTCAGTTGCGCTCACCCGATCCATCATGCCCGCCGAACCGCTCGATCAGGGCGCGCCGATCGAGCTTGCCGATACCGCGTCGGGGCAGCGTGTCCACGATGTGCAGTTGCCGGGGTGCGGCGGTGACGGCCAGCGTCGCACCGACGTGCGCGCGCAGCGCCGCCACGTCCGGCGCCGGGTGCCCGGCTGCCAGCACGATCGCCGCGACCACCCGCTGACCGAGCCGGGCATCGGGCACCCCGAAGACCGCGCACTCGGCGATCGCCGGGTGGGTCGCCAAGGCGTTCTCCACCAACTGCGGCAGTACCGTCAGACCGCCGGTGCTGACGGCGTCGTCGATCCGGCCCAGGATGCTCAGCGTGCCGGTGTCGTCGAGCTCGCCGATGTCGTCGGTGCGGAACCACCCCGGCTCGGCGAACGGATCGGGTATGACCGGATTTCGGTACCCCGAGGCGACGACCGGCCCGCCCAGGATGACCCGGCCGTCGTCGAGCCGGACCCGCACACCCTCCAGCGGCACCCCGTCGTATACGCAGCCGCCGGCGGTCTCACTCATCCCGTAGGTGCGCACCACCCGGACCCCGGCGGCGGCGGCCCGCCGTCGCACGCCGGCGGGCATCGGACCGCCGCCGATCAGCACGGCGTCGAGCTCGGCCAGCGCGGCGGCGGCCGCCGGGTCGGTCAGCGCCTTGTCCAACTGATTGGCCACCAGTGAGGTGTAGCGCCGGCCCGCGCCCATCCGGGCCACCGCTGCGGGCAACTCGGCAGGGGAGAACCCGGCCGGCAGCGCGACCACGGTGGTGCCGGCGACGATGCTGCGGACCACGACCTGCAGGCCGGCCACGTGATGGGCCGGCAGCGCCAGCAACCAGCTGCCGGACCCGCCGAGACGCCGGTGGGTGGCGGTGGCCCCGGCGATCAGCGCGGTCGCCGAGAGTTGGGCGCCCTTCGGTGTCCCGGTGGTGCCCGAGGTCGACACCACCACCGCGATATCGTCGGCGATGGGCTGGCCCGCGCGCAGCGCCGTGGTCAACAGGTCGCGGTGGCGGGCGTCGTCGGCGGGGACGGGCAGCAGTGCCGTCGCGCCGCGCAGCGCGGCGTCGAGATCGGCCACGATCTCGGTCGCCGCGGCACCGGGGCCGACGGGCAGCGGGGTCAGGACGGTGATGCCGGATCCTCCGGTTCGGGTTCGCGCGGGTCATCCAGCGGCCAGCCCTGCTGGGCCAGCCGCAGCCGCACCCGTTCGATGTCCTCGGCGCGCGGCAGGTCATCGGTGATGCCGGTGATCATCACCTTGATGTCGACGTGGTCGACCTCGCCCCCGAATTCGGCGCGGTCCAGCACATCCCGGGCGACGGCCTCCACCTCGTCGTCGGCCAGCCGCCGGGTCAACAACGCCAGCAGCGGCACCCGATCCGGCCCCGGCACCCCCTCCGGGTAGCCGGCGGTCAGCCAGGCGGCGATGCGCGCCAGGAAACCGTTCACGCATGAGAAGCCTGCCAGATACCGCACGGTTGCGCTGCAGTGGCCCACCACTTGAAACGGGGCACGGCGGACAGATGAACGTTTGGTGAACAAGCCCCGCGAACAGGTGAAGGCGCAGGTCAACCCGTGCGGGCAAGATTCCGGTAATTACCCGAAACACTGAGAGATGTCTCAGGATTGGGGGCATGAGCGCAGAGCTGATCATCCTGGTGCTGCTGATCGTCACGGCACTGGCATTCGATTTCACGAACGGGTTTCACGACACCGGTAATGCCATGGCCACCTCGATCGCCACCGGCGCGCTCAAGCCCAAGACGGCGGTGCTGCTCGCCGGTGTGCTCAACCTGATCGGCGCCTTCCTCTCGGTGGAGGTCGCGGTCACCGTCACCACCTCGGTACTCAAGGTCCAGGACTCGAAATCCGGTGCGCTGCTTCCGGGTATCGATGCATCCACCGGACTGACCATCATCTTCGCCGGGCTCATCGGCGGCATCCTGTGGAATCTGCTGACCTGGCTGTTCGGCATCCCGTCCAGTTCGTCGCACGCGCTCTTCGGCGGACTGATCGGCGCCGGGCTCGCCGCGCTCGGCCTGGCCGGCGTCAACTGGTCGGGCGTCACGCAGAAGGTGCTGATCCCGGCCGTCGCCGCACCCGCCATCGCCTGCCTGGTCGCCGGCTGCGGCACCTGGCTGGTCTACCGGCTCACCCGCAACGTCGCCGAGAAGCGGCGCCGCGAAGGCTTCCGGTGGGGGCAGATCGCAACGGCCTCTCTGGTCGCGCTGTCGCACGGGACCAACGATGCGCAGAAGACCATGGGCGTCATCGCCCTGGCGCTCATCACCACCGGGCATCTGACCGGCGACGTCAAGGAACAGGGCCTGCCGTTCTGGATCATCTTCAGCTGTGCCGTCGCCATCGGTCTGGGTACCTACCTCGGTGGCTGGCGCGTCATCCGTACCCTGGGCAAGGGCCTGGTGGAGATCGAGTCCCCGCAGGGCTTCGCGGCCGAAGCGTCTTCGGCCGCAATCATTCTGAGCTCCAGCGCCGCGGGCATGGCGCTGTCCACCACGCACGTGGCCACCGGTTCGATCCTGGGCAGCGGGGTCGGCAAGCCGGGCGCCGAGGTGCGCTGGGCGGTCGCCGGCCGGATGGCGGTGGCTTGGTTGATCACCCTGCCCGCCGCCGGCTTGGTCGGCGCGCTGTCCTACTGGTTGTCCCACGGGGTGAAATCGCTGACCGGCTCCGCACTGCTCGGCGACGGCCTGATCTTCCTGATCCTGGTCGCACTGTCGGGCTACATGTGGTGGCGCGCCCAGCAGCAGAAGGTCGACCACAGCAACGTCAACGCCGACTGGGACGACTCGACCAACTCCGTCATCCCGGCCGACCTGCGCGACGAGGCCGTCGTCAAGCCCACGGCCTCGGTCTGACCCGGCATCGATCAGCCGCCGAATCAAAGGAATTCACATGGTTTATCTGGAGAGCATCCTCAAGGTGCTCGGTGTCGGCCTCCTGCTCGGCGCCGGTCTGCCCGCTGTCTTCGCGCTCGGCCTGGTGGCCTACGCACGCGGCGCCGGCGATGACGACACGGCCACCGCTCCCAATCCGGCGCTGAAGTTCCTCGGCATCGGACTGTTCGTGTTCGTCGGGTGGGTCATCCTGACCGCCGTCCTGTGGATCACCCGGGCGACGATCATCCACCACACCGGCGTCGACCTGTTCCCGTTCCTTCCCAAGAAGTGAGTCTGCGATGACGGAGAGAAAAGGCGTCCTGGACAACGTGCTGGGTTGGCTGCACCAGGGCTACCCGGAGGGCGTGCCCCCGACCGACTACTTTGCGCTGCTCGCCCTGCTGAAGCGCTCGCTCACCGAGGACGAGGTGGTCGCGGCCGCCAAATCGGTGCTGCGTTCCAGCGACGGGGTCAGCCCGGTCACCGAGGCCGAGATCAGCGGCGCCATTCAGGTTCTCATCGACAAGGAACCGAATCCCGAAGAGCTGAACCAGGTCGCGTCGCGGCTGGCCTCGGTGGGCTGGCCGCTGGCGTCGGCCCCGGCTCGCTGACGCACAACCGGAAGCGGTTCAGCAGTATCGCGCGCAGGTCCGGCTCGGGGATGTCCCGCAACGCCGGATCCGTGGTGCAGAAGTACAGCCCGGTGCTCGCCACCGACAGTGCCACCCGCGCGTTGTCGGTGGGTGCCGAGCCCAACAGCAGCGCGCGCAGGCGGTTCCCGATCGCCCACAATTCGCCGTGCTGGATGACGAGTTCCTCGACGGCCGGGTCGCGCCGGAACAGGCATGTCGCGCGGCGCTGATCGACGGCCAGGTCGACCAATCCGCGGATCGCGGTGTCGCGCGCACGCGCGGGTACCGGCTGCGCCTCGGCGGCGTCGACGACCCCGGCGAGCCCGTCGAACAGCGGTTCCAACAGTGCCAGCACGATGGCGTCCTTGGACCGGAACTGGTAGTACACCGCACCTTTGGCGACGCCGAGCCGATCGGCGATCATCTGCAGTGAGGTGCCGCGCACGCCGTGTTGTGCGAACAGGTCGGCCGCGGCGTCGATGACGCGCTCGCGTGCGGTGCGCGCATGGCGCCCGCCGGTGGCGCACCGTCCGGCAGTCATCTGATCGAACCTCTCCCGGTGTGCTGTGTGACTCATTCCTGTATAAACATGTGATGGGCCACACTTAGCCGCTCGGCTTGTTTCAGGTAGTCCGAGTGTATAACTTAAGCACGTCCGGTGGCCAAGGGGTGTCATCGGCCGTTTCGTCGAAACAGCACTGCGGAAGGGCGTCGGGAAAATGCAGCTGCTCAAGCGGGTCTGGTTACCGCTGGTCATCGTTGTGGTCATCGGTATCGGCGGCTTCGCGGTGGACCGGATACGCGGTGTCTTCGCCTCGGATCCACCGCTGGTGACGCCGGTGAACTTCGCCAACGATCCCGAACCCTTCGACCCAAAAGTGGTGACCTACGAGGTCTTCGGCCCGGAAGGGGCAGCGGTGGACGTGAATTACGTGGACCTCGCCGGTGAGCCGCAGCGGGTGGACGGCGCGATCCTGCCGTGGTCCATCACGTTGCAGACCACCGAGCCGTCGGCCGCGGCGAATCTGGTGGCGCAGGGCAAGACCAGCTTCCTGGGCTGCCGGGTTCTCGTCGACGGGGTGCTCAAGGATGAGCGGACCCAGTCCGGGACCAATGTCCAGACCTTCTGCATCGTGAAGTCCGCATGAGCGGCGCTTGCGGAGCGAATCGACAGGTGACATGCGAGAACCGAGCTTGCGAGGGAATCGCATGAGCGCGCCCCGGCATGGTGCGGACGCGCCCACCGGGCCCATCGCCACCGCCTACCCGCCCCCGCACCAGACGGCGCATTTCGGCCGCATCGCCCGGGTGTTCCGCAAGCTGGCGGTGCCTTTCATCTTCGCCTGGATCGCCATCGCGGTGGTGCTGAATGTCGTTGTGCCGCAGCTGGAAGCGGTCGGCGAGATGCGCTCGGTGTCGATGAGCCCGAAGGAGGCGCCGGCGGTCATCGCGACCGAGCACATCGGTCAGGTGTTCGACGAATACGAATCCAACAGCTCGGTGATGATCGTGCTGGAGGGTGCCGAACCGCTCGGCGCGGACGCGCGGCGCTACTACTCCGAGCTGATCGCCAAGCTTGAGGCCGACACCAAGCACGTCGAGCACGTCCAGGATCTGTGGAGTGATCCGCTGACCGCCACCGGTGTGCAGAGCGGTGATGGCAAGGCCGTTTACGTGTCGGCGAACCTGGCCGGAAACCAGGGCGAGGCGCTGTCGCTGGAGTCCATCGAGGCCGTCAAGAACATCGTCGAGAGCACACCGGCGCCCGACGGCGTCGACGTCTATGTGACCGGCTCGGCGGCCATGACGGCCGAGCAGACCGAGGCCAGCCACGGCAGTATGCGGCTGATCGAGGGGCTGACCTTCCTGGTCATCATCGTCATGCTGCTCATCATCTTCCGCTCCGTCATGACGATGGTGCTGATGATCGTGATGGTGGCCGTCAGCCTGCTGACCGTGCGAGGCGCCGTCGCCGCACTCGGGTATTACGAGATCATCGGGCTCTCGACGTTCGCCACCGGCCTGCTGGTCACGTTGGCCATCGCGATCTCCGTCGACTACGCGATCTTCCTCATCGGCCGGTATCAGGAGGCCAGAAGCGCCGGTGAGGATCGTGAGCAGGCGTACTACACGATGTTCGGCGGCACCGCCCACGTGATCGTCGGCTCCGGGTTGACCATCGCCGGAGCCACGTTCTGCCTGAGCTTCACCCGGCTGCCGTACTTCCAGACCCTCGGTGTGCCGCTGGCCGTGGGCATGCTGGTGCTGATCGTGACGGCCATGACCTTCGGTCCCGCGATGATCACCGTCGGCGGACGGTTCCTGGATCCCAAGCGCGCCACCCGCGTTCGTGGCTGGCGCAAGGTCGGTGCCGCGGTGGTCCGCTGGCCCGGACCGATCCTGATCACCACCATCGCGGTCTCATTGATCGGTCTGCTGGCTCTGCCCGGCTATAAGACCAGTTACAACGACCGTCTCTATCTGCCGGACGACATCAGCTCCAACGAGGGGTATGCCGCCGCCGAACGGCACTTCTCGCCGGCGCGGTTGAATCCGGAGATCCTGATGATCGAAAGTGATCGGGATCTACGCAATCCCGCCGACTTCCTGGTGATCGAGAAGATCGCGAAGGCCATCTTCCAGGTCGACGGTATCGGCCGCGTGCAGACCATCACCCGGCCCGACGGCACGCCGATCGAGAACACCTCGATCCCGTACATGATCAGTCAGAACAGCACGCTGCAGCGGTTGAACGAGAAGTACAACCAGGACCGCACCGCCGATATGTCCAATCAGGTTGCGGACATGGACCGCACGATCGCGAGCATGGACAAGATGCAGGCGATCACCGAGGAGATGGCGGACACCACGTCCAAGATGGTGTCCTCGATGGACCTCATGGTCGGCGACATCGAGGACATGCGGGACAGCATCGCCAATTTCGACGACTTCTTCCGGCCGATGCGCAACTACTTCTACTGGGAACCGCACTGTTTCAACATCCCGATGTGCTGGTCCATCCGGTCGGTCTTCGACGTGCTCGACGGTATCGACGTGATGACCACCAACATGAACGACATGATGCCGCAGATGCATCGGCTCAACGAACTGATGCCGCAGATGATCGCGATCATGCCGGAGATGAAACAGACCATGGTCAACATGAAGGAAATGATGCTGACCATGCAGCAGACCCAGGCGGGTATGCAGGAGCAGCAGCGCATCATGAGCGAGACCTCGACCGAGATGGGCAAGGCCTTCAACGATGCGATGAACGACGACTCGTTCTATCTGCCGGCCGAGGCGTTCGACAACCCGGATTTCGCAAAGGGTTTGGAGCAATTCCTGTCCCCGGACGGGCACGCGGTGCGGTTCATGATCAACCACGAGGGCGATCCGATGTCGGCCGAGGGTATCGAGAAGATCGAGCCGATCAAGACCGCGGCCAAGAATGCGATCAAGGGCACCCCGCTGGAGGGCTCGACGATCTATCTGGGCGGTACCGCGTCCACGTTCAAGGACATGGCCGACGGCACCCGCTACGACCTGCTGATCGCCGGTATCGCGGCCATCTGCCTGATCTTTTTGATCATGCTGCTGCTCACCCGGGCCATCGTGGCCGCGGCGGTCATCGTGGGCACGGTGGTGCTCTCCCTCGGCGCGTCCTTCGGGGTGTCGGTGCTGCTGTGGCAGCACCTGCTCGGTATCGAGTTGCACTGGATGGTGTTGCCGATGGCGGTGATCATCCTGCTGGCCGTGGGTGCGGACTACAACCTGCTGGTGGTGTCGAGGCTCAAGGAGGAGATCCACGCCGGGTTGAGCACCGGGATGATCCGGGCCATGGGCGGTTCCGGCTCGACCGTCACCGCGGCCGGCATGGTGTTCGCGTTCACCATGATGGTGATGGCCGTCAGCGATCTGACCATCATGGGCCAGGTCGGTACGACGATCGGTCTGGGTCTGTTGTTCGACACCCTGGTGATCCGATCGTTCATGACGCCCTCGATCGCCGCGCTGATGGGTAAGTGGTTCTGGTGGCCGCAGCACGTGCGTCAGCGTCCCAAGCCGCAGCCCTGGCCGCCCATTCAGCGACGACCGCAGGATGCGTTGGTGTGATGAGGAAACAACGGTTCACGGCAACACTGGCCGCCGGTGCGGTGGCGATGGCACTCGCGGCCGCACCGGTCGCCCAGGCCGACCGTGACGAGGCGTTCGCCGACCGACTGCACACCTTCGGCGTGTACGGGCAGAAGGATTTCAATGCCTGGATCGCCAAGATCATGTGCAAACGCCTGCACCGCGGGGTGGACGCCGACGTGTACGCCTCGGCGAAGTTCGTGCACAGCCAACTCCAGAACGGGTCGAGCACCGAGCAGGCCTGGCAGTTCGTCGGCGCCGCCATCCCGGCCTACTGCCCGGAGCTCACCCATGTCCTGACCCGGGCCGCCGATGACAAGGAGTAACGCCATGAGCCGTAACAGGTTTGCGCTGGCCGGGCTGGCCGCCGCGGCCGTGGTCACACTGACGCCGGGTGCCGCGGCCGCCGATGCCACCGACGAATACCCGATCCCGAGCAACATGCTCAAGACCACCTGCACGGTGGACCAGTACATGGCCGCGGTGCGCGACACCAATCCGGTGTACTACGAGCGCTACATGATCGACTACAACAACAAGTCCCCGGAAGTGCAACGGGCAGCACGGGATCGGATCACCTGGTTCTTCTCGATGGACTACGCCGGGCGCAGGCAGTACTCCGAGGACACCGCCACCAACGCCTTCTACGAGCAGTTGGCCTGGAACTGGCCGAACTGGGCCAAACTGTTCTTCAACAACAAGGGCGTGGTCGCGCACGGCACCAAGGACTGCTTGTCCTATCCACCGGCCGACCCGGGCGTGTGGGTCTGGTAGCCCTGCCGTATCGACGGTGCACGCAGATCGGGAACCCGGCGACGAATGCGATCTGGGTGCACGCTCGACTATTCGAAATACGCGGGTGTGCGCAGCAATTGCTGGGCGGCCGCCAGCAGGGTCTTGTGCAACTGCTCGTCGCTGACGTCCTCGAGCTCCTTGTCGGTGACCGCCGAGTACACGCCGTTGGTGATCATCGAGATGATGACCCGCCCCGCCGGGCCGTGCCCACCGCCCAGCAGCAGGTTCTTGAACCGCTCGACGATATCGGTGAGGTCTTCGCGGGATTCGATCATGCTCTCCAGCACCGGATCGCCCGCCAGCACCGCCGCGAGCCTGCGGTTGCGCACGCTGAACTCGATGAACCCGCTGATGCAGATCTCCTGGCGGGTACGCGGATCGGGCACGGCCTCGGCGATCGTCACCACCCGCGCCATATCGTCGAACATCGGCTGCGCGGCGGCGGCGACGATCTCGTCCTTGGAGTGGAACTGGTAGTACACCGAGGCCTTACCCACGCCGATGCTGTCGGCGATCATCTGCAGGGTGGTGCCGCTGACGCCGTGCTCACCGAACAGCGTCAGCGCGGCTTCGAGCACCCGGGCCCGCGCCGTGCCCCGTCCCAACACCGATTTGGCCATCGTCAGCCCCGGGTGTCCCGGCGCAGCGGGTGGTCGTCGGGGACCTGCACGAATATCAGCGTCACGCCGTCGGGGTCGGCGACGTGCATCTCGTGCAGCCCCCAGGGTTCCTCTGCGGCGGTCCGGGCGATCGTCACCCCGCGTCCGGTCAGTTCCGTCTCGGTCGCATAGACGTCGCGCACCTGCAACCACAGACTCCCGCCGGCCGACGGACCGCCGTGCCCGGCGAGTTCGATCAGCGACTGACCGGCGTAAAAGACGGTGCCACCACCGTATTCGCGGGCGATGGCCAGGCCGATGCGGTCACGGTAGAACTCCACCGACCGCGGGTAGTCGGCCGGCCGTATCAGCACCCGGCTGGCCAGGATCTCCATACAGACGTGTCTATCACGTCCGCATCCCGGCGAGAGTGCGTGTCTGCTGGTAGACACGCCGCGCCGAAGGCGAAGTCTGCGCACGCTCGCGCCGCACGGCCGCCCACGGCCGCCCACGGCCGCCTCAGGTTCCGCGGTCGGCCGCCCGCAATCCGATGGTGAAGGCCGCCTGATCCTCGAAGTTCAGCGGGTTGCGCCCGGTGATCTGGGTGATCCGGGTCAGCCGGTGCCGCACGGTGTTGGTGTGCAGGAACAGCTCACGGGCGGTGTCGATCAGCGAGCCGTTGGCGGCCAGGAAGACCCGCAGGGTACGGATGTGCTGGGTTCCGCGGTCGCGATCGAGTGCCTCCAGCGGATCGATCAGCTGCTTCTTGAACGGTGCCAGCCGGCTCGGCGGCAAGCCCTCCAGCAGGCTGCCGAAGGTGCTCAGTTGGTCCGGACCGATGCTGCCACCACGCTGACGTGCCAGGTCCAGTGCGATGCGCGCCTGGCTGATGCTGGCGCCCAGTTCGGTCAGGGGTGCCGACGCGGCGTGCCCGGAGGGCATCGACAGGTCGGCCGCCATCTCGGCCGGGCGGTCGGCGCCGGTGCTGAGCACCAGACACACCTCGGGGGCGTCGGCGACCAGGGCGTCGGGGAACGCCATCGACAACAGCGCCCCGGCGCCGGCCGGCCATGCCGAGCAGTCGATGTCCCCGCCCATCAGGCCCGGCCAGTCCAGCAGTTGGCTCAGGGCGTCGGGAAGCAGCATCCGCCGCTCCACCAGGGACAGCAATTGGCCGACCCGTTCGCGGGCGAGCGCGGACTCGATATCGCGTTCGCCCTGAGAAGCGGCCAGAAACCGGGCGATCACCTCCAGCACGGCCGGTTCGGGCGGTTCGCCGCGGCCGACCCACACCACCGTCCCCATCCCGTCGACGGTCGCCGACACCGCGCCTGCCTCGACCGGGCGACCGGGCGGTTCCAGCAGGAAATAGCAGCCCAGCACCTGCCCGGCCCGGTCGAGCAACGCCCGCGACGACTCACGCCGCCGCTGTGAGGAGAGCAACTCGGGGACAAGGGCATTGGTGGCACGCGCGGTGGCGACCGCACCGCCGAACTGGAAATCGGCGATATAGCGGCTGACGGTCGCGAACGGCACCGCCGGCGGCGCGATCAGCAGTGGCAGACCATGGTCGCGGCACGCGTCGATCAGCGCCTGCGGTGCGGTGTCGTGCACATCGCCGATCCCGAAGCAGATGCCGGCCACCCCGGCCGCATGCACCGCCATGACGAAGGCAGCGCAGTCGGCGGGGGTCTGCAGGCTGATGCCGACCGTGCAGACCAATTCACCACCACGCAGGTACCGCGACGGGTCGCGCAGTTCGGTGGTGTGCGACCAGGTGATCTGCCGGTGTAACCCGGCCACGCCGGTGTCGAGGTGCCCGAGCCCGAGACCGGAGCGTTCCAGCAGGTCGGCGAACGTCGGGGCGCTCACTTCCCGATCGGGGACCGACTCGGTCATCGGTCGATCGTAACGTCACCGTCATGCGAACACCCGTTCTCGTTGTGCGATCATCCAATGGCCGACCGGGGTGGCGGTGGGTTTGCAGCGTCTTCGGCGGTAACGATGGCGGTCGTGCGCCCGGGCGCGTGATAGTTCGTCCATGACCGAGCCACAGGTTCTTCGCCGCGAGTTCTCCCTCTGGTCGGCGTTCGCGTTCGCCTTCGCATTCATCTCGCCGATCGTCGCGCTGTACGGCATCTTCGGCCTCGCGCTGTCGGCGGCCGGCCCCAGCTTCTGGTGGGGTTTCGCGCTGGTGTTCGGCGGCCAGTTCCTGGTCGCGCTGGTGTTCGCGATGCTGGTGTCGCGGTGGCCGCTTGAGGGGTCCATCTACCAGTGGTCACGACGGCTGCTGGGCACCACCTACGGCTGGTTCGCCGGCTGGGCCTACATGTGGACGCTGGTGATCGCGATGGCCACCGTCGCGCTCGGGGCGGCCGGCTTCACCGCCAACATCTTCGGCGTCGAGGACCCCTCGGGGACGACGCTGGCACTCATCGCGTTGGGAATCCTGCTGGCCGGCACCGCGGTGAACCTGGCCGGCCGGCAGGCGTTGAAGATCTTCATGGTCGGCAGCATCATCGCCGAGGTGATCGGCTCGGTGGTGTTGGGCACCTGGCTGTTGCTGTTCCACCGGCAGAACTCGTTGTCGGTGCTGTTCTCCGGCGGTGGCCCGGAGGTGGATCTCTGGACCTGGCTCAGTGGCCCGTTCCTGCTCGCGGTGGCCTTCATCGGCTGGTCGTTCGTCGGCTTCGAGAGCGCCGGATCGATCGCCGAGGAGGTGCACGAGCCGCGCCGCTATCTGCCCAAGGCGGTGTTGTTCTCGCTGACCTTCATCGCGCTGGTCGTCGGCTACTCCAGCCTGGCCATCATCCTGGCCATCCCGGATCTGGATGCCGTCGCCGAGGGGGCGGTCGCCGACCCGGTGTACGAGACCTTGACCACCGCACTGGGTCACGGGGTGGCGCGACCGGTCGAGGTGATGTTCGTCATCGGGTTCCTGGCCAGCTTCCTGGCGTTGCAGACCTCGGCCTCGCGGGTCATCTGGGCCTATGCGCGCGACGGCGCGCTGCCGGCGGCCGGTGTGCTGTCCCAGCTGCGCGGCCCGGCCCGCATCCCGGTGGTGGCGATCGGAGTGACCACGGTGGTCGGCGCCGCGCTGTTCGGGCTGAGCATCGTCGCCGGCGACATCTATTCGCTGATGGTCAACTTCACCGCGGGCGGCTTCTATCTGGCCTTCCTGTTCCCGCTGATCGGATTCCTGGTGGTACTGCTGCGCCGATCCTGGACGCCGGCCAACTTCTCCCTGGGCCGGGCCACCCTGCCGGTCGCGGCGGTCGCCGTGGTGTGGGCGGCGTTGCAGTTCCTCAACATCGCCTGGCCGCGGGTCGTGTTCGAGCAGCGCTACCTGGACTGGTCGGTGTGGATCGGTATAGCGGTGCTGCTGGTGTTGGGCACGGCGATCCTGGCCACGGTGCGCTCCCGTATCGTCGAGGCCTCGGTGATCGAGGAAGTTGAATCGCGTGACGAACTCGCAGGACACCCGTGACTGAGCCGGTAGCCGTTGTCACCGGCGCCGCCAGCGGTATCGGCGCCGCTGCCGCCGACGCGCTGCGCCGGCGCGGATACTGTATCGGGGCACTGGATCTCTGCGCTGACGCCGACGCGGATCTCGCTGTGGCGGTCGATGTTTCCGATCACGCCGCGGTGACCGCCGCGGTCGCCGAGATCCGGGATCGGCTCGGTCCGATCGCCGCGCTGGTGACATCGGCGGGCTACTACGAGATGGCCCTGGTCGACCAGATCGACGCCGCGTCCTGGCGGCGGATGCTGCGGGTGCACCTCGGTGGGCTGTTCAACGCGACGCGGGCCTGTCTGCCCGACATGCTGGCGGCCGGATCGGGTGCGGTGGTGGCGGTGGCCAGCGAACTGGCCGTCGGCGGCGGGGACCAGGAGAGTCACTACGTCGCCGCCAAGGGGGCGATCATCGGTCTGGTGCGCAGCCTGGCCGCGGAGGTGGCCGGGTCCGGTGTGCGGGTCAACGCGGTGGCGCCCGGGCCCACCGACACCCCGCTGCTGGCCGCCGATTCGCCATGGCGGGCAGCCGATTACCTGAACACCCTGCCGTTGCGTCGGTTGGCGACCCCGGCCGAGGTGGCGCGCTGCATCGAGTACCTGGTCTGCGACGGCACCTTCAGCGTCGGCGATGTCGTCAACGTCAACTCGGGAGCGGTGATATGAGCAGGGTCGCACTGATCACGGGTGCGGCGCAGGGGATGGGTGCCGTGCACGCACGCCGGCTGGCAGCCGCGGGAATGACGGTCGCGGTCAACGATATTCGGGCCGGTGCCGACCTGGACGCGCTGGCCGACGAACTCGGCGGATTCGCCGTACCGGGTGACGTGTCCGACCCACAGGAGTGCGCCCGCATCGCCGACGCGGTGGCCGAGCGGACCGGGCGCCTCGACGTGCTGGTCGCCAACCACGCCTACATGACGATGGCCCCGCTGCTCGAGCACGACGAGCAGGACTGGTGGCGCGTCGTGGACACCAATCTCGGTGGCACCTACCACCTGGTGCAGGCCGTGTTACCGCACATGCGCCGGCGCAAGGAAGGCCGAATCGTGGTGATCGCCAGCGAATGGGGTGTCACCGGCTGGCCGGAGGCCACCGCGTACGCGGCCGCCAAGTCGGGGCTGATCGCTCTGGTCAAGGGGCTGGGTCGGGAGTTGGCACCGGAGGGCATCATCGTCAACGCGGTCGCGCCGGGCGTCACCGACACCCCGCAGTTGCAGGTCGACGCCGATGCCGCCGGGGTCGACCTGGCGGCCATGCATGCGCGCTACGCGGCGGGAATTCCGCTGGGCCGCATCGGCGAGCCCGCCGAGATCGCCGCGGCGGTGCAACTTCTGAGTGATTTCGAGGTGGCTGCGATCGTCGGCCAGGTGATCTCCTGCAACGGCGGATCGACCAGGAGCAGGGCATGACAGAAGGGGAGCAGGTGGACAACCAGCGCTATGTGCGCTCGGCATCGGGCAACATCGGGCAGGTCAACGCGCAGGAGGTGCCGCGCTATGCCGGGCTGGCGACTTTCGCCCGGCTGCCGCAGCGCCACGAGGTGCCGCGCTATGACATCGCCGTGGTCGGGGTGCCGTTCGACAGCGGGGTGACCTACCGCCCGGGTGCCCGGTTCGGGCCGGCCGCGATCCGGGAGGCCTCCCGACTGCTCAAGCCCTACCACCCGGCGCTCGATGTCAGCCCGTTCGCCCGCGCGCAGGTGGTCGACGCCGGGGATATCGCGGCCAACCCGTTCGACATCGAGGCCGCCGTCGGTCAGGTGCGCGACGGTATCGGCGCGCTGCTGACCACGCCGCAGCAGCGGGTGCTCACCTTCGGCGGTGACCACACCATCGCCTTGCCTGCGCTGCAGGCGGTCAACCGGGTGCACGGGCCGGTGGCGCTGGTGCATTTCGACGCCCACCTGGACACCTGGGACACCTACTTCGGGGCGCCCTGCACCCACGGCACCCCGTTCCGCCGCGCCGCCGAGCAGGGTCTGCTGGTCAAGGATCGCTCGGCGCACGTCGGTATCCGCGGATCGCTCTACGACAGAGCCGATCTGCTCGATGACGAGTCATTGGGATTCACCATCGTGCACTGCCGCGATATCGACCGCATCGGCGTCGACGGCGTCATCGAGCGGATCCGCGACCGGGTCGGCGAACATCCGGTGTACGTCTCGATCGATATCGACGTGCTGGACCCGGCCTTCGCGCCGGGCACCGGGACCCCGGAGATCGGTGGAATGACCAGCCGGGAACTGGTGGCCATCCTGCGCGCCATGCGCGATCTGCACATCGTCGGCGCCGACGTCGTCGAGGTGGCGCCCGCCTACGACAGCGCCGATGTCACGGCGGTGGCTGCGGCCAACATCGGATACGAGCTGATCACGCTGATGGCCGAGCATGTCTGAATTTACATGGCCCGCAGGGAAAGTGGCGGCCGCGGCGTTCACCTTCGATGTGGACGCCGAGTCCGCATTGCTCTGGGGCGACGAGGCGGTTGCGGCCCGGATGAGTGTGATGAGCCACCAGGCCTACGGACCGCTGGTCGGCATCCCGCGCATCCTGGATCTGCTGGACCGCCATCAGATCCGATCGACCTTCTTCGTGCCGGGGCACACCGCACACCGCTATCCCGAGGCGGTGCGGTCGATCGTGGCGGCCGGGCACGAGATCGCGCATCACGGGTATCTGCACGAGCAGCCCACCGCGCTGACCCTCGAGGAGGAGATCGAGGCGATCGACCGGGGGCTGGCGGCGCTGGCCGAGGTCGCCGGGGTCACCCCGGCCGGCTACCGCGCACCGATGTGGGATCTGTCTTGGCGCACACCGGAACTGCTCGCCGACCGCGGCTTTCTGTACGACTCGTCGTTGATGGATGCCGACCATCCCTACGAGCTGGCGGTCGGGTCGCGATCACTGGTCGAGATCCCGATCCAGTGGGCACTCGATGACTGGGAGCAGTACTGCTACCTGCCGGACATCTACAGCGGGACAATCGAGAGTCCGCGCAAGGCACGCGAACTGTGGCAGTTGGAGTTCGACGCGCTGCGTGACGCGGGAGCGTGCTGGGTGCTGACCAACCATCCCTTCCTGAGCGGACGAGCCTCGCGCGCAGCCGAACTCGGCGATCTGATGCGCTATGTCCGCGAGCACACCGATGTCTGGACCACCAGCCTGGGTGAGATCGCCACCCACGTGCGCACACTGCGACTGACCCCGCGCACCATCACCCGCCCCTAGCCGGCCGCCCGTCCCGTTCCCGGCGAGCGTGCGTGTCTGCACCCCGACACGCCCACGCGCGGGGAAGTTCACGCACGCTCGTGTCCCCTTTACCCCCGCGGGTACAGCAGTTCCAGCTCATGGTCTGCAGACCGTGTGATCACCGGTAGGGATCCGGTAGCTGTGCGCGCGAGTGGGCCGCCGGGGTTCCGAGTTCGGTTCGATTTTCTGGTGTGTCGACGTAGGCGGCCAGGAAAGAGAGCAGAACAGCAGGGTCGACATCGAACTTGCGACAGTCGATCTCGATCATCGGAACTGGAGGTAAACGATCGATCCTCCATATGCGAGTGGTGTAGCGGTGATCCCAATGGGCGTTCTCGTACGCGATAAGCAAGATGATGGGGTAGCCGTTGTACGCCGGCTTCATTCCTGCTACGTCCGACCAGCTCAGGCGGGATTCGAAGCTCCAACCGCGTTGGCCGACACCGTGCTGGCTCAACTCTAGCCCGCCGCGCCTGACGCGTCCGAGGCCGACTATCACGGGAAAGGACAAGAGTATTAGACCGATCGTTCCGAACAGTAGCGCAGGAGCCGAGACGACGGCTTCGTCGTTACCAGCCGATGTCTCCACCGCTGCCAGAGCAAAAAGTGCTGCGCTGCAACTGATCAAAGCGACTAGCAGGATGAACTGGGTCGCCGAATGACGGATCTCGGTACCGGGCTGGACGCCGTCGACTGTACGGATAGCCTTCGACAGGTCGACGCTCTGTTTACGCATCGTTGCCCCGAGCGCGACGACAAGAATCATCACCACGCCAAAAAGAAGGCTATAGCGCAGCGCCATCAAGTTCCCGGCTGCGCCGGACAGCACGCCGAAGCCCATCGATACGGCGGCGATCGCAATGACGATGGTATTCGCGGCGATGTCGCGCCGGCGCCTACGTGGACTGGCCCATTCGTCGGGTAGCTCAGGTCGACTAGAAAATCGCATCCCAAGCATCCTCTACCAGTCCACCGATTGCCTGCCCGGTGTTTCCCACCGCTGACGCCCCATCACTGATTGCTTCGCCGATGCTGCCAATGCCGTTCTGGTAGAGCGAATCAACCGCTCCCGAGGTGAACACCCCGACTACGGCACCGCCCACAGCGCCGACGGCCGTCCCTACGACCGGCACGGGGATCAGTGAACCAATGGCGGCGCCCGCCAGGACTGACGCACCGAAGCCGACTCCGCCTGAAACGATGGCTTGATCAACATCCTTTCCTTGGGTGATGTCGTACACGATGCCACCCACTGCAAGAGCTCCACCCAGCTTTAGGCCTAGACTCCCGGCCCGCGACTCAGCCGCAGCTGCGGCTTTCGCCGCATCGTCCGCGCTGCCGGCCAGAGCGCGCGAGGCATCGAAATCTCGATAGACGGACGCCGCTGGCGTGCCGGGAGGTGCAGACTTCGCGAGGTCGAGAAACTTGGCGGACTCGTCCGCCAAGAATTGTGAATGGCGCATCAATGTCGACGAGTGTGCCGCAAGCAGACTGCCCGCGGCTCCGTTGATCAGGTCGCCCACCACGAAGAACCACTTGTTGGAAATGTCGGCCCAGACGTTCTTGACCGTATCGGCTGCAAGCTTCTCGATGTCGCGGGCCGCATCTGCAGCGTTCAGTGCGGTTATGTAATCGGTGATCTGTTCCTCGGTCGTGGGGTCCTGGATCACGAATCCTGATACGGTTAAACCGGCTCCGGCGGCGTTGTCTCTGACCGATTGCATCTGAGATTGGGCGCGCTGAAGTTCCCCCGCGAAGTTGTCGATCGCTTGGGCACTGTCGCGGATAGCTGTTTCCAAACCTTCGGCCTTACTGGCACCAGTGGTCATTCGCGCAACGAAGGCGCTTCCCGCATCACCTTTCCAGTCGCCACTTGCAGCCGTTCGTGCGCTGTGGATTTGATCGACGGTTTGCGAGACTTTTCCGGCCAGTGTTGAGCGAAGCCATTCGGCGGCTGCGCGGACGGACCCCGGACTTCCTTCGATGTACGTGTCAATGGGCACTTGGGCTACCTGGCACCTATTTCGTTTTGCACCGATTCGGCAGCAGTTGCATCTTGTTCCAAATAGGCCGTGTTCGCCTTCGCGACCGCTTCGCTCACAGCCTTCACACCTACGACGAGCTGTCCGGTGTTGTCGGCTAACTTCGCCAAGATTCCGAGGATGGCGGGTGTTCCGCAGCCTCCGTCCACCGCGGAGGGCATGGAATTGCCCGCATCGTCAAGGCTTATCCCCGCATCTGCCAGTGACCTCGAGATGTTCGCCAGAGCATCATGATTGAACGCCAACGTCATGAGAAACGCCGCCGTCGATCAGGAGGAATGACGACGTCAAGCAGCAACAGCTGGAATGGTTGCGCGAGCTGAAGATGCGCTAAGTCGGCGGTCGGCATCAATATCCAGGCTTGGTCGATGCCGCAGCACGTGTGTAGTCGATCCAGAGCGGAGTAGGCGAGCAACGCGGTTCTACCGTCACGGGTCTGACGCATGTCAATCCGAGCTGCCATCGGATCATTAACCGATTCGGCGCAGGGCAGGTAGACGGCGGGGGGAAAGTTACCAGGGATTGGTTTGGGGTCGGTGCCTGGTATGCCGTGTCCGACGCCGCTGGCTGCATTCGCACCGATCGGAGCGGCGCTCATCGCCTCTCCGGTGGAGCTTTCCCTGGGGTGCATGTGCTGGACACCGCTCGCGGTGTTCTGTACCTGCATGTTAGTCATTTCTGCCCATTCTCCTCCCCGCGAATCAAGACAGACAGGCCAACCCGACCCCGGAAAATGACATTAATGCACCACGCGGACATCACGTCGCACCATTTCTCGCCCGCCCCCTCACCCCCGCGGGTACAGCAGTTCCAGCTCACCCAGATGCGCCGCAACGGTCAGCAGCGGCAGCGCCGCGGACACCGCGAGATCGTTGTCCCCGGCCTCGGCGCGCAGTGCCAGCACGAAGTCATCGCTGATCGGCTGACGCGAGGCACCCTGGGCGCACACCGCATCGGCGTGCTCCTGCAGCAGTTCGCGCGCCCGCGGATACACCCCGAGCGGGGGTGGCATCACATCGGCGATCAGTTCCGCGGCGGCCCGCAGTCGCACGGCCCGGTTGGCCGCCCGCACGATCGGTGCCCGCACGTCGTTCTGCCCACCGTTCTCCGAAAGATATTGCCGCAATGCGTCATCCAGGATCCGGCTGGCCTCCAGGGCGCTGCGACTTAGGGTGAACACCCGGTTGTCGGCAGCCTCGGACGCACCCCGGATGACACGCAGCACACCGGCTTTCAGGAGTGCGGCACCCGCGGTATGGGCGTTGTCGACGGCCGAGGACACCTGCGTCGAGGCGCCCCGCGGCCACAACAGCACCGACACCGTGATGCCGACCAGCGCGCCGACCACCACATCCTCGACGCGGATCAGTCCGACGGCCCAGCCCGAGGGCTGGATGAGGTTGAAGATGATCAGCACCATCATCGTGAACGCGGCCTGACCGGCGATGAACGACGCGACCTCGGGCACGAACGCCGACCCGAAGGCGACCACCGGCAACAGCACCCACATCACCACCGGGTCCACGCCGACCAACTCGATCACCGCGACACCGAGCCCGAAACCCAGTGCGGTGCCGGCCACGGCCCGCAGCACCCGGGTGCCGGTGGTGAGCGCGCTGCTGCGCAATACCGACAGCGCCCCGAGTACGACCCAGAACCCGTGTTCCACCGGGAAGAGGTGGGTGACCGCGACGGCCAGCGCCAGCCCCAGCCCGGTGCGCAGGCTGTTGCGCAGCACCAGGGCCCGGGTGGCCAGGAAGCCCTTGGTGATCTGCGCGACGGCCGTGGTCTCGGGCATCACCCAGTCCGCGGCGCCGGTCTGCGGTAACCGGCGGCCCAGCACCCGGGCCCACACCGGCCGCGCGTCGGCCATCGCGGCGTTGCGGATGATGCGCCCGGTCACCCCGGCGGTGGCCGAGAAGGTGCGCCGCCCCAACAACGTTCGGCCGACCTGTACGGCGGTATCGTCATCGGGCACACCCAGGATGAGCTCGATATCGTCGCGGTAGCTGCCCTGCGCGATCGCGCGCAGCCGGCCCAGCGCCTCGTTCAGCTCGGCGCCACGGGTGGCGCGCAGCCGGGGGTCGGGGATGCTGAGCACCGCCTCACAGTCCCGCAGCACGGCGACGATCGGCGGCAGCAGCTCACCGAGGGCCGCGCCGGTGCGATCGGTGATCCGGTCGGACAGCCAGCCGAGGTCGTCGACCACCCGGACCAGCGCGCGGCTGCCCGCTGTCAGGGCGACCGGCCGGAAGTCGGCGTTGACGAAGTTGGCCCACAGCGCATTCATCGCCCGGGTGACATCCCGGGTCGATCCGACGCCTTCCAGGCAGTCGGTCAGCGCCCGGCACACCCCGGCCGCGTGCCGGCGCAGGTCGTCATGGTGGCGCGGAGACAGCAGGAACAACGCCGCGGGCACGCAGACCACCAGCGCGATACCCCAGCCGGCCAGGCGTTCGGCGATCGGCCCGGGCGGCGTGCAGGCCGGCAGCACGAAGGTCAGCAGGGTTGCGCGTTGCCCGGCGGCGACGGTTTCGCTGAGCACCCCACTGAACATCACCGTGACGCCGAGGACGAACATCAGCCCGACACTGAGCCACGGATACGGGGCGACCAGCGTGCCGATGGTGATCAGCACGGCGCCGTTGAACCCGAGACCGGCATAGGCCAGGGCTCGGGCCTCGCGGTTGCCGGGGAAGTCGGCGATGATCAGCAGCGCGACCGAGCCGAAGATGGCGATCATCGGTGCCTGGGTGTCGCCCGCCACGAGGAAGCTGATTCCCGCCGCGATGGGCACCACGATCGCGGCCCTGGCGGCCCGGCGCAGCGCGTCGTACTCGGGGTCGCGCTGGGCAATCCAGTCCAGGATCGGCATCGGGGGTGGCTAGGACGTCTCGGTGACGCCGCGCTTCATGATGACGCCCAGCAACCCCGGCGCGACGCTGTCGATCGCCTTGGCGGTGACCGCCATCCGCGGTGCGATGCGCACCGGTCGGGTGCGGGCCGCGGTGACCATCCAGTCGGCGGCCTCTTCGGCGGACAGGCCGGGCATCGCCACGAACTCCTTGGTCGGCTCGATCATCGGGGTCTTCACCAGTGGGTAGTACAGCGTCGTGGAGTGCACGCCCTTGCCCGACCATTCGGTCTCGGCGACCCGGCTGATCGCCGTCAGCGCCGCCTTGGAGGCCTGGTACGCGCCGAACAGCGGGGAGGACTCGTTCATGACGCCCCAGGTGGAGACGTTGATGACGTGTCCGTCGCCGCGCTCGATCATGCCCGGCACCAGGGCGCGCATCAGCCGCAGTGGCGCGTAGTAGTTGAGCGTCATGGTGCGCTCCAGATCGTGCCAGCGGTCCAGCGACTCGATCAGCGGACGCCGGATCGACCGGCCGGCGTTGTTGATCAGGATGTCGATGCCGCCGTGGCTGTCCAGGGCGCGGGCGGCCAGCGCGTCGACGGCGTCCAGGTCGGACAGGTCGGCGGTGACGGCCTCGGCGATGCCGCCGTTGTCCCGGATCTTGGCGGTGACGGCGTCGAGCAGTTCGGCGCGGCGGGCCGCCACGATCACGCTGGCGCCGAGCTTGGCCAGCTTGACCGCGGAGGCCTCACCGATGCCCGAGGACGCCCCGGTGATCAGGATGCGCTTACCGCGCAGTTCGACCTCGGGGCCGCGGCCCAGATATTCGGTCAGTGGGGGCCGCATGCTGGTCAACACGACCTGATCGGCCAGTCGCCGCAGGGGGTTCTTGCTCACCGCGACAGTCTAGGGACTGCGATTTCGGTGAGGATACGTGCGCCTACCGCACGTATCCTCGCCGAAATCGCGGTTCAGAAGTAGCGGGGGAATCCGCTCCAGTCGGGGTCGCGCTTCTCCAGGAACGCATCGCGCCCCTCGACGGCCTCATCGGTCATGTACGCCAAACGGGTTGCCTCACCGGCGAACACCTGCTGGCCGACCAGCCCGTCGTCGATCAGGTTGAACCCGAACTTGAGCATCCGGATCGCCTGCGGGGACTTGCCGTTGATCTCGGCCGCCCACTGCAGCCCGACGGTCTCCAACTCGTCGTGGTCGACGACCTCGTTGACCGCGCCCATCTGATACATCGTCTCGGCGTCGTACGCGCGGCCGAGGAAGAAGATCTCGCGGGCGAACTTCTGGCCGGTCTGGCGGGCCAGATAGGCGCTGCCGAACCCCCCGTCGAAGCTGCCCACATCGGCATCGGTCTGCTTGAACCGGGCGTGCTCGCGGCTGGCCAGCGTCAGATCACAGGTGACGTGCAGGCTGTGTCCACCGCCGGCAGCCCACCCGTTGACCAGACAGATGACCACCTTGGGCATGAATCGGATGAGGCGTTGCACCTCCAGGATGTGCAGTCTCCCGGCCCGTGCGGCATCAACAGTGTCACCGGTCTCTCCGCTTGCGTACTGGTAGCCGCTGCGGCCCCGGATCCGCTGGTCGCCGCCGGAACAGAACGCCCAGCCACCGTCCTTGGGCGACGGCCCGTTCCCGGTCAGCAGGATCACCCCGACATCGGGGGACATCCGGGCGTGGTCGAGCACCCGGTACAGCTCGTCGACGGTGTGCGGCCGGAACGCGTTTCGCACCTCGGGCCGGTCGAACGCGACGCGGACCGTCGGCTGCGGCACACCGTCGACGACGTGCCGGTGATAGGTGATATCGGTCAGCTCGAAGCCGGCGACCGGCTGCCACAACGCAGGGTCGAAAGTCATTCCCCGACTGTATTCAGCTTGTTTCGCCCCGCACAGTGCGGGGTACAAAGCGCGCGACGATGCGTAAGGGACGCATGACGAGGAGGACACGATGAGGCGTACAGCAGCGGCGCTACTGGCGGCTGGTGCGGCGAGTGCCGTGTTGGTCGGCTGTTCACCGTCGGTCACCGGTGGCGACACCCCGTGCAAGGACTTCACCGGTGCCGACGAGCAGACACAGAACGAAGCCATCACCAAGATGCTCAAGGACGAGAAGGGGACCGATCCCCAGCAGGTGGAGATCTCCGGAACACGTCTGGCCGTCCAGACCTGGTGCCAGACGCTGGGCACACCGGATTCCAAGATCAAGGAAGCTCCGCACCTCTGACGGGCGCAGCGACCGGGAACGCGATCAGGCCGGGTCGAAGCGGAACACCGGGATGCGCCCGGCGAGCGCTTCGAACTCGTCGGGCGTGCCCTCGGTGACCAGTCCGGCGTTGCGGATGAAGCTGACCCCGGTGGGTACCAGGGTCGGGAACTGGCGCAGCAGCGGACGAGCCTGCTCGGCAGGCATTTCGACCACCCGCACCGAGTGGGAACGGCGGCCCTGTTTCAGGGTCGCCGTTCCTGCTGCCCGGAGGTTGGCCACCCAGTCCGCGCCGGGCAGCCCGCCCACCACATAGCGGGCCCCGTCGACGACGAACGGCGTCACCGGGGTGGACCGCGGTTTACCGGATCTGCGGCCGACCACCGTCAGCACCGCCGGGCCCTTCTCGCCGCCGAGGCCGAGCGCGGACAGCCCGATGAAGACCTTGTTGACGTATTTGAGCCACCAGGGCGGCCGCACCCGCTGTTCAGCCATACCGTCGAGCCTAGACCGCCAGTCCGTGGGTTCGCAGCGCCGAGATCAGCCCGTCCGGACGTTGCGCGGTCGGCAGCGGATCGACAAGTGCGAATGCACATCCCAGCGCCCGCGCGCCGCCGTCGGCTTCCTCGCTGTCACCGACCATCAGGGCGTCCGCCGCGTCGACGCCGAGACGGTCGAGCGCGGTACGGAAGATTGCCGGGTCGGGTTTGACGGCGCCCACCTCGAACGACAGCACGTACTCGTCGACGCCGGTGCCGGCCGCCGCCAGGGCGGGCCGCAGATCGAAGGCGATGTTGGACACCACCGCTGTCTTGATCCCGTTGGCGCGCAACCCGTTCAACGCGGCGGCGGTATCCGGGTAGGGCGTCCAGGACGCTGGATCGACCAGCTTCGGATACAGCGCCGCTGCATCTGCACCGGTCAGCCCGGACTCACGTAGTACGTGCAGATATGCCTCGCGGTGCAGATGCGGTTCGAGGTCGCGATTGGCCCAATTGTGTTGCTGCTCGGCGTTCATGGGCACCGAGCTGCCGGTGGGCGCGGTGACGCGGCGCATCAACTCGGCCTTCACGTGCCCCTGCACCGCCTGTTCGTCGACGGTGATGCCGTCGAACCAGCTGTCGTGGCCCTCCAGGCGGAACAGGGTGCCGGAGAAGTCGAAGAGCACTGCGCGTGTCACGGGCGGAGTCCTTTCTCAGAAGTGGTCGGGGATGGCGGGCGCGACGGGCCAGCCGAAGGCGACGGCGGCGCGGTGCGCCGCACCCGGGGTCAACTCGGCGACCAGACCTGCGGCGGCAAGCTGGGCGATGCTGGTCCCGCCCAGGTAGCCGGCCCCGAGGTCTCGCACCGAGATGGCGATATCCGCTGTCCCGTCGGTCTTTTCGCACTGCGCGCCATCGGTGTCACCGCGCAACCGGTACCGTCCGGTATTCCACGGACAGAACTCGTCATGCACATCGAGCACCATGTCGATCGGTGTGGCATACCGGCGCAGCGCCAGCGCCCGCGCCACGTCGACGAGCCGCACGAAGATGCCGTCGTTGACCTCGCACTGCAGCGCACGGGAGTCGGCCACCAGCAGACGCAGCGGCTCGTCGACAGCGGCACCGTTGAACTTGATGCGCCGCACCAGGTCGATCTCCAGCAAAAAGCGCCAGATCCGGGCGTAGGCACGGGGATTGGTGGCACGCACCTCCTCGATGTGCAGTTCGCCGTTGGGACCGGTGGCGTTCCACTCCGATTTCGGCCGGTAGATCGCGATGGCGCTCGGCGTGCCGTCCGGTTCGCGGTGCAGGGCGAACCGGATGCTGCCGCTGTCCTTGCGCCGTTCGTCGTTGTCGAAGATCTGGTAGTCCCACCAGGTGCGCGGACGGTCCATCCGGCCGGGCAGACCGGTCACCGCCCGCTCGTGGATGGCCGGCCCCTCGGCCAGCACCGTCGCGGCGTCGGTCTCGGTGACGGTGCCCGCGCCGAGGTCGACGTCGGAACGGAAATCGAGATCGCGCACCTGACCGAAGAGCACCGCGTTCTGGCTGGCCATGCCGTAGCCGAACCGACCGTAGATCGCGGTCTCCGAGGCGAACAGCATGGCCAGCGCCTCGGTGCCGCGGTCGCGGATGGTGTCGAGTTGATGACGCATCATCTGCGTCAGCAGTCCGCGGCGGCGATATCCGGGCGAGACGGTCACGGCCGTGACGGCGGGGACATCGGCCGCGACGCCGCCGGGCAGCATCACCTGCTTGCGGTAATCACCGGCCGTGGACACCCAGCGGGTTCCGTCATGAAAGCCGAACATCCGGTCAAGATCGGTGAACCGGCGGGACAACCGGATGTTGTCGGTCTGCGGATCCTCCAGGAACACCGAGTAGAGCGCCGAGTTGAAGGCCTCGAAGTCGGAATCGTCGCGTACGGCACGCAGGGTCAGCTCAGCCACATACCCATGTCTACCGTGCCGGCCCGGTGTGGCGCGCCTGATTTTCCCGCCAACGCCGGCACCTGCCTATATCGGGACGACGACCTCGTTGCGACGCAGGAAGGGCAGGGTCCAGGGCGGATCGTAGAACCACGCCACCGCCTCGCCGGCCGGTTCGATTCCGTGCGCGTCGAGTGTTTCCAGGAGATCGCCGGTGCGCCGCGCGACGGCGGCCGGCCCGCGGTCCCCGGTGAAGCGGAGCACGGCCACCGTCTCGGCCGGGACGCTCACCAGGCGGACATCGTCGTCGTCCGGTTCGGGCAGGGTCTGCAGCGTCCACTGCGACGGCATGAAGAAGCGGATGGTCCAGCCGTCTTCACCGCTGCCGGACTGCGACACCGGGGCGGTCATCGCAATCTTCTGCGCGCCGGACTGCTGGCTCACCGGTGCGGTCATCGCAATCTCGGTCCGGCTCCGGTTCCCGCCGAAGATGTAACCGGCCAGGGTGCGGAAGCCGGCGTTGAGGGCGTCGTCGCGTTCTCCGACGACGGTGGTCTCCGCGGCGATGCGCCGGCCGTACCGCCGGATCTCCACGCCGCCGGTCAGCGCGCGGCTGATGTGGCGCGGTTCTTCGACAGTGCGGATGCCGGCGACGGACAATACCGATTCGCCGATCTGACCGGCGAGTTTCGCAAGACGAGTCATGGCCACGCTCCCTCCGATGAAGGTATTCGGGGCCGATCGCGCGCCGGATGGGTGGCGCCGGGGTCAGCTTTCGCCGAGATCGTCGGCCTCGGCGCGGAAGAAGAACATGCTGACCACGAAGCTGGTCAGGGAGAGCAGGCCGACACCGAATGTCAGCCCGATGCGTTCCAGGCCGAACGCGCCGATGGTGAGCGCGAATCCGATGATCCCGATCATCGACAGGAACAGTGCTCCGGTGCTGAGGAACTCGGAGGAGGCGGTGCGGGAGGCGACTGCGGTGCGGTCGTCCATCGTCGGGGTCCTATCTCGGGATACCTGCGTTGTCGACGCTTCTGTACCCCGGATGTCGCGCCTCTAACCCCTCCCGGCGAGCGTGCGTGTCTGCGGGTCGACACGCCGCGGTGCCACCGAGAAGACGCACGCTCGTGACGGCCCGGTCAGCCGGAAGCGCAGCAGCAGCTGCAGCGAGCGCCTCAGCCGACCGACCGGCCCGCGCCCTCCCAGAACTGTGCGCGCACCGCCTTCTTGTCCGGCTTGCCCAGCGCGGTTACCGGCACCGAGTCGACCACGACCACCTGCTTGGGCACGTGCACCGAACCCTTGCGGTCCTTCACCGAGGCCTGGATCTCGGCGATCATCGCGTCCACCGCGGACTCGTCGGATGCGGCGTCGGGCCGCAGCACCACGACCGCGGTCACCGCCTCGCCCCACTTCTCGTCCGGCGTACCGATCACGCACACCTGGGCCACCGCGGGATGTTCGGCCACCACGTCTTCGACCTCGCGCGGGAACACGTTGAAACCACCGGTGACGATCATGTCCTTGGTGCGGTCGACGATGAAGTAGAAACCGTCCTCGTCCTCGCGGGCCAGGTCGCCGGTGTGCATCCAGCCGTCCTTGAAGGTGTCCGCGGTGGCGTCCGGCAGGTTCCAATAGCCACCGGACAGCAGCGGCCCGGCCACGCAGATCTCCCCGACCTCGCCCTGGGCCACCGGCCGGCCGTCGTCACCGAGCAGCGCCACCTTCGCGAACAGCGTGGGCCGGCCGCACGAGGTGAGGCGCTTCTCGTCGTGATCCTTCTTGGACAGATAGGTGATCACCATCGGCGCCTCGGACTGCCCGTAGTACTGGGCGAAGATCGGGCCGAACCGGCGGATCGCCTCGGCGAGGCGCACCGGGTTCATCGCCGAGGCACCGTAGTACACCGTCTCCAGCGAGGACAGGTCACGGGTGTGGCTGTCCGGGTGGTCCATCAGCGCGTAGATCATCGACGGCACCAGCATGGTCGCGGTGATCTTCTGCTCCTCGATGACGCGCAGCACCTCAGCCGGGTCGAACTTGGTCAGCACGATCAACTCGCCGCCCTTGACGATGACGGGGGTGAAGAACGCCGCGCCGGCATGCGACAGCGGGGTGCACATCAGGAAGCGCGGGTTCTCCGGCCACTCCCACTCGGCCAACTGCACCGTCGTCATGGTGGTGATCGACTGGGTGGTGCCGATGACGCCCTTGGGCTTGCCGGTGGTGCCGCCGGTGTAGGTGAGACCGCCGATGTGGTCGGCGGGCAGGTCCGCGGCGACCAGGGGCTTCGGGTCGTACTTGGCGGCCTCGGCGCTCAGGTCGACCGCCTTCACGCCGGCCTCGGTCAGCTCGGCGGGCACGGGACCGATGGTGAGGACCTGTTCCAGCGAGGGGACCTTCTGCACGAGGCCCAGCGCCCGCTCGACGAACATCGGGTTGGGATCAATGATCAGCGAGGTCACCCCGGCATCGGACAGCACATAGGCGTGATCGTCCAGCGAACCGAGAGGGTGTAGTGCGGTGCGGCGGTAGCCCTGGGTCTGCCCGGCGCCGATGATCATCAGCACCTCGGGGCGGTTAAGGGAGAGCAGGCCGACGGCCGCGCCGGTGCCGGCGCCGAGCGCCTCGAAGGCCTGAATGTACTGGCTGATCCGGTCGGCGAGCTCGCCGCCGGTCAGCGTGGTGTCCCCGAGGAACAGCACGGGACGGTCCTTGTGACGCTTCAGGGCGCCGACCGTGAGATGTCCGGAGTGCAGGAAATGGCGGAGCTGCGCGTCACTCATGACATCAGATTAGAACGTGTTACAGATTTAGTTTCAAGGATGGGTGTTCACTGGAGGGGTGAGCGAGAACGCCGAGTTGCGCCGGGCCATCCTGTCGCTTACCCGGGAGCGTGGCTCGGACAAGACGATCTGCCCCTCGGATGCGGCCCGCTCCGTCGGCGGTCAGGACTGGCGCGATCTGATGGACCAGGCCCGCGATATCGCCCGCGACCTGGCTCGCCGCGGCGAGGTGGAGATCAGCCAGCGCGGCGAGGTGCTCGATCCCGACGGCACCTGGCGCGGTCCGATCAGGATCCGCACCACGTCGTGATCAGTGGGGCGCCGGTCTGGCCGTTTCTCATCGGTGGAAGCCGGCTGAGCCTCTAGCCTTACCCTCATGCCAGGCCCCGCGCAGCCAGCCGACCTCGTCATCACCGGAACGATCCTCACCGTCGACGATTCCCGCCCGACCGCGCAGAATCTCGCGGTCGCTCATGGTCGCATCGCAGCGATCGACCTGTCCGAGGACGAACTGAAGTCCTGGATCGGGCCGGACACCACGGTGCTGTCCGTCGGGGACGGTTGTGTGCTGCCCGGTTTCGTTGAGGCGCACGGTCATCCGTTGATGGAGGCGGTCGCACTGTCGGACCGCATGGTCGACATCCGCCCGGTCACCCTGCCCACCGCGGAGGAGGTGGTGGCCGCCGTGCATGCCGAGGTGGCCCGCCGCGGTGCCGACGGCGCCTACCTCAACGGGTGGGATGCCCTGCTGCAGAAGGGGTTACCCGAGCCGACCCTACAGTGGCTGGACGGCGTGGCCGACACCCCGCTGGTGATCATGCACAACTCCGGGCACAAGGCGTTCTTCAACTCCGCCGCCGCCCGGGCGGTCGGGGTGACCCGCGACACCCCGGATCCCAAGGGGGCCCGCTACGGCCGGGACGCAAACGGCGATCTCGACGGCACGGCCGAGGAGTCGGCCGCGGTGTTCCCGTTCATCGGGGGAGCACTCTCGGTGGGCGACTACCCCGCGCTGTTGCTGGCCGAATGCCATCGGCTCAACCAGGCGGGTCTGACCACGTGCTCGGAGATGGCATTCGACCCGATGTTCCGGCCGTTGCTCGACGCCCTGCACGACCAGCTGACGGTCCGGCTGCGCACCTACGAGATGTCCACCGCCGAATTGCGCACCGAGGCCCGGCCATTCGACGGCGATGATGTGGTGCGCCAGGTCGGCATCAAGATCTGGGTGGACGGTTCGCCGTGGATCGGCAACATCGACCTGAGCTTCCCCTATCTGGACACCGAGGCCACCCGCACCATCGGCGTGGTGCCCGGTTCCTGCGGACATGCGAACTACACCCGCGAGCAGCTGGCCGAGATCGTGCACACCTTCTATCCGCAGGGCTGGCAGATGGCCTGCCATGTGCAGGGCGACCGCGGCGTGGACACCATCCTCGACGTCTACGAGGAGGCGTTGCGCGCCCATCCGCGCGACGATCACCGGTTGCGCCTGGAACACGTCGGTGCGATCACCGACGAGCAGCTGGCCCGCGCGCACGCGCTCGGGGTCACCTGCAGCCTGTTCGTCGATCAGCTGCACTACTGGGGTGACGTCATCGTCGACGGTCTCTTCGGTCCGCAGCGCGGGGAGCGGTGGATGCCGTGCGGCTCGGCCGCGGCCACCGGCATGCGCATCTCGCTGCACAACGATCCGCCGGTCACCCCGGAGGAGCCGCTGCGCAACATCAGCGTCGCCGCGACCCGCAAGGCGCCGAGCGGGCGGGTGCTCGCCCCACAGGAGCGTTTGACGGTGGAGCAGGCCATCCGCGCGCAGACCCTGGACGCGGCCTATCAGCTTTTCGCCGACGACCGGATCGGTTCGATCGAGGTCGGCAAGTACGCCGATCTCGTTGTGCTGTCGGCAGATCCGCGTGCGGTAGACCCGGAGGAGGTGGCCGGTCTGGACGTCAGGGCGACCTATCTGGCGGGCCGTCAGGTTCATCCGAAACCCGCATGACCCGACAGGTGTCATGGCAGGCTGTCGGGCATGTGTGAGTCAGATCCGGTGCTGCCCGAGCCGCAGTTCCTCGACGAGCGCGTCGCGCACTGGGCGCAGGTCAAGCCCGACGACGAGGCGATCACCTACCTGAGCCGCACCTGGACCTGGAGTCAGGTGTACGACCGCATCCAGCGGGTCGCCGGTGCACTGGCCGGCCGGGGAGTCGGCCGCGGTGACGTGGTGGCCTTCCTGGACAAGAATCACCCCGCCTGCGTGGAGGTGACGCTGGCGGCGGCGTCGCTGGGTGCGGCGACCACCATCATCAACTTCCGGTTGGCAGCCGACGAGATCGACTACGTGCTCAACGATTCCGGCGCCAAGGTGGCCTTCGTCGGCGCCGAGTTCCTCCCGACGGTGCAGTCCATCCGGGATCGGATTCCCGGGGTCGCCGACATCATCGAGGTCGGTCCCGAGGGCGACGACGAGTACGAGGCCGTGCTGGCCGCCGCCGAGCCCGTCGGCCGGTCGGCGCAGGCGCACACCGACGACACCGTGGTGGTGATGTACTCCTCGGGCACCACCGGCCGCCCCAAAGGGGTGACGATCAGTCACGCGAACCTGATCGCGCACACCGTCAATGCCTTCGACCGGTGGCCGTTCCAGCCGGGGGACAAGAACCTGGTTTCCATGCCGCTGTTCCACGTGGGCGGCACCTCCTACATGCAGTTCGGGTTCTTCTACGGCGCGCCGAGTTATATGACGCGAGACATCGAGGGTGGTGCGCTCGCCGCCGGCATCCTGGCCGGTGCGAACCGCACGTTCCTGGTGCCCGCGGTGCTGGCCACCGTGCTGCAGACCGGTCCGGAGGCGGTGCAGCTGTTCGGGGCGCTCAAGATTTTCTCGTACGGTGCGTCACCGATGCCGTTACCGCTGTTGCGGGATGCGCTCAAGGCCTGGCCGGACACCGATTTCATCCAGGTGTACGGATTGACCGAGGTGTGCGGGGTGGCGACCCGGTTGGAGCCCGAGGATCACCGTGGTGACAATCAGGAGCGGCTGGTCAGTGCCGGCCGGCCGATCAACGGTGTCGAGGTCCGCATCGTCGATACCGACACGCTGCAGGACGTCCCGACCAGCAGGCAGGGCGAGATCTGGTTCCGGACACGGCAGTTGATGAAGGGCTACCACAACAAGCCGGAGGCCACCGCCGAGGCGATCACACCCGACGGCTGGTTCCGCACCGGAGACATCGGCCGCCTCGACGCCGACGGTTACCTGTTCGTCGAGGATCGGCTCAAGGACATGATCATCACCGGTGGCGAGAACGTGTACTCGATCGAGGTGGAGCGCATCCTGGCCGAGCACCCGGCCGTGGTCGAGGTCGCGGTGTTCGGGGTGCCCGACGAGAAGTGGGGCGAGGCGGTCAAAGCCGTTGTGGCCGTGCAGGGCGACGAGGTCGCCGAGCACGATCTGATCGCATGGGCCCGGACACATCTCGCGGCGTACAAGTGTCCCAAGACCGTCGACATCGTCGACGCCCTGCCGCGGAACCCGACCGGCAAGATCCTGAAGAAGGATCTGCGGCAACCACATTGGGAGGGTCGAGATCGAGCCACGGTCTGACATACCGCCCGTCGAGGACCTGCTGGACCGGTTGCACGTCGTCGCGCTGCCGATGCGGGTGCGCTTCCGCGGCGTCACGGTGCGCGAGCTGGCGTTGTTCGACGGCCCGGCCGGCTGGGGAGAATTCGGGGCGTTCACCGAATACGGTCCCGCCGAGGCATCCCAGTGGCTGCTGTCGGCGATCGAGGCGGCCTTCAGTGCGCCTCCGGTGGCCGCACGCGACCAGATCCCGGTCAACGCCACCGTGCCTGCCGTCGAACCCCACCGGGTGCCGGAGGTGCTGGCCCGGTTCCCCGGTGCCCGGACCGCGAAGGTGAAGGTCGCCGAACCCGGTCAGACCCTCGCCGACGACGTCGCGCGGGTCGAGGCGGTGCGTGCGGTGGTGCCCCGGGTGCGTGTCGACGCCAACGGTGGGTGGAGCGTCGACGAGGCGGTCGTGGCCGCCGGCGCGCTGGGCGAGCTGGAGTATCTCGAACAGCCCTGCGCCACGGTCGAGGAGCTGGCGCTGCTGCGTCGGCGGATCTCGACGCCGATCGCGGCCGACGAATCGATTCGCAAAGCCGCCGATCCGTTCCGGGTCGTCGCGCTGGGTGCGGCGGATGTCGCGGTGGTCAAGGTGGCGCCGCTGGGCGGGGTGGGGCCGCTGTTGGTGATCGCGGCGCGCATCGGCATCCCGGTGGTGGTCTCCAGTGCGTTGGACAGTGCGGTCGGCATGTCGCGTGGGCTGCTGGCCGCCGGGTGCCTGCCCGAGCTGCCGTATGCCTGCGGGCTCGGGACCGGTGGATTGTTCGTCGAGGACGTGGTGGAGGCGGTGGCCCCGGTCGATGGCTTCCTGCCGGTCGGCCCGGTGGTTCCGGACCCCGCGCGGCTGACCGCGCTGGCGGCGCCGGCGGATCGGCGGCAGTGGTGGATCGACCGGGTGCGCGCCTGCCATGCGGTCTTATCCGAGTAGTCGACCGCCGTCCGCGCGGGCATGACGCGCCGCGGTGTGCGGCCGGGCGCATCAGTCGTCCGCGGGGGCATGACGCGCACGGCCGTGTGCGGCCCGGAACGACCGCCGTCCACGCGGCCGTCACGCGCTGCGGTGTGCGCCCGAACAATAGCCCTGCAGAAGCAGTACTACCGGTAGTACTGCGCGCAACGGTAGTACCACTGGCAGTACTACTTTCGCGGACCCGTTGTCGGATCAGAGAGTCGGATCAGAGACCCCGGCCTAGAGGCCCTGGCTCAGAGACCCCGGCTCACAAGCCCGGTTCGAAGACCCTGGCTCAGAAACTCCGGGAATCGGTGCGGCCGACCAGCTTCTGCACCACCCACTGATTCAGCGACACCCGTTGTTCAGTGGCCTCGACCGCGAGCAGGGCATGCAGTTCGCGGGAGACGCGCAGCACGAACCGGCCGCTGTATTCGCGGTCGGTGAGTGACTCGGGTGCGATCCAACCGTCGGCCGTCGCGGCCTCGACGTCCTCTCGGACCATCTTCTCGATCGCGGTGATGGCCTCGCCGGCTGTCTCCCCGTGCCGCCGCAGCCCGGGAAACTCCAGGCAGGTCCCCACATAGGACTTCGTGCTGGGTGACCACATCGCCCGATACGTGTATTCCTTCATCTGCAGCAGCATGGCCCCCGTGTCCGACATGTCCTGATCTGTGGGATCCATGGCGTAGACGCCACGAGCCGCGCCAGACACGATGGTGGCGTGACGCGATCGGTGGTGATCCTCGGCTTCGGCGGTGTACAGGCATTGGACATCGCCGGGCCGTTCGACGTCTTCACCGGCGCCAACCTGCAGCTGATCGCGCTGGGCCGGACGAACCGCTACGACGTGCGGCTGGTGTCCCTGGACGGGGCGCCGGTCAGCACCATGACGGGCCTCGAATTCGCCGCGGCGGCACTGCCGGATCCCGACACCATCGACACGTTGATCATCCCGGGCGGCTTCGGCACCGAGACGGTGCGCAAGCACGCCGCCACGGTGGAATGGATCCGCACCGTGGCCGCGACCGCGCGCCGTGTCGTCACGGTGTGCTCGGGTGCGTTTCTCGCAGCCGAGGCGGGCCTGCTCGACGGATGCCGGGCCACCACCCACTGGGCCGCCGCCGGGCACCTCGCCGCCGAGTACCCCGACGTGACGGTCGACCCCGAACCCATCTTCGTGCGCAGTTCGGAACGGGTGTGGACCGCCGCGGGTGTCACCGCCGGCATCGACCTCGCCCTGCATCTGGTCGAGGAGGACCTCGGCACCGATGTCGCGCAGACGGTGGCCCGCTGGCTGGTGCTCTATCTGCGCCGCCCCGGTGGTCAGACCCAGTTCGCGGCACCGGTGTGGGCGCCGCGGGCCAGACGCGCCCCGATCCGGGACGTGCAGGAGTTCATCGAGGCCGAACCCGGCGCAATGCACAGCATCGGCGAACTCGCGCGGCGGGCGGCCATGAGCTCTCGACACTTCACCCGGGTCTTCACCGAGGAGGTGGGGGAGGCACCCGGCAGCTACGTGGAACGTATCCGCACCGAGGCGGCGCGCCGCCAACTCGAGGAGACCGATGACACCGTCACGGTCATCGCCGCCCGGTGCGGCTTCGGCAGCGCCGAAACCTTGCGCCGCAACTTTGTCCGGCGCCTTGGCATTTCACCCGATCAGTACCGCAAGTCATTCGCCTAGGAGGAACCATGCAGATCGCCATCGTGCTCTACCCCGGATTCACCGCCCTGGACTTCATCGGTCCATACGAGACGCTGCGCTGGCTGCCCGAGGCCGAGGTGCGCTTCGTCTGGCACGAACCCGGACCCGTCGTCGCCGACTCCGGCGTCCTCGTCGTGGGCGCCACCCACTCATTCGACGAGACGCCCGCCCCGGACGTCGTGCTGGTTCCGGGCGGCTTCTCGACGATGGAGCATGCCCGTGACGAACGGGTCCTCGACTGGCTGCGCCGCACCCACGAGACGACCACCTGGACCGCCTCGG
Source organism: Mycolicibacterium bacteremicum (assembly GCF_002086115.1). Taxonomy (GTDB): domain Bacteria; phylum Actinomycetota; class Actinomycetes; order Mycobacteriales; family Mycobacteriaceae; genus Mycobacterium; species Mycobacterium bacteremicum. The sequence continues at coordinate 72,217 of NZ_MVHJ01000002.1, forward strand.
TGTGCTCGGGTTCGGTGTTGCTGGCCGCGGCCGGCCTGCTGGAGGGCAAGCGGGCCACCTCACATTGGGCGGCCGTGCAGTCGCTGCGCGCCTTCGGCGTGACGCCGGTGGCCGACGAGCGGATCGTGCGGTCCGACGAGCGCCTCGTCACCTGCGCCGGTGTGTCGGCCGGCATCGACCTCGGGTTGTGGCTGGCCGGGGAGATCGGCGGGGAAGCCAAGGCCAAGGCCATCCAGCTGTCGATGGAGTACGACCCGCAGCCGCCGTTCGATTCCGGACACATGTCCAAGGCGTCGGCAGCCACCAAGGCCGCGGCCACCGCGCTGATGGCCCGCGAACTTGCCAGCCCACCTGCGCTCAAGGCGACCGTGGGTTTGCTCTGGGACCACGCGATCCGGCGGGTTCGCAGTCGCAAGTAGGCTCGAGCAAATGAATCTCGCGTATGTCGACAAGGGCGGCACCGGCGAACCGGTGCTCTTCATAGCGGGCCGCGGCGGCGCAGGCCGCACCTGGCACCTGCACCAGGTCCCGGCCTTCCAGCGGGCCGGCTACCGCGTGATCACCTTCGACAACCGGGGCGTCGGCGCCACCGAGAACGCCAGCGGATTCACCACCGACCAGGTCGTCGCGGACACCGCCAACCTGATCACCAAGGTCGTCGGCGGCCCGGTGCGGGTGGTCGGTGTCTCGATGGGCTCGTTCATCGCCCAGGAGCTGATGGTCGCCCGCCCCGAGCTGGTCAGCCAGGCGGTGCTGATGGCCACCCGGGGCCGGCACGACAAGGCGCGCGATTTCTTCAACAGGGCCGAACGGGACTTCCACGAGTCGGGCATCACCCTGCCGCCCAGCTATGACGCGAAGATCCGGTTGATGGAGAACTTCTCGCCCAAGACCCTGAACGACGACCGCGCGGTCCTGGACTGGGCCGAGATGTTCACCATGTGGCCCACCAAGTACACCCCCGGCCTCAAAAGCCAGCTCGCGATCTCCCCGGAGGGCAATCGGTTGCCCGCCTACCAGCACATCAAGGTCCCGGTGCTGGTGATCGGTTTCGGCGATGACGTCCTGATGGCCCCCCACCTGAGCCGGGAGGTCGCCGACGCCATCCCCAACGGCCGCTACCTGGAGATTCCCGATGCCGGCCACCTGGGCTTCATCGAGCACCCCCAGGCCGTCAACGACGCCATCCTGGAATTCTTCGGCGAAGCCAAGCTTTAGGCTGTCGAAGTGAACCCCTCGACGATCCAGGCCCGCATCGTCGTCGACGAACTGATCCGCGGCGGCGTCCGCGACGTGGTGCTGTGCCCCGGGTCGCGCAACGCGCCGCTGGCCTTCGCCCTGCACGACGCCGACCGGGCCGGCCGGATCCGGCTGCATGTGCGCATCGACGAGCGCACCGCCGGATTCCTGGCGATCGGGCTGGCGATCTCCGGTCAGGCCCCGGTTCCCATCGCGATGACCTCGGGTACGGCGGTGGCCAACCTGGGACCGGCCGTGGTGGAGGCCAACTACGCACGCGTCCCGCTGATCGTGCTGAGCGCCAACCGACCCTACGAACTGCTCGGCACCGGGGCCAACCAGACGATGGAGCAGCTCGGCTATTTCGGTTCCCAGGTGCGGGCCAGCATCAGCCTCGGGCTCGCCGAAGATCCCGGGCGGAGCGACGGGGGCAGCGCCGGCGACTGGGCCGCGATGAACGCCCAGTGGCGGTCGGCGACCTGCCGGGTCCTGGTGGCGGCCATGGGATCTCGCAGTGCCAACGCGGGCCCGGTGCAGTTCGACATCCCGCTGCGCGAACCACTGGTCCCCGACGCCACCGACGCGGGAGGAACAGAACAGACCCCAGACGGCCGGCCGGACGGCCGCTCCTGGACCCACACCCCGCCCGTCACCTTCGACCAGCCGCTCGACATCGACCTGACCGCCGACACGGTCGTGATCGCCGGGCACGGCGCCGGGGTGCACCCCAACCTGGCCGCACTGCCCACCGTCGCCGAACCGACCGCGCCGGCAGCCGTGAACCCGCTGCATCCGCTCGCGCTGCCCCAGCTGCGGCCCGAGCAGGTCATCATGCTGGGCCGGCCGACCCTGCACCGCACGGTGTCAGCTCTGCTGGCCGACCCGGCGGTGCCGGTCTTCGCGCTGACCACCGGGCCGCGCTGGCCCGACGTCTCGGGCAACTCGCAGGCCACCGGCACCCGCGCGGTCACCAGCGGCGCACCCGACCCGGACTGGCTGCGCCGCAGCGCGGACCTGCACCAGCGCACGCTCGGCGCGGTGCGGGCCCAGCTGGACCAGCACCCGCACACCACCGGCCTGCACGTCGCCGCGGCGGTAGCGGCCGGTCTACGCGACGGCGATCAACTGGTGCTGGGAGCGTCCAACCCGGTCCGCGACATCGCGCTGGTCGGCTTCAACCAGGCCGGCGTGAAGGTGCGGTCCAACCGGGGCGTCGCCGGCATCGACGGCACCATCTCGACCGCCATCGGCGCCGCGCTGGCCCATGAGCGCACCGGCGGGTCGACCACGGCGCTGGTGGGCGATCTGACCTTCGTGCACGACAGCTCCGGGCTGCTCATCGGGCCGACGGAACCGACCCCGCGCAACCTGACCATCGTGGTGTCCAACGACAACGGTGGCGGCATCTTCGAGTTGCTGGAGCAGGGCGACCCGCGGTTCTCGGATGTGTCCTCGCGCGTCTTCGGTACCCCGCATGATGTCGATATCGCCGCGCTCTGCCGGGCCTATCACGTCCCCACCCAGCAGGTCGAGGTCGACGCACTGACCGAAGTACTGCATCAGCCCTTCGAGGGCATGCGGGTGCTGGAGGTGAAGGCCGACCGGTCCTCGCTGCGCGCGCTGCACGCGTCCATCCGGGCGGCGCTGCAGTGAGACTGCCCCCGGCGTTGCGCGCGTTGTGGCACCGGATGCCGCGGATGTTCGGTGACGGCAGCGAGACCCGCGGCGAGCGGATCATCCGGCGGGTTCGGGTAGGAATCGTGCTGGCGGCCTGTCTGGTCACCTTCCAGTCAGTGCTGCTGGTGCTGGGTGCGTGGGAGAACGACCGCCGGATCGAGAGCGATATGGGGGTGGCCGCCGCCGAGGTGCTCGACGCGGGCCCGCGCCGGTCGACGATCGAGTTCGTGACACCGGACCGGGTCACCTATCGTCCCGAACTCGGCGTGCTCTATCCGTCCGAACTGGACACCGGGATGCGCATCTACGTCGAATATGACCGCAGCGATCCAGATCTGGTGCGGGTGCAGGACCGCAACGCCGCGCTGGCGATCATCCCGGCGGCCTCGATCGCGGTGCTCGGTTGGCTGGTGGCCGGGGCCGCGCTACTGGTGGTCGCGGTCGTGGCGCGCCGGTCCGTGGCGGAGTCCGCCGATCGTTCCGCCGATCAGGCCGACGACATCAGCTTGTCGAGCCAGTCGTCGTCGTAGATGTCGACCACCTCGTCGTTGGTCAGGTCGTAAACCGTTGGTGTCCCGGTGTTCACCGGGTCGACGAGATAGAGCAGGTCGTAGTTCGCAGCGTCCATCTCGACGGCATCGACCGCACCCTCGCCATCGGCGATGCGTTGCGCCACATCATCGGGTAGTCCCGCGGCGCGGGCCTTTTCGGCCATCTCGTCGTCGCTGGGGCCGCGGCCGGACGGGTCTTGGTCGGCCCACAGGTCCTCGACGAAGCTCTGGAAGTCCACGGCCGGTGAGTTGCCCTCGGAGGCCGCCACGAACAGCGCATTGCTGACCCGTTCGGAGTAGTGGTAGTCGGCGGTCTCCAGGAACGTCATCGGGCGATAGGTGACCGCCAGCTGACCCAGACCGATGTAGTGCCGCAGGTCATCCCCGACGTCACGCTGCAGATCCGCACAGTGCGAGCATTGCGGTTCGGCGAAGATCTCGATCTGTACCGGCGCCTCGGGGAATCCGGCGATCAGGCCGTAGCCGTCGTCGCTCACCTGCGTCAACGGCGCGTTCGGATCGGGTTGGGCGCTGCCCTGGATCTGCTTGGTGCAGCCGACGCCCACCAGCAGGGTCAATCCGGTGAGCACAGCCAGCATTCGACGCACGCGACCACCGTACCGCTGTCGTGGTGTTCGCATGCCATATGCCCGTACGCAACCGACTGGACAACCGCCGCTGCGACAGTCAGGGCGTGCGCGTTGCAATCGTTGCCGAATCCTTCCTCCCGAATGTCAACGGCGTCACCAACTCGGTGCTTCGGGTGATCGAGCATCTCCGCCGCACCGGACACGAGGTGTTGGTCATCGCGCCGGACACGCCGCGCGGTCAGCCGCCCGCCGACCGGGTGCACGACGGGGTGCGCGTCCATCGTGTGCCGTCGCACATGTTCCCGAAGGTGACCTCACTGCCGCTGGGCGTGCCCCGGCCCCGCATCGTCGGTGTGCTGCGCGGATTCGACCCCGACGTGATTCATCTGGCCTCGCCGGCGCTGCTCGGGTGGGGTGGTGTGCACGCCGCCCGCCACCTCGGGGTGCCTTCGGTTGCGGTGTTCCAGACCGATGTCGCCGGCTTCGCCGAGAGCTACGGTGTCGGTGTACTCTCCCGCGCCTCGTGGGCATGGACCCGCCGGTTGCACAGCAAGGCCGACCGTACCCTGGCGCCGTCCACGTCGGCAATGGAAAATCTTGCCGCCCACGGTGTTCCGCGGCTGCACAAATGGGGTCGCGGGGTGGACATCACCGGCTTCGTGCCGTCTGCGCGCGACCAGGTCCTGCATCGGGCGTGGTCGCCGGCCGGTAAACCGGTCATCGGGTTCGTCGGCCGGTTGGCCCCCGAGAAGCATGTCGAACGGCTCGCCGTGCTGGCCGCCCGTGATGATCTGCAGGTGGTCGTCGTCGGGGACGGTGTCGACCGCGGAAAGCTCCAGAGCCTCATGCCCACAGCGGTTTTCACCGGTGAGCTGCGGGGCCCGGCACTGGCGGCCGCGTACGCGAGCATGGACGTGTTCGTTCACCCCGGTGAACACGAGACGTTCTGCCAGGCGGTACAGGAGGCCATGGCCTCGGGTCTGCCGGTGGTGGCCCCCAACGCCGGTGGACCACGGGATCTGGTGACCCCGATGCACACCGGACTGCTGCTCAACGTCGACGAGTTCGAGAGCCGGCTGTCCGGCTCGGTCGATCACCTGATCGCCGAACGCGCCCGCTACTCGGCGGCGGCCCGGCGCAGTGTGCTGTCGCGCACCTGGCCTGCGCTCTGCGATCAGCTGCTCGGGCATTACGAGGACGTGATCGGTATGCGCCGCCTCCGAGCAGCCTGACCTCCCCCCACCAGTTCCCGGTCAGTTCCCGGCGAGCGTGCGTGTCTGCGGCCTGACACGCGGCGCCGCGCGGGAGTATGCGCACGTTCGCCGCGATCGAAACGGTTGACACTGCCCATCGGCGGCTACCAAGGTAGCTGCGAGGGGGTGCCGACGAGTGAATCGTTTTCTCAAGGGTGTGGACCCGGCCGTGCTGTGGGGATCGGCGGTGGTCATCGCCGGTTTCGTCGGCTGGGGACTGCTCGCCCCGAAAAGCCTCGGCGCGGTGATGACCTCGACGCTGAATTGGATCATCGGCAACTTCAGCTGGGCGTTCGTGCTGATCGCGACCGCCGTGCTGATCGTCTGCGTGGTCCTGGTCTTCAGCCGGTGGGGCAGGATCCGGCTGGGGCCTGACGATTCGCGGCCGGAGTTCAGGACCTTCTCCTGGGTGTCGATGATGTTCGCCGCGGGCCTGGGTGCGGGCCTGCTCTTCTTCGGTGTGGCCGAGCCGGTTACGCACTGGACCGCCCCACCGCACGCGCTCGCCGAGCCGGAAAGCGAAGCCGCAGCCCTGGTTGCCTTGCGCTATACGTACTTTCACTGGGGCTTCAACGGATGGGCGATGTACGCCGTGATGGGCGGCGCGATGGCCTATTTCGCCTACCGGAAGAACATGCCGGTCCTGGTCAGCTCCACGCTGTCACCGTTCCTCGGCCGCAACGCACCGTCGCGGCCACTGGGCCGGCTGGTCGACGGGCTGGCCATCGTGGCCACCCTGTTCGGCACCGCCACCGCGCTGGGCCTCAACGGCCTTCAACTCAACAGCGGGCTGGACTATCTGTTCGGGGTGCCCAAGTCGAATATCGTTGCGGTGCTGATCATCCTGGCCGTCACCACCATGTTCATCCTGTCGGCGACCTCCGGTGTGGAGAAGGGCATCAACTTCCTGGCCAACCTGGGCGCGGTGGCGACCATCGTGCTGTTTTTGTTCTTTCTGGTGCTCGGTGGCAGCACCGTGCTGGTGGTGTCCAACGGGATCGAGTCGATCGGCAACTACATCATCGAGGTACTGCCGATGTCGTTGCAGATGGGCGTCGGCGACGAGGCCTGGATGGCCAGTTGGACGATCTTCTATTGGGCGTGGTGGATTTCGTGGGGCCCGTTCGTCGGGATGTTCGTCGCGCGCATCTCGCGGGGCCGCACCATCCGAGAGTTCGTGCTCGGTGTCGCGGTGGCGCCCACCGGATTCGGGTTCGTGTGGTTCGCAATCGTCGGTGGCACCGGAATCGAACTGCAGCGCAGCGGCGCGGCCGATATCGTCGGCTCGCTCTCGACGCCGGAGCTGGTGCTGTTCACCGCACTGGATGCGCTGCCGCTGGCCGGAATCGTGTCGTTCCTGTGCATCCTGCTGATCGCGCTGTTCTTCATCAGCGGTGCCGACGCGGCCGCGGTGGTGATGGCGACGATGGCCAGCAAGGGCTCGATCGCTCCGTCGCGGATCGTGACGGTCATCTTCGGGGTGCTGATGGGTGGTATCGCCTGCGCGATGCTGCTGGTCGGTGGCCTGAATGCCTTGCAGCAGGCGGCGATCCTGGGCGCCGTCCCGTTCACCTTCGTGTTGATCGCGGTGACCTTCGCGTGGTTCAAGGCGCTGCGTGCCGAGGACGGCACCGCGGTGCTGGAAGTGGACCTGGTGGACAGATCCGGTGACGCCGATCCCGAGGTGGTCACCTCCGGCGAGCGTCCGTCGTGAGGCGACTGCTCGCGCTGCTGCTGATGGTGGTGTTGGCCGGGTGCGGTGCCAACTCCGAACGCGACGCCTCCCAGCAGCCCCAGGGGGCCGCGCTGCGGATCACCCTGGGCACACCGGCTTTCCCGGAGGCCAGGATCCTCGGAGAACTGTGGAAGCAGGCGCTGGCCGTCAACGGTTACGCGGTGGATCTGCGCAAGGGTGTCGGACCTGCCGAGGAACTGGACACCGCGCTGCGCGGCGGTCTGATCGACGGTTACGTCGCCTACACCGGCACGGTGCTCTCGGTGGTGGCCGGCCAGCAGGTCTCCGGTCTCGATGCGCAGCAGACCTATCAGCGGGTCCAGGAGTACTACGACTCGCAGGACATGTTCACCAGTGCCATGACCCCGTTCGAGAACAAGGACGCTGTCGCGGTCACCCGCGAGTACGCCGCCGAGCACAAACTGGCCCAGATCGGGGATCTGCGTTCGGTCGGAGCCTTCACCTTCGGTGCGCAGCCCGCGCTGCAGGATCTGCAGCTGGGGTTCAAGGGACTCCAGGAGGAGTACGGCCTGACGAACGGCCGGTTCCGCCCGGTTCCGCTCGGCGAGCAGTACACGGCCCTGGATCGGGGCGAGATCGACACCGCGAACTCCTACACCACCGATCCCCAACTCGACACCGGCGCCTACGTCCTACTGGGTGATCCGAAGAACCTGTTCGGCTCGCAGAACGTCGCGCTGGTGGTCTCCAAGGACAAGCTCGCGCGCATCGACGCCGAGGATTTCCTCGCGGTGATCGACGCCGTCAACGCGACGCTCACCACCGACGTGATCGTCCGACTCAACGCCGAAGTGACCGCGGGACGCGAAGATTCCGACGTGGCCCGCGACCATCTGCGCAGCGTCAACCTGTCGACACCCCTGCGGAACTGAGTTCAGGAGAAGCCCATGCCCGGATCACGCCCCAACATCTTCGACGGCGTCACAGACTACTTCACCGAGCTCACCCGGATGCGCACCGTCGGCATGCACGGGTCGGCCGACGCCGAGCGCACCCACGCGTCCGCGTGGGTGCCCGTCACCGACATCTTCGCCGTGGGTGACGATCTGGTGATCCGGGTCGAACTGGCCGGCGTCAACCCCGACGACGTCGCACTGAGCTTCGGCCGCGGTGCACTGGCCATCTCCGGGACGCGCCGCCGCGATCTGGACGAGGACGTCGAATTCCATACTCAGGAACGGTTTTACGGCGAGTTCCGGCGGCTGATCACGCTACCCGAGGACACCCGGGCCGACCAGGTCTCCTCGGTGCTGGACCGCGGACTGCTGGAGATCACCGTGCAGGGTGCGCTCGCGCAGGACGCCGCCCAGCTGATCGAGGTGGTTGAGCGTTCCCAGGAGCCGAGCGCACCGGCGGTCCGCGCCGAAGAGTAGCGCGGTCATTCCGGGGTGCTGCCATGACCGTCGAGCCTGCGCAGCAGGCTGTCGGCCACGGTCGGGTCGACGCCCTGCTCGGCGCGGGCCGACAGGATCGCGTGGCGGGCGGCGGCCAGCACCTCGGTCTCCAGTCGGGCGGCCTGTTCGCGGCGCGCGGCATTCTCGCCGTCGGCGGGGTCGTGCCCCTGGAATCCCAGGCGCTGCCACACCCGCTCGATATCGTGGCCGGCCCGGCGGGCGGTGGCATCGTCGATGTCACCGCGTTGGGTGATGTCGTCCAGGCGTTGCATCCCGGCGCGCCTGGCCCGGTCTGTCAGGTTCCGCTCCAGCTCCGCGGTCTGCTCCGGCGGCACCGTGACACCGAGTCGGCGGACCAGCCACGGCAAGGTCGTGCCCTGCACCGTCAGCGTGACGACGATGACCACGAACGCGATGAAGATCAGCCGGTCACGTTCGGGGAAGTCGAGCGGAAACGCCAGCACGGCGGCCAGCGTGACCACACCCCGCATCCCTGACCACGATGCGATCAACCGCTCCCGCCAGCCGACCGGCTCGTCCTCGGGGTGTCGCCGAGCGGCCAACCGCTGATCGATGGTTCCGACCACGAAGATCCACACGAACCGGATCACGATGACGACGGCGGTCACCGCCAGCGCCTGGGTGATCAGCTCGCTGAGGTCGCCGGGCACCGCGGCGGCGAGCACGCGCAATTCCAGCCCCACAAAGGCGAACGCGGCGCCGGTGACCAGGAGTTCGAGGATGTCCCACGTGGTCTCGGAGACCAGCCGGGTCTGTGCGGACTCGCTGTCGGGATGCCTGCTCAACGCCAGGGCCAGGGTCACCACGGCGAGCACCCCACTGCCGTGGGCGACATCGGCGATCCCGTACGCCGCGAACGGCATCAGCAGGACGAACGCACTGCCCACCGGGTGCCCGGGCAGCTTCCCGATCAGCCAGCGCGCACCGACGGCCAGCACCAGCCCGATCGTGATGCCCAGCACGATCGACAGGGTGAGACTGCCCAGCGCGCCCCACGGCGACAGCGTGCCGGCGACGACACCGCTGATGGCGACCTCGTAGAGGACCAGGGCGGTGGCGTCGTTGGACAGGCCCTCGCCTTCCAGCGTTGTCCGCAGCCTGCGGGGCAGATCGAGCTCGCGCACCGCGGAGGTGGCGGCCACCGGATCCGGCGGTGCCACCGCCGCGCCCAGGGCCAGCGCGGCGATCAGCGGAGCCCCTGGCACCAGCCAGTTGACCAGCACCCCGACGGTGAACGCCGTCACCAGTACCAGCGCGATCGCGAGAAGGCCAATCGCCCTGCGGTTGTCGAGGAATTCCCGCCACGATGTCCGGCGTGCCGCCGCGAACAGCAGCGGCGGCAGCACCAGCGGGAGGATCAACTCCGGGTTGATCGACGGCGCCGGCAGCCCCGGCAGGTAGGCGACGGCCAGCCCGCCGACCAGCAGCACGACCGGATACGGCAGCTTCAGGCGCATCGCCACGGGCGTGAGGAAGACGGTGGCGACGAACAGCGCCAAGAGAAGCGTCAGCTGCTCCATGGGCACCGGTCCATCCGGGCGAGGTACCCGGTAGGACCACCGGCAAACTAGCCCTGCGCCTCGATCGACACCGGTTGCCATTCCCGCCAGGTGGCCAGGCGTTGGGCGTAATCGGCCTCTGCGAGCTGCAGCGGGATCTCACCGAAGAACACCCGCAGCGGCGGCTGCTCGGCGTCGACGATCTTGAGCACCGCGGCCGCGGACGCCGTCGGGTCACCGGACTTGGCGGTGCGCTTCGCGCGGGCCTCGTCGGCGGCGGCGTGCGCCTCGGCGTAATCGGGCAGCGGGGTGGCCCGCTTGGCCGACGAGCCCGCCCAGTCGGTCGAGAAACCGCCCGGTTCGATCAGCGTGACGTGGATGCCGAAGTCGGCCACCTCCTGAGCCAGCGACTGGGAGAACCCCTCCAGCGCCCATTTGGACGCGTGGTAGATGCCGACGTTCTGGAACGCGGTGATGCCGCCGATCGAGGACACCTGCAGGATGTGCCCGCTGCGCTGGGCCCGCAGGAATGGCAACGCGGCCTGGGTGACCCAGAGCGCACCGAAGACGTTCGTCTCGATCTGGTCGCGCGCCTCGGCCTCGGTGAGCTCCTCGATGAAGCCGAACTGCCCGTACCCGGCGTTGTTGACGACGATGTCGAGTCGGCCGAAGTGCTCATGGGCCTGCGCCACCGCGGCGAAGTCGGCCGCGCGATCCGTGACATCGAGCTGCAGCGGCAGCAGTGCCGTGCCGTACTTGGTCGCCAGGTCGTCCAGGGTGGCGGTATCGCGGGCGGTCGCGGCCACCTTGTCGCCACGCTCCAACGCGGCGATCGTCCACTCGCGGCCGAAACCGCGGGATGCGCCGGTGATGAACCACACTTTTTCAGCCATATCCGTGCCTTCCTCGGGGCGTGTTCTTCCCGCGAGCAGACGCGTGTACCCCCATGACAGGCCGAAACCAGGGGCGCACGCGTCTGCTCACGCCAAGGTTCAACGTCACCAGACGCGGCCCATTCCGGCCACCCTTGGACTCACAGGTAGTTTTGATGCGGTGAACAGGGCGTCGCTGGAGAAGGACCCACATGAGGTGGCGTCGATGTTCGACGCCGTGGCTCGTCGCTACGACATCACCAATACGGTGATGTCGCTGGGCCAGGACCGCTTCTGGCGACGGGAGACGCGCGCCGCGCTGGGCATCGGCCCGGGCGACAAGGTGCTGGACCTGGCTGCCGGGACGGCGGTGTCGACGGTCGAGCTGGCCACCTCCGGCGCATGGTGTGTGGCCGCGGACTTCTCGGTGGGGATGCTGGCGGCCGGGGCCGCACGCCGGGTGCCCAAGGTCGGTGCGGACGCCACCAGGCTGCCGTTCGCCGACAACTCCTTCGATGCGGTGACGATCAGCTTCGGGCTGCGCAATGTCGTCGATCATGTGGCCGGCCTGCGCGAGATGGCGCGGGTGACCCGCCCGGGCGGCCGGCTGGTGGTGTGCGAGTTCTCCACGCCGACCAACACGCTGTTCGCCACCGCCTACAAGGAGTACCTGATGCAGGCGCTGCCGCGGATGGCCAGCGCGGTGTCGAGCAATCCGGATGCCTATGTCTATCTGGCCGAATCGATCCGGGCGTGGCCGACGCAGGCCGAGCTGGCCGTGCGCATCCGGGAAGCCGGCTGGGATTCGGTGCGCTGGCGCAACCTGACCGGAGGGATTGTCGCGCTGCACGCCGCCGTCAAGCCGTGAGCAGCCCGCGAGGCGGGGTCGAGCGATGAGCACTCCCGTCCTGGCGATTGCCGGTTTCCTCGGTGCCGGAAAGACGACGCTGCTCAACCATCTGTTGCGCAACAGCCGCGGGGTGCGAATCGGCGCGCTGGTCAACGACTTCGGTGCGGTCAACATCGACGCAATGCTGGTGGCCGGGCAGGTCGACGCGATGGCCTCGCTGTCCAACGGCTGCATCTGCTGTGCGGTGGATGCCTCGGAGGCGGCCGAGATGCTGGGCAAGCTGGCGGCGGTGCGGCCCGCGTTGGATCTCATCGTGGTGGAGGCCAGCGGTGTCGCCGAGCCGCCGGTGTTGGCCCGCACCATCGCCACCGCCGAGGATGACCGCTTCCACTACGCCGGTCTGGTGCTGGTGGTCGATGCGGTGCAACCGGCCGATCTGGGACACGGCGTCGCGGTGGCGGATCTGGTGGTGCTCAACAAGATCAGCGAGGCGCCCGGCGTGGACGTGGCGGCCCGCATCCGCGAGCTCAATCCGCGGGTTCCGGTGCTGCCCACCGACTTCGCGCGCGTCGATCCCGAGCTGCTCATCGACCCGCCGACGGCGCGGAAACCGCAGGCACAGTTGTCCTTCGACGAACTGCTGCACGAGCACCACGAGCATCACCATCCCGAGTATCAGAGCGTGCAGTTCAGCACCGCCGATACGGTCAACCCGCGCCACTTCCTGCAGTTCCTGCAGGTCCGGCCGCCGGGGCTGTACCGGGCCAAGGGTTTCGTCGATTTCGGCCCGAACGGGCGGTACCTGGTGCAGCTGGTCGGTAGCTCCCTGCGATTGCAGAAGAAGCGGGGCCGCGGCACCGAGCTGGTGCTGATCGGGACCGGGATGGACGTCGCAGCGCTGGAGACGGGCCTGGCGGACTGCACCCGGGAACCGGCCGACGAGAACGCGATGCTGGGGCTGGGCAAGTACGTGGTGTGAGGTGACTACGGGTTTTCCGGGACGCCGCGTACCCGGCCGAACTGCCAGCCTGGATCTGTGAACACGTCGAACCTGAAGATCACCGTCGTCGGGGCCACCGGCCTGATCGGACACCAACTCGTACCGGCGCTGCGGGCCGGCGGGCACGACATCGTGCCGGTGTCCCGTGCGACGGGCGTGGACCTGCTCAGCGGCGACGGGCTGGCCGACGCGCTCGCGGGCGCCGATGTGGTGATCGATGTCATCAACTCCGCCACACCCGAGGACTCGGCGCAGGGGTTCTTCGAGCAGACCTCGACGAATCTCGCCGCCGCGGTGCGGAAGGCATCGATCCGGCACTACGTCGTGCTGTCCATCGTCGGTGCCGACGTCATGGCTCCCCATGCGGGCTACCTGCGCGGCAAGTTGGCCCAGGAGGCGGCGGCCGCGGACTCCGGCGCACCGTGGACGGTGGTGCGGGCGACCCAGTTCCACGAACTGGCCGAGCCAATCACCGAGTCGATGATCCACGGTGATCAGCTGCGGGCACCGGTGGCCGCCATCCAGACCGCCGACTCGGCTGAGGTGACCGCGGTCCTGGCCGCGATCGCGACCGGTGCGGCGCGCGACGGTGTGTTGGAAGTCGGCGGGCCACAGCAGATGTCGTTCGCCGATATGGCCCGCCTGGTGTTGCGCCGGCAGGGGCGCGAGCTGACCGTCATCGATGATCCGGCAGCGACCTACCACGGCATCCCGGTCGACGAGACGACGCTGGTGACCGGTGCCGGCGCCCAGCTGTGCGACACCGGATTGGCGGACTGGCTGGCGCGGCGCTGACGCGTCAGCCCAGCAGCGGGGTGCGGCCGTCGGTCATCTCGGTCAGCGCGGTCTGCATGGCCGACTCCACCCGGGCCGCATAGTCTTCCGGCTCCTCGCCGGGCGCCGCGGGCATCGCCGGCAACACCCGGGTCTGCAGTTTCGAGGGCAGCGGCAGGTAGGGCAGCAACCCGACCGCACCGATGTTGAGTCCCCACGGCAGCGAAACGCTGATCGGCGCCGACTTCAGGCGTAGCAACCTGTCGAGCCGGGTGGCCCGGGCCAGGCGTTCCCCGCTGGAGATGACGAACAACGATTCGCCGGCGCCGGCGGTCACGATCGGGACGATGGGTACCCCGTTATCGATCGCGAGCCGGGCGAAGCCGGTCCGACCGCCGAACATGATCCGGTTACGGTCCTCCCAGGACTTGGCGGCGTCGATGTCGCCGCCCGGATACACCGCGACATGCTCGCCGCGGGCGAAGGCATCCTGGGCGGACTCCACACTGGCGGGCCGGGCGCCGATGGGTTCGATGAAGCGGCCGACGCCCAGCGTCCAGGCGAGCTGATGGGTCAGGATCGTCACATCGCGATCGAGCTGCAACTGTTCCAGTGCGGCGCTCGTCGCGAAGACATTGAGGTCGAAGATCCCCCCGAAACCGTGATTGGCGACGAACAGCACCGGCTCGTCGAATCTGTGCTCGGCGGTGTCGATTTCCAGCCGGTTGTACTTGCGGACGAACTCGATACCGAGCTTGCGGAACGACGCGACGGTGGCCCGTAGTATCTCCGGTGCGGCATCGGAGACGGTGCCCTCGATGGCATCGAGCGCGGCGTCGGCGAGTTCCTCGGCTTCGGACCGGTCCGGCGATTCCGGCGTGGGCATGGCTGCCTCCTCGATTCCCGGTCGCGATCTGGTCTCCGATGCTGCCGCACCGAGTTGCCGGCGTCCGTCGATTCGCTGAATCCGGACCGCCGGCTAGGTCCGTCGTCCCGGCGTGCTGTAGGCCACCACCACGACCTCGGCGGGAATCTCACCGATCTGCCGTAGCTTGTGTGACACCGACGCGTCGAAGTAGGCGCAGTCCCCGGTCTGCAGCGGCACCACCCTGCCGTCGAGGTTCAACTCGACGGCACCGGCGTGCACGAAGACGAACTCCTGGCCAGGGTGCGACGGGTGCGGGTGCGCGGCGAACTGACGGCCTGGACGCACCACGAACGGCGACATGGCCTTGCCGAGCATGGCGGCGGCCACCGCGTGATGACGCTCGGTGCCCCGGTCACCGGCCCGGTCGACGTTCAGTGACGACACCTCGGCGTCGTCGGAGAACAGTTGCGCCACATCGACATCGAGGGCGCGGGAGATCTTCAGGGCAGCGGCGATCGACGGCACGCTCTGGCCGCGCTCCACCTTGGACAGATAACTCTTGGTCAGACCTGTCGCCGCCGACACCTCGTCCAGCGTCATGCCCCGCTGCTGGCGCACGGCGCGTAACAAGCCACTCACGAGCCAGAGAATACCGCATTGACGATATGACACAAAGTGTCCTAAAGTTACCAACGTGTCATCACGGAAAGGGAAATCGATGACGAGCACACTGCACGACTCGAAAGCCGATCTGATGCGCCGCGCACTGGACGGCCTGAACCGCAACATCGGCGAGTCCGGGCTGAGCGCCCGCGAGAAGGTCGCGCTGACATGCCGCGCCCTGTTCGACGCCGGTCACGACTCCGGGCTGGCCGGTCAGATCACCGCCCGCGCCGAGGAGCCCGGCACCTACTACACCCAGCGCCTCGGGCTCGGCTTCGACGAGATCACCGCGGGCAACCTGCTGGTGGTCGACGAGGACCTCAACGTGCTCGACGGCGACGGAATGGCCAACCCGGCCAACCGGTTCCACTCCTGGATCTACCGCGCCCGACCCGACGTCGGGTGCATCGTGCACACCCATCCCTTCCACGTCGCGGCGCTGTCCATGCTCGAAGTGCCGCTGGTGGTGTCACAGATGGACATCGCGCCCCTCTACGACGACTGTGCGTTCCTGCCGGACTGGCCGGGCGTGCCGGTCGGCAACGAGGAGGGCGAGATCATCTCGGCCGCGCTCGGCGACAAGAAGGCCATCTTGCTGGCCCACCACGGACATGTCGTCGCCGGTGCCGGCATCGAGGAGGCATGCTCGCTGGCCATGCTCATCGAACGGGCTGCCAAATTGCAACTGGCCGCGATGGCGGCGGGAACCATTGCGCCCCTGCCTGATCGACTCGCCCGCGAGGCGCACGACTGGACCCTGACCCCCAAACGCAGCCAGGCCAACTTCGCCTACTACGCGCGCCGCGCGCTCGCCAACCATCCCGACACCCTCACCGCCTGAAAGGTCAGACCATGACGAACATCCACGGCATCATCGCCTACCCCATCACGCCGTTCACCGCCGACGGAACCGGTGTCGACACCGCCCGACTGGCCGGGCTCGTCGAGCACCTGGTCGGCTCCGGCGCCCACGCGATCGCACCGACCGGCAGCACGGGGGAGTCCGCCTACCTGACCGAGGCGGAGTTCGACACCGTCGTCGATGTCACCGTGCGCACGGTCGCCGGTCGCGTCCCGGTCATCGTCGGCGCGTCGGATCTGACCACGGCCAACACCATCCGCCGCGCCCGGTATGCACAGCAGGCCGGCGCCGACGCGCTGATGATCCTGCCGGTGTCCTACTGGAAGCTCACCGACCGCGAGATCATGGCCCACTACGCCGCCGTCGCGTCCGCCGTCGACCTGCCGATCATGGTGTACAACAACCCCGCCACCAGCGGCATCGACATGAGCCCGGAGCTGTTGGTGCGGATGTTCCGTGAGATTGACAACGTCACGATGGTCAAGGAGTCCACCGGTGACCTGAGCCGGATGCGACGCATCAAGGAGCTCTCCGGCGGCGAGCTGCCCTTCTATAACGGCAGCAACCCGCTGGTGCTCGACGCGCTCACCGAGGGCGCGTCGGGCTGGTGCACCGCAGCACCCAACCTGCGACCCCAGCCCTGCCTGGACCTTTATGACGCGGTACGCGCCGGTGATTCCGACCGCGCCCGACAGATCTACGAGGACCTCGCGCCGCTGCTGCGCTTCATCGTCGCCGGTGGTCTGCCCACGACGGTCAAGGCCGGCCTGGAGCTGCTCGGTACCGATGTGGGCGACCCGCGGGCACCGCTGTTGCCGCTGGATGCCGAGGGGCGTGCCGAGCTGCGGGCGATGCTGACCGGGGTGTGAGCCACCGGCGAGGGAGCACTCGTTAGTCTGCGCGCATGTTCAAAGTCAACGAGTACTTCGACGGCGCGGTCGCCTCGATCGCCTTCAGCCCCACCGACGGCCCGGCGACCGTCGGCGTCATGGCGGTCGGGGAGTACGAGTTCGGGACCTCTCAGCTGGAGATCATGCATGTGGTCAGTGGCGCGCTGACAGTGCAGCTGCCCGGCCGCGATGAGTGGGAAACCTTCTCTGCGGGAACGCACTTCACCGTGCCCGCGGACAGCACGTTCCGGGTGCGGGCTGAGGTCGAGACCGCCTACCTCTGCGAGTACCGCTAGATCAGCGCCTTCTTGCCGCGGATCCGGCGTCGCACATCACCCAGCAGCAGGTGACTGCCGCCGTGCCGGATGAACCGTGGGATGAAGCGGTTCACGAACGCGACGAACACGAACAGGTTCTCGAACCGGCGACGCTCGGCGGCCGACCACTGCAATCCCATGGCGTCGCGGAACACCGGTGCCAGTGACCCGATGGTCAGGAAGCGCAGCAGCGGGGCGAAGGTGACGCGCAACGGCCAGTTGATCATCTTCAGGTCGATCAGCGCCATCAGGTAGTCGCGGATGTGCGAGTCGATCACGACCCGCCCGCACGCGGTGTTCCAGTAGTCGTCGAACGCCGCCCGGGTGGGTGGCCACTGATCCGCGGTGACCTGCAAGGTGGTGCCCAGCGGTTTGGCCGACTGGTAGAACTGTTCGGCCTGTTCGGCCGACATCGCGCCGTGCAACAGCTGGTAGGTGTCCTCGAACCCGACGAACAGGCAGGCCGCCACCCACAGCTGGAGCTCGCGGTTGAACGCGTTGTAGCGCACCGGGCTGGTCTCGGTGGAGTGCACCTGCCGGTGGGCGACATCGACGGCAGCGCGGTAGGCCGCCCGGTCCGCATCGGTGCCCAGGATCGCGACGGCCAGGTACTGGGTCGTGGTGCGCGCGCGTTTCCACGGGTGCTCCATCAGACTGCCGGACGGGACCCGGCTCTCGGCCACGCCATAACCGACCTCGGGGCGGGCCATCTGCATGATGACGTTGGCCGCCGCGCCGGCAAAGGACCAGAAATCGACGGCATCGCGGATGTCGACCTCGCCGCGATCCCAGCGCGCGGTGCGCGTCAGGATGGTGATCCGGGTGTCGGCGACGGTGAGCTGCGATCCCGGCTCGGAATCGTACTGTTGCGCAGGCATGGCCGTCCTCCCTCGTCCCTATCCAGCCTGGCACAGGGATTGACGCACGCGCAAGGCTTTATGTGAATCGCCATTCCTGACAACGTCAGCCATGAGAGAGCGTCAAATGGTGGTTCTACACCCCGAGAGGTGAAGCGTCATTCGCCACCACCGCGGATGGCTATCGAATGCGTTACCGTGGGTACATGTCAACAGTCGGCCGCGCGGCGCAACCCGCTGTGCGCAAGCGGCCGCGGGACCGCAAGGCCCAGATCGTCAAGGCTTCCGCCGATGCCTTCAGCGCGCTCGGGTACCACGCCGTCAGCATGGAGGACATCGCCTCCCGGGTCGGTATCTCCGCCGCCGCGCTCTATCGACACTCTCCGGGCAAATACGAACTGTTCCGCGACGCGGTCGTGGCGCTCGGTCAGCAGCTGGTGGACGGCACCGAGATCGCCGACCCCGATGCCGATCCGGCGACCCAGCTCGACGATCTGGTCGACGCGCTCGTCGACACCGCCATCGCCAACCGCAGCTCCGGCGGCCTGTACCGCTGGGAGGGTCGCTACCTCAACAACGATGACCAGGCCGTGCTGAACGGCCAGATCGAACTGGTGAACCGGCGCCTGCAGCAACCCTTGATGCAGCTGCGCCCGCAGCTCACCTCGCGGGAGCGCTGGACGCTGACCTCGGCGGCGCTCAGCGTGATCGGCAGCGTGACCGACCACCGGGCCGCCCTGCCGTCGGCCGAGATGCGGGCACTGCTGGCGGGTCTGGCATCGGCAGTGCTGTGGGCCGAGTTGCCCGCGCCCGCCGAATCGAGCGACCCGCCGCGAGCGCTCAAGAGCGGTGCCGGCGTCGGCGGCAAGTACGAGATCCTGCTGCACGAGTCCCTGTTGTTGTTTCACAGCAAGGGTTTTCGGGAGACCAGTATGGAAGACATCGCCGCGGCGGCTGGCATGCAGCCCTCGGGTATCTACCGGTTCTTCCCCGGCAAGGCCGATATCCTCGCGGCGTCCTACCGGCGCAGCGCCGACCGGGTGTCCGGGGACATCTCCAGTGTGCTTGCGACGGAATCGAATCCGGAACGCGCACTGGCCAAGCTGATCGACCTTTACGTCGACCGATCCTTCCGCGACCCGGAACTGGCCTACGTGTATTACACCGAGCGAGGCAACGTGCCCGAGGCGGACCGCATGGTGCTGCGTAACATCCAGCGCGCCACGGTCGACGAGTGGGCCCGCCTGCTGTCGCAGGCCCGACCCGAATTCAGCCACGCCCAGGCGCGTTTCGCGGTGCACGCGGCGTTCGGGCTGGTGGTCGACCTGGGCCGGCTGGTGCATTACGAAGACACCGAACACTCCCGGGCCAGCGTCCGGTTGATGATGGAGCTCACCCTGTTGGGTCGCCCGTCGCGCGGGGTCAGCTGAACGGCGCCCGCTGGTCGAACCGCCGCGACACCAGGCCGGCCGAGCGCCACGCCCGGGCGATCCAGTCCTCGTCCTCCTCGGTGACCAGGTTGCCCATCATCCGGACCGCCACCGTCATGAGGAAATGCGAGCGCAGCGCCACCGGGCCGACGGCGGGTAGGAACCGGGGCAGTGTCAGCAACAGCGCCAGCCGTCGCGCGGCCGAGAACCCACGGGCGTAATGCTCGGTCAGGATCGCCGGCCAGGCCGCCGTCAGATCCCCGGACCCCAGCAGTTCGGCGGCCAGCCGCCCGGTCTCCAGGCCGTAGTCGATGCCCTCACCGTTGAGGGGGTTCACGCATGCCGCGGCGTCTCCGATCAGCATCCAGTTCGGCCCGGCCACCCCGCTGACCGCGCCGCCCATCGGCAGCAGCGCCGAGAGTCCCGCCCGGGGCTCCCCGTCGAATCCCCACTCGTCGCGGCGCAGGCCGCAGTAGTAGGACAACAGCGGTCGCAGCGCGGCATCGGCGGGACGCTTGGCCGTCGCGAGCGCGCCGACGCCGATGTTCACCTCCCCGTTGCCCAGCGGGAAGATCCAGCCGTAGCCGGGCAGCACCTCACCCTGCGGCGAGCGCAGTTCCAGATGCGAGGTGATCCACGGTTCGTCGGCGCGCGGGGTCGCGATGTAGCCGCGAATGGCGGTGCCGTAGACGGTTTCGCGGTGCCACGTCCGGCCCAGTACCCGGCCCAGGGTGGACCGGGCCCCGTCGGCGACGATCAGCTCACCCACCCGGACCTCGGACCCGTCGTCGAGGATCACCTCCGACACCCGCCCCGATGGATCATGGCGGACGTCAACGGCTTTGACGCCGAGCAGCATCTTGGCCCCGTCGTCGGCGGCCACCATGCGGATCCGGTCGTCGAGTTCGGTGCGCGGGACGGCGCTGCTGGACGCCGGGAACGACGGGCCGGGCCAGCGCACCTCGACGTCGGCGCCGAACCCCGACATCCGCAACCCGTGGTGGCTGACCCTGCCCGCCAGCCAGTCGCCCAACCCCAGCAGGCGCAGTTCGGCGATCGCGCGCGGGGTCAGACCGTCACCGCAGGCCTTGTCACGCGGGAACTGCGCCGAATCGATCACCAGGACGTCGCGACCTGCCCGGGCGGCCCAGGCGCCCGCCGCCGAACCGGCGGGCCCGGCACCTACAACAACCACATCTGCTGGACTCGGCACCCTCCCAGTATGTTGGAACAATGAGGACACCGGCGAGCGTGGTGGCGGGCGTGGATTTCGGGAACCCCGAATTCGCTGCGCGGGTGCGTGACGGCGTGGAACGCGTCGAAGATCTGATGTCCACCGAACTGGGCAAGGCCGACGTGCTGATGGCCGAGGCCGTCCAGCATCTCTTCCAGGCCGGCGGCAAGCGGTTCCGGCCACTGTTCACGGTGCTGTCGGGGTCGCTGGGCCCACGGCCGGAGGATCCTGAGGTCATCATCGCCGGCGCCGTCATCGAGCTGGTGCACCTGGCCACGCTCTACCACGACGACGTCATGGACGAGGCGCAGGTGCGGCGCGGGGCCGACAGCGCCAATGCCCGCTGGGGCAACAACATCGCCATCCTGGCCGGCGACTACCTCTTCGCCACCGCGTCCCGGCTGGTGTCGCGGCTCGGCCCGGATGCGGTGCGCGTGATTGCCGACACATTCGCCCAACTGGTCACCGGCCAGATGCGCGAGACCCGGGGCGCCGCCGACGGCACCGACGAGATCGAGCACTACCTCAAGGTCGTCTACGAGAAGACCGCCTGCCTGATCGAGGCGTCCGGCCGGTTCGGTGCGACGTTCTCGGGTGCCGACACCGAGCAGGTCGAGCGGCTGTCACGGCTGGGCGGCATCGTCGGGACGGTGTTCCAGATCTCCGACGACATCATCGACATCGACAGCGACCCCGACGAATCGGGCAAGCTTCCCGGCACCGATCTGCGCGAAGGGGTGCACACCCTGCCGGTGCTGTACGCGCTGCGCGAAGACGGTGCCGACGGCGACCGGCTGCGGGTGCTGCTGGCCCGGCCGCTGACCGATGACGCCGAGGTCGCCGAGGCGCTGACGCTGCTGCGCCGGTCGGCGGGCATGGCCAAGGCCAAGGAGAAGGTCCGCGAGTACGCCACGCGGGCCCGTGACGAACTGGACAACCTGCCGGCCGGGCCCGGGCGGGACGCGTTGGCGACGCTGGTCGACTACACCGTCAACAGGCACGGGTGAGCCGGAACCTACGGGGGTCAGTCGAACGTTAGCCAAGCGAAGACTCTCGGAGGAGAAAAGCTGATGACCTGGCATCCCCATGCCAACCGATTGAAGACGTTCGTGCTGCTGGTCGGCATGTCCGCGCTGATCGTCTTCATCGGTGCCCTGTTCCAGAACCAGTCGATCCTATGGCTGGCGGTGCTGTTCGCCGTCGGCATGAACGCCTACGTCTACTTCAACAGCGACAAGATGGCGCTGCGTGCGATGCACGCGCAGCCGGTCAACGAGATGCAGGCGCCCGCGATGTACCGGATCGTGCGGGAGCTCGCCACCACCGCCCGCCAACCGATGCCGCGGCTCTACATCAGTGACACCGCCGCGCCCAACGCCTTCGCCACCGGCCGCAACCCGCGCAACGCCGCGGTGTGCTGCACCACCGGCATCCTGGGAATCCTCGACGAGCGCGAACTGCGTGCGGTGCTGGGCCATGAGCTGTCCCACGTCTACAACCGCGACATCCTGATCTCGTGTGTGGCCGGTGCGCTGGCCTCGGTGATCACCGCGCTGGCCAATATCGCGGTGTTCGCCTCGATGTTCGGCGGGAACCGCGAGGGCGGCGCGAATCCCTTTGCGATGCTGCTGGTTTCGCTGCTGGGCCCGATTGCGGCCACCGTCGTCAAACTTGCGGTGTCGCGGTCGCGGGAGTACCAGGCCGACCAGTCCGGTGCCGAGCTGACCGGCGACCCGCTCGCACTGGCCAGCGCGCTGCGCAAGATTGCCTACGGTGTTCAGGCCGCGCCGTTGCCGCCGGAGCCGCAGCTGGCCGACCAGGCGCACCTGATGATCGCCAACCCGTTCCGGGCGGGGGAGAAGATCGGCAAGTTGTTCTCCACCCACCCGCCGATCGAAGACCGCATCCGTCGGCTGGAGCAGATGGCCGGCCGCTGAGTTGTGATTTCGGTGAGGATACGTGCGGTGAGCGCACGTTATCTCACCGAAATCGCGGTGCGGATGACCGATATGACCCGCTCCGGATACTCGACGAGGTCCAGCCAGGTGAATCGCAGCACCGTCCAGCCGTTGAGGACGAGATAGTTCTGCCGCCGGCGGTCGCTCGCGAACCTGTCCGGATCACTGTGAAAGGCCCAGCCGTCGACCTCGATGGCCACCGTGAGACCCCGGAAAGCGACGTCGACCTTGTACGGGCCGACCGGAAGGTTGGCCACCCACCCGGTGATGCCGTGTTCTTCGAGCAGCTTGATCAGCAGCCGTTCCGCCTCGGATTGCGCGCCGCTCTCGGCAGCACGGAGCAAGCGTCGCGCGGCCGGTGACCCGTACCGGCCCTTGTTCCGCATATGCGCCCGCCACAGTTCGGGCAACGTGCCGTCGCCTTGAAGCGCGGTGTCCATGATCTTCGGGCCGCCGCCGCGGCGGGCAGCGGCTTCCACTGCCGTCAGGGCCAGCGTGGTGACGCGCAGGCCGCGCATATCGACGATGTCGCGGGAATCGAGATCGCGCCGTCGGGGGCGGCAACCGGGCCGGGGACGGCCGTATCCGTTGCGCGCCAGCGTCACTTCCACCACTCTGGGTGCGAACCGGGTGAGACCATGCCACCAAGCCGCAGCCAAGCCGCTGGCGCAGGCGGTGTGTCCGTAGGACCAGACCGCAGCCCGGATGCGTGCGGCGTCGTCGAACGGTCGGTCCTCGGCGAAGTACACGCTCGGTGCGCACCTTCGCCACATACCGGAACGCACGCGCCGACGAACCGCGTCTGGACTCAGTCCCAGCGCTCGGGCCTGAGACAGCGTGATGACGCCGTCGTTGCACCGCAGATGATCGTTCAACACACGTGTTTGGACGCGGCAGCGTATCGACCGGTTCCACACTTCGCGGATTCGGTGAGGATACGTGCGCTCACCGCACGTATCCTCACCGAAATCGCAAGAAGAGATAGGGTGTGGCGCATGCGTACCCGAGGTCTGCTGTTTGCGGTGGCCGCCGCCGCTGCGCTGAGCGTCCCCGCGGTGGCGGCGGCCGAACCGCCTCCTCCGCCGCCCCCTCCGCCCGCACCGAACATCGGCGGCTACGCGCTGGTGAAGCCCTCGGAGTACGCGGTCAACGACGGCAGCATGTACGCGTTCACCGCCGGCGCGGGCATCACCTGCGTGCTGAGCCGGACCAACGGTAGCTACGGCTGCAGCGGAGTTTTCCCGGGTGCACCCGGCGGCGCCAATGTCGTCAGCGGTGGCCAGGTCGGTGCGCCGGGCTTCGCGACGGCGGCCAATGCGGTGTACGCCGGGGACAAGCCGGCGCTGCCGCTGCCGGCCAACTCGCGCATCAGCTTCCAGCACGTCACCTGCGGCACCGACGGCGCGCTGGTCACCTGCCAGAACTCGTTCGACCAGTCCGGCTTCGTGGTCGGCCCGGGTGGCAGTTGGATCGTCAACCCGACCAACCCGCTGCTGGACCGGCCCGAGGGGCGCAACCCGTACTTCAACTGAGCGCCGAGTGTCTCAGAACCCGGAGCCGTGCACCTCGTGGCCCGGGTTCTCCACCATCAACCCGCGGTAGGCATCCTCGACCGTGTGCCCGTGGTTGATGACCCCGTCGACCTCGCGGGCGATCGGCATGTTCAGCCCGTACTTCTCGGCGAACTCCATGATCACCGAGGCGGCCTTGACCCCCTCGGCGACCTGATTCATCGCCGCGATGATCTCCTCGACGGTCTTGCCCGAGCCGAGTTGCTCACCGACGTGCCGATTACGGCTGCGCTGCGAGGTGCAGGTGACGATGAGGTCGCCCATACCCGCCAGCCCGCCGAAGGTGTCGCGGTGCCCGCCCATCGCGACCCCGAGCTTGGACATCTCCGCGACCGCGCGGGCCATCACCATGGCGCGGGTGTTCTCGCCGATGCCCAGCGAATAGCCCATACCCACGGCGATGGCGTAGACGTTCTTGAGGGCACCTGCCATCTCGACGCCGACGACATCGTCGGTGGTGTAGGTGCGGAAGCGCCGGGTCCGGAACAGCCCGGCCAGGTTCGCCGCCAGATGCTGGTCGGGCATGGCCAGCACGGCCGCCGCGGCATACCCTTCGGCGACCTCGCGGGCGATGTTGGGCCCGGCCAGGATTCCGGCCGGGTGGCCCGGCAGCACCTCGTCGACGATCTGGCTCATCCGCATGTTGGTGCCCTGTTCGAGGCCCTTCACCAGGGACACCACCGGCACCCACGGACGCAGCTCGCGGGCCAGTTCGATCAGCACCCCACGGAAACCGTGCGACGGCACGCCCATCACGATGACGTCCGCGCGCTGGGCGGCCTCGGAGAAGTCGGTGGTCGCCTGCAATCCGTCGGGTAGCACGCACTCGTCGCCGAGGTACCGCGTGTTGCGGTGGTTGTCGTTGATGTCCTTGGCGGTCTCCTCGGAGCGGACCCACTGCAGGGTCGGCCCGCGCCGCGCGCAGATGGAGGCGACGGTGGTTCCCCAGGAGCCGCCGCCGAGGACAACGACGTTCGGTTCGCGCTGTGCAGGTGCCATCCGGTCAGCGTATTGCGGTGGCGGTACCGCTGACCGCGACTTGCGCAACTCGCCTGGCCGGCGGCTCGGTCACCGCCATCGATAAGTTAATGACTGTGCGGTGGCGTGGCGGTTTCCGCAGGATCGGCATTCCGACGCTATGAGGGGACTCAGAACACTATTTGCTGGGCCCTGCTACGCTGCCGACACGAAATATGTGAATGAAAATTCTTCAAATCATTGACGACGATGAAACGTCGGCTATACCGTGCCAACCACCGCTGGTGATGGGTCAGGGCGTGGCCGTGCAGCGGTGTCGGGGAGGGATCAACTTTGCGCGAGCGCGTCACCGGTGCGGGCAACGGACTCGGCGAGGCCGGGGACTGGGCCGGTGGGTACGTCAAGCGCCACCCGATCGCATCACTGCAGACGGTGGGCGATCAGTTCGTCCTCGGCGTCCGCACCATCCAGCACCTGTTCGTCGACCTGTTCACCGGGCAGTTCCAGTGGCAGGAGTTCGTCCGGCAGGGTGCGTTCATGGCCGGCACCGCCGTGGTGCCCACCGTGCTGGTGGCCCTGCCCATCGGGGTCACGCTGTCCATCCAGTTCGCGTTGCTGGCCGGCCAGGTCGGCGCGACATCGCTGGCCGGTGCGGCCAGCGGTCTCGCGGTCATCCGGCAGGCCGCCTCGCTGACGGCCGCCATCCTGATGGCGGCCGCGGTCGGCTCGGCGATCACCGCCGACCTCGGCTCGCGCACCATGCGCGAGGAAACCGACGCCATGGAGGTCATGGGCGTCTCGGTGATCCGCCGGCTCGTGGTCCCGAGGTTCGCCGCCGCCGTCATGATCGGCGTCGCGCTGACCGGTGTCGTGTGCTTCGTCGGCTTCCTCGCCAGCTTCCTGTTCAACGTGTACTTCCAGAACGGCGCGCCGGGCAGCTTCGTGGCGACGTTCGCCTCCTTCGCCACCACCGGCGACATGGTGGTGGCGCTGGTGAAGGCGGTGATCTTCGGTGCCATCGTCGCCGTGGTGTCCTGCCAGAAGGGATTGTCGACCGCGGGCGGACCGACCGGGGTGGCCAACTCGGTCAACGCGGCGGTCGTCGAGTCCATCCTGCTGCTGATGGTGGTCAACGTCGTCATCAGCCAGCTCTACATCATGCTGTTCCCCAGGGTCGGTCTCTGACATGGCGGCCACGACCTATGTCCCGAAGCTGTTGGCACCGTGGAAGACGATGGGCCGGCGGACCGCGACGCCGTTCCTGCGGCTCGGCCACATGGTGGTCTTCTTCTGCCAGGCGATCGCCGCCGTTCCCCTCGTACTGCGGCACTACCGCAAGGAATTCGTGCGGCTGCTCTCGGATGTCACCTGGGGCAACGGATCTCTGGTGGTCGGCGGCGGAACCGTCGGGGTGGCCGTCGTGCTCGGTGTCACCGTCGGCGCGCTGGTCGGTATCGAGGGCTACAACTTCCTGGACCTGCTCGGCCTCGGCCCGGCAACCGGCATCATCTCGTCACTGGTCAACACCCGCGAATTGGCACCCATCGCACTGTCATTGGCGTTCGCCACCCAGGCGGGGTGCCGGTTCACCGCACAGCTGGGCGCCATGCGGATCGCCGAGGAGATTGACGCCCTCAACGCCATCGCGATCCGGCCGATCCCGTACCTGGTCACCACCCGGTTGATGGCCGCCACGGTGGCCACGGTTCCGCTGTATGTCGCCTGCCTGGCGGTGAGTTACCTGACGACCCAGATCGTGGTGCTGGTGATCAGCGGCGGGTCCGACGGCTCCTACATGCACTACTTCTCGCTCATGCTGTCCGGGCAGGACATCGTCTACTCGCTGATCAAGGCGGTGATCTTCGTCTGGATCGCCTCGACGATCCAGTGCTACTTCGGCTTTTACGCATCCGGCGGCCCGGTCGGCGTCGGCGTCGCCGCCGGACACGCCATGCGGGCCGCCATCACCGTGGTGATCCTGGTCAACATGCTGCTGACCATGGCGCTGTGGACGGTCGATTCCGGCGCACGGTTCGGAGGTTAGGTGAGCAACTCCCTGGACATGGACGGCCGCGGCCCGTCGGACACCCAACTGTTGGTCTGCGGGATCGCGGTGGCGGTGGTCGGCGCACTGGTGGCCGGCCTCCTGCTGATCAAATCGACCGGACGGCTCGAGCCCTATGTCCGTGTCGTCGCCGCGCTGCAGAATGTCGGTGACGGCCTGCCGCAGCGCTCCGACGTGAAGTACCACGGGCTGCTCGTCGGCATGGTCGAGGCCGTCACTCCGGCCACCCACGGCCGGCCCAATTACGTTGACATCAACCTGGATCCGACCTACGCCGGGGCCATCCCCGGCACCGTGACCGCACGGGTCGTCCCGAGCAACGTGTTCGCGGTGTCCTCCGTGCAACTCGTCGACAACGGACCCGGGCCGGCGATAAGGGCCGGTGCGGAGATCGCCGAGGACACCGAACTGCCGACGGTGCTGTTCCAGACCACCATCAGCAAGCTGCGCGACATCCTGGCCGCGACCGGGCGCGGCCGGGAGGACAAGACCATCGGCGTGCTGGCGGCGGTCAACGCGGCGACGGAGAACCGGCGCACCGAACTGCTGGCCGGTGGTGCCCAACTCAACAGGCTGATCGACCAGCTCGACGCGATCGTCGACACCGAACCCGACGACACCACGGTCTCCGCGCTGATCGATGCCGCGAACGGGTTGGCGCAGACCGCACCGGAACTGGTGGACTCACTGCACAAGGCCGTGGCGCCCATGCAGACCCTGGTGGAACAGCGTGCCCAACTCACCTCGCTGATCAACGGCGGAATCCATACCGTCGGCACCACCCACACCGCGCTGAACAACCACACCGACCGACTCGTCGAGATCACCAAGGACCTGACGCCGGTGCTGGGGCAGCTCGCCGAGACCTCCCAGCACTGGGTGCCCGCGTTCGTCAAGCTGAATCAGCTGTCCGACAAGTTCTTCGAGCATGCGTGGCTGGGTGAGCACGATTTCGGCAACATGCGGATCAACCTGTCCTTTACGCCGAGTCACACCTACACCCGCGCCGACTGCCCGCAGTACGCCGGGCTCAAAGGTCCCAGCTGCTTCACCGCGCCGCTGGTGCCCACCCGGCCCGAACTACCCGATGTGCTGCTGCCCCAGAACTACCAGCCACCCGCGGACCTGGCCCCGCCCGCGGGCACGGCGGTCGGTCCGAACGGCAATCTGATGGCCGTCGGACCGCCGCTGATCAACACCGACCCGAATCTCGCGGACCCCAATCCGCCGTTGCCGCCGTGGATGGCACCGTCACCACCGGTGCCGCTGACCGCGAATCCCGCACTGGTGCCGGTACCTCCGCCGCCGGTGCTGCAGTCACCGCTGGCCCCGGTCGCGGGTGCGCCACCGCCGCAGGGATCGACCGGTGACGGCCGCACCGCGCCACCGCCGGCCGGCGGCCCGTCACCAGCGCCGCCCGGTGCTGCCGAGGCTGCACCGGCCTCGTTCGGCGGCAATGTCGGTCCGGTCGGCAGCACGCAGGAGCGCGACATCCTGAGCGCAGCCATCGGCCAACCCGCCAGTACGGCAACGCAACTGCTGCTCGGCCCGGTCGCGCGGGGCACCACGATCTCGGTGGGAGGAGGATCATGATCCGGTACCGCGGCGCGCTGATCGGATTGTCGCTGTTCATGGTGGTCTCAGTGACACTGACCTGGCTGGTGTACGTGACCCTGCGCCGCGATGTGGCCGGGCAGACGGTGCCCTACGCGGCGGTCTTCACCGACGTGTTCGGTCTGCGGGAAGGCGATGACGTCCGGATGGCCGGCGTCCGCGTCGGCCGGGTCGAGAAGGTCGAACTGCAGGGCAGCAACGCCCGGGTGGCCTTCGTCGTGCAGGCAGACCAACAGGTGCTGGGCAACACCGTCGCGTCGGTGACCTACCAGAACATCGTCGGACAGCGCTACCTCGGCCTGTCGCTCGGTGCCGTCGGTGATCCCGGTCCGCTGCCGGCCGGCAGCACCATCCCCGTCGAGCGCACCGATCCGTCGTTCGACGTGGGCACGCTGCTCAACGGGTACGAGCCGCTGTTCAGCGTGCTCAACCCGCGCGATGCGGACAACCTGACCAAGGGCGTCATCGCATCGCTGCAGGGCGACGACGCGTCGATCGTCGCGCTGGTCGACCAGACGGCCCAGCTGACAGAGGCGTTCGCCGGCCGGGACGAAGAACTCGGCGACGTCATCACCGACCTGAATCTGGTGGCCTCCAATCTGGCCGCCCACAACGCCGAGCTCGACCACGTGATCGGTCAGGCCCGCACCCTGGTCAGCACCTTCGATGCCCGCAGGCCCGAACTCATCGACTCGATGGGCTCCATCTCCCGTGTCGTCCGACAACTCTCCGTGGTCGCCGACGACGTCTACCCGTCGCTGAACGAGCTGGTGGTCCGCCAACCAGGTTTCGCCGCGCACCTGGTGACCATCGAGCCGCAACTGGCGTTCACCGGAGCGAATCTGCCGTTGCTGCTCAAGGGTTTCGCCCGGATCACCAACGAAGGCTCCTATGCGAACACCTACGCCTGTGACCTCAACGCCACCGGATTCTTCCCGGGCCTCAACGACGTGACCCCGATCATCGTCGCGGCGGCCACCCCCGGGAACAAGACGGCCTACACCCCCCGCTGCAGGAACATGGCCAATGGGTAGGGCGAACAGGCGCATCCTGGAGAGCTACAGCCGACTGTGGCTCGGTGTCATCGCGATCGCCGTGGTGTCGGTCCTGGTGGGCGTCCTCATGATCGTCAGGGTCGCCGATGTCGGGTACACCAGCTACACCGCGCGCTTCCTCCAGGCCGCCGCGCTGAAGGTGGGCAATCCGATCACGGTCGCCGGTATCCCGGTGGGCGAAGTCAAGAGCATGAAGCTGATGGGCGACCACGTCGAGGCGAAACTCGCGGTGCGCAATGACGTCTCCCTGGGCGCGGAGTCACGTGCGGTCATCAAGATCACGACGATCCTCGGGTCGCGGTACCTGGCCCTGGAACCCGCCGGGTCGGGGTCGCTGCCCGACCGGACCTTCGCGCTGAACCGCACCGAGGTGCCCTACGACCTGCAGGAGGCGCTGGCCGATGTCACCACCACCTATGAGCAGGTCGACTCGGACAAGTTCGCCCAGACGCTGAGCGTGCTCGGCAAGCAGATGGCGGGGCTGCCCGCGGTGGTGCCCCAGGCATTGGCCAACACCCAGAAGCTGGCCAACATCATCGCGACCAGGCGTGACCAGCTGGGCAACCTGCTACAGACCACCGAGACGGTGGCCAACACGCTGCGGGCCCAGCAGTCGACCGTCGGCAGCCTGGTCCGCCAGGGCAACACGCTGGTCGGCGAGTTCGTCGCACGCCGCGCGTCCTTCCAGGCGATGCTGGCCGCACTCACCAGTCTGGTCGAGACGCTGAGCGGCATCATCATCGACGACCGACCCGAACTGGAAAAGACATTGGTCAACCTGCGCGAACTGTCCGACCTGCTGGGCAAGCATGACGACCTGCTACGCAGCATCCTGCAGTCCGGGCCGGTCGCGCTGCGCGGGCTGGCCAACGCCACCGGCAACGGGAACGCCGCCGATATCAACGTGAGCAATGGGCTGCTGATCGATTCGTGGATGTGCGCCATCAGTGGCCGGGCAGAACAATTCGGCATGATCGAGTACTTCCAGGACTGCAAATGACGCGCCGTCGACTCGTGCTGCTCGCCACCTTCGCTGCGGTGCTGGCCCTGGCCGCGGGCGTCGTGGGCTGGTCCCAGCTCGGTGGCCGGTTCAACACCATCACGCTGACGGCTCAGTTCGACAGCGCCGCAGGCCTTTACGTCGGCAATACGGTTGCCGTGCTGGGCATGCCGGTCGGACAGGTCACCGCCATCACGCCGAAGGGAAGTTACGTCGAGGTCCAGTTCACCGTCGATGACGAAGTCAAGATCCCGGCAGACGCCCAAGCCGTGACGATCTCGAATTCGATCCTCACCGACCGCCAGATCGAACTCACCCCGGCCTACCGGGAAGGCCCGGTGCTGGCCGAGGGTGACACCATCGGGCTGAACCGGACGAAGACCCCGATCGAGTTCGCCAGGGTGCTCGACGTACTGGACAAACTGTCGGCCTCGCTGCGCGGCGACGGACAGGGCCACGGACCGCTCGCCGACGTGGTCAACGCCAGTGCCGCCATCGCCGACGGCAACGGCCAACAGATGAAGGACGCGCTGGGCGCGCTCTCGGATGCGCTGCGGATGAGCTCGGACCGCGGTGAGGTCACCGGCGACCAGCTCACCACCATCATCGGCAATCTCAGCTCGCTCATGCAGGCCGCCGCCGACAACGATGCCACCCTGCGCGAATTCGGCTCCGGCGTGCGCCAACTCAGCCAGGTGCTGGCGGATGAGCACTTCGGCAACGGCACCACCGGCAAGAAGATCGACGAGGTGCTCGCCCAGGTCGGTGAGGTGCTGCAGACCCACCGGGAAGCCATCAGAGCGATCGTCGCCAACGGTGACACGGCCATGACTACCCTGACCGAACACCAGCGCGATCTCGCCGAGTTCCTCGACCTCACCCCGATGACGCTGGACAACCTCTACAACATCGTGGACCGGACCAACGGTTCGGCGCGCGCACACGTGTTGGTGGACAAGGTGCTCTTCGACACCCAGACCGTCAAGGAGGTGTGCAACATGATGGGTCTGCGCCAGTTGGGTTGCAGCACGGGCACATTACAGGATTTCGGACCCGACTTCGGGTTGTCCCACATCCTCGACGGCATGACGGCGATGGGGCAACGCTGATGAACAGGCTGACCGGGCGGGTGCTGCCGCTGGCGCTGGCGGGGTGGCTGGCCACCGGCTGTGCCACCGAGGGTTTGGCCAGCCTGCCGCTGCCCGCACCCGGGTCGGGTGCCGGTGGCTACGCCATCACCGCGGTGTTCTCCAACGCGCTGAACCTGCCCGCCAACGCGAAGGTCAAACTCGCCGGAGCCGACATCGGGGAAATGGAGTCGATGGTCGCGCGCAACTACACGGCCGTCACCACCCTGCGGATCATGGACGGGGTTCAGCTGCCGCGCGGTAGCACCGCCGAATTACGTTCCGCCACACCACTGGGTGATGTGTTCGTCTCGATCCGTCCGCCTGTCGACGTCGACGCCGCCACTGGGCTGCTGCGTGACGGCGACACCATCGGACTGGGGTCGACGCAGGCCGCCGCGACGGTCGAGTCGCTGCTCAGTTCGGCTGCGGTCCTGGTCAACGGCGGCGCGGTCCGCAATTTCACCAACATCATCAACGGTCTCGGCAAGGCGACCGGTGATCAGGGCCAGGCCTTCGGCACGCTGATCGCCAAGACCAATCACACCCTGGGAACGCTCAACGGCCGCGCGGACCAGCTGTCCGAGGCCATGACGGCGACCTCGCAGCTGGTCGACCGGCTGGCCGAGAAGAATGATGCGCTCGGCGAGCTGATGGACGCGGCTGCGCCGGCCACCGAGACCCTCGCCGAGCACACCACCGACATCGCCGACCTGATCGTGCAGATCGGTGACACCACCGCCCAGCTGCGCAAGTTCCCCTCCATCGCGGGCACCGATACCAGCGGCCGCAGCGTGATCGGCGATGCGAACACGGTCGCCGGGGCGTGGAACGATGTCGCCCTCACCCCCGACGCCACCCTCTACAAGCTGAACAAGCTGATGCCGCCGTTCGTCAAATCAACTGCCAGTAATTCGATCTCGACCCGCGCGAGCATCGACCGACTGGTGTTGGGCTCCATCCCGGACATCGGCTTCGCCGGCGACCCGGGCCTGCACGGTCCCAAACGGTATGACTGGCACAAGCTCGTCGGGAGCCTGCAGTACACCTTGCTGCGGCTGCAGGAGCGGGTGGTCGGCCGCGGCCCGGGCGTGCCCCAGCTGCCGGTCATCCCGAGCCCGACCGAACCCGGCCAGGTGCAGCCCGCGACACCAGCTGCCCCGCTGCCCGCGGAGGCACCCCGATGATCAACACCGTCGCGGACACCGTCGTCGACGTGGTCCGGTTCGGCCACCGCAAGCGGGCCTGGCTGTCGGCCCTCGCCTTGGTGGCCGTGCTGGTGATCGCCACCGGGTACCTGTTGGTCGGTGCTTTGCGGGTGCGCCCCTTCGCCTCGGATTACCGCGTCACGGTGGAACTCCCGGACTCGGCGGGCCTGCTGCCCAACCAGGACGTCACCCTGCGTGGGGTGCCCATCGGCCGGGTGGAACGACTCGACATCACCGCCGCCGGGGTGAACGCCGTGGTGAACATCAGCTCATCGGTGCCGATCCCGCAGTCCAGCGACGTCCGGGTTTCGGGACTGTCACCGGCCGGTGAGCAGTACATCGACTTCTCCGCCGATACCGACGCCGGACCGTTCCTGCAGGACGGCAGCACCGTGGCGCTCGGCCGGGCCACCGTGCCGGTCAGCCTGGCCGAACTGCTCGCCGACGCCGACGGCGCGCTGGCGCAGGTCGATGTCGCCAAGCTCGATGTCATCCGCCGTGAGCTGAGCATGACTGCGGCCGGCCCCGGCAAGCTCAAGGACATCATCGACGGCGGGACGTTCCTGCTGTCCACGCTGGATTCGGTGCTGCCGGAGACCGCGAGCATGCTGCGCACCAGCCGCGTCGTGTTCGATCTGGCTGCCGACAAGAGCGACGGCATCGCCGTGGCGTCGGACAACCTGGGTGCGACGTTCGACGGCGTGAACCGCATGCAGGACGGGTTCCGCCGGCTCACCGACCGTGCGCCCGGCACATTGACCGCAGTCGACAACCTCTTCGCCGACAACTCCGACACCATGGTGCAACTGCTCGGGGACCTCACCACCACCGCGGAGCTGCTCTATCTGCGGGTGCCCGCGCTGAACGCGCTGTTCCCGTCCTACCGCACCTCGGTGCTCGACGCGTTGGGCAGCATCATGCACGACAACGGGTTGTGGGTGACCGGTGACATCTACCCGCGATACTCCTGCGATTACGGGACGCCGCGCCGGCCACCGTCGAATGCCGACTATCCCGAACCCTTCATGTACACCTACTGCCGCGACGACCACCCCGGTGTGCTGGTTCGCGGGGCCAAGAATGCGCCCCGGCCCGCCGGAGACGACACGGCAGGCCCCCCGCCCGGCGCCGATCTCGGGCGCACCACCGATCCGACACCGAAGGGCCGCTTCACGATCCCCACTCCGTACGGGGGACCGGTGCTGCCCATCGATCCGCCGCGATAGAGAGGAAACACCGTGCCGGTGACGACGGACAAGACACGCGACAGCGAAGATGCCCCGGGCGTCGAGGAGCCCGAGGCGGTCGCCGATGCCGGGGGCGAGGAGAAGGCCGAGGCCGTCTCCGATGCCCAGGTGGCCGAGGCGCTGGGCCGGACGACCGAGCCGGCCGGTAGCCGGCGACGCTGGGTCGGCGCCGTCATCGCGGTGGTGATCGTTGCGCTGCTGGGACTCTCGGGCTTCCTCGGCTGGCTGGTGTGGCAGGATCACCGGGTCGACCAGGCCGCGCAGCAGGCCCGTGACGCCGCCGCGTCCTACGCGCAGACCCTGACCAGTATCGACGCCGACAAGGTGGACGAGAACTTCGACCAGGTGCTCGCCGGGGCGACCGGCGAATTCAAGGACATGTACTCGCAATCGAGTATGCAGTTGCGCCAATTGCTCATCGACAACAAGGCGGCTGCGCACGGTGTGGTGGTCGAATCCGCCGTCCAGTCCGCCACCCCGGATCAGGTCGTCGTCCTGCTGTTCGTCGACCAGTCGGTGACCAATGCGGCGGTCCCGGATCCACGGATCGATCGCAGCCGCATCAAGATGACCATGCAGAAGGTCGACGGCCAGTGGCGCGCCGCCAACGTCGAACTGCCCTGAGCGCCGTGCGATCGGTGCTCGGCGCGCTCGTCGCGGTCGGTCTGGTGACCGCTCCCACGGCGACGGCCTCCCCGCAGTCGTTCTGCACCGAGCTGGGCGGGCAGCAGAGCGGAGCGTACTGCCACACCTCGGTCGAGTCGCAGCGGAAAGCGCTGCGCGACATCAAGGTTGCCATCCCCGATCTGATCGACGACCCGGTGGCCGGACCGGTGCTACGCGACTACCTGGGCACGCTGGTCGGTAACTGGCGGCGGTTCGGGCAGAACATGGTGGCAGACAGCTTCGGCGAGGCCAACTTTGAGGTGGTCGGACGCCCGGGCACGGTGTCGGTGGTGTTCCGCGAGACCTACCATGCCGACGGTCCGGACTTCAACAATGCCTACCGCACGTTCACATTCGGCGGGGGCCGGCAGCTGCAACTGGCCGATCTGGTGAAGCCCGGGACGGATCCGCTGTCCGCCATCGAGCCGCTGGCGCGCCCGTTCGTCGTCCGCGCGCTGGACGCCGCGCCACCGGCGCATCAGCCCGGCAGCTATCCCTTCATCGCCGAGCGCTGGACCCCGGACAAGATGTACTCCGGCGGCTACAAGGCCTGGGCGCTGACGCCGGACGAGCTGATCCTGTACATGCCGGACTACCCGGTCGGCCACGACACCCCGGTGGATTTCACGACCGGCGTCATGCAGTGGTCGATGGACGGCGGCACGGTGCAGGCGCACATCCCGCTTGCGGTGCTGAGCCCGATCCTGCGTCCGGAGTACGGCGGCACCTGAGCCCATTCGCCGCGAGAGTGACGTTTCTGCGGTCCACGGGGCCTCAGGACCGCAGAAACGTCACTCTCGCGGAGAACACCTACTACCGGTAGTTGACGAACTGCAGCGCGACCGGCAGATCCGCCCCGCGCAGCAGCGCCTGCACGGCCTGCAGGTCATCCCGCTTCTTCGAGCTGACCCGGATCTCCTCGCCCTGGATCTGCGCCTTGACGCCCTTGGGGCCCTCGTCGCGGATCAGCTTGGTGATCTTCTTGGCGTTCTCGCTGTCGATGCCCTGCTTGATGCTGCCGATGATCTTGTACGTCTTCCCCGACGGCTGCGCCTCGCCGGCCTCGAACGCCTTCATCGAGATGTCACGACGGATCAGCTTCTCCTTGAACACGTCGACCGCGGCCTTCACCCGCTCCTCGGTCGAGGACACCAGGATGATGCCCTCCTCGCCCTGCCACTCGATGGTCGTGTCGGTGCCGCGGAAGTCGAACCGGGTGGTCAGCTCCTTCGCCGCCTGATTGAGCGCGTTGTCGACCTCCTGGCGGTCGGCCTTGCTGACGATGTCGAAGCTTGAATCCGCCATCGGACCCTCCTCATAGTGCCGTTTTCGTCTTCGGTACATCCTCGTTGTACCCTGCTACTCGCACCAAATTCCGGCAGGTTGCCCGAGCGGCCAATGGGAGCGGACTGTAAATCCGTCGGCTAACGCCTACACAGGTTCGAATCCTGTACCTGCCACACTGGTCAGGCCCCCTTTCGAGGGGGCCTGACGTGTTTGTGGGGGCAACGGCTCCACCGCGACGGCAATGCCCCGGCGAGTCCGCGCCGGCCGCTCTGCCTGCTGTTACCTCCGGCGTCCGCCGATCGGGTGAACTTCTCGACGCCCGTCAAGCCGAGTGATGGATCACAGCAATCAGGCCGCGGACCGGACGCCGTCGAGGGCGGCTGCGCATTTCGGCTAACCGCTGTGTCAATTCCGGCGTCCGCCGGCCCGCCGTCGCTGACCCGCGGCCGCCGTGGCGCGAACCTGCGCCGGAGGCGGGCGGCCGGTGTTGCGGACACGGCCGACCGGTCCATCGCGAAGCGGGGTCGAGCTATCCGGTCGCGCGGAGAGACCATCGGCGACTGGGTCGATCACGCTGCACCGGTAGCGAACTCGGCCCCCGTCGTCGGCCGTATCGGTCCGGGAAACGGCAGGAGCGCCCTCGGGCGGAGCCGTCGTACGATCCCCACGAACGGGTGGGCGGATGTGCCGGGGGAGCTTCAAAGGTGCTCCCCTGAGCGGCTTTTCAGCCATCGCCTGCCGAATGCAGCCGAAGAATACAGCGGGAGAGGGAGCCAGGGTGAGCGGACGTCACCGAGTCAAGAAGCGCAACCGTGTCGCCACGGCCGTCGCGGTGCCGGCCGCGGCCGTGCTGCTCGCCGGTGGTGTCGTCGATCACTCGGAGCCCGCTGCCCCGCAGCCGCCGGCCATCGCGCAGCAGCACCGGACCGTCTCCACCGACGCCGTCGCGCTGGCCGCACTGGCGTTGTTCGCGGTGCCGGGTGCGGGGGTGCAGTTCCCGGCGGGCGCACTGGACACACAGGACGGCGGGATCTGGCGCCGTATCCAGGACATCACCGTCCTCAATGACCCGGCGCGCTACCCCGGAACCGTCACCGCGGCCTCGGTCGACGCCGGCGCCACCTGGCTCACCGAACTGCTGTTGGCGCGGGACCCGGCGGCCATCGTCAGCGGTATCAACACCGGGTCGTTCGGCGGCCGGGTCGCCGCCGAGGCACTGAACCGGGTGGCCGCCACCGGATACGACATGTCCAGCGTGTTCGGCGTCTTCTACGGCGACTCCAACACCCCGGGCACCGGTATCTTCGCCCGCTACGGCCCGGACGAGCCCACCTTCGGGTCCGACGTGCCGGGCGGCGCGATCGCCCTGCCCGACGGAACCTATCTCCGGGTGAACCGCGAGTACGACCCGATCGCGTACTTCCCGAAGTACCTGCTGAACCCGATGAGCTGGATCCAGTTGGCGGCCGGGTTCATCTTCGAGCACTCGCGGCTGCAGGACTTCGACTTCGAAGACCCGGAGAACGTCGTCACCGTCGAGGGCAATGTCGTGACGGTGCGGGTCAACAGCCCGGTGATGCCGCTGCTGATGCCGCTGAAGATCCTCGGCGTGCCCACCCGGATCATCGACGCGTTCCAGGCGATCCTGCAGCCGATGGTCGAGAGCACCGGCATGTACGAGACGGGCAAGGTGGGCTTCCTGCCGTCACCGCAGAAGCTGTTCGCGCAGTTGCAGGCCGTCGCTGCAGGTTTCGAGAAGGCGGGTCGGATCCTGGCGGGCACCTACTCCGAACCCGAAGAGCCGGCTGAGCCGCCCGTCGTCACCGCGCCCGACACGACCTCGGAGATCATCGACGCGATGGAGGACCGCGACGAGGAACTCAACGGCCCGGATCCGATCGTCGCATCGGCCACGCGCACTGCCGCACAGAAGCCCGAAAAGCCGCTCACGACAACGCTTTCCGTCCGGGAAGAAGAGGAGGCGGTCGACGAGAAGAAGTCGGAGCCGCGGGAGCAGCTGAAGGCCGACCTCGAGAAGGATGACGACGTCGAGATCGAGACTCCGGACAGCACGCCGAAGCAGGACGGCGGCACGGTCAAGGACGATTCCGAGACCGACAAGGATGAGAAGCCTGCGTCCTCCGACCCCGGTGATACGGCCGGCGACGACAAGGGAAACGACTCCGAATAGACCTGAACGACATCAGGCCCCCTCGCCATGAGGGGGCCTGATCGTGTTCGTGAGGGTCAGCCGACCTGGGCGGCGGCCTGCACCATGGTCGCGGACGGGGCGGGCACGCCCAGTCGGCCGGCCACGAAATCGGCTGCCTGTACGGCCATCCCGTTGCTCTTGTAGGAGCTGTGCGCGGAGCGGTCCAGCCCGCCGGGGTAGCAGATCGGGTCACCGACGGCGCACAGCTGCAGGGTCTTACCTGCGTACAGGTCGCCGATCACGATCGGGGGAGCGCTGCGATCGGCCAGGCCCAGGAACCAGCTGCTGGGGGTGCCGAACAGGACGACGGCCGAGACGTGGGAGGCAACGTCGGCGGGCATCGGCCCGGACAGCCCGGCGGGCAACACGAACCCGGCCGGAACGCTGCTGCTGGTGCTGTAACCGGCGACCGCCGCGCCCTGCGAGTAACCGCCCAGCACGATCTTGCTGTCGGGGCACTCGGCGGCGATCTGCTGGATGCGGTTGGTGGCGTCGGCGATCCCGTCGACCGCACGGCCGAAGTCCAGCGACGCCGGGTAGTTCACCCCGTACACGCTGACCGTCTGACCCGGCAGGCGGGCGTTCAGCGCGTCCACGAAGGCCTGGCCGGTGGCGCCGACGCCCGGGCCTTCGAAGGTGCCGCGGGCGAACACCACCGCGACGTCGACACAGTTGTCGGCGGCGGCTTTCGCGGTCGCGGCCGGGCCGGCAAACAGGCCTGCGGCGACGGCAAAGACGGCCAGCGCGGCGAAGATGGCCGAGCGTGCGGCCTTCGCTGCCCAGGTCTGCGGCGATGAGCTCATGAGATGTCCCCTTTTTTGGAATCTGCTGTGCCATCGCTTCGAAGTAGTGGTGGCAATTACCCCCTACAAGCCGGGATCGGCGGGCAGGATTCCACGGCTGTCAAGTGATCCATCTCACCGGATCGGATGGAATGGGCGACCTGGAATGTGCGGTTTCACTCGGTCGACTCTTTGTCGTGAACTCCGGGTGTAGGGTCGAGGTGGACCTCCGTCGAGGCGGGCATGCAGGCGAACATTGCGCCATAGGGGCGTAGCGGTTCATCCCGGAACACCCATGCCTGGCGAAAAGAGTCCCTGTGTACGTCCTTTCCGAACCCTCCCAGCAGCACGTTTGCGATCCACGGCAGTGGTGAACAAACGCATGAGGGGCAGCCGGCTCGGCGCGGTGAGCTACGAGACCGAACGCAACCGCGGGCCGTACCCCCGCCAGATCGCGCGATACCGCACACCGGACGGCATGGAATTCGACGTGCCGTTCGCCGAGGGCGCCGACATTCCGTACCTGTGGCATTGCCGTAACGGGATGGAGGGTGCCCTGCTCGACGGCGAGGTTCCCGAGCCGAAGAAGGTCAAACGTGTCCGCACGCCCTGGGACATGCTGCGCGAGCGACGCACCATCGACGAGCTTGATGCGCTGCTGCGAGAGCGGCTGGCGGTCATCGACGCGCTACGGCGTGGCAGTTAGACCGCTGTGAACAAGAAGGTGTGTTTCAACTGTTATCGAAAGCTGTTCCCCGACAGCGCGATACGCACCGTCACCCTGGGGCGCGAGTGCATGGTGTGCCACGCCGCCACGGAGCGCGGTGAGCCGATGGTCTCTGTCGACGCCGCCCTGCTCTGAACAAATCCGAGGCCGGCACTGACGGGCAGTCACCACCAGCCGGTGGCCGCGCTCACCTGCCGGCCCAACTCGTCGGCCAGGGTGCGCACATACGTCGCCGACAGGTGGTGCGCGTCGTGGTAGATCAGCACATTGCCCTCGGCGGCCCGGCAGATGGTCGGCCGGCACACCGCATCGGAGAGGTCCAGCAGCGCCAGCATCGGATAGTCGGGCGCATGGTCGAGAGTCGGGTTGCGGTCGGCCAGCGCCTCGGTACGCGGCACCCCACAGGTGTCGGCGTCACTACCGTCGGCCAGGCAGTCGACGGGGGAGAAGAAGCGTCCGTCACGCAGCATCCACGGGGTGTCCCGGATCCCGAGCATGCCGATCCCATTGTCGGACAGTTCATCCCAGATGCCCAGGTAGTAGTCGGGCACGTAGTCGCCGTCGCCGTCGAGGATCGGCCGGGTGGTGGTGAAGAAGACGTAATCGGGCCGGTCCGAGATGATCTGGGCGAGCGCGTTGTCCGACCACGTCCGGCAGGACGGGTACGGGGTGAACGGCCCGGCGATGATCGGCACCTCCGCGGTCGTCAGCGGGCAGCCCATCTTCATGTAGGTGGTCACCTTGAAGCCGTGGGCACGGCCCAGCGCGTGCAATGCGGTCAGCCAGTGTTCGGAGTGCGAGCCGCCGGCCAGTGCGATGGTGCGGGTGGCGGTCGGGTCGCCATAGGTGCAGGTGACCACGTCCTCCCCGCCGAAATCGGCCATGCATCGGTCGACCGTGGAGGGCGGCACATCGTCGGGGGCCTCCAGCCCGGTCGGTCGCATCGGCAGTTTGGCCACCCGGCGTCCGTCGACGAGGGCCAGTGCCCCCGGATAATCGCCCAGCGGCAGCGTCGCCAACTCGGTGCCGCTGTCGCGGACCTGCTCGACGTGCTGGCGCCACCCCACCGCCGACACCACCAGCAGCACGACCAGGCAAGCGGTCACGGCCGCTGACGCCACCGGTCGCCAGGAACCCGAACTCGGCCGCACGCAGCACCACGTCAGCCAGGACGCCAGACCGGCGCCCGCCAGGATCACCGCGGCCTCACCGACGCCGACGGTGTCGTCATTGGTGTGGGCCAGCCAGAAGATCAGCAGCGGCCAGTGCCACAGGTACATGGCGTAGGCACCCGCGAGCACTCCGACCGAGCCCCCGCCGGCCGGGCCGCTGACGATGACGAGCACCGTCGCCAACACCGGCACCAGCGCCCACGGACCCGGGTGGTCGACGA
The DNA here is from genome assembly GCF_002086115.1 of Mycolicibacterium bacteremicum. Classification (GTDB taxonomy): domain Bacteria; phylum Actinomycetota; class Actinomycetes; order Mycobacteriales; family Mycobacteriaceae; genus Mycobacterium; species Mycobacterium bacteremicum. The sequence continues at coordinate 113,704 of NZ_MVHJ01000002.1, forward strand.
CACCGTCGACCAGCAACCCCGAGGCCACGATCGCGGCGACGCCGATGACGACCGCCGTGTGCCGCAGCCAGGGGGGCCAGTTCCAGCGGCCCGCGATCGCGGCGGCAAGCACCCCGGCCAGGATCTCCCAGGCCCGGGCGAACGTGCTGTAGTAGGCGACGGTCTGGTCACCGGAGTGCTGGATCACCGCCCACGCCGCCGACGCCATGGTGGTGGCGACGACGATGATGAGCAGCGGTCCGCGGCGACGGACCAACCAGGCGACGACAACGAGGCCCAGCAGCACCTGGCCGGCGACCGACAGTGCCCACAGATGCTGCAGCGGGGTGACCGTCTCGCCGGCCTGTACGTAGTCGCCGGCCGTGGTGGCCAGCATCCAGTTCTGATAGAAGCCCAGGCTGGGCAGCGTCTGCTCGGCGAACGACTCCCAGCGGGTCTGCGGCTGCACCAGCACCGTCAGCGCGGCCGACGCAGCCAGCATCAGCACCAGGGCCGGGATCAACCGTCGGGTCCACCGCCACGCCTGCGTCCACACCGCTCCGTCGCAACCGAGCACGCGGGAGCCGAAGAAATAGCCGACGAGCACCAGCAGCACGTCGACTCCGCCGGACACCCGGCCCAGCCACAGATGCCCGATGACCACCAGGGTGACCGCGACGACGGCCAGCGCATCGAGGTCGCGACGGACCCGCCGCCCGACGGGCGTCACGGGTGTGGAGGTGGTTTGTGTCGTCTGCAAAGCGCACCGAGCATATCGACTGCGTCAGGGCGCGACGGCCACCCGATCGCCGCCATCGCGCTTGGCTCGGTACATCGCGGTATCGGCGGCGTCGAGCAGCTGTTCGAAGTCCTCGATGTTGCGGACCGGCCGCAGGTCGCACCGATGCTCGCGGTCACCTCCGGTGGGCCGACCGCGGCCAGGGCCGATCGCAACCGGTCGCCGGCATCGGTGACCCCGTCGGGAGCCGGCAGGTCGACGATGACGAACTCTTCGCCGCCGGTGCGGGCCGCAAACCACGCCCCGCTACGGCATCAGGAACCCGCGGGTCTGCAGGAAGTTCAGCAGCCAGGCATGGTCGACGTCGTCGTCCCACCAGAGGCGGAACTGATAAACGTAATGCGGCGCGCCGGCCGGGCGGCCGATCTTGAGACGGTAGGGCAATCAGCGTTTGTTGAGCACCCAGATATGGGTGGACAGCACCGTCGCGAACGCACACCACAGCGGGTAGAGCCCCAGCGGCGCGGCCTTGGCGCCACGGACGGCGGCGGCGCGACGGGTCAGGTCGGCGCTGCTCAGCGTCAGGGCGCCGGCGGTGACCGCCGAGGCGCCCAGCTTGTGCTGGTTGAAGAACAGCCAGGACCAGCTGCCGTTGAGGATCAGGTTCAGCGCCAACGCCCGGATGTAGGTGCGGCGCACCTCGGGCGGGGAGTCGTCGAGGGTCTGCGCGGAGACCACCGCGATATCGGTGTACAACGACGTCCACGCGATCGGGAAGGCGGCGCCCGGCGGCTGGTACGGCGGCTTACGCAGCTTGGCGTACCACGGGGATTCGACGGCGGGTTTGCTGGCCAGGCTGCCGACCACGGCCGTCGCCGCGACGGCGAGTGCGGTGGGGGCAAGCGTGCGAATCTGCAAGGGACGCTCCAGGCTCGTGAGGGGAACTGCTGTCGCTGTCGAGTATCCAAGTGACGCAAGCGTCAAACTCGCTAGATCATGTCCTTGCGGGTCAGCCACCGCATCACCGGCCAGCCGACGAACACCGGAAGCCAGCAGGTCAGCACCCGGTAGAGCAGCACCGCGGGCACCGCGATCGCGGCCGGGACACCGAAGGCGGCCAACCCGCCGATCAGCGCGGCCTCCACCGCGCCGACGCCACCGGGCGTCGGCGCCGCCGAGGCCAGTGTGCCGCCGATCATCGTCACGACCGTCACCGTCACGAAGGACGTGCCGCCGCCGAAGGCCGCGATGGCGGCCCACAACGCCAGCGCCGAACCGAGCGTCGTGCCCGCCGCGCCCAGCACGATCAGGGCGAGCCGCTTGGGTTCCTTGGACAGCTCCCACAGGTCGGTCTTGACCTCCTGCAGCTTCGGCGCCAGCGACGAGGCCAGCCAGCCGCGCAGCTTGGGCACCGAGAGGAACACCCCGACCAGGCCCAACGCCACGCCCGCGACGAGGTAGAGCACCGTTGCGCTCGGCACGAAATGCGACAGGTTGGCCGACGCCCCGGCGATCGTGGTGAACAGGATGAGCAGGGACACGTGCACCAGCACCTGCACGCTCTGTTGCAGCGCGACCGCGGCCGTCGCACGCATGGTGGACAACCCGCCCTTCTGCAGGAACCGGGTGCTCAGCGCGAGGCCGCCGACACCGGCCGGCGTGGTGGTCGCGGCGAAGGTGTTGGCCACCTGCATGATCGCCAGATGCCGGTAGGCGACCAGTCCGTCGGCACACGCCCACAGCGCACCGGCGGCACCGAGGTAGCGCAGTGCGGAGACCAGCAGGCCGACCAGTGCCCACCACCAGTTGGCATTGCCGAGCTCGTCGAAGAAGGTCGGCACCGTGCTGATGAACGGATAGGCGACGTAGACCAGCGCGACCAGCAGCACCAGCTGGATGAGCTGCACCCGGGTGAACCGGGTGATCGTCTCGGAGCGGATGTTGTCCGCGCCGGTCTGGTGCAGCACCTGTTCGCGGGCCGCCTCGATGACGGCCTTCGGGTCGTCGACGGCGTCGCGGATGCGGGCCGGTACCGCGGTCTTGGTGAGCCGGCGCGAGGCGGTCAGCACGGTGTCGCGGCCCAGCGTGTCGATCGCGGCGGCGACCGCGGACTGCGGGTCGTACATGGCGGAGGTGGTCACCAGCAGCTGCGCGATATCGGATTGCAGCTGCGCGTCGGTGGCGCCGTACTCGGCGTTGACGAATCCGCCGAACTGCACCCGTCCGTCGTGCACGGTGATCTCGTCGCAGCACAGATCGCCGTGCGAGATCTGGTTGTCCTGCAGGGTCTTGAGCGCTGCCCAGACGGCGTTCACCGGTGCGGCCTCGGCGCTCAGCGGCACGCCGCGGGCGGGCTTGCGGGCATACAGCGTCCACCCGCGGTCCAGCGCGCTGACCGACACCGAGGAGATGTTGGACAGCCCCAGGGTGTCGATGGCAATGGCCATCAGCGCGCGGTGCTCGATGGTCCGCCGCATCGAGGCGTGCAGGGGAGCGGTCTCGTCGGTGCGCAGCCGGAACTTGCGCCAGAGCTGGCTCAGCGCGCCGCCGCTGCGCTGGTTGGGTCCGTACAACTCCACGACGGCGGTGGTGTCCGGGCCGGTGGCGGCCAGCACCAGCGGCCCCTCGCCGGGCGGCCGGATGACGGCCAGCGCCGAGACGACGAACCCGTGCTTGGTCAGCGCGCGCACCGCCCCGTCCAGGGGCACCTCCAGGGCCGGTGTGCCGACGACCCACACGACGAGGGCGCCGACGAACCAGCCGACGGCCAGCCCGAGCAGTGAGCGGGCCGGCACCACGGCGCTGACCGCGAGGTGGATGGGCACGAACGCCAGCAGCAGCGCCCACCAGTAGCGGCGCAGCCGGCGTGACAGCCATGGTCCGGACACGGTGAGCACCGCGGCCAGCAACGCGATCCACCGGGGATCGTCGAGGAATTGCGAGAGCTGGGTGTCCAACCGGTCGCGCAGGTCGAAATGCCATTGCGGCGCCGCGATTCCGCGTCCGGAGATGGACAGGGAGAGCACCGCGATCAGCCCGGCGGCGCCGTACGCCGCGAGCAGCATCCAGTGCCTGCCGAGGACCAGCTGGACCAGGATGACGAACGGCAGCGCCAGGATCGCGACGCCGTAGGCCAGGTAGACCAGGTTGGACTGGGTCGGGGTGAGCACCCCGATGATCTCGGAGATGGACCGCTCCAGGGCCACCCAGTCGTTGCGGGTGATCAGTGAGCTGGTGATGACGACGGCCAGGAAGACCGCCGAGAGCACCACCCGGAGGATCTCGTTGGTGCGCCGGGTGAGCGGTTGCAGCAGGCTGCCGGTGACGCTGATGTCCCGACCGTCGACTCGCACGGGGACAAACGTAACCGGGCGGAGCGGATCGGTGCGCGAAGCGGGACGCACGGCGCTGTGCGAGAATCCGAGTCATCAGCGGCCGGCGTGCGTGATTCCGCCTGGCGCACAACACCGAGGAAGAGACTGTGGGGGCCTCTATGCGTGGTGAACGAATCGGCGAACCGCTGATCGGCGGGGTTGCTGCCGTGATCTCGGGGCTGGCCTTCGCCGGGTCGACGGACTGGCCGCCGGCGGCGGTGATCGTCGCGGCACTGGCCGTCGGCCTGGTGTTCTGGGCGATCGTGTGGGGCATCGCACAGGGCGGCACGACGGCACAGGGCGGCACGACGGCACCCGCCGGCCGGCTCGCCGTCGGTGTCGCGGCCGGATTGCTGCTCGGGGAGCTCGCCGCGGTCGCGGTCTTCGGCGGGCAGATCGACGACGAACTCGCCGCGCAGGCGTCACCGGCCACCGCGACGGCGGCGGCTGCGCTGGACCAGGCGCGGGCCGCACGGGCCGGTCTGGACGAGGCCGTCACGCAGGCCAACCGGCATCGCGATGAGGCGTTGGTGGTGGCCCGGTGCGAATTCAACCCATCGCCGGACTGCCCGCGGATCCGGATCACCGGGGTGCCGGGGACCGGTCCGGAAGCACGCACGGCCAACGAATTCCTCGACGACGCGCAGCGCCGCCTCGATACCGCGGTCGCCGAGCGCAACGGCCGCGCCGCCGGAGCGGACGCCGAGGTGGCCGCCCGCGAACAGGCGTTGGCCCAGGCCCGGCAGGACGCCCTGACCGGCGGGCTCGGCGCGCGCTGGCAGGCGATGAACTCCTACACCCTCGACCATCCGGGCTCGCTGATCCTGCGGGTGCTGGTGGTGGGCTTCGTCGTATTGCTCACGCTGCTGCCGCCGGCGATGAAACGGTGGCGCGGAGCCACCACCGAGGAAGCGGAAACGGCCGCGGACACCGCGATTGCGGTGAAACGGGCCGAGGTGCGCGCCCAGGTCGACCAGTTGTGGGCCGAACAGGAGTTGCACAGCGCCCGGATGGCGGTCGCGGCCCAGAACGAGATCGATGCCGAGCGCCAGCGCCGCCGGGTGGCCGAGGCGCTCGAGGCCGAGCCCGAGGTGGTGGTGGCCGAACGGGTCGAACAGACCGCGATGCTCGCGGCGCCGCCGAGCGGGGAGCTCGAGCCGGCCGGGGATCTCGCGCCCCCACGCGGTGTGCCGGTGCTACCGGATGTCACCAGGGCGGCCGCACGGATCATCAAGCCCTTCGTCCCGCCGATCGTGGCGGGTGCGGTCGACAACGTCGCGCGGACCGTGACCAGGCCGCTGCGCCAGGTGTTCACCGAGACCGAGGAGTTCCACTTCACCCTGCGGCGCACACACCGGGTGACGGTGGAATCCGAGGGTGGCGAACAACCCCGGCAGATCACGACGGAACGCGGTTGGGTCGACGTCGGCGGACCGCGTATCGAGTCGCGGCGCACCGACGTGCTCGACGATTCCGGCGGTTACCGCGAGCTGACCGGGGACGATGGGCCGCGTCGGCTGCCGCCCGCATAAATGTCCCGTCATGACATTTTTGCCACCTGTGATGTAACTTCGATCGACATATCGGGGCCCGGGGGCCAACGCCGAGAGGAAAACAGGTGGACTCGACACCTTTCGGCCATTATCAGCTGCAGGAGCTGATCGGCCGGGGCGGCATGGGTGAGGTTTACCGGGCCTACGACACCAGGACCGACCGGGTGGTCGCGGTGAAGGTGCTACCCCCGCAACTGGCCCAGGACAGTGTCTTCCAGCAACGGTTCCGTCGGGAATCGCAGGCGGCGGCCGGCGTCAACGATCCGCATGTGGTGCCAATCCACGGATTCGGGGAGATCGACGGCCGGCTCTACCTGGACATGCGGCTCATCGAGGGGCGCACGCTGGGCGCGTTGCTGTCCGATACCGGCAAGCCGCTGGACCCGACATTCGCGGTACAGGTCGTCGAGCAGATCGCCTCGGCGTTGGACGCCGCCCATCAGCAGGGCCTGATCCACCGCGACATCAAACCGTCGAACATCCTGCTGACCAGGGCGAATTTCGCGTATCTGATCGACTTCGGGTTGGCCCGTACCGCGGGCGAGTCCGGCATGACGACTGCCGGCAGCACACTGGGGACGCTGGCCTATATGGCGCCGGAGCGATTCGACGGCGGCTTCGCCGACGCCCGCGCCGATACCTACGCGTTGACGTGCGTCCTCTACGAATGCCTAACCGGCGCACGACCGTACCCGGCCGACAGTCTGGAGCAGCAGATCGCCGGGCACATGGTGTCCCCGGCGCCCAAGCCCTCGGAGTCCAATCCGCGGCTCGCCCCGTTCGACGAGGTCATCGCCAAGGGCATGGCCAAGAAGCCGGAGAAGCGCTACCAGTCCGGTGCGGAGTTGGCTGCCGCGGCAGCACGCGCGTTGCGGGCACCGGTGCGTATCACCGGATCCGGGCGCCACACCACCCGCCGGACGCCGTCTGGTTCGCGACGGCTGCCGCAGCGGGCGTTGGTCATCGCCGGGGTGCTGGTGCTTGTCGGGGCGGGTGCGGTCGGGGCGTGGAAGTGGTGGGATTCCCGCGACGCGGTGGATTGGCCCGACGGGGCGGTGCCCGCCATCGCCGCCGCGGTGCCCCTCGACGTGCGAGAGGCCGGCAAGCTCGTGGTCGGGGTCAACGTGCCCTACGCGCCGAACGAATTCACCAACTCCGACGGTGAGATCGTCGGATTCGACGTGGATCTCATGGACGCGATCGCCCGCACGCTGGGGTTGTCCGCCGAATACCGCGAGAGCGAGTTCGACGACATCATCCCGGCGGTGCAGTCCGGGGATGTGAACGTCGGGATGTCATCCTTCACCGACACCCTGGACCGGCAGAAGCTCGTCGACTTCGTGACCTACTTCGAGGCCGGCACACTGTGGGCGCAGCGCGCCGGGTCGGCCGTCGACCCCGCCGCGGCATGCGGACTGCGGGTCGGGGTGGCCTACAGCGTGATTCAGGAGACGGTGGAGATCCCCGCCAAGAGCGACGAGTGTGTGGCCGCCGGATTGGCGCCCATCGAGAAGGTGGTCTACACCCGGCAGGACGATGTGACGGCGGCGTTGATCGCCGGCGATATCGATGCGATGACGGCGGATTCACCGGTAACGGGATTTGCCATCAAGCTCAGCGGCGGTGCGCTGGTGCCTGCCGGAGAGGTCTTCGACTCGGCCCCGTACGGCTGGCCGGTTGCCAAGGGGTCCAAGTTGGCCGAGCCGATGCTGCAGGCGCTCAAGCACCTGATCTCCACCGGTGAGTACCGGACCATCGCCACGATGTGGGGAGTGGAACGCGGCATGATCACCGAGCCGGTGATCAACGGAGCCGCGCGGTAGTGCCGGAGCCGCGGTGAGCGGTGGGTCAGCGCTTTTTGGGCTGCAGCACATCCTCGGTCGCATGCGATGCGGAGCCGGCACGTTTGGCCGCGCGTTTCTCCTTGAGCGACTTGCCGGATTTCTTGGTCATGCTCTGACGCGGTGACTTGTCGGCCATGATGGCCCCTTACTGATGATAGGGCCTGGATGGTCCCGGTCCTTCGACCATACACGTTGACAGGCACGTGGCATCGGCGTTGACTAGGGATGCGGCCGAGTGAATTTTCCTGCGCTTCCGCGAATTTCGCGTCGGCCGCAGGGAAGTAGACATGACACACAACACCGCCCCGCGGGTCATCGGCAATCACCATGACATGGGTCCATCGTCTGCGCACGGCCCCACGCAGGCACCCACCGTCACCGTCGGTGCCGGTTGTTCCCACAATGACTCGGCGGCGGCTGAATCGAGATGGGACTCCGAGGGCGGCCACCCGGCGCCCTGACCGTCAGTCGGCTGGGCGCAGTCGCACCAACCTCGTCGTCGAACTCTCGTCGAGCTCCACGACATCGGTTCGTGACCGCAGGAAATCGCTGAACGACTTGAAGCCCAACGATTTCTCATTGAAAGACGGGTCCATCCGCTTCATCTGCGCTTTCACCGCCGAGTTGTGCAACCAATCGACGTCATCCTTCTCCGTGCCGATGTGCAGGGCGCGTGCCAGCAGCGCTGTGGCCACCGTCTGCGGATCAGGCTCATCGGACTTCTTGGTGCGCCGGCTGGCTCTCTTGGGTTGGTCGGTCGGCTCGAAGACCGGTACCCCGGGCAACGCGTCATACACCACGAACTCATCACATGCCGATGCCAGCGCCTTGCTCGACGACCCGGCGACCCCGATACCGACGACATACCGGCCCAAACGTTTACAACGCTGGGCAAGTGCGATGTAGTCGGAGTCACCGGCCACGATGACCACATGGGTCAGGTCGGGCAACCGGAACATGTCCTCGACGGCGTCGACAGCAAGCCGGATGTCGGCGCCGTTCTTGCCGTATGCGGCTGCCGGGAACAGCTGCACGAGATCCACTGCGCGGCCCACCAGTTGCTGGCGATATCCGGCGTTGACGTCTGCAGACCAGTCTGCATACGCGCGGGTGAGAACCAGCGTGCCGAAGGAAGACGCGAAGTCCAGAATGGCGCCGACATCGACCGTCGAATTCAGTAGCGCATCGTCCGGCAAACCTTTGGCCTTGTCCCGCTGAAACGAATTTCGGCCATTAACCTGGTCGTATCTCGAGATCACGATGTTGTCGAAGTCGAGGTAGACCGCGACACGAGTGGCAGCGGTTTCTGTCATTGTTCCAGTCTCGCTCATCCGCGCCCCGACGTGGCGCAGAACTGCCGGTGGGCATAGGCTGAAGTGACCTTCACGAGGTGGCCCGGACTTTGCCGCCGTACCAAGAACGGACCGGGACGAACATGGCCATTTGTGACATCGCCGCATACACGAACCTCACCCGAGAAGACATCGACGCCATCGGGGCCGAACTGGACCTGATTCGCAGCGACATCGAGGAATCTCTGGGTGCGCACGACGCCGAATACATCTATCGGGTGATCAGATTCCAACGCGCTCTCGATCTAGGGGCGCGCCTGCTCATCGCGGGAAGTCGATCCAGAGCTGGTTGGCTGGTGGGTACCGTTTCGTTGGCGTACGCGAAATCCATTGAAAACATGGAGATCGGGCACAACGTCGGGCACGGGCAGTGGGACTGGATGAATGATCCGGAGGTCCATTCGACCACGTGGGAGTGGGACATGGCCGGTTCGTCCCGGCAGTGGCGGTACTCGCACAACTACCGTCATCACGTGTTCAGCAACGTGCTGGGCATGGACGACGATCTTGGATTCGGGGTGCTCCGGGTGACCCGGGACCAGCCCTGGAAGCGTGAACACCTGTTCCAGCCGTTGCGAAACCTCTTGCTGGCGATCGTCTTCGAATGGGGTATCGCTCGGCACGGCCTCCATGCCGAACGGGACCGTGCGGTGTCCGAGGCTGAGAGGCGGTCGGTTACACGGACGATGCTGACCAAGGTCGGGCAGCAGGTCGCCAAGGATTACGTCTTACTGCCCGCGTTGAGCTTGCGCCGATGGCGCAGGACCCTTGCCGCCAATGTCACCGCGAACCTGCTCCGCAATCTGTGGGCGTACGTCGTGATCTTCTGCGGGCATTTTCCCGACGGCGTGCAACTGTTCACCCAGGAGTCGCTGGCACACGAGTCCAGAGCGCAGTGGTACCTGCGTCAGATGCTCGGTGCCGCCAATTTCAAGGCGGGCCGACTCCTGGCATTCTCCAGCGGCAATCTGTGCTACCAGATCGAGCACCACCTCTTCCCGGATCTGCCGAGCAACCGCTACGCGCAGATCAGCCTGCGGGTGCGCGCCTTGTGCGAGAAGTACGATCTCGATTACATCACCGGGTCGCTGCCGCTGCAGTACCTGCAGACGGTGCGCACCACGTTCCGGCTCGCGCTCCCGGACACCGGGTGGCGTTCAGTGCTGCGGTGATCACCGCAATCGACCGTTGCTGGATCGCACCGCACTCCGAAGAGATCGTGCGGCTACTTCTTGAACTTGGCCGCACCCTCGTCTAGGGCAAGAAATGCCTTCTTGCAACGGCTTTCGCGGTCAGCGGCACGTGCGCCCAGTGCCCTCGATGCTACCCGCCTCCCGGTGCAGGCGGGTCGACTAGCATCGAAGTCAATCCGGCACGGTCTGCAGTGCCGGTGAGATGGGTGTAGGCGATGGCGGAATATCCCGCGTGGAAGGACAGCTCCACGGAAGCCGACCTGCATGCCGGGTTGGCCCGGCTGGCAGGCCTGGTGGCGGACACGCTCAGCCTGCAACAGGTGCTCTCAGAGGTGTCTGCCGCGGCGGTGGGGGCGATACCGGGTGCCGACGGGGCGGGCCTGGCCATGCTCGATACCGCGGACGCGACGGTCTCCGCGTCGGCGTCCAGTGCGCACTTCGTCGCCGAACTCGAAGCCCTTCAGTACGAGATCCTCGGTGAGGGGCCGGGAATCACCGCAGTCGAGCGGGGATGCGCGGTCTGGTCAGGATCGCTGGGTGGGGAGCAGGCTTGGCCGCGATTCGGGCCGCGGGCAGGTCGCTCGGGCGTGCACAGCGTGCTGGCGCTGCCGCTCACGGTGGCCGACCGAGCGGTCGGTGCGCTCTGCGTATACGCCCGGAAAAAAGATGCCTTCGATGAATCGGCAGCCGGGGTCGCAGAGTTGTTCAGCGCACCGGCTGCGGTGGCGGTCCGCAACGCTCGCATTCTCGCTGACGCAGTCGCGCTGGCCGGTCAGCTGCGCGCAGCATTGTCGACCAGACCGGTGATCGACCAGGCGATCGGCATCATCCGGTCGCGCACCGGTCGCGATTCGGGGGAGGCCTTCGACCAACTTCGGGGCCTGAGCCAGGCAGAACACCGCAAACTCTCCGACGTCGCGGAACGGATCGTCGAGGACGCGGTGCGCCGTGCCCGCACCCGGCGGTAGCCGTCGGACACGGTGCGGGGTGTAGCGTGGGAATGGTTGGGAACCCAGCCAGTCCGGAATGAGTCAACCGTCCGCCGTTGACTCCACGAGCAAGCGCCTCACGCCGGACACCCTCGGTCATATCCCACTGTCTGGATTCCCTTGAATTCTTCTCCCCTACACCGATTGTCGAATGCTCCTGTGCTGGAGCGGGTTTGCGCAGGCACGCCGAGCTTCGGCATTCTCAGTACCTATCCACCCACACCGTGCGGCCTGGCCACCTTCAGTGCCGCCCTGGCCGACGGACTGTCAGCCACCGGCGCCGATGTCAATGTCGTCGCGATCGCGGACGGATCGCCGCACGGCGCCGGCCGGGTGGTCGGTGAGTTGACCAACGGATCGGCCGCTTCCGTCGCGGCGTGTGCGGACCTGCTCAGTGGCAGCGACATCGCGCTCATCCAGCACGAATACGGCCTTTTCGGCGGCCCAGACGGCGACGAGGTGCTCGACATTCTCGGCGCGCTGACCGTTCCGGCCATCGTGGTCGCGCACACGGTGCCCGCCACTCCGACCCGTAACCAGCGGGCGGTGCTCAAATCGGTGGCGGCGCTCGCCGACCGGGTGATCGTCATGTCGGATGCCGCAGCGTCGCGGTTGCAGACCGGATTCGGTGTGGACCGCCGCAAGATCGCCACGATCCCGCACGGGGTGACGATGCAGCCGATGGTCCACACCAAACGGTCCGGGCGGCCGACGTTGTTGACCTGGGGCCTGCTCGGGCCCGGCAAGGGCATCGAGCGCGTCATCGATTCGATGGCAGCACTGCAGGAGCTCCGAGGTAACCCCCGCTATCTGATCGCGGGGCGGACACATCCGAAGGTGCTCGCCGCAGAAGGTGAGGCGTACCGCGAGGCGCGTGCTGTGCAAGCCGACCGGGTCGGAGCCTCACGCTCGGTGTTCTTCGACGCCGGCTACCGCGATATCGCGTCACTGTCGGCGCTGGCACAGGCAGCGTCGGTGGTGGTATTGCCCTACGATTCCACCGAACAGGTCACCTCCGGGGTGCTGGTCGATGCCATCGCCAGCGGCCGCCCGGTCGTGGCGACGGCATTCCCGCACGCGGTCGAACTGCTCCGCGGCGGTGCGGGCATCGTGGTCGATCACGACGATCCTGATGCCATGACCTCAGCGCTGCGATCTGTGCTGTGTGATCCACGGTTGGCCGGGGCGATGGCCGCCGAGGCGCGGCGACTGGCGCCCAGCATGTCGTGGTCAGTGGTCGCCAGGTCCTATCAGGCTGTGGCACAGGGAATCCTGGCCGCGAAGATCGACCGCACATGGATGTGACCCCGCGGTTCGACCACCTGCTGAATATCTCGGACCACCACGGAACTTTTGAACACTGCTGCGGGCCGATGCCGCGGCGCGAACACGGGTACTGCACCGACGACATGGCCAGGGTGCTGGTGGTGACCACGCGCGACCCAGAGGTCGGCGACGCCGTCCGTGGACTGGCCGGGTTGGCGTTACGGTTCCTCGATGACGCACAGGCCATCACGGGCGGCTGTCGTAATCGTATGGACCACACCGGCCGCTGGACCGACACTTTCATGCTGCAGGACTGCTGGGGTCGCTGCCTGTGGGGTCTGGGCGCCGCAGCCGCGCACAGCGCGGACGACACGATCCGGACGCAGTCGACAGTGCAGTTCGAACGCGCCTCCCACGGGCGTTCGGTTTGGCCGCGGGCGATGGCTTTTGCTGCGGTCGGAGCCGCTGAACTGCTTGGTGTCGAGCCGGCGAATGCCGCGGCGCGCCGCTTGATAGAGGATTACGTCGCTGGTCTGGCCGCACCGACGGCTGACCCCTCCTGGCCATGGCCCGAGCCGCGGCTGACCTACGCCAATGCGGTACTGGCGGAGGCCATGATCGCCGCCGGTGATGTGCTCGAGAACGAGGCGTTATGCCGGCGGGGCCTGGACCTACTCGGCTGGCTGATCGAGAAGGAGACGACAGGGGGGCATCTCTCACCCACTCCCGCCCACGGTTGGTCCCGCGGTGAACCACGACCCGGATTCGATCAACAACCGATCGAGGTGTCCACGCTTGCCGATGCCTGCGCGCGTGCCGCTGGGGTGGATGCCGGCGCAATCTGGCCGGATACCGTGCGCGCGGCTTCGGCCTGGTTCCAGGGTGACAACGACGCGGGCCTGGTCATGTGGCATCCCGAGACAGGGGCCGGATTCGACGGCCTGCACCCCGACCGGGTGAACATCAACCGCGGGGCGGAGTCGACGCTGGCAGTGCTGTCGACGTTCCAACAGGCGCAACGTTTCGCCGGTGTCTCCCGATGATCCACGGCACTCTGGCCACCAGAGGCGCACAGCGGCTGACGGCCGATCCGTCGCGCGTCATCGCCAGACTGTTCGTGCCGGGTCAGGAGGGTTTCGAGGCCCGTGACTCACGCGCCGGGGCGGTGCTTCGCCGAATCTTGGCACTGGACGAGGCGGACGTCCGCGTGGCACTTGACGATGTGCTGGTCCGATTCGCCGGACGTCATCGCGATCTCATCGTCACCTTCGGCAGGCATGCGCACGAACTTGCCGACCGGCTGGATCCGGGTATCGAACTCACAGAGGATCGAATGTTGTTGCTGGGCGCCACTTTCACCAACGAGGTGAGCGTCGAGGGTGCTGCATTGTGCAATCCGAGCATGGTCGCGCATCCTGACCAGTCAGGTGTTGCCGAGGGTGACCTGCGTTTCGTGATGAGCGTGCGCGGAATCGGCGAGGGGCACCGCTCTTCGATCGGTTTCCGCACCGGCGTCGTCGACGCGGGGGGCGAGGTGACCGTCGATGAGCCCGCGCCCCTCGCCACCTCCGGCACGGTCGTCCCGACCATGCTCGGCGCCGCCATGTTTCGCGGCGAGGCCCTCCACAGGCACGCCGACGAGGCCACCGACTACGTGCTGGGGGGTCTCGGCGAGCGATTCAGCCGGCATGCGCTCGATGAGCGGCTGGAACGACTGCATCGGCACCGGGCCACCCGGACGCACACCCGAGAGACGATCGCGCAGATGCGTTCGATCGCCGACCGCGCGTACGCAGTCGAATTCGCCTCTGCCACGGAGCTCTCCGAGCGGGTGTTGTGGCCGGCCACCGACGCCGAGTCGTTCGGCATGGAGGACGCGCGATTCGTCCGCCTCGTCGAGGATGACGGATCGGTGACCTACCATGCCACGTACACCGCCTACAACGGTGCGCGGATCAGTCAGCAACTGTTGACCACGTCGGATTTCCGGGCGTTCACCTCGGTACCGATGGCCGGCGATGCGGCGGCCAACAAGGGCTTGGCACTGTTCCCGCGCCGGATCGCGGGTCGATACGCTGCGTTGTCGAGGTCGGACCGGGAATCGAACTCCGTTGCCTTCAGCGACGACCTCTCGGTATGGACGGCGGCGAGGCCACTGCAGCAACCGGTGGATTCCTGGGAGCTCCTGCAATTGGGGAACTGCGGGGCTCCGATCGAGACCGACGAGGGATGGCTGGTGCTCACGCACGGCGTCGGACCCATGCGCACCTACCGGATCGGGGCCATCCTGCTCGATATCGATGATCCCACGCAGATGATCGGCAGGTTGCGCACACCGTTGTTGAGCCCGGGGATCACCGAGCAGGACGGGTATGTGCCCAACGTCGTGTACTCGTGCGGAGCCCTGGTGCATGCGAACACGCTGGTGTTGCCGTACGGCATCGGAGACGCCGCGATCGGCTTCGCCTCCGTATCGGTACCACGGTTGCTCGCAGCTCTGCTGGAATGAAGAGGGGATCGCGAGCTGTCCGCCGATCGAATGAATTCGAACGATCGGATCGGCGCGTGAGTCGGGTCGGACAACACCTTTTGATCGGTCCCGCACCGTGATCAGACCGTACTTCAGCAGATGAAGGCCGGTGCTACGCCGGGCTAACAAAACTTCCGCTCCGTGTAGGTCTGGCTATCGCCGCGTGCAGGGCAAACGCGCGTAAGCGAATGCTGCCAAATCGACACCCGATTGAGTGTGATTCAGCGCACTGGCTGCGCTACATTGTGATCGCAGTCATACGAAAGAGGTGGACATGAGCGGTGTTCTGATCGGCGTAATCATGGTTCTGCTCGGTGCCGGCGCCGTCGGTGCCGTCGTTGCCGCCGCCATCCTCGGCTACGGCACGTTGGCGCTCTCCATCGGCATCGTCTCCAGCGCGGCCTTCGCGGCCAAGACCGTCTAACTACGCAGCCGTCGTCCCAGGCCGGTCGCTCGGATGGCCTGGCGGGAAATCGCTGCGCGTACCTCGGCTTCCGAGCCCACCACCCGCACCCTGGTCTGCGCCCGGGTCACCGCGGTGTAGAACAACTCCCGGGTCAGCAGGCGCGAATCCTCGGTGGGTAGCAGCACGGTCACTTCATCGGCCTGGCTGCCCTGCGATTTGTGGATCGTCATCGCGTGCATCGTCTCCACTTCGGCCAGCCGGCCCGGCGCGAACATCTGCGCGCCGACCGCCACTCGCAACCCGTCCGGTGAAGCGACGGCGACCCCGGTGTCCCCGTTGTAGAGCTTGAGGCCATAGTCGTTGGCGGTCACCAGAATTGGCCGTCCGGCATACCAGGTCGCCCACAGCGGGTCCCCGGTCGCCTCGGTCAGCCAGCGCTGAACCTGCCGGTTCCAGTGCGTCACCCCGTACGGCCCGTGCCGGTGCGCGCACAGCAACCGGTGCTCGTCGAGGGTGGACAGGGCTTCCGCGGTGGCGCCGAGCACGCATGCTTCGCGCAGCCGCAGCGCCTGCGGGAGCAGCACGTCGCGCAACCCGGCGGCCGACGGAAGCCATTCGATGTGTGCGCCGCCGGCGGCCAGGACCTGCAGTGCCGCGTCGGCGTCACCGGACCGCACCGCGGCGGCCAGCGTGCCGATCGCCGCACCGAACCGGTGCGATGTGGTCAGCGCGGCCACCCGGTCAGCGCCCAGCCCGTCGACCAGATCGGCCAGCACCGCACCGGCTTCCACCGATGCCAGCTGATCGGGATCGCCGACCAGCAGCAGCCGGGTGTCCGGTCGAACCGCCTCCAACAGCCGGGCCATCATGGTCAGTGACACCATCGAGGTCTCGTCGACGACGATGACGTCGTGCGGCAACCGATTACCGCGGTGGTGGCGGAACCGCGACGAGGTATCCGGCCGGGATCCGAGCAGCCGGTGCAGGGTCGTCGCCTGCAGCCCCGTCAACCGCCCGCGATCGGTCGGGCCGAGTCGGTCGACCTGCTCCTGCACCGCCTCCTGCAACCTGGCCGCCGCCTTGCCCGTCGGCGCGGCCAACGCGATCCGCGGTGTCGGCCGGCCCGCCAGTGCGGCCTGTTCGGCCAGTAGGGCCAGCAGCCTCGCCACCGTCGTCGTCTTGCCGGTGCCCGGACCACCGGTCAGCACCGTCAGGCCCTGGGTCAGTGCCATCTGGGCGGCCGCGCGCTGCTCGGCCCATTCATCGGGGAACAGCCGCACCACATCGGGAAGCTCACCGGCGGGCTGCGCGTCCACCAGGGCCAGCACATCGGCGCAGACCTGTTCTTCTTCCAGCCAGTACCGGTCCAGATACAGCAGATCGCCCAGCAGGCGCAGCACCGGCGGGGTGCCCGCCAGCGGACTCGCGGCAACGGCGGTCAGCCAGTCATCGGCCGTCAGGCCGAAATCAGCTGCCGCAGCGCGCAAGTCCACGCACACCGATCCGCCGCGCAACGCCCGCACCGCCAGCCGCACCGCGAGTGTCACTTCGGGCGAGGTCTCCTCGGCCAGTGCGGTCAACCGTTGTGCCACATGGATATCGGCCGGCTCGAAGTCGGAGTCGACGTTCATACACCTCCCAACCGGTCGGCGAGCGCGACGACGAGCGCCGGTGGTGGCTGCCAACTGAACACGCCGGCGGGGTTCCCGTCGGTCACCGGCGTATCCGGCCCACACATGCCACGAACGAACAGGTATTGCACGCCGCCCAGGTGCGCCTCGGGCTCGTAGCCCGGTAGCCGCCACGACAGATAGCGGTGCAGCACCACGCTGTAGAGCAGCGCCTGCAATGGATAGTCCGAGTGCAGCATCGCCTCGGCCAGCCGTTCGGGGCCGTAGTCGGCCGCCGTCAGGCCTCCATCGCCGACACCCAGCCAGTTCGTCTTGTAATCCACCACCAGATAGCGACCGTCGATGCGCAGCACCGCGTCGATGGACCCCGACAGGTACCCGTGCAGCGGCTGGCTGCCCAGCGCCCCGGACGCCAGTCGATCGATGTAGCGGCGCATCGGGTCGGCGGCCGGCAGGTGCTCGGCCAGGAGTGCGGCCAGGTCGGTCAACCGGGCGAATCCGCCGACCGTGCCGTCACCGCCGGCCAGCGGGATCTCGAAGTCGAGCTCGCGCAGCCGGTCCGGCAAACCGACCCGACGCAGCGTCACGCCGGGGGTCAGGGGACCGAGGTCGGTGTCGTGCATCGGGACCAGCGCCGCGGCCAACTCATCGGTGGCCACTGTCACCGGCCACTGCGCGGCATGGCGTTCGATGTGCACGGCGAGTTCGGCCGCCAGATCGGTCGCCAACGGATCAGCGGTCTCCAGCACGGCGTGCACCAGCGAGCCGAACGCTGCGCCGGTGGGCAGATCGGCCATCGGCGAGGGCACGTCGGCGCCGGACGCCGGCGCCACCAGCGGGATATCGGCCACCTCGTCGTCGAGTTCGACGATCTCGGGCTCGCTGGACACCGGCGCCTCCTCGGCCGCCCGCAGCAGCCCCGAATAGGACGTGCGTCGCCAGGACAGGTCGATGGAGCGATGGAAGCGACGCACCGCGAGATCGCCCGGCATCGGCTCGATTGCGGTCGCGGGGACGGACTCGATGACCGAGTCTTCGAGTACCGGGCCGCCCGCGTCGGCCCACTCCTGCAACCGCGCGCGGGCGTCGGCATCGGAGAGCCGGTCCGGGGAGCAGACGGCCGGCACCTCGGCCTCGCCGGGGCGACGGCCCCGCATCAGCCGGGACAATCCGCCGTTTCGCTCGTCCCAGGACGGCGCCCACCAGGCCACCACCTGCGCGCAGGCACGGGTCATCGCCACGTAGGTCAACCGGCTGTCGTTGGCGGCGGCCTCCTCCTTGCCGGCGCGCAGCACGGCCGGCCCGGCGGCGCCGACGTGCAGGCAGCGGGTGTCGCCATCGTGGTAGAGCACCGGGTTCGGTTCGGGTGCATAGCGATTGAAGGCAAAGGGGAGATAGACGACGGGGTACTGCAGGCCCTTGGACACCCATACCGTCATGATCTGGACGGCGGCGGCGTCGCTGTCGAGGCGACGGTTGCGTTCGGCGGAACCGCCGTCCTCACCGGTCTGGGTACGCAGCCAGTCCCGCAGCGCGGGCAGGCCGTAGCCTTCGCGGTGCGCGGTGTCCTGCAGCAGTTGCGTCACGTGCGCCAGATCCGTCATCAGCCGCTCACCGCCCTGCCAGGACAGCACCTGCCTGCCCATCCCGGCCAGCTGCGCGGCCTCGAACACCGCGGCCACCCCGCGTTCCCGGGCGTGCGCGGCCCAGGTGCGCAATTCCTCGGCGATCCGGTCGGTCAACGCGTCCCCACCGGCGGCGAGGGTTTCGGCGGTCTCGCGGAAGAACAGCGTCGCCGCGGCGGCCCGCACAAGACCGGAGCGATGCGGTTGGTCGAATGCCTCCAGCAGGCACAGCCAGTCGTGCGCGGCGCGCGAGGCGAAGACATTCGAGTCTCCGGTGTACACCGCGGGGATACCGGCCCTGGCCAGCGCCGCGTCACAGGCCCGGGCGTCGCGGTGGGTTTCGACGATCACGGCGATGTCGCGGGCCTCCAACCGTCGACCGTCGAAGGTGGCGCCACTGGCCAGCAGCGCGCCGATGTCGGCGGCCAGGTCGTCGCCGATGTGGGTGCGCAGCTTGTCCATCGAGATGGTGCGGGTACCCGAGCCGCTGCGCGACACCACCCGCAGCCGGAACGGGTCGTTGCGCGGTGCGCCGGCCAGCCGGGACCCCCGATGGTGGGCCTCGATGTCGTGGACGACGATGTCGGGTCCGCCGAGTTGGGCGCCACCGAGTACCACGTGCAACCGGTCCACCAGGTCGGCGTCGCTGCGCCAGTTGGTGCCCAGGGTCTGCTTGTCCCCGGCGGTCTGCGCGGCCCGCAGGTAGGTGTCGATATCGCCGCCGCGGAAACCGTAGATGGCCTGCTTGGGGTCCCCGATCAGGATGAGTGTCGACTGCCCCGCGAAGGCCCGCTCCAGCACCTGCCACTGCACCGGGTCGGTGTCCTGGAACTCGTCGACCATCACCACCGGCCAGCGTTGCGGCATGCGCACCCGTGCCGCCGAATCGGGATCATCGAGGGCCGCGGCCAGCCGGGTCAGCAGATCGTCGTAGCCGAGAATGCCGTTGCGTCGCTTACGGATCTCCAGTTCCGCCAACACATCCCGCGCGAAGGACAAGGCGACGGCGGTATCGGAGTCGGGTTCGGGGTCGATGGGGCGCAGCTCGGCGGCGGGATTGCGCACCACCTGCTTGGCCAGCTGCTGGGCCTGCCGGTAGCTCAGCGCCGGGTTGTCGCCGTCGTGGCCGAACCGGGCCAGATACTGATCGTCGACGATCTCGGAGACCAGGTCGTCGAGGTTCTCCACCAGGGTCAGGCCGCTGTCGCTGTCACCGGCGACACCGAGCGATTTCAACACGATGCTGCAGAACTGATGAGTGGTCGCGATGGTGGCGGCGTCGAAGCCTGCCAACGCATCGCGCAGCCGGAGCTGGCGGGCCCGCTGATCATCGGCGATCAGGTGGCGCAGCAGGTCGGTGGTCGCGCGGGCCGGGTCGTCGAAGGCCGCGAGGGCCTCGACGATCTGCCCACGCACCCGCTCGCGCAGTTCCTGGCTGGCGGCCCGGCCGAAGGTGATCAGCAGCATCTGGTCCAGGCCCTCGCGGTCCTCGGCCACCATCCTGGTGACCAGACCGGCCAGGGCGAATGTCTTTCCGGTCCCCGCGCTGGCCTCCAGCACCGTGGTGCTGCCCGGCGCCGGGAGCGGGCCGGTCAGATCGAAGGTTCTCACGACGCGGACTCCTCGGCTTCCAACAGCGGCAGCCACAGGCGCTGGGCGTACCCATCGAGGCCCGCCAGGTCGTCCAGGGACGCGTCGCGACCCCAGACCCGCTCGATGGCCGGATCGTCGGATTCGTTGCGCCACCGGTACGACGCCGGTTGCCGGGGGTCCTCGCCGGCCTGGCGGGCGGCCGCCCACGCGTAGGAGGTCTTGATGGGCAACGGCAGCGGGCGGCGCCGCCCCTCGTCGTACATCGCCACCAGATCTCGCAGCAGGGCGGGCGCGTCGGGCGGGCCGCCCAGACCCAGGACACGGGGGTCTGTGCCGCGCGGCGGACGACCGATGCACACCGCCGACCAGTGTGAACCGTGGGCTGCGGTCAAGGCCAGCAACGGAACCCACGAGGCCAGCAGGTGTTGACCGCCGAGCTTGGAATAGGTGACGGCCACCAGACGGTCGCCGAACACCGAGGACACCGTGCCGGTGAGGCGACGCCCGGCGCCCAGGTCGATATCCACGTCGAACGCCCGGCCGTCGACGCCGCGGTAGCGCAGGGCCGCGGCGGCCAGGAGTGCCGCCTGATCGCGTAGGTCGACAGCCCGCCGCCAGCCCAGTTTGCCCGGCGGCAGTGTGCCGCGGCGCCATTCGGCCTGCTGGGCGTCCTGTGGGGATATACCCCGCAGGATGTCGGCGAGCATCCGGTCGCCGACGGTCCACTCCTGGAGGGCGTCGATCTCGACGGGCATCACGTCCGAGACGCCGTCGACGTCCCAGGGCAGGGTGAAGTCCAGGGCGCGGAAGAAGCCCTTCACCGGGTTCTTGAAGAAGGCGATCAGGTCGGCCAGTGAGACGTCCGCCGGTGGTGGGTCTGGCAGCGGGCCGGTGACGAAGTCCGGTTGCGCGGCGCGCCTGCCCGCCATCGCCTTGGCGGTGTCGAGCACGGTGCGGTCGAAGGTGAACGGCTGGGCCGGGATGAGCCGTCCCGGCTCGACGTTCTGGATGTCGAAGGGCTGCAACGGATGACGGGTCACCAGGTCGCCGGCCAGTTCGGCGGCGGTGGCGCGCAACGTGTCCAGCAGTTCGGCGATGGGCACGGCCGGCGGGCGGGCCTGGCCGGTGTACTCGTTGGCGCCGGTGTAGGTGATGACCAGCGTCTCGGTGGCGGCGCCGATCGCGTCGAGCAGCAACTGGCGGTCCTCGGAACGGATGTCGCGCTCCCCGGTGTGCGGGTCGCGGGCCAGGATGTCGTCACCGTCGACGACGCCCTGCCGCGGGAAGACCCCGTCGTCCAGGCCTACCAGGCAGACCACCCGGTGCGGTACCGACCGCATCGGCACCATGGTGCATACCGTGAGGGTGCCCGTGCGGAAGTTGGCGCGGGTGGGCCGGCCGGCGAGGTGGCGCTCCAACAGGGCTCGGATATCGCTGAGCCGCAGTGATGTTTCACCGCCGGTGTCGGCGAGGATGTCGGCGAATTCGCGGCGTACCTGGGCGGCCGGCCAGTCCTGTTCGTCGAAGGCCAGCGCGTCGATGGCGTCGGTGAGGCCGGCCAGCCAGTCGGCCAGCGGTCGGGTGCCGCTCATGGCGCGTACCGCGTCGGCGAGTCGGTCGACGAACTCGGCGAACCGGCCCGCGAGTTCGACGCGATTGCTGCTGACATCGTCGAGGGGGAGCGTGGTGCCGAGCCAGGCGTGCGAATCGTCGGACATCGCCACCCCGGCCAGGATGCGGTCCATGCCGAACCGCCAGGTGTTGTGCAGGAATCCGAGTCCGTAGGGGGCGCGGTGGTCCTGGTCGAAACCCCAGCGGATGTTGGCTTCCCGTACCCAGGCGGTGATGGCGTCCAGGTCGTCGTCGGTGAAGGAGAACCTGGCCCGTACCGGGGCGGCGCCGGCCAGGTTGAGCACCTCGCTGGCGCCGGCGCGTCCGCCGGCCAGGGTGAGCAGTTGTCCGGCCACCGCGAGCAGCGGGTTGGTCTGGACGAGTGCGCGATCGGCCAGGCGGACGCGCAGGCGATGGGCCGGGTGGGCGTTGTGCACGACGTCGCCGAGCCCGAAGCCTGCGGTGATCAGCGGGGCGTAGGTCTCGATGTCGGGGCACATGACCAGGATGTCGCGCGGCTCGAGGGTCCGGTCGTCGGCGAGCAGGCCGAGCAGGATCTCGCGCAGCACGTCGATCTGGCGGGCCGGGCCGTGGCAGGCGTGCACCTGGACGGACCGGTCGGTGGGTAGCTGACGACGGCCGGCGGGGCGCAGTGTGTCGGCGGCGATGTCGGATTGCAGCCAGCCGAGCATCGTGTCGGGATATTCTGCGGCGCAGAGGTATTCATCGGTATCGGCGGCGGGCAGTGAGCGTTGCAGTTCGCGCAGGTCGCGGCCGAGGGTGGCCAGCAGCGGGTGGCCGACGTCGCGATGGGTGGTGTCGTCGCGGCGCGGCAGGACGCCCCGGTGCTGCTGCAGTTTCTGCCATAGCGGATCGCTGGGGTGGGGCAACCACAGATGGAGGTCGTGATGGCCGGCGACGGCCTGCAGCAACTCGATCTCGGTGGCCGGGATGCGGGTGTGGCCGAACAGCGAGAGCCGCGGCGGCAGGTCACTCGGCGAATCACGTAGTTGTGCAAGTGCTTTGGCATGCCGGATATGCGGTGGCTCGGCGGCGATTTGTTGGGTGAGCTTCTCCCAGAGCGGGCGCTGCCAGGCCAGGTCATCGGGGAGGCCGTCCCAATCGGTGAGCAGCTGTGGGCGCTGGCGTGCGTACGAGGCGAACAGGCCGGCGAGCCGGCGGGTGACGGCGTAGCGGCGGCCCTGGCGGAGTTCGCGTTCCTCGCCGATGGCGAAGTGGCCCAGATGGTTGGCCAACGTCGCGCACCAGGGCTCGTCGAGGCTCTCGTCGATGACGGCCAGTAGTGGCCAGACCATGGCGTCGGCGGCCCAGGGGTTGTCGGTGTCGGTGCCGGTGAGTTCGGCGATCAGCGAGCGCGGGTTGCGGAACTCGACGCCGGCGCAGACGCCGAGCCGGTTGGCCAGGCGCTGGCTCAGCCAGCGTTCGATGCCCTTGGCGGGCACCAGCACCAGCTCGGTGGCGAACGGGTCGGGGAGCGGTTGGGCCAGCAGTGCTGCCAGGCCGTCGGCGAGCACGTCGGTGCGCTCCGCGCGGTGCAGGTGCAAAGCCATCGCGATCAGCGTAACGGGCGGGGCAGACACGACGACATGACAAAATGAGGGTCGGCTTTCGGCTGGCCGCGGCGGTCTACGCTGCGGGATGAGAACAGTGCGTGCCTCGGCACGATGACAGAGGGGGTTCGCCTTGATCAGGACACTTGCCGTGAGCGGTGCCGCGGTGTTCGCACTGTCGGTGGCGGGGGCCCCGACCGCGGCCGCGGAGCCGGCCTGGACGATGCCGGATCTGACGGGCATGAGCCTGGCCGAGGCGCAGGCGCTGTACGACTCGACCATCAAGGACACCGGCGGGCCGTGGTTGGAGGTCATCAACGGGTACGTCGAGGGCTGGACCATCCGGGCGCCCAAGATGTACGACGTCTGCAAGCAGCAGCCCGCCGCGGGTAAAGCGCTGGAGGCCAAGACCTGGACCGCCATCGCGGTGAACAAGCGCGGCGACTGCTAGGCCGTTCGGCCTTTTCGGGCCGCGAGGCGGCTCAGCCCAGGGACATCTTGAACTCGGCGGCCAGCCCGTCGATCCCTGCCTGGATCGCGGCAATGGCTGCCCCGCGCGCCTTCGCTTTGCTCGCCACATGCGCCTTCAGGTGCAGCGTCGCGGCGTACTCCGCGGCCACCTCCTGCGCACGTGTCAGCACGGCTTCGCGCTCGACGATCTCGTCCAGCCAACCCGCATCGATCGCCGCGTCACCGGCGAACACCGCCGCCACCGACACCGCCCGCGAGAAGGCCGGCGGCGTCAGACGCATCCGCATGATCTCCAGCGCGGCCACCGGCAGCGTCATCCCGATCGCCACCTCGTTGGCCTGGCAGCGGCTCTTCGCCGAGCCCACTCGATGGTCGCCGCTCAACAACAGGAACGATCCCATCGCGATGGCCGGCCCCGTCGCCGCGATCACCACCGGCGCGGGGAAGCGCAGCAGCCGGATGGCGAGCTCGAATCCGCCACTGAGCATGCCGTGGCCGGCCTCTTCGTCTCCGGACGCGAACACGCTGAGATCGAATCCGCCACTGAGCACCCGCTCGTTGCCGGCCAGCACCACTGCCTTCACGGTGCCCGCGGCGATATCGGTCTCGGCCTGATCCAATGCGGCACCGATGGCCGACTGCATTGCCGGGGACAGTGCGTTGACCTTGCCGTCGTCGAGCGTGACGGTCGCGACGGCTTCGTGGACGGCATAGGTGGCGGTCATAGGCCGGGATGTTACGGAGCGGGTTGCCGAATTCCGATGGCGGGGCTGGAGTGGTGCCGCCCGGTCGGGGCCGGCTCGGCGGCCTGCTCGCGTCCCAACCACGGGAAGTCGAGTTGGGTCGTCTCGTCGGTCTGCCGCGTGCGCCAGCGGTCCTGGGTCTCACGGACCGCCTGGTTCATCCGGTCGATCTCGGCGCGGAACACCTCGGGCCGGGTTTCCTTGGACGCGTAGTGGAAGTAGGTGAGCACGCTGCGCAGCAACTCCAGCTTCTGTTTCTCCCGCTTGGCCAGGTCATGCGTCGTCATCAGCTCCAGCCGCTGCACGGGCTGCAGCGTCGCCCAGTCGAGCACCACCGGCGACTCGAACTGTTGCTTGCCGCCCCGGTACCGCACCGTCCCGACGAAGCGGGAACCAATCTGATCGCCGAACTCCTCCCGGCTGATCGCCGAGTCCCACACCGTTCGCCATTCCTGCCCCGGCGCGAGTTGTGTCAGTTCGCTGGGCAGCGGCAGCTCGGCAATCTCCGGCAGGCCGTCGGGGTAGCGGTCCTCATACCGCCCGACCGTCAGCGGTGTCGTGAACTCCAGTGCGACATCGTGGGCGGCGGACCGCCCGAAGTTGCGCACGACCAGTTCGATCACGTGCCAATCCGCCGGATGCGGCTCGATGAAGACCGCCACGTGGGGCCGCAGCTCATCACTCTTGAGCTGGCGATTCCGCTTCAGCGCCCGGGCGGTGAACACCAGCGCCGCCAACCCGAGCGCAAGCCCGGCCCACGCCGCGATCGCCAACCACCCCGCCGACCCCAGGCCGGCCAGGTCGGCCCACCGATCCCTCAACCAATCCACCGCGACCTCATGTCATCAGAACGAGCAAAAGTACTTCGCTGATGATCGCACAACGCCGCGGCTGCGGCGTTGCTAGGACGCGGCGGCCAGCACCCGCGGCAGCGCCGGCACGGTGTGCTCGGCGCTCAGCAGCTTCTCCCCGCGGTCCAACCAGTCGACGTCGGCCCACTCGACGCGCGCCGGCAGCCGGCGCCAGTACCGCGGGTGATTTCGCAGGTGCAATTGCACGCTGGCGTGGACGGCGGCGTCCGGCGGCAGCCGACGCATGCCGATCGTCAGCGCCGAACTCTCCCGCTCGATCTGCGTGGACGGCGACATGTCCAGTCGCAGTCCCGCGCCACCGGCACCGTCGAGCATCCAGTCCAGCGTCAGCGCGCCGGTGACGACGTCGCGGTGCGTGCCGCGGAACCAGACCTCCTCGAGGCCCTCCACGCGCTGCAACGACCGTCCACCGTCGATCGCCATGGCATGGCGACCGTGCACGACGCCGACCGGCGCCGCAGCCCCGCGGACGCGCGCACAATCCCACAGCCCGAGGAATCGCACCGGCACCGCGATGTCCTCGTGATCGGCCAGTCCGGCGGCCACCGCGGTGACCTGGCGCCAATCCTGGGTCGAGCGCTCGGTGCGCGGCAACGCATACGTCGCCAGCATGTAGTCGCGCAGCTCGCCATCGAGCACGCCGATGGTGTTGAGCAGTCGCGTCAGCGCCTGCGCGGAGGCTGCGCCGCCGCCAGTGCCGAATACGTAGACGTCGTCGCCGGGATGCCAGTGCTCGATCAGGAATCCGTAGGCCGACGCGACAGCGGCGCGCACGTCGCCGGTCCGGCGGCTCGTGTGATGATGCCAACCGACCTGGCCGACCGGGTCTATCCGGCGGAACAGCGCCGTCGCATTGCTCTCCCCCGAGTGGTCGAAGCACAGCACGATATTCGTCACGGCAACCCCCCGGCGGTGCAACTGAATCGAAACCTAGCGAATAATTCTGCCAATCTCACTTGGTGCGACCAAGGCGGAATCTCGCGTAAACGGCTGCATGTTCGACTAAATCCAGCGTCCGAAGGCTACCGCGCGACTGAATCAGTTGTCTGTCCGCCGCATGGCGTACACATTCGCGCGGAGCAGGCAACTTCAGCTCAGCTGAGCGGAATCAGTGCCCCAGGGCTACCGAGATCGCCGAGAACCCGAATCGACTCCGGAGTACTTCCCGAGGGAACATCGAAGGCGATCGTCACGTCGACCGGCTGGCCCGGATACAGCACGGCGGAGATGCCGTTGAGGTAGAACGTCGCTTCGGTGTCGGGGCTGTAGGGCTGCCCGCCGACGGTCAGTACCTGCTGGTCGGACAGGAATGTGGCGGGGGATTGGCCGTTGTTCACCAGATTGAGCTTGACGATGACGAACTGCCCGGCCGCCGTCTTGGTCAGGAATTCGTTGTCGATCGCCGACACCGTCGGGACGATCTCGACGCCGTTCTGGGTGATCGTGACGTCACCGTCGACCGCCGACCCGGCGGCCGGGGTGTCGCCGGGCGCGGGCGCGGCGGAATCCGTTGTGGGGTCGGCGGACTCACTGGCCACACCGGTCTCGGTGGTCACGTCCGTACCGGTCGCCTCGGCCGCGTCCGTACCGGGATCGGCGAAGGCGAATGCCCACACGAGCACTCCGACCAACACCGCCGCCAACGCGCCGACGCCGATCAGATACTTCTTGAGCGGGCTGCCCGCGGGCGCCGGTTCCGGGCCTGCGGCGAACGATACGGGCTCGACGGGCGGCGGGGTCGACGTGGAGACGACGGCGGTCGGCTGCTCGGGTTCGGGCCACCCAGGTGCCGACGGCGCCTCAACGTCGCGCGGCAACGGCACGACGGCGGTCGGCTGCTCGGTCTGCTGTACGACGGTGGTGGTCTGATCGGATACCGGATCGTGGGCAGGCTCGGGTTCGTCGGAGGTGTCGGTCGGCACCACGGCAGGGGTCTCCGGCTCGGCGGACACCTCCGGCTCGGCCGACGTCTCGGGCTCGCTCACCGGCGGCTCGTTCTTGCCGGCGTCCTCCCATGACGGCATCGCCATGTCGTCCTCAGGCCACGGCGGCAACTCCGCGGGCCAGGCCGACGTCTCCTCGGTGGACTCGGGGGCGTCAGGGCGTTGAGCCGTCCAGGCCGCGCCATCCCAGTAGCGTTGACCTCCGGACCCGTCGGGATCCGGATACCAGCCGGCCGTGGTCGGCGGTGTCGTCATGCAGGGCTTCCTCCCTAACGCGCGCCACCGGGGCGCTGTGACCTCGCACAATAGTCCAGCCAGCAAAACGTCGCGAGATTATCGCCGGCCGGGCGACTCCGTCAGCCGCCCATCAACATGCGCCATTGGTCGAGATTGCTGGCGCGATAGACGTAGTTGGAGCGCTTCACCTCCGAGAGCGCAGCGCTCGGTTCGGTCGAGTACCAGTGGCCCGGGAACACCGTCGGATCACCCGGCAACGTCGACAGCGATTGCAGGCTGCGGAACATGTCGTCGACGTTGCCGCCGGGGAAATCGGTGCGGCCGCAGCCCTCGAGGAACAAGGTGTCCCCGGCGACCAGGCGACCGTCGAGCAGGAAGCACTGGCTGCCCGGGGTGTGTCCGGGGGTGTGCAGCAATTCGATGTCGATTCCGCCGACGCTGACCTTGTCGCCATGCCGGTGGCTGGTGAGCTCGCTCATCGCGATGCCCGTGACGTTCGAAACCCATTCGGCCTCAAGGGCGTTGACGTGCACCGGCACGCTGACGCGGTCCAGTAGTTCGGCCACACCGGCCAGCGTGAAACCCATCATGGTCCCGCCGACGTGGTCGGGGTGGTGGTGGCTGACCAGCACCCCGGACAAGCGCATGCCGTCGGCCTCCAGGGCGTCGACGAGCTCACCGGCCGAGTAGGCCGGATCCACCAGCACAGCCTCGCCGGTCTCGCGGTCGCCGATCAGATAGGCGAAGTTGCGCATCTGCTGAGCGATCGGATCGGCCGCTGCGAAGTCGCGGCCCGACAGCAATTGGCGGAAGTACAGGCGATCGGTATCGGAAGCCATGCGCAACACCTTATGGGTAAGCGTCGTACCGCCCATAACCGCAGGTCCAAAAACCGCACGTCAACGTGTATTTAAGGCCACTGGCGCGATATCTGGTATTCCAGATGCAGGATTACTAGCGTCAGGGCCATGCAACTCACCCGGTTCACCGACCTGGGTCTGCGCACGATGATGCTGCTGGCCGCGGGGGACGCCGCCGATCGCCGCATCACCACCCGGACGATCGCCACCGGCGCCGACGCCTCCGAGCACCACGTCGCCAAGGCGGTCGCGCGGTTGGTCGACCTCGGCATGGTCAACGCCAAACGCGGTCGTGTCGGCGGGCTTTCGCTCACCGAGGCGGGGCGCACGGTGTCGCTCGGCTGGCTGGTGCGAAGGCTCGAAGGCGATACCGAGGTGATCGATTGCGACGGCGGCCGGCCTTGCCCACTGATCGCCGGGTGTCGACTGCGTCGCGTGCTGGCCGAGGCCAAGGAGGCCTTCTACCGCGAGCTCGACAACCACACCCTCCAAGACCTCACCGGCAGCGGCTTGCTGCCGGTCGTGACCCTCCCGCTGGAAAGGACCACCCGATGACCGTCGTCGCTGCGCACGAGGAACTGCAGCCCGCCCACGCCGAGATGATCAAGGCCACCCTGCCGTTGGTCGGAGCCAACATCGACGCGATCACCCGCACCTTCTATTCGCGGCTCTTCGACGCCCATCCGGCCCTGTTGCGCAACCTGTTCAACCGCGGCAACCAGGCCCACGGTGCCCAGCAGCGGGCGTTGGCCGCGTCGATCGCCACCTTCGCGACCCACCTGATCGACCCCGACCTACCGCACCCGGCCGAACTGCTCTCCCGGATCGGGCACAAGCATGCGTCCCTGGGCGTCACCGCCGACCAGTACCCGATCGTGCACGAGCATCTGTTCGCCGCGATCGTCGAGGTGCTGGGCGCCGAGACCGTGACCGCCGAGGTGGTCGAGGCGTGGGACCGTGTCTTCTGGATCATGGCCGACACGCTGATCGACATGGAGCGTGGCCTCTACGAGCAGGCCGGCGTGTCCGCGGGTGACGTCTACCGGCGCGCCCGGGTACTGAACCGGGTCGACGATCCCTCCGGGGCCGTGCTGGTGACCGTCGCATGCGAGGCGAACTTCGAACCTGGACAATATGTTTCAGTGGGGGTGACGTTGCCCGACGGCGCCCGCCAGCTGCGCCAGTACAGCCTGGTGAACAAGCCGGGTGACGGTCGGCTGACCTTCGCGGTCAAGCCGGCCGGCGAGGTGTCGGAGTGGATCCGGGACAACCTTCGCGTCGGGGATCTGGTCGATGTCACCGTCCCGTTCGGGGATCTGCCGGTGCCGGCACCCGGGGTCCCGCTGGTGCTCATCTCGGCGGGCATCGGCATCACCCCGATGATCGGCATCCTGGAAACCTTGCCCGTGGATGCCCGGGTGCAGGTGCTGCACGCCGACCGCAGCGCGCAGACCCATCCGCTGCGGGAGCGGCAGCGCGAGCTTGTCGACGGGCTGCCCGGTGCGTCCTTGCAAGTCTGGTACGAGGACCTGATGTCGCTGGACGGCGTCGAGCTGCCCGAGGACGCCGAGGTCTACCTCTGCGGCAACGACGGATTCGTCCGCGCGGTGCGCGATCAGCTGCTGGCCCGCGGGGTGACCCGGGTGCACAGCGAGCTGTTCAGCCCGAACGACTGGCTGTTGTCCTAGGGTTTCGGCCGTGAGATTCACATTAGGGACGTGTGACCGATCGGATGCGTCCCTGGTGTGAACCTCGGCCAGGTTGTCGGGGGCCGCTGCCGGCATCTGACCATGGGCGTCTTTATCGGCAGCGAGGCCTTGGCGGCGGGCAAGGTCACTCGGAATGAACTCCGTCGGCGCTATAAGCGAATCTGTCCGAATGTCTACGGCCCGCCGAACCCGACGCTGCGTGAACGGGCGGAGGCGGCGTGGCTGTGGTCGAACCG
This sequence comes from Mycolicibacterium bacteremicum, assembly GCF_002086115.1. Lineage (GTDB taxonomy): Bacteria > Actinomycetota > Actinomycetes > Mycobacteriales > Mycobacteriaceae > Mycobacterium > Mycobacterium bacteremicum. The sequence continues at coordinate 144,031 of NZ_MVHJ01000002.1, forward strand.
TCGGGGAGTGATTGCAGGGGTGGCGGCATCTGCCTTGCATCACGCCAGGTGGGTCGCCGACGATGTTCCGATCGAGATGCTCGGGCGGAGTACCCGGCCGGCCGCAGGCGTGATCGTCCGCAATGAGGTTTATGCGCCGGACGAGGTGATGACGATTCACGGGATTCCGGTGACGACTGCCGCTCGAACTCTTTTCGATCTGGGCAGGCATCTGCCACGAGATGAGGCGGTTATGCGGATGGACGCCTTGCTCTGGTGTTGGCAGGTGGCGGTGGACGAGGTGCTACCTCTGATCGACCGGTATCCGAGCGCCCGCAACATCCGCAGACTCAAAACCGCGCTCGAGCTGTCCGATGACGGAGCGGAATCGCCCCGCGAGACGTGGTTGCGGCTGGCCTTGACCGATGCGGGAATGCGACCGACCCGGACGCAGATCCCGGTCTTCGACGAGAAGGGCCGGATCGTGGCGAAGGTCGACATGGGCTGGGAGGACCTCAAGGTGGGCGTTCAGTACGACGGCCGCCAACATCAGACCGACCGGCAGCGATACATCCAGGATCTGAAGGTGAACCGTGCGCTGGAGCAGCAGAAGTGGGCGATGGTCAGGGTGATCGCCGAGGACCGTCTGGGCGACACTCTTGCCCGAGTGGCGAGGACGCTGGAGGCCAGACGAAGAAGCGCTGCTTGAGATTCACGTCAGGGACGTCCCCGTGCCGGAAAGCGTCCCTGATGTGAATCTCGGCGGAGCGAACCCCGCGGAGACCCGGAAAACCGCCCTCAGACCAGCCGTTTTGGCAGCAGGAACAGCGAGAATGTACCCTCTTTAAGGCCCTACGGCCGAAGGTAGTGCAAGGCCCCCTTAGCTCAGTCGGCAGAGCGTTTCCATGGTAAGGAAAAGGTCAACGGTTCGATTCCGTTAGGGGGCTCGGTGGACGCGCCCGGCGGAGCTCCGCCCGCGTCGATCGGGGCGGTGTAGCTCAGCTGGTTAGAGCGCACGACTCATAATCGTGAGGTCGGGAGATCGAGCCTCCCCACCGCTACAGGCAGAACAACGAGAGGCAAGAGACGTGGCGTCGAGTACCGACGTACGGCCGAAGATCACTTTGGCCTGCGAGGTGTGCAAGCACCGTAACTACATCACGAAGAAGAACCGGCGGAACGACCCTGACCGGCTGGAGATCAAGAAGTTCTGCCCGAACTGCGGTCACCACCAGCCCCACAAAGAGTCGCGTTAGCCCCTGGTCGTGGCGCTGTCGGAGAAACTCGTCGGGAGGCATTTCCGCTACCCCGACGCCTACGAAGTCGGCCGCGAGAAGATTCGCGAGCACGCCGTAGCCGTCAAGAACGACGATGCTTTCTATTTCGATGAGGCTGTCGCCGCCGAACTGGGCCACCAGAGCCTGCCGGCGCCGCTGACGTTCATCTGCATCTTCGGCTACGCGGCGCAGTTGGCTTTCTTCAACGACGCGAACATCGCGATCCAGGACGCACAGATCGTCCAGGTGGATCAGGCTCTCAAGTTCGCCAAGCCGATCCGGGCGGGCGATCGGTTGTATTGCGACGTCTATGTGGACTCGGTGCGACAGGCGCACGGCACCGACATCATCGTCACGAAGAACATCATCACCAATGAACACGGTGAGGTTGTGCAGGAGGCCTACACGACCCTGGCGGGGCGTTCGGGCGACGGAGAAGAGGGCTTTTCAGATGGCACTGCGTGAGTTCAGTTCGGTCAGCGTCGGGGACACCCTCCCCGAGCAGACAATCCAACTGACCCGTCAGGACCTGGTCAACTACGCCGGCGTCTCCGGCGATTTGAACCCGATCCACTGGGATGACGAGATCGCCAAGCAGGTCGGTCTGGACACCGCGATCGCGCACGGCATGCTGACCATGGGTCTGGGTGGCGGCTTTGTCACCAACTGGGTCGGCGACCCCGCCGCGGTCACCGAGTACAACGTGCGGTTCACCGCCGTGGTGCCCGTGCCCAACGACGGCGTCGGCGCCGAGATCGTGTTCAGCGGGCGAGTGAAGTCTGTTGACGCCGAGTCGAAGTCGGTCACCATCGCGCTGTCTGCGACCACCGGTGGCAAGAAGATCTTCGGCCGTGCCATCGCGGTCGCGAAGCTGGCCTGATTCATGGCGCTGCGTCCCGACCTGCTCGGCATGGTCTACAAGTACCCCGAGGTGTTCACCGTCGGTCGTGAGCAGGTCAAGCTGTTCGCCAGGTCGGTCAAGTCCGAGCACCCGGCCTCGATGAACGAAGAGGCCGCCGCCGAACTGGGCCACGACACGTTGGTCGCCGGACCGACATTCGTGTCGATCCTGGCCAACCTGGTCCAGCAGGACTTCTTCCGCAATGTCGACGTCGGCATGGAGACCATGCAGATCATCCAGGTCGATCAGCGCTTCGTGTACACCCGCCCGATCAAGGTGGGCGATCATCTGCACGCGGAGCTGGAGATCATGTCGGTCGACAATCGGTTCAACGCCGACATCGTCGTCACCCGCAACATCCTGCGGGACGAGAACGACGAGGTGGTCATGGAGGCGTACACCACGCTGATGGGCCACGAGGGCGACAACTCCGTCTCGGTGCGCTACGACCGGGAGTCCGGACAGGTGCTGCGCACCGCAGATGCGGGGGATTAGTAAGTAGTACTTGGACCGATGTACACTCGGTCCTCGGGGTTTTCCCACTACAGCGCGCTGTCCGTCGGTTCGGAAATCGACCGATCGGAGAGCGCGCAACTGTGTGAGGCCCTGAACGAAGGGGCGTAGCTCAATTGGCAGAGCAGCGGTCTCCAAAACCGCAGGTTGCAGGTTCAAGTCCTGTCGCCCCTGCTCAACTGAATACTCGACAAGTGTGGACACTGGAAGGTGACCACACGTAACCAGACGAAAGGCATGCGGTGAGCGACGACAAGCCGGCACTGGGGCCTTCGGCGGACGAGGCGCCCGAGGGCGGCGAGACGGCCGGCCCGACCGCGGCAGCCGCCCGCCCGCTGCGTCCCACCGGAAAGCGGACGCGACGCGCGGCCGTCGGCGTCATCGATGACGAGACGGAGACGTCGGAGACCGTCGAGTCCGGTGATGCCGACGCCGACTCCGGTGAGAAGGCAGCCAAGCGCACCAAGGCCGCCAAGCCGGCCAAGAAAGAGGGCTCGCGGGTCAACCCGTTCGCCTTCGTCTGGAACTACCTGAAGCAGGTCGTCACCGAACTGCGCAAGGTCATCTGGCCGAACCGTAAGCAGATGGTCACCTATACGACTGTGGTCCTGGTGTTCCTGGCGTTCATGGTGACGCTGATCGGATTGGCCGATCTCGGGCTCGTGAAGCTCGTGGGAATCATTTTCGGCTGACCCGGAAGTATGAGAGAGGACTGCAACCGTGACTAGCTTCGACGGCGACGAAAACTTCGACGCCGACACGCCTGAGGGTGAAGCCGTCGTCGACGTGATCGACGAGACCGCCGTGACTGCGGAAGCCGACGAGGCTCCGGCGGCTGAGGCTCCCGCGGCCGAGGCTGACGAGGACGCGGCCGCCGAGGAAGAGGAAGTCGATCCGGCGACCGCGCTGAAGAAGGACCTGCGCACCCGCCCGGGCAACTGGTACGTCATCCACTCGTACGCCGGTTACGAGAACAAGGTGAAGGCCAACCTCGAGACCCGTGTGCAGAACCTCGACGTCGGCGACTACATCTTCCAGGTCGAGGTGCCCACCGAAGAGGTCACCGAGATCAAGAACGGCCAGCGCAAGCAGGTCAACCGCAAGGTGCTGCCCGGCTACATCCTGGTCCGGATGGATCTGACCGACGAGTCGTGGAGCGCCGTGCGCAACACCCCGGGCGTCACCGGTTTCGTGGGTGCGACGTCCAAGCCGTCCCCGCTGACGTTGGACGACGTGGTGAAGTTCCTGCTGCCGCCGGCGGCAGCCAAGAAGCCCGCCGCCGCGAAGGCTGCCGCCGCCGCGTCGAGCGAGGCGACGCTGGAGCGTCCGGAGATCCTGGTCGACTTCGAGGTCGGCGAGTCCGTCACCGTGATGGACGGCCCGTTCGCGACGCTGCCGGCCTCGATCAGCGAGGTCAACGCCGAGCAGCAGAAGCTCAAGGTGCTGGTGTCGATCTTCGGCCGCGAGACGCCGGTCGAGCTGACGTTCACCCAGGTCGCCAAGATTTAGTTTTCGGGCCCGGATATCGGCTGGGCCCAAGAGAGAAGGAAAAACCAGAGCATGGCCCCGAAGAAGAAGGTCGTCGGGTTGATCAAGCTCCAGATCCAGGCCGGGCAGGCCAACCCTGCTCCGCCCGTGGGTCCGGCGCTCGGCCAGCACGGCGTCAACATCATGGAATTCTGCAAGGCGTACAACGCCGCGACCGAGTCGCAGCGCGGAAACGTCATCCCCGTGGAGATCAGTGTCTACGAGGACCGCAGCTTCACGTTCGCGCTGAAGACCCCGCCCGCCGCCAAGCTGCTGCTCAAGGCAGCCGGTGTGCAGAAGGGCTCCGGCACCCCGCACACCACCAAGGTTGCCAAGGTGACCTGGGACCAGGTGCGCGAGATCGCCGAGACCAAGAAGGAAGACCTCAACGCCAACGACATCGACGCCGCGGCGAAGATCATCGCCGGCACCGCCCGCTCCATGGGCATCACCGTCGAGTAACTGGTACCAAGCAATCCGTGGGAGGGCCCGCTTCGGCCCGGCAACCACACCCTCTGAACTGGAGACATCAATGAGCAAGAGCAGCAAGGCCTATCGCGAGGCCGCCGAGAAGGTGGACCGCGACAATCTCTACACCCCGTTGCAGGCGGCCCGCCTGGCCAAGGACACGTCGTCGAAGAAGCAGGATGCGACCGTCGAGGTCGCCATCCGCCTCGGCGTCGATCCGCGCAAGGCAGACCAGATGGTGCGTGGCACCGTCAACCTGCCGCACGGCACCGGCAAGACCGCGCGCGTCGCGGTGTTCGCCGTGGGTGAGAAGGCCGAGCAGGCTACCGCTGCCGGCGCCGATATCGTCGGCAGCGACGACCTGATCGAGAAGATCCAGGGCGGTTTCCTGGACTTCGACGCCGCCATCGCGACGCCCGATCAGATGGCCAAGGTCGGTCGTATCGCCCGTGTGCTGGGCCCGCGTGGCCTGATGCCGAACCCGAAGACGGGCACCGTGACCGCCGATGTGGCCAAGGCCGTCACCGACATCAAGGGCGGCAAGATCAACTTCCGCGTCGACAAGCAGGCCAACCTGCACTTCGTGATCGGCAAGGCGTCGTTCGACGCCGAGAAGTTGGCCGAGAACTACGGAGCCGCCCTCGACGAGGTGCTGCGTGCCAAGCCGTCGTCGTCGAAGGGTCGTTACCTGAAGAAGGTCACCGTCTCGACCACCACCGGCCCCGGCATCCCGGTCGATCCGGCGGTCACCCGCAACTTCACCGAGGACGTCCAGGCCTGAGCCTGAACCCCAGTTAGTCCCGAAACCCCGCCCTGGTGGCGGGGTTTCGGCGTTTCCAGGGATCGAACGGGACGGCGATGGTGGCCAGCAATGCCCGGTGATCGGTCTCGGGGATCGCGACGGTGTGGATCGACGTGACCGCCGAGTTGCGGGTCAGCACATGGTCGATGGTGATGACCGGCGGTATCAGGTGGTTGGGGGAGAAGGTCGGTGAGAAGCCGGCTCCGGTCTGCCGGACGCCGTCCTGATATCCGGTGTCCAGCAGATCGCGGAACTGACGGAAGTCGACGGTGCTGTTGAAGTCGCCGGCGATGATGACGGCGGCGTCACCAGCGGTCCGGGCGTAGTCGATGAGCTCGGATCTGGTGTGTTCGATGTTGTGGCGCCAGTGCTCGAAGGTGTTGGCGCCACCGGCGACCGGTGACATCAGATGCACACTTGAAACCAGTGGATCGTTGCGAACACCGGGAACCTGGATTCGCACCGCGACGAAGTTGTTCTCATACTTCGACGGCGGCAGCCGGGTCAGCGGGAAACGGCTCCACAGGCCCATTCCCTCGGACTCCGGTCGAGGTACCAGGGCCGAGTACGGGAAGGCCGCATCGATACCGGCGTCGTCGAGCCGGGTGGCAGCCTCGGGGGTCAGCTCCGAGACGGTGATGACATCGGCGCTATCAGCGAGGTCGAGGAAGAAGTCGGCATCGGCATGGCCGTGCAGCAGGTTTGAGGACAGCACCCGGATCTGCGCGTGGGCGCCGACGTCGGCGGGCCGACCGCCGTAGTACCAGGGCAGTTGAACCGCCAGCGTGCCGACCATCGCCGCCACCGCCAGCAGGGACAGCAGCGTGCGGCGCGAGAACACCAAAAGAACGACGGCCAGCAGCGCGATCAGCGGTAGGTAGGGCGAGGACGCGGCAAGGACCAGCGCCACGAGATTCGACAACGGCAACGTCCTGGCCGCCATGGCGACCGCCACGTAGATGAGCGCAGCCAGCCCGACGGCCACGGGGGCCGTCACCCGCAGACGTGCACCGGATCGTCGGCGACGATCGCGGACCCGCGCACTCATCGAGGGCGGCAGAGTTCGAGTATGGGTGGCAGAAGCTCAGCGATCTGGCGGCCGACGGAGGCGAAGACGTCGGGACTCTGGCCGATGGGATCGGGGATGTCGAGCGTCTCGTCGGCGCTGAGGTGCGGGCGCAGCAACGCGAGATCCCGGACCGACTGCGCGTCCATCTCGGTCACCAACCGCGACGCCTCTGCCAAGGTGAAAGTGCGGTTGAGCCGCTGTGGGGCGAGTTCGAGTACCGCGTCACGATGTGCCCTGCTCATCGTGAGGACAAGATCAGCCCCGGCCGCGATCTTCCCGGTGAGTTGACGAGCCACAAAACCGTCCGGATCGCCGCCGAGGTCACGCAGCACCTTGTCAGCATGAGGATGGACGGGATGGCCGATCACGGCATGGGTTCCGGCGCTGGAAGCGGTGATGGCTGCGTCAACTGTGGACGAATTCGCCGCGGCGAGTCGCTCTGCGGTGGGGGACCGACAGATGTTGCCGGTGCACACGAATAAGACGTGCAGGGTGACTCTCCTTGCTTCGGATCTGTGTATTGCGTTCAGTATCCGCGTTGACGGGCAAAGTTCGCCACCGGCGGCGCCCTCGTTGTGGCAGCAGTGGGCTCGTCAAGTACGTGGGCCGGTCAGGTGTGTCTGTGCCACGATGTGGCGGTGAAGGGAATCATATTGGCGGGTGGATCGGGCACACGCCTGCACCCGATCACCATGGGTATGTCCAAGCAGTTGGTTCCCATTTACGACAAGCCGATGGTCTACTACCCGCTGAGCACTCTGATGCTGGCCGGAATTCGTGACATCCTGGTGATCACCACCCCGCATGATGCCGACCATTTCGTACGGCTGCTGGGGGATGGTTCGCAGTTCGGTATCTCGATCAGTTATGCCAAACAGCCAGCCCCGGATGGGCTTGCTCAGGCCTTCACGATCGGTGCCGACTTCATTGGCGCAGAGAAGGTTGCGCTGGTGCTCGGGGACAATCTGCTCTACGGACCCGGCCTGGGAACGCAGCTCAAACGCTTCGCCGATATCGATGGTGGTGCAATTTTCGCCTACTGGGTAGCTGAACCCTCCGCGTACGGGGTGATCGAGTTCGACAGCAACAATTCTGCTGTCTCGCTTGAGGAAAAGCCGCGCGAGCCGAAGAGTAACTATGCCGTCACGGGCCTGTACTTCTACGACAACGACGTTGTGTCGATCGCCCGCGACCTGAAGCCGAGTAGTCGCGGTGAGTATGAGATCACCGACGTCAACCTCGCGTATCTGCGGGCCGGCCGTCTGCATGCCGAAGTCTTACCGCGCGGGACGGCGTGGCTGGATACCGGCACCTTTGACGCGATGAGCGAGGCTGCCGATTATGTGCGGACCGTTGAGCGGCGCACCGGGTTGAAGATCGGGGCTCCCGAAGAAGTGGCCTGGCGACAGGGTTACATCAGTGATGACGAATTGCGTTCGTGTGCAGAGAAACTCGTGAAGTCCGGATACGGCACGTATCTGCTGGGCCTGCTGGACAAGAGGCGCTGATGGCCCGGCTGCTGGTCACCGGTGGAGCTGGGTTCATCGGGTCGAACTTCGTGCACCACGTCATCGACAACACCGATCATGACGTGACGGTGCTCGACAAGCTCACCTACGCGGGCAATCGTGCCTCCCTCGTGGGTCTGCCCGAACGGCGTCTTCGATTGGTGCAAGGCGATGTTGCCGACCGTGAAGTGGTGCACGCGCTGGTGGCGGACGCCGATGCGGTGGTGCACTTTGCCGCCGAATCCCACAACGACAACTCGCTGCATGATCCGGCACCCTTTGTGCAGACCAATATCGTCGGTACGTTCACAGTGCTGGAAGCAGTCCGTACGCACGGAACTCGGCTGCACCATATTTCGACCGATGAGGTGTATGGCGACCTTCCTCTGGACGACCCCATGAGGTTCGACGAGTCCACGCCCTACAACCCGTCTTCGCCGTACTCGTCGACCAAAGCGGGAAGCGATCTTCTGGTGCGGGCGTGGGTCCGGTCATTCGGTGTCGCGGCCACCATCTCGAACTGTTCCAACAATTACGGCCCCTACCAGCACGTGGAGAAATTTATTCCGCGCCAGATCACCAACGTGCTTCGCGGCCTCCGACCGAAGCTGTACGGCGCAGGCGAGAACGTGCGGGACTGGATCCACGCCGACGACCACTCGTCGGCCGTGCTGACCATCCTGGAGAGAGGGCGAGTGGGCGAGACCTACCTCATCGGTGCCGACGGTGAGAAGAACAACAAGCAGGTGGTCGAGATGATCCTGCGGCTCATGGGGCAGCCGGCAGACGGCTATGACCACGTCACCGACCGGTCCGGTCATGACCTGCGTTACGCGATCGATGCGACGAAGGTACGTCAGGAACTCGGTTGGCGACCGAGGTATTCGGACTTCGAGGCAGGGCTGTCAGCCACCATCGACTGGTACCGCGAGAACGACCAGTGGTGGGCGCCGGCCAAAGATGAAACCGAGGCCTTCTACGCCCGAATCGGTCAGTGACGCCACGTGGTCGACTTCGAAAAAGCACTGTCCACGAGCAACACGGCGATCCCCGGCCTGTTGGTCCTGGAAATACCGGTGCACGGGGACAACCGCGGCTGGTTCAAAGAGAACTGGCACCGGGAGAAGATGGCCGCGGTCGGTCTGCCGGATTTTGGCCCGGTACAAAACAACGTGTCGTTCAACGCCGTGGCAGGTACGACACGAGGCATCCATGCCGAACCATGGGACAAACTCGTCTCGGTGGTGTCCGGACGGATCTTCGGTGCGTGGGTCGACCTGCGTGCTGGATCGACTTTCGGCAACGTCCACACGGCGGAGATAGACGCCGGCCGGGCGGTTTTCGTACCGCGCGGCGTCGGAAATGCGTTCCAAGCCTTGGAGGACGAGACCGGGTACATCTATCTGGTCAATGACCACTGGAGTCCGGATGCCGATTACACGGCGGTGAATCTGGGGGATGAGGCACTGGCCATCGACTGGCCGATCGCATTGTCCGATGCCGAGCTGTCGGCGAAGGATCGCAGTCACCCACCGTTGTCGTCGGTTGCTCCGATGCCGCCCCGCAAGATCCTGGTGCTCGGCGCCGCAGGACAAGTCGGCCGGGCGCTGCGGCAGATGTACGCCGGGGCGGACCATGTCGAGTTCGTCGACCGATCCGATATCGAGCTGGGCGGAGTAAGTCTCGACGGTGCTCGTCCGTGGGGCCAGTACGCCACGATCATCAACGCCGTTGCCTACACGGCGGTGGATGCTGCCGAGACGGCCGCGGGACGAACGGCAGCGTGGAACACCAATGTCGCCGGGGTGGCCGAATTGGCGCGCGTCGCCTGCCGGTACCGCATCACCCTGGTACACATCTCGAGCGACTACGTCTTCGACGGTGCCAGCGAATCACCCTATCGGGAGGACCACCCCGCCAGTCCGCTCGGCGTATACGGCCAGACCAAGGCGGCCGGCGATCAGATCGTCGCCACTGTGCCAAGGCATTACATCGTGCGGACATCGTGGGTGATAGGTGAGGGGCGGAACTTCGTCACCACCATGCTTGCGCTGGCCGACCGGGGTGTGGATCCGTCCGTGGTCGATGACCAGTTCGGACGACTGACCTTCGCCGACGAGATCGCCCGAGCCATCCGGCATCTGCTGGATACCGATGCACCGTTCGGAATCTACAACGTCACCGGATCGGGGCCGGTCACCTCGTGGGCGGATATTGCTCGGCAGGTTTTCGAGCTGTCCGGTCACGACCCTGGACGTGTCACCGGTGTCAGCACGGACTCGTACTTCGCCTCGGCGGCCGGGCCGGTCGCGCCGCGGCCGCGCTACAGCGTGCTAAGTTTGGTGAAGGTCGAATCGACCGGGTTCTCGCCGGCCGGCGACGCGAGGTTGGCAAGCTTCGTTGATGCTATGCGGGAGCCCACGGACTGACGCTACGACGGCGACGCCGTGCCGATTCCCACCGCGTCGAAGTTGTAGGTGCCCGCGGCATTGCCGACGGGCCTGGCCAACAGCGCACCATCCGCCAGTGACCACTCGAAGCTGGGATGCTCGGCATCCTCCCCGGCGGTGAGCCCGCCGGATTCGACAACGGTGCAGACCGAACCCTGCGATGACACGAACAGCAGATAGCTGGCCACCAGCGCCTGGTCCGACGTGCTCATCGCCGTCACTGAGATGAGACCACCGAAAGACGACCGGCCGGCGATGTCGGAAACGTTGAATATAGTTGTCCCATCGCCGATTTGGATGTCACGCCGATAGCACCCGGTAATGCCGCCACCGGGTGTCTTGATGTCCCGACACAGCTGCCTACGTTCGCCTTTGAGACTGTCGTAGGCACCGGTGTCCTGGAAGTCACGCACGATCGGATACCCGATCCCGTCACCCGAGGCAAAGACGCGGTACCCGGGAAGTGGTTCGTCCCCTGTCCAGGATGTCGGCGACTCGCTCCACTGCCAGCCGTTCTGGCCGATTTCGAGACGGCTGAAATCCTTCAGGTCGTAGAGGCCGATGGCGGCCCGTGTCCACATGGAGAACGTGTTGCCTTCGATGACGCCGACCGGGCTGCCGTTGCGGATCTCCAAGGCATCACCTAGCTTGCGTTGCCCCGGCCAGGCGATGTGGTTGCCGACGAAGGTGAAGTTTCGCGGATTGTCGAGATACACCGCGGACAAACCTGGCTCAAAGAAGTTGTTGTTGACTATTCGCAGCCAATTGGTCTCACCTAGACGAATGTTGTAACGCTTCGTGACAAAGCCCGGATCAGTCCGTGCGGTGTGACTCATCGAGAAGATCGTATTGCCAGACAGGCTCAGGCCGTCGATGCCGCCTGGATTCTTACCGTCCGTGCACGCCAGCCAAACTGAGGTATCCAGGCAGTAGTTGAAGTAGTTGTCAGTGATATGCCAGTCCGACAGGATGTCCCAGGCCGAAGTATCGCCATAGATGCCGAACATGACGCCAGAGAACTGGTTGTCGCGAATTTGGATCATGGCCGTGGTGTGGAACTTCGAGTTACCGTCTGCTTCTTCGGCGGCAATGCCTTTTCCGGCCGATCTGAAGACATTTCGAGAGATTTCCAAGCCCCGGACATTGCGTAGGACGAGGGAACGTTTGCTTCCATACTTATCATCCTGGTCAAACACAAGCCCCGTGATTGCGTCTCCGGAGTAGTCCAGGCCCCCCATGCCGTTTGCATACTCCGCAGGACCGACCCGCAACTCGCCGCCACCCAGCACTGCACCACCGATGCTTATGATACTCACGCCCGGTTGGTCGAAAGCGACATGTCCCGGAATGTGATAGCGCCCAGGAGGGAGCACTATGGCGCCACCGCCCTCAGACAACAGGGATGTGTACGTGGCCTGAATCGCGGCGGTGTCGTCGTTCACACCGTCACCGAGCGCACCGAATTCCAGCGGGTTTTTGGTTCTGGCCATTGATTTGCCGTCGGTCGCGCATTGGATCGTTTCCTCGGCGTTGCCTGATGAGCAGCCCGCCAGCATGAGCGATGCGGGTGCCAATGCCCCGGCCGCCAGCGCCTTTCCGATCAGTGCTCGGCGACCAACATCCATTACTGGCATCGCTCCTTTGTTTTCAATTGCCGCGGGTATCGAAATGATCTGACGGGCGAACTCCGGCCTCAAGGCGTCTTGGCCCGCGAACGCGCGGCATTGCGTTGGCCTTCACACCGGCGCGGCCAGTCGAGGCTTGATTAAAAGCTATCAGGACTCTGTTTCCGCCTAGTGCTGTTATCGAACGGTTATTATCCAGATTGGGCGGAGAGGGGTTCGGAATGTCCGTAACTGACCATGGTCCTAGTGGTGTAACTGTGGCGGGAGATGCACTGCGGCGCATCAAGTTTCTCACTGAGAGACTATTTCGTGGCATCAACGCGCCGATGACTCCGCATTTCGACAGCGACGAGACAACGGCATGGTTTACCGACAGGCTCAAAGGAGCCGACTGCTACTTGGAGTTCGGCTCGGGCGGGTCTACCTATCTCGCTGCGCAGCTGGGAGTTCGGTTCGCTACCGTCGAATCGGACAGGAAGTTTCTCGATGCGGTAAGAGCGCAGATCGAGGGTCACGACCTTCTTCGTCCGAGTCAGATATTCCACCACGCCGACATCGGGCCGACTGGTCGCTGGGGCCGACCGCTGGGGCGAGTCGACTCCGAACGTATGCAACAGTTTCGCCGATATTCCGACGCTCCAACCGGATTCGACTGCGTTCCAGATCTTGTGCTCATCGACGGCCGCTTCAGGGTGGCATGTGCTCTCAAGGCCATGAGTCGCTACCCCGCGGCCACAGTGATTGTTGATGATTTTCTGGGACGACCCCACTACGAGATTCTTCGGAACCATGCCGATATCCGGATGGTCGGACGTATGGCAGTCATGGAGTCCTGGGATCCGCGCGGGTGTCACGAAACGCTGAGGCTCACCGAAACTCTCCCGGCCTAGGAAAGCGCCCTGTCCTCCTAGGTCCGTCCGGTGATGCGCCGCAGAAAACGCCGATCCAAAGAGAAGCTCGCTGCGGCGTATGTCGCGGTTCCCAGGGTGAGGCAGGCAGCGAGAGATACGCCTTCGGAACCGAACCCGTCCCACATCCGGACCGATGACATTGCGAGGAGTTGTGCTGCGCCAGCAAGAAGAATCCACTTGAACTCACCAAGCATATTGATGATTGACATGTTCATGAACCGGAGGCCGACAGAGAGTGGCAGATATGATCCGATAGTACTTGCTATCGCAACGCCCCACGCCACACCGATTGGACCCCAGAACGTGCCGATCAAAACGCCGGCGACAGTGGCTGCGCCTTGTCCGATCGTTACGTGGAAGAGAGCTCCCGTATGACCTGTTGCTTGGAACACAGGTCCGATGGTGTTGCACAGTAATCGCATGGGCACGGCCACAGATAAAGCCGTCATGATTGCCGCCATCGGCCACCATTCTGGCTGGAACAGCATGCGCACGATATAGGGCGATGTGACACCGACCGTAATGGCGACGGGTAGGCACAGGCCGAAACTGGCGTATGATGTGCGCAGCCATCGTTCACGAAATGAATCCGGGTCATCCTGTGTACGAGCGAGTATCGGGAACAGCACGCGACTGATCACAGCCCCGGCCTGCGTAACGGGCGCTGACACAATTGCATAAGCACGTGAGTACAAACCCACCTGTGCCGGGCCCGCAAGCGCTGTGAGCGCAATCGTGTCGACGTTTCTGAATATGTAGTATGTGGAATTAACCCCGAGCAGGTAACCGCTAAATCCCCATAGTGATCGAGCGTCGGCAACAGTAGGCTTGGCGGTCGGCACATAGCGCGTCATGACAGTCAGGGCAACCGTCATCGTCAGTGCTGAAGCCACCGGACCGACCGACAGGCTGACGACGCCAAATCCATTTGCCGCCAGGATTACAGATACCAGGCAACCAAATAGGCTGCATCCGAACTCGACCGCCGCCAGACGGCCCAACTGAAGGGCTCGCTGCAGGATGGCAGACGGCACAACTGTCACGGACAAGGCGAACGCCGATCCGCACACTATGAGAGCTATTGCTAGATCAGGGTATTCGAGTAGCGACTGAGCGGGGTATGCGACCAGCGCTACGATCGTCGAGAAGAGTACGCCGACTGCAATATTCATTGAGAACGCCGTCGAAAGTCGGGAAGGAGACGGCGCTTCCTCGTGTATAAGTGCTGCTTGCAGACCAAAATCATTCAGCAGCGTCGCGAACGTGGTCACCAATGCCACGATCGCGAACGTGCCGTACTCGATCGGCGTCAGCCACCGAGCGGCAACAATGAAAGTCAGCAGCTGTAATGCTTGGATGCCGACCCGGCTGAGGCTGGTCCAGACTATCGCCAGCCGTGCAGTGGCTAGGAGACTCACACCAATCAACCACCCTTGGACTTGTTGGGTGGAACGAGTGCCGGTGCCGGCGCGAGTGGCCTGCCTGTCTGCGCACCCGCCGTGGATTCAGTTACAGCCTTCCGCATCGCGCAGAGTCCCACGACGACTGCAAGACCGAACGAAACTGGGAGAGCCTCTGTTGCGGCACCAACGAGTCCGAACACCAACATGGTCAAGCCTGCCGCCAGTCCAAACCGCGTGACATCACGACTGGGCCGTACAGCCATGGCTAATCCAACGCAAAGTGCGATGAAGATGACCCCTTGAAGTACGCCGCCCTCCACGGCGTACTTCAAGAACGTGTTATGACTCGTCAGATGATATCCGCCGGCGAAGTAGGGGCCCAGAGTGTCGCCTGCCGATCCTGAGCCGTGGCCCCATAGTGGGGACCGCTCGATCATTTCCCAGCCGTCTGACCAAGACTTGTACCGCTGTGAGAACCGTGAATCGTCCAGGCCGCCGTCCAGAAGCAGTCGTAGGGCAGTGAACTGGCGCAGGTACTGGGTGATGGGATCGATATAGAGCATGGCCAGAAGTGCGAGACCGACGAACGCGAATAGTCTACTAACCCATTGCTTCACACTCCCGGTTACTAGAACCATAACCAAGGCGCCGACGCCAAGTGCCACCAGACCGGTCCGGACCTGCGAATAATAGACACAACCAAGACCTACCAGTACGGCGGCGACTCGCAGGTAACCGGACCTGATGACTGTGGCCGGCGCCATTGCGGAAAGCACGAGGAACACGCCGAGCATCGAAACGTGGAAAGGACCGGCGAACAGACCTTGCATGCGCTCAATGCCGCCGATGAGAGACGTGTACTTGTCGGCGCTTCTGGGGATGGCTGCGGCAATCATCGGGAAATAGAGGTGCACCGCTAGCGAGATAGACGCGCTTACGAACATGCACCACCAGACCAGACGCAGTCCCTTCATGCGAGATCCGAGCCATCCGAGTCCGATCACGACGCCTAGAACGAAGGCGATTGATTTGCGGAATCCGAGTAGACCGACGGTCAAAGAGGGAACGTTGGGATTCAATATCTCCAGGGTCCCGATTACCGCCACCAAAGCGCTGAGGGCGAGCAGAGCGATGTTTGTCGGGTCGGCACTGGTGCGCCGCATCGTCAGCGCCTGGGCGGCCGCGATGGCGATAACTACCAGGACTACAACATTGGGTATGTTGCCTAGCGGATCGAGGGCAAACGCAAGAACGACCGAAGCAGAGCCGAGACGCCACGTACTGCTTTGCACCGCACCCACACTCATACGGTGAACTCCACGCCTAATGCCCGCGCCACTGTTGATGCCTTCTCCCGCCAAGTGAGAACCGGCGGGATCGTTTCGACGATCCTGGGAACGCGTTCGAGAGTGCCGACGGTGTCGGCAATCCACGACGGATGGTCTTGCGCGCGCAACACGAATACGCCGTTCTTGAGCACGCGTCCGGCCCCGATGATCGGTGTCGTAAGCACGGGTAAACCGCTAGCTCGATACTCGTAGATTTTTATGGCGTCGCCTCCAACTTCGCCGACACCAACCGAATGAGGCACCCATCCGACGTCAAACGTGGCCATGAGATCTGGCACGTCCTCATACTGAACGTCGCCTAGCCACTCGACGTTTGGAAGCGACGTCAAGAGCCGCCGGAAGCGGCCCTTCGCGTCGAGGATCTGGCCAGCGAAGACGAATCGAATCTTCGGCAATCTGGTGCATGTGTTCTCGATGAGCCGTGCATCGAGGCGGTTTCCGATCTTGCCGACATAGCCAACTGTAATAGGACCACTGGCTGTGGAATGTTGTTGAAACCGCTCAGGATCTACTCCGTTTGGCATCAATACTGCGTCAGTCCTGCCGTATCGGTGCGCAAGTTCCAACGTACCTTCGGAGTTGGCAAATACGGTCGAACTGGACTCGAATGCACGTCGATAGGCGGCTTCTATCTCGGACCTGATCGACACAAAGCCGTGGTGGATGGTCCAGTCATCAAGCAAGTCGAGGACTACCGGACGGTCTGTCTTGAACGGGTTCCGTTCTACCGGTGCGGATGCTGCTAGTGGATTCCAGATCACCGCGGGAGTGCGCTGACCCAGAGCGACCTTCGGGTAGGCCCCGGCGGACCGCACCCACCAATGCTTGGCATCCAAGCTGGGAACCCTCCAAGTGAATGTTTGGATGGGGTGAGACCCTTCAGCGATGCGCCCGCGGATTCGTCGTCTTGACGCCAGCACGACAGGCTCCGGCCGCGAGACGACCGCAACTTGTCGGTGGCTTTGTGCAGCAGAGCGTCCTAGCCACTCGATGATATGACCGTCTCTTGTGCGATATCCCTCGTTAGACAGTTTGTGCTGCCCGTGCATGGGGTACGCCAGCGCAAGGGTGGTCACGTCATTTCCAACGGGTACATCACGCACCGTCAAAGGGTGTGCATCCCGGGGAACCGCAACCGATATGTGGCATCTAGGACCGTAGGCTGATCCGCCAGCCACGAATTGTCTGTATCGGGGTGAACGGTGTGTACGACAACAAGATCCCACTGTTGCCGCTCCGGTTCGGCGTAGTGGAACAGCGTCTCGCCTGCTGAAGTGTGCACCGCTTCGACGTACGGGTCGCAGTAGAAAAGTTCGGCGCCGGCCTCAGCCAACAGGTCGATTATGGCCATAGCAGGAGACTCGCGAACATCACCCAAACCAGGCTTGTAGCTGACGCCCACAACGAGAATGCGTGCTCCACGGCATGGCTTTCCATTTTCGCCGAGAACGCGTTGAGCCTTTGCCACGACATCCCTGGGCCTGGCCGATATAGCGTTCATCGCGGCATCGACGACCGGAGACGTGGTTCGCTTTGCTTTCAGTTGCCACAGTAGATAGTGGGGATCACACGGAATGCAGTGCCCACCCACACCCGGCCCTGGGAAGAATGGCATGTACCCGTACGGCTTGGTCGATGCGGCGCTAATGACTTCCATGATGTCGACTTCAAGATCGCTGGCCGCGTCCGCGAACTCATTTGCGAGTGCGATATTGACCGCACGGAATGTGTTCTCGATCAACTTGGTCATCTCTGCCGCTTTCGGCGAAGACACGGTGTGCAGTGCTCCAGCCGTATGGGTAAGGAACGCGGCGGCTCGTTCACTGCAGGTTCGGGTGTGCCCGCCTATGACACGCGGTGTCTTCTCCGGTGCGTGGTCTACCACGCCCGGGTCTATACGCTCTGGGCTGAAGGCAACGTAGATGTCCGTGCCGACCTCGAATCCTCGCCGCTGCAACGGCTGCACCAGTAGATCGGCCGTGCATCCGGCGTAAGTCGTGGATGTGAGAACGATGACTTGGCCTCGCCGGGCGTACTTGACCACGGTGTCGCACGCGCGTGCGAGGGCACTCAGGTCCGGAGTCAGATGGTGATCGATCGGAGTCGGGACACACACCACGACCAAGTCAGTATCGGCGATCGCCGACGGCTCCGTCGTCAGCCGCAGAAGCTCGTCTTCGACGGCTCGAACCAGCCGCGGACGATCTCGTGGTAGCAGATCAATCCGCGTGTCTTTAATGGCGGTCAGGCGGCTCTCGCTGACGTCATAGCCTACGACATGGGCGCCCTGGTCGGTGAAAGAGAGCGCTGTTGGCACGCCGACATATCCCATTCCCACCACGGCAATGCTGAATTTTCTGAGAGCATTGCCGACGCGGACTTGCTCCATGACCGTTGACTCGATGTTGCTACGTGTCGTCATGAGATCTCCCGTTGGTGTTGTCCGCGCGGTTGAGTCGTCTGAACCGTAGAAAAGCCAAGAGCCCGCGCCGGAGCCGTCGTCGCCGGTAGAGCGCCCGGTGTACTGGACGTACAACGCATCATTTACGGAGATGCGATTCCCGCAGATCGTGACTCGAAATCCGGCAGCGTCGAGTGTGCGGAAAGCCGAACCTATCGACTCGTTGTTTCCGACGAGCGCTGCGACCACTGCCTTAAGGGCATGCGATTGTTCGCCGGCTTCCGCCGCGAGGAGGTCAGTACGCACCACTGCCCCCGAACACCACCTTCGGGGTCTGCGCCATGATGCGCACATCCCACATCAGCGACCAGGACCGCACGTACACCGAGTCCAGATGCTGCAGATCGGCGTAGGTCAAATCGCTTCGGCCGCAAACCTGCCAGAGTCCGGTGATGCCGGGCTTCACATCCAGCCGCGCCAGGGCCGCACCGTCGAGACGGTCGGACTCCTCGGTCGGGAGCGGGCGGGGCCCCACCAGAGACATCTCGCCCCGAAACGACGTTGATGAACTGGGGAAGTTCGTCGAGACTCGTCTTCCGGATGAACGCCCCGACCCGGGTCACGCGGGGATCGTGCGCCATCTTGAACAACGGCCCGTCCACCTCGTTCTGCGCCGAGACCGAACCGCGCTGCTGCCAGGCATCTGCCGTCATCGAACGGAACTTGGAAGATGCGGAAGGGCATTCCGGACCGCCCGGTGCGCTCTTGGCGGAAAAAGACCGGACCCGGGCTGTCGAATTTGATGGCTATCGCGATGGCCAGCAGAACGGGGGAGGCGACCAGCAGCGCGCATGTGGCAAGCGTCAGATCCATTGCCCGCTTCATCACGCGTGCGCTGGTGCCCAGTGACGCGGTCGGGAGATGCATGAGGGTAATGCCACGCAGTTCCTCGGCATTGCTGCGCCAGTTGTGCAATTCGAAGTACCGGGGAATCTCGGAGACCGGCACCTGGCCCTGCAACTGTCGCAGTGCCTCCAGCACCATGGCGTCGCTCGCGTTCGGGAAGGCGACGATGACACGGTCGACCTGGTGCTCAGCGCAGATCGCCGGCAGGTCTGCCAGGGCGCCCATGACTTGTGCACCCGCGCGGGGATTCTCATCGACATGCCCGACCACAAAGGTGTCAGGGCAGCGGGCCAGACGCGATGTGAGCCGATCCGAGATCGGTCCGGTCCCGATGACCACGATCCTGCTCACGGTCGGTTCGAACAGTCGCACCACGAGCCGGCGTCCGAACGGAACGAGGACGATGGCGGGAAGCGTCATGGCGACGGCGGCGGTGAGGGTGAGACCGCGGCTCTGATCGAACAGGAATGCATCCGCCGCCAGGGCGAACAGCGTGGCGGTCGGCAGGCACCGCGCCACCACCTTCGGCGACCACCATTCGCTGGGACGCAGCCGCTCGGCGGGCCTGCGATACAACCCGTGTAGGTGCAGTGCCGCGGCCATGGCGATCGCCGCCAGAATCACATCGAAGACACCGAGGTTGCCGGCGCGGATCGGACTCACCAAGCTGAGCACGACCGCACCGAGTGCCGCAGATGCCGCCAATGTCACAACATCGGCAATCTGCAGCACATAGCGGTGCTGAAGGCCGGGGGCCTTGGCCGGCGGCGCCTCGGGACCGGTCAGGATGGCCGCAACGTCGGCTGGATTACGGATGGTTCGGGCCCGCCGGAGGCTCGGCGCCGATGCCGATTGCTCGATGGTCACGTCGACTCCGCGTGCAACCGGGTGCGTTGTCACCAGCCGAATCCGACCAGTCGCAGGCCCGCTTCGGTGAAGGTGCTCTCGGATAGGCAATTCCGGCCGTCGACGATCAGGTCACCGCGCATGACGCGGCGCAGGTCTGGTGCGTCGAGATCGTTGAATTCGGCCCAGTCCGTTGCCACCACGACGGCATCTGCTCTGCTGGCTGCCTCGTATGCATCAGCCTTCAGCCGGACGGCGCCGAGCTCGTCGGGCAATTCCTTGACGACCGGGTCGTAGGCGGTGACCTTTGCGCCGGCTGCGATCAGCCGGCGCGCGATGTCGAGGGCGGGTGCATCGCGCAGATCGTCGGTCTCGGGCTTGAAGGTCAGGCCCAGCAGTGCGATCCGCCGGCCCTTGAGGACGTGCAGTTCGCGCTGCAGCTTGCGTACGACGGTGTCGCGCTGCGTCTTGTTGATCGCGACGGTCGCCTGCAGCATCGACGGTGTGTACCCGTACTCCTGACCAGAGGAGATCAACGCTGCGACGTCCTTGCCGAAACAGGAACCACCCCATCCAACACCGGGATTGAGGAACGCGCTGCCCACACGGTGGTCGGCGCCGATTGCGGGCAGGACCTCGCGTACGTCAGCTCCGAGCACCTCGCACAGTTGCGCCATCTCATTGGCGAAGCTGATCTTGGTGGCGAGGAAAGCGTTGGCCGCGTACTTGATCATCTCCGCGGATGCCAGTTCGGTGGTGATCAGCGTGGGACGAACGCCGCGCCGGCCTCCGTCGAAGGACTGGTCGAGCACCGGCTGATAGAGCTCGGCCACATGGCTGACGTCCTCGACAGAGCCGCCGAGAACAATCCGATCCGGATAGAGGAAATCGTCGAGTGCGCAACCTTCCCGGAGGAATTCCGGGTTGGAGACAACGTGGAAGCTGACCTGCTTGTCGGCCTCCAAGGCATCTTCGAGGATGGTCCGCGTCCAGTTGCCCGATCCGACCGGGACGGTGGACTTGTTCACGATCACCGCGCCGGGCTGCAGGTGAGGCGCGAGCGACTGGATGGCGCTCTCCAGCTGAGCCAGGTCAGGCGCCCCGTCGGGACCGGGCGGTGTTCCCACACAGAGGAATACGAAATCGGCATCGGACAGCGCGTCGGCGGGCTGGTCGGTGAACCGCAACCGGCCCGATGACAGTGTGCTCTGCAGCATCTCCTGCAGGCCGGGCTCGAAGAAAGGAACCTGGCCGTGGTCGAGTTGGCCGGCGCGCACCGGGTCGCTGTCGAGTCCACAGACGGAATGTCCCAGGAACGCCATACAGGTGGACGTCACGGCGCCGACATAACCAGTCCCGATGACCGCCACCTTATAGGGAGAGGTCGCCTGCTGGGGTTCGGTTCGGCGGTGGGCTCGGACGAGCTCCTCCGGCGCCACACCCTGGAACCATCGAACGGTCTCGGCCAGTCCTGCTCGTACGTCGACCGTGGGCTCCCAACCCAGCTGCGTGCGGGCCAGCGTGATATCCGGGCGACGCAGGGACGGGTCGTCTTTCGGCCGATCGGTGAACTCGATGGTTGACTCCGACCCGGTGAGTTCGATGACCAGTTCGGCCAGTTCCAGGATTGTCATCTCATGCGGGTTACCGATGTTGACCGGACCTGGCAGATCGGAGAACAGCAGCTTCAATGCGCCGTCGACCAGATCGTCGACGTGGCACACCGAACGGGTCTGGCTTCCGTCGCCGTGGACGGTGATCGGCGCGCCGGTCAGCGCCTGGCTGATGAAGTTCGGGATCGCGCGGCCGTCATTGGGACGCATCCGCGGACCATAGGTGTTGAAGATCCGCATGATCGCGGTGTCGACGCCGTGCTTCGTGCGATAGGAGACGGTCAGTGCCTCAGCGAAACGCTTGGCCTCGTCGTAGCAGGCGCGTGGACCAACCGGATTGACATTGCCCCAGTATGTTTCGGGTTGGGGGTGAACCAGCGGATCACCATAGGACTCGGAGGTCGACGCCAGCAGGAAGCGTGCGCCCTTCTCCTTGGCCAGGCCGAGGGCGTGCAGGGTGCCGAGCGAGCCCGCCTTGAGGGTCTGGATCGGAAGTTCCGCATAGTCCGTGGGCGAGGCCGGCGATGCGAAGTGCAACACGTAGTCGACCGGACCGGGCACCGAGATGTAATCGCTGACATCGACTTTCATGAGGCGGAAGCCGTCGTGGTCCTGAAGGTGTGCGACGTTCTCGGGTGAGCCGGTGATGAAATTGTCCAGGCAGATCACGTCGATACCGCGAGCCAACAATTGCTCGGCAAGATGTGAGCCGACGAATCCTGCACCGCCCGTGAGCACCGCCCGTTGCCGCATGCTCTCTCCTAAATTCAGCTGAAATCAATTCATGTTCCGTGCCGGACCGCGACATGAACCGGGGGCCAAAACGCTGTCGTCGGTGAGCTTTCGAGCCCCGCGGCGATGCGGATCACGTGGCCTGACGGTATCACTGACGGTAGTCACCGGCAACCAAACCAGCGAAGAGGCGAGAACCGAATCGCAGCTGTTCCGAAGCTGCGCGTGCTGCGGCTGAGCGATCACGAAAACGCAGGGTGCGGGTCGTATTAGCATTATTTAACTGCGGTAATCATGGCAACGGCGGTTCACTGGCTAAAATTGACGGTTCTGGTAAATAGGGCGGTGAGATGCAATCTCAGCAAACATGTGCCGGTTAGTGCCAGGAGGTGGCTGCGATGTGTGCGTGCGCACTGTGGCCCGGCCGCCATCACGACCGCAGCAGGGAGCGCAGGGCCGCCTCGTAATCCCCGCACACCTGTTTCCACGAATAGTGTTGTTCTGCACGGATCACGTTGACCCGTGCGACGTCGTCCAGGCCGGCAGGATCCGACATCATCGTCAGCGCCGCCGCCGCGATCGCGGGGCCGTCGGGGGCGACGAATTTCCCGCCGGAGCCCAACACTTCGCGGGTATAGACGGTGTCCCTGGCCAGGATCGGGGCGCCGGCTGCCATGGCTTGAACCAGCGACGGGTTGGTGCCTCCCACACTGTGACCGTGGAAGTAGACCCCGGCGTGCTGCCACAGCGAGTGAAGGAGTGCGTCATCACTGAGGTGGCCGAGCCAGGAGACAGAATCGTGGGTGTCTGCGAGACGTTGTGCCGCCTCGTCCCATTCACCTCCGTAACCCGAGCTGCCGACGATCACGACCGGATGTTTGGCGGCGATCGTGGGTACGGCCTCGAAGAACTCGGCCAGACTGTTCTCGGGTACGAACCGGGCCACCATGAGCACGTACCCCCGGTGGGCATAGCCCTCTGGTACCGGAAGCGTCGGCAATGGATCGCCGCCGTAGGGAATGAACACCCCGTTGACGCCGAATGTGCGCCTCCAGTAGTCCTCTATCGCCCGCGCGTCGAAGATCAGGTTGTCCGCCCACTTCGCCGTGCAGGAAGCGCCGGTGCGAAAGACCCGCTTGGCGAGGCTGCCCCACTTGGCGCGTTCCCACTCCAAGCCATCGACATTGACCAACGTCGGTATGCCCCGCGCCTTGAGCAGTGGTAGGTAGTAGCCGTTGGCCACATTCATGACCAACGCCACGTCTGGACGCCGCCTGGCGGAGTCCACTGTCGCGGTGAAACCGTAGGAAAGTGTGCTGGCGCTCTTGGTTTCCAGGCCGCGGGTCAGTCGCGAGACGATCCGCGGATCGCGTGTGGGATCGTCCGGCCGTGTCGAGCCGGGGCGACCGTAGACCGTGACGTCCCAGCCGGCGTCGGCGAGGAATGGCACGAGCTTGCGGACGGCGGTCTCGAAACCCGAGTAGTAACTCGGGTAGCCGCGCGTTCCGATCACCGCGACTGACGGCACTGTTCCTCCAATGTGCTCAGGCGCATGTGAGTGCCGGCATCGAATCGGCGAGCATCACATCGGGCGAAATCACGACTTCTGGGACGTGTCAGCTGGTACACCAGGAATTTCCGACGGGACGGCGGCGTGGGCATCCTTGGGTCGGTTTCGCTTGACACGGGTGGGCTTCACGGTCCGCTGGTTGCCTGCCTCGCCGTAGTAGCTGTAGCTGTACGAGGCACTTCCGCGAGCCGGGGTCATGGTCAGGACAGTGCCCAGCAGAGGTGCGCCCACGCCTTGCAGGCTGCTCACCGCATATGCCAGTTGGTCGCGTTTGGTGGACCCGTAACGCGTGATCATCAGTGCGCCATCGGCGGACGTGGCCAGGATGGCAGCATCGGTGACGGCAAGCAGAGGCGTCGAATCGACGATCACGTAATCGAACTCGGCGCGAAGCTCCGCCAGCAGCTTCTTTGTCGACTGCGATCCGAGCAGTTCACTCGGATTGGGCGGAATGGTTCCGGCGGTGAGGACGGACAGCCCGGGAAATCGGCTGACCTGCAGCGCTTCATCAAGCTGAACCGCGCCGCTGAGCACGGTGCTGAAACCGACTGTCCCGACCAGGTCCAGGTACTTGTGCAGCGCCGGGCGCCGCAGGTCACCGTCGACGATCACCACGCGATTTCCGGCCTCGGCCAACGCCAGCGCCGTGTTGATCGCGGTGGTGGACTTGCCCTCGCTGGGAATCGAACTGGTGACCACGATCATGCGCGGCGGGTTGTCGACGGTAAGGAACTGCAGGTTGGTGCGGAGCTTGCGGAAAGCCTCGGCGAT
Organism: Mycolicibacterium bacteremicum; assembly: GCF_002086115.1. GTDB lineage: Bacteria > Actinomycetota > Actinomycetes > Mycobacteriales > Mycobacteriaceae > Mycobacterium > Mycobacterium bacteremicum. The sequence goes on from NZ_MVHJ01000002.1 coordinate 168,652, forward strand.
AGCCGAGTTGTCACTGTCGAAGGCGATCGACGGGTGCTGGCGGCGGTCCTTGTCGAGCGGGATCGTCCCCACAGTTCCCGTTCCGGTGATCTCTTCGAGGATCTCACGGTCTTTCACGGTGTTGTCCAGCATGTCGCGAAGCATGGCGACGCCGATGCCCAGTAAAAGACCCAACCCCAGGCCGATGGCGAGGTTGCGTGCAGGCTGAGGCGCCACCGGTGACTCAGGTATGGCGGCGCGCTGTTCGACCACCACCCGGGAATCCGGCGCGGTGCCGTCCTCCGGAGTCTCCAACTCTCGCACCATTGCAACGAACTCGTCCGACAAGGTATTGGCGATATCGCGTGCCTGCACCGGGGATTCGTCCACCACGGCCACGTCGATCAGGACGGTGTCAGGCTTCGCGCTGGCCTTGACGCGGTCCTGCAGTTGATCGGCGCTCAAGTCCAGATCCAGCTTCTCGATCGTGCGTTCCGCCAAGGTGCGGCCCATGAGCAGTTCGGTGTACGACAGCACCCGCTCCTGAGAGAAGCGATTCCCCTGGTAGGTTTCTGCCAGCGTGGCGCCATCGGAAGCCGACACGAAAAGTCTTGTCGACGTCTCGTACAGCGGTGTCGTTATCAACGTGATGATCACCGCGGCCATCAGTGTGACGATCGCAGTAGCTGCGATGGTGATCCATCGCGTTCGCAGCAGCTTGACGAAGTCCTGGAGATTCAAAGCTGCCCCCTCGCAACAGTTGGACCGAGTTGCTTCCCACCGCTAGCAGTCGGTGAAATCTCTGACATGTGACCTCGAATCATTGGGAACACTCGGGCACCGAGACGGTGGGAACCACATCGTCGACGAGGGGCTGTACCGGAACACGGGCCGCCCCAGCCGCGGTCGGTTCGGTGAGCCGGAAGCTCAGCTCGCCTGACTTGCCAGGCGGGATGACAACCTGCACTTCGAAGGTCGGATGCCCGAGTTCGGTACCTGTGAACACCTGCACCCGCTCACCGTTCGACAGCGCGCTTTCGAGCTTGGCGCCGGTGGTGGCCAGCAGGCGAACCGAGGTCGCCATCGATCCACTCTGCAGTTCGATGGGCAGCGCCTCGTTCAGGCCGCCTGAACCGGCAACATAATCGGGTAGAGATTCCTGTGGGGCAGCATTCTTCAAACGGACAGTGATGGTGGAGTTCCTGGTGTCGCCGACACAGCCGTCGGCCACATATTCGATCTCGCGCTCGAGGTAGTAATCCATTTTGTTGCCGCCGAGGTTGTTGATGACCACGCCGGCATACGGAGCGGGATCAGCGGGCACGGCGTGCGCGAGAGGTGTTTCTTCGAGGAGCCGCTGTTCCTCGGGCACCGCACTCCAGACGGCGATGCGTCCCTGACCCACAGCCTTGCCCAAGGCCTCGAGGAGCGCGCGCGGTGAGCCGGTCGATGTGGTCAGCTTTGACACGACTTCGCCGGCGATGTCCTGCAGGTACCGCTTACGGGCCGCCTGGTCAGTCGGAAAACGCTGGTAGGCAGTCGATTCGGTCAACTCGACCACATTCTCGGCCGTCACCTGCTCGCCATCCGGCATGGTGACCGGTCCGGCGGCGCCGAGGATGTAGCTCAGCGCAAAGGGATCGAGAGCGATGACACCATCGACGGTCATTCCGGTCTGCTGAGCCCACATGGACTTCCAGATCTGTGCGGCATAGGGGAAGTGCGAGCTGAGATTGCTGTTGCGGTAGTCACCGAATGGATTGACGTAACCGTAGTTCTCTTCGAACTCGACACCCAGATCGATCGGCGTGAAGGGCTTGTCCAGTTCGGTATTGGCGCCCAGGGTATCGACTTCGGCCTGGCCGTTGTCGAAGTTCAGGACTCCGAACCCGCCGAGCAGGCCGCCGGTGCCGCGAGCCTCGGCGTTCGTCTGAAAGGCCATGAAGTAGTTGCGCGGTCCGTCGGCGCCCATCATGGCCGGTGCCAGCTTGGCAGCCAGCGCGGTGTTGTCCAACAGGCCGGTGATCTCGCCGGTCTGATCCTGCAACTGGTTGCGGGCCTCGTCGAGCATCGCGACGAATCCGGCATCCGGTATTGCCCGCGCTGCGGCGTCGAGGCGACTCGCGGAATCGGCGAGCTGGCTCAGGTTGGACTGCTCGTCGCGGAGCATCTGCACGTTGACCCGGCTGCCGTCGATCAGCCGATCAGGGCTGAGCGCCGTGCCGGTCTGTGCGGCGGGCTTCAACACATCTGATGCCAGGCCCAGTACCACGTCCGAGATCTGCCGACCGGTCTCGAATGGGCTGCCGATGAACGGGACGAACGACGCGATGCTCCAGGAGAACGAGTGCGTGGCGTCGTGGGCATTCTGGGCATGAGCCCCAGCCTCGTCGGCGAAGCGCAGGGCTTCTTCGGATTCGCCCTGCTGCAGCGCGCTTTTGGCCTGCTGGGCACTGGAGCGCGCCGCCTCCAGTCCGGACTTGGCGTCGAACGCGTTCTTGATGACCATGCCGGTGAAAGCCACGATCAGGATGAGGACCAGCAGGCTGCCGAGCAGCAGGGGACGGCGCCGGCGGCGCATGGTGTCCTTGAGCCCACCCAACCGTCCTTCGCGATCACGTTCTGCCGCAGCACGTTCGTCGTCGGCGGGGAAGATGTCCGGCACTCAGAGAGCTCCCAGATAGGCACGGCGCGGATCCGAGAAGCGGATCCGCGCCGTTGACACCGAATACTGCGTGATGGTCAACCTAGTTGCAGCCTCGCCCGACGGAGACCGTGGTGGTTCCGTAGGGGCCGACCTTGACCGAGCCGCCCAGCAGGCAGACCTCGAAGTTCAGATTTTGGGTGAACCAGCCGTAGACCGGCTTGAGGAAGCCGGGGACCAGGCTCATGGGGGTGAACACGACGATGTTCGACCGGGCCGGCGGATTGGGGTTGGCCTGGCCCACCCACCACAGGTCGTTCTGGAAGATGCTGCGGACGATGCCACCCGGGGTGGCGGACTGCAGCGCCGCCGAGGCTGTCGGGAGTGCGGCAGTGCACGGATCGGTGGCGGTCGGGACGCACTGGGCCGAACCGATCTGGGCGCCGAGTGCGCTGATGGGTGCCGGAGCGGGCTGAGCCTGCGCCACATTGATCGGGGTGAGGGTTGCTGCGGCGGCAAGCGCGCCGGTCGCTACGCCCAATTTGATCTTGCGAGTTAACGCTGACATTTTGTCCCCTTTAATGGCCCTGAAAGTTGCGAGAAGCATCCCAGACCGTAGGGGGGCTGTCAACTGAAACGCGCTGCTAACAGCCTATCTTCGGGCCCTGGCGGGGGCTACCACAATCCCATGTCTGGCGGTATTCGTTCCGCCGATATTGCGCTAATCGCTTCGCTTATTTCCGCTCTGCTGTTGCGCAAATGGCGCCTTTATCGATCTTGATTGCAGTTTGCTGGGTGTTGACTCGGCGTCGGCCGCGGTCAGATTGCTGAAACTGTCATGTGGCGGCTGTCGACGGCGGGCGCGGCGGCCATTTGACGAGGTCGTAAGTGTCCTAAGTGCCGGAGGTATGGGTCCGGTTCTCGTGGTCGGAATTAGCGCCGACTACACGGCCACGACAAGTGCCCCAGATATTGACGTTGCTGTTTATTTCGCCGCCGGAGTGGGCGTCTCGGTGGGGCCACTGCGCGAAGCGGGCTCCGTGGACGTCGCCGACCCCCCTCGACTCGCGCCACGGCGAGCCACGGCTGGTCGTTCGGTTCGCTTGGTGGACACGAAAGATTTCGCGCTGTAGCGGTGCCGGCAATCAAAAAGCCGTTCCCGGCAAGCGGCGGCCCAGCCGACTCGGTTGATCGATATTGCCGTGATGGGCTGACTTGGGTTGGGCTGGAGGGCTTTCCGTATCCCCGCCCTGCGTGCGTGAGGGTGGCTGAGCTTCCGGTGATCGGATACCTGCGGTAACTCGGCAAAGAGTAGCTGATTGCTTGCGCAACCACTGTTTTGGCTGAACATGCGCTGTGGATATGCCGGTGTCATCATTGCCGTCAGTGGTGGCTGTCGACTCAAGGCAGTATTCCCGCGCGGCACCGGGGCCGGTATGCAAACCATCGATCGTCGAGTGATCCGGAGACATTTATGAATGCCGTGAGTCGGGTGTTTCGCCGGTGTTTCGAAGTTCGGCCGGGCTGTAGTCCGTTGGGTTGAAACGAATTCCGGATACGGCGGCCGCATTGCGAATCTGCACCGCACGTGCGATTCTGGCAACGACTTCGAGGGGGAAGTGGACTGCCGAGCCCGGCAGCAACGGCTGGGTTGTGGGCTACTAGTTATTTCGACTTCGGGAGGATCGAAATCCCAGTTCATTCGGTTTTTCAAAGCTGCTGTTGATGGGCGTGATTCACCGCGGGGCCGCTGCGGTGCACTGATCTACTGATGGGCTCGGCACCACGGCGTGTGCCCGGCCCGCTTTACCGGCAAATCTGATGAGCAGTTGGGGCGGTGCGGTATGTCCGCCCGCGGCTGCCGTCCGGAAATCGGACTTCCTTCGTTGAAGAGAGCAACGCGTGGCAAAACTAGTGGGACTCTGGGATGGCGTACCGCATGACTTCAAGCGGCCGACGGTGTCCGTGATCATTCCTGCCCTCAACGAGGCCAGGAACCTGCCGCATGTCGCGGCCCGGATGCCGACCGGCATCGATGAAATCGTCTTCGTCGACGGGAATTCCGTCGACGACTCCGTCGCGGTGGCGCGAAGCCTGTGGCCGCGGGCGAAGATCGTGACTCAAACCCGCCGTGGCAAGGGCAATGCGTTGGCGTGCGGTTTCGAGTCCGCCACCGGGGACATCGTGGTCATGATCGACGCCGATGGCAGTACCGACCCGATGGAGATTCCGCGTTATCTCGCGGCACTGACCTCCGGCGCCGACTACGCCAAGGGGTCCCGGTTCATCCAGGGCGGCGGCAGCTCGGACATCACCAGGATGCGACGTATCGGCAACTGGGGGCTCAATGCCTTGGTGAACCTGCTGTTCGGGACCAAGTACACCGACCTCTGCTACGGGTACAACGCGTTCAGCAGGCGCTGCCTGGATGTCATGCGGCTGCCGAGTACCGCGGGCCAGGAACCGCAGTGGGGGGACGGCTTCGAGATCGAGACGCTCATCAACGTCCGGGTGGCCGCGAGCGGACTCACGATCGCGGAGGTCTGCAGTTTCGAGAAAGACCGCATCCACGGCGCAAGCAATCTCAACGCGGTCTCCGATGGTCTACGGGTGCTGCGCACCATTCGTCGCGAGTACCGCGACACCCGACGCGCGGCGCGCATGCGAACCGGCCAGGCACCCGTGACCCTGAATCTCGAGGCACCGCACGCGACTGTCGAGGCGCTGGAAGCCGAGCAGGCGGGATGACCTTGTGACGGCTCCCGTCCGGGACGTACCGGCTGACCGCGCAGGGGTGGCCACTTTGTCGATCATCGTGTGCGCCTACACCCAGGACCGGTATGCCGTGTTGATCAGCGGAATCGACGCGTTACTGCAACAGCTGAGCGGCGCTGACGAATTGATCGTGGTGATCGACTACAACGAAGCGCTGTTCGCCGACGTCGCGGTTCGTTATGGGCAGGTCGCGACCGTGATGCGCAACAGCTTCGAACGCGGCCTCTCCGGCGCGCGCAACGCAGGCATCGAGGCTGCGCGCAACGAGGTGCTGGCCTTCGTCGACGACGACGCCAAGGTCCGGCCGGGTTGGGTGGAGCAACTACGACGGCATTATCTGGACCCATCCGTGGCGGGTGTGGGCGGGCACGCGACGCCGGTGTGGCCGACTCGGCGGCCGGCCTGGATGCCATCCGAATACGACTGGGTGGTCGGATGTTCGCACCTGGGCCTGCCGACATCGGTGGCGCCGGTGCGCAACTTCATCGGCTGCAACATGTCGTTCCGACGCGATGTGTTCCAACAGGTCGGCCGGTTCAACACCACGGTGGGGCGAGTGGGCAAGCGGCCGGTCGGATGCGAGGAGACGGAACTGTGCATCCGGATCTCCCAACACGACCCATCGGCCAGGCTGCTGTTCGATCCGGCCGTCCGGGTCGATCATTCGGTGAGCGATGACCGGGTACGCCTGAAGTACTTCCTCAGTCGGTGCTTCGGCGAAGGACTGTCGAAGTACCGGGTCGGTGGGATCGTCGGAACGTCGGACGCGCTGAGCAGCGAGCGCCGCTACGTGACCCGGGTGCTGCCGATCGGTGTCCTGGTTGCCCTGCGAGACATGGTCGTCGGCCGCGGTGCGCGGCGCGCTGCGGGTGCCCGAGGCGCAGCGATCGTGCTGGGCCTGGCGGCCACCGCCGCCGGGTACGGCTACGCGATGGTGCGCACGTTCTGGGACGCCAAGACATGATCGCCACGCCACTGCGCGTTCTCGCCCTCGACCAAGGCAAGGGTGTCTGGGGCGCCCAACGTTATCTGCTGCGGCTGGCGCCACTGTTGCGCGACCTCGGCATCGAGCTGACTCTCGGGGGTCCCGAATCACTTGATCTGCATGAGGTCTGGCGCAAGATGGGATTCGAGGCCATCGATATCGACCTGCCGACGGAACGCAATGTGCGCACGGGCGGGCGGGCCAGTCTGTCGGCCATGGTGGCCCAGGGCGCCGCAATACCCGATGTCGCGCGACGGATCTCCCGGGTGGTGCGCTCCGGTGGTTTCGACGCCATCTGGGCCAACGGGCACTGGATCCACCTCGATGCTGCGCTGGCAGGTCGGCACTGTGGCGTGCCGACCGTTCTGCATCTGCATGAGGAATCCGTGCCGGGTATCGGCACCTGGCTGCGGGCCGGCGCCGTTCGAACCGCCACGCGCTCCGTGGCGGTGAGCACTGCTGTCGCCGACGGGCTGCCCCGCAGCGTGCGGCATCGCGTCGATGTCATCACCAACGGTGTCGACACCGACGAGTTGTCGCCGTCGCCGGATCACCGTGGATCGTCCGCGCTGCGCGCCGAGTTGGGGCTGCGCGCCGACGACATCCTGGTGCTGGCCGCCACCCGCCTGGACCCGTGCAAGCGGATCGAGGATCTGGTCGAGGCGGTCGCGGCCGTCGCCGATCCGCGGGTGAAGCTGCTGGTGGCGGGGTCGACGAGCGAGTTCCCGGACTACGAACGGGAGATGCTCGCCGTGGCCAGGAGCCGGGCAGGCTCTCGAATTGTGTTCTGCGGTCACCGCGACGATATGGCCGGCCTGTTCCGCGAGGCGGATGTTCTGCTACACGCCGGGATGGTGGAGGGGATGCCCCTCGGGATGCTCGAGGCGCAGGCCTGCGGCGTACCAGTGGTGGCATACCGGGTCGCGGGTGTTCCCGAAGCCGTCAGCCACGGCGCGACCGGTCTGCTCGCGGCGCCCGGGCAGGTCGATGATCTGACCCGTTGCCTCAAAGCGGTGATCGAGGATGCCGACATGCGACGCAGTATGGCCAGCGCGGCCCGCTACAGCGCCGTGATCCGGCACGGGATTGCCCGCCAGGCACGTCGCAATGCCGAATTGCTTGCGGCAGTGTGTGGAACGACGGCGGTTGCGGTATGACCACGTCGGTTCAACCGCTGCGCCAGATCGTCGAACGGTACGCGCGCGGCGGAGTGGGCGCCGACTCCGTCGCACTGATCGTCACGTCCGGGCTCACCGCTGCGACCGGATTCCTGTTTTGGACGCTGGCTGCCCGATTACTGACCCCGCACCAACTCGGTGTGGATACTGCGCTGCTGTCGCTGATGACCACCGCGGGGACCATTGCCGCGATCGGCACCGGGAACTCGTTCACCGCACTGTTGCCGGTCCCGGGGTGCGCCCGTCGGCAGCGCCTGCTTGACGGATACCTGCTTGTCGGGACCATGGCCGTCGGACTCGGCGCGGTCGCCGGTCTCATCGGCTCGGCGACCATGCACCTGGGCGTGGCGTCGACGATCGGGTGGACCGTGGCGGGTGCGGTGACGATGGCGTACTTCGCCGTCAAGGACTCGGCCGTGATCGGGCTCGGCGGGGCCGCCAAGTTGCCACTGCAGAATCTGATCGCCAATCTCGCCAAGATCGGTCTGCTTCCGCTGTTGGTGGCCGCTTTCGCGCATTCGGCCGTTCTCGCCACTCTGGTCGCCGCCGCGGTGGCCGCGGCGGTCGTCATCGGCCTGATCATCCCGCGGCTGGTGGCCAGCAGCAGTTCGGCGGTCGACGAGCAGGCCGGACCGACGCGACGGGACATGTCGCTCTTCGTGATTCGTGACGGCGTGGCCAGCGCGATGTCGCTGGGTGTGGTGCTGGCACTGCCCTTCATCACCACCGCGATCGCCGGCCCGGTGGAAGGCGCGGTGTTGGCGTTGGCGTTATCGGTGGCGCAGGTGCTCGATCTGGTGTCCGCGGGCGTGGGAACCGCGCTGACGCGTGGCCTTGCGGCCCGGCCGGAGGGGATGTGGGCCCGGGTGCGCCGGGCCTGGGCGCTGACCTCCGGCGCCGTGGTGGCGACCGGCATCGCGGTGCTGGCCTGCGCACCGCTCATCATGGCGGTGCTCGGGCCCAACTACCGCGACCATCCCATCGTCCTGGTGCTCGCCGTCCTGTTGCTCGGATCCGCTGTGCGGGTGTCGTTCGTGGTCTGGGCGTCCGCCTTGCGGGCGCAGGGGCGAACAGGAATACTGTTACGGGTCAACGGGTTTGCGGTGGCAATCGCACTGCCACTCATCGTTTTCTGCACGTCCCAATGGGGTGCCGTGGGTGCCGCCGCCGGGCTGACGGCCGGTTCGGCGATTCTCGGGACGATCGGCGCGGTCGCGCTGGTCCGCACACGCGGAGGAGCAGCATGACCGAATCGATGAATGTGGTGCTGTTCAACGCGTGGCATGACGACAACAAGGGCGACTCCGCGATCACCGATGGAACGTTGCACATCCTGCAACACGCATTCGAAAATCACGGGATCGACGCCGTTTTCACCATCGTCGGCCTCAATGAGACAGGTCCGCTGTCGCAGACCGCCACCCGCCATGTCCGCACGTCTTGGCCGGACGTCGACACCCTGCCGAGCAGGCTGCCGACCGAACTGCGTGCCAAGGAGGTGGCGCGACCACTGCTCGATGTGCCGATCTGGCTGGCGCGCCTGGGGCCTGCGGTCGTCGCCTCGCTCTCCGGGCGCACCCCGCGCGGCCTTCGATCGCTCATCGATGCCGCCGATGTCGTTGTCATGGTGGGAGGTTCGAACCTGCACGATTCGGCCAGTGTGCATCCCATGGTCAGTGCGGCGCGACTCTACACCCTGGTCGCCCCCATCCCGGCCGCCGTCAAAGCTGGTCGTCCCGTCCTGATGTTGGGGCACACGCTCGGCCCGTTCCCCGTCGCTCGGCGGCTGTCGCAGAGAATGGCACGCCGGATGATCGGCGTCGCCGATCTGGTCGTCGTCCGGGAGGCCGAATCGATTCCGGTGGCCGAGCAGCTGGGTATCGACCGCATCGAACTGGCACCGGATATGGCGTTTGCCCTGCGACCCGATCCGACCCGGCGGGTGCGGGCCGTCGCGGCCTCGCTACCAGTACCGGCCGCGCAGACCGCGGTGGTCGCCGTGCGTCGACACCCTTCGCTCGGCGCCGTCGCCGACGGCCGGGTCATCGGCGAACTGACCGGGGCAGTCGGAAGATTGGCCGCCGAAGGACGATGCGCAGGGGTGCTGGTCGTCGCGCATACGGTCGGTCCCACCGAGATCGAGGATGACCGTGGGCCGTCGCAGGCACTCGCCGAGCGGATACGGCGACAGTACCCCGATCTGCCGGTGACATATCTGCAGGAGGACCTGTCCCCGTCCGAGCTGGCCTGGCTCTACGGGCAGAGCGCTTGCATGATCGCCGTGCGCTTGCATGCGGCCATCCTGGCGATGCTGTCGGGCACCCCGACCTACGCGATCGCCTACTTCACACACAAGACCACCGGGGTGATGGCCACCGTCGGCCTCGCGGACTGCGTCGGGGATTTCGCGACGGTCCGCGCAGCGGATGTGGTGGCCGCATTGTCTCCGCGGATCGGCTCGGAAACCGAGCGCCGCACGCTCGCCGCGGTCTGCGAGTCGAACCGGGTGCTGCTCGAAGAGCGCTGCACGGAGTGGCTTTCGGAGTTCGTCGTCGGATCGGGAGTCGGCGACAGGAGCTCGGCATGAATCCCACGGCATTATCTGTACTGGCACCGGCGATGCCCAGCATGGGAACCCCGCAGTGGGATTCAGCAACATGGGTAGGCCTGGTCGACCTTCCCATCGAACCGGCAGAACGGATCGAACTCGAATCGGCCGGCGGTTATCGGCGCGCGCGGATGCTGGTGCGCGCTGTCGGCCGGCCGGTGGCCATGGTGGAGCTCGACGTAGTCGACGGCGCGATCTCCGGACCGGATCTGGCCGCCTCGGTTCGGGAATGGAACGCCGCCGCCGGCACCGGCGCCGACTCCGATGACGGCGAGCGTCCGGCCATCACCGTCATCATCTGCACGCGCAATCGTCTCGATTCACTGCGCGTCGCAGTGCGTTCCGTGTTGGACTGCGATTATCCGCGCGTCGACATCGTTGTCGTCGACAATGCCTCCGACGATGATTCCGCGTCCCGCTATATCGCCGACCTGAACGATCCACGAGTCACCCTCGTACGGGAACCATTGCCGGGACTGGCCGGTGCCCGCAACACCGGGATCAGGGCAGCCGGCGGTGACCTGATCGCGTTCACCGATGATGACGTCGTGGTCGACCCGCAGTGGCTGCGCTGGATCGCCGATGCATTCGGTGCCGACGAACGCGTGGGTTGCGTCACCGGAATCGTGCCCAGTGGCGAACTCCGCACACCCACCCAGAGTTTCTTCGAACAGCGTGTCTCGTGGGCAAAGAGCCTGCAGCGGCGCGCCTTCGATGTGACCCGACCGCCCGCGAACAGCCCGCTGTTCCCCTTTCAGGTCGGTTTGTACGGGACCGGGGCCAACTTCGCGTTGCGACGTCGGATGGTCCTGGACATGGGCGGGTTCGACGAGGCGCTCGGCGCGGGCAGCCCGACCGGCGGCGGGGAAGACATCGACATGTTCGTCCGCGTGCTGGTGTCCGGCCGGCAACTGGTCTACGAGCCGGCGGCGATCGTGTGGCACCGGCACCGCGATGACGTCGCCGCCCTGCAGTCCCAGGCCCGGGGGTACGGGCAGGGTCTGGGCGCGTGGCTGGCCAAGGTGGCGCTGGACCGGACCCTGCGCCCGATAGCGCTGCGACGCACGGTGAAAGCGCTGCGACATCTCCGGACGATCACCGAGTCACCCGACGTCGATGACTTCGCTCCACCGGAGTCACTGCGGCGCACGCAACTGATCGGCATCGTCCGCGGACCCGTCGCCCTGGCGACAGCCCGCAGGCAAGGCCGCCGGCCGACTCCGCTGGCCTCATGACGGCCGCGGGGCAGCAACGGACCCTGGCTGTGCTGGCCGTCGTGGCGGGTGCCTGCGGTATCGCATCGACCATTCCGTTCCACGCCGCAAGCCAGGCGGTGCTGCTCTTGGCCTTGACCGTCGCCGGCGCGGGCAGCGCCGTCATGTGCTGGACCGACCTACCGGCGGCGGCCGCGGTCGCCGGCACCATCGGGGTCAGCGTCGCTGCGGTGGTGGCGACCTCGACCGCCGCGGCGTGGCTGCACATGTGGGAGCCCACGATGTCGTGCCTGCTGCTGTCGTCGGCAGTCGCAGTCACCGGAGCCGTCCGCATCCAGATCCTTCGCCGGGAGCGGGCCCCGTCGTGGTAGCCGTCTCCGCCTGGCACGGCAGGGTCGGAGAGGGGCTGAGCGAAGGCAGCGGCCGACGGCCCGGTCCGCGCACCGACGCCGCGCTCATCGTGCTGGCCTGCACGTCGACGGTGCTGTGGATCGCGGCTGTCGGGGCTCTCCAGCGCACCGCGGACTTCGGTCAGTACGGCCTGCTCGCCACCCCGGGCGGCGTCCTGTTGGCGGGTTCGGTTCTCTGTGCTGCAACCATGTTCGGAGTTTCGCTGGCCGGTAATCGGCTGATCTACGCGATGGCCGCCATCCTGCTGGTGATCGTCTTCCAGCGGGTGACGGTGGTGCTGATCACCGAGGTGCCGATCTACACCTGGACCTACAAGCACATCGGGTTGGTCGACTACATCATCCGCAACCGCAGCCTGGCACCGGCCGCGGTGGACATCTACAACCAGTGGCCGGGATTCTTCACCGCCATGGCGTGGTTCAGTTCGATCACCGGCCTGGACCCCGTGCACATGGCGCATTGGTTCGCACCGGTGGTTCACGTGCTGATGGCCGTGCTCACCGGCGCGCTCGCGCGGGGTCTCGGTCTGCCGATGCGGGCGGCCCTGGCGGCTGCGATGATCACCGAACTACTGAACTGGGTGGGGCAGGACTACTTCGCACCGCAGGCCACCGGGCTGGTGATGGCCATCGCCTGCCTGGCCTTGCTCGCCCATTCCGTTCGGTATCCGGTGGCCGGCTACATCTCGGTCGCGGTGTTCGTCGTGCTCGTGCCGTCACACCAGCTGACCCCCATCTGGTTGTGCGCCTGTGTGGTGGCACTCGCCGTGTTCGGAAAGATCCGCCCGGTCTGGCTGCCGCTGGTCTATGCGGCGGTGGTGGCGGCCTACCTGGTGCCGCGACTCGACCAGATCCGGCGCTACGGAATGTTCACCGGATCCAACCCACTGGCCAACAGCAGTTCCAATGTGCCGACCCGTGGATCAGATGGCCGGGTCTTCACCATGCTGGTCGACCGCTCATTGTCCGCGTCGATGTGGGTGCTGGCGTTACTCTGCGCGGCGGTCATCTGGCGACGTGTCGGGATGCCCTGGGCGGCAGGCATCATGGCCTTCTCCTCGATGATGCTGCTGGGCGGTCAGAGTTACGGTGGCGAAGCCATCTTCCGGGTGTTCCTCTACTCGCTGCCGGGCTGCGCGGTGCTGATCGCCACGGTCGCCGTCTGGGCGCTCGACCTGCACGGTGTGCGCCGCCGGGTCACGCTCCTACTGGTGTGGCTGGTGGCAGCCGTTGCTGTGTTGGCCAGCATGCAGGGGTATTTCGGCGGGTGGTCCTACGTGACGATGACGCGCAACCAGCTGGAACAGAGTCGCTGGCTGCTGAGCAAGGACCCCGCCGGAGCGACCATCACCGTGATGGCGCCTGCCGGTTGGCCCGAGCGGCCCACCGCGGACTACGTCGGCCATGCGCTGGCCGACTCCGGTTACGACAAACCGCTGGTCTTCCTGAAGAACTCGCTGTCCACCGGATTCCCGACCGACCGGGACATGGACCGGCTGGAACTGCTGGCCCGATCCGGCGGAAATCCGTTGTACCTGGTGCTGCCGCGCCAAACCGGTACCTACAGCGACTATTACGGGTTGTTCCGGGATGGTGCGGTGAACCTCCTCATCGACAAGCTGTCCACCCGGCCGCACTGGATCCGGGTGATCGATGACGCGGACACCGTGGTGTTCTCCTACGCAGAGGGAGGTGCGTGATGGCACGCAGACACCTCGTGTCACCCATTGATCGTGGCCGGGCAGGCGCCTGCATCGTCAGTGCCGTGGGACCGATGGTGATGCCCTCGGCCGACGTCATCCGCAACCGTCTGGTCGCACTGGCGGCCATGGGGACCCACACCCGCGTCGGGTTGCGTCCCTCGCCGTCCTCGCTGTGGTGGGCCTACACCCCGGCCGACCTGTTCAACTGTGTCGAGATCGTGGCACCGACAACACTGGCCGATCTCGACGAGGCGATGTCGCGGATGGCGCAGAACTATCGTGGTGAGGGAATACGGGTCTGTATTGCCGGCGACTTCCTGCTGACCGCGGTATCCCATGGGCTGTGTGACGCGCGGTTGCTCGTCTTGCTGCAGAACGTGCTGCTGTCCTCCGCCGCCCCGACGTGGGCGGCAGAACCGCCGGCCAGAGCGATGCTCGGCACCACCATCGTGCGGTGGTTCGGCGAAAAGCCGCGCCGGCTGGCCGATCTCATCGCGTTGCCCCGCGCCACCGCGGTCAACCCGGTCAGCTGGCACGACCCCGGTGAACTGCCCCCGGCACAACCGACGCTGCGGTGGACGACCATCGCACCGGATACCAGGGCGGTGCTGCTGGCCAGGATGACGGCGGCGGCGCCCCGGGCGACCGAGGCGACCATGTGGTTCTCGGCGATCGCGCAGGCGCTCAGACACAGTGGCATCGACTTCGGTGAACGGGTGATCGTGCTGGCAGATGCGCGGCGCTACCGCCCGGCTGCCAGGGCCTATCTGGCGAACTTCGCGGTGGGCCTGGAATTCGACTTCCCCGACCCTTTCGACGCCGAGCTGCTCTCGGAGCGCGTGCAGACCGCACTGCGCGCGGGCCGGCCGCTGGCCGCGATGGGACTGGGTGCGGTGAAGTCGCTACGACCCGGTCCGCGTCGGGTCGCGATGCCCGCGAAACCCGTGGTGTCGTTCAGCGATATCGGGCGCGCCGTCGACGAACGTACCCTGCCCTGGCGGTCATCGGAGCGCGCCTACATCGCGACCACCGAAGGTGTTGGCTTCAACGGGATCTCGTTCATATTGGTCGAGGTTGGAAAGTCGGTACTGGTGCAATGCTCGTTCAATGCCGCCGCCCACGAACCGGACCGTATCGAGTCGATGCTGGCGCTGCTGCGCCGACGGTCGGACGAACTGATCGCGGGGAGTGCCGGTGAATAGCGTTCGCGGTCTCGGTGGGAGAACCGTCCGTCGGCTCGTAGCCCTGATACCGGTACCCGGTGCGGCGTTGCTCATGGCCATCGTCGTGACCGGATTTTCCGGTCTCGGGGTCTACGCCGCCGTCGGCGATCCCGGAGTCCGCAGCGCCCGGCTCGACCTCCAGCGCAAGGTCACGCTGTACGGCAGTGACGAATTCTCCGGCCCGGCAGGTACGTTGCCGAACCCGAAACTGTGGTCCATCGAAACCGGCGGCGGTGGGTGGGGCAATGACGAGAAGCAGGTATACACCGATCGGCCCGCCAACGTCCGCGTTGATGGCTCAGGACATCTGGTCATCGAGGCGCGCTGGGATGCCGATGTCATCACCTCGGCCAGGATCAGCACCCGGCAGAAGCTCGACTTCAAGCGAGGCATGATCCAGGCCCGCATCAAGATGCCGTCAGGTCAGGGGTTGCACCCGGCCTTCTGGATGCTCGGCACGTCGATCGACCAGGTCGGTTACCCCCGCAGCGGCGAGATCGACATCGCCGAGATCATCGGCACCGAACCCACGGTGCACGCCGCGGCGCATGGGCCCTGGATATCGGCGAGTCCGCGACCCGATCCGAAATGGAAGCTGTCCGACGAACTGCAGCCCGGCGCGGCGCCGTCGCAGGATTTCCACATCTACTGGATCAGCAAGGAAACCGGAACGATCACCATCGGCATGGATGACACGGCGTATGCCACATTCACCACCGAGCAGCTCCCCGACGGCGGAAAGTGGGTGCAGGACTTGCCTTTCTATCTACTGCTCAACCTTGCGGTGGGCGGCGAATGGCCCGGCGAGGTCGGTCCCGGCGCGCTGCCGGCCCAGATGCTCGTCGACTGGGTGCGGATATACGGATGAGGACATTGCTTGCGGCGTGGTGCCTGCTGGCCGCCA
Source organism: Mycolicibacterium bacteremicum (assembly GCF_002086115.1). Taxonomy (GTDB): domain Bacteria; phylum Actinomycetota; class Actinomycetes; order Mycobacteriales; family Mycobacteriaceae; genus Mycobacterium; species Mycobacterium bacteremicum. The sequence continues at coordinate 184,275 of NZ_MVHJ01000002.1, forward strand.
CCGCAGTCGTGATGCAGCCCGCCGCCGCGGGTGCCGAACCGATGGTCGCCACGGGCTTCTCGACGGCCACCGCGGGCAAGACGCTGCGGATCTCCGATGAGTTCGACGGCCCGGCCGGGCAGCCGCCGAACCCTGCCCTGTGGAACATAAGGACCGGGGCGGGCGGTTGGGGTAACCGGGAGAAGCAGGTGTACACCGCCAGTCCGGGCAACGTCCGACTGGACGGCGCCGGCAACCTGGTGATCGAGGCGAGATTGGACGGCGACACCATCAGCGCGGCGCGTATCGACACCCAGGGCAAGGCGGACCTGCAGTTCGGGGTACTGGCGGCGCGCATCAAGATGCCGGCCGGCCAGGGCCTTCATCCGGCGTTCTGGATGCTGGGTAACACGCTCGACGAGGTCGGTTATCCCGGCAGCGGCGAGATCGACATCATCGAGATCGTCAACGACGGCCACCGGGGTTACATCTCGGTGCACGGTCCGATGACCGATCCGGCTGCGCCGAAATGGAAGCTGTCGACCAACAGCCTCGGCGCGGATCTTTCGGCCGACTTCCACACCTACTGGGTGTCCAAGCAACCGGGTCTGCTGATCATCGGGATCGACGAGACACCGTTGGCGGAATTTCGCCCGGAACAGCTGCCGCCCGGCGCGGACTGGGTGCAGGACAATCCGTTCTTCGCCCTGCTCAATGTGGCGGTCGCGGGGGAGTGGCCCGGCCCGCTCGACCCCGCGGCGCTGCCCGCACAGATGACGATCGACTGGGTGAGGTTCTATCAATGACGACAATCTTGCGGCTTCTCATCGCGATCACGCTGTCGGTCGTGCTGGTGGGTTGCGCGCCCGGCGGGCCGGACTTCGAGGTGACGGCCGAGGAGGTGGACGGCCTGAGCACCCTGGGGCTCTCGCTTGCCGACAAGCCGGTGTCGGGAATCATCGTGTACTTCCATGGCATGGACCAGAATGCCGAGGTCACCCGGATGGACGACAAACACACGGCACTCACCGAGGACCTGCTGCGGGCCGGGTATGCGGTCGTGAGCGCCGACGCCGAGGGAAACGCATTCGGCAATCCGGCGTCCCAGCAGGCTTACCGGGACCTGATCGCGGCCGCCCGGGCTCGCTACGCGAGTGACCGCGTCATCTTCGTGGCCGAGTCGATGGGGGCGCTACCCGCGCTGTTGCTGTGGTCGACGCTGCCGCCGGGCGAGGTGAGGGCGATGGTCGGCATCACGCCGGCGATGGGAATGCCGGTCGGGGTGCGGTCGATGGACTTCGTGGTGGCCCCGTGGGGCGGGCAGGTCCCGGAGTCCGCGGACCCGATGAGCTGGCCGGCGGAGGCGTTGACGGGTGATCGCATCAGGCTCTACGTCGGTGATCAGGATGATGTGATCCCGCCCGGCGCCACCGGTCAGGATTTCGCGGAGCGTTTCGGCGGCGCGGCCGATGTCGAGGTGGTGCCGTGCCACGGCGGCCACGTGGCCGACACCTGCTTCGACGGAACCGACCTGGTGAACTGGCTGTCCGGTATCGGCTGACCGGGTATCCGGGCGGTGCCCCGGGAATCGCCGCGTGGCCTGTGACGTGCGGCGTAGAGTGGCGAGGTGCCCAAGGAGATCTGTCAGTGCGGCCACGGTCGGGCAGCGCACGAGCACTATCGACCGGGCACCGATTGTGCGCTGTGCGGCCCACAGGTGTGCCAGGCCTACGACGGTCCGCGCCGGTCGCGCTGGCGGGCGCTGGTTGCGAAGCTGAAGCCCGCGCCTGCCCCGTCGGCAACGAGTGTGGATCACCGCCCCGACGGCACCACCGACAGCTCACCCGCTGGTGAGAAGGGCGCCGACATTGTTCCGCTGCAACGTAAGTCGGACAGGTCCGACCGGGCGGGATGAACGCCGAAAAGCCGGATACCGCCGCGGCGGTATCCGGCTTTTCGCAGAGTTGATCTAGTTGCAGCCCCGGCCGACGGAGACCTTGGTGGTTCCGTAGGGCCCGATGGTCGCGGTGAGGCCGAAGACACAGACCTCGAGATCCCACTTCGCGAAGAACCAGCCCCAGACCGGCTTGAGGAAACCGGGCACCAGGCTCATCGGCGTGAATTCGAGGATGGTGGACCGCGGCGGAGCGTTCGGGTTGGCGCGGCCGAGCCACCAGAAGTCGTTCTGGATCAGGCTGTCGGGGAAGGTGGGGTCGGCGGCCTGCACGGCGGCGGCCGTCGGGAGCCCGACCGGGGCGCACGATGTGGTCGCATCCGGCACGCACTGGGCCTCGCCGACGTGTGATCCCAGCGATGCGATGGGTGCGATCTCGGGCTCGGCGCTGGCGATCGATGCCGAACTCAATGTTGCTGCAGCGACTACGGCGCAGGCCGCGGTGGCGCTGCTGATCTTGCGAGCGATGGCTGACATCTGTCCCCCTAGTGAGCCGGCTGGTGGTCAAAGATTCGCAGAACCGAGGTTTGCTGTCAACCGGTTTGCGCAGGTTAGAGCATCTTTGCGTTTCTCGTAACGTGCCATTCACGGGGCGGGGTGTAGCGCTGCGCAAGCCGGGGACCGTGGCCTTCCCGGCTCTTTTATTCGCTGGTTCTGCGTCCAATTGTCGTCGTGTACAGAATTCGCTGGAGGGGATCTGGCGGCCGGGTGGACGGGCCTGATGTTTGCCAGAATCTGCCGAGGGTTCGCTCGCTGCTGGTAGGGCGGGCGATCGGTCCGGCGGCGAGTCCGCGACGATCGGGTCGAGCTAGTTCAGAACGATCGTGGCGACCAGTGCGCGGTGGTCTGATCCGGCCAGCCGGACGGCCTTTATTGACGTTGCTGTCGATTCACGTGTGAGGATGCGATCGACGGCCAGCAGCGGCGGCATCGGCAAGTGGCTCGGGTGCGTCCGGGTGAACCCGGCGGCGGCTTGCATGGCACCGTCGCGGTACCCGCCGCGCAGCAGCGCCCGGAACTGGTGGACATCGATGGTGGCGTTGAAGTCACCGCCGACGACAACTCGCGCCGTCTCGGGCAACTGCTGTAACACCGGTCCGAGCCGGGTGATCTCGGCATGCCACGTCGGGAAGGCCGACCGGGGCGGAGGCATATGGGTAGAGATGACAGTCGCGTCGACCTCGGCCACCCGCAGCCGCGCCCAGACCAACCCGCGGCTGAATTGCTCATCGGTGCCCGAAGCGGTGATCGGGTGACGGCTCCACAGTCCGACGCCGGCGGCGCGTTCCCGCGGACGCAGCACCCGGAACGGGAAGTCGATTGCCAGCTCACCGCAGAGCCGGTCGGCGAGTTCGGGCGTCAGCTCCTGCACGGCCAGCACGTCGGCGCGTTCACGGGCCAGGGCGACCACGGCCGCCGGCGAGGCCCGGCCGAGCAACAGGTTGGCCGTCACGAATCGGACCCGCTCGCCACTCGTCGGCGCGGCTCTGCCGGTGAACAGCGGCAGTTGCACGGCGCCGGCCGCGACCGTCACGGCCGCGGCCACCGCGGCGGGCGACCATTGGCGCGACAGCGCGAACATTAGCGTCGCCGCCGGGGCTCCGAGCATCAGATACGGCGACAGAGCCGCAATGCCCAGTAGCGGACGGTTGACCGCAGGCAGGAACCGGACCACCAGCGCGCCGGCGGCGACGGTCACGCCGATCACGCCGAGCGCCGAGATCACGCGGTGGCGCCGCGATCGCCGGAGGCGAAACTACGGCTTTTCGTAGGTCACCAGGCTGACGTCGAGTGCTTCGTCGACGAAGTAGTACTGGCAGCCGGTCAGATACCGCATGTAGTCGTTGTAGCTCTGCTCGCCGGCCGCGGCGATCGCCTCGTCCTTGTGGTGTTCGAGCCGGCCCGCCCAGATGCCGAGGGTCTTGATGTAGTGGTTGCGCAGCGACAGCGTCTCGGGGACGGTGAAACCGGCCTCCTCGCCGCGCTCGACCATCATCTGGGTGGTCGGGATCCGGCCGCCGGGGAAGATCACCTCGTGGATGAACTTGGCAAAGCGGGCCAGTTCGAAGGTCAGCTTCTTGCCGCGGGCGGTCAGGTCATTGGGGTGGTAGCCGCAGCTGCTCTGGATGGTCATCCGGCCACCGGAGGGCAGGCTGTCGAAGCAGGTCTTGAAGAACGCCGGGTAACGCTCGAAGCCGAAGTGCTCGAAGGCCTCGATGGACACGATGCGGTCGACCTTGCCGGTGAACTGTTCCCAGCCCTCCAGGCGGACATCAAAGGTGCGCTCGGTGTCCAGACCGCCGAGCAACTGGTTGCAATAGGCCTGCTGGTTCTTGCTGAGCGTCAGACCGATGACGTTGACGTCGTACTTCTCCATGGCGCGCTGCAGCGTGAGACCCCAGCCGCAGCCCACTTCGAGCAGCGTCATGCCGGGTTCCAGGTTGAGCCGGTCGAGGTGCTGGTCGACGTTGGCGACCTGAGCCTCCGACAGCGTGACGTTGGGGCCGGTGAAGTACGCACAGCTGTACTTGCGCGTCGGGTCCTGGAAGACGCCGAAGAAATCATCGGACAGGTCGTAGTGAGCCTGGATGTCCTCGAAATGCGGGCGCATCTCCGCCGTGTCGGTTGAGTTGTCAGACATTGACTGGCCTGCCCTTCTCGGTGGGTGCTGACTACGCCGTCCACCATCTCGCGGTGCCCACTTGACGTGGCACCCTACCTGCCCGGATTCCGGTGCCCCGGGATCCGCGCAGCGTGTCCTCGGATACTGGTCGTCCCCCCGCAGCGCCGTTGCTGAAAAGGAACGTCTGCACGTGACTCTAGCGTCCGCCCCGGTGCCCCCGGACCGCATAGGGGGAAGTGCGGTCTCCCCCGAGTTCGCCTGCGCGGCGGTTGATCTTGATTGTGGGTTACTTGACCATCGTGAACTGGTTGACGTCGATGTAGCCGGTCCGGAAGCCGTTCGCGCAGCCCGTCAGATACTTCATGTAACGCTGATAGACCTCTTCGGACTGGATCGCCACGGCTTCCTCGTGGTGGGACTCCAGCGCCTCCGCCCAGAGATCCAGTGTGCGGGCGTAGTGCAACTGCAGCGACTGCCGACGGGTGATGGTGAAGCCCGCGGGGGTGGCGTGCTCTTCGACCTTCTCGATGGACGGCAGGCGTCCGCCGGGGAAGATCTCGGTGAGGATGAACTTGACGAACCGGGCAATCTCGAAGGTCAGTGGGATGCCCTCGGCGATCATCTGCTTGAAGTGTTTGCCGCAAATGGTGTGCAGCAGCATGACGCCGTCATCCGGCAGGACGTTGTAGGCCATCTCGAAGAACGCGTCGTACCGCTCGAAGCCAAAGTGCTCGAAGGCGCCGATGGACACGATGCGGTCGACCGGCTCGTCGAACTCTTCCCAACCCTTGAGGTGAATCTGCTTGTCGCGCTTGGATTCCGAGCGGGCGAACTCGGCCTCGACATGCGCTTTCTGATTCTCGCTCAGCGTCAGCCCGATGACGTTGACGTCGTACCGATCCAAGGCGCGCATCATGGTGGCGCCCCAGCCGCAGCCGATGTCGAGCAGCGTCATGCCCGGTTCGAGGCCCAACTTCCCCAACGCCAGGTCGATCTTGGCGAGCTGGGCTTCCTCCAGCGTCATATCGTCGCGCTCGAAGTACGCGCAGCTGTACGTCCTGGTCGGATCCAGGAACAGCGCGAAGAACTCGTCGGACAGGTCGTAGTGTGCCTGTACATCCGAGAAATGCGGTTCGAGCTTCTTGCGTCCTGTCATACATTGCCCCCACGGCGACATACTGCGTCCCCGGGTTTCAGTCGTGACCCGGCTTATGCGGCGACTCTACGCCCCGAGGCTGTGGTTGACCGAATCAGGCGGAGAAGTTTGCCTTCAGTTCGCCGATGATGTCATCCCAGAGTGGTTCGGGCAGTTCATGGCCCATTCCGTCGAACAGGACCAGCCTTGCTCCGGGTATCGCGCGGGCGATCGCCCGGCCCCCGGACGGCCGCATCAGCTTGTCGGCCTTGCCGTGGATGACCACTGTCGGAGCCGTGATCTGCCGGTCATAGGCGAGCAGACTGCCGCTGCCCATGATTGCCGCGAACTGCCGGCCGATTCCGGCCGGGTAGTAGGAGCGCTCGTAGCTTTCGGCGGCCTCGGCCCGTAACTGTTCGTCGGATTTGGGATACCCGGGGCTGCCGATGATTTTGGAAACGCGAATCGTGTTGGCGATGACGCCCTCGCGGCTGGTGTCGGCAGGCTTGGACAGCAGTGTCAGTAGTTGGCGGGGACCCGGCGGCGGCAGGAAGGCCTGATTGTTGCTGGAGAAAATGACCGCCAGGGACCGGGTGCGGGCGGCATGCCGGGCCGCGAACACCTGGGCGATCATGCCGCCCATCGAGGCCCCCACGATATTCGCGCGCTCGATGCCTAGATGATCCAGCAGTCCCGCCGCGTCGTCGGCCATGTCCTCGAGGGTGTAGCCGGACGGACTCTTCATGCCCGCCAGTGACCGGGCCATCCGGGGGATCAGCGGCGCGCCGCTGCGGGCATGCGGGAGCTTCGACGAGAGCCCGACGTCGCGGTTGTCGAACCGGATGACGCGCAGCCCCTGATCCACCAACTTCTGGCAGAAAGTGGTGCGCCACAACACCATCTGTGCGCCGAGGCCCATGACCAACAGCACCGCCGGATGCTCCGGGTCGCCCATGTCGTCGTAGACGATGTCCAGTTCGCCGGCGCGTGCGGTACCCGTACGGATCTGCATATCTGACCTCCAACTCGTTGCTCAGTCACAACCTTCTCGGTGATCACCTGGACGCCCCTGAGCTCGTCAAGGCCGCCGGTTTCATGCTGGCCAACGCCGAGAAGGTCGTCGGCGAACTCCAGTCCCGGTTCGGTGGAGCGCGTGACAAGCCGACTAGCTGTCGAGCTCCTCGGAGTGTTCGCGGCTAACCTCGACCATGAAGTTCGCGAAGTACCCCGTCAGCTGCGGATCGCTCATCATCTGCCAACGCGGGGCCAGCAGCTTCATGTAGCGCTCGACGTAGAGGAACTGCTTGCCGATGAGCACCAGCTCGCGCGGCAGCTTCACGTCGTAGGCGTCGGCCAGGGTGGACAGCTGCTTGCCGATCTCGGCGTAGCTCATATCACCCAACGACGACATGGTCAGCGGGGTGGCGAACTTCTCCAGGTCCTTGGCCGCCTGTGCCTCGGGTTTGACGGTGCCCACGGCCCCCATCAGCACCACGATCTTGCCCGCGGCCGCATGGTCCTTCTTGACCAGCAAGGCGTAGACCAGTTCGCGCAGCAACCAGCGGGTGCGCGGATCGATGCGTCCCATGATGCCGAAATCGAAGAAGACGATCTTGCCGGCCTCGTCGACATAGAGGTTGCCGGCGTGCAGATCGCCGTGGAACAGGCCGTGCCGCAGCCCACCCTCGAAGACACTGAACAACAATGCCTTGACCAGCTGCTCGCCGTCGAAGCCCTGCTTGCGGATCGCAGCGACATCGTCGATGCGGGTGCCCTGGATGCGCTCCATGGTGAGCACCCGCTCGCTGGTCAGATCCCAGTAGACCTGGGCCACCCGGATGTTCTCGCCCAGCGGGGAGGCATGCATGTGCGCCACCCAGGCGTCCATCGACTGGGCCTCCAGCCGGAAGTCCAGCTCCTCGGCCAGGTTGTCGGCGAAGTCGGCGACGACATCTTGGGCGGACAGCCGCTGACCGAGCTTGGCGAACTCGACGAGCTTGGCGCCGCGCTTGAGGATCTGCAGGTCCGCGGCGACCCGGCGGCGGATGCCCGGCCGCTGGATCTTGACCACCACCTCTTCGCCGCTGTGCAGCGTCGCGTAGTGCACCTGGGCGATCGAGGCCGAGGCGAACGGCTTCTCGTCGAAGGACTTGAACAGGTTCTGCGGCTCGTCGCCGAGTTCCTCCCGGAACAGGTTGTGCACAGCTTTCGAATCGGCGGGCGGAACCCGGTCCAGCAGGCCGCGGAACTCCCGGCTCAGGTGCTCGCCGAACGCGCCCGGGCTGGATGCGATGATCTGCCCGAACTTCACGTAGGTGGGTCCCAGATCGGCGAACGTCTGCGGAATCTGCTTGATGACCTTCTGCTGCAGGGAGCCCTTACGCAGGAGGCTGCCCGCGACGCGGGCGCCGGTGCGGGTTACCTGCCACCCCGTGGCACCGACGCGGGCGGCCTCCACCGCTAACGGCACCCGGTCCAGCCGGGCTCCCTCTCGGTGTTGCGTACTCATGGGTGCAGTGTCTCAAAACCCGCGGTACCGCCAAAAACAACTGTGCGCTGCGTCACACGAAGGCGTGTTCGATCTCGGCCCGACTGCGCTCGGGATCGCTTCCGAGCACGTACTGGGGTTCGGTGTGCGCGGTGGTGGTGCCGTGGGCTGTTCGGGCCTGGGCCTGTTTGAACTCGATGCCGGTGCCGGCTGCGGTGTGCAGGCCGTTGATGATCGACCACACGATGGCGCGCCGGCCTGCCCGCTCGATCGGGTTCGGGTCGGTATGCCCGATCAGTTGCTTGGCCCATTTCGGCATGGTGTCGCGCATGGCCCAGTCGACCGCACTCTGCGGCATCGGCAGATTGGGTCCGGTGGCCATCGCCGCACCGTGGGTCAGGGCGAGGCGGGGGAGATAGGAGTGCAGGCACTCCAGCGTCTCGGCCTTGGTGGTCGGGAGGTCGGTGCCGCCCAGGGCATGCCCGACCCGGGTGAACTCACCGTAGTAGCGGTCGAGTTTCTTGCCCCGCAACGGATTCGGATGATAGAACTCGTGCGCGGTGGCCAATCCCCAGACCACGGTCGCGTAGTTCCAACGCAACCACTCGGGGTCGTCGGCGTCGTAGGTGGCTCCGTCGGGGCGGGTGCCCTTGATGGTGTGGTGCATGGCGCGCACCGTCCGGGCGACCCGCTCTGCGGTCTCGGTGTTGCCGTATGCGGTGCCGATGAAGAAGGCGATCGAATGTCCCAACCGCACCGCGGCGCCCTGCGGGTCGATGACGGGGATGGCGTTACCGTCGTCGTCGCGCTTGACCAGTCGCGAGTGGTGCATGCCCATCCAGTAGATGGATGGGTCGAGGCGCTCCAGGTAGGCCGCGCACTGCAGCCCGAAGATCAGCGCCTCGGTGTGTGAATGCACATGCCAGACCGCGCTGCCGGGCCCGAACCAGCCCGGATCCCCGGCCGGGCCGGCGAACTCGAGGCCCTTGAAGTAATGCCGTCGGATGTCCTTGTCGAATTTGCGCTGCAGCATTCCTTCGAGCATCTGGTGCGGCATGTCCACGCCGGCGCCCCTCTCTGGTCACGTGTGTAGCCAGACTACTGTTTGGATACGGGCGTGACCAGATTTATTCTGAGCCGATGACCCGGTGGGCTGGCGTCGCACTGACCGATCGGCGTGCCGAGCGTCGCGCGCTGTTGGTCGACGCCGCCTATGTGCTGTTCGGTGCCGGCGGCGAGGCCGCGCTGACGGTCCGCTCGGTGTGTCGGCAGAGCGAGCTGAACACGCGCTACTTCTATGAGAGCTTCGCCGATGTCGGCGAGCTGCTGGGCGCGGTGTTCGACAAGGTGGCCTTCGAGCTCGGGGCGTTCGTGGACGCGGCACTGGTCGACGCGGATTCGGTGGTCGAACGGTCGCGGGCCGGCATTGCGGCGGTGCTCGGTTTCAGCTCGGCCGACCCGCGCCGGGGCCGGGTGTTGTTCACCGATGCCCGCGCCAACCCGGTGCTCACTTCCCGGCGGGCGGCGTTGCAGGACCAGTTGCTGGCCGCGGTGCTGGCCGAGGGGTCGCGGCTACACCCGGGTTCGGATCCGGTGGCCACCCGCATCGGGGCGGCCATGTACACCGGCGCGATGGCCGAACTCGCCCAGCAGTGGCTGTCCGGCGCACTGGGCGAGGACCTCGACGTCGTGGTGGATCACGCAGTCCGGTTCTTCTGATTGTGTGCGCCGAGAGTGACGCAATGGTCGCTCCTAGGCCGAATTTGCGACCATTTCGTCGCTTTCGGCGCAGGATGGGTCCAAACGCGGGCGCGCTGCGTCTGAACAGATGTGCAACTCCCTTTCGATGGCGGCGATGCCATGGCAGCCGGCCGCGTGACCCGGGGTCAGCTGCGGCATCGCTACCGGCCGATCCTTCGCGGCGTCCACGTACCGCGAGATCATGTGCCTACGTTGCGGCAACGGATCGATGCGGTTCTGCTGGCCGTACCGGGCGGTGTGATCGGAGGCGTGGCAGCCGCCGCGCTGCACGGCGCCAGATGGGTTGACGACGACGCACCCATCGAGGTGTTCGCGCGGTGCAGGCAGCAGGCGGGTCTGGTAATCCGCAAGGACGTGCTGGACGCGGCGGAGATCGAGTCCGTCAGCGGGGTGCCGGTGACCACCCGCGAGCGCACGGCAGTCGACCTGGCGCGCCGCCTGCCGCGCAACGCCGCCGTCGCAAGGCTGGATGCCCTGATGCGCGAGGCGCCGTTCAGGATCGACGATGTCGAGCTACTGGCGAAGGCGCACCCCGGCGCGCGGGGTCTCCGGCGGATGCGGCTCGCTCTACCCCTGGTCGACGGCGGGGCCGAGTCGCCGAAGGAAACCTGGCTTCGGCTGCTGTTCATCGACGCCGGGCTGCCCAGGCCGCGAACCCAATTCGTCGTCCGCACCGAGGGCGGGAGGTACGTCAGGCGCCTCGACATGGTCTGGGAGAACTACAAGGTGGGTGCCGAGTACGACGGGGTGCAACACCTGGCGGAACGTTCGGTGTACGCCCGCGACGTCTGGGTCGGCCGCGAGCTACAACGGCTGCAGTGGCACGTGGTCCGGGTCATCAAGGAAGACCATGGCGACGACATCATCAGGCACGCGAGGGCCGCGCTGGAGTCGCGCGGGTGGTCCGGGTCTGCGCGAGAGTGACGCTTTGGCTTTTATCAGGCGACAAATGCGGCCATAGCGTCACTCTCGGCGACAAGCGAGCTAGGAGACCGCCTCCTTGCCCCACGGGGTCAGCCACGGCGTCGGCTCCCAGTCCTCCAGGCCGGCCAGCAGCTCGTAGAGCGTCGCGCCGTCGATGCTCTCCCGGATGATGTCGCCCTGCCCGGCGTGCCGGGCCAGCTCCTCGATCATGTGGAAGATCACCCAGCGCACCGACCACGCCGCGACATCCTTGGGAAACCACGGCACCTCTTGCGGAACCGGCACCGCCGCAGCCAGATCCGCGCTCTCGATCAGGCGGATGGTCTCGGCATTCTGCTCGTCGAAGGCCGCCAGGATGCCGGCGAGCGTCTCATCCTCGCCCATCACGAACTGCTCGGCGTACTCCTGCTGCAACTCCTCCATCGGGCGGTCGTCGGCCGGCGGCAGCTGCGGAGCCGCCGCCACCCGCTCCATCCACCCCTTCTGGCAACTGGTCACGTGCTTGATCAATCCGCCGATGGACAGGGAGCTGACGCTCGGAGTCGACCGGGCCTGCTCGTCGGTCAGGCCGAAGGCGATCGCCCGGAAGGCGTATTGCTGGGCGGCGACGTACTCCTTGAGGCCGGCGCGCTCGTCGGCGACGGGAGGGGGCATGGCGGGCATATCAGTTCTCCTTCTTGGTGTGGGTGAAAAGGTCTCGGATGACACAGATCTCGGCGCCGTGGTGGATCACCTCGCGGTTGATGTGCAATATCAGCGCGGCCATCGGGTACTCGGCATAGGGCCCCTCGGCCGGACCGCACGGGCGCTGCAGTTCCACATCGGACAGGGCGCGCACCCCGGCCGTCCAGCGCGCCTTCTCCTCGTCGAGCTGGCGCAGCGCGGTCGCCGCGTCGGTAGCGTACGACCATGTCTCGTAGTCGGCGGCCGGACCGCCGAAATGGGAATGGCTGCGCATGGCGAGCACGCCGATGATCACGTGCGCCATCCGCCACGCGATGGTCGTGAACGGCGCGGGCTCGGGTTGCGGATACGCGAAATCCACCCCGCCGTCGGGATGCACGGTCCAGCAATCCGGCACGGGCGCCCAGAAATACTCCTCGTCGCGCAGGCCCTCCAGTCGGGGTCGCAGCTGGTTCTCCCAATGGAAGTCCAGCTGATCGGCCAGCAGTTCGGTGTTCATGACACAAAGCCTGTCACCCATATAGGACAGTTCTGGTCCTATGAATGCGGCAGCATGGTGGACATGAGTACCGCCAGGGTTCTGCAGCTGCTCGGCCTGCTGCAGTCGCGCCGCGTGTGGACATCCGAGGAACTGGCCGAGCGGCTCGAGGTGACCACCCGCAGCGTCCGTCGCGATGTCGACCGCCTGCGTGAGCTCGGATATCCGGTGCATGCCAGCAAGGGGCACGGTGGCGGCTACCAACTCGGCGCGGGGGCCGCGCTGCCGCCGCTGCTGCTGGACCCCGACGAGGCCGTGGCGATGGCGGTCTGCCTCCGGTTGGCGGCGGGTGGCAGCGTCGCCGGCGTCGGGGAGTCGGCGCTGCGCGCGCTGTCCAAACTCGACCAGGTGATGCCGTCGCGACTGCGCTCGCAGGTCGCCGCCGTACACGACGCCACCGTCACGCTGACCCCGACCAGCCGGGATGTGCCCGTCGACCCCGAGGTACTGATGACCCTGGCCCGGGCCTGCCGCGACCACGAACACGTCACCTGCGGTTACACCGACATCCGCGGCAATGCCACACAGCGACGCCTGGAGCCCTACCAGCTGGTCACCACCGGGCGGCGCTGGTACCTGCTGGCCTTCGACCGCGACAAGCAGGACTGGCGCAGTCTGCGGTTGGACCGGATGGACACCGTCGGCGCGCAGGGCAGCACCTTCGCGCCCCGGCCCGCGCCCGACGCCGCCGACTATGTGCAACGCGCCATCAGCAGTTCTCCCTACCGCTACATCGCCCGGGTCCGGTATCACGCGCCGCGCGACGTTGTGGCGCAGACGTTCTCGGCCGCCTCGGTGCACATCGAACCCGACGGCGCCGACGCCTGCATCCTGACCACCGGCGCCGACGACGCAGCGGTGATGGCCCTGTACCTGGCGATGCCGGGTTGCGAGTTCGAGGTGCTGGAACCGGTCGAGGTGGCCGATGCGGTGCGGGCCGCGGCCGAACGACTGCAGCGCGCGGGGGCGCGATGACCCCCGAATCACGCGCAACGGGGGTCCGCACGCGCGCGAGGACCCCGGGTACGCGAGTTTCGGCGGAAAGTCGGGGTCGGCGAACGTAGGGTGCGGAGCATGCGTGTGACCGCTGCGGAGTCGACGGAGTTGTTCGTCGGTCCGCCGGATGCGCCACTGCAGCTGGTCCGCGCCCACCACACCGCCGGTACGGTTCCCACCCCGGTGCGCGTCAGCGGATACGGCATCCACGGCGAGGCCGTCGCCCAACCGGGTGACACCTCCGTCGAGATCCCGGTCTACGTCGACGACCCGGTTCCCGGCCAGGTGCGCCAGGCGCGGATCGGGGACACCACCTTTGATTTCGTGGTTGCCGAGCCGGGCTGGACCATGCACATGATCAGCCACTTCCACTACGACCCGGTCTGGTGGAACACCCAGTCCGCCTACACCAGCGTGTGGACCGAGGACCCGCCCGGCGCCTGCCGGCAGACCAACGGCTTCGACCTCGTCACCGCGCATCTGGAGATGGCCCGCCGGGTGCCGGAGTACAAATTCGTGCTCGCCGAGGTCGACTATCTCAAACCGTTCTGGGACACCCACCCCGAGGAACGCACCGACCTGCGCCGGCTCATCGCCGAGGGACGCGTCGAGATCATGGGCGGCACCTACAACGAGCCCAACACCAACCTGACCAGTCCCGAGACGGCGATCCGGAACTTCGTGCACGGCATCGGATTCCAGCGGGACGTGCTCGGCGGTGACCCGGCCACCGCCTGGCAGCTCGACGTCTTCGGTCACGACCCGCAGTTCCCCGGGATGGCCGCCGATGCCGGGCTGACATCGAGCTCCTGGGCGCGCGGACCGCATCACCAGTGGGGGCCGATGGCAGATCACGGTGACCCGGAGCGGATGCAGTTCGCCAGCGAGTTCGAGTGGACCGCCCCGTCCGGTCGCGGCCTGCTGACCCACTACATGCCCGCGCACTACGCCGCCGGCTGGTGGATGGACTCGGCGCCGACCCTGGCGGAGGCCGAGGCGCAGACCTTCGAACTGTTCACCGGGCTCAAGAAGGTCGCCCTGACCCGTAACGTGCTGCTGCCGGTCGGCACCGACTACACCCCGCCGAACAAGTGGGTCACCGAGATCCACCGCGACTGGAACGCCCGCTACACGTGGCCGCGGTTCGTCTGCGCGCTGCCGCGGGAGTTCTTCGCCGCGGTCCGGTCCGAACTCGCTGCCGGCGGACGCCGCGCCTCGGTGCAGACACGGGACATGAACCCGATCTACACCGGCAAAGACGTCTCCTACATCGACACCAAACAGGCCAACCGGGCCGCCGAGAACGCCGTGCTGGAGGCCGAACGCTTTGCGGTGTTCGCCGGAATCCTGGGCGGGGCAACGTATCCGCAGGCCGCCCTGGCCAAGGCCTGGGTACAGCTGGCCTACGGCGCCCACCATGACGCCATCACCGGGTCCGAGTCCGACCAGGTGTACCTGGACCTGCTGACCGGCTGGCGCGACGCCTGGGAGATCGGCCGGGGGACCCGCGACAACGCCCTGCGATTGCTCTCCGGTGCGGTCAATGCCGCGGTGGTGGTGTGGAATCCGCTGGCGCACAACAGGACCGATATCGTCACCGCACAGCTGGAGCACAGCTTCACCGGTGTGGTGCGTGACGTCGACGGCACCGCGCTGCCCACCCTGATCGAGGACCACACCGTCACCTGGCTGGCCGCCGGGGTGGGCTCGCTGGGCTGGCAGGGTTACCGGCTCGACGCCGACGGCCGCGGCTCGCGCTGGGAGCCCCACGACGGGGTGAGCATCACCACCGCGCGCCACTCGTTGACCGTCGATCCCGAACGTGGCGGCGCGGTGTGTTCACTGCTGGTCGACGGTCGCGAACTCATCGCCGATGGCCGCGTCGGCAACGAACTGGCCGTATACGACGAATACCCGGCCCACCCGCAGGCCGGCGAGGGGCCGTGGCACCTGCTGCCCAGAGGGCCGGTCACCTGCTCGTCGGAACACCCTGCGGCGGTACAGGTCTGGCGCTGTGCGCTGGGGGAGCGGGTGGTGGTGACCGGGCACATCCAGGACGTGCTGAGCTATACCCAGACCATCACCCTGTGGCACGGTGTCGAGCGAGTCGAATGCCGGACCGTCGTCGACGAATTCGTCGGGTCGGACAAGCTGCTGCGACTGCGGTGGCCGTGCCCGGTGCCCGGGGCGACCCCGGTCAGTGAGGTCGGTGATGCCGTCATCGGCCGCGGCTTCGGACTCTTCCATCAGGGCGGCGATGCGGTCGACGCGGCCGTGCACCCGTCCACCCTGGACAATCCGGCCTACGGTTGGTTCGGTCTGTCCGCGACGCTGCGGGTGCGCATCGGGGCCGGCGTGAGGGCCATCGCGGTGGCCGAGGTGGTCAGCCCCGACGAGGAGTTCGACGCGCGTGAGCTGATGGTGGCGCTGGTGCGGGCCGGTGTCACCGCGACCTGCAGCGTGGCCGGTCGCGCCCGCTACGGTGACCTGGCGGTGGACTCCAACCTGCCCGACACCCGGATCGCCATCGGCGGACCCGACGAGAACGATTTCACCGCAGCGATTTTGGCGTCCGCACCCGACCACCGTGCGGAGTTCGACCGGCAGCTGGCCGCCACCGGCGCGGCCCGGGTATGGGTTCCCGCGGTATCTCCGTTGGCCGACGAATGGGTGCCCGGTGCCGACCTGCGTGGTGACCGGGCGCTGCCGGTGCTGATCGTCGCCGGCGGGCTCACCGCGCTGATCGAGGATATCGCCGATGCCGAGATCGTCGTCGCCCAGCAGGCGCCGGCCGGCCTGGAGCCGTTCGAACCGGCGACGGTGGCACTGCTGAATCGGGGCGTCCCCGGCTTCGCGGTCGAACCGGACGGCACCCTGCACACCTCGCTGATGCGCTCGTGCACCGGCTGGCCGTCCGGTACCTGGATCGACCCGCCCCGGCGCACCGCACCCGACGGGTCCAACTTCCAGCTTCAGCACTGGACGCACACCTTCGACTATGCGGTGGTAGCCGGCGACGGCGACTGGCGGGACTGTGGATTGCCACGCCACAGCGCGGAATTCGGCCACCCCCTGTTGGCGCTGGTCAACCGTCGCGCCGGTACCGACCGGCTGCCTGCGCACGGCGCCCTCCTCGATGTCGATGCCGACGGTGTCCACCTCGGGGCACTCAAGGCCGCGGGGAATCCGATCACCTCGGCCAGTGTCGCCGGCGTCGACCCGGGGTCGGTGGCGCTGCGGCTGGTCGAGACGCACGGCAGGCAGACACCTTTCGTGGTGCGCTCGGGGCTGTGCGCCGTCTCGGGTCTGCGCCACGCGGACCTGCTGGAGAACGACACCGGGCCGGCCACCGAGACCCTGCACGGCTATCAGATCGCCACGCTGCTGGCACATCTGGACACGGTGCAGATCCTGCATGCCGACAACGAGTCGATCGGTCCGGAAGCCGAAGCGGCCCAGCCTGTTTACGCGCGATACTGGCTGCACAACCGCGGCCCGGCGCCGTTGGGTGGGCTGCCGGTCGTCGCGCATGTGCATCCGCACCAGGTCCGCACCGAACCCGGGACGCAGCTGAATCTGCGGTTGACCGCCGCCAGCGACTGCACCGACGCCGCACTGCGGGGCCGGGTCCGGCTGATCTGTCCGCCGCAGTGGTCCGCGGATCCGGGCGAGGTGACCTTCGTGCTGCCGCCGGGGGAGTACCTCGATGCCGAGGTGGCCGTCGAGGTGCCCGCCGATGCCGCACCCGGGCTGTACCCGGTGCGCGTCGAGTTGGCCGTGACCGGTGGGCGCGGTCTGCCGACCTCGTGGCGGCAGGTCGTCGAGGATGTGTGCCTGGTACAGGTCGGCGACACCGCAGGCCACGAGGTGCTGCGGCTGGTGGCCGGGCCGTCGGAGGTACGGGTGCGGCGTGGCGGACGCGGTCGCCTGCACGTCACCGTCGGCACCGATGCCCGCGCGGATCTGGCCGTGGAGGGCCACCTGATCAGCCCGTGGGGTACCTGGGAATGGCTGGGGCCGGCGGTGATCGGCGCGGAGCTGCCTGCCGCGGGCCTGACGACCCTGGACTTCGACGTGACCCCGCCCGAATGGGTGACCCCGGGCCGGTGGTGGGCACTGGTCAGGGTGGCGGGCGCGGGTCGGCTGATCTACTCCCCGGCGGTCTGGGTGGTGGTGACGTGACCGCGGCGCTGGTGGCCGGCGTCGCCGTCACGGTCGCCGAGGTCGATGCGGCCGAGCGCGCCCTGCGCGAGAGCAACGGCGCGTGGGCGTTACCCCGTCCGGGCACCAGCGAGGGACGTCAGCTGCGGCGCTGGCTCACCCAGCTGCTGGTGGCCGAACGAGTGGTCGAGCTGGAAGATGTTTCCCGGCAATCGGTTCCGTCGATCGAAGAAGTGCTGCCCGATATGACCGCGCGACTGGAAATCGGCAGCATCGCCGCGGCGGTACTCACCACCACCGCCGGTCGGGCAGCCTTCGCGGTCGTCACCGCCGATGTCGACATCACCGATATCGAGATCGCCGACTACCACCGGCGCAACCCCGGCCGCTTCTCCTCCCGACGGTCGGTGCCGTTGCCACTGGACGAGGCGTACCTGCTGATCGCCGAACACCTGCGCTCGGCGGCGCAGCGACGCGTGTTCCGACAGTGGTTGGATGCCCGCTGCGCCGAACTGGTGCAGCTGTCACCGGGCTATGAGCATCCCGGCGACCCCCGCCAACCCGACAACACCCACAGGCACTGAATGACGGTTCTCGCAATAGACATCGGTGGCACGAAGATCGCGGCCGCGCTCGTCGACGACGGCACATTGACCCACCGGGCGCAGGTGCCGACCCCGCAGACCTCGGCGCAGGACGCTTGGCAGGCGACCGCGGCGTTGATCACCGACACGCTGTCCGTCGGCGAGGTCGAGGCGATCGGTATCTCCTCGGCCGGACCGGTCGACCTCGGCGCCGGCGCCGTCAGCCCGGTGAACATCGCGGTGTGGCGCGATTTCCCGATCGTGGCCCGGGTCGCGGAGCTGACCGGCCTGCCGGTACGACTCGGCGGTGACGGGCTGTGCATGGCGCTCGGGGAGCACCGCTTCGGTGCCGGTCGGGATGCGCAGTTCCTGCTCGGCATGGTGGTCTCGACCGGTATCGGCGGGGGACTGGTGCTCGACGGCCTGCCCTATGACGGCCGCACCGGCAACGCCGGGCACGTGGGGCACACGGTGATCGAGCTCGACGGGCAGCGCTGTCCGTGCGGCGGTCGGGGATGCGTGGAGACGGTGGCCTCCGGTCCCGCGATGACCCGGTGGGCCCGCGCGCAGGGGTGGGCGGGTGCCGACGCCCGGGAACTCGCGGCCGCGGTCGGCGAGAACGACCCGGTGGCCGTCGAGGCGTTCCGTCGTGGCGCCACCGCGGTGGCCGCGATGATCGCGTCGACGGCCGCGGTGTGTGACCTGGACCTGGTGGTCATCGGCGGCGGGGTGGCCAAGGCCGGGCCGGTGCTGTTCGACCCGCTGCGCGCGGCGCTGGCCGACTACGCCGGGTTGACGTTCCTGCGCGATCTGCGGGTGGTGCCTGCCGCGCTCGGTTCCGATGCGGGCCTGATCGGCGCCGGTGCGCTGGCGCTCTGAGCCGCCCGCCCAGCGTCGACGGGTGTGCCATCTTCCGGGTTGAAACCCGCATTCACGCCGACGCTCGGCGCTCGTTTTGGCTGATCGTGCCCCGGCAGGCTATTCTTTGGCGGTTCCACCGAAGACCGTAGGTCACCTGGCAACAGGTTGAAGGTCCGGGATTTCCCGGCGGCCCACGCAGGAGGACGAGGTAGAAGCATTCTTGCGCGCCCCGACCTGTCTGCGTCGGGGCGTTTGTGATTTCCGGCCCCTCAGGCGGTGGACGACCCAACCATCACGAGGAGGCAAGCATGGCCAAGGCTGAAAAGGCCACCGCGGTCGCCGACATCGCCGAGAAGTTCAAGGAGGCGACGGCCACCGTCGTCACCGAGTACCGCGGCCTGACGGTGACCAATCTTGCCGAGCTGCGCAGGTCGCTGGGCGACGGAGCCACCTACACGGTTGCCAAGAACACCTTGGTCAAGCGTGCGGCCGCCGAAGCCGGCATCGAGGGTCTGGACGACCTGTTTGCCGGCCCGACCGCCATCGCGTTCATCAACGGCGAGCCCGTCGATGCCGCCAAGGCGATCAAGAAGTTCGCCAAGGACAATAAGGCCCTGGTCGTCAAGGGCGGCTACATGGACGGAAAGGCTCTTTCCGTCGATGAGGTCAACCGCATCGCCGATCTGGAATCGCGCGAGGTCCTGCTGTCCAAGCTGGCCGGCGCGCTGAAGGCGAAGCAGTCCCAGGCCGCGGCGCTGTTCGTGGCGCCCGCGTCCCAGATCGCCCGCCTGGCTGCAGCTCTGCAAGAGAAGAAGGCCGGCTCGGAAAACACCGACGCCGCATAAGCAACCCACCACCCACAGAGATAAGGAATCACCATGGCAAAGCTGTCCACCGACGAACTGCTCGACGCGTTCAAGGAAATGACCCTGCTCGAGCTCTCTGAGTTCGTGAAGCAGTTCGAGGAGACCTTCGACGTCACCGCCGCCGCCCCCGTCGCGGTTGCCGCTGCCGGCCCCGCCGGTGGTGCCCCGGCCGAGGCCGCCGAGGAGCAGTCCGAGTTCGACGTCATCCTCGAGGGTGCCGGCGACAAGAAGATCGGCGTCATCAAGGTCGTCCGCGAGATCGTTTCCGGCCTGGGCCTGAAGGAAGCCAAGGATCTGGTCGACGGCGCTCCCAAGCCGCTGCTGGAGAAGGTCAACAAGGAAGCCGCTGACGACGCCAAGGCCAAGCTCGAGGCCGCCGGCGCCACCGTCACCGTCAAGTAGTTCACTCGCACTGTGGGCCGGGGCGATGTTCGACCCGGGGCCCAGTCATTTCCGGGTTTGCAGTGCTGCGGTTCGTCGTTGCTGAAAAACCGGGTAGGTTACAGTGACTCAAGCCACAGGCGCTCCTGGCAGGTGGCACGGGCGGGGCTGCAAGCGGAAGGAACACCTATGGGCGTCCAAATCGACGTGACCAATCTGAGCAAGTCGTTCGGGTCGTCGAAGATCTGGGAAGACGTCACGATGTCGATTCCCGCGGGTGAGGTCAGCGTGCTGCTGGGCCCCTCGGGTACGGGTAAGTCGGTGTTCCTGAAGTCGCTGATCGGTCTGTTGCGGCCGGAGCGCGGGTCGATCGTCATCGACGGCACCAACATCTTGGAGTGCTCGGCCAAGGAGCTCTACGAGATCCGCACGCTGTTCGGGGTGCTGTTCCAGGACGGCGCGCTGTTCGGCTCGATGAACATCTACGACAACACCGCCTTCCCGTTGCGTGAGCACACCAAGAAGAGCGAGTCCGAGATCCGCAACATCGTGATGGAAAAGCTCGAGTTGGTCGGTATGCCCAACGACGGGCACAAGTTCCCCGGTGAGATCTCCGGCGGTATGCGCAAGCGTGCCGGTCTGGCCCGCGCGCTGGTGCTGGACCCGCAGATCATCCTGTGCGACGAGCCGGACTCGGGTCTGGACCCGGTGCGTACGGCCTATCTGTCGCAGTTGCTGATCGATATCAACGCCCAGATCGACGCGACGGTGTTGATCGTGACGCACAACATCAACATCGCCCGCACGGTGCCGGACAACATCGGCATGCTGTTCCGCAAGCAGCTGGTGATGTTCGGGCCGCGCGAGGTGCTGCTGACCTCCGACGAGCCGGTGGTCAAGCAGTTCCTCAACGGTCGTCGTATCGGCCCGATCGGTATGAGCGAGGAGAAGGACGAGGCGACCGCGGCCGCCGAGCAGGCCATGCTGGACGCCGGTCAGCACGACGGTGGTGTGGAAGAGATCGAAGGTGTGCCGCCGCAGCTTTCGGCCACCCCCGGTATGCCCGAGCGCAAGGGTGTGGCGCGCCGGCAGGCGCGGGTGCGCGAGATCCTGCACACGCTGCCCCCGGCCGCCCAGGAGGCCATCCGCGACGACCTGGAGGGCACGCACAAGTACGCCTCGCACGAGCCGGGTCACGTCACCCGCGCCCACCACGAGGACGACGCCCCGACGCAGTCCATCCCGGTGTCCAACCAGTAACGCCGCCGTACACGAGAAACCGCCCGGGCTGTCAGCCCGGGCGGTTTCTCGTTCGGATCGCAATGTTCCCCTGTCAGCCCCGTCGTGGATAGATAGGCACGGCGCGGCTGTCAGCGGAACATTGCGTACCGGCAAATCTGAAAACTCCACAGCCGACACGGCCCTATCTCTTGACGGACGGAGGCAAACGGGCCAGTCTGTTGGGCAGCAATGTATGACGCAATGTGCAGGATCCAGCCGCCAGCCAGCGCCGGACGCACCCCATACATGCTGTGGTTGAGGAATGCGCCATGTTCCGCTATTGTTGGACGTTGCGCTGGCTGCATCCTGCCCACCCTTCACTGCACCTGAGTTCGTGACCTAGCCTGAGCCCTGCTCAGTGAGCTAGACGCGTGCCATGGCTCGGAGAGGAATCCGGGCTCGGAGAGCCAGCCGAACCGATGCAGATATAGCTGGAAGGGTGCATCTTGGCAGTCTCGAGCCAGAGCAAGTCAGATTCCACTAATAGCTCCGTTCCGGGAGCGCCCAATCGTATTTCCTTCGCCAAGCTCCGCGAGCCTCTTGAGGTTCCGGGGCTGCTCGACGTCCAGACCGACTCGTTCGAGTGGCTGGTCGGCTCGGACAAGTGGCGCACCAAGGCAGTCGACCGCGGCGATGTGAACCCCGTCGGCGGCCTGGAAGAGGTCCTTGCCGAACTGTCCCCGATCGAGGACTTCTCCGGCTCGATGTCGCTGAGCTTCTCGGACCCGCGCTTCGACGAGGTCAAGGCCCCGGTCGACGAGTGCAAAGACAAGGACATGACGTACGCGGCCCCGCTGTTCGTCACGGCCGAGTTCATCAACAACAACACCGGTGAGATCAAGAGCCAGACGGTCTTCATGGGTGACTTCCCGATGATGACCGAGAAGGGCACCTTCATCATCAACGGCACCGAGCGTGTCGTGGTGAGCCAGCTGGTCCGTTCGCCGGGCGTGTACTTCGACTCGTCGATCGACAAGGCGACCGAGAAGGACCTGCACAGCGTCAAGGTCATCCCCGGCCGCGGTGCGTGGCTGGAGTTCGACGTCGACAAGCGCGACACCGTCGGTGTCCGCATCGACCGCAAGCGTCGCCAGCCGGTCACCGTGCTGCTGAAGGCGCTGGGCTGGACCAACGAGCAGATCACCGAGCGCTTCGGCTTCTCCGAGATCATGATGAGCACGCTGGAGAAGGACAACACCGCAGGCACCGACGAGGCGCTGCTGGACATCTACCGCAAGCTGCGCCCGGGCGAGCCGCCCACCAAGGAGTCGGCGCAGACCCTGCTGGAGAACCTGTTCTTCAAGGACAAGCGCTACGACCTGGCCCGCGTCGGTCGCTACAAGGTGAACAAGAAGCTCGGCCTCAACGCCGGCGAGCCGATCACCAACTCGACGCTGACCGAAGAGGACGTCGTCGCCACCATCGAGTACCTGGTGCGGCTGCACCAGGGCGACAAGGTGATGACCGCGCCCGGCGGCGTCGAGGTGCCCGTCGAGGTCGACGACATCGACCACTTCGGCAACCGTCGTCTGCGCACCGTGGGTGAGCTGATCCAGAACCAGATCCGGGTCGGCCTGTCCCGTATGGAGCGCGTCGTCCGCGAGCGGATGACGACCCAGGACGTCGAGGCGATCACGCCGCAGACCCTGATCAACATCCGTCCCGTCGTGGCGGCGATCAAGGAGTTCTTCGGCACCAGCCAGCTGTCGCAGTTCATGGACCAGAACAACCCGCTGTCGGGTCTGACCCACAAGCGCCGCCTGTCGGCGCTGGGTCCCGGCGGTCTGTCCCGTGAGCGCGCCGGCCTGGAGGTGCGCGACGTGCACGCCAGCCACTACGGCCGGATGTGCCCGATCGAGACCCCGGAAGGTCCGAACATCGGCCTGATCGGTTCGCTGTCGGTGTACGCCCGGGTCAACCCGTTCGGCTTCATCGAGACCCCGTACCGCAAGGTCGTCGACGGTGTCGTCACCGACCAGATCGACTACCTGACCGCCGACGAGGAGGACCGCCACATCGTGGCGCAGGCCAACTCGCCGGTCGACGGCAGCGGCCACTTCGTCGAGGACCGCATCCTGGTCCGTCGTAAGGGCGGCGAGGTCGAGTTCGTCTCGGCCACCGACGTCGATTACATGGACGTCTCGCCGCGCCAGATGGTGTCGGTCGCGACCGCGATGATCCCGTTCCTCGAGCACGACGACGCCAACCGTGCCCTGATGGGTGCCAACATGCAGCGCCAGGCCGTTCCGCTGGTCCGCAGCGAGGCACCGCTGGTCGGTACCGGTATGGAGCTTCGTGCCGCCATCGATGCCGGTGACGTGGTCGTCGCCGACAAGACCGGTGTCATCGAGGAGGTCTCGGCCGACTACATCACCGTGATGGCCGATGACGGCAGCCGCCAGACCTACCGGATGCGCAAGTTCGCCCGGTCCAACCACGGCACATGCGCCAACCAGCGCCCGATCGTGGACACCGGACAGCGTGTGGAGGCCGGCCAGGTCCTCGCCGACGGCCCCTGCACCGAGAACGGTGAGATGGCCCTCGGTAAGAACCTGCTGGTCGCGGTCATGCCGTGGGAGGGTCACAACTACGAGGACGCGATCATCCTCTCCAACCGTCTGGTGGAGGAGGACGTGCTCACCTCGATTCACATCGAAGAGCACGAGATCGATGCCCGCGACACCAAGCTGGGCGCCGAGGAGATCACCCGGGACATCCCGAACGTCTCCGATGAGGTGCTCGCCGATCTCGACGAGCGCGGCATCATCCGCATCGGCGCCGAGGTCCGCGACGGCGACATCCTGGTCGGCAAGGTCACCCCGAAGGGTGAGACCGAGCTGACCCCCGAGGAGCGCCTGCTGCGCGCCATCTTCGGTGAGAAGGCCCGCGAGGTCCGTGACACGTCGCTCAAGGTGCCCCACGGTGAGTCCGGCAAGGTCATCGGCATCCGCGTGTTCAGCCGCGAGGATGACGACGAGCTGCCCGCCGGTGTCAACGAGCTGGTCCGCGTCTACGTGGCGCAGAAGCGCAAGATCTCCGACGGTGACAAGCTCGCCGGACGCCACGGCAACAAGGGCGTCATCGGCAAGATCCTGCCCGTCGAGGACATGCCGTTCATGCCCGATGGCACCCCGGTGGACATCATCCTGAACACCCACGGTGTGCCCCGTCGTATGAACATCGGCCAGATCCTGGAGACCCACCTCGGGTGGGTGGCCAAGGCCGGCTGGAACGTCGAGGGCAGTCCCGAATGGGCGGGCAACCTGCCCGAGGGCATGCAGTCGGCCCCGGCCGATTCCATCGTGGCCACCCCGGTGTTCGACGGCGCGCAGGAGAAGGAGCTCGAAGGCCTGCTCGGCTCGACGCTGCCCAACCGCGACGGCGAGGTCATGGTCAATGCGCAGGGTAAGGCCGAGCTGTTCGACGGCCGCAGTGGCGAGCCGTTCCCGTACCCGGTGACGGTCGGCTACATGTACATCCTGAAGCTGCACCACCTGGTGGACGACAAGATCCACGCCCGTTCGACCGGTCCGTACTCGATGATCACCCAGCAGCCGCTCGGTGGTAAGGCGCAGTTCGGTGGTCAGCGGTTCGGCGAGATGGAGTGCTGGGCCATGCAGGCCTACGGCGCTGCCTACACGCTGCAGGAGCTGCTCACCATCAAGTCCGACGACACGGTGGGTCGCGTCAAGGTGTACGAGGCCATCGTCAAGGGCGAGAACATCCCCGAGCCGGGCATCCCGGAGTCGTTCAAGGTGCTTCTCAAGGAGCTGCAGTCGCTCTGCCTGAATGTGGAGGTGCTGTCTTCGGACGGCGCGGCGATCGAGATGCGTGACGGTGATGACGAGGACCTGGAGCGTGCTGCTGCCAACCTCGGAATCAACCTGTCGCGCAACGAATCCGCCTCTGTCGAAGATCTGGCCTGATAGTCAAGTTTCAACACCCGCAAGGGGAAAGGGAGTTACGTGCTAGACGTCAACTTCTTCGATGAACTCCGCATCGGTCTGGCGACCGCGGACGACATCCGCAACTGGTCCTACGGTGAGGTCAAGAAGCCGGAGACCATCAACTACCGCACGCTGAAGCCGGAAAAGGACGGCCTGTTCTGCGAGAAGATCTTCGGACCGACTCGCGACTGGGAGTGCTACTGCGGCAAGTACAAGCGTGTCCGCTTCAAGGGCATCATCTGTGAGCGCTGCGGCGTCGAGGTGACCCGCGCCAAGGTGCGCCGTGAGCGGATGGGCCACATCGAGCTGGCCGCACCCGTCACGCACATCTGGTACTTCAAGGGCGTCCCGTCGCGCTTGGGCTACCTGCTGGACCTGGCCCCGAAGGATCTGGAAAAGATCATCTACTTCGCGGCCTACGTCATCGTCGCCGTCGACACCGAGATGCGGCACAACGAGCTGTCCACGCTCGAAGCCGAGATGGTCGTCGAGAAGAAGGCCGTCGAGGATCAGCGCGACGCCGACCTGGAGGCCCGGGCCCAGAAGCTCGAAGCCGACCTGGCCGAGCTGGAGAAGGAGGGCGCCAAGTCCGACGTGCGCCGCAAGGTGCGCGACGGTGGCGA
The DNA here is from genome assembly GCF_002086115.1 of Mycolicibacterium bacteremicum. Taxonomy (GTDB): domain Bacteria; phylum Actinomycetota; class Actinomycetes; order Mycobacteriales; family Mycobacteriaceae; genus Mycobacterium; species Mycobacterium bacteremicum. Next base: position 210,061 of record NZ_MVHJ01000002.1, read on the forward strand.
GCGCGAGATGCGCCAGCTGCGCGACCGGGCCCAGCGTGAGCTGGACCGGCTCGACGAGATCTGGACCACCTTCACCAAGCTGGCCGTCAAGCAGCTCATCGTCGACGAGGTGCTCTACCGCGAGCTCGTCGACCGCTACGGCGAGTACTTCACCGGCGCCATGGGTGCCGAGTCGATCAAGAAGCTCATCGAGACCTTCGACATCGACGCCGAAGCGGAGTCGCTGCGCGACACCATCAAGAACGGCAAGGGCCAGAAGAAGCTGCGCGCGCTCAAGCGACTGAAGGTCGTCGCGGCGTTCCAGCAGTCCGGCAACTCGCCGATGGGCATGGTGCTCGACGCCGTTCCGGTGATCCCGCCGGAGCTGCGCCCGATGGTTCAGCTCGACGGTGGCCGCTTCGCCACCTCCGACCTGAACGACCTGTACCGCCGCGTCATCAACCGCAACAACCGGCTGAAGCGACTGATCGACCTCGGTGCGCCCGAGATCATCGTCAACAACGAGAAGCGGATGCTGCAGGAGTCGGTGGACGCGCTGTTCGACAACGGCCGGCGCGGCCGGCCCGTCACCGGGCCGGGCAACCGTCCGCTCAAGTCGCTGTCCGATCTGCTCAAGGGCAAGCAGGGCCGCTTCCGTCAGAACCTGCTCGGTAAGCGCGTCGACTACTCGGGCCGTTCGGTCATCGTCGTCGGCCCGCAGCTCAAGCTGCACCAGTGCGGTCTGCCCAAGCTGATGGCGCTCGAGCTGTTCAAGCCGTTCGTGATGAAGCGCCTGGTGGACCTGAACCACGCGCAGAACATCAAGAGCGCCAAGCGCATGGTTGAGCGTCAGCGTCCCCAGGTGTGGGATGTCCTCGAAGAGGTCATCGCCGAGCACCCGGTGCTGCTGAACCGTGCACCGACCCTGCACCGCCTGGGCATCCAGGCCTTCGAGCCGCAGCTGGTCGAGGGCAAGGCCATCCAGCTCCACCCGCTGGTGTGTGAGGCGTTCAACGCCGACTTCGACGGTGACCAGATGGCCGTGCACCTTCCGCTGTCGGCGGAGGCGCAGGCCGAGGCGCGCATCCTGATGCTGTCCTCGAACAACATCCTGTCGCCCGCGTCGGGTCGTCCGCTGGCCATGCCGCGTCTGGACATGGTGACCGGTCTGTTCTTCCTGACCACCGAGATCGACGGTGACAAGGGCGAATACACACCGGCCGCCAAGGACACCCCGGAGACCGGCGTCTACAGCAGCCCGGCCGAGGCCATCATGGCCATGGACCGCGGTGTGCTGAGCGTGCGCGCCAAGATCAAGGTGCGGCTGACCACCCTGCGTCCGCCGGCCGACATCGAGGCCGAACTGTTCCCGGAGGGCTGGAACACCGGTGACGCCTGGACCGCGTCGACCACGCTGGGCCGCGTGCTCTTCAACGAGCTGCTGCCGAAGGGTTACCCCTTCGTCAACGCGCAGATGTTCAAGAAGGCGCAGGCGTCGATCATCAACGATCTCGCCGAGCGGTACCCGATGATCGTCGTCGCCCAGACCGTCGACAAGCTCAAGGACGCCGGCTTCTACTGGGCCACCCGCTCGGGTGTCACCGTGTCGATGGCCGACGTGCTGGTTCCCCCGCAGAAGCAGGAGATCCTGGAGCGCTACGAGGGCGAAGCCGACGCGATCGAGAAGCAGTACCAGCGCGGCAAGCTCAACCACGACGAGCGCAACGGCGAGCTGGTGAAGATCTGGCAGCAGGCCACCGAAGAGGTCGGCAAGGCGCTGGAGGAGTACTACCCGTCGGACAACCCGATCATCACGATCGTGAAGTCCGGCGCCACGGGCAACATCACCCAGACCCGCACGCTCGCGGGCATGAAGGGTCTGGTGACCAACCCGAAGGGTGAGTACATCCCGCGCCCGATCAAGTCCTCCTTCCGCGAGGGCCTGACCGTGCTGGAGTACTTCATCAACACCCACGGTGCCCGTAAGGGTCTGGCCGACACGGCGCTTCGTACCGCCGACTCGGGTTACCTGACCCGTCGTCTGGTGGACGTGTCGCAGGACGTCATCGTCCGTGAGACCGATTGCCAGACCGAGCGCGGTATCAACGTCACCCTGGCCGAGAAGCAGGAAGACGGCACGCTGGTCCGCGATCAGCACATCGAGACCTCGACGTACGCCCGCACGCTGGCCACCGACGCGGTGGACGCGGACGGCAACGTCGTCGTCGCCCGCGGCCATGATCTCGGCGATCCCGCGATCGATGCGCTGCTGGCCGCCGGCATCACCGAGGTGAAGGTCCGCTCCGTGCTGACCTGCACCACCGGCACCGGCGTCTGCGCCATGTGCTACGGCCGCTCGATGGCCACCGGCAAGCTCGTCGACATCGGCGAGGCCGTCGGTATCGTCGCCGCGCAGTCGATCGGTGAGCCCGGTACGCAGCTGACCATGCGTACCTTCCACCAGGGTGGTGTCACCGGTGGCGCCGACATCGTCGGTGGTCTGCCGCGTGTGCAGGAGCTGTTCGAGGCCCGCGTTCCGCGGAACAAGGCCCCGATCGCCGATGTCACCGGCCGGGTGCAGCTGGAGGAGACCGACAAGTTCTACAAGATCACCATCGTTCCCGACGATGGTGGCGAGGAAGTCGTCTACGACAAGCTGACCCGTCGCCAGCGCCTGAAGGTGTTCAAGCACGACGACGGCTCCGAGCGTCTGCTCTCCGACGGCGACCACGTCGAGGTCGGCCAGCAGCTCATGGAGGGTGCTGCCGATCCGCACGAGGTGCTGCGTGTGCAGGGCCCGCGCGAGGTGCAGATCCACCTCGTCAAGGAGGTCCAGGAGGTCTACCGGGCCCAGGGCGTGTCGATCCACGACAAGCACATCGAGGTCATCGTCCGGCAGATGCTGCGTCGCGTCACGATCATCGACTCGGGTTCGACGGAGTTCCTGCCCGGCTCGCTGACCGAGCGTGCCGAGTTCGAGTCGGAGAACCGTCGCGTCGTGGCCGAGGGTGGCGAGCCCGCGGCCGGACGTCCGGTGCTGATGGGTATCACCAAGGCATCGCTGGCCACCGATTCGTGGCTGTCGGCGGCGTCGTTCCAGGAGACCACTCGCGTGCTGACCGATGCGGCGATCAACTGCCGCAGCGACAAGCTGATGGGTCTGAAGGAGAACGTGATCATCGGTAAGTTGATCCCGGCCGGTACGGGTATCGCCCGCTACCGCGACATCCAGGTCAACCCGACCGAAGAGGCCCGCGCTGCGGCGTACACGATCCCGTCCTACGAGGATCAGTACTACAGCCCGGACTTCGGCCAGAGCACCGGCGCTGCCGTGCCGCTGGACGATTACGGATACTCCGACTACCGGTAAGCACGACAGAGAAGAGCCCTCGGGATTCGTTCCGAGGGCTCTTTTCGTTGTCAGGGGCCGATGTCACCGAGTGTGAATCGTCGTCGGGTTCCAGGGCGCTGAGCCGCACACGATTCACACTCGGCGGGTCCACGCATCGCCGAGCCGGACCAGGACGCTGTCCTCGGTGTCGGCGGCGGTGACCCGGATGATGGTCCAGCCGAGCCGCGCGAGTTCTTCGAGCCGTCGGATGTCGCGCTCATAGGTGACCGGGTCGGTCTGGTGATGGCGGCCTTCGTACTCCAGGCCGATCTTTCGTTCCTTCCAGCCGACGTCAATGCGCGCGAATTCGTAGTCGTAGCGGTCCCGCACGCGGATCTGCGTCTGCGGGCGCGGGTATCCGGCTCGGATGACAAGCAGCCTCAGCCAGGTCTCGCGCGGAGATTCCGATCCGGGGTCGACGAGATCGACCGCTGCACGAGCTCTGCGGAGTCCGCGGCGACCGGGGTAGCGGGACATCAGTTTCTCGACGGCCACCATGTCCAGCCGTGTTCTGTTGGCCAACGCGTCGATTGCGGCCACGGCCCGATTGAGCGGGTACCGGCAGGCGATGTCCAGTGCTGCCCGCGCCGGCGTGCAGGCCCGCATCCCGCGGATCTCGATGATCTCGTCGGCCTCGATGCGGTCACCCCAGGTGTTGATGTCACGCGGCGGATGTCGGTTGGCGTAGATCAGCTCGGCAGGACTGCGCGCATCGATCCACTTGGTGCGGTGCAGTGCGGCAGCCGAGTTCCCGGCGACGATCGCCTGTCGTTTCGACCACAGCCAGGCCGCCTCGGCACGAAGCGCTGCCGTCATCTCGGTGTCGCGGGGCAGGTAGACGTTCGGATATAGGGCGTCGTACCGGGTGCGTAGGCGGTGTGCCGTCAGCACGCCGGCGGCGACGGCTTCGCTGCCGAGAAACGGTGTGCCCATCCGAAAAGTGTCGGTCCGCGCGTGTTATGAGACCTCTGAGAGTTCCGCTGGCGCCGAATAGGAAATCTCTGCGGAGAATTCGGCCGGGACCCGTCGACGATTCACATTCGAGCGTGCCTCTAGGGTGATCGCCGTGTGGGTCGATGCGGGTTGGTTCGTGATCGGCCTCGCCGCGTTGGTGCTCGGGGCCGAGGTGATGGTCCGCGGTGGCGCCGAGGTGGCCGCCCGGTTGGGCATCAGCCCGATCGTGATCGGGCTGACCGTGGTGTCGATCGGGACCAGCCTGCCCGAGTTGGCCGTCGGCGTCGTCGCCGCGCAGGAGGGCAGCGGCGCACTCGCGGTCGGCAACATCGCCGGCACCAACGTCGTCAACCTGCTGCTGATCCTCGGCCTGAGCGCCCTCATCCTGCCGCTGGCGATGGCGACGCGCACCCTGCGTTTCGAGCTGCCGGTGATGGCCGGCGCCGCCGTGCTGATGCTGGTGCTGTCCCTGGACGGGGAGCTGTCCCGGGTCGACGGCATCATCCTCGTCGGCTGTGCAATCGCCTACACCGTCGCGGTGGTCCGGATGACGCGGCGTGAATCGCGCGTGGTGGCCGGGGAGTACACCGAGACGTACGCCCCGACGGAGGTCGCGACGACGACGCGGCCCACCTGGGTGCATGTGCTGATGATGGTGGCCGGCATCGCCGTGGTCGTGGTCGGCGCGGACTGGTTGGTCGACGGGGCCGTCGGCATGGCCCGCGGATTCGGGGTCTCCGATGCACTGATCGGTCTGACGGTCGTCGCCATCGGGACGAGCGCCCCGGAGCTGGTGACGACGGTGGTCTCGACGGTGCGCGGTAACCGTGACATCGCCGTCGGCAACCTGCTCGGCAGCAGCATCTACAACATCCTGCTGATACTCGGCCTCACCTGTGTGGTCGCCGGCGACGGCCTGCTGCTGCCGGCCAGCCTGGTGCGCATCGACATCCCGATCATGGTGGCGGTCGCGCTGGCGTGCGTGCCGATCTTCGTCACCGGGCGTCGCGTCAGCCGCGGCGAGGGCGGCGCGATGGTCGCGATCTACCTCGCCTACCTGACCTTCCTGCTCGTCACCCAGAGCTGAGCTGTCGCCCCGCGCGCCTAGACTGGCCGGGTGCTCATCGGATCGCATGTGAACCCCGACGACCCGCTGGCCGCGGCCGCCGCCGAGAACGCCGACGTCGTGCAGTTCTTCCTCGGCAACCCGCAGAGCTGGAAGAAGCCCAAGCCGCGGGAGGACGCCGAGACCCTCAAGGCTGCGAGCGTCCCGCTCTACGTGCACGCGCCGTATCTGATCAACGTCGCCTCGGCCAACAACCGCGTCCGCATCCCGTCGCGCAAGATCCTGCAGGACACCTGCGATGCCGCCGCCGCGATCGATGCCACCGCGGTGATCGTGCACGGTGGCCACGCCGACGACAACGACATGGAGGCCGGTTTCGAGCGCTGGGCCAAGGCGCTGGACTACCTGGAGACCGACGTGCCGGTCTACCTGGAGAACACCGCCGGTGGCGATCACGCCATGGCGCGGCATTTCGACACCATCGCCCGGTTGTGGGAACGCATCGGCGACAAGGGAATCGGCTTCTGCCTGGACACCTGCCACGCCTGGGCGGCAGGTGAGGCGTTGATCGACGCCGTCGACCGGATCAAGGCCATCACCGGCCGCATCGACCTGGTGCACTGCAACGACTCGCGTGACGCCGCGGGCTCCGGCGCCGACCGGCACGCCAACTTCGGCACCGGCCAGATCGATCCCGAGTTGCTGGTCGCCGTCGTCAGGGCCGCCGATGCCCCGGTGATCTGCGAGACGTCCGAGGACGGGCGCAAGGACGACATCGCGTTCCTGCGCGACAACATCTGACACCACACCGCAACCTCCGGCAAACGTCCGGTGACCCAGAGGTGAACTAGGCTGCCGTATCGTGGCCACGATTGACGAGGAACAGTCGATCGTGCCGACTCTGGCCGCCCCGGACCGCCGCGCGCAGCGGCTGAGATACCTGCGCTACGCCGCGGTCGCAATCTGGGCGGCGGTCATCGTGTACCGGACCGTCACCGACGGTTTCGCGTTCAACCGTGAGCTGGTGCTGGTCTACATCAGCACTGGGCTGATGGCCGCGAGCATCGGCCAGGGCCGCAGGATGCTCTATGTCATCCGCGATTGGTTGCCGTTCGCGCTGCTGCTCATCGCCTACGACCTCAGTCGCGGGGCGGCGGATCTGGTGGGCCGGCCGACGCTGTGGCATTGGCAGGCCGACGCCGACCGGTGGCTGTTCTCCGGGACCATGCCGACGGTGTGGCTGCAGGAACGACTCAAACTGCCCGAACCCCCGATGTGGGAAGTGCTGATCAGCTCGGTCTACATGTCCTTCTTCATCCTCCCGTACGTGATCGCCGGTGTGCTGTGGCTGCGTAACCGCGAGGAATGGAAGAGCTTCGTCAAGCTGTTCGTCGGGCTGAACTTCGTCGGCCTGGTCATCTACACGCTGGTGCCGGCCGCCCCACCGTGGGCCGCGGCGCGCTGCACGGCCGCCGACGTCGCCGACGGGCCGTCCGGCCCGGACTGCATGTTCAGGTCCGCGCGCGGGGTTCCCGACGGTGGCGTGCTCGGCGCGATGCAGACCAACATCGAGGGCGCCAACGACTGGATCGAACGGATCGTCGGGCGGGGTTGGCGTGCATTGGATCTGCACACCGCCACCGCGCTGCTGGATCAGGGGCAGGCCAGCGTCAACCTGGTCGCGGCCATCCCCTCCCTGCATGCCGGGATGTCCGCCGCGTTGGCGGTGTTCCTGTGGAACCGGCTCAACCGCGGGTGGCGCCCGGCGCTGCTGGCCTACCCGCTGATCATGGCGTTCACCCTGGTCTACACCGCCGAGCACTACGTCATCGACATCCTGCTCGGCTGGGCGTTGGCCGCGGTGGTGCTCTACGCCCTGCGATGGCACGAGTCGCGTCGCAGCGCGGCGATGACCTCGCCGGCCGCTCGCACGCCGGACTCGATCGCGCCGTCCAGATAGCCCGGGTGCGCGGTCGCGGTCTCGCTGCCCCGCCGAAGGCAACGGGCGTCAGATCCGGGCCAGCGTGATGACCATGTCGGCGATGGTGTCCAGATCGGCGGCGGCCCGCGCGTCGTCGGGATCGCAGGCGTACTGCATGGTGAGCCCGTCGATCCCGGCCAGGATGAGGCGCGCGAGTTGGTCATAGGGGACCGCGCTGACCTCGCCGGCGTTGGTGGCGGCGGTCTGGCACCACTGCGCGATGGCATCGGAGTAGCGCTGGTACTGCCACTGCGCCAGGTGGTCGAGGCCGGGTTGGCGCAGTGCGTAATTGACCAGTTCGAACTGCATCAGCTGGGAGTCGATCTTCCCGGCGACGAGCTGGGACCAGAAGACCGTGAGCCCCTGCCGAATGGCATGTGCCAGACCGGAATTCACCTCGACGCCGGCGGTGAGGACGGTGGCGATCTCCGCGATGACATCCTCTATGACCGCACGCAGCAGCAGCTCCTTGCTCGGGAACACGTACTGCAGCGTGCCCAGTGGCACCTCTGCCTCGGCGGCGACGGCGCGCAGCGCGGTGGCCGCGACACCCTGGCGGGCCATCACCGCGCGGGCGGCAGCGACGAACTGCTTGCTGCGTACGGAGGCTTCGATGTAGGGCATGGCTAGGTGAGGTAGATCTTGCGCAGCGTCTCGGTGACGGTCCAGGTCGTCTGCGCACCCGCGGCGAGCCGCCCGACATCACCGGCACGTAGCTCCAGATCGGGGGAGCCGTCGGCGAACTCGACGGTGGCGGCGCCGGAGAGCACCACGAAGATCTCATCGGCCTCGGTGTCGGTCATGGTGCCGGCGGACATCTCCCAGACGCCGACCTCCAGCCCGCCGAACTCGGTGAGGGTGGTTGCCGCGGTGCCTGGGTCGCCCGCGACCGACTGCTCGGCGGGCACCGGCTCGTGCTCGAGCGTGAGGTCGGCGGCGTGGACGACGGTATTGGGTTGCACCGCACGAGTATGCACCGTGTTACGGATCTTGTGCAGTTGTCGCAAAAATGTAACAGTGAGATATGGCCACACACGTCGTCACCAACCAGGTTCCGCCGCTGCGCGACCACAACCCCGCCTCGTCGCCGGTGCTGATGGAGGCACTGGTCCGCGAGGGCGGCGGGTGGGGCGCCGATGAGATCACCGAGCTCGGCGCGCTCAGCGGGTCGGACAAGGCGCAGCGCTGGGGCGAGCTCGCCGACCGGCACCGCCCCGAGTTGCACACCCACGACCGATACGGGCACCGCGTCGACGAGGTCGAATACGACCCCGCCTATCACGAGCTGATGACCGTGGCCGTCGGCCACGGCCTGCACGCCGCCCCGTGGGCCGATGACCGCGCCGGGGCGCACGTCGTGCGGGCGGCCAAGACCTCGGTGTGGACCCCCGAGCCGGGACACATCTGCCCGATCTCGATGACCTACGCCGTCGTGCCGGCACTGCGGTTCAACCCGGATCTCGCCGCGGTCTACGAGCCGCTGCTGGCCAGCCGGGTCTACGACCCCGAACTCGCGGTGCCCGCGACGAAAGCCGGTATCACCGCGGGCATGTCGATGACCGAGAAGCAGGGCGGCTCCGATGTGCGGGCCGGCACCACCGAGGCGGTGCCCAACGCCGACGGCAGCTACACCCTGACCGGGCACAAGTGGTTCACCTCGGCGCCGATGAGCGATGTGTTCCTCGTCCTGGCGCAGACGTCGAATGGCGTCAGCTGCTTTTTCCTGCCGCGCGTGCTGCCCGACGGCACCCGCAACCGGATGTTCCTGCAACGCCTCAAGGACAAGCTCGGCAATCACGCGAACGCCTCCAGTGAGGTCGAGTACGACGGTGCGACGGCCTGGTTGGTCGGCGAGGAGGGCCGCGGGGTCAAGACCATCATCGAGATGGTCAACCTGACCCGGCTGGATTGCACGCTGGGCAGCGCCACCAGCATGCGCACCGGCCTGGCCCGCGCCGTACACCACGCCCAGTACCGAAAGGCGTTCGGCGCGTATCTGATCGATCAGCCCCAGATGCGCAACGTGCTCGCCGACCTGGCGGTGGAGGCCGAGGCCGCCACCATGCTGGCCATGCGGATGGCCGGTGCCACCGACGCCGCGGTGCGTGGCGACGAATGGGAGGCGCTGCTGCGCCGCATCGGTCTGGCCGCCGCAAAGTACTGGGTGTGCAAGCGGGCCACCCCGCACGCCGCCGAGGCGATGGAATGCCTGGGCGGCAACGGTTACGTCGAGGATTCCGGGATGCCGCGGCTCTACCGTGAGGCGCCGCTGATGGGCATCTGGGAGGGCTCCGGCAACGTCAGCGCCCTGGACACGCTGCGCGCCATGGCCACCCGGCCCGAGTGCATCGACGTGCTGTTCGAGGAGCTGGCGCTGGCCTCGGAGCCGCGATTGAACGCGCATGTGGCGCAGTTGAAGACATCGCTGGGCGATTTCGCCGACATCCAGTACCGGGCCCGCAAGATCACCGAGGACATCGCGCTGGCATTGCAGGGAGCGCTGCTGGTGCGGCACGGCCACCCCGCCGTCGCCGAGGCCTTTCTGGCCAGCCGACTCGGCGGGCAGTGGGGCGGGGCATTCGGCACCCTCCCGGTCGGGTTGGACCTGTCGCCGGTGATCGAGCGGGCGATGGTCAAGGGATGAGCGTCGACATACTGAGCACCCTCACCTACGAGGTGACCGGCCGGATCGCTCGGATCACCTTCAACCGCCCCGGCAAGGGCAATGCCATCATCGCCGACACCCCGGTCGAGCTGGCCGCCTGCGTCGAGCGCGCCGACCTCGACCCGAACGTGCACGTGATCCTGGTTTCTGGTGCCGGAGAGGGGTTCTGCGCCGGATTCGACCTCGGGGCGTACGCCGACGGATCCTCCTCGCCCGGTAATGACTACCGGGGGACGGTGCTCGACGGCAAGACCCAGGCCGTCAACCACCTGCCGGACCGCCCGTGGGATCCGATGATCGACTATCAGATGATGAGCCGGTTCGTCCGCGGCTTCGCCAGCCTGATGCACTGCGACAAGCCGACCGTGGTCAAGATCCACGGCTACTGCGTGGCCGGCGGCACCGATATCGCGCTCCATGCCGATCAGGTGATCGCCGCCGCCGACGCAAAAATCGGCTACCCGCCGATGCGGGTGTGGGGCGTGCCGGCGGCCGGGCTGTGGGCGCACCGGCTCGGTGATCAACGCGCGAAAAGGCTGCTGTTCACCGGTGACTGCATCACCGGCGCGCAGGCCGCCGAGTGGGGGCTGGCCGTCGAGGCGCCCGAACCCCAGGATCTCGATGAGCGCACCGAACGGCTCGTCGCGCGCATCGCGGCCATGCCTGTCAACCAGCTCATCATGGCCAAGCTGGCCTGCAACACCGCGCTGCTGCACCAGGGGGTGGCCACCAGTCGGATGGTCAGTACCGTCTTCGACGGCATCGCGCGGCACACCCCGGAGGGACACGCATTCGTTGCCGACGCCGTCGAGCACGGATTCCGCGAGGCGGTGCGGCACCGTGACGAGCCGCTCGGCGACCACGGCCGCCGCGCGTCGGGAGTCTGATGCGGCTGACCGCGCGTTCGGTGGTGCTGAGCGTGCTGCTCGGCGCTCACCCGGCGTGGGCATCGGCAGCCGAATTAATCACGCTGACTGCTGATTTCGGTATCCGTGAGTCGACGCTACGGGTGGCGCTGACCCGGATGGTGGGTGCCGGTGATCTGGTGCGCTCGGCCGACGGCTATCGACTCTCGGACCGCCTGCTGGCCCGGCAGCGGCGCCAGGACGCCGCCATCGATCCGCGGGAGCGGCCGTGGGACGGGACGTGGACGACGGTGTTGATCACCAGCGTCGGCGCCGACGCCCGAACCCGCGCGGAGCTGCGGAACACGCTGGTGCAGAACCGGTTCGGCGAGCTACGCGACGGTGTGTGGCTGCGGCCGGACAATCTCGAGGTGGTGCTTCCCGCCGATGTGCTGGCCCGGACGCGGGTGCTGCGCAGTCGCGATGAGGATCCCGTCGGATTGGCCGCACAGTTGTGGGACCTGACGGACTGGGCGCGCGAGGGGAACCGGCTGGTCGACGAGATCGAGGGCGCGGACGACGTTCCCGAGCGTTTCGTGGCGGCCGCCGCGATCGTACGGCATCTGCTGACCGATCCGGTGCTGCCCACCGAACTGCTGCCGACGCGCTGGCCGGGTGATCGGTTGCGGCTGGCCTACCGAAATTTCGCCGCCGAGTTGGTCGCGCGGCGCGACGAGCACGTGGAGGCGATATGACCGGTTCCGAGGTACGCGTCGAGCGCACCGGCCCGGTGACGACGGTGATCCTGAACCGGCCCGCCGCACGCAACGCCGTGGACGGACCGACCGCGGCCGCGCTGTATGCGGCGTTCGAGGAGTTCGACGCCGACCCGGCGGCTGCGGTGGCGGTGCTCTGGGGTGACAACGGAACCTTTTGCGCGGGAGCCGATCTGAAAGCGATGGGGACACCACAGAGCAATCGGGTGCATCCCGACGGCCCGGGCCCGATGGGCCCGACCCGGATGGTGCTCTCCAAGCCCGTGATCGCCGCGGTCAGCGGATACGCCGTGGCGGGCGGGTTGGAGTTGGCGCTGTGGTGCGACCTGCGGGTGGTCGAACGCGATGCCGTGTTCGGGGTGTTCTGCCGGCGGTGGGGGGTGCCGCTGATCGACGGCGGCACGGTCCGGTTGCCGCGGCTGATCGGGCACAGTCGGGCGATGGATCTGATCCTGACCGGGCGGTCCGTGGACGCCGAGGAGGCGCTGCAGATCGGTCTGGCGAACCGGGTGGTGCCGACCGGTCAGGCCCGCGCGGCCGCCGAGGAGATGGCGGCGCGCCTCGCCGAGCTACCGCAGGCCTGTCTGCGCGCCGACCGGCTCTCGGCATTGCGGCAATGGGGTGAAACCGAGGAGGCGGCAATCGCTTTCGAGTTCGGCAGCCTGGAGAAGTCATCGGCCGAGCTGCTGGCCGGGGCCCGGCGGTTCGCCGACGGCGCGGGTCGGCACGGCGCACAGGCCTGACGAGCCGCGCGTCAGCCCTTGTCGACCTTGTTACCGCTACCCAGATCCTCGACCTTCGGGTTGCCGGCCCGGTAGACGACGGTGTTGTCCAGGCCGACGACACTGATCTCGGTTTCGACGTTGTCCAGGGTGATCTTGTTGTCCGCGCCGCCCACGTTGACGCTGGCGCACGAGCCCGTCACGGTCAACGTGTTGTTGGAGCCGCCGATGTTCAGCGATTTGCCATCGGCGCAGTCGATATCGGCGGTGGTGCCGACCGAGCCGTAATTGATGGTGTTGCCGATCTCGACCTGGGCACCCGAGCTGCCCGCGGTCACGGTGGGGGAGCCGGTGTCGCCGCCGGACCCGCAACCGGCCAGGCCGAGCGCGAGCAGTGCCGCGGCCGACATCCCGACGATCTGGGTGCGCATGCTTCCTCGATTCGTTGGCTGGGCGTTCCAGGTTAGGCGAGTGGCACGTTGATGATGGGTCGCGGCTGGCCGGCGCCGGGACCGTCGAAATGCCACCATTCACCGTCGTACACCGACAGCCCGCCGGCGGCCATGGCCTCGCGCAGCACGGCGCGGTTGCGTTGCGCAGCGGCGCTCACGCCCGTGGTGGCATAGGCGAGCGCGTCCGGGGTGAACGAGTCGAAGTCGGTGCCCATATCGGTCAGGCCGCCCGCGCCGTAGGTGGTGACGTCGACCGAGCGCCCCGATTCGTGGCTCTTGGAGTAGTCGCCGGGGCGGGCCACCCACGCCGGATTCGAGACCACCTCGAACATCCGGACCTGCACATCGTGCGGGCGGTAGCAGTCCCAGAACACCAGCCGCAGGCCACGGGCCCGCAGCTGCGCCGCCGCCGTCGCGAGCCCCCCGGCGAGTGACTCGTGCACCAGGCAGCGGGCGCCCGCCGGGTACAGCGGCACGCCCACGAAGTTGTTGGCGGTGGCGTAGCGCAGATCGATCAGCGCATCGGGTACCGCGGAGCGGACATCGATGAACCCGACGGCGCGCGCCGCCGCCGAGACTCCGAGCGCGGGCTCACCACGGGCTGGGGATGTCACCTCCGGATTCACGGCGAGGCCACCTATTCCGCAGAGCAGGGCGAACAGTGTGAGGAACCGGCGCACGGGTCAGGCGGGCGCCCAGTTGATCCGGTTGGTCATGCCGAGCTCGCGGCCGCGGTCGATCAGCTTGGGCGCACCGTTGTGGTAGATCACGGTCTGGTCGAACCCGTAGACGGTGATGTCGTTGATGACGTTGTCGGCGATGACGATGTTCGACGAACCCTGCATGGTGACGGCCCAGCAGGTGCCCTTGGCGTTGATGGTGTTGCCGGTGCCGTTGACCAGCAGCGTGGCGTTGTTGCAGTCGAGGGTCTGCACGATGCCCTGGCCGGTGATGTGGGTGTCGCCGTTCTTGGCCTGCGCGGGGGCGGTGCCGGCCAGCAGCAGGGCCACCGAGAGGGCGCCGGCCGTCAGACAACGGGTTCGGACACTGAGGCTCGCCATGGGACAACAGAGTACGGTGCCGCGGCCCGCTCACGGCAGGTGTTCGGGATTTGCCGTCCGGTCGCCGGCCCGGCCCGGCGTCGGTAGCGTTGCCATCCATGTCCGGGCGTGCGGTGCTGTCGACGTTCGTCGTCGCGTTCGCCGCGACGGCCGCGGTCGGCTGCACCCAGCACGTCTCGGGCAGCGCACGATCGGCCGCCGCCGGCGCGGCCGATGTCGAGCGCAGTTACGGCTACGCCGACAACCGCTGTGGGTTGCTGACCGATGTCACCGTCGGGGACCTGCTGGGCGCCGACGACGTGGTGCGGCCCTACAGCGGCGCGGTGTGCCAGTACATCCTGGACCGCCGGAGCGGCCCGGTCGACGTGACGTTCGCGTGGTTCGACACCGGGACACTGGCGCGCGAGCGTGGCGTCGCCGTCGAACGTGGCGCGACGGTCAATGACACCGTCATCGAGCGGCGTCCGGCGTTCCTGGCGCGCCGCGATGCCGCCGGTGCCGGCTGCTCGGCGACCGCGGACGCCGGCGGCGGGGTGCTCAGCTGGTGGGTGCAGACCCGTGGCGACGTGTTGTCCGACCCGTGTCCCGACGCGCAGAAGCTGCTGTCGGCGACATTGCGATCGGACATGTGAGGTGCGTGCCGTCCGGCTGGTCGCCGCGCTGATGGCGGTGGCGGGGCTGTCCGGCTGCGCCGATGATCGCGCCGAGCAGGCCGCGCCCGCAGCGCCGACGGTGGCCGGTGCCGGTTTCGACGGGTCGGACTGCAACGGCATCACCGGTGCCGACATCACCCGCGCGACGGGGTCGACGGCCTTCGCCGCGGCGGTGATCAACGATGTCGGTTGCTTCTGGCAGGAGAACCCCGTCATCGGGACCTTCGGAGCGGGGATGGGCATCTCGACGTGGTGGTACCGGGGCAGTGAACTCGATGTGGAGCGAGCGCTGGAACAGCGGGCCGGGCGCACGGTCACCGATCTGAGCGTCGGCGGCAACGAGGGTTTCAAGGCCTACGACGCCAACGCCTGCAGCATCTATGTGGCCAAGGGCGATGACGTGATCACCTGGTCCATCCAGACCATCAATCCGTCCACCCTGCCCCCGCTGTGCTCGATCACCGATCAGCTCGCCGAGCTGAGTCAGGACCGGGTGAACTAGAGTCATTCGTCAGCCTCGCGACAGACGTCTCCGGGGACTGCTGAATGTGGGGGAGGGGCGCGATGGCAACGCGGGCGACCAAACTGAGCCGCGACGCCATCGTCAACGCCGCGCTGGCATTCCTGGACCGCGAGGGCTGGGACGCCCTGACCATCAATGCGCTGGCCACCCAGCTCGGCACCAAGGGCCCGTCGCTGTACAACCACGTGCAGAGCCTGGAAGACCTGCGCCGAACAGTGCGGATGCACGTCATCCAGGACATCATCGGCATGCTGCGGGCGGTCGGCGAGGGCCGCACCCGCGACGACGCGGTCGTCACGATGGCCAGTGCCTACCGCAGCTACGCCCATCACCATCCGGGTCGCTATTCGGCGTTCACCCGGATGCCGCTGGGCGGCGACGACCCCGAGTACACCGCCGCCGCCCGGGAGGCGGCGGGGCCGGTGTTGGCGGCCCTGGCCTCCTACGGACTGGCCGGCGATAACGCGTTCTATGCGGCCCTGGAGTTCTGGTCGGCACTGCACGGCTTCGTGCTCCTGGAGATGACCGGGGTGATGGACGACATCGACACCGACGCCGTGTTCACCGATATGGTGCTGCGGCTCGCGGCCGGCATGGAACGCCGGTGACTCGCGCCCGGCGAATGACGGCGAATCCCGAAAAACCGGCCGAGAGCGGCTACAGTCAGGCCCAACGGCGGCCGAGTAGCCGTTTCGGGTGGTAACGCTGCTGGTCAGCGGCGCTTTGACCTGTACTGCACCGGGCGGGTATTGTGGAGCCTCGTGCCTGGTCGACAGGGGCGCGCGCTGCCGTAACAATCAGCCCGCCTTCGCACCGGGCGAATTCGTATGTCTGCAGGCATCGAGATTTCATCGTACGGATGGATTCCAGCTGGCTGCGACACGCCCGGACGCGGGGGACGCGGCCAGGCGAAAACTGCAGTACAGAGACTTAGACGTTCGACTAGCAACACAGAAAGCCGGTACATGCCAACCATCAACCAGCTGGTCCGCAAGGGTCGCCGCGACAAGATCGCCAAGGTGAAGACCGCGGCCCTCAAGGGCAGCCCGCAGCGCCGCGGCGTGTGCACCCGCGTGTACACCACCACCCCGAAGAAGCCGAACTCGGCGCTTCGCAAGGTCGCCCGCGTCCGCCTGACCAGTGCGGTCGAGGTGACGGCTTACATCCCCGGTGAGGGCCACAACCTGCAGGAGCACTCGATGGTGCTGGTGCGCGGTGGTCGTGTGAAGGACCTCCCGGGTGTGCGTTACAAGATCATCCGCGGATCGCTGGACACCCAGGGTGTCAAGAACCGCAAGCAAGCACGCAGCCGTTACGGCGCCAAGAAGGAGAAGAGCTGATGCCGCGCAAGGGCCCCGCGCCGAAGCGTCCGTTGGTCAACGACCCCGTCTACGGGTCGCAGCTGGTCACCCAGCTGGTCAACAAGGTGCTGCTGGACGGTAAGAAGTCGCTCGCCGAGCGCATCGTCTACGGCGCTCTCGAGCAGGCTCGGGACAAGACCGGCACCGACCCCGTCGTCACCCTCAAGCGCGCGCTCGACAACGTCAAGCCCGCCCTCGAGGTGCGCAGCCGCCGCGTCGGTGGCGCCACCTACCAGGTGCCCGTCGAGGTCCGCCCGGACCGCTCGACCACGCTGGCGCTGCGCTGGCTGGTCAGCTTCTCCAAGGCTCGCCGCGAGAAGACCATGGTCGAGCGCCTGGCCAACGAGATCCTCGATGCCAGCAACGGCCTCGGCGCCGCAGTGAAGCGTCGCGAGGACACGCACAAGATGGCCGAAGCTAACCGGGCCTTCGCGCACTACCGCTGGTGATGACGGCCCCTCGGGGTCACACACCGGACAGCAATCAAGCAAGCGAAAGAGTGGGAATCTAGCCGTGGCACAGGACGTGCTTACCGACCTGACCAAGGTCCGCAACATCGGCATCATGGCGCACATCGACGCCGGCAAGACCACGACGACCGAGCGCATCCTCTTCTACACCGGTATCTCGTACAAGATCGGTGAGGTGCACGACGGTGCCGCCACGATGGACTGGATGGAGCAGGAGCAGGAGCGGGGTATCACCATCACCTCGGCTGCCACCACCTGCTTCTGGAACGACAACCAGATCAACATCATCGACACCCCCGGCCACGTCGACTTCACCGTCGAGGTGGAGCGCTCGCTGCGCGTGCTCGACGGTGCCGTTGCCGTGTTCGACGGCAAGGAAGGCGTCGAGCCGCAGTCCGAGCAGGTCTGGCGTCAGGCCGACAAGTACGACGTCCCGCGTATCTGCTTCGTCAACAAGATGGACAAGCTGGGCGCGGACTTCTACTTCTCGGTGCAGACCATGAAGGATCGCCTGGGTGCCAACGTCGTCCCGATCCAGCTGCCGATCGGTTCCGAAGGTGACTTCGAGGGTGTCGTCGACCTGGTCGAGATGAAGGCCAAGGTGTGGAGCGGCGAGACGAAGCTCGGCGAGAAGTACGAGACCGTCGACATCCCGGCCGACCTGCAGGAGAAGGCCGAGGAGTACCGCACCGCCATGATCGAGGCCGTCGCCGAGACCGACGACGACCTGATGGAGAAGTACCTGGGCGGCGAAGAGCTGTCGATCGAGGAGATCAAGGCTGGCCTGCGCAAGCTGACCATCAGCTCCGCGGCCTACCCGGTGCTGTGCGGTTCGGCGTTCAAGAACAAGGGCGTGCAGCCCATGCTCGACGCCGTCATCGACTACCTGCCCAACCCGCTGGACGTGCCGGCCGCCGAGGGACACGTCCCCGGCAAGGAAGACGAGATCATCTCTCGTAAGCCGTCGGCCGACGAGCCGTTCTCGGGCCTGGCGTTCAAGGTCGCCACGCACCCGTTCTTCGGCAAGCTGACCTACGTCCGCGTCTACTCGGGCAAGGTCGACTCCGGTGCCCAGGTCATCAACTCGACCAAGGGCAAGAAGGAGCGCCTGGGCAAGCTGTTCCAGATGCACTCCAACAAGGAGAACCCGGTCGAGACGGCATCCGCCGGCCACATCTACGCGGTCATCGGCCTCAAGGACACCACCACCGGTGACACCCTGAGCGATCCGAACAACCAGATCGTGCTGGAGTCGATGACCTTCCCGGATCCGGTCATCGAGGTCGCCATCGAGCCCAAGACCAAGAGCGACCAGGAGAAGTTGGGCACGGCCATCCAGAAGCTGGCCGAGGAAGATCCCACCTTCAAGGTGCACCTGGATCAGGACACCGGCCAGACCGTCATCGGCGGTATGGGCGAGCTGCACCTGGACATCCTGGTCGACCGCATGCGTCGCGAGTTCAAGGTCGAAGCCAACGTCGGCAAGCCGCAGGTGGCCTACCGCGAGACGATCAAGCGCGGCGTGCAGAACGTCGACTACACCCACAAGAAGCAGACGGGTGGCTCGGGTCAGTTCGCGAAGGTCATCATCAACCTCGAACCGTTCATCGGCGAGGATGGCGCGACCTACGAGTTCGAGAACAAGGTCACCGGTGGCCGCATCCCGCGCGAATACATCCCCTCGGTGGATGCCGGCGCGCAGGACGCGATGCAGTACGGCGTGCTCGCCGGCTACCCGCTGGTGAACGTGAAGGTCACGCTGCTCGACGGCGCCTACCACGACGTCGACTCGTCTGAAATGGCCTTCAAAGTGGCCGGTTCCCAGGCATTCAAGAAGGCTGCCGGACAGGCGCAGCCGGTCATCCTGGAACCGATCATGGCCGTCGAGGTCACCACGCCCGAGGATTACATGGGCGATGTGATCGGCGACCTGAACTCCCGCCGTGGTCAGATCCAGGCCATGGAGGAGCGCAGCGGTGCGCGCGTCGTCAAGGCGCAGGTGCCGCTGTCGGAGATGTTCGGCTACGTCGGCGACCTTCGGTCGAAGACCCAGGGCCGGGCCAACTACTCCATGGTGTTCGACTCGTACGCTGAAGTTCCGGCGAACGTGTCGAAGGAGATCATCGCGAAGGCGACGGGCGAGTAATTCCCGTCGGCTTGGCACGGCGTTTTCACAACTGAACACAATCAAAACTGCTTTAACCAAAGCACCAACTAGTCCAGGAGGACACAGAAGTGGCGAAGGCGAAGTTCGAGCGGACGAAGCCGCACGTCAACATCGGGACCATCGGTCACGTTGACCACGGCAAGACCACGCTGACTGCAGCAATCACCAAGGTTCTGCACGACCAGTACCCCGATTTGAACGAGTCGCGCGCATTCGACCAGATCGACAATGCGCCCGAGGAGCGTCAGCGCGGTATCACCATCAACATCTCCCACGTGGAGTACCAGACCGAGAAGCGTCACTACGCACACGTCGACGCCCCCGGTCACGCTGACTACATCAAGAACATGATCACCGGTGCCGCTCAGATGGACGGCGCCATCCTCGTGGTCGCCGCCACCGACGGCCCGATGCCGCAGACCCGCGAGCACGTGCTGCTCGCCCGTCAGGTCGGCGTGCCCTACATCCTGGTCGCGCTGAACAAGTCCGACATGGTCGACGACGAAGAGCTCCTGGAGCTCGTCGAGCTGGAGGTCCGCGAACTGCTGGCCGCGCAGGACTTCGACGAGGAGGCCCCCGTGGTCCGCGTCTCGGCGCTCAAGGCGCTCGAGGGCGACGAGAAGTGGGTCAAGTCGGTCCAGGAGCTCATGGCTGCTGTCGACGAGTCGATCCCGGACCCGGTCCGCGAGACCGAGAAGCCGTTCCTCATGCCCGTCGAGGACGTCTTCACCATCACCGGTCGTGGCACCGTGGTGACCGGTCGCGTCGAGCGTGGCGTGATCAACGTGAACGAGGACGTGGAGATCGTCGGCATCCGCCCGACCACCACCAAGACCACCGTCACCGGTGTCGAGATGTTCCGCAAGCTGCTGGATCAGGGTCAGGCCGGCGACAACGTCGGTCTGCTGGTTCGTGGCATCAAGCGCGAGGACGTCGAGCGTGGCCAGGTCGTCGTGAAGCCGGGCACCACCACCCCGCACACCGAGTTCGAGGGCAGCGTCTACATCCTGTCCAAGGACGAGGGTGGCCGCCACACGCCGTTCTTCAACAACTACCGTCCGCAGTTCTACTTCCGTACCACGGACGTGACCGGCGTGGTGACCCTCGCCGAGGGCACCGAGATGGTGATGCCCGGTGACAACACCGACATCTCCGTCAAGCTGATCCAGCCGGTCGCCATGGACGAGGGCCTGCGGTTCGCCATCCGTGAGGGTGGACGTACCGTCGGCGCCGGTCGTGTGACCAAGATCGTCAAGTAGGCTCCGCCTACCCAGGATCGCCTGAGTAGTTTCAGCTAGTACAGAGCGGCGCTCACCCGAAAGGGTGGGCGCCGCTTTGTGTTGCACACGAGCGATCGCGAAGCCAGCAAACTTTTTCGCGAAGACCCGATCCGATAGTTTGAGCATCTTGCACTCTCGACGTTATTGCACTTTTCCGACGGAATGTGCCGCCATATACCAACGAGTGGCGCCTCCGTTTGTAGCGGAGGAACGTGTTCCCGGAATGTTCCAGGCCGTTGAGGCGCGAAAGCCGCGAGCACCCGCTATTTTGGTTATCGAGTTGACCTAGCTTGCCGAGCCAAGGTCTCAAAGGGCCTAGACGGGGGCAGCATCTTGAGTCGTCGCGATGCGGTAATTGTTGGAATTGACCAGTACCGGGGCGCGCCACTCTTCGGATGTGTAAATGATGCGCGCGACATCGCGGAATGTTTGTCGTTCGAGCAGTATTCGTATAACTGTGTAACCCTGTTCGACCAGCAAGCGACTCGGTCTGAGGTCTTGCAGACGTTGGGGGAGCGCGCGTACGGAGCAGATGGCGGGGGAGGAACACTACTCTTCTATTTTGCCGGACACGGCGAGGTGCTCGGAGATCAGGCGCATCTTGTCACTTTCGACGCTCAACCTCACGATCCCGGGATATCACTTGCCCATCTCGGACAGTTGATGGAATCGGCCAGTAACGCATATGACCATGTGATCGTGCTACTAGACAGTTGCCATTCGGGCTCCGCATACAACTGGGTGAGTGGTAGGCCGCTACGGGCTGGCGACGTGCATCGCAATCTGAGATCAGTCAACGAGTCTCGGTGCATCCTTGCAGCGTGCCGTCCGGAGCAAGAGGCACAGGAGCTAGCCGGGCACGGCGCTTTCACCTCAAAATTAGTGTCAGGATTGCTTGGCGGAGCGGTGAATGGGCACGGCGACGTAACGGTGCTCGGGCTCTACGACTACGTATCTGGAATTTTCGGAGATGGTGAACAGATGCCAGTATTTAAGGGTGACATCGCCGGAACCGTCATCTTAGGGTCTGGGTTTGAGCCGGCACCCAATGCAGCCGTCGATGACGACGAAGCTAATCAAATTGTCAGCCGTGGTCGGCATATGCTGGACGACTATGACTATTTACAGCAGCGCGAGTTGTCGGACTCCATTCATCGTGACACGGAGGGTCTCGCGAACTGTGCCGCCGAGCTGGAGACCATTGTGAAATGGTTCGACGCGAACGAGAAAGGTCGGGGAGCTCTCGCTACCAACTCTCAGTGGAGTCACATGCGAGATATGATCCGCAGTCATGTCGGTAGTGTCACCCCGATTTCGGCTGGTCAGCGAACCCGTGCGGGGACGCTTCGCGGCAAACTAGGAACTGGAGGTTTTGGGAATGTCTGGAATGTAGAAGACGGCGATACAACGAGCGCATACAAAATATATCATCCAAGCGAATTGCACGATGAGATCAAGGTTGAGCGCTTCAAGAACGGTTATGGCAATATGCGAAAGCTCGAACATCCTAGAATAGTTCGGGTGCGCGATTTGACCCTCGCCCCACTCGGTATAGTGATGGACTACATCGAAGGTTCTAACCTGAGGGATTCGTATCTTGATAGGTCGGACGAGGCACTCTGTTTGAAACTCATGAAAGAAATCGCGGAAACTGTCGAGCATGCGCACGGCAGAGGCGTCAAACATAGGGATATTAAGCCTGAAAACATTATCATTAAGTACGGAGAGGAAGGAGATCCCGAGCCCTTTCTGACCGACTTTGACCTCGCATACCATCAAACGAATCGTACAATGACGGCGATGTACGGCGTAGGTGGAGTTCTGAATTATGCGGCGCCGGAGCAGTTGCACACGCCTACTGCTGCCGCTGCGCGTTCGCCAGCTGTCGACGTTTACAGCCTTGCGCAACTGATGTTTTATATTGTCACGGCCGAAGACCCAGCAAGTGACGACGCTGAGAAAAATCGAACTAGGCTTGCACGCGCCACAAACAATTGGGCGGACCCACGCGCCGTTCGCATTCTTAATGAACTATATGATCAAAGCACGCAGCGGGATCCCGCGGACCGCCCGCAGAGTGTAGCTGAGGTACTCCGGCAGATCGCAAAGGCCGAAGCCTATGTTCTTGCTGAAACTGGTGATGATCGAATTAGTGAAGATAGGATTGTTGAGCGAATCGCGCATAGCTACCGAGGCTATGGCAATTATAGCTTGAGCGGGCAAGAGATAACCATGCTCAGCTTGTCGGGGCAGGTTGCAATCTCCATTATTTCGAAGGGCCGATCTACCAATCGAACCGACCAGATAGATATAGAGCTTGAGTTGTCCGTGACTGGTGCCATCCCAGTTGCGTCTTTCACGACGGGTGCTAATGCGAGGCGCCTGCTCAACCAAAAGCTTGATCGAATTGTCCAACGGTTCGATCTTGTAGAACGTCATGCCGGCAACCGCGGCGCTTTTCAAACCTTCATTGTCGTCCGTAATGTGGCTCTATCGACTGATGGCGTTGTCCGCGTAGTTGAAATTTTGTCAGAATGTGTCAGTTGCGTAGATGGGGCCTGACGCTCAACATCCATGTACCAACGACCGTGATTGGTATCCCGCTCCTGGATAGGTGCGCACTAAGGGCCGGACGGTCGGGTCGTACGAGAGTTCGCTTGTTTAGAGCGAGAGCAGTATGCAGTCAGCATGACTCCTCGCTAAAGCAGGCGCGAACTTAAAATCGGATGCGAAGGAATTCGGTAAAGTCTTGAATGTCGGAACCGGGCAGAAGTCAAACACTACGTTTGAAGTTGATCTATTGTCGAACGTTCGATTTGTGTTTGTATCCGTTTGCTCCGATGTATTCGGACGATCGATTAGTTGGGACCGAGAAGTGTCACGCGTGCACATTCATTTGCTGACTAATCGGCGAGTGCATCTACGTCTGCAGCGGTCAAGTGCAACAGCGTGTCCGTTTAATGAGTCCCGTAAGCGCAGGCGAGAAGTGAAGATGGCGAGGTTCGCGGCCTAGAGGTCCTCGATGCTCAGGATCCCGTCCTGCACGGCACGGGCGATCAGCGCCGCCTTGGTCGGTGCGGGCCGGCCGACCGCCGCGTATTTGGCGCGGGCGCGTTGCAGATGGGTGCGCACCGTGGACGGTTCGATGAACAGTCGCTTGGCGACGAACTCCTTGTTCTCGGTCTGGAACCAGGCGATCAGCACCTCGCGCTCGCGCGTGCTCAGCCCGGGGCGCCCGACGGTGCGGTCGTTGAACAGGGCCTTGGCCATCCGCGGTCCGACGTAGGGGGTGTTCGCCCGCGCGGCGTAGATGGCGTCGAACAGGTGCTGCTTGTCCTCACCCTTGGCCAGGAATGTGGTGGCGCCGGCGTCCAGGCTGGACAGGATGACCTCATCGGTGGCCATGTGCGAGTAGACGATCACCCGGTGCCCGGCCTCGCAGACCTCGCTCAGCGTCTCGAACTCCGGCTGGAAGCGGTCGTATTGCAGGTCGAACATCACCACGTCGATGCCTTCGCCACCGCGCGGATGATCGTCCAGGAACGCCTTCGGGTGCGGATAGTCGGCGACGAGTTCGATGGGCGGATCCTGCTCGGCAAACCAGGCGCGCACCCCGGCGTGGATCACGTCGTGGTCGTCGATCAGCACCACCGACACGGCGTCCGTCATGTTCCCCGCCCCGTGACTCACCGTCTTCATCATGCGTTTCACCCTGATGTTGAGAGAACCGTCAGCTGGTAGACGCCCCGTCCCAGTATCAGGACTGTACTACCCGGCCTCGGGTTTCGTTGCCCAAGTCGAACTCACGGCTAACGTAATTGTCGCCGTGGCAGATTTTAGGCGATTTCCGCGCACTCGTCGGCCGGAATGTCCGAGTCAGACATCTGATGGTGGACGCTGACCCACACGGTGTCGCCGATCTCGGTGACCTCGATACGGGGGGTGTCCCCGTCGCCGGGCCGGGGCTCGATGTCGATCCCGCCGTTGTCGCAGATGATGCTGGCGACCAGTTCGCCGGGGGCGACCATGAGCCCGACCCGGGCATTGTCGCGGGCCAACGCCAGCGTCGTCTCGATCGGTTCGAGCAGCCGCCGGCGCACCTCCGGGGTCAACCGGGGCAGGTCGCCGTCGGTGTTGAGCGACACCACGACCCCCCGTGCATCGGCCGCCTCGATGGCCGGTCGCAGATCGGCCACCAACGGGTGGCTGTAGGTGCGGGCCTGATAGATGTAGAGCCGCAGTCGCCGCGACTCGATCCGGGCCCGCCACCGGATGTCGGCATCGATGGTGCCGGTGCTCAATGTCTGCAACAGCGGGAAGACTCCGCGGATCAGCTTGGAGGTGCGCCGCACATAGTCGTCGTGCAGCGCCTCGGAGATCCGGCGCTGCGCATCCTGGGCCCAGCGCTCGCGATTCTCGGCCACCGCGATCGCGTGGGCGCGGCGCAGCCACACCGGGAAGGCCAGCACCAGCAGCTGCACCACGAACACCCCGGCCGTGTACAGCGCCAGATTGAAAGCCGCTGCGATGCCCGGATATTGCACGAAGTTCAGCACCGAGATGCCGAGCCAGAACAACACCATCACCGACACCGAGATCTGCCAGGAGTGCCGTAGCAGGTACGGCAGCACGCACAGGGTGGTCGCGTACATCGTCCACTGGGCGGGACTGCCGAGCCGGTCGTCGGGCATCAGCAGGGATTGGGCGGCGACGACGACGGCCATCACGAACAGTGCCGGCACGGTCAGATCCGGCCCGCGGCCGAGCACCCGGGGAATGCCGGCCAGTGCCACCAGCACCGCGATGCCGCCGAGGGCGAATTGAATTGCGGGGTAGGGAGTCTGGAAGGCGGTCTGGGGTACCGCGACGGCCAGTTGCAGCACCGCGATGATCACGATGGCGATGCCGAAGCGGACCAGGATGCGGTCGGTGAACTGATAGGCGTCGTTGGCGTGCCGGGTCTCGACCGGCTCGCGGGCCTGGTTCCATTTCAAGGTCACCACCGTGCCCTGGCCCGGGGCGGACTGCACCGAGGCGGTACCCCGCGCCCGCCGCATGCGCCCGACGATGGACTCGGTGACGCCGTGTCCGAGCGTGGTGTTGACCGGGTCGAAACCGATTCCGTCATCGGTCACGGTGACACCCGAGGGCGCGACATCGATGACGACCGAGGTGGCCTGGGCGTGCCGCTCGGCGTTGTTCAGTGACTCCCGCACTACCGCGACAACGGCATTGGCCGACCGCCCGTCCAGGATCAGCCGGTCCAGTCCGGCGAGCTGCACCGGGGTGGTCGCCAGCGCGATCTCCCGGCGCAGGGCCGCGACGATGTCGACATCGGCGTCGGACGCGATACTGAGGTGGTCCTCGGCCAGCAGCGCCAGGTCCCGGCGGGCCTGTGCGGCAATGCGATCCGGCGAGATCTTGGCGCCCTCGCCGACCAGGTGCAGGGTGGAGGCCGCGGTGTCGTGCACCAGTGCCATGTGTTCCAGCTCGTGGTCGCGCATCGCGGCGGCCAGCGCATCGCGCAGCACGGCCTCGTTGTTCTCGGCCCGGGCCGCGTCGACCCGCCGCGCGACCGCGCGGGCGGTCGACACCAGCGCCGTCGTCACCACCCACTCGATGGGCAGCATGTAATAGATCATCGGCAGGTGGACGACCTGGCTCCACCCGACGACCTGGGCGCAGCCGATGGCGTAGGCGCCCGTGATGGCGAGCGCGGCCGGCAGGCTCACCTTCGGCGGTGCCGCGAGCGCGGCGCTGATCACCGCGGTGCCCGCGATGACCTGGGGCACCGAGTTCGTGTACAGCAGCTGCTGATCGACCCCGAAAACCGGTACCGCGGCCGACACCGCCAACACGTAGCCGAAGTCGATGGCCAGGTGGATCGGTGCCGTCGAGCGGGTGAGCAGGCGGTAGATGGCCCACCACACCAGTAGCGCCAGCGCGACGACGCCCGCGGTGGTCTCCGGGGTGCCGGGCAGCAGCAACGCGCTGCCGGAGGCAACGAGCGTGACGCTGTTCAGCAGGACGACAGAGATTTCCTGGGCGCCGCCGATGACCTGCTGCTCTGAGACATGGACCGCCGGGTCGTGGCCGCTCCTGGGCACAGGCATTTTCTTACCAAACGTCTATGACGAAGTCAGCCAATTGACGGACATTGACATATGTTACGAGCATCCGTCCGGCGTGTCCCGCGTGCGGCTCGCCGGCTGCCCTCCGGGGCGGGCCGGGTGTGGTTAATCTGTGCCGGTCGAGGTGAGGAGCGTGACCGATGTTGTGGCGTTACGTCAAGGCCCAGGCCTGGGTGCTGCTGTGCGGCGGTCTGGTCGGCCCGATCTTCCTGGCCGTGTACTTCGCGACCGGCCAGAGCGATCTGTTGAAGTGGATGTTCTGGACGGGCCTGCTGATCACCGCGGTCGATGTGTTCGCCGCGCTGGGGCTGGCCACCTACGGGGCCAATGCGCAAGCCCGCACCGAGGCGCTGGAGTCAGAAGGTGTGCTCGCGCTGGCCCAGATCACCGGCTTGGCCGAGACGAACACCCAGATCAACGACCGCCCGCTGGTGCGTCTGAACCTGAACATCGCCGGGCCCGGCATCACGCCATTTGCCGCCGAGGACAAGGTGATCGCGAGCGTGGACCGGCTACCGATGCTGACCGGTCGTCGGCTGGTGGTGCTCGTCGACCCGGCGACCAACAAGTTCCAGATCGACTGGAGCAGATCGGGGTTGATCAGCGGGCTGGTGCCCGCGACGTTCACGATCGCCGAGGACAACCAGACCTACGATCTGTCGGGCCAGGTCGAACCGTTGATGGAGATTCTGCAGATCCTCAAGGCGCATGGGATCGGCATGAACAACATGATCGACCTGCGCAACAACCCGTCGGCCCGCGCCCAGGTGCAGGCCGTGGTGCGACGGGCCGCCATGCAACGATCCGCCCCACCCGCCGCGCCGGCGCCCGCCTCCCCCGTGGCTGCGCCGTCCGCGGCGCCCACGGTCAGCACCGCGCAGCGACTGCAGGAACTGGAGACGCTGCGCGCCACCGGTGCAATCTCGGGGGCCGAGTACACGGCCAAGCGGCAGCAGATCATCTCCGAGCTGTAGCCCGGTCCGTTTCTAGAACACGTTCCAGTTGGGCTGCTAGCCTGAGCGCTCGGGGATCGCGGTGAAAGGACGGGCCATGGCGGCGGCAGAGAAATCGCTCGAAGGACGGGTGGCATTCGTGACGGGCGCCGCCCGCGGCCAGGGTCGCGCACACGCGGTGCGGCTGGCCAACGAGGGAGCCGACATCATCGCCTCGGATATCTGCGCCCCGGTGTCGAATTCGGTCACCTACCCGCCCGCCACCTCCGAGGATCTGGCCGAGACCGTGCGCGCGGTGGAGGCCACCGGTCGTAAGGTGCTGGCCCGCGAGGTCGACATCCGTGATCTGGAGGCCCAGCAGAAGCTGGTGGCCGACGCGGTCGAGCAGTTCGGCCGCCTGGACGTGGTGGTCGCCAACGCCGGCGTGCTCAGCTGGGGCCGGATCTGGGAGCTGACGCCCGAGCAGTGGGACACCGTCGTCGACGTCAACCTCAACGGCACTTGGCGGACGATCCGGGCCACCGTGCCCGCGATGATCGAGGCCGGCAACGGTGGGTCGATCATCATCGTCAGCTCGTCGGCGGGGGTGAAGGCCACCCCCGGCAACGCGCACTACGCCGCGTCCAAGCACGGCCTGACCGCCCTGACGAACTCGCTGGCACTCGAGGTGGGCGAGTTCGGCATCCGGGTGAACTCCATCCACCCCTACTCGATCGACACCCCGATGATCGAACCCGAGGCGATGGGTGCGCTGTTCGCCAAGCATCCCAGCTTCCTGCACAGCTTCGCCCCGATGCCGTACCACCGTGTGACCGACGGCAAGAGTGAGGGCTTGGCCGCGTTCATGGCACCCGAGGAGGTCGCCAACGTGGTGGCCTGGCTGGCCGGTGACGGGTCCTCGACGCTGTCGGGCAGTCAGATCGCCGTCGACCGCGGCGTCATGAAGTACTAGCCAGGGCCGCGGCGAATCGGTCCATCGCCCAGTCGATCTCGGCGGCGGTGATGACCAGCGGGGGAGCGAACCGCAGGGTCTGACCGTGGGTGTCCTTGACCAGGACGCCGCGCTCGGCCAGGCGCAGGCTGATCTGCTTGCCGGTGCCCAGGCCCGGGTCGATGTCCACCCCGGCCCACAGCCCCTTGCCGCGGACCGCCGTGACACCGGCCATACCGGCCAGTCCGGCGTGCAGGTGCGCACCCAGTTCGGTTGCGCGGTCCTGGTATTCGCCGGTCTGCAGGATGCTCACCACGGTCGTTCCCACCGCGGCGGCCAGTGGGTTGCCGCCGAAGGTCGAGCCGTGCTCGCCGGGGTGCAGGACGCCGAGGATGTGGCGGTCTGCGACCACGGCCGACAGCGGGACCACCCCGCCGCCGAGCGCCTTGCCGAGCAGATACATGTCGGGCACCACACCCCAGTGCTCACAGGCGAAGGTGCGGCCGGTGCGAGCCAGCCCGGACTGGATCTCGTCGACGATCATCAGCACGTCGTTGTCGGTGCAGAGCCGCCGGACCCGCGGCAGGAAATCATCGGGTGGCACGATGATGCCCGCCTCGCCCTGGATCGGTTCCAGCAGCACGGCGACGGTGTGCTCGTCGATGGCGGCGGCCAGCGCGTCGGCGTCGCCGAACGGGACCGCACGGAAGCCCGGTGTAAACGGGCCGAATCCGCCACGCGCCACCGGGTCGTCGGAGAAGCTGATGATGGTGGTGGTCCGACCGTGAAAGTTGTTCTGCGCGACGACGATGTTGGCGGTATCGACCGGCACACCCTTGACGTCGGTGCCCCACTTGCGGGCTACCTTGATCGCGCTCTCGACGGCCTCGGCGCCGCTGTTCATCGGCAGCACCATGTCCTTGCCGCACAGCCGGGCTAGTGCGGCGCAGAACGGGCCGAGCCGGTCGGAGTGGAAGGCCCGACTGACCAGGGTGACGGTGTCGAGCTGGGCGTGTGCGGCGGCGGTGATGAGCGGATGGCGGTGCCCGAAGTTCACCGCCGAGTAGGCCGCCAGGCAGTCCAGGTAGCGGCGGCCTTCGATGTCGGTGATCCAGGCGCCCTCGGCTGCGGCCGCGACCACCGGCAGCGGTGAATAGTTGTGTGCGGCATACCGATTGTCGAGCTCGATGGCCGCAGCTGTACCGGCGTGGTCTACGAGAGTCACGGGTGCACCCGTTCTGGGCTGTTGGTTCGTTCGCTTCGCTCACTCACGGGTGCACCTCGCGGGCTCGGTGCACCCGTTCTGGGCTGTTGGTTCGTTCGCTTCGCTCACTCACGGGTGCACCTCCAGCGTGCAGCACTTCACCGACCCGCCGCCCTTGAGCAGTTCGGACAGGTCGATCCCGATCGGTTCGAAGCCGGCCGACCGCAACTGCGCGGCGAACCCGGTCGCAGCGGCGGGCAGCAGGACGTGGCGGCCGTCGGACACCGCGTTCAGGCCGAGCACGAAGGCGTCGGCGGTGCCGACGGTCAGCGCATCGGGAAAGTGCTTGCGCAGCAACGCCAGCGCTCCGTCGCTGAACGCCGGCGGGTAGTAGGCGACGACGGGCTGCGGGCCGTCGGTGAGTACCGTCAGCGCGGTGTCGAGATGGTAGAACCGCGGGTCGACGAGCTCCAGGCTGAGCACCGGCATGCCGGTGATCGATGCGATCTCGTCGTGCGCGCGGCGATCGGTGCGGAATCCGTACCCCGCCAACACCATCGGGCCGGCGACCAGCAGATCGCCCTGTCCCTCGTTGTGGTGCCGGGTGCGGTGCGGCTGCAGGCCGGCGCGGGTCATCCAGGCGGCGTAGGCATCGGCCTCGGGGGCACGCTCGGGGAAGGTGAAGTTGGCGACGATGGCGTGCCCACCGACGACAAGCCCGCCATTGGCGGCGTACACCATGTCCGGCAGGCCGGGGACCGGGTCGACCAGTTCGACGGTGTGGCCGAGTTCGGCATAGCTGCGGTGCAACGTCTCCCACTGGGCCAGCGCGCGGTGGCTGTCCACCGGCACCGAGGGATCCATCCAGGGATTGATGGCGTACTCGACGGCGAAGAACGTCGGCGCGGTCATCACGAAGCGGCGGGTGCGGGCTCGGCGGCGGGTGTCGGGGGCGGCGGTGAGGTCGGAAACCGTCATGATCTGACGATATTCGCCGCTTTTGGCGCAATCAATCGCCGACTATTGCGTCTACTATGTCGATTCATTGTTCCGGAGGCGTAGAGTCGGCGATCCATTGTGCACGTGAGAGGATTTCCGATGGACGAGACAGATGAGCGCATCCTGGCCGAGCTCACCGACCACGCCCGGGCGACCTTCGCCGAGATCGGCGAGCGGGTGAATCTGTCGGCGCCCGCGGTGAAACGACGGGTCGACCGGATGCTCGACTCCGGGGTCATCCGCGGATTCACCGCCGTGGTGGACCGGCAGGCACTCGGGTGGACCACCGAGGCCTATGTTCAGGTGTACTGCCACGGCACCATCGCCCCCAGCGAGTTGCGGCGGGCGTGGGTGGACATCCCCGAGGTGGTCAGCGCGGCGACGGTCACCGGCACGGCCGATGCGATCCTGCACGTCCTCGCACGCGATATGCGGCACCTCGAGGATGCCTTGGAACGCATCCGGGCCAGCGCCGACATCGAGCGCAGCGAGAGCATCGTCGTGCTCTCCAACATCATCGAGCGCAGCCGGTCCTGACGGGTACCACGGGGTGGTGCCGTATCGAGCGCGTCACCGTGTTAGAAAACCCACGTGACAAATAATGGTGGAATCGTCATCGTCGGTGGCGGCCTGGCTGGTGCCCGCACCGCCGAACAACTGCGTCGCGCCGAGTACACCGGCCCGATCACCATCGTCAGCGACGAGGAACACCTGCCCTATGACCGGCCTCCGCTGTCCAAAGAGGTGCTGCGCAACGCCGACCACGACGTGGTGCTCAAGCCGCAGGAATTCTACGACGAGGGCAACATCACCCTGCGCCTGGGAGCAGGCGCGCAGTCGGTGGACACCGCGGCCAAGGTGCTGACGCTCGCGGATGGCTCGACGCTCGGGTACGACGAGCTCGTCATCGCGACCGGTCTTGAGCCCAAGCGCATTCCGTCCTTCCCCGACCTCGAGGGCATCCGCGTGCTGCGATCCCTGGGGGAGAGCGCCGAGCTGCGCGAACACGCCGCCACCGCGCGCCGCGCCGTCATCATCGGCGCCGGGTTCATCGGTTGTGAAGTGGCCGCCAGCCTGCGCCAGCTCGGCGTCGACGTGGTGATCGTCGAGCCGCAGCCCACCCCGCTGGCCTCGGTACTCGGCGAGAAGATCGGTGCGCTGGTCACCCGGCTGCACGAGGCCGAGGGTGTGCAGGTGCGCTGTGGAGTCGGTGTCGAGTCCGTGGCCGGTGCCGGCAAGGTCGAGAAGGTCGTGCTCTCCGACGGTACCGAGCTCGACGCCGACGTGGTCGTCGTCGGGATCGGATCGCGGCCGGTGACCGGGTTCCTGGACGGCAGTGGCATCGAGGTCGACAACGGTGTCGTCTGCGACTCGGTCGGGCGGACCAACGTCGAGCACGTCTGGGCCATCGGCGATGTGGCGTCCTGGCGCACCGAGGCCGGCCATCAGGAGCGGGTCGAGCACTGGAGCAATGTCGCCGAGCAGGCGCGGGTGCTGGTGCCGGCGCTCCTAGGCCAGGAGCCGGGCGCGCCGGCCATCTCCGTGCCCTACTTCTGGAGCGATCAATACGACGTCAAGATCCAGTGCCTCGGCGAACCGGCCGCCGACGACATCGTGCACCTGGTGTCCGATGACGGCCGCAAGTTCCTGGCCTACTACGAGCGCGACGGTGTGGTGACCGCGGTCGTCGGCGGCGGCATGCCGGCCAAGGTGATGAAGGCCCGCGGCAAGATCGCCGCGGGCGCCCCGATCACCGACGTCCTGTCGTGATTTGGGGAGTCCTACCCGGACTCATTCCGGGTGAGACTCCGCAAACCGCTCAGAACTCGCCGAGGTAGAACCGACTGCCCTGATCATCGGTGCACAGCGCCGAGCGCCCGTAGGACTGCGCCGACGGCTCCTCGATGACGGTGCCACCGGCCGCGCGGACCCGGGCGACCGCGGCGTCGATGTCCTCGACGGTCCACATCGGCACGGCTGCCGACTGTTCGTGACCGCCGGCCATGCCGGCCATCGGGTGGCAGCCCTCGATGTTCCAGCCGTCCTCGATGCGCCCCGGGGTGAACGTCCAGAACAGGAACCGGCTGTAGAACGCCCGGAACTCCGAAGAGTCGGGGGCGAAATACGTGATGTAGGAAAGCTCGCCCGGCCCAGCCCCGTTCAACGCCGGTCGCGGGGTGCCCGGCGCGGCGGCACGGAAGACCGCGAAGGAGGCGCCGGCCGGATCGGTCGCGTCGAGCACCGTGCCGAAATCGAACTCGGTCTCGGTCCCGGTGCTGCCCCCGCCGTCGACGATGGACTGCCTGGCCCCGGCCAGATCGTCGACGGCGTAGCAGCAGAACAGCGTCGGCGGACCGGCCACGCTGTGCAGACCGATCCGCGCCGCGGTGTTGGTCACCTGGTTGGTGGCGCGGTCGTACACCCAGCCCAACACGTGTCCGTAGAACACCGCGGCGCGCTCGGCGTCCGGGGTCCAGACCGAGATGTAGCCGACGTCGCCGTGCTGGATCGTGACGGGGGCCCCGGTCACCGGCCCGGTCAACATCCACCGGTGCCCGGACGGATCGATGATGGTCGCGGTACGCGACCCATGTGCCTCGTAGGGTTCTCTCTCGACCCTGGCGCCGCGACCTGCTGCCCGCTGCACCGCTGCGTCCGCGTCCGGTACGGGCAGCATCAGGCTCACCGAGACCGATTGTGGCTCAGGTGCTTTCAAGCCCATCTCGGGGAACTCGTCGGCGAGATAGAGAACGCCGGTGCCGATGACGAGTTCGGCATGCCCGACCCGGCCGTCGTCCATCAGGATCGGGCTGCCCACCAGCGTGGCGCCCAGCGCATCGATGTACCAGTCGATGGCGGTGCGGGCGTCCCGGACGGCCAGATAGGGCAGCGCCGCCGGTCGGGGGGATTCGGGCGTGACCGGCGCAGGGGCGTTCAGTTCGGCAATGACGGTGTCGGTGCCACTCATTTCGACTCCTTCGGTGTTGTGCGGCAATGCGAGGGCCGATTCGAGGCGCGCACGCAACCGTGCGGCGAACGCCGGATCGGGAGCCACCGGAAGCTCGTTCCCGTGCAATGCGGTCAACGGATCTCGGTTGTCGTTCACGGGGTCCCTCCTTCCGGTGTCGGGTAATGCGATCGAAATGCGCGCCGGGCCCGCACCAGCAATGCCTCGGTCGCATGCACGGTGCGGCCGAGCAGTTGGGCGCACTCGGGTACCGAGCAGTCGTCGAGGTAGCGCAGGGCCAGCACGGTGCGGTGGTGTTCGGGCAGATGCGCCAGCACCGACTCGGCCACGATGCGGTCCAGTTCGGTGTCCCAGCGGTCCACCGGGTCCGTTTCGGGCAACTCCGCCACCGGCACGCTGAACCTGTCGTGCCTGCGGCGATAGTGATCGGCGAGCTTGTGCCGGGCCACCCCGATCAGCCACGCCACCGTGATCGGCGGCGGCGCCGGCCTGCGGGCGGCGTCCATGGCCGCCAGGAAGGTCTCCGAGGTCAGGTCCTCGGCCGTCGCGCGGTCGCCGCAGCGGCGGGTGAAGTACCCGTACACCACGGGCAACGCCGCGTCGTAGAGCTCCAGGAGCTCCCGAGGGGCGTCGCGGTGGTCCGTTTCGACGCTCACACCTTCATCGTCGCCGTCCGGGCCTCAACTCCGACACCCCGATTTCCGGCGATTTGCGGAGCCGTACCCGTAATGAGTCCGGGTGCGACTCCACAAATCACAGCTCGGTGAGGCCGCGGCCGACCACATCGAAGGAGTCGCCGAGCAGGCGGGCCAGCGACACCGACTCGTCGGCCAACCACTGCTCATAGGCCGTCAAGGCCACCCCCAGCAGGGTCCAAGCGGCCGTCTGCGGGATCAGTCCGGCCGACTGCTCACCGCGCCGACGGGCCACGTACTCGGCGACCACGGCGCGCCAGCCGGCATACATGGTCATCGAATGGGCTTGCAGTGCATCGGTTTTGAGGATGAGTCGCATCCGGCGACGGTGCCGGTCCTGGTCGTCGAACTCGTTGAACGCCAGCAGGGCGGTGCGCAGGGCCTGTCCGACGCCCGCGGTCTGGTCGGCATCGTCGAGCAGCTGGCGCATGTGGTCGAGGTAGGCGTCGAAGTCGCCCCAGGGGATCGCGTTCTTCGACGGGTAGTACCGGAACAGCGTGCGGCGGGCGATTCCGGCGGCCTTCGCGACGTCATCGACGCTGACGTTGTCGAAACCGTGGGTGGTGAACAGGTCGAGCGCGACATCGGTGATGTGGTCCTGGTTGGTCGACGGACGACGGCCGGCGCGGGACGCCACGGAAACCACCCCCTTCCATTTGTGCACTCGATGCCATATTGTGTGCGACACAGGTCACAATCGTCGATCGCCGTGGCCTGACAACAGCCTAGAAAGGGATGACATGGACCAGAACCAGCAGGTCGAAAACAACACCGAGCTCGTGACCGAGTCCCTCGTCGAAGAGGTCTCGATCGACGGTATGTGCGGGGTTTACTGATCGTGAGCGCACCCACTGCTGATGCAGTGGCGTTCGACCCCGATCGCGGCTGGCGGCTGCACCACCAGGTGGCGGTGCGGCCGGAGCCGTTCGGGGCGCTGCTGTACCACTTCGGTACCCGCAAACTGTCTTTCCTGAAGAACCGGACGATCGTCGCGGTGGTCAACTCCCTCGATGAGCACTCCGATATCCGATCGGCGTGCCGCGCCGCCGGTATCGACGACGACGCCCAAGGCCCGTACCTACATGCGCTGAGCGTGCTGGTGAAATCCCACATGCTCGTCGCCAAGGAGACTCCATGACCGTGCTGGACACGGCGCTCGCGCCGGAAGTCTTGCCCCCGGCGCTGGTGCCCATCAAAGCTGAGCCGGTGAAGGTTCCCAAGCTCGTCGAGCAGTTCGAACACGGCCTTGATGCGCCGATCTGCCTGACCTGGGAACTGACGTATGCATGCAACCTGTCGTGCGTGCACTGCCTGTCGTCCTCGGGCAAGCGTGACCCGCGCGAGCTGTCCACCCAGCAGTGCAAGGCGATCATCGACGAGCTGCAGCGCATGCAGGTGTTCTACGTGAACATCGGCGGGGGCGAACCGACTGTGCGGTCGGACTTCTGGGAGCTGGTGGACTACGCGACCGCCCACCATGTCGGGGTCAAGTTCTCCACCAACGGGGTGCGCATCGACAAAGAGGTGGCTGCCAAGCTGGCCGCCAGCGATTACGTCGACGTGCAGATCTCGCTGGACGGTGCGACCGCCGAGGTCAACGACGAGGTCCGCGGACCGGGGTCGTTCGCGATGGCGATCCGTGCGCTGGAGAACCTGGCCGAGGCGGGCTTCAAAGACGCCAAGATCTCGGTGGTGGTGACCCGGCACAACATCGACCAGCTCGATGAATTCAAGGCGCTGGCAGACACGTACGGGGCCACCCTGCGCATCACCCGGCTGCGCCCGTCGGGCCGCGGCGCCGACGTCTGGGACGATCTGCACCCGACCCCGGCCCAGCAGGTGCAGCTCTATGACTGGCTGGTCGCCCACGGCGAGCGGGTGCTCACCGGGGACTCGTTCTTCCACCTGTCGGGCCTCGGTGAGCCGGGCGCGTTGGCCGGGCTGAACCTCTGCGGTGCCGGCCGGGTGGTCTGTCTGATCGATCCGGTGGGCGATGTGTATGCCTGCCCCTTTGCCATCCATGAGAAGTTCCTGGCCGGAAACATTTTGACCAGCAACGGATTCCAGGATGTATGGCAGAACTCGCAGCTGTTCAAGGACCTGCGCGAGCCGCAGTCGGCCGGTGCGTGCGCCAGCTGCAACCACTATGACGCCTGCCGGGGTGGCTGCATGGCGGCCAAGTTCTTCACCGGCCTGCCCATGGACGGACCCGATCCCGAATGCGTGCAGGGTTATGGCGAACCTGCACTGGCACTTGAGCGTGACAAGCCCAAGTCCAGTCAGGACCATTCCCGAACGGGTGGGAGGAAAGGCCCGATCCCGCTCAAGCTCCTGACCGTCCCGCCCAAGAAGTTCTGTAACGAAAGTCCTGTGTAGAGATCATGGCCCGTGATACCTGGTTCGAGACCGTTGCCATCGCCCAACAGCGTGCGAAGAAACGGCTGCCGCGTTCTGCGTACTCGTCGTTGATCTCGGCGAGCGAGAAGGGCATCTCGGTCTCTGACAATGTCGAGGCCTTCTCCGAACTGGGCTTTGCCCCGCATGTCATCGGTGCCACCGAGAAGCGCGAGATGGCCACGACGGTGCTGGGTCAGGACATTTCGATGCCTGTCGTCATCTCACCGACCGGTGTGCAGGCGGTCGACCCCGACGGCGAGGTGGCCGTCGCCCGGGCTGCGGCCGCCCGCGGGACCGCGATGGGGTTGTCCTCCTTCGCCAGCAAACCGATGGAGGATGTCACCGCCGTCAACGACAAGATCTTTTTCCAGATCTACTGGCTGGGCAGCCGCGACGACATCCTGGCGCGCATGGAGCGGGCCCGGGCTGCCGGCGCCAAGGGCCTGATCCTGACCACGGACTGGAGCTTCTCCCACGGCCGGGACTGGGGCAGCCCCAAGATCCCGGAGCAGATGGATCTCAAGACCATGATCAAGATGAGCCCGGAGGTCATCACCAAGCCGCGCTGGTTCTTCAGCTTCGCCAAGACACTGCGCCCGCCGGACCTGCGGGTGCCTAACCAGGGTCGCCGCGGGGAGCCGGGTCCGACCTTCTTCGAGGCCTATGGCCAGTGGATGGGCACCCCGCCGCCGACCTGGGAGGACGTCGCGTGGCTGCGTGAGCAGTGGGGTGGTCCGTTCCTGCTCAAGGGCATGGTCCGCGTGGATGACGCCAAACGGGCTGTGGACGCCGGGGTTTCGGCGATCACGGTGTCAAACCATGGTGGCAACAACCTGGATTCGACCCCGGCGGCGATCCGCTGCCTGCCCGCCATCGCCGATGCCGTGGGCGATCAGGTGGAGGTGCTGCTCGATGGCGGCATCCGCCGTGGCAGCGACGTCGTGAAGGCGGTGGCGCTCGGTGCGCGCGCCGTGCTGATCGGGCGCGCCTACCTGTGGGGCCTGGCGGCCAACGGCCAAGCAGGTGTCGAGAACGTGCTCGACATCCTGTCCGGCGGCATCGACTCCGCACTGCGTGGGCTGGGCAAGTCCTCCATCCACGACCTGAACCGCGATGACGTCCTGATCCCGGAGGGCTTCACCCGTACGCTCGGTGTCTGACAGCCACTGCCGTGTTGAAACGTACGTGACTCGCGTGACAGACGTGACCGGGTGTCCACCGACCGGGTGACATCGCCGAAATCATTTGCGTCCCATGCGCCAACAACCGGCGCACGCCAGGTGAATTCGGCCTACCATCGGCGGGTGGCTTCACCCGCCGAACTCGGCAACGCGACGTCGACCGGACTGATCGATGGCGCATCGGATGACAAGCCGACACTGATCGTCCCGCTCGGCTCGACCGAGCAGCACGGCCCGCACCTGCCGCTGGACACCGACACCCGCATCGCGACGGCAGTCGGGCGCGCGGTGGCGGCCCGGTTCGGCGACGGATGGCTGCTGGCGCCGGCGCTGCACTATGGCGCCAGCGGTGAACACGAGGGGTTCGGCGGCACCATCTCGATCGGCACCACGGTGTTGCAGCTACTCCTGATCGAGTACGGCCGGTCGGCCTGCAACTGGGCCCGCCGCGTGGTTTTCGTCAACGGGCACGGCGGC
The DNA here is from genome assembly GCF_002086115.1 of Mycolicibacterium bacteremicum. Lineage (GTDB taxonomy): Bacteria > Actinomycetota > Actinomycetes > Mycobacteriales > Mycobacteriaceae > Mycobacterium > Mycobacterium bacteremicum. Next base: position 248,343 of record NZ_MVHJ01000002.1, read on the forward strand.
AATGTCGATGCGCTGGCCGGGGCGGTGGCACTGCTGCGGACCGAGGGACGCGATGCCGGCTGGTGTTCGTGCAGCGTCGCCGGGGCCGACGCACATGCCGGTCATACCGAAACATCGGTATTGCTACATATTTCACCCGGTGACGTGCGCCGTGACGCCCAGGTGGCCGGTAATCGCGCGCCGCTGTCGGAGATCATGCCGGCCATGCGCGCCGGCGGGGTCGCGGCCGTCAGCGCCGTGGGTGTGCTCGGCGATGCGACGACGGCTACGGCGGCCGATGGTGCACGGTACTTTGCCGCTATGGTCGACGGGTGTGCCCGCAAAGTGGCGGACTGGGCACCGAACGGACGGGGGATGCTCACATGACCGGGCCGCGGCTACCGGACGGATTCGTCGTCCAGGTCGACCGGCGGGTCAAGGTGCTCGGCGCCGGGTCGGCGCTGCTGGGTGGCTCCCCGACCCGGCTGCTGCGGCTCGCGCCGGTGGCCCAGACCATGCTCGACGGCGGCCGCCTCGAGGTCAACGATGCGCTGTCGGCACAGCTGGCACGCACCCTGCTCGACGCCACGGTGGCACACCCGCGCCCGGCCAGCGGGCCGTCGCACCACGACGTGACCGTCGTTGTCCCGGTGCGGGACAACATTTTCGGTGTTGCCAGGTTGGTGCGGTCACTGCGCGACATGCAGGTCGTGGTGGTCGACGACGGGTCCGCGATACCCATCACCGAAGCCGACTTCGACGGGGTGCACTGTGCGGTGCGGGTGGTGCGGCACGACCGGAGCCGCGGTCCGGCCGCTGCCCGCAACACCGGCATGCGGGCCTGTGTCACCGACTTCGTGGCCTTCCTGGACTCCGACGTGGTGCCGCGGCGCGGATGGCTGGAAGCATTGCTCGGCCATTTCTGCGACCCGGCCGTGGCGCTGGTGGCCCCGCGCATCGTCAGCCTGCGCGAGCCGGAGAATCTGGTAGCCCGCTACGAGGCGGTGCGGTCCTCGCTCGATCTGGGGATGCGGGAGGCCCCGGTGATCCCGTTGGGTCCGGTGGCCTACGTGCCCAGCGCGGCGATCATCTGTCGCCGCAGTGCCCTGGTGGACGTCGGTGGTTTCGATGAGACGCTGAGATCGGGGGAGGACGTCGACCTGTGCTGGCGGCTGGTCGAGGCCGGTGCTCGGTTGCGCTACGAGCCGATCGCGCTGGTCGGCCACGATCACCGCACCCAGCTGCGGGAGTGGTTTGCCCGCAAGGCCTTCTACGGCGAATCCGCCGCGCCGCTGTCGGTCCGGCACCCGGGCAAGACGGCGCCGATGGTGGTGTCGCGCTGGATGCTGCTGCTGTGGACGCTGGCGGCGACGGGCTCGACGTTCGGCTACTTCGCGGCCGCTGTCATCGCCGTACTGTTCGGCCGCCGCATCGCCAACTCGCTGGAGACGGTCGAGCCGCAGCCCCGTGAGGTGGCGACCATGACCCTGCGCGGAGTGTGGTTCGCCGCCCTGCAGGTCGCCTCGGCGATCTGTCGGCACTACTGGCCGGTCGCACTCCTGGCGGGTCTGCTGTTCCGCCGATGCCGGCGGGTGGTGTTCGCCGCGGCGGTTCTGGACGGCCTGGTGGACTGGGCGGGCCGGCACAACAGCATCCCGGCCGATACCCACCGGGTAGGACTGTTCAGCTACCTGCTGCTCAAGCGGCTGGACGACATCGCCTACGGCCTGGGGTTGTGGACCGGGGTGGTCCGCGAACGGCACCTCGGTGCGCTGAAACCCCAGATCCGTACCTGACCGGCGTGCGGGTTCTCATCGTCGGAGCGGGTAGCGCTGGTTCGATTCTCGCCGAGCGTCTTTCGCGCGAACCCGAATGCCATGTGACCGTCGTGGAGGCCGGCCCGCCGGCAGCCGGTCAGGCGCTCACCGACGCGCACCGACTCCCCATCGGGCCGGCCAGTCCCGTCACGGCCAGATACCCGGCGAACTTGACCGATGCCCCGGACCGGCCGGTGAGCCTGGTGCGCGGTGCGGTGGTCGGCGGCTCGGGTGCCATCAACGGTGGCTACTTCTGCCGGGGTCGCGCGGGTGACTTCGACGGGTGGGGTGTACCGGGCTGGTCCTTCGACGATGTGCTGCCGCATTTCCGCGCCCTCGAGACCGACCACGATTTCAGCGGCCCGCTGCATGGCGCGTCCGGCCCGATCCCGATCCGCCGGACCCGCGAATTCAGCAGCGGGACACGACAGTTCATCGACGCGGCGCGTGACCGCGGTTTCGACTGGATCGATGATCTCAACGGTGCCCAGACCGACCGCGGCGTCGGTGCGCTGCCGCTCAACGTCGCCGACGGCCGGCGCTGCGGGCCCGGGGCGGTGGTCCTGGCCCCCGCGTTGGGGCGACCAAACCTGGTTCTGCACACCGATACCCGGGTACGGTCGATCCGCTTCGCCGGGCACCGGGCCACCGGAGTCGACGTGCGTGGGCCGGCCGGTGACGCGAGCCTGCACGCCGACCGGATCATCCTGTGCGCCGGGGCCATCGCGACCGCACAGCTGCTGATGCTGTCGGGCTGCGGGCCGGCCGATGCGCTCACCCGGGCCGGCGTGCCGGTGCTGGTCGATCTGCCGGTGGGGGTGGGCTTCGCCGACCATCCGGAGTGGTTGCTGCCGACCGCGTGGCCGGCAACCCCCGGCCGTACCCCGCTGGAAGCTGCGCTGGCCGTCGATGATCTGGAGATACGTTTGTACACAACTGGTTTCGCAGAGATGGTGGGGGAGGTGCCCACTGACCCGCCGCATATCGGGGTGGCGTTGATGCGTCCGACCGGTCGTGGCCGCCTGACGCTGATCTCCGCCGATCCCACCGTCCCGCCGCGGATCGAGCACCACTACGACTCGGTGGCCGGTGATGTGGCGGCGCTGCGCGAGGGTGCGGACCTGGCTCGCGACATCGCCGGGATCGGCGCCACCGAGGCCAACTGGTCCACCACCCAGCATCTCTGCGGCACGGCGCCGATGGGTGCGGTGCTCGATGCCCGGTGCCGGGTGCTCGGGGTGGACGGGCTGTGGGTGGCCGACGGCTCGATCCTGCCCGAGATCACTTCGCGTGGACCGCATGCCACCATCGCCATGATCGGGCACCGCGTCGCGGAGTTCATCACCGACTAGGTCAACCGCGGTGCCTGCCGGTGCGGCGCAGGGCGCGCACGGGTCGCAGTTGCCGGTCGTCGCGTCCCGGTGCCCACAGTCCGATGATGACGGCGCTGGCCCCCACGATGATCGCGAGCCCGAGCAACGAGGAGCTCATCGACTCGACGAATGCCGCCCTGCTCAGCTCGGCGATATCGGCCCCCTGGGGGCCGAGCCTGGAGGCCACCTCCAAGGCCTGGCCGAGTGAACCGGCCACGGCATCACGGGCGGGTGCGGGCAGCTCGGCGGGGACCCGGGATTCGACCGTCTCGGTGTACCGGGCCGCGAGCAACGACCCGGCCAGTGCGATGCCGAGGGCGGCACCGACCTCGCGGGTGGTGTCGTTGACCGCGGAGGCGACGCCCTGCTTGTCATCGGGGGCGGTGTTCATGATCGCCGAAGTCGTTGGGGCGGTCAGCAAGCCGATACCGAAGCTCATGACCAGCATGGGCCAGCCGACGGCGCCGTAGCCGTCGCCGAGCGCCACGTCGGTCATCAGCAGGAAACCGGCCGAGATGAGCGCCAGTCCGGTGAACACCACAAGACGCAGCCCCAGCCGGGGCAGGTACCAGAACGACGTCGCCGACAGCAGCAGGACCGGACCCATCAGGGGGGTGAGCGCGAATGCGGTTTTCATCGGGGTGTAGCCGAGTATCAGCTGCATGTGCTGCATGACGATGTAGAAGTAGCCGAACATCGACAGGAAGAACACCGTGATGGCCGCCGCGCCGGTGGCAAAAGCCGGATTCGCGAACAGTCGCACATCCAGCAGCGGGTTCGCACGTCTCGTCTCGACCACACCGAAGGCCAGCGTGAGCAACACCCCGGCGACGATGCATCCGATGACCAGTGCATCGGACCAGCCGCGAGCCGGTGCCTCAAGGATGCCGAACACCAGGGCGGCCACACCGCCGCCGATCAGGACCGCGCCCGGCCAGTCGAGTGGTTTGGCCACCGACTCCCGTGAGGTTGCCACGGTCAACCCGAGCCCGAAGAGCACCGCGGCGGCGCCGGCGAACGCCCAGAAGATGACCTGCCACGGCCAGAAATGCAGGATGCCCCCGGAGCCGAGCATGCCCAGGATCGCGCCCGATCCTGCCGCCCCCGCCCAGATTCCGACGGCCTTGTTGCGCTGGCTCTTCGGATATGCGGCGGTGATCAGCGACAGCGTCGCCGGCATGACGAAGGCAGCGCCCGCTCCGGCCACGCCGCGCGCGATGATCAGGTGCATCGGGTCCGACCAGACTGCCGGGGCCGCCGAGGCCACCCCGAACACGGCCAATCCGAGCAGCAGCGCGCCCCGGCGGCCGTAACGGTCACCGAGGGCGCCGGCCGGCAACAACAGGCAGGCCAGTACCAGCGTGTAGCTGTCCACGATCCAGGTGAGCTGGGTCTGGGTGGCCGATGTGGCCGTGGCGAGATCGGGGAGTGCGGTGTTGAGCGCCACCATCGACGAGATGACAAGCAGCACACCGAAACACGCGATTGTCAAGGTCCAGGCGCGGGCCCGCGGCGAGAGGTCCGCGAGAGCGGCGTCGGTAGGCCGGTCCGACTCGGCGAGTGTGTCGACCATTGCCCCACTTTCGACGAGTGCGTTATTTTTGATACTGCCCGTCTGGTTTCGAGACTAACAGTCTCGTTGGCGGTGGGGAAGGGAGATCTCCGATGGCTGCCGCACACACCGACCCGCGGCCGGCCCGCTCGAGGGCCCGGCTGTTGGAGGCTGCCACGGCGCTGCTGCGCACCGGCGGTCCCAGTGCGGTGACGGTCGACGCTGTGATCCGCGCGTCCAATGTCGCCCGCGCCACGCTGTATCGCCACTTTCCCAGCGGGAATGACCTGTTGGCGGCCGCGTTTCACGCGCTGATCCCGCCCGCGCCGATGCCGCCCGAGGACGGTACGTTGCGCGACCGCCTGGTGGCCACGTTGGACAGCTTCGCCGACCTGATCGCCGAGGCGCCGATCAGCCTCGCCGCAACCTCATGGCTGGCGCTCGGCGGCGGGCTGGATCCGTCGTGGTGGCGGGGAGTCCACGATGCCGAGAGCGAGGCGGTGCGCACGCTGCGGGAACGGGTCGCCGACCAGTACGCAGCGCCCTTCAGTGCGATCTTCGACAGCCCACAGGCCGTCGCCGAGGTCGGTGTGATCGATCAGGTGCAGGCGGTTGCCCTGCTGCTCGGCCCGATCGTGCTGGGAAAGTTCAGCACGTTGACCGACTTCGACTACCGCGAGGTTGCGCGGTCGGCCGTCGACGGCTTCCTGGCGACCCACCGGCGGCCCGGTGTCAGCGCAACGAGTACCGGATCGGCAGGTGCTTGAGCCCGCCGACGAACGTCGTCGCCGACAACTCCGGGGTACCGGCCAGCTCGATCGAGTCCAGCCGCGAGACCAACTCGGTGAACAGGCTGTTCATCTCCATGCGGGCCAGCGCCGCACCGAGGCAGAAGTGCACCCCGTAGCCGAAGGCCACGTGCTTGTTGTTCTCGCGGCCCACATCGAAGCGGAACGGATCGGTGAACACGTCCTCGTCGCGGTTTCCCGAAACGTAAGCGAGGTAGACGGATTCGCCTTCGGCGATCGGTACGCCCCGAACATCGGTGTCGGCGGTGGCGGTACGCATGAACTCCTTCACCGGGGTCGACCACCGGATCATCTCCTCGACCGCGGTGCCCATCAGATCCGGTTGTGCCCGCAACCGGTCGAGCTGATCCGGGTTCTCGATCAGCGCGAGTAGTCCGCCGGAGATCGCGTCCTTGGTGGTGTCGTGGCCGGCGCTGGCGACGATCGTGTAGTAGGACACGGTGTCCACGTCGGAGAGCGGTTCACCGTCGATGCGGCCGTTGGCGATCGCGGAAGCGAGGTCGCCGGTCGGGTTCGCGCGCCGTGACGCGGTCAGTTGGGAGAAGTAGGCGAAGAAGTCGAGCAGGACCTGAAGCTGGTCCTCCAACGAGCCACCCTCGCGCTTGTACTCGTCGTCGTCGCCGCCGAACATCTCCTGGGTCAGCATGTGCATGCGCCCGTAGTCCTCTTCGGGCAGGCCGAGCAGCGACATGATCACGTACAGCGGGAATTGCACCGCGATGTCGGTGACGAAATCGCATTCCGGCCCGATGTCGCGCATCTGGTCGACATAACGTCTGGCCAACTCGTCGACGCGAACCTTGAGATCGCGCATCGCCTTGGGGCGGAACCAATCCGCGCCGATGGCGCGCACCTTGCGATGGTGTGGGTCGTCCATGTGGATCAGGGTGCGCAGGCCCATACCCGATTCGAGTTGCTGCTTGGCCAGGTCGTCGGCGGCGGCGGTGGCCAGCAGCGGGCGCGGCTCGTTGATGAACAGGTTGTTCTCGCGTTCGATGGCCATGATGTCGGCGTGTTTGGTGACGGCCCAGAAAGGTCGGTAGAGCCGGGACTCGACCTTGACGACCGGTTCGTGGTGGCGCAGGTACGTCATCGCCTCGTGCAGTCGCGCGTCGTCGGCGTAGGCCTTCGGCTCGACAAAGACTTTCGCGTACTCGCTGGCCCGGTCATCCTTGGTCGGAGTGCTCATCAACAGTCTCCTTCGCGCTGTCTTGACGGGTGTCAATTCGCAGTCTAGGGGTGCCTACCTACCCGCACGCCCGGAATACGGCGAATCGCCGTCGCCTAGGCTCGATCCGTGCACTTCTCGTCGCGATGGGTCCATCGCACGCTGGCGCTGCTGATGGTCGTGGTGTTCGCGGTGGCCTGCAGTCGCGGGAGCGGTGCTGCGCCGGCGTCGCTGCCGCCCGACCCATCGGTGGTGCGAACCGCCGACGGCCTGGTCCGCGGCACGGCGACGCTCGACAAGCGGCATTTCGCCGGAATCCCGTATGCCGCGCCGCCGGTGGGGCCGCTGCGCTGGCAACCGCCCCAGTCGGTGGCGCCCTGGCCGGGGGTGCGGGACGCGACCAAGACCGGGCCGCGGTGTCTGCAGGACGAGGGCAGTGATGTCGAGTTCGGCAGGCAGACCGACGAGGACTGTCTGACGCTCAACGTGTGGACGCCGGAACCTGCCGAAGAGCTTCGGCCGGTGATGGTTTGGCTGCACGGCGGCGCCTTCATCAACGGCAACGGTGCGATGTACGACTCGCGCTGGCTCGTCGACCGCGGAGACATCGTCGTGGTCACACTCAACTATCGGCTGGGCGCGCTGGGCTTCCTCGCCCATCCCGCGCTCGGCCCGCCCGGCGCCGTCGGCAACTATGGGCTGCAGGACCAGCAGGCGGCGCTGCGCTGGGTGCGCAACAACATCGCGGCATTCGGTGGCGACCCCGACAAGGTGACCATCGCCGGCGAGTCGGCCGGCGGCATGTCGGTGTGCGATCACATGGTCGCGCCGGACTCGCAGGGTCTGTTCCGGGCGGCAGTCATCCAGAGTGGACCCTGCCAGGCGCAGATCGCGCTGCCGCAGGCCGAACGGGTCAGCGTGGACTTCGCGCGCGATGTCGGCTGCGGTGACCCCGCGGCGGCCGCCGCCTGCCTACGCGGGCTGCCGGCCCACGAACTGGATAAACCGGTGTGGTACGGCCGAATCGGCGAGGACACCCTCAGCGGCCCGGTGTACGGGACCGCAGCCCTGCCCGAGGATCCGATGGTCGCCATCCGGGAGGGCCGGGCCGCCGACGTGCCGGTGCTGATCGGCAGCAATCGCGACGAGTTCACCCTGTTCGCGGCGCTGCAATATCTGCGCGGCGCGCGCCAATACGCCGCCGGCGAATACCCCGATCTGCTGGCCGACACGTTCGGGCCGCAGTCCGCCACGGTCGGTGCGCGTTACCCGCTGGAGCGGTACGGCGGCAGTGCCGCGCTGGCGTATTCGGCGGCGGTCACCGACGGAGTGTTCGCCTGCGTGGCGGGCCGGATGGCCGGTCAGCTGTCCGCGGTGAACGCGGTGTACGCCTACGAGTTCGCCGATCCGAAACCGCCCACGCCGGAACCCATGCGCACCTTGCCGTTTCCCGTCGGCGCCAGTCACTCGTTGGAACTGCGTTATCTGTTCGACGTCGGCGGGGCACCGCCGCTGGACCCGGCGCAGCAGCGGCTGTCCGACCAGATGATCGACTACTGGACGTCATTCGTGCGCACCGGCGCACCCGGCGCCGACGGCGCACCCGAGTGGCCGGAGGTGTCCGGCGGTGGCCCGTGGATGTCATTGCGGCCCGACGGGCCGCGGGTGGTCACCGACTTCGACCAAGAGCACCAGTGCGAATTCTGGGCCGGTCTCACAGGGCGGTAGTGGAGTTCGCGGCCGGCTTGGTCAACGGGTGTGATCAGCGACGGCGAACTGGTCCGTGGGGGACACGGCACCTATCTCTGATCGGCCCGGTGCGCCGCGGCCGGGGTCACCCAGGTCGTGATGTCGGCGTGCACGACCTCGGCGCCGGTGCGGTCGGTGATGGCAACCGGCACCACGATCTCGGTGCCCTCCTCAATCGTCGCGAAATCGGGCGGGGTGAACTCGGCCCGCGCACGCAACGAGGTCGTCGCCTTGGCCAGATATCGGACCGTCATGCCCTTGGGGATCCAGCGGTGGCTGCCCGGCACGGTGGCCTCCATGGCCATCCCCATCGCGACCTCGGCGGCATTGCAGGAGGCGATCGCGTGCACGGTGTGCAGATGGTTGTAGACGTAGAACCACTTCGGCACGTCGACCTCCGCAAGCCCGGGTTCCATCCGGCGGACGTGCGGTAGCACCGAGGCGAAATAGGGCACGCGGACCATGGCCGCGGCCGAGAACAGACGCGTACCCAGGGGTTTTCCGGAGAGCTGCTGCCAGGCGCGGTAGGTGGGGCTCTCGGTCATGTACGAGATCTTACTGATGAGTAAGATCGACTCGGTCCGGCGAGCAGACGCAAACCTGTCCGGTGGGCCCGGAAATGCTGCACTTTTGTGTCTCTTCGACGGGATATCGCAGGCCTCCAAGCTGCTCAAATGCGGATTTGGAGTGCGCCGGGATCTGAGGCATACTGTTCGGGTTGCCTTGAGCCGGGTTCGCCTGGCTGGGGGCAGCCGACCAGCGTCCCGAGCGGACGCACCCGGTCCCCACCTCGATCGCGACATTGTCATCGGCGCGAAAGAATGTGCGCAAGGGCGACACACCCGAGCGCGGGGGTCGGTGAACCAGAGACAGGTAAACAGCGGCGGCAACAGGCTGCGCGCGCTTCGGGAAGCCGGAGCACGTGCACCGGGGCCAGACCAGAGACAAGGCCCAACCATGGGCCCGTTAGTAGTGAAGGTAGGAGAAGCGTGGCGGGACAGAAGATCCGCATCAGGCTCAAGGCCTACGACCATGAGGCGATTGACGCCTCGGCGCGCAAGATCGTCGAGACGGTCACCCGGACGGGCGCCAGTGTGGTCGGCCCGGTGCCGCTGCCGACCGAAAAGAACGTGTACTGCGTGATTCGGTCTCCCCATAAGTACAAGGACTCGCGGGAGCATTTCGAGATGCGTACCCACAAGCGCCTTATCGACATCCTCGACCCGACGCCGAAGACCGTTGACGCCCTGATGCGCATCGATCTGCCGGCCAGCGTCGACGTCAACATCCAGTAGGAGACCCGAGAAAAATGGCTAGAAAAGGCATTTTGGGCACCAAGCTGGGCATGACGCAGGTGTTCGACGAGAACAACAAAGTCGTTCCCGTGACGGTCGTGAAGGCCGGCCCCAACGTGGTGACCCGTATCCGTACCACCGAGCGTGACGGCTACAGCGCCGTGCAGCTCGCCTACGGCGAGATCAGCCCGCGCAAGGTGAACAAGCCGGTCACCGGTCAGTTCGCCGCCGCCGGTGTGAACCCGCGCCGCCACCTCGCCGAGCTGCGGCTCGACGATGAGTCCGCCGCCGCCGAGTACGAGGTCGGCCAGGAGCTGACCGCCGAGATCTTCGCCGACGGCGCGTACGTCGACGTGACCGGCACCAGCAAGGGCAAGGGCTTCGCCGGAACCATGAAGCGGCACGGCTTCGCCGGCCAGGGTGCCGCCCACGGCGCCCAGGCGGTCCACCGGCGTCCCGGCTCGATCGGTGGCTGCGCCACCCCGGGCCGCGTCTTCAAGGGCACCCGCATGTCGGGCCGGATGGGTAGCGACCGCGTCACCACCCAGAACCTGAAGGTCCACAAGGTCGACGCCGAGAACGGCGTCCTGCTGATCAAGGGTGCCGTCCCCGGGCGCACCGGCGGACTCGTCGTGGTTCGCACCGCGATCAAACGAGGTGAGAAGTAATGACTCTCAAGATTGACGTCCGTACCCCGGACGGCAAGACGGACGGTTCCGTGGAACTGCCCGCCGCGCTGTTCGACGTGGAGCCGAACATCGCTCTGCTGCACCAGGTCGTGACCGCACAGCTGGCCGCCGCCCGCCAGGGCACCCACTCGGCCAAGACCCGCGGCGAGGTGTCCGGTGGTGGCAAGAAGCCGTACCGCCAGAAGGGCACCGGCCGGGCGCGTCAGGGCTCGACCCGCGCCCCGCAGTTCACCGGTGGTGGCGCGGTGCACGCTCCCAAGCCGCGCGACTACAGCCAGCGGACCCCGAAGAAGATGATCGCCGCCGCCACCCGCGGGGCGCTCTCGGACCGCGCCCGCAACGATCGCATCCACGCGATCACCGAACTGGTGGCCGGCCAGACCCCGTCGACCAAGTCGGCGAAGTCGTTCCTGGCCAGCCTGACCACGAACAAGAAGGTGCTGATCGTCATCGGCCGCACCGACGAGGTCGGCGCCAAGAGTGTGCGGAATCTGCCTGGCGTGCATGTCATCTCGCCGGATCAGCTGAACGCGTACGACGTGCTGCACGCCGACGACGTGGTGTTCTCGGTCGAGGCCCTGAACGCCTACATCGCCTCGAACACGAAACAGGAGGTGTCGGCCTGATGGCTACGATCACTGACCCTCGCGACATCATCCTCGCCCCGGTCATCTCCGAGAAGTCCTACGGACTGATCGAGGACAACGTGTACACGTTCGTGGTGCACCCGGATTCGAACAAGACGCAGATCAAGATCGCCATCGAGAAGATCTTCTCCGTCAAGGTCGATTCCGTGAACACCGCCAACCGTCAGGGCAAGCGCAAGCGCACCCGGACCGGTTACGGGCAGCGCAAGAGCACCAAGCGCGCAATCGTGACGCTGGCCCCGGGCAGCAAGCCGATCGACCTCTTCGGAGCACCGGCCTGATCGGCCGGGAGTTAAGGGATTAACTGATAATGGCAATTCGCAAGTACAAGCCGACGACCCCGGGTCGTCGCGGTTCGAGCGTCTCCGATTTCGCCGAGATCACTCGTTCGACTCCGGAGAAGTCGCTGATCCGTCCGTTGCACAGCACGGGTGGACGTAACGCGCACGGCCGCATCACCACTCGTCACAAGGGTGGCGGCCACAAGCGCGCCTACCGGCTGATCGACTTCCGTCGCCACGACAAGGACGGCGTCAACGCCAAGGTCGCGCATATCGAGTACGACCCCAACCGCACCGCGAACATCGCGCTGCTGCACTACCTGGACGGCGAGAAGCGCTACATCATCGCGCCGCAGGGTCTCAAGCAGGGCGATGTCATCGAGCAGGGGCCGAACGCCGACATCAAGCCGGGTAACAACCTGCCGCTGCGCAACATCCCGGCCGGTACCGTCATCCACGCCGTGGAACTGCGGCCCGGCGGCGGTGCCAAGCTCGCCCGCTCCGCCGGTGTCAGCATCCAGCTGCTCGGCAAGGAAGGCACCTACGCCTCGCTGCGTATGCCGTCCGGCGAGATCCGTCGCGTCGATGTGCGCTGCCGCGCCACCGTCGGCGAGGTCGGCAACGCCGAGCAGGCGAACATCAACTGGGGTAAGGCCGGCCGTATGCGGTGGAAGGGCAAGCGCCCGACCGTCCGTGGTGTCGTCATGAACCCGGTCGACCACCCGCACGGTGGTGGTGAAGGTAAGACCTCCGGTGGTCGCCACCCGGTCAGCCCGTGGGGTAAGCCCGAGGGCCGTACCCGCAAGCCGAACAAGGCGAGCGACAAGCTCATCGTCCGTCGCCGGCGCACCGGCAAGAAGCGCTAGGAGTAAATAGCGATGCCACGCAGCCTCAAGAAGGGCCCGTTCGTCGACGACCATCTGCTCAAGAAGGTCGACGCGCAGAACGAGAAGAACAGCAAGCAGGTCATCAAGACCTGGTCGCGCCGGTCCACCATCCTCCCGGACTTCATCGGCCACACCTTCGCCGTCCACGACGGTCGCAAGCATGTCCCGGTGTTCGTCTCCGAGTCGATGGTCGGGCACAAGCTGGGCGAGTTCGCCCCCACCCGCACGTTCAAGGGTCACATCAAGGATGACCGGAAGGCGAAGCGCCGGTAATGACTACTGCAATTGAGTATCCGTCCGCGAAGGCGGTCGCGCGCTTCGTGCCGTTCTCACCGACCAAGGCGCGCCGGGTCATCGACCTGGTCCGCGGCAAGTCCGTCGAGGAAGCCCTCGACATCCTGCGGTGGGCACCCCAGGACGCCAGCACCACGGTGGCCAAGGTGATCGCCAGTGCGGCGGCCAACGCGCAGAACAACGACGGCCTGGACCCCGCGACCCTCGTGGTCGCAACCATCCACGCCGACGGTGGGCCGACCGCCAAGCGGATCCGCCCGCGCGCCCAGGGGCGTGCGTTCCGGATCCGTAAGCGCACCAGCCACATCACCGTGATCGTGGAGAGCCGCCCGCCCAAGCAGAAGGGTGGCGCGTCGACCTCGACCGCGCGTAACCGTCGTGCACAGGGCAGTAAGGCCGCTGCTGCGAAGGCCACCGATTCGAAGGAGGGCTCGGAGTAGTGGGCCAGAAAATCAACCCGCACGGCTTCCGGCTCGGTATCACCACCGATTGGAAGTCCCGCTGGTACGCCGACAAGCAGTACGCGGACTACGTCAAGGAAGACGTCGCGATCCGCCGCCTGCTGGCCACCGGTCTGGAGCGCGCCGGTATCGCCGACGTCGAGATCGAGCGCACCCGTGATCGGGTCCGTGTCGACATCCACACCGCGCGTCCGGGCATCGTCATCGGCCGCCGCGGCACCGAGGCCGACCGCATCCGCACCGACCTGGAGAAGCTGACCGGCAAGCAGGTACAGCTGAACATCCTCGAGGTCAAGCAGCCCGAGGCGGTGGCCCAGTTGGTCGCCCAGGGTGTCGCCGAGCAGCTTTCGAACCGTGTGGCGTTCCGCCGCGCGATGCGCAAGGCGATCCAGTCGGCGATGCGTCAGCCCAACGTCAAGGGCATCCGGGTGCAGTGCTCGGGTCGTCTCGGCGGTGCCGAGATGAGCCGCTCGGAGTTCTACCGCGAGGGTCGGGTCCCGCTGCACACGCTGCGCGCCGACATCGACTACGGCCTCTACGAGGCGAAGACCACCTTCGGCCGGATCGGCGTGAAGGTCTGGATCTACAAGGGCGACATCGTCGGTGGCAAGCGTGAGCTCGCCGCCGCCGCGCCGGCCGCCGACCGTCCGCGTCGGGAACGTCCGTCGGGCACCCGTCCGCGCCGCAGCGGCGCGTCGGGCACCACGGCGACGAGCACCGAGGCCGGCCGGGCCGCCACCGATGACACCGCGGGAACCCCGGCAGCAGCCGAGGCACCCGCAGAAACCACGGAGAGCTAGTCATGCTGATTCCCCGCAGGGTCAAGCACCGCAAGCAGCATCACCCCAAGCAGCGCGGCACCGCCAGCGGCGGTACCTCGGTGAGCTTCGGTGACTACGGCATCCAGGCCCTGGAGCACGCCTACATCACCAACCGGCAGATCGAGTCCGCTCGTATCGCCATCAACCGGCACATCAAGCGTGGCGGCAAGGTGTGGATCAACATCTTCCCGGACCGTCCGCTGACCAAGAAGCCCGCCGAGACCCGCATGGGTTCCGGTAAGGGTTCGCCGGAGTGGTGGGTCGCCAACGTCAAGCCCGGACGCGTGCTGTTCGAGCTGAGCTACCCCGACGAGAAGATCGCCAGGGACGCGCTGACCCGCGCGATCCACAAGCTGCCGATCAAGGCACGCATCGTGACCCGAGAGGAGCAGTTCTGATGGCAGTGGGAGTTTCGCCTGGCGAACTGCGTGAGCTCACCGAGGAAGAGCTCACCACTCGCCTGCGTGAGTCGAAGGAAGAGCTGTTCAACCTGCGCTTCCAGATGGCCACCGGCCAGCTGACCAACAACCGTCGGCTGCGTGTCGTGCGCCAGGAGATCGCACGGGTCTACACCGTGCTGCGTGAACGTGAACTGGGTCTGGCCGCCGGACCCGTTGGTGAGGATTCGTAAGACATGGCAGACACTAAAGGCCCCAACCACACGCCGGCTACCGAGACGCCGCGTGGCCGTCGCAAGACCGCCATCGGCTACGTGGTGAGCGACAAGATGGAGAAGACCATCGTCGTCGAGCTCGAGTCGCGCAAGAGCCACCCGCTCTACGGCAAGATCATCCGGACCACGAGCAAGGTCAAGGCCCACGACGAGAACGGCGATGCCGGCATCGGCGACCGCGTCTCGCTGATGGAGACCCGCCCGCTCTCGGCGACCAAGCGCTGGCGCCTGGTCGAGGTCCTCGAGAAGGCCAAGTAGCCACCACTCGATACAGTCCCCGCATCCGGGGACACCGTGCGAAAGATGTCCCCCGCGACTCCGGTCCGGGGGACATTTTCGTGGGTCCACCGGCGTCGTTGCTGTTTCTGCGTGCGTGTGCGGTGCGGGCGGACCGCTTGTCGCCGACGGCTGGTGACATGTACGGCGACATCCACGCACACGATGCGCGATCATGTTTGCTGCGGTGTGCGGCTGCGCGCCTGCCCCGGTGGATGGGGTGGGCTCGGGATGGCACCGATTCGACGACTTACAGGCGAAAGCCGATCCGACAGCCTATCGTTTTTCGCAATGTTGCAGCGAATGTGCTCGATCCTAGGATTGCTGGCCGTTCTCGCGGCCACTGTCGTGATGCCCGCTTCGCCGGTCGTCCACGCCGAACCCGGGGCCCCCTGGCTCTCCGATGCGCCGACGCTGCCGATGGCCGAGCTCGGGCTCGATCCGGATCTGTTCCTCTACGGACAGGTCGGCACGACGACGGTCACTCTGCCGGTCCTGACCGACATGGTGCCGGCCAGCTTGAACGTCACCGCCGAACTGCCGGCCTACGTGCAGAGCGCGCAGGTCACGGTGAGCCAGGGCGATGCCATCCTGGCGCGGGCGGACATCCCCGTGCAGCGCGGGCCGGTGGTCATCCCGCTGACCGGGGTGCAGGTGGTCGACAACTCGGTCACCCTGGTGCTGCGCAGCTATCTGCTCCCGTTGCAGGGGTACTGCCTCGATCCCACGAGCCCGCTTCGGCTGACCGACGTCGGGGTGAGCTACACCGGGCTGGAGCGCGCACCGGCCACGGTCGCCGACTTCCTGCCGCCGGTGCTGCGCAAGCTGGTGATCCTGCTGGACCGCACGCCGTCACATGCCGAGGCCGGCGCCGCAATACAGCTGGCCACCGGGGTCGCCGCACGGTACGGCAAGCAGAACCCGGGCATCGAACTGGCACCGCTGACCGGCCCCGCGACGCAGTCGCCGGGATCGGGTGGGCCGCTGGAACGCCGCATCGTCATCTCCGAGGGAGCCGAGGCGGAGGTTTCGCTGCTCACCGACGGTGGCATGCCGGCCCTGCTCATCACCGGGCCCGCGAGCGAGCTGGGGAATCAGGTCCGGCTGCTCACCAGCGAGATCGCCCGCTACGCGCTGACCCCGAATGCCGTTGCCGGATCATTGAAACCCGAGGCGCAGCAACAGAATGGACAGACCACCCTCCGGCAGCTGGGACAGCCGGGCGCTACCGCCACCGCGCTGAGCCCGAAGGTGAACATCGCCTTGGATCAGACCCAGATGGGTGGACCGTCGCACGATCTGCGCGTGCACCTGTTGGGTTCGTTCACCCCACTGCCCAGCACGATCGGCGGGCAGGTGGTGGTGTCGGCCGGTGGTGAGACGATCGCCCGCTGGCCGGCCGACGCATCCGGCACCATCGACAAGACCGTCGACGTCCCGGATCGTCTGTTGTTGCGGTTCACGCCGTTGACGGTCACGGTGAACATCGCCGGTAACACCGGCCAGTGCGGCGAGTTCCAACCCCTCACGCTGACCATCGACGGTGCCAGCACGGTGGACAGTGCACCGGCCGAACCGCCTGTGCCGGTGGGGTTCCAGTCCCTGCCGCAGGCGCTGATGCCGAGAATGCTGGTGGGGGTGAATGCCGACATCTTCGGCGACACCGCGCGTGCGGTGCAGATCCTCACGGGTCTGCAGCGGCTGAGCGCGGTGCCGCTGGACACCTCGGTGGTCCCGTTGGACGAGGCGATCGAGTCGTCGGATCCGGCCGTGCTGATCTCACCGGACGGGTGGACCCGCAACGAGGTCACCCTGCCGGTGTCCGCGCCGGACACCTCTCCCATGACCCTCAACACCTTCGACACCGCGGGTAACCCCGCCACCCTCACGCTGGATCCCGCGCTACGGTTCGCCTCACTGCAGGCGGTGTTCGACGGGCGGCGCTCGGTATTGGTGGCGACGTCCAACGGTGCGCCGGCACAACTCCGATGAACTGCTGCGCTGGATGGGATCCGATCAGCGGCACTGGGCCAATGCCGGTGGCGTGGCGCTGCTGTCGGTGGCGGGACGTGACCCGCTGACGGTGACGGCGGCCGACTCCATGACCCCGCCCGAGCCGGTGCAGCAGTCGCTGGTCGCGAAGTGGTGGTGGGTCGGTGCGATTGCCGCCGTCGTCGCGGTAGCGCTGATCGCGCTGTTGTGGTCACGCGCTCGCCGCCGCGGGGGTTTGGCCTGAGCCGGGTCGATCGGGTCAGCGTTTCGATATTTGCCCGCTGCGACGGTATCGGGACATTGTGGTGACAAGCGCAGAACGCGGTCGCCAACCCGGTGTTGCTGCAGCGCAGCCGCGGATCCGCTTTGCTTGCCTGTTCAAGCGATTCCGGTTTGCTGAACTCGGCTGGTGACCTACTATCGCGCTCATGAGGGGTGGGCCAGCGGCGCCAAGTCGGCAGTGGTGCAAGCGATCTGAGATCTCCCGCTGGGCGTCCGCCGCCGCCATGGCCGCGGTGCGCTGAGGTGTCGACCGCCACCCCGGAGGCGCCGGCGTCCAAGGCATCGGCGGCACTCGCCTGGTACCTGGACCTGAATCCCGTCTACCGGGTCGTCATCCGGTGGCTGTTGATCATCGGCCTGACGCTCGTCGCGTTCTGGGATTCCTTTGCCAGCCTGGTCTACACCACCCGCGAGGGCGGGATCGGTGGCTATGTGTGGACGGTTCCGGTTGTCGCGTTGCTGGCGGCTCAGGGGGTAGCCCGGCGTAAACACACCGAACTTCCCATCCACGACCGGCAGACCGACTTCATCGTGGGCGCGATCGGCCTCGGCATGGCCATCCTCATCCAGGCGGCCCTGCTCGATCGCTACGCGCTGTACTTCCATGTGCTGCGACTCGATCTACTGGCGTGCTGGCTGTTTGTGGTCAGCAGTACCGTCATGCTGTTCGGTCTGCGACCGGTCATCAGATTCGCGTGGGTGTGGGCCGTCCTGACAATGGTCTTCGCGCTGCCCTACTACCTTGCCGTCATCGTGCTGGGAGGCGGGAGGCTCGCCGCCGCGGTGGCGACCCTGCTGATCGCGGCGATCGGCACCGGTATCGCCGTGGGCCGCACCTTCCGGCGCGGCATGTACGGATCGCTGGCCGCCTGGGTGGTCGGCTTCGCGATCATCCTGCTCATGGGACTGGTGGCCAGGAATTCACCGATGCTGGTCTACCAGCAGGTGCCGGCCATATCGGCGGTCTGCATCGTCGGCGGTTTCATGTACCTGCGGTCCCGCCGCGGAGTCCCGAAGCGGTTGTTGGACCGCAAGGTCGAACCGCTGGCCGCCAAAGAGGTCTGGTCCTCGGTGCCCATCCTGGTCATCGCCGCGGTCGCGCTCGCACTGTGCCCGCTGCCCGCCCAGACCACCACGGCGCCGATCAGCCGGACCACCCCGTTCAGTCTGGTACAGGGCCGACCGCTGCTCCCGCCGATCGGCTGGACGGTCATCGAACAGCAGGAGTACCCGCAGGTGCGTCGACTCTACGGAAATGATGCCGTGCTGGTCCGGCAGTACATGCTGGCCGATGCCGGTAACCCACAGTGGGACAAGCTGTCCCGGCCGCGCACCGTGGTGGTGGACAGCATCGTCAGCAAGCGGCCGTTTTCGTTCGGTACCTACCCGGCACGCATCGTCTACGGGCTCACCAGCGCCCGGATCAGCGGCCAGCGCCAGATCGATCTGGACATGGGTGTGCAGGGGAGAATGCTCTCGGTGGTCGACGACAATCTGCTCGTCACCTGGAACTCGATGCAATTCGCCTGGGGTGACCGGAATCTGGCGCAGCGGGTCACCGTGTTCGCCGTCGACAACCATGAGGCCGACGCGCCCTTCCCGACTCCGTCGACAAGCGTGATGTCCAACATCCGGACGCTGATCACCCTGCTGTTCCGCGGTAACGCCGTGCTCGACGAACGTACGCCGGTATTCAAGGACCAGGAACTGCTGCGCACCTTCACGCGCGGGTTGGTGGCCGCCCAATTCCGCTGACATTGCAACATGTTCCAGTTATTCATCAAAAGGACCGTTCATAACGAAATGGAAAGAATACGACCTTGAACCGGACCAGCCGCCTAGGCTCCGACAGGTGACCGCGCGTCCCATCTCGCTGATCGCTGCCGTTCTGGTCGTCGCGGTCGCCCCGTTTTCCGGTGTGGCATCGGCCGAACCGGAGGGTGAGAGTTCGCTGGCGAATTCGCCATCGCTGAGCCTGCGCACCCTCGGTGGTGATCCGACCATCGCGCTCTACGGGGTGGAGGGCGTGCAGACGGTGTCCATCCCGGTGCAGCCAGGCCTGCTGCCCACCGAACTCGATGCCACCGCGCTGCTGCCGGTCAACGCGGTCGGCGGCACGGTGGAGGTCAGCCAGGACGACCGGGTCATCTCACGGGTTCCGTTACCGGCCGACCGGGGCCGATTCGTCATCCCGCTGGTCGGCGCCCGCGTGGTGGACAACGCCGTGACCGTGCTGGTGCGCAGCTTCCTGTCGCTGCCCGACGGTTACTGCGTGTTCGACGCCAACAATCCGCTGCGGTTGACCGACACCGAAGTGCGTTATGCCGGCCAGGAGTTGGCGCCGACGACCATCGCCGACTTCCTGCCGCCGGTGCTGCGGAAGCTGACATTGTTCGTCCCGCGCGAGCCGTCCCCGGCGGAGTCCGATGCGGCCGTGCGGCTGGCCACCGCCACCGTGGCCCGGTACGGCACCCAGCGCACCGAGGTCGACATCGTGGAGGACGACGGCGCCGCGGTGCCCGCCCCGCAACCGCTGGAGCGTCAGATCATCGTGCGCGAGGGCGGTGCGCCCGGCTTGTCGCTGCAGGGCCCCAATGCGGTTCGGGCGCTGCTGATCTCCGGTGCCGCCGGTGACCTGGCCAACCAGGCACGCCTGCTGTCCAGTGAGCTGTCCCGGTTGGCCGTGCAGTCCGCCGCCGTGGCGGGTCCTCTCTCGGCGGTTCCCCGGCTGGCCGGCGACAGCACCACGATCAGGGCGCTGGGCCAGCCCGGCGTCAACGCGACGGCCCAGGTCAATCCGCGCGTGACCATCCCGCTGGATCAGACCCGGATGGGACGCTCGGTGCAGGGGGTGCGGGTGCACCTGCAAGGGTCCTACACCCCGCTGCCGGCCGCCATCGCCGGTCGTATCGTCGTCAGCATCGGCGGCGAGGTGCTCGACCAATGGGCCGCCGAGCCGAGCGGTGTCATCGACCGCTGGGTGGACGTACCGGATCGACTGCTGCAGCGCTACACCAATCTGGACGTGGCGCTCAACGCTGCGGGAAACACCGGCAGGTGCGGCGAGTTCCAGCCGATCACGCTCAACATCGACGGCGAGAGCCCGGTGCAGAGCGCGCCTGCCGACCCGCCCATTCCGCTGGGATTCCAATCGCTGCCCCAGGCCCTGATGCCGCGGATCGAGGTCGGGATCGGGGACGGAAGCTCGGTTGCCTTCGCCGATCTGCGCCGTGCCGTCTTGATCCTGATCGGGCTGCAGCGCCTCAGCGGATTGCCCTTCGACACCGCCGTGGTGTCCACGGCCGACGCCACCGCCTCGACGAACCCCGCCATCGTGGTGAGTGCGGACGGCTGGAACGACGAGAGCGTGACGCTGCCGGTCGCCGTCGATTCCGAGGGGGTCATCACCGTCGAGAACATCGACGGCACCGGTGGTTCCACCACCCTGGCACTCGATCCACTGGTCGGCTTCGGCTCCCTGCAGACCTTCTACAGCGGCGGCCGGACCCTGCTGGTGGCCACCTCGACCGACACCCCCGGTGAACTCGACCGGCTGTTGCAGTGGCTCGACGCGGACGCCACCCGCTGGTCCGGTCTGCAGGGCAATGCGCTCATCGCGGTGCCCGGTCGCGATGTCATCCAGTTGACGACGCCGGAGGCCGTCGAGCCACAGGCCGCCGCCGAGGACCGTGGTGGAAGGTACCTGGCCATCGGGGGCGTGGTGGTGGCGCTCGTGGTGGTCGGCGCGGCGGCAGTGGCGCTGCGCGCCCGGCGTTCCCGGGGCACCGCGGACCCGTCGTGAGTACGTCGGTCCGCCCCGGTCGCGGTGGTGTGGACCGGACGATCGACTGGTGGTACGGCCGGAGTCCGGCGTTGCGACTGTTGCTGCGGTGGACCCTGATCGCCGGGCTCACGGTGTGGGCGTTCCGGGAGAGTCTGCGGGATCTGTTGCACACCACGGCGGCCGGCGGACTGGTCGGATTCGTGTGGCTGCTGCTGCCGGCGGCCGCGGTGGCGGCCACCGGAATCGACCTGCGTCGCAGGCCCGGACCGCCCATCCACGACCGGCAGACCGACATCATCACCGGGACGATGTGTCTGGTGCTCGCGGTCGTGGTGGAGGGCGTTCTGGTACCGCGCTACGCAGAGTACTTCCACCTGCTGCGCCTCGACCTGCTGTCGATCTGGCTGTTCGTCCTGGGCTCGGCGGTCGTGCTGTTCGGGTTGCGCCCGGTCTCCCGGTACGGCTGGGTGTGGCTGATGCTCGCGTTCGCGTTCCTGCTGCCGTACCAGACGATGGTGATCGCCCTCGGTGGCGGGCGGTTCGCGGCCGGTCTCGCCGCGCTCGTCGTCGCTGCCACCGCCGCGGCGATCGCGGTGGGCCGCACACGGCGGCGCGCCGTGCTCGGCGCGGTTCTGACGTTCCTGGGCGGGCTGGCCGTCCTGATCGTCCTGACGTCACTGGTCGACGGTGTCCCGCTGCTGGTCTACCAGCTGCTGCCGGGTACGGCCGCAATGGTCGTGGTGTGTGGCCTCTTCCTCATCGGTGCCCGCCGGCACCGTCCGGAACTGACGCTGGTTCACCACCTCGGCCCGCTGGCCGCCGGACAGGTCTGGGGGGCGATACCTCTCGTGGTCGTTGTGGCTTTCGTGCTCGCCCTCATCCCGTTGCCCGAACAGCGCAGCGCCACCGACATCAGCCGGCCCGCGCCGGATGAGCTGAGCCCCGGCACCGGCCTGAGTGCGCCGCCGGGCTGGCGCGTCACCGGTGTCGAAGATTCCCCGGTGCAGGGCTTCTACGGCGACGGGGCCGTATTGGTGCGGCAGCGGATGGTCGCCGAGGTCGGCGACCCCAGGTTCGACAAGTTGTCAGCCCCCCGCACGTTGATGGTGGACAGCATCGTCAGCAGGCAGCCGTTCAGCTTCGACGCCTATCCGGGCCACATCTCCTACGACACCAGCGGAGCGCGGCTGAGCCGTCCGCGCACTGTGGACCTGGGCCACGAGGTCACCGGAAAGCTGATATCGGCCGTCGACGATCGGTTGCTGGTCACCTGGGACGTGCTGCGCTTCGCCTGGGGTTCGGCCGACGAGGACCAACTGGTGCAGATCTTCGCCGTGGACAACCACCTGCCCGATGCCCCCTTCCCGATGCCGGGGCATGGCCTGCCGTCCACGCTGCGCACCTTGTTCACGGTGCTTTTCCGGGGCAATACTGTTGCTGCGCAGCAGGATCCGTTGTTCAAGGATGCCGAGTTGCTCACCGAATTCGGCCGTGCGCTGGTGCAGACGCAGCTCGACGAAGCGGGGAGTGCCCGATGAAGTTCCAGGAGATCTTCGACGCCCACACCGTCACCGAGGAGCAGCGTCAGTACGCGCTCGACATGGCGATCAACGGGCTGCGGGACGACGATCCCCGCGCGTCGGCATCCAAACCCCTGCTCGGCTGGCAGAAGCCGGTGCTGCTGAGCCTGCTCGCGCTGGTGATCGCGCTGGCGATCTGGCGGCCCATGCAGACCGCGGTGCTGCTCATCGGTGTGTGCACCGCCGCCTACCTGCTGACGCTGGCCGACCGGGTGCTGATATTCCGTCGTGGGCTGGCCTCCCGGCCGATCACCGTCCCCGACGACGTGGCACGCGCAATTCCCGATGAGAATCTGCCGCGCTACACGATCCTGGTGCCGGCCTACAACGAACCGGAGGTGGTTGCCGACCTGATCGGCGCGATGGACGCACTGGAGTATCCCCGCGACAAGTTGCAGGTGCTGCTGCTGCTGGAGGCCGACGACCAGGTGACCATCGACGCTGCCCGGGCGTGCGGCGAGTCCGATGTGATCACCATTCTGCTGGTGCCACCGGCCGAACCGCGCACCAAACCCAAGGCGTGCAACTACGGGTTGCACTTCGCCACCGGAGACATCGTCACCATCTTCGACGCCGAGGATCTGCCCGAGCCCCTGCAGTTGCGCCGGGTGGTGGCGGCCTTCCGGGACCTACCCGACGACGTGGCCTGTGTGCAGGCAAAGCTCGTGTACCACAACGGTCATCAGAATCTGCTGACGGCGTGGTTCACCGCCGAGTACGGGCTGTGGTTCGGCTTCCTGCTACCCGGCATGATGGTCAGCACCTCACCGATACCGCTGGGCGGCACCTCGAACCACCTGCGGCGCGACATGCTGGTGGACATCGGTGCGTGGGATCCGTTCAACGTCACCGAGGACGCCGATCTGGGTCTGCGCATCGCGGCGCACGGACTGCACACCGCCGTTATCGACTCCTACACCCTGGAAGAGGCCAACAGCGACCCCATCAACTGGGTCCGCCAGCGATCCCGTTGGTACAAGGGCTATCTACAGACCTGGCTGGTGCACATCCGGCGCCCCATGAAGCTGTACCGGACGCTGGGGACCCGCAGTTTCATCCGGTTCACCCTGGTGCTGGCGGGCACCCCGATCATCGCCGTGCTGAACCTGCTGTTCTGGTTCATCACCGTGCTGTGGTTCCTCGGACAGCCCGCGGTGGTGGGCAGCATCTTCCCGCCCATCATCTATTTCCCGGCGCTGATCGCCATGATCATCGGCAACTTCACCGTCATGTACATGAACATGATCGCGCTACGCGAGGACGACCGGGCCGACCTGTTGCACGCGGCGCTGTCGGTGCCGCTGTTCTGGTTGATGATGAGCGTCGCGGCGGCCAAGGGTTGCTACCAGATGATCCGACAGCCCTCGTTCTGGGAGAAGACCTTTCACGGCCTGGCCGACAAGCCGGACGAGAAGACCGCCCACGAGCAGGCGGTGGGGTCGACATGACCGACCGCAGAATCAAGTTCGCGATCTTCTTCCTGGCCGTGACGGTCTATCTGGCGGTCGGGTGGTGGTTGCAGATCCGGCACGGATTCATCATGGGCGACACGCTGTCGCGCGTGGCCTCGACGCAGGCCGTGTTGTTCAGCCGCGATCCGCATCTGGCGGCCGTCGGCTTCATCTTCACCCCGGTGGCGGCCATGGTGCAGATCCCGGCGATCCTGTTCAGCGACATCTGGGCCGACCTGGCCGGGCGGGCCTTCTCCGGCACCCTGATGTCGAGCCTGTTCATGGCCGGCGCCGCGGTGCAGATCTTCAGCATGGGTTGTGATCGCGGCATACCGCGCGGCTATGCGCTGACGATCACCGCATTGTTCGCGTTCAACCCGATGATCGTGTTCTACGGCTCGAACGGGATGAGCGAGGCGCCCTTCATCTTCTTCATGACCTGGGCGGTGCGCCGGCTGATCATGTGGATGGTCGACGACGATGTGCACCACCTGGTGACCGCCGGCGGCGTCGCGATGGGCCTGGCCTACCTCACCCGGTATGACGCGTTGGCGTCGGTGGGGGCGGCCGGCCTGATCGTCGGTGTCACCACCTATCTGCGGGCGCGGACGCCGCCGCGGATCCGGCGCACCGTGATGGACATGCTGATCGTCAGCGGGCCGGGGGTGGCGGCCTTCCTGGGGTGGGCGGCGGCCGGCTGGCTGATCACCGGAGAGGCCTTCGCCCAGTTCACATCCCAGTACGGCAATGCTGCGATCCTGGAACAGTCCGGCCAGACCGCACCCACCTTCACCGACGGCATCGGATTCGCCGCCGTATGCGTCATGCTGCTGGCCCCGACACTGCTGCCGTTGGCGCTGTGGGCGGTGATGCAGCGCTGGGGCCGGCCGAACTGGCAGATGCTGGTGGTGCCGCTGGCCATGTACGGGGCGGTGCTGGGATTCCAGGCTGTCAGCTACGCGCAGGGTTCGACGTTCCCCTTCCTACGGTTCTTCATCATCGCCATTCCGATGGCCGCCACGCTGGCCCTGCTCGGTGTCCCCGACGGGGTGCCGGCTCCGGCGAAACGGCGGGGCCGGTATGCCCCGCCGGTAGCACCCACCGTCGACACCTCCAGGCGGTCGCCGGCGGTCTATGTCGCGGTCGCTGCGACGCTGGCCATCGGTATCCCGGTCACGGTGATCGGGATGGGCCGGTCCGACTATGCGCCCCAGGAATACGGACTGGGTGCCGTGGTGGCGCCGGAGCCCGACAACGTCACCGAGCACAAGGCCATCGAGCACCGGATCGCGCGCACCTTTCTCACCGAGCGTCGCATCGCCGCGCACCTGGATTCGCTGGACCTGCCGGACAGTTCGGTGATCACCGACACCGTCTACGGATTCGCGGTGCTGGCCGCCACGGACCGTCCGCGAGTGTTCGTGATCCCCTCCGATCCGGATTTCACGGAGTTGCTCAACGACCCGTCCGAGCGCGGCATCAAATATCTGCTCGCGGTGCCGCCGATCGGCCGCGGCGCCTCGGACGCGCTGAACCTGCGGTACCCGACGCTGTACGACACCGGGGCCGAGGTCGCGACTCTTGAGCTGGAGATCCCCAATGACGGCGACGGGCAACCGGATTGGCGTCTGTACCGGGTGAACGAGCCGACCGACGGCTGATTCCGGGGCGGCGGTGCCGGTGCGGGTGTACTCTCCGGGCGACGCCTAACCCGGGAGGGCCGATGACCGCTGAATTCCAGGGCACGATCGCACTCGACATCCGCGACTCGGAGGCAGACTGGGGGCCGTATGCCGCGCCCACCGCCCCCGCCGGCGCACCGAACGTGCTGTACCTGGTCTGGGACGATATCGGCATCGCCACCTGGGATTGTTTCGGCGGTCTGGTCGACATGCCCGCGATGACCCGCATCGCCGACAAGGGCGTGCGATTGTCCCAGTTCCACACCACGGCGCTGTGCTCACCGACTCGCGCGGCGTTGCTCACCGGCCGCAACGCCACCACCGTCGGGATGGCGACCATCGAGGAGTTCACCGACGGGTTCCCGAACTGCAACGGACGGATCCCGCGGGACACCGCGCTGTTGTCGGAGGTGCTCGCCGAGCGTGGGTACAACACCTACGCCGTCGGCAAATGGCACCTGACCCCGCTTGAGGAGTCGAATCTGGCCGCCACCAAGCGGCACTGGCCGCTCGGTCGCGGGTTCGAGCGGTTCTACGGCTTCCTGGGCGGTGAGACCGATCAGTGGTATCCCGAGCTGGTGTACGACAACCATCCGGTGCCTCCTCCGGCGGGGCCGGAGGAGGGGTATCACCTCTCCAAGGATCTGGCCGACCGGACCATCGAGTTCATCAAAGATGCCAAGGTGATCGCCCCGGACAAGCCGTGGTTCACCTACCTGTGCCCGGGTGCCGGACACGCACCGCACCATGTGTTCACCGAATGGGCCGATCGCTACAGCGGCACCTTCGACATGGGCTACGAGCGCTACCGGGAGATCGTCCTGGAGAATCAGAAGCGCCTCGGGATCGTCCCGGCCGACACCGAGTTGTCTCCGATCAACCCCTACCTGGATGTCAAGGGGCCCAACGGTGAATCGTGGCCGGCGCAGGACACGGTGCGGCCGTGGGACAGCCTCGATGACAGCGAGAAGCGACTGTTCGCGCGGATGGCCGAGGTGTTCGCCGGCTTCCTGTCCTACACCGACGCCCAGATCGGTCGGATCCTCGACTACCTCGATGAGTCCGGCCAATTGGACAACACCGTCATCGTGGTGATCTCGGACAACGGCGCCAGCGGTGAGGGAGGCCCCAACGGTACGGTCAACGAGGGCAAGTTCTTCAACGGTTATATCGACACCGTCGAGGAGAGCATGGGGTATCTCGATGTCCTGGGCGGGCCGCAGACGTTCAACCACTATCCGATCGGTTGGGCGATGGCGTTCAATACGCCGTACAAGCTTTACAAGCGGTACGCCTCGCACGAGGGTGGCATCGCCGACAGCGCGATCATCTCCTGGCCCGACGGTATCGACGCGCGCGGCGAGGTCCGCGACAACTATGTCAACGTCTGCGATATCACGCCCACGGTGTATGAGCTGCTGGGCGTGACGCCGCCGGATGAGGTCGGCGGCATCGCCCAGCAGCCGTTGGACGGCATCAGTTTCGCCGCCACGCTGAAGGACGCGAATATCAAGTCCGACAAGCGCATCCAGTACTACGGCATGCTGGGCACCCGGGGCATCTGGTACGACGGCTGGTTCGCCGGCACGGTGCACGCGGCCAGTCCGGCCGGCTGGAGTCACTTCGATGCCGATCGCTGGGAGCTGTTCCACATCGAATCCGACCGCAGCCAGTGCCGTGATCTGGCGGCCACGTATCCGGAGAAACTGGCTGAGCTGCAACAGCTCTGGTTCGACGAGGCCGCCAAGTACAACGGTCTTCCGCTGGGCGACCTCAACATCTTCGAGACGCTGAGCCGGTGGCGTCCGTATCTTTCCGGGGAGCGCACCAGCTACGCCTTCTACCCCGAGAATGCCGAAGTCGGCAGTGGCGCAGCGCCGGAACTGCGCGGCCGGTCGTTCTCGGTGTTCGTCGAGGTGACCGTCGACTCCGGTGACGCCCGGGGCGTGCTGTTCAAACACGGGGCCGGACACGGCGGACATGTGCTCTTCGTTGAGGGCGGGCAGCTGCACTACGTCTACAACTTCATGGGTGAGGACGAGCAGGCGGTGTCCTCGACCGCCGGGCTCCCGCTGGGGGCGCACATCGTGGGGGTCCGATACGAGCGCACCGGCACCGTCGAGAACAGTCACACCCCGCTCGGTGCGGTGACGCTCTACGTGGACGGCACGGCCGTCGCCACCCGCGACGGCGTGCGGACCCACCCGGGGAGCTTCGGCCTGGCCGGGGCGGGTATCAAGATCGGCAGCAATCCCGGTCAAGCCGTCAGCGCCGCGTACCGGGCCCCGTTCCCATTCACCGGTGGGACAATCGCCCAGGGAATCATCGACATCTCGGGAGCCCCGTACCTCGATGTGGAACGGGAACTGGCCCGGGCGTTTGCGAGGGATTGATCGTGGAGATGCGCGCCGGAATGGCGGTCCTGGCGCTGGCGTCGATGCTGGCGCCGGCCTGTACCCGCGCCGACGACGGAACGGCCGTACCCGCCGCGTCGGTCACCTCGGCGGCAACACCGCCTTCGACACCGGGGACGACCCCGGCGGGACCGTCCTCGGCGATCGCGCACCCGGATTTCGGTGTCGTCCCGACCAGCACACCAGTTCCGACCGGCGCGGTGACGTGCGAGTTCCCGCAGCGGCCCCCGGTGGGCATGACCGCGCAGATCGCCGATCCCGCGGCACCGGTCCTGACCATCGCGGTACCCGACGGCTGGTCGATGCAGGGCGGCACCGGTGACATCGGAGCGCAACTGACCGGGCCCACCGGGCTGTCGGCGCGGGTGACCATCGCCGCGACCACGCTGGATCCGCAGGCGGCGTTCGCCGACTATGCCGACCGGCTGACCGAGCGTGCGGCGGTCAGCTCGGTGAGCGTGCTGCCGGCCGAACTGTGTGCCTACAGCGGTCAGAAGCTGATGGGGACCCTCTCCGACGCCGGCGAGATGGCGACCGAGTACGTCGACCGGGTCCTGCACATCCCGACCACCGGAGGCGCCTACCTGGTCGCTGTGCATGTCGAAGCGCCGAGTGAGACAGCTGATTTCGACCCGATCAGCGCGCAGCTGACGCAGGACATCGAGGTCAGGATTCCGTGACCGAACTCGTCGAGTTACCCGCCGGCGCGTTCCGGATGGGGGAGGACCGTTTCTACCCCGAGGAGGCGCCGGTCCGCACCGTGCACGTGGATGCCTTCGCCATCGAGCGGCACCCCGTCACCAACGCCCAGTTCGCGCGGTTCGTCGAGGACACCGGCTATGTCACGATCGCCGAGCGTCCGCTGGACCCGGCGCTGTACCCGGGTGTCGCGGCCGCCGACCTGCAGCCCGGCGCGATGGTCTTCCGCCCGACGCCGGGCCCGGTCGATCTGCGCGACTGGCGGCAATGGTGGGACTGGGCCCCCGGGGCCGGCTGGCGGCACCCGTTCGGACCGGGGACCCGTGGCATGCCCGACCACCCTGTCGTGCAGGTGGCCTACGCGGACGCGCTGGCCTATGCCGGCTGGGCGGGGCGGCGGCTGCCGACCGAGACCGAGTGGGAGTACGCGGCACGGGCCGGGTCCGAGAGCATCTACCCGTGGGGCGACGACCCCCGCCCGGACGGCACGCCGATGGCCAACACCTGGCAGGGCAGGTTCCCGTTCCACAACGAGGGCGCCGCCGGCTGGGTGGGTACGTCGCCGGTCGGAACGTTCCCGCCCAACGGTTTCGGGTTGGTCGACATGATCGGCAACGTCTGGGAATGGACCAGCAGCGAGTTCACCGGCAGGGTGCCCAACCCGTGCTGTCTGCCCGCCGACGATCCCGGCGTGAGCCAGGCGCTCAAGGGCGGGTCGCACCTGTGCGCACCCGAGTACTGTCACCGCTACCGGCCGGCGGCGCGATCCCCACAGTCCCGGGATACCGCGACCACCCATATCGGGTTCCGCTGCGCCGCTGACCTGTGATGTCGGTGAGCTTACGTGCGGTCAGCGCACGAATCCTCACCGAAGTCGCAGAGGGGTGAGCGGCGATTTGGTGCAAAGCACGTGCTCACCTAGTATGTAGGGGTTGCCTCGGGCAGACCTCGGCTGGCTTGTGCAGTTTTCCTGTCAGCTCTGCGTGCCCTGAAGTGACAAAGACCGCGTACGTCCAGGTCGGTATCTGGCGTGCATACAAAACCAGGTCAGGAGATCGAGTGATTCAGCAGGAATCGCGGCTGAAGGTCGCCGACAACACGGGTGCCAAGGAGATCCTTTGCATCCGGGTTCTCGGTGGCTCGTCGCGGCGCTATGCCGGTATCGGCGACATCATCGTCGCGACCGTCAAGGACGCCATCCCCGGCGGCAACGTCAAGCGTGGCGATGTCGTCAAGGCGGTCGTGGTGCGCACCGTCAAGGAGCGCCGTCGCGCCGACGGCAGCTACATCAAGTTCGATGAGAACGCCGCGGTCATCATCAAGAACGACAACGACCCGCGTGGCACCCGCATCTTCGGCCCGGTCGGGCGCGAACTGCGCGAGAAGAAGTTCATGAAGATCGTTTCGCTTGCCCCGGAGGTGTTGTAAATGAAGGTGCACAAGGGCGACACCGTGCTCGTCATCTCCGGTAAGGACAAGGGCGCCAAGGGCAAGGTCATCGAGGCCTACCCGACCCGCGAGAAGGTCCTCGTCGAGGGCGTCAACCGGATCAAGAAGCACACCGCGCAGTCGCAGAACGAGCGCGGCGCATCCTCGGGCGGCATCGTCACCCAGGAGGCCCCCATCCACGTCTCCAACGTCATGGTCATCGACTCCGATGGCAACCCGACCCGCATCGGCTACCGCGTCGACGAGGAGTCCGGCAAGAAGGTTCGCGTCTCCAAGCGCAACGGCAAGGACATCTGAGAATGACCACTGTAGAAAACACCGCCAAGGTGCAGCCGCGGCTCAAGCAGCGCTACCGCGAGGAAATCAAGGACGCGCTGAACAACGAGTTCAACTACGCCAACGTGATGCAGATCCCGGGCGTGGTGAAGGTTGTCGTCAACATGGGTGTCGGTGACGCCGCCCGCGACGCCAAGCTGATCAACGGCGCCGTCAACGACCTGGCCCTGATCACCGGTCAGAAGCCCGAGATCCGCAAGGCTCGCAAGTCGATCGCACAGTTCAAGCTGCGTGAGGGCATGCCGATCGGTGCCCGCGTCACGCTGCGCGGCGACCGGATGTGGGAGTTCCTCGACCGCCTGGTCTCGATCGCCCTCCCGCGTATCCGCGACTTCCGTGGCCTGAGCCCCAAGCAGTTCGACGGCAGCGGAAACTACACCTTCGGCCTTTCCGAGCAGTCGGTGTTCCACGAGATCGACGTGGACTCCATCGATCGCCCCCGGGGCATGGACATCACCGTCGTCACCTCGGCGACGAACGACGACGAAGGCCGTGCGCTGCTGCGCGCTCTGGGCTTCCCGTTCAAGGAGAACTGAGCAATGGCAAAGAAGGCTCTGGTCAACAAGGCCAACAAGAAGCCCAAGTTCGCAGTGCGCGCCTACACCCGGTGCAACCGGTGCGGCCGGCCCCACGCGGTGTTCCGCAAGTTCGGCCTGTGCCGGATCTGCTTGCGTGAGATGGCACATGCGGGCGAGCTGCCCGGTGTGCAGAAGTCCAGCTGGTAACCAGCATTCATTACTGATTAACACGGTAGGCCCGGACTGGGAACCGCCGCGAGGAAGGTGAACCGGCTGTCATGACGATGACCGATCCCATCGCAGACTTCTTGACGCGTCTGCGTAACGCCAATTCGGCGTATCACGACGAGGTGACTCTGCCCCACTCGAAGATCAAGGCCAACATCGCCGAGATCCTCAAGACCGAGGGCTACATCTCCGATTACCGCACCGAGGATGCTCGGGTCGGCAAGGCACTCGTGGTGCAGCTCAAGTACGGCCCCAGCCGTGAGCGCTCCATCGCCGGCCTGCGCCGGGTCAGCAAGCCCGGCCTGCGGGTCTATGCAAAATCCACCAATCTGCCCCGGGTGCTCGGCGGCCTGGGCGTGGCGATCATCTCCACGTCCTCAGGTCTGCTCACCGACCGTCAGGCAGCTCGATCGGGCGTGGGCGGCGAAGTCCTCGCGTACGTCTGGTAGGGGGACGAGAACATGTCGCGTATTGGAAAGCAGCCGGTCCCGGTTCCCGCCGGGGTCGACGTCACCATCGAAGGCCAGAACGTCTCGGTGAAGGGGCCCAAGGGCACCCTGACCCTGGACATCGCCGAGCCGATCCAGGTGTCGCGCAACGACGATGGCGCCATCGTGGTGGACCGTCCGGACGACGACCGGCGCAGCCGCTCGCTGCACGGTCTGTCCCGCACCCTGGTGGCCAACCTGGTCACCGGTGTGACCGAGGGCTACACCCGCAAGATGGAGATCTTCGGCGTCGGCTACCGCGTCGCGCTCAAGGGTTCGAACCTGGAGTTCGCGCTCGGCTACAGCCATCCGGTCCTCATCGAGGCACCCGAGGGCATCACGTTCGCGGTCGAGACACCCACCAAGTTCTCGATCACGGGCATCGACAAGCAGAAGGTCGGCCAGATCGCCGCGGTGATCCGTCGTCTGCGTCGCCCCGACCCGTACAAGGGCAAGGGCGTGCGTTACGAGGGTGAGCAGATCCGCCGCAAGGTCGGAAAGACAGGTAAGTAACCCATGGCTACCACGAAGACTGAAGCTCCCATCCGGAAGCCGGTGGGGCAGAACATCTCCGAGACCCGTCGGAACGCCCGCATCCGCCGTCACGCGCGTCTGCGCAAGAAGGTCGAGGGCACCGCGGACACGCCGCGTCTGATGGTCAACCGGTCGGCGCGGCACATCCACGTGCAGCTGATCGACGACCTGGCCGGCGTGACCGTCGCGGCGGCATCGTCCATCGAGGCCGATGTCCGTGCGGTCGAGGGCGACAAGAAGGCACAGAGCGTGCGGGTCGGTCAGCTGATCGCCGAGCGCGCCAAGGCTGCCGGAGTCGAGACGGTCGTGTTCGACCGTGGCGGCTACACCTACGGTGGCCGGATCGCCGCGCTGGCTGACGCCGCGCGCGAAGGCGGGCTGAAATTCTGATGACTGACAACGAGAGGACTGCATGATGGCCGACCAGGCTGGCGCCGGTTCGGCGCAGGACAATCGCGGTGGCCGCGGCGATCGCGGCGGCCGGGGACGTGACGACCGCGGTGGTCGCGGTCGCGGCGACGACCGTGGCGAGAAGAGCAACTACATCGAGCGCGTCGTCACCATCAACCGCGTCTCCAAGGTGGTCAAGGGTGGTCGGCGCTTCAGCTTCACCGCGCTGGTCATCGTCGGTGACGGCAACGGCATGGTCGGTGTCGGCTACGGCAAGGCCAAGGAAGTTCCGGCCGCCATCGCCAAGGGTGTCGAAGAGGCTCGCAAGAACTTCTTCCGGGTTCCGCTGATCGGCGGGACCATCGTCCACCCGGTCCAGGGTGAGGCCGCAGCCGGTGTCGTCATGCTGCGTCCGGCCAGCCCCGGTACCGGTGTGATCGCCGGTGGTGCGGCGCGTGCGGTGCTGGAATGCGCCGGCGTGCACGACATCCTGGCCAAGTCGCTGGGCAGTGACAACGCGATCAACGTGGTGCACGCCACCGTTGCCGCGCTGAAGATGATCCAGCGTCCCGAAGAGGTGGCGGCCCGTCGCGGTCTGTCCATCGAGGACGTGGCCCCGGCCGGCATGCTGAAGGCACGCCGCGAGGCCGAAGCCGTTGCGGTCGCGGCGGCTCGTGAAGGAAGCGCATAGTCATGGCAGAGCTCAAGATCACCCAGGTGCGCGGAACCATCGGCGCACGCTGGAAGCAGCGCGAAAGCCTGCGGACGCTCGGGCTGCGGAAGATCCGCCAGTCCGTGGTCCGTGAGGACAACGACCAGACCCGAGGTCTGATCAAGACCGTGCACCACCTCGTCACGGTCGAGGAGGTCCAGTAATCATGAGTGTCATCAAGCTGCACGACCTGAAGCCGGCGCCCGGCTCGAAGACCAAGAAGACGCGTGTCGGTCGCGGTGAGGGCTCCAAGGGTAAGACCGCAGGCCGCGGTACCAAGGGCACCAAGGCCCGCAAGAACGTCCCCGCGGCGTTCGAGGGTGGCCAGATGCCGATCCACATGCGGCTGCCGAAGCTCAAGGGCTTCCGCAACCGCTTCCGGGTCGCCTATGAGGTCGTCAACGTCGGCGATATCGCCAAGGCGTTCCCCGAGGGTGGCACCATCGGTGTCGACGAGCTGGTCGGCAAGGGCCTGGTTCGCAAGAACTCGCTGGTGAAGGTGCTCGGCGACGGCAAGCTGGCCGTCAAGGTCGATGTCACCGCCAACAAGTTCAGCGGCAGCGCCCGCGAGGCCATCACCGCCGCGGGCGGTTCGGCCACCGAGCTGTAGGAAACACGCTTTACGTCAGAAGGCCCCTGCTTCGGCAGGGGCCTTTTGCGTTGTCGGAGTCCACGCGCCGAGTGTGAAACGTCGTCGGGAAGTCGGGCGAAGGGCCGTCGACGTTTCACACTCGGCGAACCCGCCGGGCCGAAACCCGCCGGTAGGCTCGAAAGATGTTCGGATTGTTGCCCAGCCTGCCCGGCCCCGACGACGTGCGCGACCTGTTCCGCAAGGTCGACACCGCCCGCCACGGCGGCGTCCCGCGCGGATGCGTGCTCGAACTCGATCTGCAGATTGCCCCGCCCGAGACCGTCGGCTTCGACCCGTTGACGCTGATCAACCTGGGCGGTAAACCCTTGACGCTGCGCCAGGCAGTCGCCGCCATCCACCGGGCCGCCGAGGACGACCGGATCGCCGGGCTGATCGGGCGGGTGCAACTGGCCGCCGCCCCACCCGGGCCGATCCAGGAACTGCGCGACGCCATCGCCGCGTTCGGCGCGAAGAAGCCGACGCTGGCGTGGGCCGAGACCTACCCGGGCACGCTGTCCTACTACCTGGCCTCGGCATTCCGCGAGGTGTGGATGCAGCCCTCGGGCACCGTCGGCCTGATCGGATTCGCCACCAGCGCACTGTTCCTGCGCGACGCGCTCGGCAAGGCCGGGATCGAGGCGCAGTTCGTCGCGCGTGGCGAATACAAGTCCGCGGCAAACCTTTTCACGCAGAACAGCTACACCGACGCCCATCGGGAAGCCGACGCCGCCATGATCGGCAGTCTGCATCGGCAGGTGCTCGACGCGGTGGCCGCCGCCCGTGGGCTCGAGGTCGCCACCGTCGACCTGCTCGCCGACAAGGCGCCGCTGCTGCGCGATGAAGCCCTGTCCGCCAGCCTGATCGACCGCATCGGCTTCCGGGACGAGGCCTACGCGCGGATGAGCGCACTGGCCGGCGCCGCCGCGACCGCCGACGGTGCCGATACCGCGCCGCGGATGTATCTGTCCCGCTACGCCCGGGCCGGCGCCGCTACACCGGTTCCGCCCCTCCCGGGCCGCAAGAGGCCCGCGATCGCCGTGGTCACGTTGCACGGACCGATCGTCAGCGGCCGCGGCGGACCGCAGGTGCTGCCGTTCGGTAATTCCAGTGCCGGCGGTGACACCATCGCCGCCGCCCTGCGCGAAGCGGCCGCGGATGACGAGGTGGCCGCGATCGTGCTGCGCGTCGACAGTCCCGGCGGCTCGGTGACGGGCTCGGAGACGATCTGGCGCGAGGTGGTGCGGGCGCGGGAGGCCGGCAAGATCGTGGTCGCATCGATGGGCTCGGTCGCGGCATCGGGCGGCTACTACGTCTCGATGGCAGCTGATGAGATCGTCGCCAACGCAGGCACCATCACCGGGTCCATCGGCGTGGTCACCGGCAAGCTGATCTCGCGCGAGCTCAAGGACAAGCTCGGCATCGGGTCGGACACGGTGCGCACCAACGCCAATGCCGACGCCTGGTCGGCCGACGCACCGTTCACCCCGGAGCAGCACGCCCAGGTCGAAGCGGAAGCCGACCTGTTCTACACCGACTTCGTCGAGCGGGTTGCCCAGGGCCGCAACATGACCACCGAGGCGGTCGAGGCCGTCGCCCGCGGTCGCGTGTGGACCGGAGCCGACGCCGCCGAGCGCGGCCTGGTCGACACCCTGGGTGGCCTGCACACGGCCGTCGAGCGCGCCAAGGAGCGTGCCGGACTGGGCGCCGACGCGCAGGTGCGGGTGCTCAACTATCCGGGCTCGTCGGTGCTGGACATGTTGCGCCCCAAGCCATCCTCGCAGCCGGCGGCGGCATCCCTGCCGCAGGCGGTCGGAGCACTGCTGGGCCAGTCGGTGGTGGGGGTCTTCGATCAGGCCGAACGCGCGCTCACCGGGGTGAACGCCATGTGGTTGGGCGAGCACCGGTTCTGAACTTGGCCTACCGTGTGATGGCCTGCGCCGGATGGGTCTATCGTTATCGCGGCGAAGACGGTCGAGCGGAAGGCGGGCTGAGTGAGCAGTTCGCCGGTAACCCTGGCCATCGTCAACGACTATGAACTCATAGTCGCGGGTCTGGCCGCGTTGCTGCGGCCCTATGCAGACCGCGTGCGCATCGTCGAACTCGATGCACGCACCGAGGTACAGGCCGATGTCGACATCATCATCTGGGACACCTTCGCCGCCGCGCAGGGTGACCGGGTGGACGTCACCGACCTGACGGGCCGCAACCACGGCGGCCGGGTGGTGGTGTACTCCTGGAACATCGACCAATTGCTGATCGATCGCTCGCTGGCCGGCGGAGTCCACGGCTACCTCGCCAAGTCGCTGCCGGTGGACCGGCTGGTGGACTGCCTGGAGCGCATCCACGCCGGCGAGACCGTGGTGGAGCGCGGCGACGGAACCATGTCGATGCCGATGGCCTGGCCCGGCCAGGATCTGGGGCTGTCCGCCCGCGAGGCCGAGGTGTTGGCGCTGATCACCCAGGGTCGGACCAACAACGAGATCGCCGAATCCTGCTACCTGTCCATCAACACGGTGAAGTCGATCGTGCGCTCGGCCTACCGCAAACTCGGGGTGACGCGGCGATCGCAGGCCGTCGCCTGGGGGGTCACGCACAATTTCCGACCCGAAGAGACGCGGATACACCCCTAAGGGTGTAGCCCGGCGGCGGCACGGCCGCGTTGAATCGACGTAGTGCTGGACCTCGTCGATCGACATCTGCAGGAAAGCCTGTCGGTGCCCACCGACAGGCCGATCGAGGTGTCCGCTGCGTTGAGGATCGCCACGCATCTGTCCGCCCATCGGCCCGGCGGAGGCAGGACATTCGAGTATCTGCAGGTGCTGGCGACACTGGGTTTCGTCGATGCATCACTGGCCCGCATCGTCGAGCCCCACCTGGATGCACTGGCGATCCTGGACCAGGCCGGGGCACCTGTCGACGACGGCTCGACCTGGGGTGTGTACGCCGCACACGCGCCGGGCTTCGCGTTGAGCGCACGGCAGGGCGCCGACGGCTGGTTGCTGTCCGGGACCAAGCCGTGGTGCTCGCTGGCCGGCCGCCTTTCGCACGCAGTGGTCACGGCCGAGGCTCCCGACGGGGGCCAGCGCGCCTTTGCCGTGAGGCTAGATCCGCGTCACGTCGAAGTGATTCCTACGCAATGGGTTTCACGTGGACTGGCATTGATACCGAGCGGACCCATCGCGGTGGACCAACTGCCGGCGACGCCGCTCGGTGGTTCCGGCTGGTACGTCGACCGGCCTGGATTCGCCTGGGGCGGAATCGGAGTCGCTGCGGTCTGGTTCGGTGTGGCGTTGGCGTTGCGTGCGCAGATGTTACGACATGTCACCAGGCGGGCCGTGCAGCCGATAGCGGCCGCGCAGCTCGGTGGTGTGGACGAGGAGATGTTCGCCGCTGCCACCTGCCTTTCGTACGCCGCGCAGGCCGTGGATGCCGGCACCGGTTCCCCTGGGCTGCTGGCACAACGGGTGCGGGCTGTCGTGGCCCGCACATGTGAGAACACGTTGCGGACAGCCGGCCATCTGCTCGGGCCGGGGCCGCTGGTCGGCGACGAGCAGTACGCCCGTCGGGTGGCCGATCTCGGTGTCTATCTACGCCAGCATCACGGTCCACGCGATCTCGCGTATCTGGGCGAGCTCTGCATTGCCGACCAGGAGGAGATCCATGATTGAGGCCCGGCAGTTCACCCATCGGGACGACGGGACCGACGAGGCGACGTGGCTGCTCGCGCCCGGGTGGGACGGCGTTCCCAGGCTCGATCTGTCGGCCATCGTCAAGGGGTGCTCGCGGGTTGTCGTCGTGGCGCCGCATCCTGACGACGAGACGCTCGCACTCGGAGCGACCTTGGCGGATCTGAGCGCACGCAATGTCGATGTCACTGTGGTGTTTGCCACCCACGGCGGCAGCGGGCCGCGTTCCACGCCCCGTCGCACCGAGGGGGACCGCGCCATTGCGACGCTGGGCTCCGAGATGTCCGCGGTGTGGTGCGACCTGCCCGACGGCGGTTTGGACGGGGCCGCGCCCGATCTGGCGGAGTCGCTTGGGAAGCTGATCGATGCCGACACGGTGGTTTTCGCCCCCGTCGAATGTGATGGGCATTCCGATCACGAGGCGGCCGCACGGGTGGCGGCCGGCGTGGCCCGCGAGAATGACGCCGTGCTACTGCACTATCCGATCTGGCTGTGGCACTGGGCGACTCCGGCCGATGTGGACTGGTCCCGGTTGCGGACGCTGTCGCCCTCGCTGGCGGCGCTGCGCTCGAAGGCATCTGCGATCGACTGTTACACGAGTCAGTTGACCGCCCGAGACGACCGACCGATCGTGGGGCCCGCGGTCCTTCGGCGTGCGCATCGGGTGTTCGAGACCGTGCTGATCCCGCAGGATCCGGTTCTGGCGGCCCGCGTCGTCGGCGAGGTCGACGGCGGGCGCGACCGCAGCGACGTCGCAGAGCCGTTCGACGCGATGTTGGCCGGAGGCGAAGAAGATCCTTGGCACCTGGACGATTTCGCCTACGAGCGGCGTCGTCTGTCCCTGGTCTTGGCTTGTCTGGGTCGCGAGCGCTATCAGCGCGTCCTCGAGGTCGGGTGCGCTACCGGTCAACTGTCCGAGGAGCTGACCGGTCGCGCGGACACGGTCGTCGCGATCGACGCCAGCGAACGCGCACTGGCCGTGGCGCGCCGTCGAACCGACGCGGTGCGCTGGATCTGCGGCGCGGCTCCGCGAGACCTACCGGACGAAACGTTCGACGCGATCATTCTGTCGGAGATCGGCTATTTCCTCGACGGTCCGGACCTGACGGCGACGCTGCGGGCGGTGCGCCGGAATCTGACCGCCCGCGGCGAGATCGTGCTGGCGCATTGGCGCGGCCCGACGGACGGAATCCCGCTCGACGGCAGAGCCGTTCACGAGCAGGCGGCAGCGCTGCTCGATCTCCCGCTGCGGGCCCGATATGAGGATGTGGATCTGATCGTGGAGGTATGGGGCGAACCGGTCTCGGTCTACCGGGAGTATCGGGGAGCGTCATGAGCGCCATCCGACATGTCGAGGTGGTGATACCGGCTCAGGATGAGCAGGAGCGCATCGGCGACTGCGTCGGCAGTGTCTCCGCCGCGGTCGACGCCCTGCGCAGCGAGAGGCCGGAGATCTCCTGCGGGATCACGGTGGTCCTGGACTGCTGTACCGATGACACCGGCGCGGTCGCGCTCGAACTCGGCGCACGCCTGCTGAGCAGTGACGCATGCCAGGTCGGCGCCGCTCGGCAGGCCGGCACGGCGGATGCCATCGACCGTGCAGCGGCATCGGGTATCGACGCTTCTGCGCTGTGGATCGCGTGTACGGATGCCGACACCGTGGTGCCGCGGCACTGGCTGAGCCGGCAGATCGAGTTCGCCGGCAACGGCAATGACGCCGTCATCGGAACGGTGACCCCGACTGACGTCAGTCCAGAGGTCTATCGACGGTGGCTTCGTGAACACGACCTGACCGAGGGGCACAGCCATGTGCACGGAGCCAATCTGGGTTTCACCGCTGATGTGTACCTGCGGGCGGGTGGCTTCCGGCAATCGGAGAGCCGAGAGGATGTCGGACTGGTCGAGCGTATCCGGGTCTTGACGTCACGCTGGGTTGCGACCCACGAGACCAGTGTGCGGACATCTGGCCGGACGGAGTCCCGGGTCCAGGGTGGATTCGCCTCTTTCCTGGGCGAACTGAGCGCGGAGGCAACCTGATGCGCATCGTCGTCATCGGCCCGTCGCGGAATCCCGTCTGTCAGCCCTACGCCGGGGGGCAGGAGCGGTTCACCGCGATGCTCGCAGCCGGTCTGCACGACCGCGGCCACTGGGTGGAGATGTGGGCCCGCCACGGAACCGACCCGTCGCTCGCGGACCGGGTGCACGTGATGCCGGATACTCCTGCGCTATCACAGATCGCGTCGTCGGACCCGAACCTGCCCGAACCGGACTTCCTCAGCGATCAGGTGGCATATCTCGCGGTGATGCGGGACCTGTTGTCTCGGAATGACTTCGACATCGTTCTCAACCAGAGTCTGCACCAATTGCCGTTGGCGTTGAGCACCGTGTTGCCGATTCCGACGGTGACCACCCTGCACACCCCGCCGTTCCCGTGGATGGAGGTGGGTGCGTGGCTTGCCGGTTCGTCCTCGCACATGGTGGCGGTCAGTGCGGCGTTGCGCGAGCAGTGGGCGACTCTCGACCGGGTCCAGGTCATCGCCAACGGTGTCGATCCAGGGGTCTTCGCCTTCGGTGGCGGCGGTGACGCACTGGCCTGGGCCGGACGGTTGATCCCTGACAAGGGCGCCGACATCGCGATCCGGGCGGCTCGGCATGCGGGCGTCGGTCTGCGGCTGGCCGGCCCGATCGGAGTCGGCGACTGGTTCCACGAGGTGATCGCGCCCCGACTGGGTGACGGTGTCGAGTACGTCGGTGCAGTCGACGACTCCGGGTTGGCCGAGTTGTACGGCAGCAGCCTGGCGACATTGGTGACGCCCCGCTGGGAGGAGCCGTTCTGCCTGGTGGCCGCGGAATCCCAGATGTGCGGTACGCCGGTGGTCGGCTTGCGCCGCGGCGGTCTGCCCGAGGTTGTCCTCGGCTCGGGCGGGGTGCTGGTGGATCCCGGTCCGGGCGCGGCCGGCCGGCTGGCTGCAGCCGTCGAGACCGTTGCCGCAACCGACCGGCGTCTGGTGGCCGAGTCGGCGCGCGCGCACTTGACCCATGACCTGACGGTGGACAACTACGAGAAGTTGCTCTCCGCCGCAAAACGTTCGAACGGACTGGAGGTGCCGATGATGCGAGCTTCGCACGGATGCATGGGAGGCTTCGATGGCTAGCGGAGTGCACTGCGACATCGAGGAGCACCGTCGCGGGGAGGTGGCCGTGGTGGCCGTCACCGGCACGGTGGATTCGGTGACCACACCGCAACTGGAGGCCGCCATCGCCACCGCCGCTGCCAACCGGCCCGCCGCGGTGGTGGTCGATCTTCTCGCGGTGGACTTCCTGTCCTCCACCGGGATGGGTGTGCTGATGGCTGCCCACGCCGATATCACCCCGGCGATCCGGTTCGCCGTCGTCGCCGACGGACCAGCGACCAGCCGTCCGCTCAAACTGGTGGGGATCGCCGATGTCGTCGGGCTGTACGCCAACCTCGACGAGGCGATCGACGCGGTGACCAGCGGAGGCGTTTAGCCGTCCGAACGACCGGGCACAGCTCACAGAGGTGGTACGCCGAGCGGTGCGTAGAAGGCGTACGCGGTGTGCCCGCGAAAGAGGTGAGTTCTGTGGCCGCATCCGCCCGGGCCACCGATGCGCACCCCGCCGTGGTCAAACGTGCGGTGGCGGCCTCGGCGATCGGTAACGCGACCGAGTGGTTCGACTATGGTGTCTACGCTTTCGGGGTCAGCTACATCTCGGCGGCCATCTTTCCCGGGGACACCCAGAGTGCGACGCTGTTGGCGCTGATGACCTTTGCGGTTTCCTTCCTGGTTCGACCGCTCGGAGGCCTGATCTGGGGGCCGCTCGGCGACCGGATCGGGCGCAAACAGGTTCTGGCGCTCACGATCCTGCTGATGGCGGGTGCGACGCTCGGGGTGGGCCTGGTGCCGTCCTACGCCGTGATCGGAATGTGGGCTCCGGTGTTGGTGGTGCTGTTGCGGATGGTCCAGGGCTTCTCCACCGGCGGTGAGTACGGTGGCGCGGCGACCTTCATGGCGGAGTACGCGCCGTCGCGCCGACGCGGGTTCCTCGGCAGCTTCCTGGAGTTCGGCACGCTGGCCGGATTCTCACTCGGTGCATCGCTGATGCTGGGTTGCTCGCTGTTGCTCACCGATGATCAGATGGGTTCGTGGGGGTGGCGGCTGCCATTCCTGGTCGCCGCCCCACTCGGCCTGATCGGCATGTATCTCCGGTCGCGGCTGGCCGAGACCCCCGTGTTCCAGGAGCTGGCCGACTCGGCGGAAACCGCCGGAGACACAACGGATACGACGACACAGTTCCGGGATCTGATCGTCAACTACTGGCGGCCGATCCTGCGGCTCGGTGGTCTTGTGGTGGCGCTCAATGTCGCCAACTACACGCTGCTGACCTACATGCCCACGTATCTGGAGGGCACCATCGGCTTGTCGTCGAACGTGTCATTGGTCGTGCCCATCATCGGGATGCTCTCGATGATGGTCTTCCTGCCGATCGCAGGCACGTTATCCGATCGGTGGGGCCGCAAGCCGCTCTGGTGGTTCTCGCTGATCGGCCTCTTCGTCGCCGGTGTGCCGATGTTCATGCTGATGGGCACCGGACCGGCCGGGGCCATCATCGGTTTCGCGGTGCTTGGTCTGCTCTACGTGCCCCAGCTGGCGACGATCTCGGCGACCTTCCCGGCGATGTTCCCGACGCAGGTGCGCTTCGCCGGGTTCGCCATCGCGTACAACGTGTCGACGTCGATCTTCGGTGGCACGGCGCCGGCGGTCAACGAGTGGCTGGTGGGCGCGACCGGTGACAACCTGATCCCGGCGTACTACATGATGGCGGCATGCATCGTCGGCGCGGTGGCGTTGGCCGGTATCCCGGAGACCGCCCGGTGTCCGATCGACGGCACGGTGACCCCGGGAACGCCCGCAGCGCCGCCGCCGGTGGATTACCGGGTCAGCTCAGCCGACCGCTGATGTAGACGATCTCCCCGAGCACATCGCGGTCGCCGAAATCGGGTGTGGCGAGGCCATATTCGGTGAACAACTCGGTGCGTGGCACGCCGGTCATCTGCCAACCCTTCGCGCTCAGATAATCCGCGGCCGAGGTTCGCTCGCCGTGGTAGATCAGCGAGGGCATGTCCATCTGCAGGCCGAGCTTGCTGAATGTCTCCGCAGCGGTGCGGGCCTTCTCGGGATCGAAATCCCGCATGCCGGGCACGAATTCGGTGGCCACCGTGCTCCCCGGCGCACTGAGCGCATGGATGTTGTCGAACAGCCGGTCCTGCGCCTCCGGTGGCAGATAGATCAGCAGGCCCTCGGCGCACCACGCGGTCGGCTCGCCCGGATTCAGGCCGGCCGCACGCATCGCCGCCGGCCAGTCATCGCGCAGATCCACCGGAACGGTGCGCCGCTGTGCGGTCGGCTCGGCACCGAGGCCGGCCAGCGTGCGCGTCTTGAAGTCGATCACCTCGGGCTGATCCACTTCATAGACGACGGTGCCGTCCGCCCAGGGCAGCCGGTAGGCACGGGCGTCCAGCCCGGCCGCCAGGATGACGGCCTGCCGCACGCCCTGGGTGCCGGCAGCCAGGAAGTAGTCGTCGAAGAACTTCGTGCGCACGGCCATCTCGTCGATGTTCGACTGGACCTGGCCGGCGGCCTCCGGTGCGATGGCGGCGAGATCCACGGTGCCGTCGACCATCATGGTGAAGGCCGGGATGCCCACTGCGCGTACCAGATCGGCGGCGAACGGATCATCGATCAACGGATGTTCGGATCTGGAGGCGATGGCGCGGCCGGCGGCCA
The DNA here is from genome assembly GCF_002086115.1 of Mycolicibacterium bacteremicum. GTDB lineage: Bacteria > Actinomycetota > Actinomycetes > Mycobacteriales > Mycobacteriaceae > Mycobacterium > Mycobacterium bacteremicum. The sequence goes on from NZ_MVHJ01000002.1 coordinate 291,777, forward strand.
CCATGGTCGCTGTCGCCCCCACACTCGATGCAAGATCCCAGCTGTCGCCGTCTGCGCGTGCCATCACGCCAGCCTACGATCTTCCTCGCCGCTGTGCCCGCGCCAGGTGGCCTGCAGATATCCGGAGTCGCCGACCATTGCCACCAACCGGTCGTTGGGGCGCTCGAAGCCGTTGGCGGCGTACGCCTGGTCGTTGGACAACACCGTCACCTGCCAGCCCGCGGCACGCAGATGGTCGCCGGCCGGGGTGCGGGGACCGTTGTAGAACAACGCATTGAGGTCGATATCGCTGCCGTAGCGGCGGCCCCGTTCGCTGAGCTCCTTGGCCCAGTCCCCGGTGAGGGCCTTGGCGTCCATGTGCTCGGTGGCCAGCGAGCTACCCGGTGCACTGAGCGCGGTGATGTCGTCGAGCAACCGGTCCTGCGCCTCGGGCGGCAGGTAGATCAACAGGCCCTCGGCGATCCAGGCGGTCGGCGCCGATGGGTCGAAGCCCGCCTCCCGCAACGCCGCCGGCCAGTCCTCACGCAGGTCGATGCCGACGGTGCGGCGATCGATGCGCAGTTCGGCGCCGGCCTCGGCGAGCACCCGGGTCTTGAAATCGATCACGGCGGGCTGGTCGATCTCGAAGACCACCGTGTCGTCGGGCCAGTCGAGCCGGTAGGCCCGGGTGTCCAGCCCCGAGGCCAGGATGACGGCCTGACGGACGCCGCCTGCGACAGCGGGGGCTGGATCGCTGTCTCCGACAACGGGGGCTGGATCGCTGTCTCCGACAGCAGGGGCTGGATCGCTGTCTCCGACAGCGGCGGCGAAGAAGTCGTCGAAGAACCGGGTCCGCACCGCGATGTGCTCACGCATCTGATCGGCGCCGAACAACGGATCGGCCTGGTCGCCGAGTTCACCGTTGGCCACCCGCACGAAGTGCGGCAGGCCGACGGCCTCGACCAAAGCGGCGGCATAGGGGTCATGAATGAGCGGGTTCGGGCCGCGACTGGCCAGCGCCCGCGACGCTGCGACCGATGTCGCCGTCGCGCCGACGCTGCTGGCCAGGTCCCACGTGTCTCCCTCGGAGCGAGCCACCGTCAGCCTTTCTGCTTGAGCGCGGTGATGTAGGAGACCTGCCCGAATTGGGCGTCCTCGGGCAGCGTGGACAGGCCGTAGCGCTCCAGCAGGCCGTTGGTCGGGATCGCCGAGGTCTCCCAGCCCAGTTCGATGAGGTGGGTGGTGGCGTCGGTGCGCTCGCCGAGGTAGACCAGCTCGCTGAAGTCCAGGTCGAATCCATGGTCGGCCCATTGATCACGGACCGCCTGCATGCGCTCACGCGCCGCCTCCTGGTCGAGATCGGCGATGGCGGGTACGGCTTCTGCGGCGATGCGGCTGCCCGGGGCGCTGTTCTCGGTGATGACTTCGAGCAGTCGGTCCTGCGCCTCGGGCGGTAGGTAGCCGAACAGCCCCTCGGCAATCCAGGCTGTCGGTGCGGAGGGATCGAAACCGGCTGCCTTCAGGGCACCGACCCAGTCATCACGCAGATCGACGGCGACGGTGCGACGGTCTGCCGTCGGCTGGGCGCCCAGATCGGCCAGGGTTGTGGTCTTGAACTCGATCACCTCGGGCTGGTCAACCTCGTACACCACGGTGCCGGCGGGCCAGGAGAGCCGGTAGGCGCGCGCATCCAGCCCGGCGGCCAGGATCACCGCTTGGCGCACGCCCGCTCCGGCGGCGTCGGAGTAGAAATCGTCGAAGAAGCGGGTGCGGGCGGCCATGCCGTCGGCGAACCGGGCGATGTTCATCTGAGGATCGCCACCGAGTTCGGCCTCGGTGATCTCACCGTCGACCAGCTTGGTGAAGAAGTCCACGCCCACCGCCCGGACCAGCGGGGCGGCGAACGGGTCGTCGATCACGGGGGAGGGGGCCGCGGATGCCATCGCGCGGGCCGCGGCGACCATCGTCGCGGTGGCGCCGACGCTGGACGCCAGATCCCAGGTGTCTCCGTCAGTGCGTGCCATGGGGATGTCTCCTCGTTTCGTGAGCGTGTGTGCCAAATTAATTAGCTGATGTAATGAACGCCTACGAATGTACGCGCTATTCCTGAAAGTCCAGGTCCGACCCCAGCCGCTACACGTCGGTCCGTCGGCAGCTGCTGCGGGTTCCCGACACCGATGACTGGGACAACCTCGTGGTGCAGGCGGTGGTGTCCTATCCCACCGCCGATGCCGCACGCGCATTCTTCGACGACTCGGCACGCCGGTGGTCGAAGTGCACCGATCACACGGTCAACGTCCGGGTCAACGACCGGCAGCTGCCCAGGTGGGTCAGCGGTGACCTGCAGCAGACCGACACCGCCCTGGCGATGCCCTACACCAGGGGTGCCGGCGGCCAGGCGAGATCATGCCAGCGGGTCCTGTCGGTCGCGGTGAACATCGTCCTGGACATCCAGGCCTGCGAGCCGGCGCGGCAGCAACCGGTGACCGCGGCCACCGACATCGCCGAACAGATCACCGCGAAGCTTGCCGGCTGAGGCGTGCGCGGCCGCCGCGACCGATGGCGGACGATCAGGGTCGGGCTGTTAGTCTCGTAGACTGTTTGACGCGCGACTAGGCAGGTTGCAAACCTGCTGCTAGGTGGCGTGAGACTTTAACCAGACGCTGGTACCGACCAGCCCCATCGGCACGCCGCGTACTGAAGCCGGCTGCGCAGGAGGAAGAGTGCTTTCGGCTTTCATCTCGTCGCTGCGGACTGCCGACCTCAGGAAGAAGATCCTTTTCACCCTGGGACTTGTCGTGCTGTACCGCGTCGGCGCGGCCGTTCCGTCCCCGGGCGTGAACTACCCGAACGTCCAGCAGTGCATCGAGCAGGTCTCCGGCGGTGACTCCGCGCAGATCTACTCGCTGATCAACCTGTTCTCCGGTGGAGCGCTGCTGCAGCTGTCGATCTTCGCCGTCGGCGTCATGCCGTACATCACCGCGAGCATCATCGTGCAGCTGCTCACCGTGGTCATCCCGCGTTTCGAACAGTTGCGTAAAGAAGGCCAGGCCGGTCAGGCCAAGATGACGCAGTACACCCGGTACCTGTCGATCGCGCTGGCGATCCTGCAGGCCACCAGCATCGTGGCGATGGCCGCCAACGGCGCCCTGCTGCAGGGCTGCTCGCTGGAGATCATCGACGACTCCTCGATCTGGGGCCTGGTCGTCATCGTCCTGGTCATGACCGCGGGCGCCGCCCTGGTCATGTGGATGGGCGAGCTGGTGACCGAGCGCGGCATCGGCAACGGCATGTCGCTGCTGATCTTCGCCGGCATCGCGGCCCGCATCCCGTCCGAGGGCAAGATGATCCTCGACGCCCGCGGCGGCCTGATCTTCACCTTCGTCTGCATCGGCGCGCTGGCCATCCTGGTCGGTGTCGTCTTCGTCGAGCAGGGACAGCGCCGCATCCCGGTCCAGTACGCCAAGCGCATGGTCGGCCGCCGGATGTACGGCGGCACCTCGACCTACCTGCCGCTGAAGGTCAACCAGGCCGGCGTCATCCCCGTCATCTTCGCGTCCTCGCTGATCTACATCCCGCAGCTGATCACCCAGCTCATCGACAGCGGACGGTCCAATCCGGGCACCGGATGGTGGAGTTCGTTCGTCGCCAACCACCTGTCGAATCCGACCAGCATCACCCACATCGCGGTCTACTTCGGTCTGATCATCTTCTTCACGTACTTCTATGTGTCGATCACGTTCAATCCCGAGGAACGTGCCGACGAGATGAAGAAGTTCGGCGGCTTCATCCCGGGCATCCGTCCGGGTAAACCGACCGCCGACTACCTGCGCTACGTGCTCAGCCGGATCACCCTGCCGGGCTCGATCTACCTCGGTGTCATCGCCGTGCTGCCGAACGTGGTCCTGCAGGCCGGCAGCGGTGGTGCCACGCTGCAGAACCTGCCCTTCGGCGGCGTCGCGGTGCTGATCATGATCGGCGTGGGTCTGGACACCGTGAAGCAGATCGAGAGCCAGCTGATGCAGCGCAACTACGAAGGTTTCTTGAAGTGAGAGGTTCGAAAAGTTGAGAATTGTTCTGCTCGGTCCTCCCGGTGCCGGAAAAGGAACGCAAGCCGAGAAGCTCGCCGCCCAACTCGGCGTCCCGCAGATCTCGACCGGCGACCTGTTCCGCCACAACATCAGCAACGGCACCCCGCTCGGGGTGGAGGCCAAGCGCTACCTCGACGCCGGCGACCTGGTGCCCGCCACGCTGACCAATGCGCTCGTCGACGACCGCATCGACCACGATGACGCGGCCGGCGGCTTCATCCTCGACGGCTTCCCCCGCTCGGTGGAGCAGGCAGAGGCGCTCAAGGAGATGCTGGCCAAGCGCGGCCTGAAGCTCGACGCGGTGGTGGAGTTCCGGGTGCCCGAGGAAGAGCTGGTCTCGCGCCTGAAGGGTCGCGGCCGCGCCGACGACACCGAGGACGTCATCCGCAACCGGTTCAAGGTGTACCGCGACGAGACCGCGCCGCTGCTGGACTACTACGCCGATGAGCTGAAGACCGTCGACGCCGTCGGCAGCCTCGACGAGGTGTTCGACCGGGCGCTGGCCGCCCTCGGCAAGTAACTGCCGTGATCTCTGTACCGGGTCTGCGACGCAAGGTCGTCCCGCAACGCAGTCCAGGGGAACTGGACGCGATGGCTGCCGCCGGTGCCCTGGTCGCGGCGGCGTTGCGGGCCGTCCAGCAGGCCGCGGCGCCCGGGGTGTCCACCGGCGAGTTGGACCGGATCGCCGAATCGGTGATCCGCGACGGCGGCGGTGTCCCGTCTTTCCTGGGCTATCACGGCTTCCCGGCCACCGTCTGCGCCTCGGTCAACGATCGCGTGGTGCACGGCATCCCGTCCGATGCCGAGATCCTGGCCGCCGGCGATCTGGTCTCCATCGACTGCGGCGCCATCCTCGACGACTGGCACGGGGATTCGGCCGTCACCTTCGGCGTGGGTCCGCTGATCGAGGCCGACGAGAAGCTGTCCGCGGCCACCCGCTTCTCGATGGAGGCGGGGATTGCGGCGATGGTCCCGGGTAACCGGCTGACCGACGTCTCGCACGCCATCGAGACCGGTACGCATACCGCTGAAGCCCGCGACAACCGCACGTACGGCATCGTGGCCGGCTACGGCGGTCATGCGATCGGCCGGCAGATGCACATGGACCCGTTCCTGCCGAACGAGGGATCACCGGGTCGCGGCCCCTACCTGGAAATCGGGTCGGTGCTCGCGATCGAACCGATGCTCACGCTCGGCACCACCAACACCAAGATCCTCGACGACGACTGGACCGTCGTCACCACCGACGGGTCGCGCGCGGCGCACTGGGAGCACACCGTGGCCGTCACCGCCGACGGACCGCGCATCCTGACGCTTTAGCGTCAGTCGGTGTCCAGCGCGCTCAGGGTCTCCCAATTCCGCTGAGTCGCCGCGGCGGCCGCCTCGGCGTCCCCGGCTCGGCAGAATTCGATGATCTGCTGGTGTTGGCTGATCGACTGGCGCCCGGACAGCGACGAGAAGCGCTGATATTCCAGCCGGCGCAGTACCGGGGTCACCGACTCCAGCGCCACACCGATGGCGTGGTTCTGGCTCACCTCGACCGCCACTTTGTGGAATCGGGCGTCGGCGCGCATGGCCGCCGCCGGGTCACCCGCGCTGAGCGCGGCGGCGAACTCCTCGTTCGCCGCCACCATGGCGGTGATGTCGGCCTCGGTCATCTTCGGGACCGCGAGCCGTACCGCCAGCGCATGCATGGCCGCCGCGACCGCCTGCGCGTCGAGCGCGGCCTTGCGGTCGATACTCGACACGACGGTCGACCGCCCCGGCATCGTCTGCACCAGACCGGCGGTCTCCAACCGGGCGATCGCCTCCCGGATGGGGGTGCGGCTGATCCCGAGCCAGCGTTCCAGCTCGGGATCCCGCAATTTCTCCCCGGGTGCGAGCGTGCCGTTGACGATGGCGTCCCGCAGCGACAGGTAGGCCTGCTCGCGCAGCAGCGACCTTTTGTGTTTGCCCTGTTCACCCGGTACCGGCATGCCTGCGATCCTATGTCGGGACCCGATGTCTGCCCGCCGTCACCGGCCCCGTCCCGCGCGGATCAGGTCGGCCGCCTTCTCGGCGATCATGATGGTCGCGGCGTTCGTGTTCACCGACACGATCGTCGGCATCACCGATGCGTCGGCCACCCGCAGACCGGTCAGGCCGTGCACCATCAGGTCCGGACCGACGACGGCGTCGGCGCCGGTACCCATCGCGGCGCTGCCGACCGGGTGGTAGTAGGTACTGGTGGCGCGGGCGACGTGGCGGCGTAGCGCCGCATCGTCGGTGCTCCCCACGCCGGGCAGCACCTCGCGGCCGCGCCAGGGGTCGAAGGCGGGGGTGGCGGCGATCTCACGCGCCATCCCCACCCCGTGGATCAACCGCTGCACATCGGATTCGGTGCCCAGGTAGTTCGGGTCGATCAGCGGGGCGGTCGACGGATCCGGCCCCGCCAGCCGGATCGTTCCACGAGCCTGCGGGACGACCGCGACGCCGATGGTGAAACTGTTCGCCGGCGCGGTCAGGTGCGGGGGATGGAACGGGACATGGATGAACATCAGCTGCATGTCCGGTCCGGGCAGCGCGGGACTGCTGCGCCACAGCATCGACACCTCGGCGTGATTGGTGCGTCCGGCCGGTATCTGCCGGCGAGCCTCGTACACCACGGCGCAGAGTGGGTGGTCGTGCAGGTTTCGCCCCACCCCCGGTAGGTCGTGGCGGACGGGCACGCCGGCGGCCGCCAGCTCGCCGGCCGGACCTACCCCGGACAACAGCAGCAGTCGAGGCGTGTCGATCGCCCCGGCGCTGAGGATCACCTCGGCGTCGGCGTACGCCCGGGTGAGCTGACCGTCCTTGACGAATTCGACACCCGTGCACCGTGTCCCGTCGAACAGCAGGGTGTGGGCGCGGGACCCGGTGGCGATCGTGAGGTTGGGTCGGTGGCGCACCGGATGCAGGTATGCCGATGCGGTGCTCTGCCGTCGTCCGCCGGAGATCGCCAGGTCATGCCAGCCCGCACCCTCAGGCCGCGACCCGTGGAAGTCGTCGGTCAGCGCGAAACCCGCTTGCTGTGCTCCGTCGAGGAAGACCTGTGACAACGCATTGGACGCATCGCGCGCGGCCGGCCCGGGGGTCATCGGCCCGTCGGTGCCGCGGTAGCGCGGGTCCCCGCCGGGGACCGTCTCCATTCGGCGGAAGTAGGGCAGCACGGAGTCGTGATCCCAACCCGCACAACCAGCCTGCGCCCAACGGTCGAAGTCGTTCGGGTGACCACGCAGATGCACCATGGCGTTGATGCTGCCGCTACCGCCGAGGGTGTTACCCCGCGGCCAGTTGTGCGACAGCCCTTCGGTTCCCGGTTGGGCGACGGTGTGGTAGGCGTAGTCGACCGGGCTGCCCCACAGGGTCGGCCAGGCGGGCGGTTCGGCGATCGCGGGCAACGTATCCGGCGAGCCGGATTCCAGCAGCAGCACGGTGATGTCCGGGTCCTCGGACAGTCGCGCGGCGAGGACACAGCCCGCCGAGCCGGCGCCGATCACGACATGGTCGTAGTGGGTCACGTGGATCCCTCTTTCTGCGGTGTCGGGGTGGGTGTCAGGCGGTGGCGGTGGCGGCCTGGTCGATGAGGTCGGCGACGACATCGGGGTGCGAGACGGTGACGGCGTGCGAGGCGTCGATCTCGACGCTGTGCGCGTCGGCGCGCTGACCCATGAACCGCATCGATTCGGCGGGGATGGCCAGGTCCTCGGTGGTGATCAGGTTCCACGACGGAATCTGCTTCCACGCCGTCGCGGTGGCGCGGTCGGCAAGCGCCGCGGCGGTGATGGGCCGTTGGGTGGCGGCCATCAGGGTGGCGGTGTCGGCGGGCACATCGGCGGCGAACACGTCGGCGAACCGGTCCTGCTTGATGTACAGCTCATCGGCCGAGCCCCCGTCGGGCAGCGGATAGGGCACGGTGTCCAGGGCCGGGCCGAGTTCGGCGCCGGGGAATCTGGCGGCCAGCTCAGCGGTGCTCTCCCCGACGTCGAGGATGAAACTCGCGATGTACACCAGGGCCTTGACGTCGGTGTCGCCGTCGGCGGCCGCACTGATCACCGAGCCGCCGTAGGAGTGGCCGGCCAGGATCACCGGACCGTCCACCCGGTCCAGGACGCTGCGCAGGTAGGCGGCGTCGTCGTGCAGACCGCGCAGCGGGTTGGCTGCGGCGATGACCGGGTAGCCGTCGCGGCCGAGCTCGGCGATGACGCCATTCCAGCTCGACGAGTCGGCGAAGGCGCCGTGCACCAGGACGACGGTGGGACGCGGGGCGGGGTCGGGCGGTGTTGCAGCCGCGCCCGTGCAGCCGGCGGTCAGGGATGCGGCAGCGGCGAGGGCGGTGGCGGCGAGGGCGGTTCGGGTGTTCACGAGGGTTCCTTCGGGTGGGTGGAGAAATGCAATATATTGGATATCGCTTTAGGGAGCCGATCTGTTCCCCGTCGAGCGGATCCCGGTTCGGTCGGCCGCTCGACGGCGGGTCAGGCCGTAGGTTGAACCCGGTCACCACCGGCGTCGTGTTCTGGGCGGAGGTTGGGAGTGGACGATCCGGAGGCCGCGATCATGCGGATGCTCTACGACGAGCACGCCGGGCCGCTGTGGCGGTACGCGCTGCGGCTGACCGGCGATGCCGCCCGCGCCGAGGACGTCGTGCAGGAGACGTTGCTGCGCGCGTGGAGGCACCCGGAAGTGGGCGCCGACCCCGGCAGATCGGCGCGCGCATGGTTGTTCACCGTGGCGCGCAATCTCGTCATCGACGAGCGGCGCAGCGCGCGGGCGCGACACGAGACCGGTACCCCCGACCCCGAACATGTCGCCGACGGCGCCCGTGCCCTCGACGGTCTCGACGAAGCCGACACCGCGCTGGACCGACTACTGATCAGCACCGCGCTGGCAGCCCTGTCGCAGGATCATCGCGCGGTCATCCGGCGGGCCTACTACCAAGGTTGGAGTACCGCGCAGATCGCTTCTGACCTCGGTATCGCGGAGGGCACGGTCAAATCGAGGCTGCACTATGCGGTGCGGGCACTGCGCCTCACACTGCAGGAGATGGGGGTGACCCGGTGACCGAGTTCGATGTGCCCGCAGGTGATCACGACCCCTACATCAGCTGGGACGCCGCCTACATCCTCGGTGCGCTCTCGCCGGCCGAACGCCGGGAGTTCGAGGCCCACCTGACCGGTTGCGTGCACTGCCGGGCCGCCGTCGGTGAGCTGACCGGGATGCCGGCCCTGCTCGGGAAGTTGGACCCCGCGGAGGTGCAGTCGCTGGACACCGAACCGATGCCGCGACCGGAGCTGCGCGATCAGATCGTCGGTCGGGTGCGGGCGCGGCGTCGTCGGTCGCGCCGGCTGGCCACCGCTGCCCTCGGACTGGTGGCCGCGCTGCTGGTCTTCGCCCTGGTGGCCGTCATCCGACCGGAAACCGTTGGCCTGCAACCGGGGTCGGGCCAACAGCCGGCGATGCTGGAAATGGTCAAGGTCGCCCAGACGCCCATCAACGCCGGCATCGCGGTGTCCGGATACAGCTGGGGCACCCGGATCGACATGGCGTGCAGCTACGGCGACTGGGGGCAGCGCGACGCCCCGCCGCAGAATCTCGGCATGGTGGTTGTCGGGCGTGACGGCAGCCGCACCCAGATCGCCACCTGGCTGGGACTGTCGGGCGCAACCGCTCTGCCCAGCGGGAACACGCCGCTGCGGCCATCCGAAATCGCCTCCGTGCAACTGGTTTCGGTCGATGACGGCACGGTACTGCTGGACAGGGCGCTGTGACCGGTGCGCCGGCATGGACGGTAGCTTTTGTGCCCACTCCCGCCGAGCAGGTAAGAAAGACCGATGCCCCCACACCCGGCCGAACGTGACCCGATCGCGCTGGCGCGCGCCAACTGGGAGCGCGCCGGCTGGGGCGATGTCGCCGACGGGATGGTGGCGGTGACATCGGTGATGCGGGCCCACCAGATCCTGCTGGCCCGGGTGGAGACCGCGCTGCGCCCCTACGATCTGAGCTTCTCCCGGTTCGAGTTGCTGCGTCTGCTGGCCTTCAGCCGGAACGGGGAACTGCCCATCACCAAGGCATCGGACCGGCTGCAGGTGCACGTCACCAGCGTCACGCACGCCATCCGACGGCTGGAGAGTGACGGCCTGGTGGAGCGGCTGCCGCACCCGACCGACGGCCGCACCACCCTGGTCCGGCTGACCGATCTGGGGCGCTCGACGGTCGAGGACGCCACGGAGACGTTGAACAAGGATGTGTTCGCCGATATCGGCATCGCCGACGACCAGTCGCGCTCGCTGGCCGCGGCCATCGAGGCGCTGCGCAGGCACTCCGGAGATTTCTAGGGCGCCGTCCGGATGCGCCGAGACTACGGTTCTTGGCGCGGTCGGCCGGATTTCTCGCCACAACCCGTCGTGTCGGCGGCCGGGATCGGGATGCTCGCGGTCACGGTGGTACCGGAGCCCGGCCGGGACCGGATGTGCAACCGGCCGCCGACGATCTCGGCCCGCTCGGCCATCGAGAGCAGGCCGTAGCCGCCCATCTCGTCGCCCCCGAGGGGATGCTCGAAGGTGTCGAAACCGATTCCGTCGTCGGTGATCTCGAGGCGGGCCTGCTCGTCGTCCACCGAGAACGCCAGCCCCGCGCGGGTGGCGCGGGCGTGCTTGACGACGTTCTGCAGGCATTCCTGGGCGATCCGGTACAGCGCCAGCTCGATGTGGTCGGGTAGCCGTTGATCGGCGAGGTCGACCTCGAGCTCGAGCTGAGGGATCGAGCGCGCCAGACTGGCCAGCCCGCCGGCCAGGCCCAGGTCGTCGAGCACCGGCGGGCGCAGGCCACTGATCGCGGCCCTGGCCTCCTGCAGGGTCAGGTCGGCGAGTTCGCGGGCCTTGGCCAGCTGTTCGGCTGCCGTGGCGGGATTGTCGGCCACCGCGCGGCCGGCGGCATCGAGCCAGTAGGACAGCGTCACCAGGCGCTGCGAGATGCCGTCGTGGATATCGCCGGCCAGTCGGCGCCGTTCCATCTCCTGGGCCTCGATGACCTGCTCGACGAAGTTCTCGTGCGCGCGTTCGCGGGCCACCAGCTGTCGATGCAGGCGCGCCTGGTGCAGCGCTCCGGCGATCAACCGGCCGATCACCAGCAGCAGTTCCACATCGCGGCCGGTGAACTCGCGGCGGCGCACGGTGTGCACGTTGAGCACCCCGACCAGGCCGCCCGGATCGGTCTGCATCGGCACCGAGACCATCGAGGTGAAGTCCGAACCCCGCAGCGACTCGAACGGCAGGTACCGCGGGTCGGACTCCTTGTCGTGGCTGATCACCACCGCCTCCCGGTTGCTGGCCACCCAGCCCGAGATGCCGCGGCCCAGCGGGAGCCGGATCTTGCCGACCTCGCTGTCGAAGGGTGGGGTGGCACCGGTCAGGGTGAGCGAGCGTTCGGTGTCGTCGAGGACGTGGACGAAACAGACGTCGGTGGCGGTCGCGTCGGTGATCATCCGGGCCGCCGCCGCGGCCAGCGGTTCCACCCCGGGGCCGCTGGAAGTCGCCTGGATGAGCTCACGCAGCAGGGCGAGCTCGCGATCGGCGGTCAGCACGGGACTGGTCATCGGTAGATGCCCTCGCGCAGGGCGGTGGCCACCGCGCCGGTGCGGTCACCGACCCCGAGCTTGCGGTAGATGGAGCTCAGGTGGGTCTTGACGGTTTCCTCGCCGATCACCAGCTTGGCGGCGATCCCGCGATTGGACAGCCCGCTGACCACGAAGGACAGGATCTCGCTCTCACGCTGGGTCAGGCCCTGCCGGGCACCCGGCCAGAACTCGTCGCGCTGCAGCCGGGCGGCCGTGTCGGCGGCGCGGGCCGCCAGTCCCGGGTCGATGGCCGTCTCGCCGCGGCGGGCCAGTTCCAGCTGACGCACCAGCTCATCGCTGCTGATGCTCTTGAGCAGGTAGCCCGACGCACCGACCCGCAAGGCCTGGAACAGGTACTGCTCATCCTCGTAGACCGACAGCATGACCACCTTGCGGTCCGGGTCGCGTTCGCGCAGCGCCAGGCAGAGATCGAGCCCGCTGGATCCCTGCATGCGCACATCGCACAGGACGATGTCGGGGTCCAGGTCGGCCACCACGGTCAGAGCCCGCTCGGCGCCGACGGCCTGACCCACCACCTGCACGCGGTCCTCGAAGCTGGTGAGCATCGCCTTGAGACCCTCGATGACCATCTCGTGGTCGTCGACCAGCACAAGGCGCATCGGGCTGGACGGCGCCATGGCCCCACCATAGAGCCGGCGGCGGGCCGGCAGGCCCAACTTGGCCTGCCCAATCCCCCTTGCGGGGGACGCGCCGCGAATGTGAGCTGGGCCACTCTTGTCCGGTGACCGCGACAGACGAGAAGACCGGCTGTACCGAGCCGAGCGCAGCGACGGCGACGTACCTGTTCCGCAACACCGATCCGCTGCGCGCGGTGATCTTTGATCTCGACGCGCTGACCGACCTGCGCTTCGACGGCTACCGCGCGGTGTTCAACGCGGCCTTCGCCGCGCTGAACCTGCCGCTGCACTGGAGTGTGGAACGGTACCGCCGACTGCTGGCGCTGCCCGACGAGCGGCTGCGGGTGGCCGCCGAACTGCGCAAGCACTGCGTCGGGACCGAATGCGACGTGCTGGTCGACCTGCTCGTCGACGAGATCTGCGCGACCAAGGACATGATGTTCGACGAGATGATCCTGGATGCCGGCCTGCCGCCGCGCGCCGGGCTGTGCGACCTGATCACCGATGCCTTCGTCGCCGACGTGCCGATCTGCGTCGTCACCGACGGGCGGCGGCGGTGGGCCCAGCCGCTGGTGCACCAGCTCGTCGGGGCCGGGCTGGTCGAGGCCGTGGTGACCGCCGACGACATCGGGGTGCCGCCGGACGGGACCGCCCTGTTCCGGCATGCGCTCGCCGAGTTGGGCATCGGCCCGCGGGACGCGCTGGCCGTGGTCGGCTCGGTTCGCGGTCTGCGTGCGGCCGACACCGCCGGGCTGGCCACCGTCCTCATCGACGCCGATGCCGAACACTCCGGGCCGCACGCGGCGGTCGCGGTGCGCGCCGACTACGCCGGCGCCGCGGGCGCACTGCGGTTGTCGCAGTGCCGGCGGCTGCACACCCAGTGGTGGGACGCGCACACCCCGGCGGCGGCCTGAGACCGGCCGCGCCGATCCGGCAGACCTGCACCGGTCGTCACAGCGCCACCCAGATGCCGAAGAACCAGAAGCCCCATTGACCGAAGTCGGCGTCGAATACCGGGGTGACGGTCTGGCCCCAGTACTCGAAGGGCGGCGGGGGCGGTGCCCATGGTGGCGGTGGCGGCCCGAATCCCCACGGCCGCGGCGGTGGAGGAGGTGGCCCGAAGCCCCAGGGCGCGGGACCGTCGCCCCACGGCGGCCGCTGCCCGTGCCAGTGCGGGTCGCCGGGCGGGGGCCCGCCATCGGGACCGCCGGGGCCGCGCCACTGTCCGGGCGGTGGCCCGCCCGGACCCTGCCGAGGTGCGGGCGGGCCGGAGCTTCCCGGCGGTGGTGCCGGCGGACCGCAATGCGCCGCGGGCGGACCGCAATTCGGTCCCGGCGCGGCATCGGCCACGCCGGAGCCGGCGCCGATGGCCGTCAGGCCGATGGCTCCGGCGACGCCGACCGCGGTGAGGAGTTTTGTCACACTCATCTCGAACTCCCAAGGGGATCAGGTTTTCCCGACCTGGAGTCCACGGTCACCCTCGAACCTGCGAACAGGCTGTGGTGATCCGCCGAGATTGGTGTTCGCCGACGCCGATCAGGCCGCCGGCGTTCTGCGGGTGACCGCGCTAACCCTGGCGCAGCGCCTCGATGACGGCGCTGAAGTCCAGCCCGCTGTGCTCGGCGTTGAAGTCGGCGTAGATCTGTGCGGCGTGCGTGCCCAGCGGGGCATTCGAACCGGTGGATTCGACCGCCGCCATGGCCAGACCGAGGTCCTTGTTCATCAGGGCAGTCGCAAAGCCGGGCTTGAAGTCGTTGTTGGCCGGCGAGGTCGGAACAGGGCCGGGCACCGGGCAATTGGTGCTCACGGCCCAGCAGTTGCCCGTCGCCCCGGTGATCACGTCGAACAACTTCTGCTTGTCCAGTCCCAGCTTCTCGGCGAGCACGAAGGCCTCGCCGACGGCGATCTGCTGCACCGCCAGGACCATGTTGTTGCATACCTTGGCGGCCTGGCCCGCGCCTGCGCCGCCGCAGTGGATGACCTTGCCCGCCATCGGATCCAGCACCGCCGTGGCCCTGGTGAAGGCGTCATCCTCGCCGCCGACCATGAAGGCCAGCGTGCCCGCCGCGGCACCCTTGATGCCACCGGAGACCGGCGCGTCGAGCTGGGCGAAGCCGGCGTCGAGGGCCTGTCGATGGATCTCGCGGGCGTCGTCGACGGAGATGGTGGAGGTGTCGATGAACAGCGCACCGGCCTTGGCCGCCGGCAGCACCTCGGCGTAGACGGCCTTGACGATGGCGCCGTTGGGCAGCGAGGTGATCACGACATCGGCCTCGGCGACCGCTGCCGCGCCGGTGTCGAACGTCGTGATGCCCTTGTCGGCAGCGGCATCCCGCAGGTCGGCGACCGGGTCGAAACCGTGCACGGTGAATCCACCGGACACCAGGTTGGCCGCCATCGGTCCGCCCATGTTGCCCAGCCCGAGAAAAGCGACGGTGGTTGTCTCATTGCTCATTCGGCCCTCGACCTTCCTTATCCGGCGGCCCGGGCCCGGGCGGCTTCCGCCCGGCCGATGACCACCCGCATGATTTCGTTGGTGCCCTCCAGGATTCGGTGCACCCGCAGATCCCGCACGATCTTCTCCAGGCCGTACTCCTTGAGGTAGCCGTAACCGCCGTGCAGTTGCAGGGCGGCGTCGGCGACCTCGAAGCACGAGTCGGTGACGTAACGCTTGGCCATCGCGCACAGTTCGACCTTGTCGGCGGCGCCGGAATCCAGCGCGGATGCCGCGCGCCACAGCATGATCCGTGAGGTTTCCAGCGCGGTGGCCATGTCGGCGAGGGTGAACCGGATGGTGGGTTCGTCGATCAGCGCGCCGCCGAAGGCCTGCCGGTCCCGGACGTAGCCGGCCGCCTTCTGATGGGCGGTGCGGGCACCGCCGAGTGAGCAGGCGGCGATGTTGATGCGCCCGCCGTTGAGGCCGTTCATGGCGATGCCGAAACCGGTGCCCTCACCCTCGGGTCCACCGAGCAGCGCATCGGCGGGCACGCGCACCTGCTCCAGGATGACCTGCGCCGTCGGCTGGGTGTTCCAGCCCATCTTGGCCTCGTTGGCGCCGAAACTGAGCCCAGGTGTGTCTTTCTCGACCAGGAACGCCGAGATTCCCTTCGGTCCGTCCGCGCCGGTCCGGGCCATCACCAGATAGACGTCGGAGACCCCGGCGCCGGAGATGAACTGTTTGACACCGTCGAGCACCCAGCCTGCGTCTGATCCTGAGCCGTCGCGAACCGCCTTGGTGCGCAACGCCGATGCGTCCGAACCGGCGCCCGGTTCGGTCAGGCAGTAGCTGGCGATGGTCTCCATGGTGGCCAGCCTGGGCACCCAGGTCTTGCGTTGCTCGAGATTGCCGTAGGTGTCGACCATCCAGGCGCACATGTTGTGGATCGAGATGAACGAGGCCAGCGCCGGGTCGGCGGCGGACAGTTCCTCGAAGATGCGCACGGCGTCGATGCGGCGCAGGCCGCTGCCGCCGACATCCTCACCGCAGTAGATGGCCGCCATGCCCAGTTCGGCCGCCTCGCGCAGCACATCGGTGGGGAAGTGCTTGGTTTCGTCCCACTCCAAGGCACGTGGCGCAAGGCGTTTGGTGGCGAACGCGGACGCCGTCTCGGCGATCACGCGTTCGTCGTCGTCCAGTTCGAACATCGACATCGTCGGCGCTACTGCATCGTGGGGATGACGAACTCGGCGCCATCCTTGATGCCCGACGGCCAGCGTTCGGTGACGGTCTTGACCTTGGTGTAGAACTGGATCGAGGCCGGTCCGTGCTGATTGAGATCGCCGAAGCCGGAGCGCTTCCAGCCGCCGAAGGTGTGGTAGGCCACCGGAACCGGGATCGGCACGTTGACGCCGACCATGCCGACCTGTACCCGGGACACGAAGTCGCGGGCGGCATCGCCGTCGCGGGTGAAGATCGCGACCCCGTTGCCGTACTCGTGTTCGGTCGGCAGCCGTAGTGCCTCTTCGTAGTCCTCGGCGCGCACGATGCACAGCACCGGACCGAAGATCTCGTCGGTGTAGATCGACATGTCGGTGGTGACGTGGTCGAACAGGGTCGGGCCGATGAAGTAGCCCTTCGACAGATCCTGATCACCGAAACTCAGCTCGTCGGTGGCGCGCTCGCGGCCGTCGACCACCAGGTCGGCGCCGGCCTCGACGCCCTGGCCGATGTAGTCGCGCACCCGCTCCAGCGCGGCGCCGGTGACCAGCGGCCCGTAGTCGGCCTTGGGATCCAGGCTGTGCCCGACCCGCAACTGGTTGACGCGCTCGACCAGCCTGTTGCGCAACCGATTTGCGGTCTCCTCGCCGACCGGGACGGCGACGCTGATGGCCATGCAGCGCTCACCGGCGCTGCCGTAGCCCGCCCCGATCAGGGCGTCGACGGCCTGATCGAGGTCGGCGTCGGGCATCACGATCATGTGGTTCTTGGCGCCGCCGAAGCACTGGCTGCGCTTACCGTTGGCGGCGGCGGTGGAGTAGATGTACTGCGCGATGTCCGAGGAGCCGACGAAGCCGACGGCCTGGATGTCGGGATGGGTCAGGATGGCGTCGACGGCCTCCTTGTCGCCGTGGACGACCTGGAAGACACCGGCGGGTAGGCCGGCTTCGAGGAACAGTTCGGCAAGGCGCACCGGCACCGACGGATCGCGCTCGGAGGGCTTCAGGATGAAGGCGTTGCCGCAGGCCAGTGCCGGGCCGGCCTTCCACAGCGGGATCATGGCCGGGAAGTTGAACGGGGTGATGCCGGCGACGACGCCGAGCGGCTGGCGGATCGAGTAGACGTCGATGCCGCCGCCGGCGCCCTCGGTGAACTCGCCCTTGAGCAGGTGGGGGATACCGATCGCGAACTCGATGACCTCGACGCCGCGCTGGATGTCGCCGCGCGAGTCGGCGACGGTCTTGCCGTGTTCCAGACTGAGCAGTTCGGCCAGTTCGTCGACGTTCTGGTTGACCAGGTCGATGAACTTCATCATCACGCGCGCGCGGCGCTGCGGATTCCAGGCGGCCCACTCCCGTTGGGCCTGCACGGCGGAGGCGACGGCGGTGTCCACGTCGGCCTTGCTCGCCAGTAGGACCTGGGCCTGCACCTCACCGGTGCTGGGGTTGAGGACATCGGCGGTGCGGGTCGAGGCGAGGTTGCTGCGCTTGCCGTCGATGAAGTGCTGAATCTGTGTGGTCATGACATCCGTCCAGTGTGCGGTGTGATCCGAGATACTTGGATATCCTAGTAATGGGTCGGGTCGGACGCAAGGGGCGGGGGCGGTTCAGCGCAGCCGGGCGCGCAAGTGCTCGACGAAGGCCTGGGTTTCCGCCCAGGACGGCAACAGGCCTGATGCCTGTGCTTCGGTCAGCGTGGGTGCCGCGGCGTCCCGTTCGGACAGGATCAGCCGGTGCTCCAGAGGCCAGTCGATGCCCACCGAGGTCGGCGAGATCGTGTGCTCCCGCTCGGGCGAATAGCCCGCCGAGCACAGATACATGACCGTCGAATCATCCTCCAGCGCAAGAAAAGCGTGGCCCAAACCCTCGGACAGGTACACGGAGCGGCGCTGCCGGTCGTCGAGCAGCACGCCGTCCCACTGCCCGAAGGTGGGGGAGCCGACGCGGATGTCGACCACCACGTCGTAGACCGCGCCGCGCAGACAGGTGACGTACTTGGCCTGGCTCGGTGGCAGATCGGCGAAGTGCACACCGCGTAGCACCCCGGCCGCCGACACCGAGCAGTTGGCCTGGTGCAATTCGAAGCGGTGGCCGGTCATTTCGTGGAACGACCGGTCGGTGAACCACTCGAAGAACGCGCCGCGTGCATCGGCGTGCACCGTCGGGGTGATCTCCCATGCCCCGGGCACCGACAGTTCCCGCGCCGTCACTGCCCGCGCTCCGAATAACGCGCTTCGACGTCTGCTTTCAAAGGACCCCACCAGGATTCGTTGTCGCGGTACCAGTCGATCGTGGCCCGCAGGCCGGCCTCGAAGTCGGTGTGGCCGGGCGCCCAGCCCAGTTCGTCGCGCAACGCCGACGCGTCGATGGCATAGCGCAGATCGTGCCCGGCGCGGTCGGTCACGTGGTCGAAATCGTCGGCGTCGCGGCCCATCAGTGCGAGCAGCGTCCGGAGCACGGTCAGGTTGTCGCGCTCCCCATCCGCGCCGATCAGGTAGGTCTGTCCGATCCGCCCGTCGTCGAGGATGCGCCAGACCGCCGCATTGTGGTCGTCGACGTGGATCCAGTCGCGTACGTTGGCGCCGGTGCCGTAGAGCTTGGCGCGCCGGCCCGTCAGGATGTTGGTGATCTGGCGCGGGATGAACTTCTCGACGTGCTGATAGGGCCCATAGTTGTTGGAGCAGTTGGAGATCGTGGCGGGCACCCGGTAGGACCGGACCCAGGCGCGCACCAGCAGATCGGCCGCCGCCTTGGTCGAGGAGTAGGGGCTCGACGGGTTGTAGGGGGTGGCCGCGGTGAACCGCTGGGCGCCATCGAGCGGCAGATCGCCGTACACCTCGTCGGTCGACACGTGATGCAACCGGGTGCCGTGGTGGCGAACCGCTTCCAGGACCGTGAAGGTGCCCACGACATTGGATCGCACGAACGGCGTCGGATCGGCCAGCCCGTTGTCGACATGGGTCTCGGCGGCGAAATGCACCACCGCGTCGGCGGCACCGACCAGGTCGGTCACCAGCGCGCCATCGGTGATGTCACCCTCGATGACCCGGACCTGATCGGCGACCGGTGCCAGCGACTCCCGGCTACCGGCGTAGGTCAGCGCATCCAGCACGGTCACCTGGGTTTCCGGCCTCTCGCGCAGCGTCAGATGGACGAAGTTGGCGCCGATGAATCCCGCCCCGCCGGTGACCAATACGCGCATGGCTCGACCCTAGTCGCCGTCTCCACGTGGCCCGCGAGTGTGCGAGTTGTCTGTTCCGAGCCCGGCGTGTCGAGGTGCAGACGCGCACGCTCGCCGGAAGGGTTCAGTTCTGGTTTTGCAGGCCGAGCGGGCCGGCCAGCTCGGTGAGCGTGGGCACCAGCTTGTCCCAGCCACCGAGGACCTGGATGGCCACGTGATCGGCCCCGGCGTCCAGATGCTGGTGCAGCCGCGCCGCGACGGCATCGGCCGTCCCGTGTGCCACCACCGCGTCGATCAACCGGTCGCTACCCGGCTTGGCGATATCGTCCTCGGTGAAGCCGAGCCTGCGCCAGTTGTTCAGGTAATTGCTGAGATCGAGATAGAAGCCGACCGCCCCGCGGCCCACCTCGCGGGCCTCGTCGACGTCGGTGCTGAGCACGACCTTGTGCTCGGGAGCCAGGAACACCGTCTTCCCGATCAGGTTGTGGGCCTGACCGGTGTGCTGCGGAGTGGTCAGGTAGGGATGGGCGCCCGCACTGCGGGCCGCCGCCAGCTTGAGCACCTTCGGGCCGAGTGCGGCGACCACCCGCCGGCTGGTCGGTACGTGCGCCGCGTCCAGGGCGTCGAGGTATTCGACCAGGACGTCATAGGGTTTGCGGTACTCCTCGGTGTGTTCGGGATGGCCGATGCCCACACCGAGCAGGAAGCGGCCCGGATACGCCTTCTCCACCCGGTGATAGGACTCGGCGACCTCGCCGGCATCGGCCTGCCAGACGTTGATGATGCCGGTGGCGACCTGCAGGGTCTCGGTGGCCTCCAACAACGGCTCGACATAGTTGAGATCACCCTTGGGTGAGCCGCCGATCCACACTGCGCCGTAGCCGAGCTTCTCGATCTCGGCGGCCTGCTCGGGTGTGGGGGCCCCGAACGTCCAGACGCCGTAGCGGCCGAGATCGGGCTTGAGGGTCACGGCATCGGTCATGGCGTATCCGTCCTTTTCGTATCAGTTCAGACCCAGCGGGCCGGCCAACTCGGTGAGCGCGGGCAGCAGCCTGTCTGTACCCGTCAACACCTGAACCGGAACATGGTTGGCGCCGGCATCCAGGTGCTCGGTGAGCCGCGCCGCGATGGCCTCGGTGCTGCCGTAGGCGACAACGGCGTCGACCAGCGCGTCGCCACCGGGCTTGGCGACATCGGCATCGGTGAAGCCGAGCCGTTTCCAGTTGTTCAGGTAGTTCGCCAGATTCAGATAGACCTCCAGCGCTGCCCGGCCTGTCGCGCGGGCCTTGTCGGCGTCGGTCGTCAGCACGACCTTGTGCTCGGGGGCCAGGAAGGCGTCGGGTCCGATCAGCTCGCGCGCCTGGGCGGTGTGTTCGGGGGTGGTGAGATACGGGTGCGCACCGGCGCTGCGCCGGGCTGCGAGCTTGAGCACCTGCGGACCCAGCGCGGCGACGACCACGCGCTCGGCCGGTACACCGTGCCGGGCGAGCTCGTCGAGGTAGTCCTTGAGCGCGTCGTAGGGCTTCTTGTATTCGGTGTGCGCCTCCGGATGGCCGACGCCGATGCCGAGCAGGAACCGGCCCGGGAAGGCCTTCTCGATCCGGTGGAAGGACTCGGCGGTGGGTCCGGCCGCCGCGGTCCAGATGTTGACGATGCCGGTGGCGAGCTGCAGCTTCTCCGTCGCGCCCAGGATCGGATCGATCCACTCCAGCTCGGCCGGGGGAGAGCCGCCGGCCCAGATGGCGCCGTAACCCAGCGCCTCGATGTCCTTGAGCTGCTGTGCCGGGAGCTGCTGCCACTGCGAGTAGTGGCCGAATACGCCGAAACGACCGAGATCCGGATGGGAAGTGTGAGCCATGACCGGGTCAACCTCCCGCCGCGAGCCGGCTATTCCGATCGGCGCACCGTGAGCGCAACCGTGGGCGTGCGTTTTATTCGGTGCCCGCGGCCGAGAGCTCGCCGGGGGTCGGGATCACCGGCGCCGGTGCGACCAGCGGCAGGCACACCGCGAACCGGGTGTCGCCGGGCTTGGACTGCACCGAGATGTTGCCGCCGTGCTTCTCCACCACGATGCGCCATGCCAGGTCCAGCCCGAGACCGGTGCCCTCGCCGAACGGTTTGGTGGTGAAGAACGGGGTGAAGATGCGGTCGATGACGTCCTCGGGGATCCCCGGACCGTCATCGCAGATCTCGACGCGGATCATCTCGTCGCTCTCCCGGCTGGTACGGATGGTCAGGGTGCCGGTGCCGCCCATCGCCTGGATCGCGTTGTCGATGATGTTGGTCCAGACCTGGTTGAGATCGCCCGGGTAGCAGTGCAATTCCGGCAGCGTCTTGTCCAGGTCCTTGCAGATGGTCACCGGCCGGCCCTTCCCGGGCCCACCGATCTTGTCGCCGAACATCATGATCGTGCTGCGCAGCAGCTCGTGCACGTCGGCGTTGCCATAGGAGCCGCGGTCCATCTGCGAGTACTGCTTGGCCCCGGCCAGCAGCGCCGAGATGCGCTTGCTCGCCTCGGCGATCTCGTTCATCCGCAGCTCGTTGTCGATGGTGTACTTCAGCCACCCGATCGCGCCCTGCAGTGATGCGGTGGAATCCAGGTCGTCGACCAGGGCGGACACCCGTTCCAGCCAGTCGGTGTCCAACCCGGCCTCGACGAAGGTGGGTGCGTAGTCCCAGGCGCCGGCGATGCCGTGATCGTCGAGCCAGTCACCGAGTTCGTCCTCGCGATCGGATGCCTCCAGCGCGGTGAGCTCCAGATCCTTGTTCTTGGCCACCTGCTCGGCCACCTGGTCCTGGATGTTGACCAGCGCGCGCAGCGACTCGGGGCTGAACTTGGCCTCGGCGACCATGGCCAGCTTGTGCCGCATGTGCCCGACGCTCTCGCGCAGGTCGGCCACGGCGCGGGCGGTGGCGGCGGCGGGATTGTTGAGCTGATGGGTCAGACCGGCGGTGATGGTGCCCAGTGCCAGCAGCTTCTCCCGCTGGCCGATGATCTGGCTCTGCCGGCGGCCGCCGACGAGCTGGCCCTCCATCAGATGCACGGCCATCGGGAACTGCGCGCGCATGAACTCGGCGAACGCCCGGGCCTCCAGCACGAACACCCGCGACTCGGCGACCAGCCGAACCGAGGCCTGATAAAGCTGCTCCTCACCGGGGATATAGGCCGACCAGGCGCCGAAGTACACGCCACGCTGGGAGGTCCGGTTGGTCTGGATGTCGACCCCGCCGGAGCGCTTCGACATGATCAGCTCACCGTCGATCAGCACATAGAAGCAGGTCGCCGGGTCGCCCTCCTGGACGATGGGGCCCGCCGGGAACATCTCGATGGTCCCGGCCTCACACAGCGTGTCGAGCTGCTCGTCGGACAGATGCTCGAAGAGGAACAGGGTCCGCAGTTCGTCGCGCACACACGTCTCGCCCATATCTCTCAAGCCCCTCTATGCCTCGGCCAGGTACCGGTGTACGAACATCACGGCCATCGACCCTTCGCCGACGGCCGCGGCAACCCGCTTGGCGGATTCCGAACGCACGTCTCCTGCAACAAACACACCGGGCACACTTGTTTCCAGATGGTGCGGCGGGCGGTCCAGCGTCCAGCCGACCACGTCGCGCAGGTCCGGTCCGGCCAGGATGAAGCCGCGGTCGTCGCGGGCGACCACGCCGTCGAGCCAGTCGGTGCGCGGGGTGGCGCCGATGAAACAACACAGCCGGTTGGCAGGCACGTCCTCGGTCTGCCCGGACTGCCGGTCGGCCAGCGTCAACCCGACCAGGTGGTCGTCCTCGGCCGTGGTGCCGACCACCTCGGTGCAGGTGCGGACCTCGATCTTGTCGTTGGCTTCGATCTGCTGGATCAGGTAGTAGGACATGGACGCCTCCAGCGAGGGCCCGCGCACCAGCAGGGTGACCTTCCTGGCCGTCTTCGACATGAACATCGCCGCCTGACCGGCCGAGTTGGCCCCGCCGACGATGTAGATGTCCTCGCCCTCGCATTCGGCGGCATCGGAGACCGAGGCGCCGTAGTAGACGCCGCGACCGATCAGATTGGATTCCTCGGCCGCCGAACAGCCCGTGACCGTCAGCTCGCGGTAGTCGACACCGGTTGCCAGGATGACCGCCCGGGCACCGATGGTGCGTTCGCCGCCGTCGCCGGACTCGTCATCGGAGAACGTGATGGTGCGCGCGGTGCCGATCTCACCGGCCTGCAGGTGGATGGCCTGCCGGGTGGTGATCACCTCGGCGCCGAACCGCTCGGCCTGCCGGCGCGCGGTGGTGGTCAGGTCGATCCCGGAGATGCCGTTCTCGAAACCCAGGTAGTTCTCGATGCGCGAGCTGCGCCCGGCCTGGCCGCCGGTCATCGCGCGCTCGATCAGCACGGTGTTCAGCCCCTCAGAGGCCCCGTACACCGCGGCCGCCAGACCCGCCGGACCGCCACCGATGACGGCCAGGTCGTACATCTCCAGCGACGGATTGGTGGACAGCCCGAGCATGTTGGCCAGATCGGTGTCGCTGGGCTCGACCATGGGCTTGCCGTCCTCGGTGATGACCACCGGCAACTGCTTGCCGTCCAGGCCGGCGGCCTCCAGCAGCTGGCGCCCCTTGGGTTCCTCGGCGGTGAAGGCTTTGAACGGGTAGCCGTTGCGGGCCAGGAACTGGCGGACATCCCAGGACCGGGGATTCCACTGGTGGCCGATCACCTTGGTGTAGGGGATCGCGTGGTCGCCGGCGGCATGCCAGGACTCCAGCAGGCCGTCGATCACCGGGTAGAGCTTCTCCTCGGGCGGATCCCATGGCTTGAGCAGGTAGTGGTCCAGATCGACGACGTTGATGGCATCGATGGCCGCCGTCGTGTCGGCGTAGGCGGTCAGCAGTACGCGGCGCGCCATCGGGTACAGGTCCATCGCGGCTTCGAGGAACTCGATACCGCTCATCTGCGGCATCCGGTAGTCGGCGACGAACACCGCGACGGTGTCGCCGCGCAGCTTGAGTTCGTGCAGCGTGTCCAGGGCATCCGGGCCGGATTCGGCCCGCACGATGCGGTACCGCTCGCCGTAGTGACGGCGCAGGTCGCGCGCCACGGCGCGGGACACGGCAGGGTCGTCGTCCACGGAGAGGATCACGGGTTTGCGGGGTTGGCGCTCGGCGTCAGGCATCACTGATGATTATGCGCCGATCGTCCACTTCTTATCCCTGCCGGATCGCTGACGGCGAACAGGCCCTACGCTCCGAATTCGTGACCGCTCTCGAGTTTTCCGATTCCGTCCACCTGGATCTGGACCCGGCATCGACATATGCGCTCGTCTCCGACATCACCCGGATGGGCGAGTGGAGCCCGGTGTGCAAGGCGTGCTGGTGGGACGACCCGGCCGCCGGAGCCGTCGCCGGGGCTTGGTTCACCGGGCGCAACGAACTGCCCGAGCGCACCTGGGAGACGCGCAGCCAGGTGGTGGTCGCCGAACCGGATCGCGAGTTCGCCTGGGAGGTCAACAACGGCTGGGTGCGCTGGGGCTTCACCATCGAACCCGCCGACGGCGGATCCACGTTGACCCAGTACTGGCGGTTCCTACCCAAGGGCATCGAGGGCTTCGGCGAGAAGTTCGGCGCCGATGCCGACAATCAGATCGCGCAGCGCTCGGAACTGGCCCACCGCGGGATACCGGAGACGCTGGCCGCCATCCAGGCCACCGCGGCGGGCTGACCGCTTGGGATCGTCGACCCGCCGCACTGTCCCCGGCAGCCGCAGCGGATCGGCATCTCGCGTCACGGCGGGTCGGGCTGCGTTTTCGCTGATTTTGGGGTACGCCGCCGGGCGGGTAGTATGGACCAACGGTGCGGCTTGTCGCGCCGACTCTTCGCGTGCCTCGTCAAGAAACCTTAACGATTTCGGATCCGGCTCACGTCTCGTAGTCGGTGGGTCGGGTCGTGCCGGGGCGTAGAGATACGAAAACGAAGGCAAGGATCGCTAAGACAGTATGGCCAAGAAAGACGGTGCCATCGAGGTCGAGGGCCGCGTGGTCGAGCCTCTGCCCAATGCGATGTTCCGCATTGAGCTGGAGAACGGACACAAGGTTCTGGCCCACATCAGCGGCAAGATGCGGCAGCACTACATCCGCATCCTGCCCGAGGACCGCGTCGTGGTGGAGCTCTCTCCCTACGACCTGTCCCGGGGCCGCATCGTGTACCGGTACAAGTAACTGCCCACCATCAAGACCACACGAGAGAACAGGATCGCGAAGCCGTGAAGGTGAACCCGAGCGTCAAGCCGATCTGCGACAAGTGCAGGGTGATCCGCCGGCATCGGCGAGTCATGGTGATCTGCTCCGACCCGCGCCACAAGCAGCGTCAGGGCTAGGTCTCGTCCCGAGACCGACCGGCACCACCCACAACTGAATGCAGACCTCCCAGTACCACTGAGCAGATTCGCTGCTCAACCACGTCCGGCACGGAGGCCGGACCCCGTGAGGGGAACGGACTGGGATCAGACCTCCGCAACGAAAAGGAACACTGCCTGATGGCACGTCTCATGGGCGTTGATCTCCCGCGCGACAAGCGCATGGAGATCGCGCTGACCTACATCTACGGCGTCGGCCGTACCCGCTCCCAGGAGATCCTGGAAGCCACCGGCATCAGCCGGGACCTGCGCACCAAGGACCTGACCGATGATCAGGTTACCCAGCTGCGCGACTACATCGAAGGCAACCTCAAGGTCGAGGGTGACCTCCGTCGCGAGGTGCAGGCCGATATCCGTCGCAAGATCGAGATCGGCTGCTACCAGGGCCTGCGCCACCGTCGTGGCCTGCCCGTGCGCGGACAGCGCACCAAGACCAACGCGCGTACCCGCAAGGGCCCCAAGCGCACCATCGCCGGCAAGAAGAAGGCCAGGTAACCCCGGATGGCACAGGCTAAGAAGGGCGGCACCGCCGCCAAGAAGGGTCAGAAGACCCGCCGCAGGGAGAAGAAGAACGTCCCGCACGGCGCTGCTCACATCAAGAGCACCTTCAACAACACCATCGTCTCGATCACCGATCCCCAGGGCAACGTCATCGCCTGGGCCTCGTCGGGTCACGTCGGCTTCAAGGGCTCGCGTAAGTCGACCCCGTTCGCCGCGCAGCTGGCCGCCGAGAACGCCGCCCGCAAGGCGCAGGAGCACGGTGTCAAGAAGGTCGACGTGTTCGTGAAGGGCCCGGGCTCGGGCCGCGAGACCGCGATCCGTTCCCTGCAGGCCGCCGGCCTCGAGGTCGGCGCGATTTCCGATGTCACCCCGCAGCCGCACAACGGCTGCCGTCCGCCCAAGCGGCGCCGGGTCTAGGGAGGATCTAGAAAATGGCTCGTTATACCGGACCCGCAACCCGCAAGTCGCGCCGCCTCGGCGTCGACCTGGTCGGCGGCGATCAGTCGTTCGAGAAGCGCCCCTACCCGCCCGGCCAGCACGGCCGCGCGCGGATCAAGGAGAGCGAATACCGCACCCAGCTGCAGGAGAAGCAGAAGGCCCGCTTCACCTACGGCGTCATGGAGAAGCAGTTCCGCAAGTACTACGAAGAGGCCAACCGGCAGACCGGCAAGACCGGTGAGAACCTGCTCCAGATCCTGGAGAGCCGGCTGGACAACGTCATCTACCGGGCGGGCCTGGCCCGCACCCGGCGGATGGCGCGCCAGCTGGTCAGCCACGGCCACTTCACCGTCAACGGTGTGAAGGTCAACATCCCGAGCTACCGGGTGTCGCAGTACGACATCATCGACGTCAAAGAGAAGTCGCTGAACACCTTCCCGTTCGAGGTGGCCCGCCAGACCGCCGGCGAGCGCCCGATCCCGTCCTGGCTGCAGGTCGTGGGCGAGCGTCAGCGCATCCTGGTCCACCAGCTCCCCGAGCGCGCCCAGATCCAGGTGCCGCTCACCGAGCAGCTCATCGTCGAGTTCTACTCGAAGTAACAGTCCTCGACCATCCCGGTCGAAGACACCCAGACGGCATCAAATAGCGGGTGCCGAGAAGGAGATAGAAAATGCTGATCTCTCAGCGACCCACCCTGTCCGAAGAGTCGTTGGCCGAGAACCGGTCCCGGTTCACGATCGAACCGCTGGAGCCCGGCTTCGGCTACACCCTCGGCAACTCGCTGCGGCGCACGCTGCTGTCGTCCATCCCGGGCGCAGCGGTCACCAGCATCCGCATCGATGGTGTGCTGCACGAGTTCACCACCGTCCCCGGTGTGAAGGAAGACGTCACCGACATCATCCTGAACCTCAAGGGTCTGGTCGTGTCCTCCGAGGAGGACGAGCCGGTCACCATGTACCTGCGCAAGCAGGGCCCCGGTGCGGTCACCGCCGGTGACATCGTGCCGCCGGCCGGTGTGACCGTGCACAACCCGGATCTGCACATCGCGGCTCTGAACGACAAGGGCAAGCTCGAGGTCGAGCTGGTCGTCGAGCGCGGCCGCGGTTACGTGCCGGCTGTGCAGAACAAGGCCTCCGGCGCCGAGATCGGCCGCATCCCGGTCGACTCGATCTACTCGCCGGTGCTGAAGGTGACCTACAAGGTCGAGGCCACCCGCGTCGAACAGCGCACCGACTTCGACAAGCTCATCCTCGACGTCGAGACCAAGAACTCGATCAGCCCGCGCGACGCCCTGGCGTCGGCCGGTAAGACCCTGGTCGAGCTGTTCGGTCTGGCCCGTGAGCTCAACGAGGCGGCCGAGGGCATCGAGATCGGCCCGTCGCCGGCCGAGGCCGATCACATCGCCAGCTTCGCGCTGCCGATCGACGACCTCGACCTGACGGTCCGCTCGTACAACTGCCTCAAGCGCGAGGGTGTGCACACGGTCGGCGAGCTGGTCTCGCGGACCGAGTCGGATCTGCTCGACATCCGTAACTTCGGGCAGAAGTCGATCGACGAGGTGAAGATCAAGCTGCATCAGCTGGGTCTGTCGCTCAAGGACTCACCCGCCAGCTTCGACCCGTCCGAGGTGGCCGGCTACGACGTGGCCACCGGCACCTGGACCGGTGACTCGGGCTACGACCTGGACACCGACCAGGACTTCGCCGAAACCGAACAGCTCTAAAGAAGATCGTCCGTCCCGGCCCTACCTGATACGGGGGCCGGCCCCACAAGGAGATAGTCGCAATGCCCAAGCCCACCAAGGGTCCCCGTCTCGGCGGGTCGTCCTCGCACCAGAAGGCGCTGCTGGCCAACCTGGCCACCGCGCTGTTCGAGCACGGCCGCATCAAGACCACTGAGCCGAAGGCCCGGGCGTTGCGTCCGTACGCCGAGAAGCTGATCACCCACGCCAAGAAGGGTGAACTGCACAACCGGCGTGAGGTGCTGAAGAAGATCCGCGACAAGGATGTGGTGCACACCCTGTTCGCCGAGATCGGTCCGTTCTTCGCCGACCGCAACGGCGGCTACACCCGCATCATCAAGGTCGAGAACCGCAAGGGCGACAACGCCCCCATGGCGGTCATCGAGCTGGTGCGGGAGAAGACCGTCACCTCCGAGGCCAACCGCGCCCGTCGTGCCGACGCAGCCCAGAAGGTCGCTGCCGCGGCGGCTCCGCAGGCCGCTGTCGAGCCCGAGGCCGCTGACGGCCCCACGGCCGACGAGGCCGTGGCCGAGGAGTCGACGAGCACCGACGAGGCCGTGACCGAGGAGACCACCGACGCCGAGGCCACCGAGGCCCCGGCCGAGGAGGCCACCGAAGCCGAGGCCGCCAAGGACGAGAAGTCTGACGACAAGTAGTCACGCAGTGAACGAACCCGCCACCTCTTCAGGTGGCGGGTTTGTTCGTTTGCGGCTCGACATCGCCTACGACGGCACCGAATTCGCCGGGTGGGCCACCCAGGCGGGGCAGCGGACGGTGGCCGGTGCGCTGGAGGACGCGCTGTCGACGGTGTTCCGTACACCGGTGGTGCTGCGCGCGGCCGGCCGCACCGATGCCGGCGTGCACGCCACCGGACAGGTCACCCACGTGGACGTCCCCGCCGACGCGCTGGCGCACGCCTTTCCACGCAGTGCGAGGCCGGTCGGAGAACCGGAGTTCCTGCCGCTGATCCGGCGGCTGAGTCGCTTTGTGCCCGAGGAGATCCGGGTGCTGGCGATCGTCCGGGCACCGCAGGGATTCGACGCGCGGTTCTCGGCGCTGCGCAGGCACTACGAGTACCGGCTGGGCACCGCGCCGTACGGGGTGCTGCCCCAGCAGGCCCGCTTCGTCACACCCTGGTTGCGGCCGCTCGACATCGATGCGATGGCCGCGGCGTCCCGGCACCTGGTCGGGCTGCACGATTTCGCGGCCTTCTGCCGGCATCGCGAGGGAGCCACCACGATCCGGGATCTGCAGCGCCTGGACTGGGTGCGTACAGGTGACGTCATCACCGCCCACGTCACCGCCGACGCGTTCTGCTGGTCCATGGTGCGCTCGTTGGTGGGCGCGCTGTTGGCCGTCGGGGAGGGCCGGCGGGACGCGGATTGGTGTGCGGCGCTGTTGGATTCGTCGAAGCGATCCAGCGACTTCGCCGCCGCCCCGGCGCGCGGACTGACGCTGGTGGGCGTCGACTACCCGCCCGATGACGAACTGGCCGCGCGGATCGAGATCACCCGCGACCTGCGCACGCTGTGAGCTACAACCGCGGGGCGACGAAGTCGGCGGCCTGGGTGACCATGCCCGCGCCGATGTAGGCCGGAGCCAGATGGTCGGCCCAGTAGTCCTGCCAGTTCTCGGGGTCGGTCGGGTTGCAGATCGGATCGTCACCGTGGCAGAGCTCGATGGTGCGTTCCTGATACAGCGGGTTGAAGTTCGAGATCGGGCCGACCCAGGCAATGCCGTTGCCGAACAACGCAACCGCAGCGACCTTCTGGTCCACTCCGGGCGGCAGCGGGTTCTTGAAGCCGAACACCCCGAACGGCACCGCCAGCACCACGTCGGTGACGGCGGCGCCCAGCGAGTAGCCGCCGAGCACCAGGCGGGTGTCGGGGCAGGTTGCCGCCATGTGCTGGATCCGGGCGCTCATATCGTTGGCGCCGATGTCGATCTGGGTGTCGGCGGGGTATTTCACGGCGTACAGCGCGACGTTCTTGCCGGTCTTGGAGCGCAGGGCCTGGGCGAGCGCATTGCCGATCTGGCCGGCGCCGGGCGATTCCATCCGGCCGCGCGCGAAGATCAGCTCGGCGTCCGGGCACGCGGCCGCGCCGGCGGCGGGCAGCAGCACGGGTGTCACCACGGCGGGCGCGACCACGGCGGCCAGCGCCAGGATGGCGGCGACTGCCGCTGCGGTGACGGCGGAGACCCGATCCCTCGACATCAAGATCACCAGGCCGATTGTAGCGGCCGGAATTGACGTCTGTGTTGCGAAAGTCGGCCGGTCAGCGCACGCGTGCGGCGGCGAAGTCGGCGGCCTGGTCGATCAGGCCGGAACCGATGTAGCCGTCCTGCAGGTGATCGCCCCACACGCGTTGCAGATCGTTGAGGTCGTTGGGCAGCCCGCCCGAACAGACCGGGTCCTCGGCGTTGCACACGTCGATGGTGCGCTCGACGTATTGCGCCGCGATCTGATGGCCCGGAATCGATTTCGAGAAGTTGCCGACCAGCACGACGGCGGCGATGTGACGGTCCATGCCGGGCGGCAACGGCCGGGTGAAGCCGAGTCCGGACTGGTTGGCCGACAACGCCAGCACCGCTGCGGCGGCCCCCAGCGAATATCCGCCGACGATCAGTTTGGTGTCCGGGCAGGCGCCGGCCATGTACTGGATCCGGTTGCTGATGTCGTTGGCGCCGGCCGGGATCTCGGTGTTGGCGGGATAGTTCACGCCGTAGACCCCGACGGGTTGGGGCAGCCGGGCGTTGAGTGCACCGACGAGGTTGTTGCCCAGCCGCCCGACTCCGGGGGCCTCGTTACGGCCGCGCGCGAAGATCAGCTCGACGGGAGCGCAGGGTTCGGCAGCGGCGGTGGGCAGCTGGCCGGCAGGGGACACCGCGACGGAGGCCACGAAGCCGCCGGCGGCGGCCATGACCGCGGCCGCGGTGGCGACGAACTTACGCGCACGGTGCTTTGCTGAGAGCGTTCGGCTGGACACCTGATGAAGTGTACGGGGTGAGCCTCAGAGCAGACCCGCGACGAAGGAGGCCGCCTGGTCGGCCGGACCGCCGTCATACGCCCGGTGAGCGGCGACGTCCTCACCGCTGGTGCAGACCGGATCACCGGGATTGCACAGGTCGATGGAGCGCGGCCCCCATACCGGGCTGACCGTCAGGGGCAGACCGACCTTTGCCGACGGGTTGCCGAACACGGCCAGCGCCGCGACGTGCTCCGGGGTATTGGGCGGCAGCGGGGCGTTGAAGCCGATGGCCGGCACCGGCACCGCGGCGATGACGTCGATGACCGCCGCGCCCTGCGAATAACCGCCCAGCACCAGGCGGGTGGCCGGGCAGTTGGCGATCATCCACTGGATGTGGCCGCTGGCGTCGTTCGCGCCCGCCGCGGCGGCCAGGAAGTCGTAGCTGGCGGGGTAGTTGACCGCGTAGGTGCCCACCGACCGGCCGCCGACCTTGCCGCGCAGCGAGTTGACGAACGCGTTGCCGATGCGGCCCAGACCCGGGTCTTCGTTGGTGCCGCGGGCGAACACCACCTCGATATCGGGGCAGGACTCGGCCTGCGCAGGCGCGGCCGGCATCAGGATCAGGGAGCCGACGGCCGTGGCGGCGGCGGCGAGGAGCACGGAGCAACGGCGAACAAGATCAATGCGCACGCCAAATGATAACGCGGAGACGGGCTAAACAAGTCCCCGTCAGACGCGACCTGCGATGAAGCCGGCGGCCTGCGAGATGAACCCTGAGGACTCGTACCGGGTGTGTGCGAACGGGTTGCGACCACGCGAGCAGATGGGGTCACCATCGGCGCACAGGTCGATCCCGCGACCGCTGAACGGCGGGCCGGCAGCGCTGACCGGATACCCGAACTTGGCACCGGCGTTGCCGAAGGCGGCCATGGCCGCGACGTTGCCGGCCAGGTTGGCCGCCAGTGGGGGAGCCGAGCCGATGTCGCCGATCCGGTCGCCGGCCGGCGGGAGGCCGACCAGCATGTTGACGATCGCGGCGCCCTGGGAGTACCCGCCCAGCACCACCCGGGTGTTCGGGCAGTTCTGGGCGAGATAGGCGATGCGCGCGCTGGCGTCGAAGGCGCCGTCGGCGGCGCGGAAGAAGTCGTAGGTCGCCGGATAGTTCACCCCGTAGGTGCTCAGGGTGCGGCCGCCGAGCTGGGGGCGCAGCGCATTCTCCAGCGCGAAGCCGACGCGGCCGATGCCGGGCGGCTCGCTGGTGCCGCGGGCGAAGATCAATTCGACATCCGAGCAGGCCGGCTCCGCCGTGGCGACGGGTGCCGTCACCGCCAGGACGGCAAACGCGGAAATCAGGGCCGAGCCCAGCGCGGCCGACCGGGCCGCCATCGTGCGCAACTTCACGAGCCCATCTTCACATCTGTCGGTCAGGTATGGGCAATCGGTCGTTCCGCGGGCGGCGGCGGCACGTCGGGCCAGTTCGCCTGGGCGACCTGATCGGACCGGTCGCCCTGGCGGGCCAGGGCCAGGCCGGCCAGCACCACCGCACCGCCGACGGCCTGGGTCACCGAGATCGCCTCACCCAGCATCACCCAGGCGATCAGCACCGCGAAGAGCACCTCCGACAACCCCACCAGCGAGGCGAACCGGGGCTGCAGCCGGGCGATGCCCATGATGCCCAGGGTGTAGGCGATGGCCGTCGGGATGAGCGCCAGCGCGATCACCGGCACGTACCAGGGCAGGGTGAGACCGGCGACCACGGCGTCGGCGGCGGTGAATCGCAGCGGCATCACCCCGGAGGCGCCCAGACCGGCGACGGTGAGGGCGCCGACCACCAGGCCGGCGGCGGCCAGGGTGATCGGGCTCAGCCCGGTGCCGTCGGAGCTCGCCTTCTCCGACATCATGAAATAGCAGGCCGCGCAGATCGCGGCGGCCAGGCCCCAGGCCACGCCCGCGGAGTTGATGTGCGCCCCGGCGAAGACGTCGAGCACCAGCATGATGCCCGCGACCGCCAGCGCCGCGCCGGCCAGGGTGAGCGCGGCGGGCCGCCGGCGGGTGGTCGCCCACAGCCAGGCCACGACCAGGATCGGGGCGGTGTACTCCAGCAGCAGCGCCACGCCGACCGACAGGTGCGAGACAGCGTTGTAGTAGCAGAGTTGCGCGCCGGCGATCGGGATCAGGCCGTAGGCAATCACCGTGCCGCGGTGCGCCATGGCTTCTTTGACCCAGCCGGGCCGGGCGTAGGTGGCGAAGGCGGCCATCGCCAGCGCGCCACCGGCCAGTCGGGCCGTCACGGCGGCGGTGGGGGTCCACCCGGCCTCCATCAGGGCCTTGGCCAGCGGGCCGGACATCCCGAAGGTGAATGCCGAGGTGATCGCGAACATCAGGCCGATGCGGAACCGGTTCGTCGCGCGCGCGTCGATCGCCGTCATGGTGCACTCCGGAGGTGTAATGAGTAAAATGGAATTTGCTCATGACATTAACGGTGACGGGAGTCATGCGTCAAATGATTTTCACTCATGACACGGAGCTCACACTGCGGGCGGCCTGCGTCCTGGTCAACAGCGACCGGGTGGACGGCGATCAGTTCGCCGACCTCGCCGGTCTGGACGCCTACCTGACCGAATTCGGTTGGACCGGCCGCCGCGACCGGGACGGCGAGGAGCTCGCGGCGGTGCACCGGTTGCGTACGCGGCTCGGCCGGATCTGGGAGTGCGCCGACGATGAGGAGCACACCGTGGGCCAGGTCAACGCCCTGCTGGCCGACACGCAGGCCGCACCCTGGCTGACCCGGCACGCGGAGATGCCGGAGTGGCACCTGCATCTGGCATCGATCCACGACCCGCTGGCCCAGCGGATGGGCGCCGAGATGGCGATGGCGCTGGCCGACCTGATCCGTGGCGGCGAACTGCGCCGGCTCAAGGTGTGTGCGGCGCCGGACTGTGCGGCCGTGCTCTTCGATGTCTCCCGGAACCGGTCGAAGATCTTCTGCGACACGGGCAATTGCGGGAACCGGCAGCACGTCGCCGCGTACCGGGAACGGCGCGGCCGCGACGGTTGATGCCGGGCCCGGACGCCGGAAACTGGCGCGCTGCACCGCGGTCGGGCCCGGTTAGGGTCGAACCGGGGGTCAGATGGCACGGCGTTCGGTTTCGCGGTTGGAGGTCAGCGGATACCGCTTCCTGCTGCGCAGAATGGAATACGCGCTGGTGTCCCGGGACACCCGGATGCTCGACGATCCCATCCGTGGCCAGTCGCTGGCGCTGGCGGCCGGGGTGGCGGTCACCGCGGTGGTGGTCGCGGTGTGTGCGGTGCTGGCGTTGCTGCGACCGCACGGAACGCTCGGCGACGACCCGATAGTCCTGGTCCGCGAGACCGCGGCGGTCTACGTGCGGGTCGGCGACACCCTGCATCCCACCCCCAATCTGGCGTCGGCGCGGCTGATCGCCGGCACTCCCGCTCAGCCCCGGGTGATCGCGGCGGCGATGCTGACCGGCGCCCGACTCGGTCCGATGATGGGCATTGCGGGCGCACCGGGCACAGTCGACCCGGTAGCGGATTCCTCCTCGGCCGCGTGGACGGTGTGTGACGACGCCGCCGAGCACGACACGACACTGTTCATCGGTCCACGCGGGGCACGGACCGACGGTCGGGCCGTCCTGGCCGCCGCCCGTGGCTCCGGGCGCACCTTCCTGCTGCACGACGGCGGTAGGGCGGCGATCGATCTGCGCGACCGTGCCGTCGTCACCGCCATGCGTCTCGAAGGCATTGTGCCGCTCAGTGTTTCGCAGTCGGTGCTGGATGCGCTACCCGAACGCAGGCCGGTACGGATCCCGGTTCCGGTGACCGACCCGGTGGGCGCGGACTTCGGCGGTGTGCTGTGCGCAAGCTGGCTGTGGACCGGTATCGGACAGGCGCCGGACACCGCGGTATTCACCGGCACCGCCCTGCCCGACGGGCCCGCGGCGATCCGGCTCGTCCAGGCCGACGGCGCCGGCCCGCAACTGGACGCGGTGTCGATGACCGGCGGGCGCAGTGTGTACGTCCGCGCCGCGGGGGTCGCCGGCGACGGACAGACCACCGGGCCGTGCCATCTGGTCACCGCGAGCGGGGCGGCGTTCGGGGTGGCCGACGATGCCGCCGCCGGCGCCCTCGGATTGCCTGCGCCGGGCACGGCCCCGTGGCCGGTACTGGCCCTGCTACCGCGGGGGCCCGAACTGGCCGTCGATCGGGCCACCCTGTTGCGCGACACGGTCGCCGCCGGCTGACCTCCTGACCGGGGCCAGCGCTGCGGCCAAGGTCAGTACGGCGCACACCGCAGCCCCGATCACCGGGATCCGACTGGTCGACGTCGGTTGCGGCGGTGGTGGACTCGGCACCCGACCCGCGGCGGCCGGGCCGGGTTCACCGAGGCCGTCGAGGACGGCGAGCACATCCACCACACCGTGACCGGTCAGTGGTTCCCACCCGGACCCCGGTCGGCGCGCCGTGCTCTCGACCCGGTGCATCACCTGGCGCGCCGTGAGGTGCGGGGCCGCCGACCGCAGCAGCGCCACCACCCCGGACACCACCGGTGTCGCGTAGCTGGTTCCGGAAATCGGTTGCAGACCATCCGGTTCCGGCATCGCATCGACCAGTCCCTCCCCGGACGGGCTCAGCGACACCACGTCCTCACCGGGTGCCGCGACATCCACCCACGGTCCGCCCAGGGTGAAATGCGACGGCCTACCGTCGGCGTCGACCGACCCGACCGTCAACACCAGATCGTCATACCAACTCGGGCTCACCACGACCTGGACCCGGTCCCAGTCCGGGGTGCCGGCACGGGCGGGATCCGGCGCCGGATTCTGTTTCGGGCATGTCCCCCGACCGCCCACGTTGCCGGCCGCGGCGACCACCACCGCATTGCGTTCGTCGACGGCGTACGCCAGCGCCGCGCCGAGTGCGCGGTCATCCAGCGCGGCCGCGGCATCCAGACACGCCACCGACGCGATGTTGATGACGGTCGCGCCCTGGTCGGCGGCGCTGCGGACGGCCGCGGCCAGCGATTCGACGTCACCGACCCCGTCGCCACCGGCATCGACGGCATCGAACATCGCCGAGGACTGCCGGATCGCGAGAATGCCTGCGTCGGGTGCGATTCCACCGAACCCGGTGATCGGGTCGTACTGCGCGCCGATGATCCCGGCCACGATGGTGCCGTGCCCGTCGCAGTCCTGCGTGCCGTCGGCGGTCGCCACGTAATCGCCACCGGGACGCAACCGCGGCAACGACCGGTGCCGGGTCACGCCGGTGTCGATGACGGCGACGGTCTGACCCGCCCCGCGCGTGCGTGACCACGCCGCCTGCAGGTCGGGCCGCGGAGCCCGCATCGGCGCTGCAGCGGCCGGCGGGGACACACACGGCCGACGCTGTTCGGTCGGGACGCGCGGGGCGGCCGGCCCCGGCGGGGGCAGCAACGCGGAATCGACCGGCGGCGGGCGGACCGCGACCGCGGGCGCCGCGGTACAGACCGGCGCGGCCGCCAGCGCGGCCGCCGCGAAGATACGCGCCAGCCGCGTCACATCAGGCTCGCAGACCGCACCAGGTCGTATCCGCCGCCGGTCCAGCAGGCCAGCGGTACGACCGCCGCACACAACAGATATTCGACGGCGTCGACCCCGCGGGTCAGCACCGGGCCGGCCGCTGCGCCCCGACCGCGACACCAGGCCGCCAGGCCCAGCGCGGCCACCGCCGGCCACCCGGCGTGCGTCGGTACCGCCCACACCGACAGGCCCAGCGTCACTGCCGCACAGGTCATCCCGGACCAGCACAGGACCCGCCGGCACCGCGCGTCGGCGAACACCCGCGCCCGCAGGGCCAGCACGCCGGCCAGCGCACCGGCCAGCGCCACCGCCGGGGGCCATGGCACGTCGGCGCGCAGGCACCCCGCCGCCGCGGTCGCCGCCGCCCCGGCCGCGGCGACCGCGCAGCCGCCCACCAGCCCGGCCAGCCGGTCACCCGCGGCCGCCACCTGGGGATGCGATACCGCCCGTGCCGGCCGCAGCCCGCTCAGCCCGAGTGCCAGCCGTCCCGACCCGCTCAGCACACCCAGCGACAGCACGGCAAGTACCGCCCCGAGGGCCGCGAGATCGGCGGACAGCGCCAGTGCCACCGCGCTCGCCACCGCCATCAGCGTCGCACCGGTGGCGGTCGCGGTGAATAGGGGCGCATCCGAGCCGGTGAACCGCAGCGCCACCACCGAGGCGCAGACACAGACCGCGGCGGTCAGCAGGAGATGTGCCGGACCCGGCGGGCCGGGTGTCAGCAGAAGGGCTGCAGTGCAGAGGAATACGAGCGACATCGCCAGGGCCGGTCGCCGTTCGCGGCGCAGGCCGACGGCCAGGTACCCGCAGGCCGCGACCGCGGCGGTCGCGGCCGCCACCAGGTGGTCGGCGCCGGCCGGGCCCGACAGCGCCAATCCGAGTGCGACGATTCCCCCGGCCGCCGTTCCCCCGCCCACCGACGCGGCGGCGGTCGCCGCACCCGGCTCGGTGTCCGGGTCCGTTCCGAACGGGTCCTCGGACGTCTGCCCCGGCGCCGGGGCGGACACCGCAGACAGCACAATGACATCGCCATCGCGAATACCGCTGTCGTGCAGGCTCAGTGACTCATCCCAGCGGCCGCCGGCGAGTCGGTCCAGCCGCCAACCCGCGGCCGATGACCCGCCGCCGGCCGCCAGCTCCACGATGTCCGGGAACAACACACCCAGCCGCGCGTACCGCGGCAGTGCGAGGTCCACGGTCCGTGGATTATCGGCGCACTGGACGGTGACGCGGCACAACGGATCGTCCATCACATCACCCCCGCAGCCACGGTAACCCCGGTGCGCCCCGTTGACGCGCACCAGAATTCGATGGATCCGATCGCCGACGCGCTGCGTCAGAACAAGAATGGAGTTCGTTCGCGGGCGGCCGGCGGCGGCGCCGCGGGTGCCGTCGGAACCGGTGCGGGTGCGCCGGCCACCGCCGGTGCCGGTGCAGCAGCCGCCCAACGTGCTGACCAGACTGCTGCCGCTGGTGATGCTGGTGGCCGCCGCCGGCATGGTGGTGCTGTACCTGTCCGGCGATCGCGCGGCGTCCACCCGCAGCCCGATGTATCTGATCCTGCCGGTGATGATGCTGGTGTCCGTGCTGGCGACGGTGGCGCACGGCACCCGCGGCCGGTCGGCCGAACTCGACGCGGGGCGCCGGGAGTACCTGCGCTACCTGGACACGGTGGCGGTGCAGTCGGCGCAGACCGCGGCCGTCCAGCACGCGTGTCTGCACCGGGCGCACCCGGATCCGGCGATGCTGTGGTCGATGGCCGGCAGCGGCCGGATGTGGGAACGCCGGCGCGCGGAGCCGGAGTTCTGTCGGGTGCGCGTCGGGGTCGGGCCGGTGGCCCTGGCCACCCCGCTGATCGTCGACGATCGCGACCCGGTCGGTGAGCCGGACCCGGTGACCGAGGCGGCCCTCGACGACATGCTGGCAGCCTGTGCCGTGGT
The DNA here is from genome assembly GCF_002086115.1 of Mycolicibacterium bacteremicum. Lineage (GTDB taxonomy): Bacteria > Actinomycetota > Actinomycetes > Mycobacteriales > Mycobacteriaceae > Mycobacterium > Mycobacterium bacteremicum. The sequence continues at coordinate 330,518 of NZ_MVHJ01000002.1, forward strand.
GCCCGCCGTCCCGGTCACCGTCGAGCTCCGCGGCCACCTCGGCTTCACCGGTGACCCCCAGCATGTCCGGCCGCTCGTGCGCGCGGTGGTCTGTCAGCTCGCCACCCTGCACGGACCCGATGATGTCCGGATCTCGGCGCGTGTCCGGCCCGGTTCGCCGGACTGGGACTGGGTAAAATGGCTGCCGCACCACGGCCACGGCCTCCCCGGGGCGCGGTCCGTACTGATCCTCGATGACGACGACGCGGTCCGACCGGACGCGGCGGACGTGGTGCTGGATCTCGGGGGTCACGGCGCGCGCACCGTGATGGCGGGTCCGGATTCCGACGCACTGTCCGAGGCGCAGGCACAGCTGTGCGCCCGGCGGCTTGCCAGGTGGCGCACGGCCACCGCGGGGGAGGGCGAGGCAACGCCGTGGTCGTGGCTGCTCGGCGGCGACGCACCGGCCGGACCGCGGCTGCGGGTACCGATAGGTACCGGTGACGGCCCCGAGAACGTGGGCGCTCCGGTTCATCTGGACATCAAGGAGGCCGCCGAGGGCGGCATGGGACCGCACGGATTATGCGTGGGCGCAACCGGTTCCGGAAAGTCGGAATTCCTGCGCACCCTCATCCTGGGCCTGGCCGCGACGCACACCTCCGCGGAGTTGAACCTGGCACTGATCGACTTCAAGGGCGGTGCAACATTTCTGGGCTTCGAGCGGCTGCCCCACGTGGCCGCCGTCATCACGAATCTGGCCGACGAGTCGCATCTGGTCGACCGCATGCACGCCGCGCTCACCGGCGAGATGCACCGGCGTCAACAACTGCTGCGGCAGGCCGGTCTGGGCAGCATCGGCGAGCATCGGCGGGCGCGTGAGCAGGGTGTCGACCTGGCGCCGCTACCGGTGTTGTTCATCGTGATCGACGAGTTCTCCGAACTGCTCAGCAGGCATCCGGACTTCGCCGACCTCTTCCTGGCCGTCGGGCGGCTGGGCCGTTCGCTGGGCATGCACCTGCTGTTGGCCAGCCAACGCCTCGACGAGGGCAGGTTGCGCGGCCTGGACACCCATCTGTCCTACCGGGTCTGCCTGAAGACGTTCTCGGCCGGCGACTCCCGCGCCGTGCTGGGCGTCCCCGATGCCTATGAGCTGCCCGCCGAACCCGGTGCGGCGTATCTGAAGACCGTCGACGGCGCGTCGGTGCGGCTGCGGACGACGTATGTGTCCGGCCCCGCTGAGCAACCACCGGACCGCACGCCGACCGTGCGGCTGTTCACCGCCGCGCATACGGGGCCGGGCACCGCGGTCGCGGCACCGGGCACGCGCACCGTGCTCGACGTGGTGCTCGACCGGTTGGCCGGTCACGGCCCCAAGGCGCATGCCGTCTGGCTGGCACCGTTGCCAGGGCCACCCACGCTGGCGGCGCTGATGGCCCGTCACGACGGCGCCCGCCTGACGGCGCCGATCGGTCTGGCCGACAACCCCTTTGCGCAGACCCGTGAGCTGTTGACCGTCGACCTCACCGGATCCGGTGGGCACGTGGCCGTCGTCGGCGCCACCCGCTCGGGCAAGTCCACCCTGCTGTGCACACTGATGTTGGCGCTGGCGGCACGGCATCCGCCCGGTGAGATCGCATTCTATTGCCTGGATTTCGGCGGTGGCCTGCTCGCACCGATGAAGCGGCTGCCGCACACCGGCGCGGTGGCAGGGCGGGGTGACCCCGAACTCGCCGGTCGCACCGTGGCCCAGCTGCAGGCGCTGGTGCGGCGACGCGCGACCGGAGCCGAGCGCGCCCGGGACGGCTACGGCGAGGCGTTCCTGATCGTCGACGGCTGGGCGGCGTTGCGTAACGACGGCCGGGGGCTCGACGAGGCCATCGGCGAACTGGCCGCCCACGGACTCGCCCACGGCGTGCATGTCGTCATCACCGCGGCGCGCTGGGCGGATCTGCGCCCAGCGCTTAAGGATCAACTCGGCACCCGGATCGAGTTACGACTCGGCGAGCCGGCGGAGTCGGAGATGGACCGCAAGACCGCCCGGCAACTGGCGGACCACCCGCCCGGGACGGCGCTGACCCGCGACGGCCGGCTCGCGGCGCTGGCGCTGCCGCATCTCGACGGCGCGGACGTCAGCGCGTCGGTGACCGCTCTGTGCGGCCGCCATCCCGATGGTGCGGCGCCACCCGTGCGGTTGCTGCCCGCGCGGGTGGACGGCGCGACCCTGCCGAGATCCGCGGTACCGGCCACCCAGGTCGCGATCGGTATCGACGAGTCTCAGTTGGGACCTGTGACAATCGATTTCGAGAACACTCCGCATCTGATCGTGCTCGGTGACAGCGGTTGCGGCAAGACCTCGGTGCTGCGCACGCTGTGCGCCCGGCTGGCCCGGGACTGCTCACCCGAGCAGGTGCAGCTCTACATCGGCGACGCGCGGCGCACCCTGCTGGGGGCCGTGCACACCGCGCACCTGGCCGGCTACGCGATCTCGGCCGCCATCCTGGCGGCGCACCTGCCGGCACTGGTCGACATCCTGCGTGCCCGGATGCCCGATGCCGGTGTCACCCAGCGACAGTTGCGGGACCGCTCCTGGTGGTCGGGGCCGGAGATCTATGTCGTGGTCGACGATCACGAACTGCTCTCCGGCACCGGCGATCCACTGGCCCCGCTGCTGGAGTTCCTGCCGTACGCCCGCGATGTCGGACTGCACCTGGTCGTCGGCCGCCGCGCCGGGGGAGCGGCCCGGGCGCTGTTCAACCCGGTGCTGGCCACCATGCGCGAACTCGGATGCGCCGCACTGATGATGAGCACTTCCGCCGACGAGGGCGTGTTGTTCGGATCCACCAGGCCCGTCGTCCTGCCACCCGGACGGGCCATACTGATCCGGCGCGGGCATCCCGACGAACGTATCCAGACCGCATGGACCGAACCGCGGTGACCGTGCTGTTGGTGGGGCCGGCCACCGTGCACGGACCGCGACCGGTTCCGGCCGAACTCGCCGCGGCCGCCTGCGCGGCCATCGACGACCCGCGCGCGCTCGTCGACGACCGGGTGGTCGATGTCGACGATCTGTGGCGCACCGTGCTGCGGGCCGCGGCGGCGCACACCTCGCCGCTGGTGCTCGTCTGTCCCGGCTGGTGGCATCCGGCCCGGGTGGATCGCATCCGGCGCGCGGCCGGCGTGAGACACACCGTGCGGCAACGACACACGGTGTACACCACGGTCGCCGATGTCATCGTCGAGATCGCCGGGGAGTTCGTCCTCGTGCGGATCGCCGACCGGGTGGTCGCCTCGGTGCCGCGTCTGACCGACCGGGTGGCCGATGACGTCGCGGCCCAGATCACCGCCGGCGGGCCCGTGCTGATCGACGCGCCCATCGGTGTGCCCGGTGCCGCCGAACTCGCCGCCGACATCGCAGGGCGCTGCCGGGCCCGCCGGCGCGACACCACCGTCGTCGACGATCATGTGCTGCTGCGCCAGGCCGGCGCGTCGGCCCGGCGTCGGGGGCGCCGGGTGGCACCCCTGATGGCCGGAGTCGTGCTGCTCGCCGCCGGCCTGGGCGTCATCGTGCCGTCGGGTGAACCGGCACCCGGCCAGACCGAGCCGGTCGGTGAGGGCCGGGTCGCGTTGCGGTTACCGGCCGGGTGGGCGCGATACCGCGTCGTCGACGGTGCGGGTTCGCCACGGCTGCAGGCGATCTCACCGTACGACCCGGACGCCGCCATCCTGCTGACCCAGTCCCCGGCCGGTCCCGACCCGGCCGGCGTGCTGGCGGCGGCGCTGGCCGCGCAACCACCCGGGGTGTTCGCCGACTTCCGCGCCACCGATCACCGTGGTGACCGGGACGTGATGAGCTACACCGAGACCCGGCCCGGCCGCGATATCGAGTGGGCGGTCTTCGTCGATGGACCGGTGCGGATCGCGATCGGATGTCAGCAGCCCGACCGGATCCGCGAGCACTGCGCGGAGGCGGTCCGTTCGGCGCGCACCGTGCCGGACTGAAATGCAGTGGAACCGAATGGACATCCGCTGCGTCCAATCAAGAAGAGCCCGAATGACAGACAGACACCCGACACCACTCACCGAGGAGGACACCCGATGCCCGCTCTGAACACCGACCTGGACCTCATGCACACGGTCTCCGGTCAGATCGATGCCCGCAACGACGAGGTCCGGGTCATGCTCGGGTCGTTCATCGGCCGGATGTGCAGCGTGCCGGCCTCGGTGTGGGGTGGTGCCGCCGCCGCGCGGTTCCGGGAGGTGGTCGATCGCTGGAACACCGAGTCGATCGCACTGCACACCGCGCTCGGCCGCATCGCCGAGACCATCCGGCTCAACGAACGCACCCTGCGCGAGGCCGCCGACGGCCATGCGCAGCGGATCAGCGCCGTCGCCGAGCACCTGTAGCGGAGACCGCCATGGACATGATGGTGACCTACAACTTCGACGAGATCGAGCACACCGTCCGCCAGGAGATCCACACCATCTCCGCGCGCTTCAACGCCGCACTGGAAGATCTGCGCGGCCAGATCGCCCCGCTGCAGCAGACCTGGACCGCGCAGGCCGCCGAGGCCTACCGCGCCGAACAATTGCGCTGGAACCAGTCCGCCGCGGCGCTCAACGACATCCTGCAGCGGCTGGGCAACGCGGTCCGCGACGGTGCCGACGAGGTGTCGGCCACCGACCGGCGCGCGGCCGGCGCCTGGGGCTGACCTGCCCCACGGTCGGGTGCGGTCCCGTCCCGGAGGAGAGCCGGACGGGGCTGCACCGCCCGATCGGGCAGGTGCGCGACCCGGCGAGCGACGCCCGGGCGGGCGAACGCCGAACCAGTGTGACGCGGTCCACTATCCTGGCCTCAGAGATGCGGAGCGTCCGGGAACGGCGCCTCGCGGGGAGTGTGAGCATGGTGGCGTTATCGAGGACCTCCGGCGGCCGGGTGCCGCCGGCGAAGGTGCGTGCCGTCCACGACCTGTTCGTCGCAGGTCAGGTCGACGCCTCCTATCTCGATTCCGTCCCGCTGCGCCGCATCGTCGCCGAGAGCTGGCAGCGCAGCCTGGCCACCGGGGTCGACCCCGACACCGTCGGGCAGGCCACCGAAGCCGCCAAGGCGCTCGAAGAACTGCGCAGGTCACACCCGCTGGCGCCGACCCTGCCGCTGATCCGCCGGCTGCTCGTCGAGGACGCCGTGGACTCCGGTGTCGTCGTCGCGATCACCGCCGCCGACGGCACCCTGCTGTGGGTCGAGGGCGACCGCCGCGCCATCCGCAAGGCCGAGGGGATGAACTTCGTGCCCGGCACGGACTGGAGTGAGCACGCCGCGGGCACCAACGCCCCGGGCACCGCCCTGGCCCTGGACCGGGAACTGCAGATCCGCGGCTCCGAGCACTTCTCCCGCATCGTGCACCCGTGGAACTGCACCGCGGTGCCGGTCCACGATCCGGGCACCGGTGCGCTGCTGGGCGCCATCGATCTCACCGGCGGCCCGTCGGTCGCCACGCCGCAGACGCTGGCACTGGTGCGGGCCACCGCCGTCGCCGTCGAGAACCAGTTGGCACTGCTGCGGCTGTCCGGTCCCGTCGACGGTGCCGACGAGGTCGCGACCCTGTCGGTACTCGGCGCGGACCGCCCGCGCTGGCACGCCGGCGGCGCCAATGCGGTGGCGCTCACCGGCAGGCACGCCGACATCCTGGTTCTGCTGATCCGTCATCCCGAGGGGCTCAGCGCCGACCACCTGGCGATGCTGCTGGACGACAAGGATCTCGATGTCGTCACCATCCGCGCCGAGATGTCGCGGCTGCGGCGCGTCATCGGCGGCGACCACATCGCCTCGCGGCCCTACCGGCTGCTCGGCCCGGTCTCCAGCGACATGGGTGACGTGCTCGACGCCCTGCAGGCCGGTGACGTCGCCGGGGCGCTGTCCGCCTACGCCGGTGCGTTGCTGCCGCAGTCGGTGTCGCCGGCCATCGCGCGGCTGCGCACCGAGCTGGCCACCAGCCTGCGCGGCGCGGTGCTGGCCGAGTCGGCCCGCGGAAACCTCGCGTTGTTGCGGCACTGGCTGCAACTGCCCGACGGCCGCGACGACCGGCGGGGCTGGCAGTTGCTCGCCGAGCACGCCGCGGCAGATCCGATCGTGCGGGCGAGGGCGCGGGCCCACCTCGTCGGGCTCGACTCCGAACTCGGGTGAGACCGACGCGGCCCGCCGGAATCTGAGTACTCCCGGCGACAACGCGGTTGAGCTGGGCAGATATCGCGGTCGAACGCGAGTTGTCAGCGCCGCTGCCGCCCCGCACCATCGGGGTGTGAACGTCGAGCGCTACGCCGCCTTCCTTCCCGAGCATCGCCGCGCGGGCATCCTCACCCCGCGGTCGACCTGGCTGCCGTGGCGCGGCCGACGGGTCCACATCGCCCGCGCGGGCACCGCCGACGCCCGGGTCAAGGGCATCCTGGTGCACGGCGCGGGCGGCTACTCCGGCGCGCTCTGGCCGCTGGCCGGACTTGCCGCCGGCGTCGGTGGTGATATCGGCGTCGAGGTGATCGCCCCCGACCTGCCGCTGTACGGCTACACCGAGGAGCCGCACCCGGCCGCCGTGCGGTACCGGGACTGGCTGGACCTGCTGACCGACATCGTCATCGCCGAACGGGCCGCCGACGACCGGCCCATCATCCTGTTCGGCGCCAGCATGGGCGGCCTGCTGTCCTACGAGGTGGCACACCGCACCGGCGGAGTCGACGCGGTATTGGCAACCTGTCTGCTCGATCCCGCCGACGCGCGGGCCCGCCGGGCGGCATCGCGCATCAAGGTCCTCGGCAGGCCGGGAGCGGTCGCGCTGCGCACGATCGATCCCGTGCTGGGCGGGTTGCGGATACCCGTCCGATGGTTGGCCGACATGTCCGCGATGAGCAACAACCCGGGCCTGTCGACGCTGTGCGCCACCGACCCGCGCGGCGGCGGGGTGCGGGTACCCATCGGATTCCTGTCGAGCTGGTTCAACCACCGGCACACCCCGCCCGAGCGGTACCGCGGCGCACCGGTCACATTGGTGGCACCGGCCGCCGACACCTGGACGCCGCCGGAGCTGAGTCAGCGTTTCCTGCAGCGGATCTCGGGTCCCACCCGGGCCGTGCTGCTGGAGAACTGTGGGCATTACCCGATCGAGGAGCCCGGGCTGAGTCAGCTCGAAGCAGTCGGCCGGGAGACGGTCAGGGCCCTGGGTGCCGACGGTTCGGCGGAGCGAGCCGCTCGACGGTGAGCCGCAACGGTGCCACCGCATAACCGTGCTCGGGCATCACCCGGTGCAGTTGGGCGTCGATGGCGTGTACCAACGTCCGGGCCGTCAGCTCCGGATCGTCGGCATATCCCGTCGTCCCGAGGCCACCGCGGTCACAGCGCTTCAGGTGAAACGCGACCTCGGCGCAGACCCGGTCCTCGAAGGCGCGCATCTCTTCGAGATCGGCGGCCGTCATCGCCACCCGGTGCAGCACCGCATGCAGCCGGGGCTGTCCGCTGTGCAGCTCCACCAGCGCGGTCAACAGCTGATCCATCGTCTCGTCGAACGACGGCTCGGTGGCCCGCAACTGCTCGAAGAGCGCGCCCAGCCGGGCATCGGCCGCCCGGACGTGGCGGGCCGCGACCGCGTGCAGCAGCGCATTCTTGTCCGGAAAGTATTGGTAGAGCGTGCCGATCGAGACACCGGCGCGTTCGGCGATCCGGTTGGTCGTGGCCGCCAGGCCCTCGCGGGAGAACACCTGCGCAGCGGCCTCCACGAGCACGGCCAGCGTCTGGATCGACCGGGCCTGCCGGGGGCTTCTGCGGGTGGTGCCGATGGGCCGATTCTTCTCCGAGATCACCGTGAGTTGCAACCGTCATGCAACGTTGCAACCCCTACATTGAGTGACGGCCGACACACCCATGTGTCCGAACGCAGGAGATCCTCATGACTGTTTACGCACGGCCGGGTGCCGACGGCGCTTTGATGTCGTTCGACGCCCGCTATGACAACTACATCGGCGGCGAGTGGGTCGCCCCGAACGCCGACCGGTACTTCGAGAACCGCACTCCCGTCACCGGTGAGGTGTTCTGCGAGGTCGCCCGCTCCGACGAATCCGATATCGAGAAGGCCCTCGACGCCGCGCACGCCGCCGCTCCCGCGTGGGGCAAGACCAGCGCAGCCGAGCGCGCGCTCATCCTCAACAAGATCGCCGATCGGATCGAGGAGAACCTCGAATCGATCGCGCTGGCCGAGTCGTGGGACAACGGCAAGCCGATCCGCGAGACGCTGAACGCCGACATCCCCCTGGCCGTCGACCACTTCCGCTACTACGCGGGCGCGATCCGCGCGCGGGAAGGTTCGCTGTCGGAGATCGACAACGACACGGTGGCCTACCACTTTCACGAGCCGCTCGGCGTCGTCGGGCAGATCATCCCGTGGAACTTCCCGATCCTGATGGCGGTCTGGAAGCTCGCCCCGGCGCTGGCCGCCGGTAATGCCATCGTGCTCAAGCCGGCCGAGCAGACCCCGGTCTCGGTGCTCTACCTGTTCAAGGTGATCGGTGACCTGCTGCCCGCCGGTGTGGTCAACGTCGTCAACGGTTTCGGTGTCGAGGCGGGCAAGCCGTTGGCCTCCTCGAACCGGATCGCCAAGATCGCCTTCACCGGTGAAACCACCACCGGCCGGCTGATCATGCAGTACGCCAGCCAGAATCTGATCCCGGTCACCCTCGAACTGGGCGGCAAGAGCCCCAACATCTTCTTCAACGATGTCCTGGCGGCCAACGACGACTACCAGGACAAGGCGCTGGAGGGCTTCACCATGTTCGCCCTCAACCAGGGTGAGGTGTGCACCTGCCCGTCGCGCAGCCTGGTGCAGGCCGACATCTTCGACGAGTTCCTGGCGATGGCCGCCATCCGCACCAAGGCGGTGCGCCAGGGCGATCCGCTGGACACCGAGACCATGATCGGTGCGCAGGCCTCCAACGATCAGCTCGAGAAGATCCTGTCCTACATCGAGATCGGTAAGAGCGAGGGCGCGCAGGTCATCACCGGTGGCGAGCGCGCCGACCTCGGCGGTGACCTCAACGGCGGTTACTACGTGGCGCCGACGATCTTCACCGGCAACAACAAGATGCGCATCTTCCAGGAGGAGATCTTCGGCCCCGTGGTCGCGGTGACCTCGTTCAAGGATTACGACGACGCCATCGAGTTGGCCAATGACACCCTCTACGGTCTGGGCGCCGGCGTGTGGAGCCGCGACGGCAACACCGCCTACCGTGCGGGCCGCGACATCAAGGCCGGCCGGGTGTGGACCAACTGCTACCACCAGTACCCGGCGCACGCCGCATTCGGTGGTTACAAGCAGTCCGGCATCGGCCGGGAGAACCACCTGATGATGCTGGACCATTACCAGCAGACCAAGAACCTGCTGGTGTCTTACAGCAACAAGGCGCAGGGTTTCTTCTAGACTGCACCCCACCACAGACCCCGCGGACGTGAGCTTGGGTTCGAAACTCCCCCCGATCTCCGGCCCAAGCTCACGTCCGCGGTCCCACAACCCTTTTCGGCGTCAGGAGCAGCGTTGCCCAGATTCGTCGCGGCCATCGATCAAGGCACCACGAGCACCCGAGCCATGATCTTCGATCATGCGGGCGCCGAGGTGGGGCGTCACCAACTCGAGCACGAGCAGATCATGCCCCAGGCCGGGTGGGTGGAACACAACCCGGTGGAGATCTGGGAGCGCACCTCCTCGGTGCTGACCTCGGTGCTCAACAACACCAATCTGCAACCCGAAGATATTGCCGCACTGGGCATCACCAATCAGCGTGAGACCACGCTGGTGTGGAACCGGCACACCGGCCGGCCGTACTACAACGCGATCGTCTGGCAGGACACCCGCACCGACCGCATCGCGACCGCGCTGGATCGCGATGGCCGCGGTGATGTGATCCGCCGCAAGGCCGGTCTGCCCCCGGCGACCTATTTCTCCGGCGGTAAGATCCAGTGGATCCTGGAGAACGTCGACGGGGTGCGCGAAGCGGCCGAGAACGGTGATGCCATCTTCGGCAACAGCGACAGCTGGGTGGTGTGGAACCTGACCGGCGGCCCGCGCGGCGGTGTGCACGTCACCGACGTGACCAACGCCAGCCGCACCATGCTGATGAATCTGGAAACCCTGGACTGGGACGACGAACTGTTGTCCTTCTTCGGGATTCCGCGCCAGATGCTGCCGCAGATCCGCCCGTCCTCCTCGCCCGAGCCGTACGGGACGACACTGGCCACCGGCCCGATGGGCGGTGAGGTACCGGTGACCGGCATCCTGGGTGACCAGCAGGCGGCCATGGTCGGCCAGGTCTGCCTGAAGGCCGGCGAGGCCAAGAACACCTACGGCACCGGCAACTTCCTGCTGCTGAACACCGGGGAGAAGATCGTCCGCTCCGAGAACGGTCTGCTCACCACGGTGTGCTACCAGTTCGGCGATGCCAAACCGGTGTACGCGCTGGAGGGCTCCATCGCGGTGACCGGGTCGGCGGTGCAGTGGCTGCGCGATCAGCTCGGCATCATCAGCGGTGCCGCGCAGAGCGAGTCGCTGGCCCGCCAGGTCCAGGACAACGGCGGGGTGTACTTCGTCCCGGCGTTCTCCGGGCTGTTCGCGCCCTACTGGCGCTCCGATGCCCGCGGCGCGATCGTCGGGCTGAGCCGGTTCAACACCAACGCCCATGTGGCGCGGGCGACGCTGGAGGCGATCTGCTATCAGAGCCGCGATGTGGTCGACGCGATGGAAGCAGATTCCGGTGTGCACCTTGAGGTTCTGAAGGTCGACGGCGGAATCACAGCGAACGCGCTGTGCATGCAGATCCAGGCCGATGTACTCGGTGTCGATGTCGTCAAGCCGGTGGTCGCCGAGACCACCGCGTTGGGCGCGGCGTACGCGGCCGGCCTGGCCGTCGGGTTCTGGGACAGTCCCGAGGACCTGCGTGCCAACTGGCAGGAGGGTGAGCGCTGGAGCGCGCAGTGGTCCGAACAGCAGCGCAACGACGGCTATGCCGGCTGGCAGAAGGCCGTGCAGCGCACGCTGGACTGGGTCGACGTCTCCTAGAAAGCAACGTTCCCGCCCTTCGGAAGGAGAGCCGAAGGGCGGGAACGGCTTTCGTCACTGAATCTAGAGTGCCGCCACGCCGGCCTCGGCCACCGCGACATCCTGTTCGACGCTGCCCGCGCTGACGCCGATGGCGCCGACGACGATACCGTCCACGGTCAGCGGGATGCCGCCACCGAAGATCACCAGGCCGCCGCAGGTCTGCTCCAGACCGTAGAGTTCGGCGCCGGGCTGGGCGAGCGGCATCAACGCCCCGGTGGGCGCGTTCATCAGGATCGAGGTGCGCGCCTTCTTGATCGAGATGTCGATACTGGCCTTGATGGCACCGTCCATGCGGGCGAACGCCACCAGGTGGCCGCCGTCGTCGACGACCGCGATGTTCATCGGCTGACCGATCTCGCCGGCCTTCTCGATGGCAGCGTCGACCACCTTGGTCGCGCTGGTGAGGCTGATGGCACTCATGACAAACCTTTCGAATCGGTTTTCTCGCAACGATTTTTGACGTTCGCGTTGGCGGATGGCCGCGTGTCGATCATAATCCGAACAGCGGTAGCGGGACAGGGCTTTGGGCCACGGTCGGCCCGGGGCGGGCAAACCTGTCCGAATACTCGCCAAAAGATCAGTGCTGCCACGATTTTTGGCCAGAGAGTCGGCCAGGTTGGGCCGAAATACGCGCCACGCCAGCGTAAACCACAAAGACTGGTGCACAGCGTCTGCCCTCGTGAGATAGGTGGTTTCAGTGGCGAACATCGACATCTTCGTATGGGAGTTCCTCGGCACGGCGGTGCTGTGTCTGCTCGGCAGCGGCTCGGTCGCCGCGGTCGTGCTGAAGAACTCGTACTCCCATGGTGGCGGGGGTGATTGGTTGATCATCGTGCTCGGCTGGGGCTTCGCGGTCTTCACCGGTGCCAGCGTCGCCGCCCCGGCGGGCGCGCACATCAACCCTGCGGTGACGCTGGCGGTCGCGCTGTCCGGCGGGGTGCCGTGGTCGACGGTGCCGGTGTACTGGGCGGCGCAGATCCTGGGTGCCTTCGTCGGGGCCTCGCTGGCATGGGCGGCCTTCAAATTGCAGTTCGACAACAACGACGACAACTCCGGGACGCGTGGAATCTTCTGCACCACGCCGTCGGTCCGTAATTTCCCGTGGAACATCGTCACCGAGGTGATCGCCACCTTCGTGCTGATCTTCTGGATCCTGATCAACCCGGAGGCCAACACCGCGCTGGGCTATGCGGCGGTCTCCTTCGTGATCATCACCATCGGCTTCGGTCTGGGCGGCCCGACCGGCTACGCCATCAACCCCGCCCGTGATCTCGGCCCGCGTATCGCGTACGCGGTGTTGCCGATCCGGGGCAAGGCCAACGCCGACTGGGGTTACGCCTGGGTGCCCGTGGTGGCACCACTGGTCGGCGCCGCCCTGGCGGCCGGCCTGGTGGCTGTGCTGCCGGTCTGACCCGGTCGATGATCGCCCGTCAGAGCGCCAGCGCGCTCGGGCGGGCGATCATCGCGTCAACGGCCTGTCCCGGCACGAAGCCGGCCACCGCGCCGATCACGGTGGTGGCCGGCGGGCGGACCTCGGCGTCGCGGGCGGCGGCGGCGATACCGTCGAGGGAGGCGCGGATCTCCTGCTGGCCGGCCAGCGTCCCGTCCGCGATCACGACGGCCGGTGTGCCGGGCGGCATTCCGGCCTCCATCAGGGTTCGGGCGATCGTATCGAGATTGGCCACCGCCATCATCAGCACGATCGTGGTGTTGGCCGCGGCCAGCGCGGCGTAGTTCACCGTGCACTCCGGGTCATCGGGGGGGACGTGACCGGACACGACGGTGAAACCCTGGGTGAGCCCGCGGTGGGTCACCGGGACCATTGCGGAGGCGGGTACCGCGATCGACGAACTCACGCCCGGTATCACGTCGACCGTGACACCGGCGCGCACGCATTCGTCGACCTCCTCGCCACCCCGGCCGAAGACGAAGCCGTCACCGCCTTTGAGGCGCACCACCGTGCGGCCCGCGCGGGCGTGCTCGATCAGCATCGTGTTGATATCGCTCTGCTCGGTGCGGCGCCCGCCGGGGATCTTCGAGACGTCGATGACCTGTGCCCGCGGGGCGATCTCGTGCAGGGCGGCCACCGGTGCCAGTCGGTCGGTGACGATGACATCGGCGCCCGCGAGTGCGGTCCGGCCGGCGACGGTGAGCAACCCCGGATCACCCGGGCCGCCTCCGACGATGATCACCCGGCCGGTATCCGGACCGGCAGCGTGCTCGGAGTCGTCCTCGGTGTCGATGCAGAAGGTTCCGCGGGCGGCGGCCGCGGCGACCGTCGCCCGTTCGGCATCGCCGAGCCCCGCGCAGGTGAACACCACCTCGGCGCCCAGGAGGTCGGCATCGCCGACAGCGTTGGCGCGCAGCGTGATCAGGCCACGGTCGGCCAGATCGGCGAGATAGGCCGCCGGCTGGGCAGCGAAGACGGTGATGTTCGCGCCGGCGGTCAGCAGTGCGCCGACGATACCGAGCGAGCGATCCGAGGACCCGATGACCGCCACCGAGCGGTGCCGGACCGGCAGCCGCACCGCGATCCCGTCACCCATGGTCGCGTGCCCGCAGGACGGTGGCGATCAGCGCCGATCGGCTGGGCACCCCGAACTTGCTCTTGATGTTGTGCAGGTGGAACTTGACCGTGGCCTGCGAGATGAACAGCGACCCGGCGATCGCGCGATTGTCGAGACCCTCGACGAGCAGGTCGAGTACCTCGCGCTCGCGGCGGGTGAGGATGTCCGCGCCGGCCGCGCCGGACTGGTCACGTAGTTCGCCGATGAGGGTCTCCGCGCTGCGCGCGTCGAGCACCCGGTGACCGTCGAGGACCCGCAGCACCGCCCCGCGCAGTTCGGCCGACGGGGACCGGCGGTCGACCACCGCATCGGCCCCGGCGCTGATCATCGGCAGGGCGCGTTCGCGTGGGTCGTCACCGTCGATGACGGCCAGCACACGCGGGGCGGGGTGCAGGCCGGCCAGCAGCGCCGACAATCCGGGGCCGGCCTCGGCGCCGACCACGAGCAGGTGTGGTCGCAGTTCACGTAACCGGTCGGCCAGTGCCGGACCGTGGTCGAGATCACCCACCAGCTTGATGCCCGCATCCTGGGACATCACATGGATCAGTCCGTGGCGCAGCAACTCGTCGTTCATCACGAACACCGCACGCCGCGGCGCCGGTGCGATGAAAGGCACTGTCATGTCGAGTTTTTCGATCGAGCCGCCGGAGACGGCGGCGCTGTCCTCCCGCTGGGTCGGCGCCTCGCGGGTCTGTGTCCAGCCCATGGTCAACTCCGTCCTGCTGCTGAGCGGCGAATGCTAATGCAGGCAGCGTTGCAGCTACGTTGCACCGCGACTCACCGCGCGGGCGGGGCGGTGAGCACGCAGTCGCCGCACAGGCCGCCCATCGGCCCTTGGTAGAACAGGCAACAGCTGGTCCTGCGGAAGGTGCCGTCGGTGAACGATCCGGTGCCCGCCAGCGGCTCGGTGTCCAGCAGACCCCGCACGAGCGTGCGCCCGGCGGGTTCGAGGTCGGGACGGGTCATCGCCAGCACCGTCACCGCCCCGTTGGCCGCCGAGGTCAGATTCCCGCGCGTCACCTGCGGTGACAGCGAGACCAGCGAGTGCAACCGGTCACCCAGCGTGGTCAGCGCCGCGATCACGGTGGCGGCGATGGTCGCGGCGGGGGCTCCGGTCGTGACCCAGGCCGGGTCCGCGGCGGCGAAGAGTGGGGCATGACCATCGGAGGTCCGCCACCGGATGGACCCGGCATCCAGCACCGGGACGGCGCCGAAGCACACCGCAGCGCCGATGGCAGGGGAGAGCAACCGGGCGGCGACACCGAGCTGGAACGACGAGGCGGCCATCCGGACCGGCACCCGCCCCGGCGGGCAGCCCGCCGCGCCGGCGATGGCGTCGCGGGTGGCCGTGACGTGGCCGCGCAGCCCCGCGTCGTCGAATAGCGCTGGCAGCGGCTGCCATTCGTGTCCGTGTGCGTGGGGGAGCGCGAAGTACCCGCCCAGTTCGGCTAGCGCCGCCAGGTGGCCATCGGTCGATGGGAGGGTCACGCGAAGACAGGCTAGCCGCTGATTCCGCGGAAGCGGACCACAACGAGCTCTGCAACGTTGTTGCAACGTGACGCGAGCCACAATCGGTGCATGACAGAACCGACCCTCGATCCGACGGTGGACTACCCGTTGAGCCTGAACCGGCAGGATCTGCTGTTCACCCCCAACGGCAAGTCGATCGCCGACATCACCATGGACGCGGTGATGTCGGGTGACGTCACCGCTTCGGACCTGCGCATCACCCCGGAGACGCTGCGGCTGCAGGCCCAGATCGCCGAGAAGGTCGGCCGTAAGCCGCTGGGCGCGAACCTGCGCCGCGCGGCGGAGATGACGGCGATCAGCGATGAGCGGGTGCTGCAGATCTACAACGCGTTGCGGCCCAACGCCTCCACCAAGGCCGAGCTGGACGCCATCGCCGAGGAGTTGGAGACCCAGTACGGGGCCACCATGCTGGCCGGTCTTGTCCGCGAAGCCGCCGACGTCTACGAGCGTCGCGACATCCTCGCCACCAACGATTAGGAGCTGATCCGGTGACCGCAGTAACCCCCCAGGCGGCTTCAGCCTCGACGGCAGGCGAGAAGCGGCAGTCCGAGCGCACCAGGGTTCTTGAGGAGCGCCCCGTCAACCTCGACGGCTTCGTCCAGGAATGGCCCGAGGTCGGAATGGTGGCGCTGGACAGCGAATTCGATCCGGCGCCCAGCGTCAAGGTGGTCGACGGCGTGATCGTCGAGATGGACGGCCGGGCCCGCGCCGACTTCGACTTCCTGGACCAGTTCATCGCCGACCACGCGATCGACGTGGCCACCACCGAGGCGTCGATGGCCATCCCCGCTCAGGACATCGCGGCCATGCTGGTCGACCCCCGGGTGACCCGTGACGATGTGATCGCGGTGACCCGCGGTCTGACGGCTGCCAAGCTGCTCGAGGTCGTCAAGACGATGAACATCGTCGAGATCATGATGGGCATGCAGAAGATGCGCGCCCGCCGCACCCCGGCGAATCAGGCGCACTGCACCAGCGCGCGGGACAACCCGCTGCAGGTGGCGTGCGAGGCGGCCGAGGCGTCGCTGCGCGGATTCTCCGAGGTCGAGACGACGCTCGGCGTGGTGCGTTACGCACCGCTGGTCGCGATGGCGCTGCAGATCGGCAGTCAGGTCGGCCGCGGCGGTCGGCTGACCCAGTGCGCCCTCGAAGAGGCCACCGAACTGGAACTCGGTATGCGCGGCATCACGGCGTACGCCGAGACCATCTCGGTGTACGGCACCGAGTCGGTGTTCGTCGACGGTGACGACACCCCGTGGTCGAAGGCGTTCCTGGCCGCGGCGTACGCCTCGCGCGGGATCAAGATGCGTTTCACCTCCGGTACCGGCTCCGAGGTGCAGATGGGCAATGCCGAGGGCCGGTCCATGCTGTACCTGGAGATCCGCTGCATCCTGGTCACCAAGGGTGCCGGCGTGCAGGGTCTGCAGAACGGCTCGATCTCCTGCATCGGTGTCCCCGGCGCGGTGCCCGCGGGCATCCGGGCGGTGGCCGCCGAGAACCTGATCGCCTCGGCCGTCGACCTCGAATGTGCCTCCGGGAACGACCAGTCGTTCTCGCATTCGCCGATGCGACGGGTCGCGCGGCTGCTGCCGCAGCTGATGCCGGGCACCGACTTCATCACCTCCGGCTACTCGGCAACGCCCAACTACGACAACATGTTCGCCGGATCCAACGTCGACGCCGAGGATTTCGACGACTTCAACACCATCCAGCGTGACCTGCAGATCGACGGTGGTCTGCAGCATGTGAAGGAATCCGAGATCCTGGCCGCGCGGCACCGCGCGGGCAAGGCGCTGCAGGCGGTTTTCCGCTACCTGGATCTACCGGCGATCACCGACGCCGAGATCGAGGCCGCCACCTACGCGCACGGCAGCCGCGAGCTCATCCCGCGCGATGTGCTCGAAGACCTCAAGGGCGCCCAGCAGGTGATGGAACGCAACGTCACGGGCCTGGATCTGATCAAGGCGTTGGAGTCCACCGGCTTCACCGATATCGCCGAGAACCTGTTGACCGTTCTGCGGCAGCGTGTTTCCGGTGACTTGCTGCAGACCTCGGCCATCATGGACCGCAACCTGCAGCCGCTGTCGGCGGTCAACGACCGCAATGACTACGCCGGTCCCGGCACCGGCTACCGCCCCACGGGGGAACGTTGGGAAGAGATGAAGCGGTTGCGGCACGTGACCAGCGCCGAGAACCCCGAACTTGAGGTGGAATGACATGTCGGAAAGAACACTGAGTCTCACCGATGAGAAGCCGGCCGAGGCCGGTAAGCGCACCGACGAGGTCCTGGTCGGGGTGTCACCGGCCTTCGCCGACTTCTTCAGCCAGACCATCACCGGTCTGTCGCATGCCGATGTGATCCGCCAGATCCTGGCCGGTATCGAGGAGCAGGAGGTGGCGGCCCGCGTCGTACGGATCCGGCACAGCAGCGATCTCGCCGTCGTCGCGCACACCGCGGCCAAGCTGTCCGGATCGGGTATCGCGATCGGTCTGCTCTCGCGGGGCACGTCGATGATCCACCAGCGCGACCTGCCCCGGTTGTCGAGCCTGGAGCTGTTCCCGCAGAGCCCGCTGATGACCTTGGACACCTACCGTCAGATCGGCTCGAACGCGGCCCAGTACGCCAAAGGTGAGTCACCCGAACCGGTTCCGACGCTGAACGACCAGATGGCCCGCCCGCGCTGGCAGGCCAAGGCGGCACTGCTGCACCTGAAGGAAACCGAGCAGATCGTCAAGGGAGCCAAGCCGGTCGAGGTGATTCCGCAGTTCGAGCAAGCGCTGGCGAACTGAGCGGCCCAACCGATGAAGGACGTCCGTTGAAGAATGTTGTCGGGGTCGACATCGGCAACTCGACGACGGAGGCCAGCGCGGCGACGATCGGTTCGGATGCCGCCGTGCGCTTCCTGGGGGCGGCCCTGGCGCCGACCACCGGCGTCAAGGGCACCCCGCGCAACGTGGACGGGGTGGCCGAGGTCGTCGACCGGGCATTGCGGGCCGCCGGTGTGGCGATCGCCGATCTCGACACCGTGCTGCTCAACGAGGCCACACCGGTGATCAGCGGGATGGCGATGGAGACCATCACCGAGACCATCATCACCGAGTCGACCATGATCGGGCACGATCCGCGTACGCCGGGTGGCCGGGGGCTGGGCGTGGGCACCACGGTGCCGTACGCGTCGTTGGACGATCCAGCCGCGCTGTCTGCACAACACCCGGCGGAACCGGTCATCGTCGTCGTCCCCAAAGGCGTGGACTTCGAGGTGGCCGCGGCGGCGATCAACACCGCGACCCGGCGCGGGATCGTCGTGGCTGCAGCCATTCTCGGCAATGATGATGCCGTGCTGGTGGTCAACCGGCTCGATACGACCATCCCGGTGATCGACGAGGTGTCGCGCATCGACGCGGTGCCGTTGGGCATGCTGGCCGCCGTCGAGGTGGCCGGGCCGGGGCAGTCGATCCGCACGCTGTCCAACGCCTACGGGCTGGCCACCATCTTCGAACTGGATGCCGCCGCGACCAAGGTGGTGTCTCCGGTGGCCCGCGCGCTGACCGGCAACCGGTCGGCCGTCGTGGTGCGCACCCCGGCCGGGGATGTCGCCGATCGCACCATCCCGGCGGGGTCGCTGGAACTGCACGGCGAGAGCCGCAGCGCGTCGGTCGACGTGTCGCGCGGTGCGGTCGAGATCATGGCCGCCGTCGAACGTGTCAGTCCGCTGGCCGATGTGAACGGCGAGTCGGGCACCAACACCGGCGGCATGATCGCCAACGTTCGGCAGAGCATGGCCGACCTGTCCGACCATGCGGTGACCGATGTGCACATCAAGGATCTGCTCGCGGTCGACACGTTTGTGCCGCAGGAGGTCCGGGGCGGCGTGGCCGGTGAGGTGGCACTGGAGAACGCGGTGGCGCTGGCGGCCATGGTGCGCACCAGAGAGAGCGGAATGCAGGCGGTCGCGACGGCGGTGACCGAGCGGTTGCGCGCCGCGGGCGCCGACCGCGTCGAGGTTGTCGTCGGCGGTGTGGAGGCCGAGATGGCGGTACTGGGTGCCTTGACCACACCGGGTACCGACAAGCCGCTGGTGGTGCTCGATCTCGGCGGTGGATCCACCGACGCGGCGGTGATCGCCGCCGACGACTCGATCGACGCGGTGCATCTGGCCGGCGCCGGAGATCTGGTCACCAAGTTGATCGACGCCGAACTCGGTTTGGACAACCTGGAGTTGGCCGAGGACATCAAACGGTTCCCGCTGGGCAAGGCGGAGAGCTTCTTTCACGTGCGGTTGGAGAACGGCACCGTGCAGTTCTTCGAGAAGCCGCTGCCGGCAACGGCGTTTGCGCGGGTGGTGACCCTCGACGGCGCCGGGATGAATCCGATACCGGGCCGGCACTCGATGGAGCGGATACGGATGGTGCGCCGCACCGCCAAGGAACGCATCTTCGTGGTCAACGCCTTGCGCGCGTTGCGCGCGGTGGCACCCGGCGGTGATCTGCGTCAGATCGGCTTCGTGGTGCTGCTCGGTGGTTGCGCGCTGGACTTCGAGATCCCCGATCAGATAGCCGATGCGCTGGCCCCGTACGGGATAGTCTGCGGCACCGGCAATGTCCGCGGCACCGAGGGGCCCCGTAACGCGGTGGCCTCGGGTCTGGTGGCCGCGTACGCCGCGAAGGTGGCGAGCGGTGGTGTCTGAGGGCTTCCGGTCCGCGCGTTCGCAGCCGCAGCGGCCGGTGGTGGTGGTGCTCTCGGGCGGCCCGGACTCGGTGGTGCGCGAGGTGTTGGCCGGTATCGAGGAAGAGGGCGTGCCCAGCACGGTCGAGACGGTCACCGGACAATCGGCGACCGCGCTGGCCATCCGCGCCGCGGCCCAGTCGCCGCTGCAGGTGGGCATCGGTGTCGACGCCGACGGTGAGGTCAGCGTCTGTCACGTCAAACTCGAGCAGCCGGTCTTCGAACTCGCGGGTGGATCGAGCCCCGCGCGGCTGCGGACTCTGGGGCACAACGCCGCCCGCATCGTGGCGGGGCTCCCGCTGCGAACCGTCACCGACGGCTGATTTCCGCGACGCGAAGGCCATGTTGGGCTGGACAGCGCGCCGCCGAGCGGTGATACTGCTTTATCAAAGGTTGGGTATCAGACCTTTAGGCTGACGTGTTTCAGGCAGTCGAACGCTTCCCGGTCAGCCCCCGGCTGGCAGATGCTCCAGACGCCCCGCGGCGTCCCCCCGATCATCGCTGATCGACCGCAATTGCCTTGTCAATGAAGGAGTTTGAAGTGGCCGGTGTCGAAGAACACCTGGAGAGTGCAGATTATCTGCAGAAACGTCAGCTGAAATCGGGCACCGCAGGCTGGCTGCTGCTGGCCGGACTCGGCGTCAGCTATGTCATCTCCGGTGACTACTCGGGATGGAACTTCGGTCTGGCCGAGGGCGGCTTCGGCGGCCTCGCCATCGCCGCGGTCATCATCGCCGGCATGTACCTGGCGCTGGTGCTGGGGATGGCCGAGCTGTCCTCGGCGCTGCCGGCCGCCGGCGGCGGGTACACCTTCGCCCGGCGCGCCATGGGCCCGTGGGGCGGGTTCGCCACCGGCACAGCCATTCTCATCGAGTACGCCATCGCACCCGCGGCCATCGCCACCTTCATCGGCGCCTACGTCGAATCGCTGGGGCTGTTCGGTATCACCGACGGCTGGTGGGTCTACCTGGCCGCCTACCTGCTCTTCATCGGGATCCACCTGGCCGGCGTCGGCGAGGCCCTCAAGGTGATGTTCGTGATCACCGCCATCGCGCTGGTCGGGCTCATCGTCTTCGCGATCGCCGCGATCGGCCACTTCGACGTCGCCAACCTGACCAACATGGCGGTCGACGAGACCGCGGCCGGCGCGTCGAGCTGGCTGCCCAACGGCTACCTCGGCATCTGGGCGGCCTTCCCGTTCGCGATCTGGTTCTTCCTGGCCATCGAGGGTGTGCCGTTGGCCGCCGAGGAGACCGCCGATCCCGAGCGCAACGTCCCCCGCGGCATCATCGCCGGCATGGGTGTCCTGCTGGTCACCTGCGCCGCCGTGCTCATCCTGACCACCGGTGCCGGCGGCGCCGACGCGATGTCGGGCTCGGGCAACCCGCTGGTGGAGGCGCTCGGTGACGGCACCGCGGCCAAGGTCGTCAACTACATCGGTCTGGCCGGCCTGATCGCCAGCTTCTTCTCCATCATCTACGCCTACTCCCGGCAGCTGTTCGCGCTCTCGCGCGCGGGCTACCTGCCCAAGGCGCTGTCGGTGACCAACTCGCGCAAGACGCCGACGCTCGCCCTCATCGTCCCCGGCCTGATCGGCTTCGCACTGTCGCTGACCGGGCAGGGCGCGACGCTGCTGAACATGGCGGTCTTCGGCGCCGCGCTGAGCTATGTGCTGATGATGATCAGCCACATCGTGCTGCGTCGCCGCGAACCGGACATGCCGCGGCCCTACCGCACCCCGGGTGGCGTCGCGACCACCGGTTTCGCCCTGGTGATCGGCGTGTTCGCGGTCATCGCGACCTTCCTGGTCGACCCGGTCGCGGCCGGTATCTGCCTGGCCGTGTTCGCCGCATTCATGCTGTATTTCGCGGTCTACAGCCGGCACAAGCTGGTGGCCAACTCGCCGGACGAGGAGTTCGCCATGCTCGCGGCCGCGGAGAGCGAACTCAAGTGATCTACCGGCAGCAGGTCTCGGGCGTGAACTACGCCTTCGACGGACTGGTGGAGGTGCTGGCCAAGGCCACCCCGCTGCGCTCGGGCGACCAGCTCGCCGGGTGCGCCGCCGAACACGACGCCGAACGCGCGGCCGCCGCGTGGGTGCTCGCCGACCTGCCGCTGGAGACCTTCCTCAACACCGACATCGTCGACTACGACACCGACGAGGTCACCCGGCTCATCATGGACAGCCATGACCGGCAGGCGTTCGCCGCCGTGTCGGGGCTGACGGTGGGCGGCCTGCGGGACTGGCTGCTGGAGACGTCGTCGCATGACGACAGCGCAACGCGGATCGCCGCGATCTCGCCGGGGCTGACCCCGGAGATGGTCGCGGCGGTCAGCAAGATCATGCGCAACCAGGACCTGATCGCGGTGGCGGCGGCCTGCACCGTCACCGCGGCGTTCCGCACCACCGTCGGGCTGCCCGGCACGCTGGCCACCCGGCTGCAACCGAACCACCCGACCGACGATCCCCGCGGTATCGCCGCCGGCATCCTGGACGGGTTGCTGCTCGGGTGCGGTGATGCCGTGATCGGTATCAACCCGGCCACCGATTCACCGCAGGCCACCGCGGACCTGCTGCACCTGCTGGACTCCATCCGCACCCGCTATGACATCCCGGTGCAGTCGTGCGTGCTCTCGCACATCACCACCACCATCGGGTTGATCGAGAGCGGTGCGCCGGTGGACCTGGTGTTCCAGTCCATTGCCGGCACCGAGGGGGCGAATTCGGCGTTCGGCGTCGACATCTCGCTGCTGCGCGAGGGCCGCGAGGCGGCCATGGCCCTGCAGCGTGGCACCGTCGGCGACAACGTCATGTATCTGGAGACGGGCCAGGGCTCGGCGCTGAGCTCGCACACCCACCTGGGGGTGGGCGGCAAGCCGGTGGATCAGCAGACGCTGGAGACCCGTGCCTACGCCGTCGCGCGCGATCTGGATCCGCTGCTGGTCAACACCGTCGTCGGGTTCATCGGACCCGAATACCTCTATGACGGCAAGCAGATCATCCGCGCAGGGTTGGAGGATCACTTCTGCGGCAAGCTGCTTGGCCTGCCGATGGGGGTCGATGTCTGCTACACCAACCACGCCGAGGCCGACCAGAACGACATGGACACCCTGCTGACCCTGTTGGCGGCGGCGGGGGCGGCCTTCGTCATCACGGTGCCCGGCGCCGACGATGTCATGCTCGGCTACCAGAGCCTGGCCTTCCACGACGTGCTGACCACGCGCCGCACGCTCGGCCTGCGGCCGGCACCGGAGTTCGAGGCCTGGCTCAAGCGCGTCGGGATGGTCGACGACGCCGGTCGGCTCACCCCGTTCGATCTGACGCACTCACCGTTGCGTGCGCTCACCGCGGCACCATGAGGAGCGCCTTGACCAGTAGTGATCCCGCGATCCAGGAATTCTGGGCCGATCTCCGCAAGACCACGCAGGCCAGGATCGGGCTGGGTCGCGCCGGCACCGCGCTGCCCACCCGGCAGGTGCTGGAACTGGCCGCCGCGCACGCCGCCGCCCGCGATGCGGTGCACATCCCGCTCGATACCGAGGACCTCGCCGGCGCGGTGCGCGCCGTGGGCATCGGGGAGCCGGTGCTGGTGACCAGCCGGGCCGGCTCACGCGAGGAGTACCTGCGCCGTCCGGACCTGGGCCGGTTGCCGGCCGAGGGCAACGATGTCCCCGCCGAACCGGCCGATATCGGCTTCGTGCTCGCCGACGGTCTGTCGCCGACCGCGCTGAGCCACCACGGTGCGAACCTGCTCGCGGCACTGGTGGGCGCCCTTGCCGACCGGTACACCCTGGCCCGCCCGGTCATCGCCACGCAGGCCCGGGTGGCCCTCGGCGATCACATCGCCGCCGCTCAGGGGGTGCGCACGCTGCTGGTCATCATCGGTGAGCGGCCCGGCCTGAGCGTCGCCGACAGCCTGGGCATCTACCTCACCCACCTGCCGGGGCCCGGCCGCACCGACGCCGACCGCAACTGCATCTCCAACATCCACCCGCCGGACGGTCTGGGTTATGCCGAGGCCGCGCGGGTGGCCGCGGGTCTGGTCGGCGGAGCGGTGGCGCTGGGTCGCTCCGGGGTGCAACTCAAGGACACATCGCGGCCGGCGCTCGGCCAGGACGACGCGGATCGCGCGATTTCCTAGCCGCCATATCGCCACCCCCGATTTGGGCGTTTTGACCTGCAGCGACGCCGCCCGGTAAGCTTCCTCGCTGGCGTGTGCTGTCCCTAGGGGCATACGGGTCCCGGGTCAACGTCGGTCGCCGGGAATCCTGATCGCATCCGCCTGACCGGCACAACAACCCGAGAGAAGAAGGTAAGCACACCATGCCTACTTACACGCCGAAGGCGGGTGACACCACGCGGTCGTGGTACGTCATCGACGCCCAAGACGTGGTGCTCGGCCGGCTCGCCGTCGAAGCAGCGAAGCTGCTGCGCGGCAAGCACAAGCCGACATTCACGCCCAATGTCGACGGTGGTGACTTCGTCATCATCATCAACGCCGAGAAGGTCTCCCTCAGTGGGGACAAGCTCACCACCAAGTTCGCTTACCGCCACTCGGGTTACCCCGGCGGCCTGCGCAAGCGCACCATCGGCGAGCTGCTGGAGAAGCACCCGACCCGTGTCGTCGAGAACGCCATCGTCGGGATGCTGCCGCACAACAAGCTGAGCCGTCAGGTGCAGAAGAAGCTGAAGGTGTACGCGGGCCCCGAGCATCCGCACGCCGCGCAGCAGCCGATTCCGTTCGAGATCAAGCAGGTGGCGCAGTGACCGAGGCCGAAGTGACCGAAGT
Organism: Mycolicibacterium bacteremicum; assembly: GCF_002086115.1. GTDB lineage: Bacteria > Actinomycetota > Actinomycetes > Mycobacteriales > Mycobacteriaceae > Mycobacterium > Mycobacterium bacteremicum. Next base: position 355,239 of record NZ_MVHJ01000002.1, read on the forward strand.
GACCGAAGAGGTCGTCGAGACCCCCGCCGGTGAGTACACCGAGTCGGACGCCGTCGTGGAAGAGGGCGCGTTTGTGGAAGGCGTCGACGAGGCCGCTCCCCGTGAGCCGGTCTACATCGACCGCCCCATCCAGACCGTCGGCCGCCGCAAGGAAGCCGTCGTCCGGGTCCGCCTGGTGCCCGGCACCGGCAAGTTCAACCTGGATGGCCGCTCGCTGGAGGCCTACTTCCCGAACAAGGTGCACCAGCAGCTGATCAAGGCCCCGCTGGTGACCGTCGATCGGGTGGAGAGCTTCGACATCTACGCCCACCTCGATGGTGGCGGCCCGTCCGGGCAGGCCGGCGCACTGCGTCTGGCGATCGCCCGTGCGCTGATCCTGGTGCAGCCCGAGGATCGTCCGGCGCTGAAGAAGGCCGGATTCCTCACCCGCGACCCGCGTGCCATCGAGCGCAAGAAGTACGGCCTCAAGAAGGCCCGCAAGGCGCCTCAGTACAGCAAGCGCTGATCTGTTCGTCTTCCCGGCCGCCGGGTGTGGAGCAATCCACACCCGGCGGTCTTTTTTATTGTGATGTTCTTTGCTCACATGGGTACCGGCGCTGGTGAGGTCGGTGACAGAGGCGTTGCCAGTTTCTGCATCCGCCGTCGTCTGCGGCCCGCCGGATTTGATCTCGGCGAGCGGTGCTGTGCACGGTGGAGCCGGAGGAGCGGGGGCGCGTCGGCGCGTCCAGGCAGACCGAATCTGCCGTCGGTACGAGTCAGTCAGCTCGTAGGGGGACCGGACCGCTTCCACTGACTGAAAGGATGACGAATGAAGAACAACACTGTGATGCGTATGACCGCGAGCGCCGCCATGGGCGGGGCCCTGCTGCTGTTCGGTGGCGCCGCCGTTGCGGGCGCGCAGCCCGGTGACGGTCGGGTCGACCTGGCGATCGGCACCGCGGGCGTGCTGACCGATGTGCCGATCGACGCGGCCTCGCAGATCGCCGCTGACGTCTGCAAGACCGACGTCGCCGAGCTCACCGTGACCGCGCAGAGCGTGGACACCGCCGGTGCGCAGCAGAGCGCGTGCACCAACACCCTCGGTGCGGTCGATTTCCGACAGAACGGCGCCGAGGAGCAGGACGTGACCGAGGAGCCGGGCACGGCCGAGGGCGCCTCGTTCTCCGAGGAGCCGACCGAGCCGACCGATGAGACCGTCGAGGACGGTGCCACCGAGGGCTCCACCGATGAGGCCCCGGTGACCACCACGACCACGGTTCCGGTGCCGGCTCCCGCCGGATGATCGCTGTTCGACAATGCTGCTGCCCGCGTCCGAAGGGACGCGGGCAGCGGTGTATCGATTGCATTCCAACCTGGCCGCAGGGCTTGTCAGTTGGCTCTTTGGCCCCCGCATATGAGAAATTTGACCCCATGGCTCGACTTTTCGGCACCGACGGCGTGCGCGGAGTCGCCAATCGCGACCTCACCGCCGAACTGGCGGTGGCGCTGGGTTCGGCGGCCGCGCGGCGGCTCGGCTCGGTATCGACAGCAGGACGCCGGGTGGCCGTCGTCGGCCGCGATCCACGCGCCAGCGGCGAGATGCTGGAGGCGGCGGTCATCGCCGGACTGACCAGTGAAGGCATCGACGCACTGCGGGTGGGCGTGCTGCCGACTCCCGCGGTGGCGTACCTGACCAGCGCATACGACGCCGATTTCGGCATCATGATCTCCGCCTCGCACAATCCGATGCCCGACAACGGCATCAAGATCTTCGGCCCCGGCGGGCACAAACTCGACGATGCCACCGAGGACCGCATCGCCGAGTTGGTCAGCTCGGGGCCCGGTGAGCGGCCCACCGGAGCGGGGATCGGCCGCGTCGTGGACGCCGAGGATGCTCTGGACCGCTACCTGCGCCACGCCGCGAAGGCGGTCACCACCCGCCTCGATGGCATCAAAGTGGTGGTCGACTGCGCCAACGGGGCCGCCTACGCCGCCGCGCCGATGGCCTACCGGGCGGCGGGCGCCGAGGTCATCACCCTGAACGCCGAACCCAACGGTCTCAACATCAACGATCGCTGCGGCTCCACCCACATGGACGTGCTGCAGCAGGCCGTCGTCGCACACGGAGCCGATCTGGGCCTGGCGCATGACGGTGATGCCGACCGCTGCCTGGCCGTCGACGCCGACGGCGGGCTGATCGACGGTGACGCCATCATGGTGATGCTCGCGCTGGCCATGCAGGAGGCCCAGGAACTGGCCTCGAACACGCTGGTCACGACCGTCATGAGCAACCTCGGGCTGCACATCGCGATGCGTAACGCCGGTATCGAGGTGCGCACCACGGCCGTCGGTGACCGCTACGTCCTGGAGGAACTGCGGGCAGGGGAGTTCTCGCTCGGCGGCGAACAGTCCGGGCACATCGTGCTGCCGACGTTCGGCACCACCGGCGACGGTGTCGTCACCGGTCTGCGACTGATGTCGCGGATGGCACAGACGCGCAGCACGCTGGCGGCCCTGTGTGCGCCGATGCAGACCCTGCCGCAGGTGCTGATCAATGTCGAGGTTGCCGACAAGGCGACGGTCGCCGAGGCCGCGTCGGTGCAGAGCGCGGTCGCCGAGGCCGAGGCGCTGCTCGGTGACACCGGCCGAATCCTGCTGCGGCCCTCGGGGACCGAGCAGGTCGTCCGGGTGATGGTCGAGGCCGCCGATGCCGACACCGCCCGGCAACTGGCGGTGCGGGTGGCCGAGTCGGTCAGCCGGCACCACTGATCTGTTCGGGAGTTCGGTGGAACCGAACGGCGCGCCGCTGCGTCCTATTCGGGTATGGGATACATCGACGCGGCACGCATGGATGTCGCCGCGCTGCTGACCGCCGCGCACCGCTATGACACCGCGGCCGGGTTGGTCGAGGACACGGTGGGGCGCTGTCTGCTGGTCTTCGGACCGGCCGGCGCGGGTCGGGAGTACACGGACTGCGGTGCAGAGGTGCAGCGCTCCGTGGCGGCCACCGTCGGCCGGTTGCGGTCCTGGGCGGCCGCGAATCGAGAGGTCGCGGCGAGTCTGCGGGCTTCCGCGGCGGACTATGCCGATATCGACACCCGCGTCGCCCGCCGGATCGGCTGACCATGCTCGACGATGGTGTGGCGGCGGTCGCGGTCCTGACGGAGTACGTCCGGGCCTGCCGGCAGCTCGGGCATGACGGCCCGGATCCTGTTGCGTTGCAGACCGTTTATACCGCCGAGGAATCGATGGACCTCGAGGCGCTGGCGGCCGACTGCCGGTCGCTGACGGCGGCGGTGGCCGCCGCCGAAGAGGCTCAGTCGGTGCAGGACGACGCCTGCCGGGCCGCGGTGACCGCGTGGCAGGGGGCCGGTGGTGCGGTCGCCGCGGACTTCCTGCATCGGCACGCCGCTGCCTCCGCTGCGGCCGTCGACGGACTGCGCTGTGCGGCAACGGCATTGCAGCAGTTGGCCGATCGCCTCGGGTACTTGGTCGAGGCGAAGGTCGAGACCACCGTCGCGGTCGAGGGACGGGGCGTGCGGGAGGTGTGGCTGGAGGCCTCCCGGACGGTCAGCACCGGGGCTGGGGATCGTTCGAACGCCAGCGAACTGGTGGACCTTCAGGTGGCGCCGTTCGTGGCCGATGATGTCGGTGGTGACTGGATGGCATCGATGCGCGCCACCGGAGACGCGATCCGTCAGGCGTACCGGTCGGCGGCGGACGCGGCGTTCTCGGAGGTGGTGTTCGATTCACCGGGCCGCCTCGCGGTTGCGCAACCGACTGCCGGGCAGGCTTTCCCGAGATCGCCGGCGGCGACGGTTCCGACCGGTTACATCACCGAGCCCACCGCACCGCCGGCATCCGCACCGCCGGTTGCGCCGTCGGCATCCGCGCCGGCAGTGCCGCCCGCGGCGGTACCGGACCCGCTCGCGGCGGCTGCCCCGCCGATGACCGGCGGCGGGCTGGGTGGCATGCCGTCCCCGGTGTCGGGGCTCTCCGGTCTGTCGGGTCTGGGCCAGCCGTTCACCGACCTGCTGAGCGGACTGTTCGGGTCGCGATCTTCCGAATTGTCCGACGGCTCGGTCGATCTGGGTGATCCGCTGGATGAGGATGTCCTTGCTGAGGATTCCGGGGAAGGCGGCGAGGACGCCGACGCCGACATCGAGGAGAGCGACACCGACGCCGAGACCGAGGCTGCCGAGGACACCGAGCAGGACGCGGAGGAGGACGCCGCGGTCACCGACGACGAGGAGTCCGAGGACGTGTCCGTCGGGGAGCAGGTGCCGCTCGGTGCCGCCGAGGCGGCGCCGGTTCCCACGCCGGTGCCCGAACCGCTCCCGCCTCCGCCGGCCGAGCCCGTGCCGCCGCCCGCGCCGGCCGCCACGCCGTGCGAGATCGCCGCCGATGCGCTACCGCAGGCGGGACCGTGAACTACCGTGCGGCGTTGTTCTCGGTGATCAGCGTCCAACCATCGATTGGATTGCCCCGCAGCACAAAGTATCCGGTGTTGCGCAGCGGGTCGGATGCGAGCGCGGCGGGATCGACACCGCGGACGTTCATCGCCACCCATGTCATGATCGCCGCGCCGTGCGAGTAGGCGACGGCATTACGGTCGCCGCTGTCGTAGATGGTCTGCATGGCCTGGTCGAACCGGGCGTCGAACTCGTTGCCGTCGACGGATCCGGGGATGCGGGCCGTCCGGTCGCCACGCAGCCATTGCATGGGCGCCTGGAAATAGGTGGACCCGGCGGCGATCTCGGGTTCGCCCTCGTACACGCCGGCCTCGATCTCGCGGAGTCCGGGCAGTACGGTCGGCGCTTCACCGAGGGCATCCACCATCGGCTGGGCGGTCTGCTGGGTGCGGATCATGGTGGATGCGTAGATGCCGTCGAACACGGTGCCTTTGCCGCGCAGCAGTACCGTCACGGCGTCGGCCTGCTCCCGGCCCGACGGCGTGATCGACGGTCCGGGCGTCGACGTGTCGATCAGACCGGAGGCGTTGCCCGCCGATTGGGCGTGGCGTACCAACGTGACGGTGATATCGGGTTCGGCCGCGGCCGTCGGTGCAGTGAGCACGGCGCTGGCGATGAGCAGTGCCCCGGCGATCCCGCGAACAGACATGTGTTCCCCCTAGAACCGTGATTCTAGGGGGAACATGAGTCTGCTCGTGGCGTGGAAAGGGTCAGCGCGAAGTTGCGGCACCGCTACGGCGCGGGCGGCCGCGGCGGCCGTTGGCATTCCCGCCGGGGGAGCCGGAGCCACCGGAACCACCGGAACCGCTGTGCCGCTGCGGCTTACGCCGCCGATTGGACTGTCCGGCCGGCCGCTGTGCGGGCGCCTCCGGGGTCTCCAGCACGATCGGTCCGCTGAACGTGCGCTCGCCGGGGGCGATCTCCTGCAGCACCGGATGGCTGGCGCCGGCGAACTTGGTCACCGTCGGCTTGACGCCGGCCTTGCGGGTGAGCACCCGCACGTCGGACACCTGGCTGTCCAGCATCAGGGTCACCACGGTGCCCTCGCTGCCGGCGCGCGCGGTCCGACCGGACCGGTGCAGATAGGCCTTGTGCTCGACCGGCGGATCGGCGTGCACCACGAGGTTCACGTCGTCGACGTGGATGCCGCGCGCCGCGATATCGGTGGCCACCAGCACGGTGGCGGCGCCGTCGGAGAACGCGCCCAGGTTGCGGGTGCGCGCGTTCTGGGACAGGTTGCCGTGCAACTCCACCGCCGGCACGCCACGCGAATTCAGCTTGCGCGCCAAGCCTTTCGCACCGTACTTGGTGCGCGCGAACACGATGGTCCGGCCGGGCGAGGCAGCCAGGTCGGCCAGCACCTCGAAGCGGGCGTCGTGATCGACGTGCAGGACATGGTGCACCATCGCCGACACCGGGGACTGTTCGGAGTCGACGCTGTGCACGACGGGATCGTGCAGGTAACGCTGGACCAGCACGTCGATGCCGTTGTCCAGGGTCGCCGAGAACAGCAGGCGCTGGCCGTCGCGCGGAGTGCGGTCGAGCAGCCGCTTGACCGGAGGCAGGAAGCCGAGGTCGGCCATGTGGTCGGCCTCGTCGAGCACGGTGATCTCCACGCCGGACAGGTCGGCATGGCCGGACTTGACGTGGTCCTCGAGGCGGCCGGGGCAGGCGATGACGATGTCGACACCGTCGCGCAGCTTCTGGATCTGCGGCTGGGCGCCGACGCCACCGAAGATGGTCACCGACTTCAGGCCGGTGGCCTTGGCCAGGGGTGCCAGCGAGGCGTCGATCTGGGTGGCGAGTTCACGGGTGGGCGCCAGGATGAGTGCACGGAATGCGCCGGAACGCCGGGACTTCGGGTTGGCGGTCAGCCGACCGACGACGGGCAACAGGAAGGCGTAGGTCTTCCCGGATCCGGTCTTGCCGCGGCCGAGCACATCGCGGCCGGCCAGCGAGTCAGGCAGCGTCGCAGCCTGGATGGGAAAGGGGGACTCGATGCCGTTGGCAGCGAGCGTGGTGACGACGGCCTCGGGCAGCCCGAGGTCGGCAAAGGTGGGCACGAAAAAAACTCCAGTGAATAGGGTGCGGTCGTCCTGCCCGGCGCGGAAGGTCCCGCGGCGCTCGGTGTGACGATCGAGCAGGGCGACGAGATACGCCCTGGCGAAGCGGCAAAAGGCAGAACAGACGATGCCGCTGTTACAGAGCGTACCCAATGGGGCGTTGTGGCCCCAAGTCATCCCCGGGATGTGAGGCGAGCGTCACCCTCGTCACAGGTCGCTGGTCAGCGCGATCAGTTCCTCGGTGTAGCGCAGCGCCTCGGCATCGTCGACCGCGAGCGGGTGCACCAGCATTGTGGTCACCCCTGCCTCGGCGTAGGCGGCCAACCGCTCCTTGACGAACCCGCGCGGGCCGACCAGCGACACGTGCCGGACCAGGTCGTCGGGCACCGCGGCAATGGCCTCCTCCTTCTTGCCTGCCAGGAACAGGTCCTGGATGCGGTCGGCGACCTCGCCGAAGCCGTATCGGGTGGCCAGCTTGTGATAGAAGTTCTGGCCGCGGGCTCCCATACCGCCGATGTAGAGCGCCAGTTGGGGTTTGGCCCAGGCCAGCCGGTCCTCGACGTCCTCGCCGATGGCCAGGCTGGCGCTGACCATGATGTCCAGCGGGCCCAGTGCAGGGTCGCGCTTGGCGTACCCGGCACGCAACGAATCCCCCCACACGTCATCGGCCTTCTCCGGGTAGAAGAACACCGGCTGCCAGCCGTTGGCGATCTCGGCGGTCAGCTCGACATTCTTCGGCCCGAGCGCGGCGATGGTGATCGGGATGTTCTCGCGCACAGGATGATTGATCAGGCGTAGTGGCTTGCCCAGGCCGGTGCCACGGCCTTCCGGCAGCGGGATCTGATAGTGCTTGCCCTGGTAGTTGACCTTCTCGCGGCGCCACACCTGGCGGCAGATGTCGACCACCTCGCGGGTGCGACCCATCGGCGCCTCGAACGGCACCCCGTGGAAGCCCTCCATGACCTGCGGGCCGGAGGTGCCGATGCCCAGCCGGAAGCGGCCGTCGGACACGTAGTCCAGCCCGGCCGCGGTCATCGCCAGCAGGGTGGGGGTCCGCACGTAGATCGGGACGACGCCGGTGCCCAGTTCGATCGTCGAGGTCTTGGCCGCCAGGTATCCGAGCTGGCTGATGGCGTCGAAGGAGTACGCCTCGGCTACCAGCGCGATGTCGGCACCGGCCTTCTCCAGGTGGACGACCTGCTCGGCGGCCTCTTTGAAGCCGCCGGCGTAGCTGAGGAAGATGCCTGTGCGCATGGCTGCGTTTATATCACCAACCAGTTGGTTGGTAACACCGGCGCGGTATCAGCCCTTCAGCAGGGCGACGACCTTGTCCTCCAGCGTCGGCTGCTCGGCCTCGGGGTCGAGGGCGACCGTCTTGGGCAGCGTCACCTCGGGATCGGCGAAGTCGCGGTAGGTCTTGTCCCCGGTCAGCGTGAACAGCAGATAGCCGGTCAGCAGCGCGCGAACCGCCTTCTGCGTGCCCTTGTCGGCACCGGGCAGGCCGAACGCCTTGGCGAGTCGCCGTCCCTCGACCAGACCGCCGGGGTCGCCCTTGCTGACGATGCGCAGGGTGGATGAGGACCATGCCCGCCCGAGCGCGTCGGCGTTCGAGCGGATGGAACTGGCATCGGAGTGGGCTCGCAGGATCAGGCCAGGAAGCTGCAGCGATGCCGCGGGCTGTTCGGCCGGCGGGCTGCTGACCGCGGGGAATAGCGCTGCGGCGGCCTTGAGCCGGGACCCCATCCCGGCCGCGGCGAACACCGCCGCCGATCCGCCGAAACCGTGCCCCACCACACCGAGCTTGCCCGGATGGACGCTGATCTTGCCCGGCCCCAGCCGGACCCCGGCGATGATGTCGAGCGTGGTGCCCAGATCCACCGCGAGGTTCAGCACCGACGGGGCGAACGTCTTCTCCGTGTTGGGTGCCGCGGCGACGATGCCCCAGGACGCCAGGTGCTCCAACGTCCCGGTGTACCGGTCGGTGCCGGTCAGCCAGTCGTGGCCGAAGGCGATCCCGGGCAGGTTGAACCCCGACTCGGGGGTGTAGACGACGCCGGGCTGACCGGCGAAAGCGAGGTCTCCGCGCAGGACACGGTGCGGTCCGCGCCGGGTCAGGGCAGCGAAGAGTTTCTTCGTCTTGGCCACGCATAGACCCTAGTCGACGCGCGTGGGCGGGCGCTGGGTCGGCACTGCACTACCCTGGGACCCTATGTGTGGAATCGTCGGCTACGTCGGGCAGCGCCCTGCCTGCGAGATCGTCGTCGATGCGTTGCGCCGGATGGAGTACCGCGGATACGACTCATCGGGCGTGGCCCTGCTCGACGGCGCGGGCGGCCTGACCGTCCAGCGCAGAGCCGGTCGGCTGGCCAATCTGGAGGACGCGCTCGGCGCGGCCGGTGGTGACGCACTCGGCGGCACCACCGGGATGGGGCACACCCGGTGGGCCACCCATGGTCGGCCGACCGACCGCAACGCCCACCCGCACCGGGACAGCAGCGGCAAGTTCGCCGTGGTGCACAACGGCATCATCGAGAACTTCGCCCTGCTGCGCGCCGAGCTGGAAGCCGTCGGTGTCGAGTTCGCCAGCGACACCGATTCCGAGGTCGCCGTGCACCTGGTCGCGCACGCCTACCGCGCCGGCGACACCGCCGGGGACTTCGTGGCCTCCGTGCTCAAGGTGCTGCGCCGCCTGGAGGGGCACTTCACGCTGGTGTTCGCGTTCGCCGACGAGCCGGGCACCATCGTCGCCGCGCGCCGCTCCACCCCGCTGGTGGTGGGGGTGGGCGAGGGTGAGATGTTCATCGGCTCCGACGTCGCCGCGTTCATCGAGCACACCCGCGAGGCCGTCGAGCTCGGGCAGGACCAGGCGGTGGTCATCACCGCCGACGGCTACCGGGTCACCGACTTCGCCGGCAACGACGAAACCGCCGCCGCCCGGGCCTTCCACATCGACTGGGATCTGAGTGCCGCCGAGAAGGGCGGCTACGAGTTCTTCATGCTCAAGGAGATCGCCGAGCAGCCCACCGCGGTGGCCGAGACGCTGCTGGGCCATTTTGTCGACGGCCGCATCGTGCTGGACGAGCAGCGGCTCTCCGATCAGGAACTGCGCGAGGTCGACAAGGTGTTCATCGTCGCCTGCGGTACCGCGTATCACTCCGGTCTACTGGCCAAGTACGCCATCGAGCACTGGACCCGGCTGCCCGTCGAGGTGGAGCTGGCCAGCGAATTCCGGTATCGCGATCCGGTTCTGGATCGCAGCACGCTGGTGATCGCGATCTCGCAGTCCGGTGAGACCGCCGACACCCTGGAGGCGGTGCGGCACGCCAAGGAGCAGAAGGCCAAGGTGCTGGCCATCTGCAACACCAACGGCAGCCAGATCCCGCGCGAGGCCGACGCGGTGCTCTACACCCGGGCCGGGCCGGAGGTCGGGGTGGCGTCGACCAAGACGTTCCTGGCGCAGCTGACGGCGAATTACCTGGTTGGCCTTGCCCTCGCGCAGGCACGCGGCACCAAGTACGCCGACGAGGTGGCCCGCGAGTATCACGACCTGGAGGCAATGGCCGCCCAGGTCGAGCGGGTACTGGGCTGCATGGAGCCGGTCACCGAACTCGCCCGTAAGTTCGCCAACTCCTCGGCGGTGCTGTTCCTGGGTCGCCACGTCGGCTACCCGGTGGCGCTCGAAGGCGCGCTCAAGCTCAAGGAGCTGGCCTACATGCATGCCGAGGGGTTCGCCGCCGGTGAGCTCAAGCACGGCCCGATCGCGTTGATCGAGGACGATCTGCCGGTCATCGTGGTGATGCCGTCACCGAAGAGTGCCGCGACCCTGCACGCGAAGCTGCTGAGCAACATCCGCGAGATCCAGGCCCGCGGTGCGGTCACCATCGTCATCGCCGAGGAGGGTGATGACACCGTGGCACCTTACGCCGATCACCTGATCGAGATTCCCTCGGTGTCAACGCTTTTCCAGCCGTTGCTGTCGACCATCCCGATGCAGGTGTTCGCCGCGGGGGTGGCTCAGGCGCGCGGGTACGACGTCGACAAACCACGCAACCTGGCGAAGTCGGTCACCGTCGAATAGTGGGTCAGCCGACCCGCTTGGCCCACTCGCTCGGCGGCATGCCGAACTGACGTCGGAACGCGCGGTTGAAGGTCCCGGGTTCGGTGAACCCGCTGCCGCGTGCGGCGCGGGTGACCGAGAATCCCTGTGCGATCAGGCTGCTCGCGTGTTCAAGGCGGCGACGGCGGATCTCGGTGGCCGGCGACCGACCGTCCTCGGCCAGCAGTTGCTGCACGGTGCGCAGGGACAGGTGGAATTCGGCGGCCAGGCGCGCCGCGGTGAACTCCGGGTCCTTGAACCGCGCACGGACGTGGGCCAACAGCTGTGATCGCAGCTCGGCGCGTGACGGTGCCAGGTCGTGATGCACGTCGTCTCGGTGCGCCGCGGCCGCGAGGCGTTCGGTCGCATCGGCGAAGGACAGCAGCCGGGCACCATCGGTGCCCAACGGTTTGGCCGCCCAGGTCACCGGGATCGGTTGGCCTGCACGGGTGATGAACCATTCGTGCGCGCTGAGGCTGGCCGACCCGCAGCCATCCAAGATCGGGCAGGTCTGCGACGGGTAGCGCGATCCGTCGGGATGCCACTCGTGCAGGGTGTCGTGGCTGGGCGCGCCGATCACATCGTCGGCGGATCGGTAGCCGAGCATGCTCAGCGCAGCCTGGTTGGCCAGGGCGACCGTGCCGTCCGGCCCGATCACCCACAAGGGGGTCGGGGCCACGTCGATGGCCGCTGACAGTATCCCTGCGTCGAGGGCAGTCTCGTTCACCACATCCCACCTGGCTTCCGATAGTGAGGCCGAGGTTAGGCAGCGGGGATTTCCGGCGTGTTTCGCCTCCGGTTACGGTGCGGTTAAACGACGTCCGTTGCGGCGCGGGATGCGCAAAATGCCCGATTCCCTTCGCCTTCTGCCATGGGCAGGGCGGGGTCCTGCCGGTGGTATGGGGGGAGTGGCGACCGATGACGCTCGCCGGAAACCCCTGCGTCCGCCCGAAGGAGTACGCCGATGGCCTATGACCCGGCATCACCCGTCAGCATCGAGATCGAACAGCGCCGTACCGAGACCGGCATCAGTTGGCAGAAGCTGGCCGACCACATCGACCGCCCACTGGTGTGGACGGTGGCCGCCATGCTCGGCAGCCACCCGATGCCCGCGAAGGAGGCGGTGGCCGCCGGCGAGTTGCTCGGTCTGAGCCCGGAAACCGTTGCCGCGCTGCAGCGTCAGCCCTACCGGACGGCAGATCCCGAGCTGTTGACCGACCCGACGATCTATCGGTTCGTCGAACTGATCAACGTGTATGGGCCGACGTTCAAGGCGCTGATCCACGAGGAGTTCGGCGACGGCATCATGAGTGCCATCAACTGCAACATGACCTTCGAGCGCCGGGCCGACCCGGACGGTGACCGGGTTGTCGTGACGATCGACGGCAAGTTCCTGCCGTATCACTGGTAGGGGGACTCATGTCATACGTCAAACCAGCCGAACTCGCGACCCGGATCATCGATGCGGGCGAATCGAAGGTGTTCATGTCGACCCGGGACACCCTGATCCGTTCCTTCATGGCCGGCGCGATCCTCGCCCTGGCTGCCGCGTTCGCGGTCACGATTTCGGTGAAGACCGGCGAGCCACTGCTCGGCGCGGTCCTGTTCCCGGTCGGCTTCTGCATGTTGCACCTACTCGGATTCGACTTGCTGACAGCGGTTTTTACGCTCGTTCCGCTGGCCTGGCTGGACAAGCGCCCGGGCGTCAGCCTCAAGCCGATGCTGCGCAACTGGGGGCTGGTGTTCCTGGGTAACCTGCTCGGCGCCCTGACGGTCGCTGTCTTCATGGCGGTGTACTTCACCTACGGATTCAGCGTGGCACCGGACGCCGTCGGGCAGGCGATCGGTGAGATCGGCGCCGGCCGGACGGTCGGTTACGCCGATCACGGGGCCGCGGGCATGCTGACCCTGTTCCTGCGCGGTGTCATGTGCAACTGGATGGTGTCGATGGGCGTGGTGGGTGCGATGATGTCGGACAGTCTGCCCGGCAAGGTGATTGCGATGTGGATGCCGATCATGGTGTTCTTCTACCTCGGCTTCGAACACTCGATCGTCAACATGTTCCTGTTCCCGTCCGGGTTGATGCTGGGTGGTGAGTTCACCATCGTGGACTACCTGGTGTGGAACGAGATCCCGACCGTGCTGGGCAATCTGGTCGGTGGATTGGCGTTCGTCGGGCTGGTCATCTACGCCACGCACGGTAAGACCGGGCCGATGCGGCCGCGTCCGCACGAATTGGTGTCGGTGGACAAGGCCCCGATCAACGCCTGACACCGTCGGCTCGCGGGTGGGTTCGGCCCGCCCGCGAGCCGGCGGATGGCGAGTCGTCGGGAGCCTCGCTTGTCGTACCCTCCTGGCATAATCGCACATATGTTCGATAGTCGAGATGTGGGGAGCCACCTCGATACCGCGCGCGACCAACTGCGCGCTGAACGCGCGGCGGTGGCCGCCAAGGTGCTGGCCGCCGGGCGGTTCGCCCTGGCCCGGATGGCCCAGCTCGGACACGCTTTCGACGATCTGATCGTCGATGACTGGGAACTGGCCGCTGCCGAACTGGGCGCCGAGCTGGGCATCAGCCGCGGCCGGGCCACCACGCTGATCACCCAGGGCCGCGACCTGCTCACCCGGCTGCCCGCCGTCGCCGAGGTGTTCGCCACCGGCACGGTGGATCTGCGGGTGCTGCGGCTCATCCTGACCCGCACCGCCCTGATCGTCGACCCCGACATCATCGCCGTCATCGACACCCAACTCGCCGGCAAAGCCGAATCCTGGAACCCGCTGTCCGATGAACGGATCGCCGATCTGATCGACTGGATGATCGTCGACGTCGACCCCGAAGCGGTGCGCCGCGCCCGAAACGCACGCCGGCGCCGCCACCTGAGCATCGACCCGGTCGGC
>NZ_MVHJ01000030.1 GCF_002086115.1 Mycolicibacterium bacteremicum
GCGGATAGCCACCGGAAGGCGGGGGCGGCGGCGGATAATTCCCAGGAGGTGGTGGCGGTTGCTCGGTCATGGGCGCCTTCCAGGTGGCGGAAATTAGCTGGCTCTGCGGCCAGAACCATACCCGAGAAGTGGCCCGCCGCGATGGCGCTCGCACCGAACCGATGACCGTTATCTCGCGGCCCGGATCCCCTTGTTTGCCAACGCAATGGACGCCGTCAGCGGGTGACGGCCCCCTTGGACAGCGAGCCGAGCAGGTCGTGGCGCGTCAGCACCCCGATCGGCTTGCCGTCCTCGACGACCATCACGGCGTCGAAGTCGCGCAGGGTCTTTGCCGCGGTACCGAGCAACTCACCGGATCCGATGAGCGGCAGCGGGGCGCTCATGTGCTGGGCCACCGCGTCGGCCAGCTTTGCCCGGCCTTCGAAAACCGCTGACAGCAGCTCTCTTTCGGACACGCTGCCGGCCACCTCACCGGCCATTACCGGAGGTTCGGCGCCGACCACCGGCATCTGGGACACCCCGTACTCCCGCAGGATGGTGATGGCGTCGCGCACCGTCTCCGACGGGTGGGTGTGTACCAGATCCGGTAGCGCACCGGACTTGTGCCGCAACACCTCCCCGACCGTCGGCTCATCGATGGAACCGTCGAGGCGGCTGCGCAGGAATCCGTAGGACGACATCCATGCGTCGTTGAAAACCTTTGACAGGTAGCCGCGCCCGCCGTCGGGCAGCAACACGACCACGACCGCGTCGGGACCGGCCTCCTCGGCGACCTTCAGGGCGGCGACCACGGCCATCCCGCAGGATCCGCCGACCAGCAGCGCCTCCTCCCGGGCCAGCCGCCGCGTCATGTCGAAGGAATCCGCGTCGGAGACAGCGATGATCTGGTCCGGGACCGCCGGGTCGTAGGCACTGGGCCAGAAGTCCTCGCCGACGCCCTCCACCAGGTAGGGCCGGCCGGTGCCACCGGAGTACACCGAACCCTCGGGGTCGGCGCCGATGACCTTCACCCGTCCCCCGGACACCTCCTTGAGGTAGCGGCCGGTGCCGGTGATGGTGCCGCCGGTGCCCACGCCCGCCACGAAATGGGTGATCTTGCCGTCGGTGTCGGCCCAGATCTCCGGGCCGGTGGTCTCGTAGTGACTCTCCGGGCCCATCGGGTTGGAGTACTGGTCGGGCTTCCACGCACCGTCGATCTCCTGGACCAGCCGGTTGGAGACGCTGTAATAGCTGGCCGGATCGTCCGGGGCCACCGCGGTCGGGCAGACCACCACCTCGGCGCCGTAGGCGCGCAGTACGTTGCGCTTGTCCTCGCTGACCTTGTCCGGGCAGACGAACACGCACCGGTAGCCGCGCTGCTGGGCCACCAGGGCCAGGCCCACACCGGTGTTGCCGGAGGTGGGTTCGACGATGGTGCCGCCCGGCTTGAGCTCGCCGGATGCCTCGGCGGCGTCGATCATCTTGACCGCGATGCGGTCCTTGGAGCTGCCGCCCGGGTTGAGGTATTCGATCTTGGCCGCCACCACACCGGCACCCGGTGGGACCACCGAGTTCAGCCGGACCAGCGGGGTGTTACCGATGAGCTCACTGATATGGCTGGCGATGCGCATGACACCTATCGTGTCAGGCTGCTCGCCAACTCACCACGTGGCCTCGCGAATGTAGTCACCGACCTGGCGCAGCGAGCGCGTCGCCTCTCCGACGAACGGTGAACACAACTGGAAGACGTGGATCTGACCGGGCCAGATGCGGACCTCCACCGGCACGCCGGCCTCGGCCAGTACGCGCGCCGCCTTTCGCGCATCGTTGAGCAGAACCTCCGAACCGGACACGTGGATCAGCGTCCGCGGCAGGCCCGGCTCGACGTGCTCCAGCGGCTCGTAGACCTCTTGGCCGTGCCGCTGGGCGGCCTCCTCGACCAGGCCGCCGAGCGCTTCGATGGCCCGCGGCGGGAACATTGCGTCGGTGCGCGAGTTCGGGTGCTGGGCGCGGCTGTCGCTCTCGATCTCGAACAGCGGGGACATGGTGACCACCGCGGCGGGCGCGTCGCTGCCCTCGGCCTGCAGCCGCTGGGCCAGTGCCAGCGCCAGGTAACCACCGGCCGAATCACCGGCCAGCACGATGTGCTCGGGGTCGTATCCGGTCAGCCGCAGCCATTTGTAGGCGTCGTAGCAGTCGTCGATGGCGCTGCCGATGGAGTGTTTGGGAATCATCCGGTAGTTCACGACGAACACCGGGCTGTCGGCGAACTTCGACAGTTCGGTGACCATCCGGCCGTGGGTGTTGGCGCCGCACGTCAGGAACGCCCCGCCGTGCATGTACAGGATGATCGATCGCTTACCGTCGGCGGGCAGCACGCCGGCGGCGCGGACCAGCTGGGCGGTGCAGTGCGGCAGCGCGATGGTTGCGCGGACCGTGCCCGGTGCGGGCTTGAGCACGCGGGCGGCGAAGTCGAGCAGACCGAACGGCCACGGCATCCGGGGTGCGTGACTGGCGATAGCCAGAGTTGGCTTGATCGTCATCATGGCTACCAGGCCGGCGACCCGGCCCGCGAGGCCCGCACCGTCCTCCACGATCTCGACCGGGCGCCAGTCACCGACCGGGAAACGCCGCGATTGACGGGCCCTAACAGGGCTTATCGCTGCATGGGGGGCCCCGGAGACCCTACTTGGTGCCGTCATCGCCACCACTTCCTACGCCGTTGTAGTTCCCGCCTGGCCGATAAGTAGTTAGCCAGGCGGTTGAATTTAGCTTGCCTGCCGTCAATTTGTTCAACAATCCCCGAATCCGATTTGGTACCGGGTTCGATACCCCAATGTGACCGCGCCCACTCGCGTCCCCGCTGACTTTGCGGAAACGGGACCTAATATCGAGAACGTGGGTCGCCTGACGTCCATTGCCGTTGCAGCCGCCGCGCTCGCGTCGACGGGTTCGGCATATGTTGGAGCGCGAAATCTGCTCAGCGGGCAGGCCGACCAGGCCCGCCAGACGATCCCGAAGTCCTGGGACGTCCCGCCGCGGGCGGACGGGGTCTACACCGCGGGCGGCGGCCCGGTGCAGCGCTGGACCCGGGACACCCCCTTCGACCTGCACCTGATGATCTTCGGCGACTCGACGGCCACCGGATACGGCAGCACCTGCGCCGACGAGGTACCTGGCGTGCTGCTGGCCCGTGGGCTGGCCGAGGAATCCGGCAAGCGCATCCGGTTGAGCACCAAGGCGATCGTCGGCGCCACGTCCAAGGGGTTGTCGGGTCAGATCGACGCGATGTTCGTCGCGGGCCCGCCCCCGGACGCCGCGGTCATCATGATCGGGGCGAACGACATCACCAAACCCAACGGCACAGGCCCCTCGGCGCGTCGGGTCGGCCGTGCGGTGCAGCGCCTGCGCGACGCAGGCGCGGTTGTCATCGTCGGCACCTGCCCGGATTTCGGCGTCATCAAGGCCATCCCCCAGCCGCTGCGCTGGGTGGCCCGCAGCCAGGGTCTGCGGTTGGCCCGTGCGCAGGCCTCGGCGGTACGCGCCGCAGGTGGGGTGCCGGTGCCGTTCTCGGACCTGCTGGCCCCGCACTTCTATGAGGCGCCCGAGGTGTTGTTCTCCCCCGATATGTTCCATCCGTCGGCGGCCGGTTACGAGCTCGCGGCCAAACAGTTGCTGCCCGCGTTGTGTAGTGCGTTGGGCGAGTTCGTATCCGGCGCGCCGGCCGAGGCGGCACTGGAATCGCGCATCGACGACGGTGGCTCGCCGCTGTCGTGGCTGAGCAATGTCAGCCGGTTGTGGCGGCGCTCTACCGGGGTCCCCGCACCCATCGTGGTGCCTGCGGGTTAGGTTTCGTGTAACACGTTCCAATCCGAGGAGTCGCCATGCCCGAAGCCGTCATCGTCGCCACCGCACGCTCGCCGATCGGGCGGGCCGGTAAGGGATCGCTGGTCACCATGCGTCCGGATGATCTGGCCGCCCAGATGGTGCGCGCCGCCCTGGACAAGGTTCCCTCGCTGGACCCCCGCGATATCGACGACCTGATGATGGGCAGCGCACAGCCCGCCGGTGAGGCCGGCTACAACATCGGCCGCGCCGTCGCCGTCGAGCTGGGCTACGACTTCCTGCCCGGCACCACCGTGAACCGGTATTGCTCGTCATCGCTGCAGACCACCCGGATGGCGTTCCACGCGATCAAGGCCGGTGAGGGCGACGTGTTCATCTCCGCCGGTGTCGAGACGGTGTCGCGCTTCGGTGTGGGTGCCGCCGACGGGGCGCCGAACTCCAAGAACCCGCTGTTCGACGAAGCCCAGGCCCGCACCACCGCCCAGGCCGAGGGCGATGTGAAGTGGCACGACCCGCGCGAGGACGGCCTCATCCCGGACGTCTACATCGCCATGGGCCAGACCGCCGAGAACGTCGCCACCTTCACCGGCATCAGCCGCGAGGACCAGGACCACTGGGGTGTGCGCTCGCAGAACCGCGCCGAGGAAGCCATCAAGAGCGGCTTCTTCGAGCGCGAGATCTCCCCGGTGACGCTGCCCGACGGCACCGTCGTCTCCACCGATGACGGCCCGCGCGCCGGCACCACCTACGAGAAGATCAGTCAGCTCAAGCCGGTGTTCCGCCCCAACGGCACGATCACCGCGGGCAACGCCTGCCCGCTCAACGACGGTGCCGCGGCAGTGATCATCATGAGCGACACCAAGGCCAAGGAGCTCGGCCTGACCCCGCTGGCGCGCATCGTGTCCACCGGCGTGTCCGGGCTCTCGCCCGAGATCATGGGCCTGGGCCCGATCGAGGCCATCAAGAAGGCGCTGGCCAAGGCCGGCAAGACGATCTCCGATATCGACCTGGTCGAGATCAACGAGGCCTTCGCGGTGCAGGTGCTGGGTTCGGCGCGCGAACTGGGCATCGACGAGGACAAGCTGAACGTCTCCGGCGGCGCCATCGCCCTCGGGCATCCGTTCGGCATGACCGGCGCCCGCATCACCGCGACGCTGCTGAACAACCTGGCCACCCACGACAAGACCTTCGGCATCGAGTCGATGTGCGTCGGCGGCGGGCAGGGCATGGCGATGGTCGTGGAGCGGCTGTCCTGATATCGCGTTGACGCTGCGGTGCGGGCGAGCAGACCTCACCCGCACCGCAGAGTCATAGACTCCGTGCCGATGACCACACTCGGAACACCCCTGTCCCCGCACGCCACCCGGGTGATGCTGCTCGGCTCCGGCGAACTCGGCCGTGAGGTCCTGATCGCGCTGCAGCGTCTCGGCGTCGAGACGATCGCCGTCGACCGCTATGCGGACGCGCCGGGACACCAGATCGCCCATCACGCGCGGGTGCTCGCGATGACCGATGCCGACGCACTGCGCGAGCTGATCGAGACCGAGAAGCCCGACCTGGTGGTGCCCGAGATCGAGGCCATCGCGACCCCGGTGCTGGAGGCACTCGAGGACGCGGGTGCGGTGCGGGTGATCCCGACCGCGCGTGCGGCCCGGCTGACCATGGACCGCGAGGGCATCCGGCGCCTCGCCGCCGAGACGCTCGGCGTCCCGACCAGCCCGTACCGGTTCTGCGATTCGCTGGCCGAGTTGCAGGCCGCGGTCGACGAGATCGGCTACCCGTGCGTGGTCAAACCGGTGATGAGCAGTTCGGGCAAGGGGCAGAGCAAGATCGACTCTGCCGACGGCGTGGCCGCGGCCTGGGAGTACGCCATGTCGGGCAGCCGGGTGACCAACACCCGCATCATTGTCGAGGGCTTCATCGACTTCGATTACGAGATCACGCTGTTGACGGTGCGCAGCGTGGACGGAACCCAGTTCTGCCAACCGATCGGCCACAAGCAGGTCAGCGGCGACTACGTGGAGAGCTGGCAACCGCACCCGATGTCGGCCGCGGCGCTGGATTCGGCACAGCAGATCGCCGGCGCGGTGACCGAGAACCTGGGCGGGCAGGGCATTTTCGGGGTCGAGCTGTTCGTCAAGGGCGATCAGGTGTGGTTCAGCGAGGTCAGCCCGCGCCCGCACGACACCGGCATGGTCACGATGATCACGCAGTGGCAGAACGAGTTCGAGCTGCATGCCCGCGCCATCCTCGGCTTGCCGGTGGACACCACGTGCAAGACTCCCGGCGCCAGCGCGGTGATCTACGGCGGCGTGGACGCCTCCGGCGTGGTGTTCGACGGCGTGGACGAGGCGTTGCGGGTGCCACGCACCGATATTCGGCTGTTCGGCAAGCCGGAGAGCTTCGTCAAGCGCCGCATGGGGGTGGCGCTGGCCTATGACGCCGACGTCGACGTGGCGCGGGCCAATGCCGTGGAGGCCGCGAGCCGCGTCACGCCGCGGGTCCCCTAACTGCACTCCGACGGTGCAACCAGACCGGGATTTCGGCGCAGATCTCGGTCTGAGTGCACCGTCGGTGGCCATATGCGCGACAGCCGGCGCAGAACATCGGCCCCGGTGTGCCGCTTGGTCGCTCGGATTCGGTTCCAACCCAGTTCGGCGAGGTCTTCGCTGCGGACAATGTCCCACGCGTACTGACCAGGATCGGACCGATGATGGTCACCGTCGTATTCGATGGCCAACTTCAGGGCTTCCCAGCCCATGTCGAGGAAGTAGCGCCGCCGACCATCGAGGCTCACCACCGGGATCTGGGTCCGCGGCCGCGGATACCCCGCGCGGACGATCAACAGGCGCAGCCAGGTCTCGCGGGGCGACTCCGAGCCTGCGTCGTACAACTCGAGCGCGGCGTCGAGCTGACGCAGACCGCGCTTGCCGCCGTGCCGCGACCGTGCCCACTCGAGAACATCGGGGACGCGAAACCGACGGGCGTTTCCCAGTGCGTCGAGCCTGGTAACCGCCTCGTCGAGCGATCCACGCCGGCCCAGATCGAAGACCGTCCGGGTGATGGTGGTCGTCGGCAGACCCCAGCGTCCAGCCTCGGTGATCTCGTCGTCGGACAGATCGTGGTTGCGGGTCCGGATGCCGGGCGGTGGTCGACGATTGGACCAAACCAACTCGATGGGTTGCGAATCCTCGACATACCGCGCGCCGTGCAACGCCGATGCGGTGAGTCCGCACAGGATCGCGCGGCGATCCGACCACAGCCACGCCGCCAATGCGCGGTCTTCGAGAGTCAGCTCGACGCCACGTCGAACATAGATGTCGGGATGGATGGCCGTGCATCGGCGGCCCAGCTGATATTTCGAGATCCGCCCGGCAGCGACGGCCTCGCTACCGATGAAGGGCTGCGTCATGGTTCGAGCGTCGCGCCCCACCCTCGTCAGCGCAGCCCCGCCGGCAGGATCTGTGGATAACGCGACGCCGACGGTGCACACAGATCGACTTCTGGGCCGAAAAGTCGATCTGAATGCACCGTCGGTCAATGAAAGGGCGCAACGAAAAAGGGCGCCCCGTGCGGGACGCCCTTTCTCTGGCCGGACTGCTAGTCGTTGTTGAAGTAACTCAGCAGACGCAGGATCTCCAGGTACAGCCACACCAGGGTGACCATCAGGCCCAGGGCGACGCCCCATGCGGCCTTCTCCGGAGCGCCGGCGCGGATCATCTGGTCCGCGGCGTCGAAGTCGATCAGGAAGCTGAACGCCGCCAGCGCGATGCACAGCAGCGAGAAGCCGATCGCGATGGCGCCACCGTCGCGCAGGCCCATGCCCGCACCGCCGCCGACACCGAACAGGCCGAGCACCAGGTTCACCAGCATCAGTGCGACGACGCCGAACAGGCCGGCGACGATCATCCGGGTGAACTTCGGGGTGACGCGGATGGCACCGGTCTTGTAGACCACGAGCATGCCGAAGAACACGCCGAGTGTGCCGACGATCGCCTGGGCGATCATGCCGACGCCACCGACCGAGGCCAGGTTGGCGATGATGAATGACACCGCGCCGAGGAACAGGCCCTCCAGCGCCGCGTAGCTCAGCACGATGGCCGGGTTGTCCTGCTTGCGTCCGAACGTGGCGATGAGAACCAGCGCCAGGCCGCCGAGGGCACCCACCAGGGTGAACGGCGTGGCCAGCCCGAGGTTCTGGCTGACCAGGTAGTACGAGACGACGGCCACCGCGGTCAGCAGCGCGAGGCTGATGCCGGTCTTGGTGACGACGTCATCGATGGTCATCGGCCGGGAGACCCCGGCCTGCTGCTGATCCGGGTACTGGGTTGCGGCGTAGGGATCCGCATGTACCTGCTGCGCACCGAAGCTTGCGGCTCCGGTACCGAACTGCGCGTATCCGCCCTGCTGCCCCTTGGGCAGGGATCGGAATACCGGGTTGCTGCTTTCGCGCACCGTAGGTCCTCTCCTCAAGTACTGATGTTCGATCTACGAACACACAATCAACGATCATTGCCGTGAACCGGTTCCCGCGATACCCCTGCACTGAGAGCGCTCTCAGATACCGGCCGTGCGCCCATTCCTGGGATGAAGCTGTGCAAACCCTACCCGTCGCACATCACGCGCAGACCACGAACTAGATTGCATTCGTGGCAGAAAACGAGGACATCCTAGTAAGTGTCCGCAACGGTGTCGGCATCGTGACGTTGAACCGCCCGAAGGCGATCAACTCGCTCAACGACGTCATGGTCGCCGGCCTCCAGCGGGCCCTGACCGAATGGGAGAACGACGACGCCGTCGGGAGCGTGCTGCTGACCGGCGCCGGTGAGCGCGGCCTGTGCGCGGGCGGCGACGTGGTCGCGCTCTATCAGAGCGCAAAGTCGGACGGCTCCTATGCGCGCAAGTTCTGGTGGGACGAGTACCTGCTGAACGCGCACATCGGCCGGTTCGCCAAGCCCTACGTCGCGCTGATGGACGGCATCGTGATGGGCGGCGGTGTCGGGGTCGCCGCGCACGGCAACGTCCGCGTGGTCACCGAGAAGACCAAGATGGGCATGCCCGAGGTGGGCATCGGTTTCATCCCCGACGTCGGCGGCACCTACCTGCTCTCGCGCGCACCGGGATCGCTGGGCCTGCATGCCGCGCTGACCGGCGCCCCGTTCTCCGGCGCGGACGCCATCGCCCTGGGCTTCGCCGACCATTTCGTCCCGCAGGCACGCCTGCGCGACTTCGCCGACGCGGTCGTCACCGACGGCCATGAGGACGCCCTGAACAGCTACGCCGAGGAGCCCCCGGCCAGCGAGCTGGTGGCCCAGCGGGATTGGATCGATGACTGTTATGCCGGCGACAGCGTCGCAGCGATCTTGGACGACCTGCGCGCCCACGCCGAGCCGGCCGCGCACGACGCCGCCGACCTGATCGCCACCCGCTCCCCCATCGCGCTGGCCGTCACCCTGACCGCGGTGCGCCGCGCGGAGCACCTGGCCACCCTGGAAGAAGTACTGCAGCAGGAGTTCCGGGTGTCGGTGGCCTCGGCGAAGTCGCATGATTTCGTCGAGGGCATCCGGGCCCAACTCGTCGACAAGGACCGTAATCCGCAGTGGTCCCCGGCCACGCTGGAGGCCGTCGACGACGCGGCCATCGACGCCTATTTCGCCTCCGCCGACCCTGATCTCACCTTCTGACAAGGAACATCATGACGACAGAGAATTACGAGACCATCCTGGTGACCCGCGACGGCCGGGTCGCCACCATCACGCTGAATCGCCCCAAGGCGCTGAACGCGCTCAACAGCCAGGTGATGCACGAAGTCACCACCGCCGCAGCCGAACTCGACGATGATCCGGGTATCGGTGCGATCATCCTGACCGGCAGCGAGAAGGCCTTCGCCGCCGGTGCCGACATCAAGGAGATGGCCGACCTGTCCTTCGCGGACGTGTTCGGCCAGGATTTCTTCGCGCTGTGGGGCAAGTTCGCCGCCACCCGCACCCCCACCATCGCCGCGGTGGCCGGCTACGCCCTCGGCGGCGGCTGCGAGTTGGCCATGATGTGCGATCTGCTGATCGCCGCCGACACCGCGAAATTCGGCCAACCCGAGATCAAACTCGGCGTGCTGCCCGGCATGGGCGGCAGTCAGCGGTTGACCCGCGCGATCGGCAAGGCCAAGGCGATGGACCTGATCCTGACCGGGCGCACCATCGACGCCGCCGAGGCCGAACGCAGCGGCCTGGTGTCGCGCGTCGTGCCCGCCGACACCCTGCTCGACGAGGCCAATGCCACCGCGGCCACGATTGCGGGGATGTCGCGATCGGCGGCCCGGATGGCCAAGGAGGCGGTCAACCGCGCCTTCGAGTCGACGCTGACCGAGGGTCTGCTCTACGAACGACGGATCTTCCACTCGGCGTTCGCCACCGAAGACCAGAAGGAAGGGATGGCCGCGTTCACCGAGAAGCGCGCGGCGAACTTCACGCATCGCTAAGGTCGAGCGGTGACCGCCACCGCCGAGCAGGACGTGACCCAAGCGCCGCCCAAGCGCGCGTGGTGGATTCGGCACTACACCTTCACCGGTACCGCGGTCGGCCTGGTCTTCATCTGGCTGTCGCTGACCCCGTCGCTGCTGCCGCGCGGCCCGCTGTTCCAGGGCCTGGTCAGCGGCGCGGCCGGGGCGATCGGCTACAGCCTCGGTGTGTTTGCCGTGTGGCTGGTGCGCTATATGCGTTCCAAGGACACCAGTCCGGCACCGCCCAAGCGAGCGTGGCTGGTGCTCATCGCCGTCGGCGTCATCGGCCAGGTCGCGGCGATCGTCTACTTCCACGTCTGGCAGGACGATATCCGGGACCTGATGGGCGTTCCGCGGCTGGGCTTCTGGGACCACCCGCTGACCGCCGTGCTGGCGATCGTGTTCCTCTTCCTGTTCGTCGAACTCGGTCAGCTGGTCGGCATGTTGATCCGTTACCTGGTGCGCCAACTCGAGCGCATCGCACCGCCGCGGGTCTCCGGGGTGGTGGCCGTCGCACTGGTGCTCGCACTGGCCGTCGCGCTGCTCAACGGCATCGTGGTGCGCTTCGCGATGAGCACCATCAACAACACCTTCGAGACCGTCAACAACGAGGATGACCCCGACAACCCGGCTCCCACAACGGTTCTGCGTTCCGGCGGCCCGCAGTCATTGGTGAGTTGGGAATCACTGGGCCATCAGGGCCGCAACTTCGTCGCCGGTGGACCGTCGGTCGAGGAGCTCACCGAGTTCAACGGATCCCCTGCCACCGAACCGATCCGGGCGTACGCGGGCCTGAACTCGGCCGACGGGATCCGGGCGACCGCCCGGCTGGCGGCCGAGGAACTGCGCCGCACCGGCGGGCTGGACCGCGCCGTCATCGCGATCGCCACCACGACCGGCACCGGCTGGATCAACGAGGCCGAGGCCTCGACGCTGGAATACATGTACAACGGCGACACCGCGATCGTGTCGATGCAGTACTCGTTCCTGCCCAGCTGGATCTCGTTCCTGGTCGATCAGGAGAACGCCCTGCAGGCCGGCCAGGCGTTGTTCGAGGC
Source organism: Mycolicibacterium bacteremicum (assembly GCF_002086115.1). Classification (GTDB taxonomy): domain Bacteria; phylum Actinomycetota; class Actinomycetes; order Mycobacteriales; family Mycobacteriaceae; genus Mycobacterium; species Mycobacterium bacteremicum. The sequence goes on from NZ_MVHJ01000030.1 coordinate 11,383, forward strand.
GGTCGACGCCATGGTGCGCGAGCTACCCGAAGCCGAGCGCCCCAGGGTGGTGGTGTTCGGGGAGAGTCTCGGCTCGTTCGGCGGTGAGGCCCCGTTCCTGGCGCTGAACAATCTGATCGCCCGTACCGACGGCGCGCTGTTCTCCGGCCCGACGTTCAAGAACACCATCTGGAACACCCTCACCCACGACCGTGACGCGGGATCGCCGCAGTGGCTTCCGATCTACGACAAGGGTGAGAACGTCCGCTTCTCGGCACGGGCGGCACAGGATCTGGGCCGGCCCGACGATCCCTGGGGCCGGCCGCGGGTGGTCTATCTGCAGCACGCCTCGGACCCGATCTCCTGGTGGAATCCCGATCTGCTGTTCGCCAAACCGGATTGGCTCAAGGAACCGCGCGGGTACGACGTCTCCCCGCGGATGGAGTGGATCCCGGTCGTCACCTTCCTGCAGGTGTCCGCTGATATGGCTGTGGCGGTAAACGTTCCGGACGGGCACGGCCACGTCTACGTGCGCGATGTCGCCAACGCGTGGGCGGCGATCCTGCAGCCACCGGGCTGGACATCCGACAAGACCGAGCGGCTCCGTCCGCTGCTGCGCTCAGACGAGAGCAGCTGAACGCAGTTCGTCCGGCAGCGCGTGATAGCCGCCGATGACATCGGTGGCCCTGTGCAGGCCCAGATCCTGCAGTGCGGCGGCGGCCAGACTGGAGGTGTACCCCTCCGAGCACAGCACGATCCACTCGACGTCGTCGCCGACGGCTTCCGGGATGCGCGCGTCACTGGTGGGGTCGCACCGCCATTCCAGGTGGTTGCGCTCGATGACGAGGGCGGCGGGGACCTCACCTTCCTCGCCTCGCTGCCAGGCCGGCCGGATGTCGACCAGCACCGCCCCGCGTCGCAGCGCGGCAGGCACCTCGGCCGCCTCGATCCGCTGCAACCGGGCCCGGGCGGCGTCGAGCACCGCGTCGATACGACTGGTCATGTGCCTATCCTTCCGGCGCGTCGGTGAGTTCGGTGCGGTTGCGACGCAGCGTGTTTCGCTCGGTGACCGAATAGTAGGACATGGCGGTCAGCGGCGGCGAGTACGCATGCACGCTCAACGTCGGCGAGGACGGCACCGCGACCCCGCCCACCGACACCGACTCGCGAGCCCAGACCACATCGTGCACCCAGCCCAGTGGGAACGCCGCCTGGTCCCCGGCGACCAGCCTGCGATCCCGCAGATCGCTGCCGTCCCAGCGGGTTTCCCGCAGAGCACCGGACACCACCGTCAACGCCCCGAGCGAGCCGCCGTGATCGTGGAGTTCGGTCGACTTGTCGGGCACCCAGCTGATCAGCCAGATGTCGAGTTCGTCGTCACCGTAGAGCCGGTTGTACCAGCGCTCGTCGGGCGATCGCAGGGCGCCTTCCAGCAGTCGGTCGTAGCGACCGGACAGCACGTCGTCGGCGCAGCGGTCGGTGGCAGCCAGCAGGTCGGGAAGACGCAGCCGGGTGGGGGCCGAGACAGCGGGCGGGGTCAGGACAGGGGCAACCATGGAAATGGGACTCCAGAGACGAGAGGATCGAACAGGTCGGCACGCTCAGTAAGCGCGACAACAGCGCAGAAACGCGGTCCCCTCCGTCATGGCGGCCAGTGTTGCATAGATTGGCCTCATGCGCCGCCACCTCGTTGCCAGCCTCGCTGCCGCCGCCGTCCTGCTCGCTGGGTGCGGATCGGATGCCGGGGAGCCGACGAGCACACCGTCGGCATCCGCCACGTCCACCACCGAGGCACCGCGACTGCCCGCCGAGGCGGCGGCCGGCGGCGCGGTGCGGGTGTCCCCCGATGGGGTGACAACGGTTGTCGACGTGCCGGCCGAGGCCACCGAATCGGGCTATGGCCAGGCCTGTCTGGCCGCGAAGCGCTGGTTCGACGAGCATCGGGAGCCGGTCGAGACGTACCTGAAGATGATCCAGGCCGCGGGTGCCGCCGGGCCGGCCACGTTCGGCGCCGCCTGGGCCGATCTCACTCCGGGACAGCAGGCCGGGGCGATCATGGCCGTCAACGCCGCGTCCCGCGGCGAGTGCGGCTGAGAGTTCTGATCACGCCGAGTCGAATGGCCGCTGGGCGATCCACTCCCGCCCGCGGGTGACCGCGATCTCGATGGCCTCGAACGCGCGGTCGGTGGCCTCGATGATGCCGTCGGGGCCGAGGATCTCGCCGATGCCGCCGCGCTCCAGCACCGCACGGGTCTGCGGGCTGACTCCGGCGATGAACAGCCGGCCGTGGTGCGAGGTGAGGGCGTCCGACCAGCGCCGTAACGCCTTGATCGCCACCGACGAGGGGACATCGGGCAGGGCCCACAGACTCAGCACGACGACGGCATTGCGGGTGCCCTCGGCCCGCGGCCATTTCTCGTCGATCCGGGCGACCTCGGCGAACAGCCCGACACCCGAGTAGAACAGCACCGTCACGTCGTCGTCGGCGCAGCGTTCGGGCACCGGAATCTCCCGCCAGCCCTGCCCATCGCGGGCCAGCGCACGAAGATCCGCGGCCTTGGCGGCCTTGACGCAGTACAGCACCAGCGAGGTGATCACCCCGATGAGGATCGCGGTGTGCAGCGGTAGTTCGGTGGTCGCCACGAAGGTGATGACCATCGCCACCGCCGACAGCGGGGCCGCCCGCAGCACCAACATGATGTCGGGTAGCCGGCCCATGATCAGCTCGGCACCGATCACCACGATCAATCCGCCGATGACCGGCATCGGGATCAGCTCGGCTGTCGACCCGGCCGCCAGCACCAGCAGTGCCAGCCACAGTCCGGCGAAGATGCCGGCCCAGCGGGTCTGCGCCCCGGCCGAGGTGGCCACCCCGGTGCGGGACAGCGAGCCGCCCGCGGGCAGAGCGCCGAAGAATCCGCCGATCGCATTGGCCGCACCCTGGGCCTTGAAATCACCGTCCATGTCGGGGCGGCTACCGTCCGGGTTCGGTACCGCAGCCGAGATGCCGGCGGCCTGGGCCAGCGCGACCAGTGCCACCGCGACACCGCCCAGCACCAGTTCGGGCATCGCCGCGACATTCGGAACCGTCACCGGCGGAAGCGCATTGGCGATCGAGGCGATGTCACCGACGGTCTCGACCGCGATATCGGTGACCGCGACCACCGCGGTCACGATGACCAGCGCGAGCAGGGTGGCAAACGACCGCAGCGGCCTGACGAGGTGGAACACCGCCCACACCGCGATGGTGGCCGCGGTGACCGCCGCCGCGGCCGGATGCCACAACCCGATATGCGCCAACCAATCGATGAACTTGCCGACCGTGTTGCCACTGTCCGGGCGGTAACCCGTGGCATCGCCGAGAACTCCGGCGATGATCTGCAAGGCGATACCGGTGGCGAACCCGGTCATCACCGCGTTGGAGACGAAGTTCATGATCGAACCGAATCGCAACAGACCGAACGCCACCATCACCACGCCGACGACGATGGCCAACGCGGCGACGTTGGCCGGATCGCCGGGATCCAGACCGGCATCGGTCAGCACGCTGCGCGACGTCAGCGCGATCGCACTGGTCAACGTGGTCACCATCAGCACGGTGCGGGCGAACAGCGAACCGATGATGCCGGGCACGACGCCCGCGTAGATCCCGGCCGCCGGGTTGAAGCCGCCGATGGCGGCGTAGGCCATGCCCTCCGGGATCGAGAACAGACCGGTCACGAGGCCGGCGAGCACATCCTTGACGGTCGGGCGGCCCAACCGGCGCGGCCCTCTGGTCGGCATCGTCACAGTCTTGTCGATCCCGACTCCCGGTGCACCAGAATGGGGTCATGCGGATCGCGTTGGCGCTGGGCAGCGGTGGTGCGCGCGGCTACGCGCACATCGGGGTCATCAACGAACTCCAGGAACGTGGCTATGAGATCGTCGGGATCGCCGGATCATCGATGGGCGCCCTGGTCGGCGGTCTGCACGCGGCGGGCAAACTCGACGAATTCGCCCGCTGGGCCGGGTCTTTGACCCAACGGGCGGTGCTGCGACTGCTGGACCCCTCGCTCAGCTCACCGGGTGTGCTGCGCGCCGAGAAGATCCTGGACGCGGTGCGCGACATCCTCGGGGACGTGACGATCGAAGCGTTGCCCATCCCCTACACCTCGGTGGCCACCGATCTGATCACCGGGAAATCGGTGTGGTTGCAGCGCGGTCCGCTCGACGACGCGATCCGCGCCTCGATCGCGATCCCGGGCATCTTCACCCCGCATGTGCTCGACGGACGGCTGCTGGCCGACGGTGGCATCCTCGATCCGTTGCCGATGGCCCCCATCTCGGCCGTCAACGCCGATCTGACCATCGCGGTCAGCCTGTCCGGCGGTGATCCCGCCGCGCGGATCACCGAGCCGCAACCACGGGTGACGACGGAGTTCCTGGGCCGGATGTGGCGTAGCACAACGGCGTTGCTCGATACGTCGACTGCGCAGCGGGTGATGGACACCCCGGCCGCGAAATCCGTGCTGAGCCGGTTCAGCAGCGCACTGGACGACGTTCCCGAGGAGCCCGCCGACGGCATCCCGGAACTGCCGCGGCTGGGCAGCTTCGAGATCATGAACCGCACCATCGACATCGCGCAGTCCGCCTTGGCCCGGCACACATTGGCGACCTACCCGCCCGACCTGCTGATCGAGGTGCCGCGCAACGCCTGTCGCAGTCTGGAGTACCACCGCGCCGAGGAGGTCATCGAGATCGGCCAGGAATTGGCCGCCGCCGCGCTGGACGCGGTGGATTAGCCGGCCAGGAACCGCCCTATCGCGGCCGCCACCCGCCGGCCCTGCTCGCGGCCTGCGATCGCCGACGGCCCCCGGCACCCGGGATCGAGCGGGTTGGCCCCGAAGGCCGCCAGCGCGGCGTCGTCGGCGAACACCGCGAAGGACGTTCCGCCCCATGCCTGGATCTCGGCGGCCGCCCCGTCACCGAACGGGGACGGGGCGTCGTCGGCGGCAGGCACCAGCACCACCGCGGCGTCGCAGTCCGCGACGACCGGCATGTGCACCGTGCTGGCCACACCGCCGTCGATGTACCGGGTGCCACCGATGGTCACCGGCGGCCACGCCGCAGGCACCGCGCAGCTGGCGGCGACGGCGTCGACCAGCCCGGCGCCCGAGTCCCGGGTGAACACCGTGAGGTCGCCGGTCGCGGTGTCGATGGCGGTGATGCGCAGATCGCGCTGCGGCCAGTCGTGCGACGGCAGCCGGTGCGCGATCACGGCGCGGCGCACCGACTCGGGCACGGTGTCGGCGGCCAACGCGATCTCCCCGATCCGCCGCATCCGGTCGGGCGCATGGGTATCGGCGAGCGCGTCGAGAAACACCGCGGTGATGTCATCGATGCCGATGCCCGGATCGATCTCGTGGGTGTCGGCGGAGAGTTGACGATCGTAGAGCCGCCCGACCGGCGTGCCGCTGCCGATCTGCGCGGCCACGGCCGAGCCCGCCGACGTTCCCAGCAGCACATCGGCATTCAACAGTGCGGCCGCGACGTCCGGCGCCTCCTCGCTGATGCCGGCCAGCACACCGGTCTCCCAGGCGATGCCGGCCAGCCCGCCGCCGGCCAGCACCAGGGCGCGCCGGGTCATCCGCGCTGCAACCCCGGTGCGGCCTTGGCGCCGAACAGCGGCAGATCCAGGTAGGTGGCCACCCCCGGCGGTGCCGCGCAGACCGCGGGAATCGAGTTCACACAGTGTGCGGCGGTGGCGACGACACCCGGCTCGGGGCCCTGTTCGCCGACCTCGCCCTGGAAGCCGGTGATGACGACCGTGAAATCCGGGTTACCGCGCACCTGCATTTCATACCGCTGCCCCTCGGGACCGAAATCCCAGTGCGGATCCAGGTTTTCCTCACCCATCAGCCAGTTGACGGTCACCCGCACGACGACCTCGCCGCCGACGAGCGCCTCCCAGTGGAACTTTCGGCCGGCCACCTGCCCGGGTTCGATCGTGCCGATCGGGGACTCGATCGGCGCGGTGGCGACCGCGATCTCCTGGCGGGCGGTGATCGTCGGGTCGGCGGCGAACCCGAAGGCGTCGACGCACATCTTCACCGCCTGGATGAAGCCGTTGTCCAGCAGCTTCTGCATCGGACCCGACAGCGCCTTGTCCGGGGTCTCCCCGAAGCCCATCACATGGCGCACCACATCGGGTGCGTCATAGGTGCGCAGATCCGAGAACTCCTCGGCCCGGACGAACGTGACACCGGTCGACATCGCCGAGAACAGGATCGGGAACTTCTCGCTGATGCCACCCGGCGCGATGCCGGTGCCGTGCAGCGTCGCGTTACCCGCCAGACCCGCCTCCCGCATCGGGGCGGCCTGCTTCTCGCCGGGGTAGATCCAGCCCACCGGGGTGACGACGTTCTTGCCCGATCGCAGCAGGGCGGCCACCTCGTCGGGATCGGGCAGCAGGGGGGCATAGATGACCGCGTCGGCGTCCAGCGCCAGGATCTCCTCGGCACTGCTGGTGGCGATCACGCCGATCGGATCCCCGCCGATCAGTTCGCCGACATCGCGGCCGTTCTTGGCCGCCGAGTGCACCCAGCAGCCGACCAGATCGAGATCCGGATGTTCGAGCACCCCCTTGATCGCGGCTGTCCCGACCCCACCGGTGGCCCACTGCACGACCCGCAACGCCATCGTCATCCCTTCCGGTAAAACTAGAACACGTTCTACCACCATCGCGGGCGGACCGAGGGCGCATCCGGGCACAATCGTCGATCATGAACAGTCCCGGCCTGGACTTCGGCGTGCTCGGCCCGCTGCAGCTGCGCATCGCCGGTGCACCGGTGCCGCTGGGCACACCCAAGCAGCGGGCCGTGCTGGCCATGCTGGTGATGGGCCGCAACCGGCCGGTCAGCAGCGATGCGCTGGTCACCGCGGCCTGGGAGCAGTTCCCGCCGCCGGAGCCCAAGGCCAGCCTGCATTCCTACGTGTCGAACCTGCGCAAGCTGATCAGCGGGTCCGGCGCCGACGGCCGCGCCGTGCTGGCCGGCGCACCACCCGGGTACCGGCTCGCCGTCGCCGACGCGCAGTGCGATATCGGGCGTTTCGTCGCTGCCAAGAACGCCGGTGTGCAGGCGGCCGCCGACGGCCGTTTCGACCAGGCCGCCGGCCATCTCGGCGAGGCGCTGGCGCAGTGGCGCGGACCGGTTCTGGAGGATCTGCGCGATTTCGACTTCGTCAGCCCGTTCGCGACGGCACTGATGGAGGACAAGGTCATGGTGCACACCGCGCACGCCGAGGCCGAGATCGCCTGCAACCGCGGCTATGCGGTGATCGGTTCGCTGGAGGCACTGGTCGTCGAACACCCCTACCGGGAGCCGCTGTGGGCGCAGTTGATCACCGCCTATTACCTCAGCGACCGGCAGTCCGACGCCCTGGACGCCTTCCAGCGGCTGCGCACGACACTGGCCGAGGATCTGGGCATCGACCCGAGCCCCACCGTGCGCGCGCTGTCGGAACGGATCCTGCGGCAAGAGCCGCTCGACGTCCGCCGGGTCGCCCGCACCACCGCGGTGCACCAGATCTCGCACATCGATCTGCGCACGGCCGTCGGTGTTCAGTCCGCCCCGGCCCAGCTGCGCGCCGAATCCGGGCGGGTGCATCCGCTTGTCGCGGCCGCGACGCGGATCGGCCGGCTGCCCGACAACGACATCGTGCTCGATGACGTCCGGGTGAGCCGCCACCACGCCGTGCTCATCGACACCGGCACCAGCTTCGTGATCACCGATCTGCGCTCGGCCAATGGCGTCGAGGTCGGCGGACAGCGCATCCGCGGTACGGCCACGCTCGACCACGGCGACCGCATCCGAATCTGCGACCACGAGTTCGTGTTCGAGATCGTCTCGCACGGTTGACCCCGGTCCGATTAGTGTGATGGGCCGAAGCGACCGGGCGGCCCCAGCAAGGCGGGCCCGGGCTGATAGGGGCAGGTGAATGAGCGAGCCGACTTCGCGGGTCGGTACCGACTTCGGCCGGTACCGACTGCGCCGACTCATCGGGCGCGGCGGCATGGGTGAGGTCTACGAGGCCGAGGACACCGAAAAGGACCGCATCGTCGCGCTGAAGTTGTTGCCCGAGGGCGTGTCTCACGATCCGGTGTTCCGCAAGCGGCTGCAGCGGGAGGCGCACTCGGCCGGCCGGTTGCAGGAACCGCATGTGGTGCCCATCCACGATTACGGCGAGATCGACGGCGTGCTCTACGTCGACATGCGCATGATCAACGGGGCCGACCTGCGCAAGGTCCTCAAGAGCTACGGCCCGATGACGCCGGCCAGGGCGGTCGCCATCGTGCGGCAGATCGCCTCGGCGCTGGATGCCGCACACGAGGCCGGCATCATGCACCGCGACGTCAAGCCGGAGAACATCCTGATCACCCGGGATGACTTCGCCTACCTGGTCGACTTCGGTATCGCCAACGCCGCCAGCGACGAGAAGCTGACCGAATTGGGCACGGCGGTGGGCACTTACGCGTACATGGCGCCGGAACGGTTCACCAGCGACGAGGTGACCTACCGCGCCGATGTGTACGCGCTGACGTGTGTGCTGCACGAGTGCCTGACCGGTTCGCAGCCGTTCCCCGGTGACAGCGTCAGCATGGTCATCACGGCACATCTGATGCAGCCCACCCCGGCGCCCAGCCAGACCCGGCCCGGGGTCCCGGTGGCGTTCGACCGGGTGATCGCGCGCGGCATGGCCAAGAAGCCCGGTGACCGGTTCGCCAGCGCCGGTGATCTGGCCGCCGCGGCCACCGACGCGCTGAGTGTGCGTGACCAGGACCAGGCGGCCCATATCGTGCAGCGCGGCGAGGCGGCGACGATGCCGGCCCCGCAGTTCGGTGCACCGCCACCACCGCCGCCGGGGGCGACCCCACCGCCGGGCGCAACACCGCCGCCCTACGGGGCGACACCGCGCCCGTTCGCAGCCAGCACCCCGCCGCCGTATCCGTCCGGACCCGCCTGGAATGCGCCGGGCCCGCCGAACCGCCCACCGAAGAAGAAGACCCCGTGGGTGCCGATCGCGGTGGCCGCCGGGGTGCTGATCCTGGTGCTCGGCGCCGTCGGCATCTTCTGGCTGGTGCAACCCGACGACACCACGACCGCCGGCCCGCGCACCAGTGCCGCGACGACCACCGGGTCCACCCCACGGGCCACCCGTACGAGCCGCACCCCCGACCCGTCGGCCATGCAGGACAAGTTGTTCGGGATGCTGCCGCAGGGTTATGACCCGGGCGTCTGCCAGCCGGTGCTACCGCCGGTGCCCGGTGCGCTGGCCACCGCGGACTGCGGGCAGTCCACTTTGCCGGGCGGCCCGGCGGCATCCCGGTATTCGCTGTTCGGCGACCAGGGCACCCTGCGCGCCAACTTCGAGGACGCCATCGCCGGCAACTCCGAGCTGTTCCCGTGTCCCAACAGCGAGCGCGACTCCCCCACCACCTGGCACTACACCGACACTCCGGGCAAGGTCGAGGGGTCGATCGCCTGCGGTCTGTACGAGGGTGGACCGGACATCTCCTGGACCAAGAACGACGGGCTGCTGTTGGGTAACGCGCAGGGTGCCACCATCGAGGAGCTGCACCAATGGTGGCTGGCCTACGGCTGAGCCGCGTCCCAAGAATCCTTCAAGGACGTCGTTGGACCCTGTCGGCACACATTCGCCAGACACGGGAGAGAACACGACATGTCCAGCACCACGCGCCTGCTCCAGCTGACCGGTCTCGCACTGGCCGCCGGCACGATCGGACTGTGCACGTCCGGCGCCGCGGGTGCGGTGACCTCGGCGGCCGATTCGGCCTTCCTGGCCGATCTGCGGGCCGAGGGTATCGGCTACGAGTCGGCCGGCGAGGTCATCGCCGATGCCTATCGGGTGTGCAGTGAGCTCGATTCCGGCGTGAGCGCCACCGACATCGGACTGGACATCATGGACTACACCGGGGTCAACGCCCGTCAGGCCGCGGCGTTCATCGTCAATTCGGTGGACTACTACTGCCCCGAGCACGCCGGCGCGTTCGGCTAAGTTGACCTGAACCGCAATGTAGCGAAAGGGACAGCCATGCCGAATCGTGTGTTCGTCGTCGGGGTCGGGATGACCAAATTCGAGAAACCCGGCCGCCGGGAAGGTTGGGACTATCCCGATATGGCACGCGAGTCGGGCACCAAGGCGCTCGACGATGCCGGCATCTCCTACGACCAGGTACAGCAGGGTTATGTCGGCTACTGCTCCGGGGATTCGACGTCCGGGCAGCGCGCGCTCTACGAACTCGGCATGACCGGTATCCCGATCGTCAACGTCAACAACAACTGTTCCACCGGCTCGACGGCGCTCTACCTTGCCGCCCAGTCGATCCGGGGCGGGTTGGCCGACTGCGCGATCGCCCTCGGGTTCGAGAAGATGCAACCCGGCTCACTGGGCGGTGGTGCGCAGGACCGCGAGTCCCCGCTCGGCAAGCACGTCAAGGCGCTGGCCGAGATCGACGAATTCGGATTCCCGGTGGCGCCATGGATGTTCGGTGCGGCCGGTCGCGAGCACATGAAGAAATACGGCACCACGGCCGAGCATTTCGCGAAGATCGGCTACAAGAACCACAAGCATTCGGTGAACAATCCGTATGCGCAGTTCCAGGACGAGTACACCCTCGACGACATCCTGGCCGCCAAGATGATCTCCGACCCGCTGACCAAACTGCAGTGCTCACCCACCTCCGACGGTTCCGGTGCGGCGATCCTGGCCAGTGAGGACTTCGTCGATCAGCATGGGTTGGCCGAGCAGGCCGTCGAGATCGTCGGTCAGGCGATGACCACCGATTTCGCATCCACCTTTGACGGCAGCGCGGCGAACATCATCGGCTACGACATGAATGTGCAAGCCGCGCAGCAGGTTTACCAACAGTCCGGGCTCGGACCGCAGGACTTCCAGGTGATCGAACTGCACGACTGCTTCAGCGCCAACGAGCTGTTGCTCTACGAGGCGCTGGGGCTGTGCGCCCCGGGCGAGGCGCCCGCCCTGATCGACAGGGACGACACCACCTACGGCGGACGCTGGGTGGTCAACCCATCCGGCGGGCTGATCTCCAAGGGTCATCCGTTGGGCGCCACCGGCCTGGCACAGTGCGCCGAGCTGACCTGGCAGCTACGCGGCACCGCCGACAAGCGTCAGGTCGACGATGTGTCGGCTGCGTTGCAACACAACATCGGCCTGGGCGGGGCGGCCGTCGTCACCGCCTACCAACGCGCCGAACGTTAAGGCTTGCCACGACTGGGGGTCTGCTGGGCGACGCCGTGGCGCAGCGGGCTGGTGGCCTGCGCCGCGGTGGATTCCTGCACCGGTGAGCCGCCGGGCCGGCCGGCCGGTCGCGGCGCGTTGGCCGGGTTGCCCGGTGACGGAGCGGCGCCGTGCTCCAGCTCGCGTAGCCGCGCCTCCAGCACCTCCAGCACCGGCACCCGGGCGGCATGACCGGCCTCGTGGGTGAGCCCGGTCGTGAGCTGTTCGACATCGAGCGAGCGGATCCGGTGCCGCAGGTCGCCGAGGGACACCTGGTCGTAATCCGGGATCGGAAGCTGATCATCGGTCATGGTTCGTCACTTTCTCGGGTCACGTCTTCGACGACGGGAAACAGGGACTCGCCGTCCTCGGGCACGCCATCGATCTGGCCGTGATGTACGCCCGGTTCCGCCGCGGCGACATCGGTGCCCTCGATGGCGGTGGCGGTGTCGCCCGCTTCGGCGGCGTCGCGGCTGTCGACGACCTCCGGGGTGACATCGGGTTCTTCCTCGGCCAGCCGCTGGTCGAGGGTCTCGCCCTCGCGCTGCTCCTCGGCGGACATGCCGTACTTGTCCGCGCCGCTCCAGTCCTCCGGCGGGTCGACCACCTCGTCACCGTCGTCGTTGAGCACGTCATCGGAGTCGGTGGATTCCATCGGACTCAACATGTCGTCGGCCCCGCCCAGATCGTTGGCGGACTCGGCTCCTGCGTCATCGGTCACCATGACCCATGCATTGCCATCTGGCGGCGGGCTAAACCGTGATCCGGGCGCACCGGCGTGCAACGAACCGATCGCCGCGCGCGATATACCCGACAGGTCGGGCAGCGCGAGGAGGTTCACTATGCGCGCGGCATGGATGACAGCGGTCGCGGCACTGGGTGTGCTGCTCACCCCGACCGTTCCGGCCGGAGCCGATGAGTCACCGGTCCAGACGATCGGCCGGTTGCAGGCCGAGGGCTACACGGTCAACGTCGACCGGGTGGGCAATGCACCGCTGGAGCAGTGCACAGTGATCGGCATCCGCAATCCCCAGCAGGTCACCAGGCTGGTCCGCGTCGGCGACGACCGGCGCGGTCACAACGGTGGCGAACTCGTCGAAATCGTGGTCAGTCAGTCGATTTCGGTATCGCTGGACTGCACCCGCTGACGGTCAGACCTGCGCCAGCTCGCGCACGTCGGCAAACGCCGCCGCATCGAACGGCGAGTAGGTCGGCGCGGGGGCGGGCACGCGCAGCGCGGTGACCTGGCCGTCGACATCGGCGATGTACAGCCGGTCGCCCGTCGTGCTCAGCGCGATCGCGGTCGGCCGGGCGCCGACGGTGATGGTCTCGGCCACCTCGTGGGTCAGCGTGCAGAACACCGTCACCTGGTCATAGTCCACGACGTAGGCCCGTGAGCCGTCGGCGGACAGCGCCATGCCGATCGGCAGGGTGCCTGCCGCCATGACCGCGGTGACGGCCGGCCTGGCCGGATCGACGACCTTGATGGAACCGCGGCTGTGCAGGTCGGAGGTCAGCACGTACACGGTGCCGTTGGCCGCCACCGCGAGATCGCGGATCGGCGCACCGATCGCGACGCTGGTCCGGGCCCGGGCGGTTTCGGTGTCCACGACCACCAGGCGGCTCCCGGTCGCGGTGCTCACGCCCACGTAGAGGCTACTGCCGGAGGGATCGACGGCCAGCCCGTCGATCGAGGTGGCCGCACCGGCCGCGATGTCGATGGTGCCGACCCGGTCGGCAGTGGTGTCGACCACGGCGATGTCCACGTGGTCGTGGCCGGCACGTGCGGCGTAGGCGCGCTTGCCGTCGGGACTGGCGGCCACCGCCGTCACGGTGAAGGCCAGCGGGTAGCTGCCCACCAGGGCGTTGGTACGGATGTCGACGATCGCCAGGGTGTCGGCATCGGCGCTGCTGGTCACCACGAATGCGCGGTCGTCGGTCAGCGCGACCGCGACGGGCTCGCCGCCGACCTCGATGTGCGTCGGCACGGCGACCGCGTGCGGGCGGACCACGGTGAGGCTGTCGTCGCCGTAATTGGTCACCACGATGGCGCCGGCGTTGGCGGCGACGTCGCCGATGGGCCCCCGGTTGACCGCGACAGATCCTGCGAAAGCGGTTTGCGAGTCGTTCAGCGCAGCGGCGTTTGCACGCACGGAAACACTTGCCATCTCTTCGACACCTCCGCCGGGTGGCTACACCGGCACTTGATTACGCCAGGCGCTCGGTGGTCGAGCGCATCCTTTCAGCGAGTGTAGCGACGGAAAACCGTACCGAATCCGTGATCTTGGCGCGCTTCGAGTTCGCCTGCCCGCAATGTCTCAGACATCCCTCAGAAAAAGATCGTTATACAGTTGTGACCTCTCCACAGCAAATTGTCACATGCCCCCGAACAGCATAAGAGGACTAGTGGCAAATCGTATTCGGCGGCCGAACCTCATTCGTCCCACAACATTTCCTCAGGCAGCATCCCGAAAGTGAGCGCCAGATCACAACCGACACGTCAGCAAACTTTGTGACAGCTGTCACGAATGCGCTCGGCCCCGCCGGCGCCCGGCCCGGCACACCACGTTGCTGGCCGATTAGCCGACCGTCACGGCAACAGGATGTAGAGCAACCCCTCCTGAGCCTCGACCGTCCGGCCCGACCAGATGTTGGGGCCCTTGCCCGCGGCATTCATCTCGGTGATACGCAGGTACACCCCATCGGGCCGCTGCGACACGGTGTCCACCCATGCCACATGTCCGGCATCGGGTGACTCGAGCACCCGCGGCGGGATCACGACCAGCGACCGTTCCCGGGGCGCGTCGACGACGGTCCAGCCGGCCTTCCGGGCCGCGGCGGGCAGATCACGTGGCGCGCCCTGCACGGCGGGATAGGACTGCTCGCCGGACGCGAAATACCACTTCTCCAGCGCGCCCCACGTGGCGCTGCCCTTCTCACCCGGATTCTCCGGCACCGTCCGCCCCGTCGCCCGGGACTCGGCCACCTTCATCGACTCGGTGGCGCAGGGTGGTACGACGGGCTCGTTGGAGCCGGTGTCGAGCATGGCGTCGGTGACGAAACCACCGTCGGCCAGTCGGTTCCACAGATCGGTGGACAGGTCGTAGGGACCACCCCGGAAAACGGTGCCGCGGGCATAGCAGGTGATGACGATGCGGGCCCCATTGCGCAGGGCGCCGACCTTCTGGCTGTCGGCCGATGGTGCCGACCGCACGTTGAGATCGCGACTCCCGGTGTTCACCGTGACGGTCGCCGACTCCGGATCGGCGGCCGATTCCGGCGCCGCTCCGACCACCGGCGCGCCGGCCAGCAGGACCGACGCCACCGCAAGGACAACGAGCGGCGCGCGCCGCCGATTCATCAGCCCCGTCGTGTGCACAGCAAGCCTTTCGGACACCGGTGCAGGAAATGATAGGGGCCGCACAGCCGATTTGCTGGGAGGCGAAACACTATTTGCCGCGCGTGTTCGTCGGCACGCGGCCGGTCACCGCCACTGATAGCGCGTCTTGGGTCGCCCGGCCTTCCCATAGTCGGTGTTGCGGGTGACGGTGCCCTCCTCGGCCAGGCGTTCCAGGTATCGCCACGCCGTCACCCGCGACACCCCGACCCGCTTGGCCACCGCGTCGGCGGTGATCCCGTCCGTCGAATCCCGCACCGCGCGGGCGATCTCATCGTTCGTTCCCGGCGCCACCCCCTTGGGGGCAACGGTGCGTCCCGATCCGACCCGCAGTTCGGCCAATGCCCGGTCGACCTCGTCCTGGCTGGCGGCATCGGTTCCGGCCGGCAAAGCCTCGCGGTACCGCTTGTAGCGCTCCAGTCGGTCACGGAAGGCGGCGAAGGTGAACGGCTTGAGCAGATAGGCCAGCGCACCGTGCCCGACGGCGGCGCGCACCATCTCCAGATCGCGTTCGGAGGTGATGGTGATGATGTCCGGCGCGGGTTGCAGTCCCGACAGTGCCGAGGCCAGCGTGATCCCGCTGGCGTCGGGTAGGCCGATATCGAGCAGCACCAGGTCGATCGGGGTGTCCGCGGCCGCCGCCTCGGCGGCGGCCCGCATGGCATCGCGGGCGGTGTGCACCACGGCCGCGACCGTGAATCCGGCGATCCGGTCCAGGTAGGTGCGGTGCGCCTCGGCGATCAGCGTCTCGTCCTCGACGATCAGCACGTTGATCATGGGCGCGCCACCGTCACCGTCACGACCGAACCGTACGTCACGTCCGCGGTCAGCGTCCCGTGATGCTTCTTGACCACCTGCGCCACCAGCGCGAGGCCCAGTCCGTGCGCGGCCGCATCCTCCCCGGATTTGGTGGAATAGCCGCGCTGCATGGCTTTTTCAAAGGTTTCGGTGTCCATGCCGTCGCCGCTGTCGGCCACCCGGATCAGCAGGCGCCGCGCATCCTGGTGCACCGTCACCTCGACCCAGGGATCGTCGCGGTCGCAGGCGTCCATCGCATTGTCGATCAGGTTGCCGAGCACGGTGACCATCTCCTGCCCGGTGAGCAGCAGGTCGTCGGCATCGGCGGGCAGTCCGGTCTCCTCGGTGATCGTCAACTCGACACCGCGCTCGTCGGCCTGGGCCGTCTTGCCGAGCAGCAGGGCCACCAACGCCGGCTCTCGCACCGCTGCCGACAACCGGTCGACGAGCTGTTGGGAGAGTTCGAGTTCGGCGGTCGCGAAGGTCACCGCCTGCTCGGCCCGGCCCATCTCGACCATCGTGACGATGGTGTGCAACTTGTTGGCCGCCTCGTGGGCCTGGGCGCGCAGCGAATCGGCGAGCACCTTCAGGGAGCTCAATTCGCCCAGAGCGCCCTGTAATTCGGTTCGGTCACGGATCGTGACCACCTCGGCGGCGTTCGCGTCGGACCGCACCGGCGAGCGGTTGACCACCAGCACCCGGTCATCGGTCACGTGGATCTCGTCGCGTGCGCCGGGATTGTAGGACCGCAGGAACGCCGGCAGGTCGGCCTGGGCGACGCGGCCCTCCGGCAGCCCCAGCAACCGGCGGGCCTCGTCGTTGACCAAGGCCACCCCGTCGCGGTCCAGCACGATCAGGCCCTCGGACACCGAATGCAGGATCGCATCGTGGTGGTCGTACATGATGCGCAGCTCGTCGGGCCGCAGGCCCCGGGTCTGCCGCAGCAGGCGCCGCCGGATCCCCCACACCCCGATCAGCGAAACGGCAAGCGCACCAAGGCCGACGGCGGCGATGACGGTCCACTGTTCATGCCAGCGCTCAGCCAGGCTCTGCTGCAGGATGCCGGCTGCCACCAGTCCGATGACCCGGCCGTCGGCATCGGGCACCGGGACGACGGCGCGGATCGACGGGCCGAGGGTCCCGGTGTACACCTCGGTGAAGGACTCGCCGCGCAGCGCGGGATCGATATTGCCCAGATACCGGCCACCGATCTGGGACGGGTCGGTGTGGGTGTAGCGGGTGCGATCGGGGGCCATGATCGTGATGAAGGCGATGTCGGTGTGCCTGCGCACCAGTTCGGTCACCGGTTGCAGGGTTGCCGTGGCGCGGCCGGTGACGATCGCGTCGGCGGTCGAGGGCGAATCGGCCAGTGCCGTGGCGATGCCGAGCACCTGCGCCTCGGCGGCGGCATCTCCGTCGCGGCGGGCGTCGATAAGGGCCAGCACACTCCCCGCTACCACGATCAGGGCGATGACCAGGATCTGCAGCGCGATGGACTGACCCGCCAGCGACTTGGGCCATCCCGCCGGCCACCGTCGCCACCGCACCCGCATTCCGCAACACCTCCCCTGCTGAACGTAATGAACAAAAACGTGACCTGCCTCACGCTCTGGTCGACCATCCTTTCAGACCCATTAACGCGCAGCGTTCGAAGGAGAACCGATGACGACCACGATGGACGGGCCGGCTTCCGTGCCGACCCCCGACGAGCCCAAGAAGAAGCACGACCGCACCCACTGGCTGTTCATCGCCGTCATCATCTCGGTGGTCGCCGGCATCGGCGTCGGCATCTACGCGCCCGAGGTCGGCAAGAGCGTCGGCGTGCTGGGCACGATGTTCGTCGCGCTGATCAAGATGATGATCGCGCCGGTCATCTTCTGCACGATCGTGCTGGGCATCGGTTCGGTTCGCAAGGCCGCGACCATCGGCAAGGTGGGCGGCCTGGCCTTTGTCTACTTCCTGGCGATGTCGACCTTCGCGCTGGCCATCGGCCTGCTCGTGGGCAACATCCTGCACCCGGGCAGCGGGCTCAAGCTCACCGAGAGCGCCGCAGGCAAGGGCGCCGAGCTCGCCGAGAAGGCACACGAATCGGGCGGTCTGCTCGACTTCGTCCAGGGCATCATCCCGACCTCGCTGTTCTCCGCGCTGACCGAGGGAAGCGTGCTGCAGGCACTGTTCATCGCGCTGCTCGTCGGCTTCGCCATCCAGGGCCTCGGTGCGGCGGGCGATCCCATCCTGCGCGGCATCGAGCACCTGCAGAAGCTGGTGTTCAAGGTCCTGGTGATGATCCTGTGGCTGGCCCCGATCGGCGCCTTCGGCGCGATCGCCAACGTCGTCGGCCAGACCGGGTGGGCGGCGGTCGGCCAGCTCGCCGCGCTGATGCTCGGCTTCTACATCACCTGCGCCATCTTCGTCTTCGGCATCCTGGGCACCCTGCTGCAACTGGTGTCGCGCATCTCGATCTTCAAGCTGCTGCGCTACCTGGCGCGGGAGTACCTGCTCATCGTCTCGACCTCGTCGTCGGAGTCGGCGCTGCCCCGCCTCATCGCCAAGATGGAACACCTGGGCGTGGACCGGTCGACCGTCGGCGTGGTGGTGCCCACCGGATACTCGTTCAATCTGGACGGCACCGCGATCTACCTGACGATGGCCTCGCTGTTCATCGCCAGCGCGCTGGGCGATCCGCTCTCGGTGACCGAGCAGATCGGCCTGCTGGTCTTCATGATCGTCGCGTCCAAGGGCGCCGCGGGCGTGACCGGCGCCGGGCTGGCCACCCTGGCCGGCGGCCTGCAGGCGCACCGCCCCGACCTGCTCGACGGTGTCGGCCTGATCGTCGGTATCGACCGGTTCATGTCCGAGGCCCGCGCGGTGACCAACTTCTCCGGCAACGCCGTCGCGACCCTGCTGGTCGGCACCTGGACCAAGACGATCGACCGCACCAAGGTCGACGCCGTGCTCAGCGGCAAGGACCCGTTCGACGAACTCACCATGCTCGACGACCACGCCTCGCGCGCCGAAGAGCCGGCGCAGCAGAAAGCTGCTGCACCGGTATAGGGCGCGCGGACACTGCGGCGCCGGACCCCCGTGGGGTTCGGCGCCGCAGCCTTTTTCCGGCACCTGCGGATTTCCCACCGTCGCGCACCCCGCCGATATGCGACCATCCCGGTATGAATCCGCAGGACGATCCGGAGGCCCGGATCCGCGCGCTGGAACCGACCGAACTCGGTACCGAGCAGCCGAGTCCGACCAACTACGGCACGAGCTACGACGCCACACCCCCGCCGCTGCCGCCACCGACCCAACAGTGGCCGCAGCCATCCGGTTACGGGCAATCCCCGTACACCCAATCCCCTTACGGCCAAAGCCCTTATGGCGAATCCCCCTATGGCCAATCCTCATATGCGCAGGGCGGCTACGGAACCGACCCGTACGCCGCCGGCTACCCGCAGCCGTACCCGTCGACACCGCAGCGTTCCGGTCTCCGGCCGTGGATGCTGATCGTGCCGATCGCGCTGGTGCTGCTGCTGTGCGCCGGCGGGGCCGCGGCGGTCTGGTTGTTCAGCAGCAACTCCACGACGCCGGGGACCGCCGGCGGCGGTGGCGTGCTGACCGACGGACCGGTCGTCCCCGAGATCCCACAACTCCCCGAGTTACCCGACCTGCCGCCGATCGTGGTCGATCCGGGTGCACCGAACGCGCCGGGGGACGCCACTGCCGAACCCGGTAGCACCATCACCGTGACGGGCATCGGGTCGAACCGCTCGGTCAGCTGCAACGACAACATCGTGATCATCAGCGGTGCCGACAACACCGTCGACATCACGGGTCACTGCACCGCGGTGACGGTATCGGGTTTCGAGAACGTCGTGACGGCCGAATCGACCGACGAGATCACCGTGTCCGGTTTCGAGAACACGGTGACCTATCGGGACGGCTCCCCGACGATCGATCAATCCGGGAGCGGGAACGTCATCGAACAGGGTTGAGTACGTCCTCCCCGCCTGCTCGCCCCCAGATCTGTCGACCAAACTGTCACCCACTGACATTTGCCCAGGTGGGGAGCCTGCTCAGCCGCGCCAACGGCAAGTTAGCTAAGCCTAAACAAATCTGTTAGCTTGTCCCGTGTCATCGAGCGGCGGACATTTTCTCACGTGGCTCACAGGTTCGTCAGCAGTAAGGGCATTCGGGGATGCGCATCGTTTCGTTCGGTTTCCAGACATGGGGTGTCAGAACCCTGCAGGCTCTGATCGACCTTGGGCACGACGTCGCCCTGTCGGTCACCCATCCGGCCAGTGACGATTCCTACAAGGGAATCTTCTCCGACTCCGTCGAGGACCTCGCCCGGGCGCGTGGCATCCCGGTGCACCTGACCGAGCGGGTCGACAACGAGACCATCGACCTGGTCAAACGCGCCGAGCCCGATGTCATCGTCGTCAACAGCTGGTACACCTGGATGCCGCCGGAGCTCTACAACCTGCCCCCGCACGGAACCCTGAACCTGCATGATTCGCTGTTGCCCAAAGGCACCGGTTTCTCACCGGTCATCTGGTCGCTGATCAGCGGGGAGGCCCAGATCGGGCTGACCGTGCACCGGATGGACGAGGACCTCGACACCGGCGACATCCTGGTTCAGCACTCGCTGCCGATCGGGCCCAAGGACACCGGTACCGAACTCGTCGAGCGCGGTATCGATCTGATCCCCGGTGCGCTCAAGGAGGCGCTGACCGCGCTGGAGTCCGGCAACCCGCAGTGGCGTCCGCAGAACAAGGCGACGCGCACCTATTTCCACAAGCGGTCCGAGCGCGACAGCCTCATCGATTGGTCCTGGCCCGCAGAGGATCTCGAGCGTCTGGTGCGCGCGTTGTCGGCGCCGTACCCGCGCCCGTACGCCTTCTACCGCGGTGAGCGCATCGAGGTCCTGGAGGCGCAGGTGTCCGAGATCCACTACGGCGGGACGCCCGGTCGCGTCATCGTGCAGGAAGGTGGCGGCGCAGTGGTGTGCGGCCCGGCCGCCTACCGCGGCGGCAATCTGGGCCTGGTCATCACCAAGGTTCGCGACGCCGCGGGCACCGAGCACGCCGGCAAGGACTTCTTCCGGCGCGGCGGATACCTGACCCCGGCCGCCGACTGATCTCAGACGATCCGCAACGATAACGCGGCCGCCGTTGCGGGGCCGACGATTCCGTCCACCCGCAGGCCGGGCGTGCGGCGCTGGAATTCACGCACCGCGGCCTCGGTGCGTTCTCCGAACTCGCCGTCGATCTCCAGATCGCCCGCGTAGGCGGCGTAGCCGAACTTCAACCGCCGCTGCAGCTCCGCGACCTGGGGACCGCGGCTACCCCGGTACAACAGCAGGTCGGTGTACTCGCCCACCGGCACCGGTGGGCGCGGTGTCGGGCCGGTAGCCACGGCACCGATCTGGGCCGCGATGTCACTGCGCAGCACCGTCATGTCGATTGCCCCGGGATCCCATTTACCCTGCGCGCGCCCGGCGTACTCACGATGCCCGATGGTGCGGGCCGAGGTCTGACCCAACCGCCGGTTTATCGCCGCACAGCACCGAACCAGCGCCAGATACTGTGCGTCGGGCCAGTTCTCACGGTGCGGTGCGGACGGACGGGTTCCGGTGTTCGCGCATTCGATGCCGATCAGATGCCAATTGCCCATGTTCGCCGGGACCCAGGGGTACATGCCGGTGCCGGCATGCCAGGCCACTCCGGCTGCCACCACGGTCACCGTACCGTCGCGGGCGATGTGCAGCTGCGACAGCGGCCCGGCCAGGTCCGGCCGACCACGGGCGATCGAGGCGGCATCGGCGGTGTCGGATCCGGTGTGGTGCACCATCACCCCGCGGATGTCCTTGAAGTCACCGTGTCCGCGGGTACGCCAGTTCGGAAACAACACCGGGGACAGGCCCTCGCCCCGCAGCACGTCGGGTAGCCAGACCGGATCACCGGTCCAGGATTTCGATGCAGGCACCGCTGTTCAGAGTACCTTCGACAGAAACTCCTGCAGCCGAGGGTGTTTGGGATTGTCGAAGATCTCCGCGGGCGGACCCTCCTCGACGATGTGGCCGTCGGCCATGAAGATGACCCGGGACGCGACTTCCCTGGCGAAACCCATCTCGTGGGTCACCACGACCATCGTCATACCGCCGCGGGCCAACGTGCGCAGCACCTCCAGCACGTCACCGACCATCTCGGGGTCCAGGGCACTGGTGGCCTCGTCGAAGAGCATGATCGACGGGTTCATGGCCAGCGCGCGGGCGATCGCCACGCGCTGCTTCTGGCCGCCGGACAATGTCGAGGGCTTCACCCCGGCCTTCTCGGCCAACCCCACCTGCCCGAGCAGCTCCAACGCCTTCTTCTCGGCGGCCGCCTTGTCCATCTTCTTGGTGAGCAGCGGCGCCAGCGTCACGTTCTCCAGCACCGTCATGTGCGGGAACAGGTTGAAGTGCTGGAACACCATGCCGATGTGCTGGCGCACGCGGTCCAGATCGACCTTCGGGTCGGTGAGGTCGAAGTCGTCGACGACGACCTTGCCGCCGGTGATGTCCTCCAGCTTGTTCAGGCAGCGCAGGAACGTCGACTTGCCCGAGCCCGACGGGCCGATGACGCAGACGACCTCGCCGTGACTGATGGTGGTGTCGATGCCGTCGAGCACCAGCAGGTCGCCGAAGGATTTCTTCAGCCCTTCGATGCGGATCTTTACGGTGCCCGCGGGTTCGGCGGCCGCGGCTTCGGTAACCAATTCACTCATTTGACGAGCCGCCTCTCCAGCCGGTCGGACAGTTTGGTCAGCGCCATGATGACGATGAAGTAGATGATGCCGACGATCAGCCACATTTCGAAGGCCTTGTAGTTGCCGGCGATGATGATGCGTCCACTCTGGGTCAGTTCGGCGATGCCGAGGACCGAGAGGATCGAGGTGTCCTTCAGCGTGATCACGAACTGGTTGATGTAGGACGGGATCATGGTCCGGATCGCCTGGGGCAGAATCACCTTGCGCATGGTCGGCAGGTAGCCGATACCGAGGCTGCGGGCAGCCTCCATCTGGCCCTTGTCCACCGAGAGGATGCCGCCCCGCACGATCTCGGTCATATAGGCGCCGGCGTTGAGCGACAGCGTGATGATGCCCGCGGTGACGGCCGACATCTGGAAGCCCAGCGCCGTCGGGATGCCGAAGTAGATGAAGAACGCCTGCACGATCAGTGGCGTGCCGCGGAAGATGTCGACGAAGGTGGTGCCGATGGCGCGCAACCAGATCGATCGGGACACCCTGGCCAATCCGAAGATGACACCGAGGATGAGCGCGAAGAAGATCGACGACACGGTCAGGATGATGGTCATCTTCAGGCCGGCCAACAGCATGGGCGTCGTGCTCTTGATCAGACCGAAGAACGAGTTGTCGCTCGTGGCCGCGCCCTCACCGAGATAGGTCGCCAGGATCTCGTCGTAGCGACCCGAGGCCTTCAGACTTTCCAGCCCAGCGTTGAACTTCTGCAGCAGTTCGGCGTTCTGGCCCTTGTTGACCGCGAAGCCGTATCCGGTCGGATCCTCCTTCGGGGTGACCGTCTTGAAGCCGTTGCCCTGTTGGATGGCGTAGAGCAGCACCGGGTAGTCCTCGAAGGCGGCCACCGAGTTGCCGGTCCGCACCTCATCGAACATCGTCGAGGAGTCGGCGAACGAGACCACCTCGAAGCCGTACTGGTCCTTGATCGAGTTCGCGAAATCCGCGCCCTGCGTGCCGTTCTTGACCGAGACGCGCTTGCCGCGCAGATCCTCGTAGGACTTGATGTCCTCATTGTCCTCGAGCACCGCCATCTGGATACCGGACTCGAAGTAGGGTTCGGAGAAGTCGAAGACCTTCCGGCGTTCGTCGGTGATCGACATGCCGGCGATGACACCGTCGACCTGGTTGGCCTGCACCGCCTGCAGCGCGGCGTCGAAGCCCAGTGGCTTGATGTCGACGTTGAACCCCTGATCCTCGCCGATCGCCCGGATCAGGTCCATGTCGATGCCGACGAATTTCCCACTGGCATCCTGGAATTCGAACGGTGCGAAGGTGGTGTCCGTCGCGATGGTGTAGGTCTCGCCCTCGGCGGCAGCGCTCGCGGGCAGCAGCAGGGCGACACCGAACAGTCCGACGAGCAGACCAGCGAGGACCACCTGCAACCGGTTTCTCCGTCTGCTGGGTGGCGTGGGCGTACAACCCGACGAACTAGCGGCTCGCATGATGGTCTCCCGTCCGGTGTGCTGTGACGGTTCACGCTAGCGCCGGAGCAGGCCTCCGCGCGCGTTCTCTGGACAATCGCCAGGTTGTGGCGCCGTGTCCCGCCGATCCCGATGCTCCGACGAGCATCTGCAGGTGCGTGCGACAGGCGGCGCCGAGGAAACGTTTCGTCACTGAGGCTAGCCTAGCCTCATCTCGATGCCGCCAGGCGGCTAAACTCTGCAGGGTTCGGGCCGGCCGATCGCCGTGATCGGTGCTCCGAAATTCTTGTCCAGCATGGTATTCAGCACAGTCGGGAAGGTTCGATGGCGCAGTTCAGCCGGTTTCTCGAAGGTCGCAGCAACGCCGCTGCCGCCGGCAACCGGGGCCGCCGGCTGCGACGCAGGGTGCGCACCCTCGCGGGCGCCGCGGGGGTGCTCGCCGTCGGCGCGGGATTCATCGCACGACGGAACCGCGCCGGCGGGGCGTCCGTCGCCGGCGCGATTCACGACCGGGCCGTGGGCCGGGCCGGGCCCATCCGCCAGGATCCCGAGTTGCCGGATCGCGAGTTGGCGTATCGATCGGTACCCGCACACTTTGCCGCGACCGCCAGGGCCCGCGGTGACCAGACCGCCTTCCGGACAGCGACCGAAGCGGTGACCTATCACGAGTTGTTGTCCGGCGCAGCCGCTTTTGCCGGTGCGGACCCGTCGCCAGACACCGACCGACGCGCCGCTCTGTTCCCGGCACCGATGACGCCGGCGACGGTGGCCGCCATCCTGGGGCTGTTCGCCTCGAACACCCCGGTGGTGGCACTGGACCCCGCGATGCCGGCGGCTCGCATCCAGAAGATCACGGCCATCCTCGCCGAGCACGGCTATCGACCGGTGCGGTTCGAGGTGCCCGCAGCGCTGCCTGCCGCAGTGACGGCGCCGGCGGAGTTCGGCGCCGGCGTGACTCACGACGATGTGACCAGCATCCAGTTCACCTCCGGCTCCACCGGGACACCGAAGGCCGTGTTGCATCCGAACGGATTGTGGCAGTGCGATGCTCAGCTGCTCAACGACCGGTTCGGGTTGGCCGACGGCCGGAGGGTGGCGTTGTGCATGCCGATCAGCTTTGCGGCCGGCCTCAATGTGCTGATCGCCGCGCTGCTCGGTGGCGCCGAGGTGATCGCCGTCGATCCGCAGACGGTGTCGGCCGCAGACGCCTTCGACCAGATCGCCGACGCGGGCGTCCAGGCCATCGCCTGCACGCCCGCATTCGTGGACGCCCTGCACCGCGCCGCGAGGGGCCGGACCTTGCCGGGCGTGCAGCGCATCGTGACGACCGGCGAGCCGGCCCACGCCCGGCACGTCCGGTCGGCACGCGAACTGGCGCCCCACGCGGTCTTCACGAACTGGGCTGGTTCCACCGAGACCCTGGCCATCGCCAGCTATGACATCCCGCCGAGCGCCGCGCTGCCACAGGGAATCATCCCGGTCGGAGTTCCTGCACCGCACAAGCGGATTGACATCGCCGATGACGGCGCCGTCTCGATCACCTCGCGTCACCTCGCCCTGGGTTACCTGGACCAGGTGGCCACTGCGGCGACGTTCATGGTGCATGCCGACGGCTCCCGGACCTACGCCGGCGGCGATGTGGGCCGACTCGACGAATACGGCAATCTGGTGCTGTCCGGCCGCGCCGATTCGACACTGAAGATCCGTGGCTATCTGGTCGAGCCCGCCGAGATCGAGTCCACGCTGCTCAGCTACCCGGATGTCGTCGAGGCCGCCGTCATCGCCGACACCAGCGGCACGCCGACGCTGACCGCATATGTCGCCGCCGACCCCGACGCGCGCACCCCTGCGGTCGCCGATCTGCGGACCCGCCTGCACCGGGACCTGCCGCCCTACATGGTGCCCGCGCACATCCTGGTGCTCGGCGCGCTCCCTCGCGGTGACCGCGGCAAGATCGACCGGGCCGCGCTACCGCCGGTGGGGCGTCCGGAATTCGATCCGCCTCGGGGAGAACATGAATCGTCGATCGCCGCGTTGTGGGCGGAATCGCTGCACGTGGACAGGGTGGGCCGCACCGACGGGTTCTACGCCCTGGGCGGTGATTCGCTGACCGTGACCCAGATGCTGGGGCGGGTGTCCCAGGTACACGGCATCAAGCTGAACCCGTCGGATCTGGCCGGCGCTCCGACGGTCGCCGAGTTCGCGCTCAAGCTGGCTGGGTCCGGCGGCGCGGCCGCGCAGATCCCGACCGTGGTGGCGCTGCGCCCGATATCGGAGAACACCACCGGCACACCGCTGTTCTGTTTCTCCGGCGCCGGCGCCTCATCGCTGTGTTTCGTTCCGCTGACCGAACGGGTGGGCGAGCGCACTGCGGTGTACGCGTTGGAACCCAAAGGGCTGGAGAAGCGCGCGATCCCGGACCTGTCGGTGCCCGCTGCGGCGCGCCGACACGTCCGCAACCTCCGCCGTGTTCAACCGCACGGCCCCTACACCCTGATCGGGCATTCGCTGGGTTCACATATCGCGCTGGAAGCGGCGCGGATCCTCGAAAACCAAGGCGAGACAATCGAACTGCTGGTGATGCTGGACCCGTGGCTGTCACCGCTGACGGCCAAGAGGGCGCGCCGGGACCTCCCCGATGTCACGGTGACGCTCGAAACGAACATGCAGACCGATGCCCGATCGTGGTGGGAACACCAGAAGGAGTTCAAGCTCGCCGGCCTGTTCCTCGACGATCTGCAACGCAAGACCGTTGCGGTCGAGGAGTGGGGCATGATGATCGGGCTGCGGTACGCGCCGCAACCCTGGTCCGGCCGGACCCTGTTGGTGCTGAGCCACCTCAACCGCGATGACCCCCGACTGTGGCCGCGGATCTTGACCGGG
The DNA here is from genome assembly GCF_002086115.1 of Mycolicibacterium bacteremicum. Taxonomy (GTDB): domain Bacteria; phylum Actinomycetota; class Actinomycetes; order Mycobacteriales; family Mycobacteriaceae; genus Mycobacterium; species Mycobacterium bacteremicum. The sequence goes on from NZ_MVHJ01000030.1 coordinate 37,954, forward strand.
GATCTCACGGTCCGACACCTGGAGTGCACGCACATGTCGATCGTGCGTGAACCGCATATCGGCGCGGTGTCCGACTTCATCGAGGAGGCACTCGGCCGCTGACACGACACCGGCCGGGACGGCAGCATGCGCTGCCGGCCCGGCCGGTCTGTTGCGTCAGCGGTTGAACAGGCTGCCGATGTTGCGGGCCAGGTCGTTGCCGGCCCGGTTGGCGTTCTGCACCAGGTTGTTGGTGAACGTGCCACCGTTGACGAGCAGGTTGGTGCCCACCCGACCCAGGTTGCGCTGCAGGTTGCTACCGACCTGCCCGGTGTTCTGCTGGAAGTCGCTGCCCACCTGGCCTGCGTTGCGTTGCAGGTTGCTGCCGAACTGGCCCAGGTTGCGCACCAGGTTGTCACCGAATTCGCCGATGTCCTCGGGCGTCAAACCGGCCGCCCGCTGTTGTGCGGCGACATGGGCCGCGGCAGCGGAGGAACCCTCGTCTGCCGCAGCCGTCCCGGCACCCGCGACGGCGATGCCCAGACACATCGCGCCGGCGGCGCCGGTAAGCACCATTCCCTTGACCATCTTGGGCATCCCCCAGCCGTTGCGATCCATGATTTGTCTCCCTCCAGCAAACCCCATACGCACCGCGCGAAGCTAACACGGATTGTGTGGCGCAGATCATATTTGACGGTTGTGAAGTGCCCGCGCACACGTGGCTTCAAACCCCCAGTTTCTTTGCTGCAATTCGAGGATGAGCTAGCTATCCGGCCGACCGTCGGTCCGAGTGGTGCAGGACTGACCAGTACCGACGTGCACCGTGAGACGCAGCAAGTATTTTCGCTGGTGATAATTTGACGGTTATCAGGGCGTTCGGATCGTGTGGCGGCGTGCAGCATCCGCCAAGCCGATGCCGAGACGACCCCGGCTACCCGGTAACGGCAACGCGCCACGCAGGTCTGGCAAACTTCTGTCGGCGGCAGGCCGGGAAGCTTGGCCGGCTACTGCGACACGCCGAGTCTGGGCCCCGGGACCGAACAGGGAGACGGGCAGCGGAACCGGGATTCCGCTGCCCGCCGTCAAGGCGTCCACGTCAGTCGAAGAGACTGCCGATATTCTCGCCCAGGTTGCTTCCGGCTTCACCGGCGTTGTCGACGAGATTGCTCCCCGTCTGGCCAAGGTTCTCACCCAGGTTGCTTCCGGCTTCACCGGCGTTGTCGACGAGATTGCTCCCGGCTTCACCCAGGTTCTCACCCAGGTTGCTTCCGGCCTCACCGGCGTTGTCGACCAGATTGCTCCCCGTCTGGCCAAGGTTCTCACCCAGATTGCTTCCGGCCTCACCGGCATTGTCGACCAGATTGCTCCCCGTCTCGCCGAGATTCTGACCGAGATTGGTCCCCACCTCGCCGGCGTTGTTGACGAGGTTGTCGGCGGTGGTGCCCGTGTTGATCAACGCGTTGGTGCCGGCCCGGCCGAGATGCTGCTGGAGGTTGGTCCCGACCTGACCGGTGTTCTGCACGAGATTGCTTCCGAAGCGGCCGAGATTACGAACGAGGTTGTTGCCGAAATCCCGGGGGTTGTTGCTGCTGCCGGACACGCTCGCGGAGCTCTGCTGTTGGGTCGTGGTCCCGCTGTCATCCGGGGCTGCGGCGGCGGTACCCGCGCCTGCCACCGCGATGCCGACCGACATTGCCGCGGCCGCGCCTGCCCATGCCACGCCCTTGAACGGGGTCGGAATGCCTTGGCTCTTGCGCTCCATCATCATCTCCCTATAGCAAATTGCTGTTGTTCGATTCCTGCGCTAGTCACGCAACGAACGCATACCCGACCGGAAAATCCACCAAACGACAACATGTCGCATTTTCGTTAGCTGGATGCTCGGTAGACGCTGTAGCAATTCGGTGGCATGGCGACACTCTCGGGCCGGACCGACCGTCCCGCGCGGTCCGGCTTTACGCTGGCAAAGATCGATCTTGGTTCATATAAGCCGCATTTCATGCAGTTTCGAAGATCAACCGGCACACCCAGCACGTGCTCCGGATTCGAAGCACCGTCCCATGCTCGCGCCGTCAAACAGTTAGCTGATGCAACAGCAAAACCTGCCTGATCGACACGCTTATCGGACGATCAGGAGGTAGAGCCACGGCTGCGACGGAACCGATCAGCAAACCCTTCCCTCTGCGCGGATTCCGAAGGGGACAGGCGCCGATCCTGATGTGGACACACAAAAAGGGCGGGCAGCAGGAGGTTTCCCGCCGCCCGCCCTCTCAGGCGTGGTTCAGCCGCCCAGGACCGAGCCGATACCGGTCAGGACATCGGTGCCGACCTGCCCCAGCTGCTGCTGTCCATTGCTGGCCGCGGTACCACCGTTGACCAGGACATCCGTGCCGACCTGACCCAGCTGCTGCTGAGCGTCACTCGCGGCGGTGCCACCGTTGATCTGCAGGTTGCTTCCCACCGTGCCGAGCTGCTGCTGCGCATCGCTGGCCGCGGTACCACCGTTGACCAGGAGGTCGGTGCCCACCTGACCCAGCTGCTGCTGAGCGTCACTCGCGGCGGTGCCACCGTTGATCTGCAGGTTGCTTCCCACCGTGCCGAGCTGCTGCTGCGCATCGCTGGCCGCGGTACCACCGTTGACCAGGAGGTCGGTGCCCACCTGACCCAGCTGCTGCTGAGCATCGCTCGCGGCGGTGCCGCCATTGATCTGCAGATTGCTTCCGACGGTGCCGAGCTGCTGCTGCACATGAGCGGCGGCCGCGCCACTGTTCTGCTGCAGGTCGCTGCCGAACTGGCCGGCCTGCTGTTGGGCGTTACTCGCCGCGGTACCGCCATTGATCTGCAGATTGCTGCCGACGCGGCCGATGTTCTGAGTCAGGTTCGACCCGAACTTGCCCAGGCGTTGCAGCGGCGACTTGTTCGAGCTCTGCGTGGTGCTTTGCCCGGTGTCCGCGTGCGCAGCGCCGGCCGTCACCGTGGCGGCACCCATGGCAAGCGCGATTCCGCCCCCTGCGACGACAGTCGCGGCAATCATCCGGATGGACTTTTCCTGACGTCGGTACATGTTGATCTCCCTTTCAGCAAATTCCCCAACCAACACGGAGAAGTTAGCACGTGAGTTGCCTGGCGGAATAGTCCCCCTCGCAGATTTGCCAAAATTCTATCTGACACGTGTGAAAATTTGTTTGCCCGATACCATCCCCCGGTACACAGCCGTCCCATCGTTACTGGAACAAATTACCAGTTCAGAGCATCCCTGCAAGGAGTGACGACATCGAAGCTGACGTTGCCACAGCGGTCCGGAAGGGCGCGCGCAAGTGCCTATGTCACGATTTGCCATCAGCGGCTCATCAAGATCGAAAACCGTCGATCAGCAAACTAAACATCAGATTTGCGCAGTCGGGGTCCAGATTCCGCGGTGCAGCAAGGGGGCCACCGCCGTCGGCAACCATCACCGAGAACGCGCGGGTACCGCCGCCGCGCACCGCACGTCGTTGCTGGGTCCTACTGCGTCAGGACGACCTTCACACCCACCCACGGCACCCAGGTCATATGCCCGCGTTGGAAGGTCACCCTGGTGCCGCCGTTGGTCCACTTCTCCGACGAGGTGGCCAGCCCGAGGGCCGGAATCCACTTCTTCGCGAACTCCGCGCTGGCCCATTGCGCACCGGTCGCCGGGGAGTACCACACCCGGAACGGCTGCCATCCGCCGAAATCCTGGTAACCGTCTTTGAACGTCGTGATCGGCAGGCCGCCGTTGCGCGAGCGCGCCAGATTGATCACCGGCGTCGGGGACGCGACGAACTTCCCGGGCGCCGTCTCCCACAACGTGCCCAGGCTCCACAGTTGGGTCCAGACCTTGGAGGCGTTGGCGTAGACCGGACTGAGCACCTCCCCGAGCACGGGCGCCGATTGCGCGGCATTGGCGGCGAAGCGCGCGTACACCTCACGCACGCCCGGGCGGGATTGCAGTACCCGCTGCGCCGGCTTGGGCACCCAGTCCGATCGGTAGACACCGAAACGGTCGTCGTCATTGTTCCCAGAGCTGTTCAGATCCCTTGTGGTGTAGAGCAACAAGGGTCCCGCATAGGGCAGCTCCGGCCAGGTGCTGATCATGTCGGCGATGAAATCGGCCTGCCCGGCCTCGCTCACCCGGTTGGTGGGCGCGCCGTACTCGGTCACCCAGATCTTGCGGGCGCCGTCACCGTTCTCCAGCATCACCCGGCGCATCCGGACCAGCTGCTCCACCGGTGAGTCGGGCTGCAACATCCCGCCGGAGAACTTCATGCTGTAGCTGTACGGGTGATAGGACAGCGCGTCGAAGAATGGCTGCGCACCGTTGGCGTACATCTTCTTCAGAAAGGTGACGGGGTCAATTGTCCAAGCGCCCCATGTTTTTCCAGAGCCGAGCACACCACCGAGAATTACCGCCGCGGGATCGGCGGCCTTGATCCGCGGATAGGCGGCCTTCAGCAACGCGGTGTATCCGGCCGGATCCGGCCACGGCGTGTATCCCGTGAAACCGTTCGGTTCGTTCCAGACTTCGTACGCCGATATTTTGCCCCGATAGCGCTCAGCGACCTTGGCGGTGAATTTTCCGTAGGCCTCCGGTGAGGCGGGCCGGCCGTGCGGCGGCATCGATCCGATGGCCATCGCCCACCAGGGACTCGAGGTGATGCAGGCGATGACGGAGATGCCGGCCGCTTTGGCCGCATTGACCACCCGGTCGGCCCGTGACCAGTCATACCTGCCCTTGACCGCCTCGACGCCGGCCCACGGGATACCGATCCGGACGAGTCGGACATTGTCGGCGACCCACCGCTGCACCGTCTGGGCGACCTGCGCCTCGTCGTAGAAGTAGACCTGGGAATCAGCGAACCCGACGGTGGTAGCCGGGAAGCTGAGCGGGTTGACGGTCTCGGCAATGACCTGTCGTGGTCGCTGCGAGGTCGGCACCGAGACCAGCGCGATGACGCACGTCGCCGAAACAATGGCGCCGAGCACACTGCGCCACAATTTACGGCGCGGGTATATCGATCGCCGGCGCACCGTAATCCCACTCATTTCGGCCTTTCCCAAATTTGAGTTCTTTCTAACGGAAGGCCCGCCATATCGACCGCACCCAATTCGGCGTGTCGAAAAGCGGGCGCAGCCTGCGGCATGCTGGGCTCATGCGGATTGGTGTGGTGTTCCCACAGACCGAGCTGGGTGGCGATCCGGGTGCGGTGCGCGCGTACGGCCGACGGGTCGAGGAGCTCGGCTTCACCCACATCCTGGCCTACGACCATGTGGTGGGCGCCGATCCCGCGGTGCACACCGGGTGGGCCGGCCCGTACGACGTACGCACGACGTTCCACGAACCGCTGGTGATGTTCGGCTTCCTGGCGGCCGTCACCGAGGCCGTCGAACTGGTCACCGGGGTGATCATCCTGCCGCAACGGCAGACGGTGCTGGTGGCCAAGCAGGCCGCCGAGGTCGACCTGTTGAGCTCCGGGCGCCTGCGGTTGGGTGTCGGGATCGGCTGGAATGCGGTGGAATACGAGGCGCTGGGCGAGGATTTCAGCACCCGCGGCAAACGGTCGGCCGAACAGATCGCGGTGCTACGCAAGCTGTGGACGGAGCCGACCGTGAGCGTGCGTGGTGCGCATCATCAGATCACCGGGGCGGGGTTGTCACCACTGCCGGTCCAGCGGCCCATTCCGATCTGGATCGGGTCGGCGTCCGATCCCGGGTACCGGCGCGCCGGGCGACTGGCCGACGGCTGGTTCCCGATGATGTCGCCCGGTCCCCGCCTGGACCACGCCCGATCGGTGGTCGAGGACGCCGCCACCGCCGCGGGACGCGATCCGGCGCAGATCGGCATGGAGGGCAGGGTGTCCTGGCGCGGTGACGACGATGCCGCGCTGGCCGAGGTCACGGCGTGGTCGCAGGCCGGGGCGTCGCACCTGTCGATCAACACCATGGGCGCCGGTCTGGCCACCGTGGATGATCACCTCGCGGTGCTCGCCCGGATCGCCGCCGGTCTGTAGATCTTCGCGACCGCGTCCGTACCCTGAGAGGATCATGCGTGCGACACCCGATGCCGGCTCGCGCTCGGCGCACCGGGTGGCGTCACTCACCGGTCTGCGTGCTCCGGCCGCACTCCTGATCGTCGCCACCCACGCGGCCTACGGAACCGGGCAGCTCACCAACGGCTACCTGGGATCGCTGTACGCGCGCCTGGAGGTCGGTGTGCCGATCTTCTTCGCGCTCTCGGGCTATCTTCTTTTCCGGCCTTGGTTGTTGGCGACGCAGACCCATTCCCGGCTGCCGTCGGTGCGGCGCTATGCCCGGCACCGGGTGCGGCGCATCGCGCCGGCCTATGTCGCGACGGTGCTCATCGCCTACCTGGTCTACGAATTCCGCGACGCCGGCCCCAATCCGGGCCATACCTGGTCCGGCCTGCTGCACCACCTGACCCTGACCCAGATCTACCCGCCGCTGGCGATCATGCACCAGGGCCTCACCCAGATGTGGAGTCTCGCCGTGGAGGTCGCCTTCTACGCTGTGTTGCCGTTGCTGGCCGGCCTGCTGCTGACGGTGCTGTGCCGGCGGCGATGGCGGCCCGGCCGCCTGCTGCTCGGGCTGGCAGTGTTGGCAGCTGTGACACCGACCTGGCTGTGGGTCCAACATGCGACCGACTTGCTGCCGACGTCGGCGAACATCTGGTTGCCCGCACATTTGATCCACTTCGTCGGGGGGATGGCCTTGGCGGCACTGCAACTGTGTGGCGTGCGGTGCCGGGGCGTCGTCGTGCTGACGGCTGCGGTGATAGCCCTGCTGGTGGTGGCGTTGCCGATCGCCGGCGAGGTGACCGCCACCGAGGTGACGCCCGGACAGGCCGTGGTGCGGTCGACGCTCTATGCGGTGGTGGCCGTCGGGCTGCTGGCGACGCTGGTGCTGGACCCGACCGGTGCGTTCGCGCGACTGCTGGGCAGCCGCCCGCTGGTGTGGCTGGGTGAGATCTCCTATGAGATCTTCCTGGTGCACGTGATCCTGATGGAAATCGCGATGGCCTCGATTCTGCGCTGGCCGGTGTTCACCGGTTCGATGTTGGGCCTGTTCGCCACCACGCTGGCATTGTCCGTACCCGCGGCATGGTTGCTGCACCGCTGGACCCGGGTCCGGCCCAATCCCGTTGCCGCGCAACCACGTCAGCTGGTCTGAGGCTGCTGCTCCGGTCGCTGCTGCCATGGCCAGCGCCCGCTGATCTCAAGTTCGAGCGAGAAGCTGAGGAACGTGCGGATCAACACGATGCCGGCAAGTACAGCGACACTCTCCCACGTGGGGGGTCAGCGCGACGGTGCGGACGATATCGGCAGCCACCAGCAGTTCCAGACCGAGCAGGATGGAGCGGCCGAGCCGCTGCCGGAAGAAGCGGTATTACGCCTCATCCGCAGGGCTGCGTTGCCGCGCAGCATGATTGGCCGCGCCATGCCCGCCGGCCCTCGCTGACCGCGAACACGGCGATCACCAGGGCGGCGACGGGATCGGCCCAGGCCAGTCCGAGGGTGCTGTTGAGGATGAGGCCGACCAGCAATACCGCCGACAGATAGGTGCACAGCAGGGTCTGCTTGGAATCGGCCACCGCGGAAAGAGATCCCAGTTCCCGCCCGGCCCGGCGCTGTGCCCAGGACAGTAGCGGCATGATCGCCAGGCTCAGCCCCGCGAGACCGATGCCGACCGGTGAATGGCGAGCCTGCGCCACGCCGGCCAGTGCGCGCACCGCGTCGATCGTGACGAAGGCTGCCAGCCCGTAGAAGGACAGCGCGATGACACGCAGCGCCACCTTCTCCCTCGCCTCGGGATCACGGCCGGCGAACTGCCAGGCCACTGCGGCGGCGGAAGCCACCTCGATCGCGGAGTCCAGGCCGAAACCGATCAGCGCGGTCGACGAAGCCCTGGCACCCTCGGTGAGTGCCACGATCGCTTCGATCACGTTGTAACTGATGGTGATTGCGACGAACCACCGGATGCGGCGGGTCAGCACCACGCGGCGTGCCGGAGACACCGAGGCGGTCATCAGCAGCAGGCGCAGTCGGTGCAACAGCCCGGATTGACGGCGAGTACCAGACCCATCAGATCATTGAGCGCGCGCCCGATTGCGGCGTCGGCCAGTTCGTAGCGTGTGCGCCTGCCTTCCGGAACCGCGACCACCAGACCGCAGCCGCGCAGACACGCCAGGTGGTTGGAAAGGATCTGGCGCGACACTTCGAGTTGCTCGGCGAGTTCGGACGGGTAGCTCGGTGCGCGTGTGAGATGCAGCAGGATCTGAGCCCGGGTGCCGTCGGACAGGGCGTGACCGAAGCGCGCCAGCGCATCGGTGTGCGAGAGCGTCTGCATGCGCCGACAGTACATCGAAATCTGTACCGATGACAACGGCCGGTCCGAGGGGACCGATTTCGGGTATACGGTGGGCCATGATCGTCACGGGGGCACTGCTGGCCGAATCAGCCGCGGTCGTCGACAACAAACTCGACATCATCGGCGGCGTCGTGGACAGCGCGCGGGCCCGCCCCGACCGCACCGTGCAGGCGACGCTGGTGGTCCTGATCCAGCCCGAACCGGCCGACACGGCACCCACGGTCGACGTCCGGTTCAGCGATCCCACGGGCACGGCGGTGGACCTCGCCCTCGCGGTCCCCGAGTCCAGCCTGGGCGGCGAGATCGGGTTCGTCTTCTACCCGTTGACCTTGCCGGTGCCCGTGGACGGCCGGTACCTGATGACGGTGTCCGGTCGAGGAGGTTTCGTCAGCCTGCCGCTCAGAGTGCTGAGTTGACCCAGAACCGATGTATACCGCTGTGTCACAGTATAATTCACGGCCACGCCTGGCCGGTCCGGGACACCACGCCGCTCGACCACTGACCGGCCGTCTAACGCCGTTGTCATCGAAAAGAAACACATCGGTGCGCCGGTCCTGCCACCATGAGGGCACCCGCACGAAACGATTGGACTCCCACACGTGACCGAATTCCTCAGCACCCTCAACGGCTACATCTGGAGTAACGCACTGGTCTACCTGTGCCTTGCCGTCGGGGTCTATTTCTCCATCCGATCCAAATTCGTCCAGATCCGGCAGATACCGGAGATGATCCGGTTGATGCTCCGCGGCGAGAAATCGCCGTCAGGTGTGTCGTCCTTCCAGGCGCTCACCATGTCGCTGGCCGGCCGCGTCGGCACCGGCAACATCGCCGGCGTCGCCACCGCCATTGCCTTCGGCGGCCCGGGCGCTCTGTTCTGGATGTGGGTGATGGCCTTCCTGGGTGCATCGACATCGTTCGTGGAATGCACGCTCGGTCAGATCTACAAGGTGCGTGATCAACTGACGGGCGAATACCGCGGTGGCCCCGCGTATTACCTGAGCCGCGCCAAGGCGCACACGGCCGCAGCCCCACTGTTCAGGATCTACGGTCTGGTCTTTGCCGCGGTGACCATCCTGGCGTGTGGCCTGCTACTACCCAGCGTGCAGTCCAATTCGATGGCCGTGGCCATGAACAATGCCTGGGGCTGGTCGGAATGGTGGGTGGCGGTCGGCACCGTGATCCTGTTGGCATTCGTCATCATCGGCGGTGTCAAGCGTATCGCCGCGTTTGCCTCGGTGGTGGTGCCGTTCATGGCCGTTGCCTACATCCTGCTTGCGCTGATCGTGGTTGCCGCCAACGCCTCCGAGGTCCCGGCGATGTTCAGCCTGATCATTTCCAGCGCGCTGGGTTTCGATGCCGCCTTCGGCGCCATCCTGGGCGCGGCCATCATGTGGGGCGTCAAGCGCGGCATCTATTCCAACGAGGCCGGCCAGGGCTCGGGACCGCATGCCGCCGCCGCGGCGGAGGTCTCCCATCCCGCCAAACAGGGTCTCGTGCAGGCTTTCGCGGTGTACGTCGACACGCTGTTCGTCTGCTCAGCAACCGGCTTCCTCATCCTGTCCACCGGCGCTTACCGGGTTTATGAGGGTGAGACGGCCGACGGCGCGGTGCTTGCCGACGGCGGTCTCCTCCCGGCCGACGCCGCGGTCGGACCGACGTTTGCACAGAATGGATTCGACACGTTGTGGAGCGGCGCCGGTTCGAGTTTCGTCGCGATCTCGCTGTTCTTCTTCTGCCTCACCACCATCATCGCCTACTACTACATGGCCGAGACCAATCTGCGCTTCATCATGGGCAAGGCTGCGACCGTCAGCATGCCGGTCATCCGCGGCACCGTGGGCGGTACCGCGACCATGCTGCTGCAGGCGTTGATCCTGGTGTCGGTGACCATCGGAGCCGTGTCGACCGCCAGCGAGGCTTGGACCCTGGGAGATATCGGTGTCGGTCTGATGGCATGGCTGAACATCATCGGCATCCTGATCCTTCAGCAACCCGCGTACAAGGCACTGCGGGATTACGAACGACAGAAGAAGTCGGGCCTGGACCCGACATTCGACCCGGTGGCACTCGGTATCGCCGGGGCGACGTTCTGGGAGAACTACGACCCGAAGACGGGTAAGGACAAGGTGGCTCCGGTGTCCACCGGCCCGGGCGGGTGAGGGTCTATTTCCAGTTCCGGAAGGCCGACATCAGCCGGTCGCGCAGCGCCGGGTCAAGCCGGCCGGCATCCACCCTGCCGAGGGTGTCCACGGTCGTTCGGAACTGCTGCAGGTAGTTCTCGCAACCGTCGCACTCGGTGAGGTGGATATCGAACCGGGCCCGGGTGTCGAGGTCCAGCGCACCCTCCAGGTACGCGGTGACCAGTTCGACCAATTGGTTGCAGTCCATCGCATCGCCATCGGTCATGCCGGCTCCTTCAGGTAGTCCTCGAGCGCCTGCCGGACCGCGGCGCGACCACGGTGCAGCAGTACCCGCTGGTTGGCAGCGGTGATCTGAAGTAGATCGCACACCTCGGCCGCTTCCATTCCCAACACATCACGCATGGTGACGACTTCGCGCTGCCGCGTGGGCAGCTTGCCCAGTTCGCGACGGGTCACGGCGAGCAACTCGTCACCGAGTACCGACCCCTCCGGGGTATCCGGGAACGGGGTGGGGGCCCGGTCGTCTTTCCAGTGTCCGGCCCACTCGTCACCGGCGTCCCGAAACCGCGCCGGATCGACGGTACCGCCGGTGGCGGCGAGCACCTGGACATCGGCGTCCCGCCGTTCCCGGGTGCCGCGGGTCTTGGCGATGTTGACCATGACGGTGAAAAGCCAAGTGCGCAAGGAAGACCGGCCCTCGAAGCGGTCGATACCCTTGAGCAGCGCGATCCAGGTCTCCTGAACAACCTCTTCGGCGATCTCATGGGTCGGCACGTAACCGCGGGCCACGCCCAGCATCGCCGGGGTGTGCTGTTCGACCAGCGCAGCGACGGCCGCCTCGTCCCCACCTCGCAAGGCGGTGACGAGGGCGGCCTCGCCTGCACCCGGCACCGTCACCGTGACCCCGTCGGATCGCTCATGGCAGCCGCGCGCGAGCGTTCCGGCCACGCGACGCCGCCAGGGCATCGGCCAGCGTCCACACCGAAATACCGATCGGGGCAACGTCTTTGATCAGGAACTGACCCGTCGAGGACAACACCGGGAAGCCGCCGGCCGAGGCCTCCCCCACTCCCGGTGTGGTGACCAGGAAGCTCAGCGTCGCCACGAACAGGCCGATCGCGATCACGCTGCCGACCGCCGAGAGCCACGGCGCCCACGGTTTCACCGCCAGCAGGGCCGCCGTCGCCAGTTCCAGTACCCCGAGCAGCACCGAGAAGGTGGTCACCGAGAAGATCCCGTAGACCCAGCTCATCAGCGGCGAATTCGCGACCAGCGGTTCGATGCCGTAGGCCTCGTAGCTGGTGAACTTCAGCGCCCCGATCCACCCGATCACGACCACCAGGCCGTAGCGTGCGGCGTTGCCGCCGATACCGGCCAGGGCGGCTTCGGCCCGGATGAACCGGCTGTCCTGCGTGATGGTCATGGCGGACTCCCTTGCGCTCCGAGAAGGACTGGATACGCAAGGGAGTGTCCCGCCGACGGCCAACCGTTACACGCTAGCCCGCGATACGCACCAGCTTCTTGTTGACGAACTCGTCGATACCGAAACGCCCCAGCTCACGGCCGAAGCCGGAGCGCTTCACGCCGCCGAACGGCAACTCTGCGCCCTCGGCGCCGACCGCGTTGACGAACACCATGCCCGCCTCGATCCGATCGGCGACCCGCTTGGCCTGCTCGGGATCGGTGGTGAACACATAGGAGCCCAACCCGAACGGGGTGTCGTTGGCCAACTCGACTGCGGCATCCTCGTCGGCCACCTTGTACACCGTGGCCACCGGCCCGAACAGTTCCTCCTTGGCCGACGGCGAGTCCGGCGAGACGCCGGTCAGCACCCCGGGCGGGAAGAACGCGCCGTTACGCTCACCGTCGGTGGTCAGCGTGGCGCCATCGGCAACAACCCGCTTGACCTGCTCGTCGAGCCGCTCCGCCGCGGCCACCGAGGACAGCGGGGCCAGTCCATCGGCCTTGGCCAACACCTTCGCGGTGAACTTGTCGACGAATTCGTCGTAAAGGTCCTCCACCACGATGATCCGTTTGGCCGCGTTGCAGGCCTGCCCGGTGTTCTCGAAGCGGCCGTCCACCGCCGCCTCGACCGTGGCGTCCAGATCCGCTGCCGACAGCACGATGAACGGGTCCGAGCCACCGAGTTCGAGCACCACCTTCTTCAGATTGCGCCCGGCGATCTCGGCGACCGCCGCCCCGGCACGCTCGGAGCCGGTCAGCGACACACCCTGCACACGGGGATCGGCGATGGCCTCGGCGATCTGCTCGTTGGTGGCGTAGACGTTGACGTAGGCCCCCTCGGGATAGCCGGCGTCGAGGAAGATCTGCTGCAGCGCGGCCGCGGACTCCGGGCACTGTGGGGCGTGCTTGAGCACAATGGTGTTGCCCAGCACCAGGTTCGGACCGGCGAACCGCGCCACCTGGTAGTAGGGATAGTTCCACGGCATGATGCCGATGAGCACACCCACCGCGCTGCGCCGGATCTCCGCGCTGCCCTCGCCCTCGAGCAGGTCGATCTTCTCGTCGGCCAGGAACTTCTCGGCGTTGTCGGCGTAGAACTCGTAGATCGCCGCGCTGAACTCGACCTCACCGATCGACTGGTCCAGCGGCTTGCCCATCTCCCGCTGGATGATCTTGGCCAGTTCCTCCTTGCGCTCGGTGTGCAGCGCGGCCACCTTGCGGATCAGATCGGCCCGCTGGGCCACCGTCGTGGACTTCGACCACTCACCGAAGGCCCTGGCCGCCGCGGCCAGCGCATCCTCGATCTGCGCATCCGTGGCGGTCGGGTACTCACGCACCACCTCACCGGTCGCCGGATCAACCACTGCGTACAGGCTCATGTGTCAGACCTTTCTTCGATGTTGTTCGATCACAGCATGTCTGGGCAGTTCAATGTTGCGCAATGACGATCGCGATGAAGTCGTGGCAGGTCTTTCGCATGGCCTCCAGGGACATGCTCGGCGAATCGAGCACCACCTGCACCGCCAGTCCGTCGAGCATGCCGATCAACATGTTCGCCTGCGCCGTCGGATCCCCCGGCCGGGCCAGCCCTTCACGCTGGGCCGCCTCGATCACGCCCGCCACGACATCGCGCCACTGGCCGTAGAGCCGGTCGTTGATCTCCTGCAGCACCGGGTCGCGGCTGCCCTCGGCCCACAGCGCCAGCCACACCTTCCAGGCGCGCACCGAGGATTCGTCATTGGGCAGGTAGGACTCCACCAGGTCGTGCAGGATCGCCAGGCTGTCTTTCCCCGACGCCAGCAGTTCCTGGCGCCGGGCCAGCGAGTCGGCCAGGTTGAACTCGAAAGCCGCCGCGATGACTTCGCGCTTGGTCTCGAAGTAGTAGTGCACGGTGCCCGAACTGACACCGGCCTCGCGCGCCACGTCGGACAGCCGCAGAGCCGGGATGCCCGCCGAGGCGATCACCGCGCACGCGGCGGCCAGGATCTGCGGCCGGCGCTCGGCTTCCACACTGGGGCGCGGCATCGGTCCTCCGGTCGGCAGATCTGCTTTGTGACGATCCTACAAGTGGCGATAACTGGCCGTCCGGTCAATCTCCCGGGTCAGTCCAGATTGCGGGAGATGACCAGCCGCATGATGTCGGAGGTGCCCTCTTCGATCTCCTCCAACTTCACATCGCGCATCCACTGCTCGACCGGGAACTCCCGCGAGTAGCCCCAGCCGCCGAGGGTCTGCACCGCCGCGTGGGTGACGAACATCGCGGTCTCCGAGGCGGTCAGCTTGGCCATCGCGGCGATCCCGCGGGCCGGCGCGCCGCTGTCGATCACGCGGGCGGCGTGCAGTGTCAGCAGCCGCGCCGACTCGATGCGGGTGGCCATGTCCGCCAGCCGGAAGGACACCGCCTGATGCTCGATGATGGGCACGCCGAACTGCTTTCGGGTCTTGGCGTAGTCCAGGGCGTACTCGTAGGCGGCCCGGGCCGCACCGACGGCCGCGGCCCCGAGGACCACCCGGGAGATGTCGAAGGTGCCCATCAGGCCGTAGAACCCCTGGCCTTCCTCGCCGAGGCGGTCCTCATCGGGCACGAACACCTCGTCGAGGAAGATCTCCCGGCACACGATGGCGCGTTGCCCCATCTTCTTCATGGGTTCACCGAAGGACAGGCCCTCGGCGTCCTTGGTCACCAGGAACGCGGTGATACCGGCGGACCGCTGGGTGGGATCCGTCTTGGCGAAGATGACGTACTGGTCGGCTGCGCCGGCATTGGAGATCCAGGCCTTCTGGCCGGTGATCCGGTATCCGCCCTCGACCCGGCGGGCGACCGTGGCGATGGACGCGGCGTCGGAACCGGATTCCGGCTCGGTGGTCGCCAGCGCTGTCATGACGGCCGTGGGCCCGGTCAGTGGGGTCAGCCACCGCTTCTTCTGTTCCTCGGTACCCAGCACCATGATGGGATCGGAGAAGAAGCCGTTGGAACACACCAGGTTTCCGATGCCCGGATCGCCGAAGCACAGCTCCTCCTGCACCAGGCACTGGGTGAAGACGTCGGTGAATCCGCCGCCGCCATACTCCTCCGGGATCATGAAGTCGGTGATGCCGACGGCCGCTGCCTTGGCGAAGATGTCGACCGGCGTGACGGTGTCGGCCTCGTCGACCTCACGGCCACGGGGGCGGATCTCCTTGGCGGCGAAATCGCGGCAGAGGTCGATGATCTGACGCTGCTCGTCGGTGAGCGGCCAGGCGGGGATATTGGTGGTCGCGGCGACCATGGTGTCTCCTTCGGTTACTTCGATGAGTCGGTGTAGATGGACTTGCCGAGCCACTGCCCGCCATCGGCGACGAGCACCTCGCCGGTGATGTAGCCGGCCCGGTCACTGAGCAGAAACGCTGCGGATTCGGCGATTTCGGCCGGTTCGGCGAAACGGCCGGCCGGCACACTGGCCAGGACGTCGCGGCGGGCGCGGTCGGTACCCCACAGCGCGGCGCCGGCACCGGCGGTCTCGGTCGGACCGGGCGCCAGGCAGTTGACCCGGACCCCCCGGGCACCCCATTCCACGGCGAGGGTGCGTGTCATCGCCACCACGCCGCCCTTGGCCGCGGCGCTGTGCACCGTGCCGGGATGGCCGTGCCAGGCGTAGCTGGCGATGATGTTGAGCACCGTGCCTGCGCCGGCGGCGAGCATGTGCCGTGCGGCGGCGTGGGTGCAGTAGTAGGTGCCGTTGAGCACGATGTCGGTGACGGCCTTCCAGCCACCCGGTGACAGATTTTCTGCCGGTACGACGAAATTGCCTGCGGCGTTGTTGATCAACGCGTCGAGGCGCCCCTGCCGCTCGACGATCCCGTCCACCGCGGCCGCGACGGCATCATGGTCGCGGACATCGCAGGCCACCGCCTCGGCGCGGCCGCCGGTGGCCTCGATCAGGCCGACGGTCTCGTCGAGTGCGTCGCGTCGCCGGCCGAGCACCACCGCGACACCGCCCGCCGCGGCCCAGCGCGCGGCGATGGCGCGTCCGATGCCCGAACCTCCGCCCGTCACCAACGCCACCCGGCCGTCGAATTCGGTCGAGGTGTCCAGAATGGCCGGTGTCGTCATGGCAGAGCTCCTTCGGAATCGGTTGTGGTTTCGCGGGTTATCACCAGCGCGTCGACGGCGAGTGCGCCGTCGGCGGCGGCCCGGACCGGGTTGAGTTCGATCTCGGCGATGTCCGGGCGGGTCGCGATCAGTGCGGAGACCCCGACGATCGTGGCGACCAAAGCCTCGACATCCACGGCGGCGCGACCCCGCCAGCCGTGCAACAGCGGCGCCATCCGCAGGCTGTGCAGCATCGCATCCGCCGTGTCTGCCGACACCGGTGCGCATTCCATCCGGACGTCGCGCAGCACCTCGGTCTCGGTGCCACCGGCGCCGACGACCACCACCGCGCCCAGCTGGGGGTCCCGGCGGGCGGCGATCAGCACCTCGATGGTGTCGGGTCGGCGGTCCTGTTCCTCCAGGACGTACTCCCCCGGCCCGAGGCGCGCCCGCATGTCGGCGAAGGCGGCGGTGATGTCGGCCGGTTCACATAGGTTGACGTGGACACCGCCGACCTCGCTCTTGTGTTCCAGCCAACCGGCTTTGAGCACCAACGGCGCGGTCAGGTCGGCTACCCCGGTGGCCAGATCCGCCTCGTCGTGCACCACCACCGCGCGCGGGAATGACACCCCCGCTCGGGCCAGCAGGGCCCGAGCCGACCAGTACCCCGGGGAAACCGCGGACGGGTCTGCCGCCGGTGCCGGCACCGGCGCCTGCGGGGTGGGGGTGGCTGCGGCGAGTGCGGCGACCACCCGGGTGACGGCTTCGATGCGGTCGTAGGTAGGCACACCGCTGTCCCACAATGCCTGCGCGGTAGCGGAATCCGGGGCCATGGTGTGCACCAGGACCGGCACGCCCACGGCGCGGGCGACGCCTCCGATGCGACGGGCGACGGCGATCTCGGCGGCACCGAGATCGGGCACGTCCTGCCCGTAGCAGCCGAAGTACCCGGTCATCACCACGGCGTCGACATCACCCGCGGCGGCGACCTGTTCCACGATGCCTGCATAGTTGTCGAGGTCCTGTTCCCCGGCGCCGGCGAGGTCGACGGGGTTGTTGTAGGCGGCACCGGCGGGCAGGCGCATGCAGAGTTCTGCCGACAGCTGTGCCGAGAACTGCGGCACGGTCAGACCGGCGGCGGCCGCCACATCGGCGGCGATACCGCTCTGTCCGCCGCTGTCACCGACGATGGCGATCCGACGACCCTGCACCGCCGGGACGGCGAGAAAGCACCGTGCCACCTCCACGAGTTCGGCCGGGGTGCCGACCCGGACCACGCCGGCGGCGCGGCAGGCCGCATCCACCACGTCCAGTGACGAGGTCAGCGACCCGGTGTGCGTGCGCGCCAGCCGGGCGCTGGCGCTGCTCGCACCGACGGTCAGCAGCATGGTCGGTTTGCCCACGGCGCGCAGCGCCGCCAGTGTGTCGAACAACGTCTCGCCGTCGGTGAAGCTCTCCAGGTAGAGCGCGATCACCCGGGTGTCGTCGTGCTCGGCGAGGTCGGCGAGCACTTCGGTTGCGGTGACGTCGGATTGGTTGCCGATCGAGATGAAGCGCGACACCCCGAGTCCGTACCGGCTACCGATCGCGATGAGTTCCGATCCGAGCTGTCCGCTCTGCGAGACGATGGCCAGCGGGCCCGGTGTGGGGATTCCCCACATCAGCCGGAGGTCGTTGGTGGCGTCGTAGATACCCAGGCTGTTGGTCCCGATCAGCCGGGCCCCAGCCGCGGTGATGCGGGCGGCCAGCGCGGCGTCGTCGGCCATCCCGGAGGTGATGCCGAGGAAGCCCCGGGTGCCGCGGGCCAGCGCCGCGTCGACCACACCGTCGACGTGGGCCGCCGGCACGCACAACGCCACCAGTTCCGGGGTGTCGGGGAGATCGGCGATGCTCGGCACGCACGCATGCCCGAGCACGGTGGCCGCCCGGCCGTTGACCAGATGCACCGCGCGTCGGTGGCTCCCGGTCAATGCGCCGGAGGCCAGCCAATAACCCCATTTCGCCGAGTCCTCGGATGCTCCTACCACGGCAACGGAGGACGGATCGCTGAAGACTCGCAGATCCGTTGTGGGCGACTCGATCACGACGCCAACTCGGCGATCACCTCGGCGGCGGCCCGGTGCCCGGAGGCGATGGCACCGTCGATGTAGCCGTTCCAGATCTCGGCGGTCTCGGTACCGGCCCAGTGGATCGGGCCGCAGGCCGTGCGCCAGCCCGTCGCGCCGTGCTCGGCCCAGACTCCGGGGGCCGGGTTGGCCGCGTAACCGCCACGTGCCCAAGCGTCCTGCGGCCAGTCCTTCTCGATGTAGTGCGTGGGTGCACCGGCGGCGTCGCCGAACAACGCCACCAGCGTCGTCAGCACGTCGGCGCGACGTTCGTCCGGTGGTAGTCGAGACCAGCGCTGCTGACGGTCGGCGTACACGAAGGACACCAGCACGCCGACCCGCCCGTCCTCGGGCGAGTTGTCGAACACGACACCGACAGAGTGGTTTCCGTAGACGGTGGCCTCACCGGAGTGGCCGTTCTCGCGTCAGAACGGACGATCGTAGACGGTGTGGATCTTGGCGACGTCACCCATCGGGTTCCGCTCCATCCACCGGTTGCGTGCTTGCGGCAGCGGCGGGGTGAACCCGATCCGTACGGCGGCACCGGGCGAGGCCGCGACGATCACACGCTGTGCCCGAAGCTGACCGCGGACGCTGTCGATGAGCACCGCACCGTCGTCGAGGGTGTGGATGTGTCGGACCGCGGCGGCGAACTGGACGGCATCGCCGAGATGGTCGGCGATGGCGAGGGCGACCGACTGCGCGCCGGCGCTGAACCGGCGCTCCTGGGCGCATCCCTCGGTCTCCATCAGCTGGTCGAATCCACCGGCGGCCGCGATGTAGAAGAGGAAGTGGAACAGCGAGATATCGCGCGGTTCGACGGTCCACACGCCCTGGACGGCCAGCGCGAGCCGGGTGCGGGCGTCGGCATCGGGTACAGCCTGGTCCAGGTAGGACTGCACGGTCAGGCTGTCCCACTCCCAGATCATCGGTGTCGCAGTCGGATCGGCCAGGTCGATGCCCGCCGCCATCGCATCGATGGCGTCGGTCGCGGCGACGTATGCGGCGACACCCGGACCGTCCTCGGGTCCGGCACCGCGGAACGGCCGGCATACGCCGTCGGTCCACAGTTCGAGATGATCACCGCTGTTGTAGGTGGGAAATGTCGGACAGCCGAACCGCTCGGCCGCGGCCAGCAACCGGGTCTGCGTCGGCCCGACCCACTGCCCGCCGTGGTCGATGACCAGACCGGAGCCGTCCTCGGTCCGCTCGGACAGCGTCCGCCCGCCGACCCGGTCGGAGCCCTCGAGCACCAGGACGTCGATGTCCGCGTCGCGCAGGTCCAGAGCTGCGGTCAGTCCCGCGTACCCGGCCCCGACGACCACCACGGCGGCCGTCGTGGGCAACGGTCCGGACTTCGGGACAGCAGGGCGTGTCGGCATCATGGTGACCGACTGTAATTATTAACTGGCTCACCAGTCAAGTATTTTCGTGACTCAGAACGGGCGGTTGACAAGAAGTGGCGCCCGCCACACACTCTTTCTAAACTGGCCCGCCAATCAGAAATGAGTCGCAGTGCACACCACCCCGTTGGATCAGCAGCTCCAGGAGCGGCTGACCGTCATCGACACGGCCGTCGAATCCGACACCACGGTCGCCGATCTGCCGCTGCGCGACTTCCTGCTGGCGGTCGCCGTGCTGGCCGTCGCCATTGTCGCCCTCACCTGGTGGGCGTACTGATGACCGAGACGGCCCGCCGCGGACTGCCGGCCTCGGGCACCTCGGCCGACACCGATCCGACCCTGACCGACCTGCCGCTGTTTCCCCGCGAACGCATCTGGGGTTTCTGGCAGCACTCCTCGGTCAATGTCGGCCTCGCCATCGCCACCTGGGCGTTCCTGCAGGGCGCCGCGGTGGCCTATTACGTCGGGTTGGCGCAGGCCATCGCGACGATCATCATCGGCTACGGGCTCAGCGTGCTGGCCGTGGCCCTGGCGCCGTGCATGCCCTCGGTGAAATACGGCATCGAGCAGTTCGTCGGGTTGCGCAGTACGTTCGGGGAGATCGGGGCGCGCGTGGTGATGGTGGCGGTGTCCACGGTGCTCGCGGCCGCCTGGTCGGCGGTGCTGGCGATCATGTTCGGCCACGGCATCGTGATCGTCGCCAATCAGGTCTTCGGCGTCGAACTGTCCCAAACCGGGGCAGCGGCAAGCGTGTTGGCGCTCGTTGCCATCGTGGTGTCGGCGCTCATCCTGGTGCGTGGGCCGGTTTCGGTCGAAACCGTCTGCCGGATCCTGGCGCCCATGCTGATGGCCGTGCTGGTGGGCATCATCATCATCGTCTGCACCGACAACACCTGGGCCGAGTTGATGGCGCTGGCGCCGCTGGGTGGGGTGAGCGAGGACGGTCATCTGAGCTTCATGCTGGCCGTCGAACTCAGCATCGCCGGCGGTTTCGCGTGGTGGCCCAACCTGGGCAACCTGGCCCGGCTCACCAAGACGTCGCGAGCCGCGTTCTGGCCCAACTGGGTCGGCGTCTTCGGCGCCTCGGTGGTGGCCGCCGTGGTCGGAGCCATCGCCGCACTGTCCCTGCAGATCGAGGAACCCACCCAGTGGTTCATCCCGCTGGCCGGGGTCGTCATCGGACTGGTGGCGCTGGTGATCGTCTGCTTCGCCAACATCACCGCGATCCTGTCGCAGGGATACGCGTCCATGGTGGCGCTCAAGGGCGGTGGCGGACGGTTGTTCCGCGCGGCGGCCTGGCCGTGGCTGGTCGCGGCCATCCTCGGCCCCGCCGCAGTCCTGGTGTTCTTCCCGGCGGCGGTGTACGACAACTACGGACGCTTCCTGTCCTGGGGCGCAATCGTATTGGCGCCGCTGTGTGCGGTGCAGATCGTCGACTACTTCATCCTGCGTCGCCGCCGCCTCAGCGTGCGGGATCTGTTCCTGCCCGCCGCCGAGTCGGCCTACGGGTACTGGCGAGGGGTCAACTACGTCGCCTTTGCGGCGGTGGCCGCCGGGGCGGCGACCTACTCGCTGCTGCTCAACCCGGTGTCCTATGAACCCAGTGCGGCCTTCCGCTACACGACGGCGTCGGTGCCGGCGTTCCTGGTGGCCGGTCTGGCGCACTACCTGTTGACCCGACTTATCGTGCAGCGCATGGGTATGGGCGGTTATCCGGGCCGCTGAGCCGGTACCCGCACGCAGGCCGCTGCTCCTGCGTGCGGGTGCCCGGCCGGATTACAGCCGGATCCACTGACCCAGGAACCAGAATCCCCAGCCGTCGCCGTTGCCCGCGCGCATCGGCTCCACGCGGTGACCGTTGTACTGGAACGGCTGATGGTCGCCCCTGGCCTGATCGATATTGCGCTGCTGCCAGTTGTTGTTCTGCGGCGCCGGCGCGCAGGCCGGTGCGTTCGGCGTACCGCAGGGCCGGCCCGGATCGGCGCTCGCCGTGCCCAGGCCGAGGCCGAGCAGGCCGGCCACCGCGATACCGCCGGCCAGGATCGGGGCGGCGGCGCGACGCGTGAACTCCATGGGGTGACTCCGTTCATCCGTGTGTGTTTCCGCGGTACCTCACCGCCACACGAATCACGACGTTATGGCCGCGCAGTTGGTCGCCCCTGTGCCGATGTTAGGCGCGCGCTGTGCGTCCGATAACGAATCGAAATACCTCTACCGCAACGTGATTGGCGTCTCAGCGGATGCGTCGATGCCGGCGACGATCATGTTCGCCAGCGCGTCGAGGTAGTCGTCGTCGACCGGCCTGGCGTGGGTCAGCCGCCAGAACACCGGCGCAGCCAGCACATCCAGAACCATGTCCACCTGTTCGGCGGGCACCCGGCGCTCCAGCGCCGCGCGCCCCCAGGCCCGACGGGGGCCGCCGATATGCGTCGCCGCCGCCTCGGCCAGCGCCGGATTACGGTCGTACTCGGCGATCAGGCTGGGCAGGATCGCCCGGATCCGCGGATCGGTCAGCCACTGCGTCACCGCGCCGAGGATGGCGCGGACGTCGCCGCGCAATGAGCCGGTGTCCGGGGTCGGAGCGTCCGGGACGCTGAGCCGGGCAAGGACGTCGGTCACCAGGTCGAGCTTGGACGGCCACCGCCGGTAGAGGGCGTGCTTGCCGACACCGGCGCGACGGGCCACCTTCTCCATGGCCAGCTTGGCGTACCCGTGTTCGACGAGCTCGGCGATGGCGGCGTCGGCAATTGCCTCGGTGACCGCAGGCCGCATCACCGCGCCGCCGCTGGGCTTGCGTCGTGGTGCTGTCACCCCCGCAGTTTAACCGACGAACGGCACGGTGCCGTCCGTTGTCTCGTATAGTGAACGGCACGGTTCCGTTCCATTCATGGAGGTGTCAGATGACCGACGATGCGCAGCGCGCGCAGACCAACGCCGTCCTCGACCGGGCATTCGAGCTGCTGGTGGCCCACGACATGCACGGCTTCGCCATGCTGTGGGCGCCCGACGGCATCATGGAGTTCCCCTTCGCCGGGCCGGGCCGGCCACGCAGACTCGATGGGCGGACCGCCGTCATCGAGTACCTGGACGGCTACACCGACATGCTCGATCTACGCGCCATCCCCACACAGACCAGGCACCAGACCCTCGATCCCCGGACAGTGATCGTCGAGTTCGAGGCCGAAGGCATCGCGGTGGCGGCGCAACGGCCCTACCGGCTCGGCTACGTCGCGGTGATCACCGTGCACGACGACGGGATCGCCTCCTACCGGGACTACTGGAGCCCGATGGCGGCGGCCGAGGCGCTCGGATGACGCCGGTCCTGGTCACCGGCGCGACCGGGAACACCGGTGCGCTGGTCTGTCGCGAGCTGGCCGCGGCCGGTGTCACGGTGCGCCCCGCCAGCCGGCGACCCGGCCCGGATGGGGTGCGCTTCGACTGGGCGGACCGGTCCACCCATGACGACGCGATCGCCGGCGTCGAGCGGATGTACCTGGTGGCACCGGTGGGTGTTGCCGAGCCGGCTCCCATCGTGCGGCCGCTTCTGCAGGCCGGACTGCAGGACCGGTTGCGGCGGGTGGTGCTGCTGAGTTCGTCGGCCACCGAGCCCGGCGACACCGGCCTCGGCGCACTGGACCGGTTGGTGCGCGAGGTGATGCCCGAGTGGGCGATCCTGCGGCCGTCCTGGTTCATGTCGAACTTCGTCGGCGACCACCCCGTCGCGGCCGGTCTGCGGTCCGGCACGCTCACCACCGCGACCGGGGATGGCCGGATCGGCTTCGTCGATGTCGCAGACATCGCCTCGGTGGCAGCGGTATTGCTGCGTCAGGATCACGCACCGAACGACGAATTCGTGCTCACCGGTCCGCAAGCACTCAGCTACGCGGACGTCTGCGCGATCTACTCCGGCCTCACCGGTCGCGCAACGCGCCATGTCAGCATCGGCACCGCCGATCGCGTCCGGCAGCTGACGGACTCCGGACTGCCCGCCGACTTCGCGCAGATCCTGGCCGGTATGGACGAGCGCATCGGCCGCGGCGCGGAGGACCGGGTGACCGACACCGTGCGGAAGCTCACCGGCCGACCGCCCCGGTCACTGCACGAGGTCCTGGCCGGTCACCCCTGAGCGGCCGTCCAGGTGTCGGTGACACTGCGCGACACCAGGTTTCCGTCATGGATGACGACGCGATCGGCCGGGGCGTTGGCGATCACGTCGGGCACGCTGGTCCCGCGCACCGCGAGCAGGTCGGCGCGGGCACCGCGGCGTGGGCCGGCCTGCGGCAGCCCGATCACCGCCCGGGCCTCGTCGGTCACCAGCGCCAGGGCGTCGTGTGGTGGCAGATGGGCAGCCACCACGGTCAGCATGGCGGTCTCCAGCGCGTCACTGCGTCCCAGTGGGTTGAACGGGTCGCGGACGTTGTCGGCGCCCGCAGCCACCGGCACACCGGCATCCCGCAGTCGCTGCAGCGGTGCGATACCGCGCGGGGTCGCGGTCGGCACATCCCGGGCGTGGATGTACAGGTTGGTGATCGGGTTGGCCACGACACCCAGACCGGAGGCCGCGATCCGGGGCAACAGGTCGTCCAGTTCGGCAGCGGTCATCATCGACAACCGGGTGCAGTGACTCGCCGTGCGCATGCGGTCGCCGGGCCAGCGAATCACCCGGTCGGCGAAGCCCGGCAGGGTGTGGTGATCACCGTGCAGGAATTCGTCGGTGTGCAGATCGGCACCGACGCCACGGTCCTCGGCGACGCCGAGTAGGCGCTCGAGTTCGGCGGCCGGATCCGGGGCGCTGTGTGGTGATCCGCCGACCAGATCGGCTCCGGCATCCAGTGCGCCGTAGAGCAACTCGACATCTGAATACGCCTTGATGAGCGCGACGATCTGGATGTCCATCAGTCCGCGCAGTTCCCGACGCACGGCGTCGACGGCGCGTATCCCACGCAGCGGATCCGCACCCGCGAGAACGTCGACATGGGTGCGCACCGCGGTGGTGCCGTTGCGCAGCATCGCCAGGGCGGCGGCCCGCGCGCGCCGCCGGAAGGAATGCTCGTCGAACCGGGCCGAGCCCGCCTTCCACGTGGCGATCGAATGGTGCAGATCGCCGGGCTCGGGACGGAGCTCGTCGAAGGACAGCGCCTTGTCGAGGTGAGCATGCGGCTCCGCCGGCGCGGTCAGCAGCAGGTGGCCACTCAGGTCGAGCACCCCGTCGCCGGTCGCCGGACCGGCCGAGGGTCGTACCGCGGTGACGATGCCATCGGCACCCTGTCGGCCGACCTCGACATCCACCACCGAACCATCGGCCAGCGTAGCCTGGGTCAACAGCGAAATCGGTTGTCCAGCAGTGAAGTCAGCCACGCCGGGTCCGGATGTAGAGTCCCGACACGTGCGCACACGCTGCCACGCGCGCACCCTCGGCATCGCCGGCCTCGATGGCTGCCACGATCCGCTCGTGTTCGCCGACGGCGAGCCTGCGATTGAGTTCCGAGGTCCACATGTCCGAGCGGTACAGATGCGACTGGCCGTCGAGTCGGGCCAACGCATCACTGAGCGGACGGTTGCGGGCGGTGTCCCGGATGAGGGTGTGAAACTCCAGATCCAGCTTGGCATCGCGCACCCGGTCCGGCGCGGTGTCGAGGAACTCCCGTTGCACCTGCACCATCTTGCGCAGTTGCTCCACGGTGGCGCGGCTGGCATTGACGGTCGCGGTGCGCGCCGCGAGTCCGTCGAGCACCTCGCGGACATCGAAGACCGCCCGCACCGCCTCCTCGTCGAGCAGGGTCACCCGCGCCCCGGCATTGCGGGTGTGGGTGGCCAGCCCCTCATAGATGAGCTGCTGCACGGCTTCGCGCACCGGTGTGCGGCTCACGTTCAGCCGCGCCGCCAATGCCGGGACGCTCAGTGCCGCACCGGGTTGCAGGTCGCCGCAGAAGATCATCTCCTGCAGGGCGCTGTGCACGGATTCGGTCAGCAGTGCGCCATCGGATGTGGTCACCCCGGCCTACTTCGCCGCGGCCGACACGCGTGCCGCCTCGCGCAGCGGCATCGATGGAGCCACACCGGTGCGCAGTCCGGCAACCTTCATCGCGATGTTCTCGGCCACCGTGATCGGCGGGTAGCCGGTCTGTCCCGCGGCCACCGTGCCGGGAAGCGGTTCCAGGACGGCATCGTAGTTCCCGTCGAAGAAGAACGCGGCCGAGCGGCGCCGCTGGATGCGGCCGTCGGTGACCGGTGGGTCCACCCGGTGGACGGTGGACAGCCAGCGGTCGTTGGTCCAGCGGGCCATCGCATCGCCGAGGTTGATCAGCAGGGCGTCGTCGGCGGGTTGCACATCGTGCCAGTCGCCATCGCGGTCCAGCACCTGCAGGCCGGGCACCTGGTCGGCCCACAGGATGGTCAGGATGCCGAAATCGGTGTGCGCACCCATGCCCTGCAGATCGCCGGTGAACGCCGTATCCCCTTCTGGCAGGGCGAAGTTGTTCATCTTTAGCACCTCGATGGAGTGGTCGACCATTGCATCGAAGTACCCGGCGGGCAGCGCAAGGGCATCGGTGACGGTGACCATCAGGGTTCGGGCCAGCCGCTGCGCCTGGGTGAAGTACCGCTCGATGCGGGCCTGGAAACCGGGTGCGGCCGAAGGCCAGTTGTTGGGCGCGTAGCTGGACTCAGGTAGATCGAGACCGGGGAACGCCGCCGCCTCGGCGCCGATGGTGAAAGCCTCGTAATAGTCGTTCATCTGGTTGGCCGAGATACCGAGGCTCATGCTCAGCGATTCGCTCTTGGGCGGTGAGTACCCGCGGTTCGTCGACGGGTCGCGCCGGTACTGCTTCTTGACCGCGAGCGGTAACCCGAAGAACTCGTCCAATGCGGCGGTCAGGCCGTCGACGGCGGCCCGTTCGACACCGTGCCCGACGATCTGGATGAAGCCGACCTCACGGCAGGCCCGGTCGAACTCGGCGGCCACCCGGGCGCACTCGGGATCGGTTGCGGCGTCACCGCCCGCCACGTACGCACTCACGTCGATCAGTGGGACATCGAAGATCACAGACTGCTCCCTGACTCATGCCAGCGGCCGACCGCCAGCTTGGAAATCCATCCCATGACGGCGAACACCAGCACGCCGAAGACCGACGCCAGCACGATGGCGGCCACCAGATCCTCGGATTGCAACCGGGCCCGGTACACATCGAGCAAGGTACCGATACCGGGTTCGCCCTTGGCGAAGAACATGTCGCCGATGATCGCGCCGACGACCACCAATCCTGCGCCGGTGCGCATTCCGGTCATGATCGCGGGCAACGCCGCACGCATCTCCAGCTTGGCCAGCCTGTCCCAGCGCGATGATCCGGAGACCGTGAACAGTTCGTGCATACCGCGATCCACTGAGCGGATCCCGAAGTGGGTGTTGGTGATGATCGGGAACACCGCGATCAGCATGCACACCAGCACGCGAGCCGACATGCCGTAACCCATCCACAGGCCGATCAGCGGCACGATGGCCAGGATCGGGATCACCTGGATGACCACGGCGTAGGGGTAGATGATCTTCTCCAGCCACTTACCCTGACACATCAGCACGCCGGTGCCGACACCGACAACGGCGGCGACCGCGAATCCGATGACGGTCACCTCGGCGGTGACGGCCAGCGCCTCCAGCATGGGCCGTAGTCGCGTCCAGTCCAACAGGGAGTTGCGCACGACGTCGACCGGGGGCGGCAGCAGGAACCGGCGGTTGGGTTCGAGCACCAGGTAACTGACCGCGGACCAGACCGCCAGGCCGAAGACCAGGGACAGCACCGGGTAGCCCACCACCGCACCGAACCGCCTGCCGCGGTGCGGCTTCGCCGGCACGGCGTCTGCCGCCGGGGCGCTGTGACGGGTCAGGAGCCGGCCGGGTGCCGCGAGCGCGGAGCCGAGGACGGTCATGCCGACCTCCCGTGCAGAAGCGCCGAGATCTCGGCGGTGTAGTCGGTGAATCGCGGTGTGAAGCGCAGTTCCGGCGAGCGCGGATAACCGAATTCGATATCGACGATGCCCGCGATGCGGCCCGGCCTGGGTGTCATCACCACGACACGGTCGGCCAGATACACCGCCTCGGACACCGAGTGCGTGACGAACATCGCGGTGAACGTCCGTTCGGCGTAGAGCCGCTGCAACTCGACCTGCATGTCCAGCCGCGTCATCTCGTCGAGTGCGCCGAACGGTTCGTCCAGCAACAGGATGTCCGGGGACAGCGTCAGGGCACGCGCCATCGACACCCGCATCTTCATCCCGCCGGACAGCGCCTTGGGCAGCTGATCGGCGAACTCGTCCAGCCCGACGGCCGAGAGTGCCTCTGCCGCACGCTTCTTGACCTCGCGCCTGCCCAGATGGCTCAGCTCTGCACAGAGCTCGACATTGCCCCGCACATCGCGCCAGGGCAGCAGGGTGGGCTCCTGGAAGATGAATCCGACCGAGGAGGTGCCCAGCTGGACCGAACCCGAGGTGGGCTCCTCCAGATGCGCGGCCATCCGCAGCAGGGTGGACTTGCCGCACCCGGACGGGCCTACGACGGCGACGAACTCGCCGCGCCGCACACTCAGGTCAACACCGTCGAGTGCTGTCGTTCCGGTGTCGAATCGCTTTGTGATGGCTCGGAATTCGATCTGCGCCGCGGCGGGCAGACCGTCGTGGGGGG
>NZ_MVHJ01000031.1 GCF_002086115.1 Mycolicibacterium bacteremicum
GTGGCGTCCATGATGGATACCGGCTTTCACACTCGGTGCCCGAGGGCACGATGAGGCAACACATGCCTGGTCCCGCAGGACCAGGGCAACCTTGCCGCGACCGGGGCCACGGTCTGGCGCTCACCGGGTGAAGATTGGGAGCGATGTTGCATTCGAACTTATGTTCGATCTTACGCCGAATATCGCTGTCCCGCAAGGGAGAGATCGAAGGTCATCCGAACCACCCCGTGCCGTGCCGGACCGCTGCAGGACAGCGGCCAGTGCCGCGGTAGCTCCGGGTCGTCAACCCAGCCTTGTTGCGTCCACCGGCGAGTTCGGCCACCGCTCATCGCGACCGAACACACCCCGCACCTCCGCCGCCCTAGACTCCACCCATGGACCTCGACGAGCTGCACTGGTTCGTCGTCCTGGCCGAGACCGAGCATGTCACCGACGCGGCCGCCGAACTGGGAATCAGCCAGCCGACCCTCTCCCGCGCGCTGAGCCGGTTGGAGAGCAGGATCGGCGCACCGCTGTTCGACCGGGTGAACCGCCGCCTCCAGCTCAACACCTACGGCGCAATCCTGCTCGAGCACGCCCGCCGCAGTATCGCCGAAATCACCAGCGCCGCAGAGCGGATCGCCGCACTGCGGGATCCGGACACCGGGACGGTGCGGCTGGCCTTCCTGCATTCCCAGGCCGGCGGCTTCGTGCCGGACCTGCTGCGCCGCTTCCGCGCCGAGGCGCCGCAGGTGCAGTTCGAACTCTTCCAGGGCGCCACGCTGGACATCCTCGACCGTCTCGACGGCGGGCACGTGGACCTGGCCATCACCTCGCCACGCCCCGCCGGGTATCCGTGGCGGGTGCTCTACGGTGAGCGCCTGTGCCTGGCCGTCCCCCGCGAGCACCGATTCGCCGAGCGCAGCCGACTGCGACTGGCTGACACCGGTGATGAGCCCTTCGTGGCACTACAACCGGGGTTCGGGCTGCGTCAGCTGACCGACGAACTGTGCGCCGCCGCCGGTATCGCACCCACGATCGTGTTCGAGGCGATGGAAATCCCGACCGTAGAAGGCTTGGTGGCAGCGGGATTCGGCGTTGCCGTCGTACCGGTGCCACACCCCGATCGTGCCGACACCGGGGTCGCCTACATCCCGCTGTCCGAGCCCACCGCCAAGCGTCAACTGGGTTTGACGTGGCGACCGGATCGAGAGCTGCCGCCCGCGGCATCCCGGCTCGTCGAGTTCGTCATGCATAATCTGCATGAACTCGCCTAATTCCATACATTGGACACATTCGCTACGCCACTCTTAATCTCGGCTGAGTGACCACGACCCTGAGCCCGACCGACTGGCAGGGGCATTCTCGCGGCTCGTCCGAGTACCGTCGCCTGCTGGCCGCCCTGTTCTTCGGTGGTGTCGCGACATTCGCCCAGCTGTACTCGCCGCAGGCCGTGCTACCGATGATCGCCGGCGATCTGGGCACCGGTGCCGCCCACGCCGCCCTGCTGGTCTCGGCGGCCACCGTCGGTCTGGCCATCGGGGTCATCCCGTGGGCGGCCCTCGCCGACCGGGTCGGCCGCGTCCAGGCGATGACGTTGTCCATCACGGCGGCAACGGTTCTCGGACTGCTGGTTCCGCTGGCACCCACTTCGGAGCTGCTGCTGGCCGGCCGCTTCTTCGAAGGCCTCATGCTGGGCGGGGTCCCGGCCATCGCCATCGCCTATCTGTCCGAGGAGATCGATCCGGGCCATGCTGCCCGCGCCGCGGGCAGCTATGTGGCCGGCAGCACCATCGGCGGACTGACCGGTCGCCTGATCACCGGGCCGGTGGCCGAGTTCGCCGGATGGCGTATCGGCGTCGTCACCGTCGCGGTGCTGTGCGCACTGTCCGCCGCCGCCTTCGTCAAACTCGCACCGCCGGCGCGCGGATTCCGGCCGGCCCGCATCCAGGGTCTCGGCCGCCGACTGCTGGACAATCTGCGCTCGCCCCGCCAGCTCGTGCTTTATAGCCAGGCCTTCCTGCTGATGGGTGGATTCGTGGCGATCTACAACTTCCTCGGCTTCCGGCTGGCCGCGGCGCCGTTCGACCTTCCCCAGACGATGGTCAGCCTGGTCTTCCTCGCCTATCTGGCCGGCACCTGGGCCTCGGCCCGGGCCGGTGCCGAGGCCGGCCGGTTCGGCCGCAAGCCCGTGCTGCTGACCTCGATCGCCACCATGATCATCGGCACCGCGCTCACCATCAGCTCGCAGCTCCCGGTGGTACTGATCGGACTCCTGATCGCCACCGCCGGATTCTTCGGCGCACACGCGATCGCCTCCGGCTGGGTCGGCGCCGCGGCCGGGGCGGGCAAGGCGCAGGCTTCCGCGTTGTACAACCTGTTCTATTACGCGGGCTCCAGCGCCATCGGCTGGTTCGGCGGAGTGGCCTTCGACGCGGCGGGTTGGACCGCGGTCGCCGGTGTGGTGATCGGACTGGCGGTGCTGGCCGGCGCGCTGGCCTTCGCCGCGCTGGAGAATCCGTGTCGCGACCGGCTCCGGGCCGGCTGACCGATGCCGCCCGGGGTTTCAGTTATCTAACCTAGTGGCATATCGTGGCGGCCATGGACTTCGCGATGTCGGCCAAAGCAGCTGATTACCACAAGCGTCTCTCCGACTTCATGGTCGAGAACGTCCTCCCGGCCGAGGAGTCCTACCACGCCTACCGGGAGGAGAAGGGCCCCAAGGACCACACGGTGCCCCCGGTCGTCGAGGAGCTCAAGGCCAAGGCCAAGGCGGCCGGGTTGTGGAACCTGTTCCTGCCCTCGGAGTCCGGGCTGACCAACCTGGAGTACTCGCCGCTGGCCGAGCTGACGGGTTGGAGCATGGAGATCGCCCCCGAGGTGGTGAACTGTGCCGCCCCGGACACCGGCAACATGGAGACCCTGCACCTGTTCGCCACCGAGGCCCAGCGCGCACAGTGGCTCGAACCGCTGCTGGCCGGTGAGATCCGCAGTGCGTTCGCGATGACCGAGCCCGCGGTGGCCTCCAGCGACGCCCGCAACATCGAGACCACCATGCTGCGCGACGGCGGCGACTACGTGATCAACGGCCGCAAGTGGTGGATCACCGGTGCCGCCGATCCGCGCTGCAAACTGCTGATCGTGATGGGCCGGACCAATCCCGACGCCGCGTCACACCAGCAGCAGTCGATGATCCTGGTTCCCGCCGACACGCCCGGCGTCGACATCCAGCGGTCGCTGCCGGTGTTCGGTTGGCAGGACCAGCACGGCCACTGCGAGATCGTCTTCGACAACGTGCGGGTGCCCGCCGAGAATCTGCTGCACGAAGAGGGCAGCGGGTTCGCCATCGCCCAGGCCCGGTTGGGGCCGGGCCGCATCCACCACTGCATGCGTGCCCTCGGTGCGGCCGAGCGGGCACTGGCCCTCATGGTCGACCGCGTGCAGAAGCGCGTCGCCTTCGGTAAGCCGCTGGCCGAGCAGGGTGTGGTGCGCGAGCAGATCGCCACATCACGCAACGAGATCGACCAGGCAAGGCTGCTGTGTGAGAAGGCCGCCTGGACCATCGACCAGAACGGCAACAAGGCCGCTCACGTGCTGGTCTCCCAGATCAAGGCGGTGGCTCCGCAGGTCGCCTGCAATGTGATCGACCGCGCCATCCAGGTGCACGGCGGCGCCGGCGTGTCCGATGACTTCCCGCTGGCCCGGCTCTACGCGTGGCACCGCGCGATGCGGCTGTTCGACGGACCCGACGAGGTGCACATGCGCACCATCGCCCGTGCCGAACTGGGCAGGGAGAAATCGGCCCTCGCGGCGGCTGTGACACAGTAGAGAACGTGGAACTGACGGGAGCCTGGAACTTTCGCGACGTCGCCGAATCGACCGGTATCCGGCCCGGGCTCCTGTTCCGATCCAGTGAGCTGAGCAGGCTCACCGACGAGGGCCGCGCGGCGCTGCTGAGCCTGGGCATCCACGATGTGGCCGATCTGCGGTCGCGTCGCGAGCTCGAGCGCCGTGGCCCGGGTCAGGTACCGCCCGAGGTGGCGCTGCACCACCTGCCGTTCCACTTCGAGGACGACTCGGCCCAGGACGCGCCGCACGAGGCGACCTTCCAGCGGGTGATGTCGGAGTCGCCCGAGGGTGAGGATGTCGCCGAGTCCGCCAAGCGCTACATGACCGAGGTCTACGAGGAATTCCCCGCACTGACCGGTGCGCAGGTGGCGGTCCGTCAGGTGATCTCACTGCTGGCCGACGGACGACCGGTCATCGCGCACTGCTTCGCGGGTAAGGACCGCACCGGCTTCACGGTCGCCACCGTGCTGGAGGCCGTCGGCGTACCGCGCGATGCGATCGTGACCGACTTCCTGCGCAGCAACGACGCCATCGACCCGCTGCGCGAATCCATCATGGAGTCGGTCAAGGCCCGTGCCGGCGAGACACCCGAGGTGCTGACCTTCGCCGAGGCCCGGCTCACCGATGCCGTGCTCGGAGTGCGTGAGGAGTACCTCGACGCGGCGCGCCGCAAGCTCGACGAGCGATATGGTTCGCCGGCCGGTTTCCTGCAGGCCGCCGGTGTCACCGACGACGACCTGGCCCGGCTGCGGGCTCAGCTGACTAACTGAGCAGCACGCCGATCACCCAGGTGACGGTCGCGAGCAGCGCACCGGTCAGCTCCACCCCCACCGACAGCGCGACGCCCTTGAGCGCGTGCACCGTCGAGGCCCACGCGCGGGTGGGATCCCGGCGCAACGCCAGCTCGGCCAGATACACCCCGAGCACGAAACCGATCAGCAGACCGATCACCGGGATGACGAAGAATCCGACGATGCCGGCGATGGCGCCGAGCACCAGGACCGAGGTGCGGACATCGGCCCGGCGCATGCGTTGCACCGGCCAGGTGTACTTGATGATCTCGGCGGCCACATACAGTGCCGCCGCGATACCGAAGGTCACCCAGGACGTCGTCGAGCCCTCCACATAGGCCCACACCCCGATCGCCCCGATGACCAGCAGGCCGCCCGGCAGGATCGGCACGATGATGCCGACCAGGCCGATGGCGATCGCCAGCGCGACGCCGATGATGCCCAGCGTTTCCATCGGTCAGGCCCCCAGCTGTCGGGCCAGGTCGATGAAATCGTGTGCCACGACGTCGAACTCGCCGTCCTCGACGGTCGGCAGCGGGTGGCCGGGCCCGCGTTCCAGCGGCCGCACGACATAACCGGTACGCAGTCCGCTGTCCCGCGCGGCCCGCAGATCGCCCGGGTGACACGCCACCAGCATCAGGTCGCCCGGCGCCACGTCGAGCAGTCGCGCACACCCCTGATAGGCCTGCGGATCGGGTTTGTAGTGCCCGAACAGCTCGGCGGAGATGACGCAGTCCCACGGCAGCCCGGCATTCTTGGCCATATCGGTCAGCAACGAGACATTGCCGTTGGACAGCGTGGTGATGACGAAGCGCTGTTTGAGCCGTTGCAGTCCGGGGACCGCGTCCGGCCACGGAATCAGCCGGTGCCAGGCCCGGTTCAGGTCGTCGATATCCGACTCGGGCACTGCGGCATCACCGAGCAACTCGAGCAGGATCTCCCGGTGCAGATCGTCGATGCGGGTCCACGGCAGCTCACCACGACGTACCCGATCCATGGCCGGGGCATAACCGGCCCGCCAGGCGTCGGCGAACGACACCCAATCCCGTTGCAGGCCCTGGCGGGATCCGAAGGATTGCAGTTCGGCGATGATGCCGGACCGCCAGTCCACCACCGTGCCGAACACGTCGAATGCCAACGCGCGCGGGCCGGTCACTACGGCTCCAGGACGAGCTTGCCGTGAATCTTGCCGTCCGCCAACGCCTGCAGTGCCGCGGCACCGTCGGACAGCGGATACCGCACCGGCGGCGGTGGTCGCAGACCCGCCTGCACCAACGCGCCGAGACCGGCCGCCATCTCCGCACCCGCGCCCGGGGTCACCCGGGCGAACTCACCCCAGCCCACCCCGACGATGCTGATGTTGCGCAGCAGCAGCCGGTTGACCTTGACGGTGGGGATGCCGCCCGCGGCGAAACCGATGACCAGCAGCCGACCTTCGGGGGCCAGCACCCGCACGGCGTCGTCGAACGGGTCACCCCCGACCGGGTCGACGACCATGTTCACGCCTCGACCGCCGGTGGCGTCCAGCACGGCCTGGCGCCAGCCGTCGGCCAGCGGCAACACCACGTCGGCCCCGAGGCCGGTGACGAAGTCGATCGCGTCCGGACGGTGCACCATCGCGATCACCTTGGCGCCCAACGCCTTGGCGATCTGGATGCTCGCCACGCCGATACCGCCGGCGGAGCCGAGCACCAGCACGGTCTCCCCGGCCTGCAACGCGCCGCGACGGGTCAGGGCGAAGTACATCGTGGTGT
This sequence comes from Mycolicibacterium bacteremicum, assembly GCF_002086115.1. Taxonomy (GTDB): domain Bacteria; phylum Actinomycetota; class Actinomycetes; order Mycobacteriales; family Mycobacteriaceae; genus Mycobacterium; species Mycobacterium bacteremicum. The sequence goes on from NZ_MVHJ01000031.1 coordinate 6,374, forward strand.
AGTTGCCCAGCAGGCACACCGCCGTCGCATCGTCGATCCCGTCGGGGACCGGCAGCAGCGAGTCCGGGGCCACCGCGACCTGCTCGGCGTATCCGCCGATCATGGTGAATCCCGAAACATGCTGCCCGACGGCAAAACCGGAGTCGGCCGGCGCCGACCGTACGGTGCCGGCCACCTCCAGGCCCGGGGTGAACGGTGCCTCCAGCCGGAGCTGGTACTCACCCCTGGTCAGCAACAGGTCGGGAAAGCAGACGCCGGCCGCACCGACATCGACGATGACCGCGCCACCGGCAAGGGGCGCGTCGACATCGGTGTAGACCAGCCCCGCGGGTCCCGTGAGCTCCTGTGCTACAAGCGCTTTCATCCGAGCTTGAAGCTGGCCTGCTGTGCTGCCGACAGGTCGGTGATCTCGCCCCACTTGGCGGCCACATCGTCGACCGACGGAACCTCACCGAAGGTGATGCCCTCGTTCTGGAACAGCGCGGTGCGCTGCACCTTGCCGCCGCCGACGATGAAGATCGAATCGGTGTCGGGCAGTTCCTCGGTCATCAGGTAGGCGACCACCGGGGCCACGTACTCGGGGGTCAGCTTCTCGAAGACCTCCGGCGGCAGGATGTCCTGCGTCATCCGGGTCGCCGCGATCGGCGCGACGGCATTGGTCTTGATGTTGTACTTGGCGCCCTCCTGGGCCAGCGTGTTGATCAGGCCGACCAGGCCCAGCTTGGCCGCGCCGTAGTTGGCCTGGCCGAAGTTGCCGAACAGGCCACTGGTCGAGGTGGCGACCACGACGCGGCCGAAGCTCTGCTCGCGGAAATGCGGCCAGGCGGCGCGGATGACGTTGTAACCGCCATAGAGGTGCACCTTGAGCACGGCGTCCCAGGCCTCGAACGTCATCTTGTGGAAGGTGCCGTCGCGCAGGATGCCGGCGTTGCTGACCACGCCGTCGACCTTGCCGAACTCGTCGATGGCGGTCTTGATGATGTTCTCGGCGCCCTCGGTCTCGGCGACGCTGTCGTAGTTGGCGACGGCACGGCCGCCGGCGGCCTTGATCTCCTCGACGACCTGATCGGCCATGTTGTGTCCGGCGCCGGTGCCGTCACGGGCTCCGCCGAGGTCGTTGACCACGACGCTGGCACCTTCACGGGCCAAAGTCAGGGCGTACTCACGGCCAAGTCCACCGCCGGCACCGGTGACGACGACAACGCGATCCTGCACTCCGGGCATGGGATTCCTCTCTGAAGGCGCTAACAGGCATGACTATCGAGACGTTCCATCTCTGTATACGTCGCGCGATCCGGTCCCGGTGACCCGGGTCACCGCTTTAGAACAGCTTGCGGGCCAGCTTCCACGCCCGGTCGGTGTAGGGCGGGTAGATCAGCTTGCCCAGGTCGGGACGAGTCGGCTTGGTGAGCACCGACTTCCGGTGGCTGAACTCCTCGAAGCCGTACCGGCCGTGGTAGGCCCCGGTACCGGACGGACCGACCCCGCCGAACGGCAGCTTGGTGGTGGCGAAGTGGAAGATCAGGTGGTTGACGACCATCCCGCCGGCAGGCACGTCACGGATCACCCGTTCGCGGACGGCCTTGGCCTTGGTGAACAGGTAGGCCGCCAACGGCTTGGGCCGGGCGTTGACGAATTCGATTGCCTCGTCCAGGTTCTGGACGGTGACGATCGGCAGCACGGGGCCGAAGATCTCGTCGGTCATCAGCGGCTCGCTCAACGACGGGTCGACGACGACGGTCGCGTCGAGTTCCAGCGCGTCCGGGTTGGCACCCCCGCCGATGACGACCTCACCCTCGGTGGCTGATACCGCGGCGGCCAGCCGGTCGAAGTGGCGGCGGTTGACGATCCGCTTGCCGCCGGTCGCCTCGGATTCGAAGGTCTGCACGGCGGCCTTGATCTTGGTGACCAGTTCATCCCGGATCGAGGCGTCGGCCAGCACATAGTCCGGGGCGATGCAGATCTGCCCGGAGTTGATCAACTTGGTCCAGGCGATGCGCTGGGCCGCGACGTCGATATCTGCGTCGGCGGCCACGATCACCGGGCTCTTGCCGCCCAGCTCGAGGGTGACCGGGGTCAGGTGCGCCGCGGCGGCCTGATAGACCTTGCGGCCGATCTCGGTGCCGCCGGTGAAGCAGATCTTGTCGAAACCCTGATCGATGAGTGCCTGGCTGACCAGACCGTCACCCTCGATGACGGCGACCGCCGCGGGGTCGAGGTACTTGGGGACCAGATCGGCCATCAGTGCCGAGGACGCCGGGGCCAACTCGGACGGCTTGAGCGCGACGGTGTTGCCGGCGGCCAGCGCGCCGACGGCGGGGCCGAGGGTGAGCGCGAAGGGGAAGTTCCAGGCACCGATCACCAGCACGGTGCCGTAGGGCTCGTATTCCACCCACCCCATACCGGGCAGCTGCGAGAGCTCGAGGAGCCGGTACCGGCGCTTGGCCCACTTTCCGACATTCTTGGCGGCGTCGGCTGCCTCGGCGGCGGTGCTGGCGACATCGGCCAGCCACGCCTCGAAGGGCTGGCGACCGAGGTCGGCCTTCAGCGCGGCGGCAATGGCCGTCTCGTTGTCGACGACCAGGCGCTCCAGCGCCCGCAGCTGGCCGCGGCGCCATTCGATATCGCGGGTGCGACCGGTGGCGTAGGTGGCGCGCAGCCCGGCGACCACGGCCGGGATGTCCGCGCCGACCATCGAGGTGGGCGCATCGGCATGAGTGGTCATGGGACCGTCCTTCCTGAGGAGAGGAAATTCGATCCTAACCAGTTGGTTGGGTCGGCCGTAAGAGCCGAAATCGTCGGTACGCGAAACCCGTCGTCAGAGCCGCGTGGCGGTGACGAACTGCGAGAAGGCGTCGTCGTCGGGCACATCGGGTCCGGCCGGCAGCGCCCACCGATCGAGTCGGCGCATCTCATCGGCGGATTTGCGGACCGTGCTGTCCCAGCCGTGACCGGCCAGCCAGGTCGCCAGGTCCGCCCGGTCGGGGTCGTTGTACATCAGCTCGCCGACGTCGATGCTGTCGTCGAGGCCGAACTTCTCCCGGATCGCTGCGAACCGTTCCTTCATCTGTGCGCGGCGTTCCTCGGCCTGCATCGGCGCCGTCTCGGCCGCGATCCGGCTGCCCGCCGCGCTGAGGTCGGTGATCTGCTCGAACAGCCGGTCCTGGGCGTCGGCGGGCAGATACATCAACAGGCCCTCGGCCAGCCAGGCCGTCGGCACGGTGGCGTCGAAACCGGCGGCGCGCAGGGCGGCGGGCCAGTCCTGGCGCAGATCCACGGCCACCTCGCGGCGGGTGGCGGTCGGCTGCACACCGTGCTCGGTGAGCACCTGCTGTTTGAACTCCAGCACCTTGGGCTGGTCGATCTCGAAGACGATGGTGCCCGCGGGCCACGGCAACCGGTAGGCCCGCGAGTCCAGGCCCGAGGCCAGGATCACGACCTGGTGCAGCCCGGCCTCGGCGAAATAGTCGTCGAAGAAGCGGGTGCGCACGGCCTGGTAGTTGCCCATATGGGTGAACAGCAGCGCAGCCTCGGGGTCGGTCTCGTTGGCGCGGGTGACGAACTCGTCGTCGAGCATGACGCTCCACGGGCCACCGCCGGCGGCGTCGACCAGGGTGCGCGCGTAGGGGTCGGAGATCAGCGGGTCCGCCGCAGCGGTCTCGGCGGCGCGGGCGGCAGCGACCATGACGGCGGTGGTGCCGACGCTGGTGGCGATGTCCCAGCTGTCGTCGTGGGTGCGCAGTGAGCTCATGGCGCCATGCTACCGATCGTTAGCCTTGCTATCGGCCGGCGCCGGTCAGCTATCCGGCGGGCTTCCAGAGCTTGTTAGCCAGCAGCAGTTCCAGCTGGGCGATGACGGCCTCCAACTGGTCATGGGTGCCGACGTACCCGGCGTAGAAGCCCATTCCCCACATCACCGCGACCAGCATCTCCACCAGGGTGTCGACGTCGGTATCGGTGGTTAGCTCGCCGTTGTCGACCGCTTCGCCGACCGCCCACCGGACGAACTCGCGGGAACTGGCCAGCGAGTCGTGATCGTCCTGGCTGAGCTCGGGATGCCGCTGCGCCTCGAGCACCGAGGTCACCAGGAACGCCGCGACCGAGCGGTCCTTGCTGTCGGCCTGGACGGCGATCGAGAAGAACGCCGAGAGCCGACGCAGCAAGGTGGTCTCGGACCGGGCGCGCTCCAGTCCGCTCTGCACCACGATCGAGTTGGTGTGCTCGACCACCTCCCGGTAGAGCACCCGCTTGCTCGGAAAGTAGTGGTTGATGGCCGGCCGCGTCAGGTCGGAGCGAACCGCGATCGCCTGGAAAGTCGCTGCGTCGTAACCGAGTTCGCTGAACACCTCACGGGCGGCCTGCAGGATCCGCTCACGGGTCTCGGCGGCCTTGGCGGCCGGCGGACGACCCGGACCCCTGCTGGCTATATGCGGCACAGTCAAATTGTGCCACAAATCACCGGCCCCACTACCACCTGATCGTTGCGTACCGACGGGATGATGCAGATCCAGCAAACACTCAGCGGCTCCGGTGCGGCATCAGCGCATCGGGCGGCAGCGAGCCGAACCGGCCCGCGTTGAAGTCTTCCAGAGCCTGCAAGACCTCCGACTTGGTGTTCATCACGAAGGGCCCGTACTGCACGACCGGTTCGCGGATCGGCCGGCCGCCGAGCAACAGCACCTCCAGCGCGGGCCGGTTGCCGTCCTGGCCGGCGTCAGCGGTGATCTCGATGCGGTCGCCGGGGCCGAGCACCGCCAGCTGTCCCTGCTGGATCGGATGGCCGACCGGGCCGACGCCGCCCCGGCCGGACAGCACGTAGACCAACGCGTTGTAGGTGCGATCCCAGGGCAGATTCAACCGCGCGCCGGGTGCAATCGTGCTGTGCGCCAGGGTGATCGGCGTGTGGGTACTGCCCGGACCGGCATGCCCGTCGATCTCCCCGGCGATGACGCGCACCAGCGCGCCGCCGTCCTCGGAGGACAGCAGGGCGACCTGGCCGCCCTCGATGGACTGGTAGCGCGGTGCGGCGAACTTGTCCTTCCGCGGCAGATTCACCCACAGCTGCACGCCGTGGAACAGGCCGCCACTGTCGACGAGTTCGGCCGGCGGGGTCTCGATGTGCAGGATGCCCGACCCGGCCGTCATCCACTGGGTGGCGCCGTCGGTGATCAAACCGCCACCGCCGTGGGAATCCTGATGGGCGAAACGTCCGTCGAGCATGTAGGTGACGGTCTCGAAGCCGCGGTGCGGATGCCAGTCGGTGCCGCGCGGCTCACCGGGCTGATATTCGATTTCGCCCATCTGGTCCATGTGCACGAACGGGTCGAGGTCGGCGGCGCTGACGCCGGCGAAGGCGCGCACGACGGGGAATCCTTCGCCCTCGTAACCGCGGGGGCCGGTGGTGATGGACCGGACCGGGCGGTCGGTGTCGGTCGGGGTGGGCCCCGCGATGCGGGGCAGGGTCAGGGTGTCGGCTGTGACGGCAGGCATGTCCGAATTAACCGGACCGCAGTCCGAATCATTCCCGTCTCGTTTCGGCCGCAAAACGAACTCAAGATCGAAAACCGGTTTGAGTTTTGACGGTTAGGGAAATTCACCGTCCGACAACACTTCTACGGATGGGAATCATCATGATCATCCTCGGCGTCATCCTGCTGATCATCGGGTATTTCACGAGCCTGTCGATCCTGTACACGATCGGTGCGATCCTCGTGGTCGTCGGCGTGGTGCTCTGGATCCTCGGCGCGGTCGGCCGTCCGGTCGGTGGCCGAAAAGCCTGGTTCTAGCGCAGATTTCCACCCGCTCGCCGCGAGCCGTGCATCCCCACGCACGCTCGCGGCGAGCCTCGTCTCAGCTCAACGCGTCGGATGCCACCGCACGCGCCTCGGCGGCGCTTCCCGTCGACAGCACCGCCCGCGCCGCGGCCCGACACTGCTCCAACGTCACCGCAGCCAGCGCCGCACCCACGCCGGGCACCGCCGTGGCGGCCGCCGACAGCGACGTGATGCCCATCCCCACCAGCACGCAGGCCAGCAGCGGATCGGCCGCGGCTTCGCCGCAGACACCGACCGGCTTGCCGGCCGCCGCACCCGCCCGTGCGGTCATATCCACCAGTGCCAGCACCCCGGGCTGCCACGGATCGGTGAGCGTGGCCAGTTCGGCCGACATCCGGTCGGCGGCCATCGTGTACTGGGCCAGATCGTTGGTGCCGATCGACAGGAAGTCGACGTGCTCCAGGATGTGGCCGGCCAGCAGCGCCGCAGCCGGGATCTCGATCATGACCCCCGGCGTCAGTCCGAACGAACGCGCCTGCTCGGCAAAGGTTTTGGCCTCGTCCGGGGTGGCGATCATCGGCGCCATCACCCATGGGTCATTACCGGTGGCCGCGGCCGCGGCGGCGATGGATTCGAGCTGCCGGGTCATCAGGCCCGGGTTGCCGAAGGAGATCCGGACGCCGCGCACCCCGAGTGCCGGGTTGGCCTCGTCCGGATGGCCGGCGAACTTCAGCGGTTTGTCCGACCCGGCGTCCAGCGTGCGGATGACGACCTTGTGGCCGTCGAAGGCCGTCAGCACCTCGCCGTAGATCCGCGCCTGCTCCGGCACCGAGGGTTCGGTATCGCGGTTCAGGAAACACAGTTCGGTGCGGAACAACCCCACACCTTCGGCCGGCGTCTGCCGGGCTGCCTGCGCGGCCGCGCCGTCCTGCACGTTGGCCAGCACCGCGACGGCGTGTCCGTCGGCGGTCGCGCCCGGACCCTTCCACTGCGCCACCCGCTGCGCCTCGACCCGCGAGGTCTGCACGGCGCGTTCGGCCTCATCGGCATCGGGTGCGACGGTGACCGTGCCGCGCGCACCGTCGACCATCACCGCGACACCGGCGGGCACCTCATCGAGACCGTCGACGGCCACCACGCACGGTATCCCCAACTGGCGGGCGATGATGGCGGTGTGGCTGGTCGGCCCGCCGAGGGTGGTGGCCAGCGCGACTACCAGGGCGGGATCCAGGCCCGCGGTATCGGCCGGCGCCAGATCCTCGGCGCACAGCACCGACGGGACATCGGGCATCGGCACACCCGGTTCCGGCAGCCCGGCCAGCTGGGCCAGCACGCGGTCGCGCACATCGCGCAGGTCGGTGACCCGCTCGGCCATCAGATCGCCGGCCTTGGCCAGCGCGTCGGCGATCTTGCCGATGGCGCCGCCGACGGCCTGCTGCGCCGGACTGCCCGCGGTGATGCGCTTCTCGGCATCCTTGAGCCACGCGCGGTCCTGGGCCAGTGCGGCGGTGGTGGCCAGCACCTCGGAGGCGACGCCGGTGGCATGGCCCGCCCGGTCGCGCAGCCGGGCCGCCACGGTGGCCGCCGCCTCCTTGAGCCGGTCCACCTCGCCGGGCCGGTCGGCCTCGGACAGTTCGGCGGCGGGTTCGGTGGCGACCGCCGGGCGGGCACCGGGCCGGATCACCGGTGCGTAGGCGACGCCGGCGACCACCGGGACGCCCGACAGCACCTTGGTCTCAGTCACGGGTGAGGAACTCATGTGATTCAGATTACAAGAAAGCATTGACAAGTCAACAGAATCAGGCGTAAAACCACACATATCAACATTTCACCTGGAGCTCGTGCCGAACGGAGCCCGATGTACGCCGAGGAACGTCAGCATGCGATCGCCGCTCTGGTGATGCAGCAGGGACGCGCCTCGGTCGCCGAGCTGGCCGCCGCCTACGACGTCACCACCGAAACCGTGCGCCGCGATCTGGCCGTCCTGCACAAGGCCGGCCTGCTGCGCCGGGTGCACGGCGGCGCCGTCCCGGCGCGCGCACTGCACCTCGTCGAGCAGGACGTCGACGAACGCGACGCCACCCGGGCGCAGCACAAGGACGCCATCGCCGCGGCGGCATGCGAGTTCTTCCCGGTCGGCGGTGGCAGTGTGCTGCTCGACGCCGGCACCACCACCAGCCGGATCGCGGCGGCCATCCCGACCGATCGGGAGCTGGTGGTGGTGACCAACTCGATCCCGGTGGCCAACCGGCTGTCCACCGTGCAGTCGGTATCCCTGCAGCTACTCGGCGGGCGGGTCCGCGGACTCACCCAGGCCTGCGTCGGCGAGCAGGCACTGCAGACGCTGGAGCAACTGCGGGTCGACATCGCATTCATCGGTACCAACGGCATCACCGCCCGGCACGGTCTGTCCACCCCCGATGCCGATGAGGCCGCCATCAAACGGGCCATGGTCAACTGTGCCAACTACGTTGTGGTGGCCGCGGATTCGACCAAGATGGGTCGTGAGGAGCTGCACAGCTTCGCCCCGCTGTCCAGCGTCGACGCCGTCATCACCGACAGCGAGGTCAGCCCGGACGCCCGCATCGAACTCACCGGCCTCGGCATCGAAATCATCTGCGCAGGAGCAACCGCATGATCGTCACGGTCACCCCGAACCCCAGCATCGACCGCACCGTCACGCTGCCCGGCACCCTCACCCGCGGAGCCGTGCACCGGATCCGCACCGTCACCGACGAACCGGGCGGCAAGGGTGTCAACGTGGCCCGTGCGCTCGGCCTGGCCGGGCTGCACGCCGTTGCCGTGCTGCCCGCCGCAGAGGATGATCCGATCCTCACCGCGCTGCGCGCCGCCGAGGTGCCGTTCACCGCCGTACCGGTGCCCGCACCCGTGCGCACCAATATCGCGGTCACCGAGACTGACGGCACCACAACCAAACTCAATGCTCCCGGCGCAGCCCTGGATGCCACCACCCTGGACGGGCTGACCCGTACCGTCATCGACACGGCGCGCACCGCGTCCTGGGTGGTGCTCTCCGGCTCGCTGCCGCCGGGCGTGCCGGCGAGCTGGTATGCCGATGTGGTGGCGCAGCTGGCCGGTTCGGACTGCCGGGTCGCGGTCGACACCTCCGATGCCCCGTTGACCGCACTGGCCGACGCGTTCGGCACCGCCGCACCGGATCTGATCAAGCCGAACGCCGAGGAGCTGGCCGGGTTGACCGGAACCTCCGGGCAGGAGCTGGAAGCCGCTGCGGCCCAGGGTGATCACGGTCCGGTGGTGGCGGCCGCCCGGCAGTTGGTGGACCGCGGTGCCCGCAGCGTGCTGGTCACCCTGGGCGCCGCGGGTGCGGTGCTGGTGGACCCGTCGGGCAGCTGGCTGGCCGGTTCACCGCCGATCACCCCGCGCAGCACCGTCGGCGCCGGGGACTCCGCACTGGCCGGTTATGTGCGCGCCGAACAGGCCGGGGCCGACCCGGCCGAGCGGTTGCGGATGGCCGTGGCCTACGGCAGCGCCGCCGCTGCCCTACCCGGTTCCGCCCTGCCCTCCCCCGACCAACTCGACCTCGACGCCGTCCCGGTGCGGGCGATCTCGCCCGCGCACACCGAATCCTGACCCTCACAGAAAGTTTGGCCATGTCCACTTCATCTCCGGTCATCACCACCGATCTGGTGCTGCTCGACGCCGACGCCGGGACCGACAAGGAGGCCGTCATCGGCCGGCTGGCCGGGCTGCTGGCCGGGGCCGGCCGCACCTCCGACGCCGAAGGCCTGATCGCTGCGGCCATGGCCCGAGAGGCGCAGTCGGCCACCGGACTGCCCGGCGGGATCGCCATCCCGCACTGCCGGTCGCCGTACGTCGACACCCCTACCATCGGATTCGCCCGGTTGTCCCCGGCCGTGGACTTCGGTGCCCCAGACGGCCCGGCGGACCTGGTGTTCCTGATCGCCGCACCGGAATCCGGCGGCTCCGACCACCTGAAGCTGCTGTCCAGCCTGGCCCGCGCACTGGTCCGCAAGGACTTCGTCGAGCAGCTGCGTGCCGCCGGCACCGCCGGTGAGCTGGTCGGGCTGGTCGACGGGGTGGTGAATCCGGCACCGGCCGCCGCCACGCCGGCACCGGCCGCCGCCACGCCGGCCCCGGCCGCGCCCGCCGCACCGGCCGGCAAGAAGAGCATCGTCGCGATCACCGCCTGCCCCACCGGGATCGCCCACACCTACATGGCCGCCGACGCACTGAAGCTCGCCGCCGAGCGTGCCGATGTCGAGCTGGTGGTGGAAACCCAGGGTTCCTCGGGCAGCACGCCGCTGCCGGCCACGACCATCGCCGCCGCAGACGCCGTCATCTTCGCCACCGATGTCGGTGTGAAAGACCGGGGCCGATTCGCCGGTAAGCCGGTGATCGCCTCGGGCGTCAAACGGGCCATCAACGAGCCCGATGCCATGATCTCCGAAGCCGTTGCCGCGGCAGACAATCCGAAGGCAGCGCGGGTCGAGGGCAGCGGTCCGGCCGATGACACGACCGAGGGATCGGCGAATGTCGGCTGGGGTACCCGGACCCGGCAGATCCTGCTCACCGGGGTCAGCTACATGATCCCGTTCGTGGCGGCCGGCGGCCTGCTGATCGCACTGGGCTTCCTCTTCGGCGGTTACGAGATCGCCGATGTCGCCAATGACATCGCGCTGAACAATTCGCTGACCAACCTGCCCGACGGCGGACTGGCCCAGTACTTCGGTGCCATCCTGTTCAGCCTCGGCGGCCTGGCATTCGGATTCCTGGTGCCCGCGCTGGCCGGTTACATATCGTTCGCGATCGCCGACCGGCCGGGCATCGCACCGGGCTTCACCGCGGGCGCGCTGGCCGTCTTCGTCGGCGGCGGTTTCATCGGCGGCATCGTCGGTGGTGTGATCGCCGGCTTCACCGCCCTGTGGATCAGCCGCATCGACGTCCCGCGCTGGCTGCGCGGCCTGATGCCGGTCGTCATCATCCCGCTGGTGGCCTCGCTGGTCGTCGGCCTGATCATGTTCCTGCTCATCGGCCGGCCGCTGGCGCTGATCAACACCGGCCTGACCGACTGGCTCAACGGCCTGACCGGAACCTCGGCCATCCTGCTGGGGGTCATCCTGGGCCTGATGATGTGCTTCGACCTCGGCGGCCCGGTCAACAAGGCCGCCTACGCCTTCGCCACCGCCGGTCTGGCCGCCGCCACCACCGCATCGTTCGAGGTGATGGCGACCGTGATGGCCGCCGGTATGGTGCCGCCGCTGGCCATGGCGCTGGCCACCACGGTGCGTCCGAGCCTGTTCAGCGAGCCCGAGAAGGAGAACGGTCGCGCCGCCTGGCTGTTGGGTGCGGCTTTCATCTCCGAGGGCGCCATCCCGTTCGCCGCGGCCGACCCGCTGCGCGTCATCCCGTCGATGATGTTCGGCGGTGCCATCACCGGCGCGCTCTGCATGGCGACCGGAGTGACCCTGCGCGCCCCGCACGGCGGCATCTTCGTGTTCTTCGCGATGGGCAACCTGGCCTGGTTCCTGATCTCCCTGGCCGTCGGTACCGCGGCGGCCGCCGCCGCGGTCGTCGCCGCCAAACAGTTCGCCAAGCCGCGCCGGCCCGTCGCCGCCTGATCCCGCATCACCCAACCCCCAACAGAAGGAGAAACCGAATGCCCGAGAAGACCGTCACCGTCGGGTCCTCGATCGGCCTGCACGCCCGTCCCGCCGCGATCATCGCCGAGGCCGTCGTCAATTCGGGTGCCGAGGTGACCCTGTCACTCGACGGTGGCGAACCGGTGGACGCCGGTTCGGCACTGATGATCATGACCCTCGGGGCCGGCAACGGCGCCCAGGTGACGGTCAGCTCCGATGACGCCGACGCGTTGGCCACCATCGCCGATCTGGTGACCAAGGATCTCGACGCCTGAGCGGGCCCAAGAAAGCGGAACGCACCCTGCCTACACCCCCGTAAACTTGCTCTGACGAAGGCCGACCTAGGCTGACGTGACACGATGCGTCGCCGAACGGCGGCCTTCGCTTTGCTGCGGGATGTGCCAGCACATCCGGCAACCGGGGATTGCAAAGGGGAGTGAACAGACCGTGCGACGCATCGGTGTGCTGCTGGCCACGCTGGCGCTCGTCCTGTTGACGGCGCCGCCGGCAGTGCTGATCGTCGCGGCTCCGCCGGCGGCGGCCATCGAGCCGCCGGTGATCGATGCCGCCGCTGTTCCGCCGGATGAGACGGGCCCCGACCAACCCACCGAGCAACGCCGTCAGTGCTCGGCGCCGATCGTCTTCCCGAATTCGAACTTCACCGACAAGCCGTGGGCCAGCGAGTACCTCCGGCTGGCCGATGCGCAGAAGTTCGCAACGGGAGCCGGGGTAACTGTGGCGGTGATCGACACCGGCGTGAACGGGTCCCCGCGGGTGCCGGCCGAGCCCGGTGGCGACTTCGTCGACAAGGCCGGCAACGGGATGTCGGACTGCGACTCGCACGGCACCCTGACCGCCGCCATCATCGCCGGCCGTGGTGCGCCGACGGACGCGTTCATCGGCGTCGCCCCCGAGGCCCGCATCCTGTCGCTGCGCCAGACGTCGGACAACTTCCAACCGGTGGGCGCCCGCCAGGATCCGAACAACCCGAACACCACCCAGACCGCGGGCTCGCTGCGCAGCCTGGCGCGTTCGATCGTGCACGCGGCCAATCTGGGCGCCCAGGTCATCAACATCAGCGAGGCCGCCTGTTACAAGGTGACCCGGCCGATCGACGAGGCCACCGTCGGGGCCGCCATCAACTTCGCGGTGAACATCAAGGGCGCCATCGTCATCGTCGCCGCGGGCAACACCGGCCAGGATTGCGCCCAGAACCCGCCGCCCGAGGCCGATGAGCCCGACGATCCGCGCGGCTGGCGTCAGGTGCAGACCATCGTGTCACCGGCCTGGTATTCACCGCTGGTGCTGACGGTCGGCGGGATCGGCCAGACCGGGCAGCCGAGCACCTTCTCGATGTCCGGGCCGTGGGTGGATGCCGCCGCGCCCGCCGAGAACATCACCGCGCTCGGCTATGACGGCAACCCGGTCAACGCCCTGGCCGGAGCCGACGGCCCCATCCCGATCGCCGGGACATCTTTTGCCGCCGCCTATGTTTCGGGCCTGGCCGCGTTGCTCAAGCAGCGCTTCCCCGAGCTGACGCCGGCCCAGATCATGCATCGGATCACCGCGACGGCGCGCCATCCGGGCGGGGGTGTCGACAACTATGTCGGCGCCGGCGTCATCGACCCGGTCGCGGCGCTGACCTGGGATGTGCCGGAGGGACCCGCGGTCGCGGCCTACCGCGTCAAGCAGCTGCCGCCGCCGGTCGTGGTGTTGCCGCCGGATCGTGGGCCCATCACCCTCGTGGTGCTGACCGGCGTCGGGCTGGCGCTGGTGCTGGGCATCGGGGCACTGGCCCGCCGCGCAATGAGACGCCGATGAGGGAGTTCTTCGGCCAGTTCGGATTCCGGTTCAGCACCGGGCATCTGTTGTGGGCGGCGGTACTGACCCCGGCGCTCATCGCGGTGTTCACGACGTTGGACCTGCTGTGGCTCGGCATCACGCTGAGCGTGCTGCTGGCCATCGCGACGACCCTGACGGTGCGCGGACGCCGGTTCACCGGTTGGATCGCGGCACTGTTCTCCTGGCGCCGGCGGTTGTCCACCCCGCCGCCGCCGCCGTCGGAGCCGGCCGTCGGCGCGACCGTGCTGCCCGGTGATCACGTGGCGGTGCGCTGGCAGGACGGATATCTGGTCGCGCTCATCGAACTCGTCCCCCGCCCGTTCACGCCGACGGTGTTGGTCGACGGCGAGGCGTTCACCGACGACGTGGTGGACACCCGGGTGGTGGAGCACCTGATCGCCGCACACTGTCCGGAGTTGGAGGCCGACGTGGTCGCGGCCGGTTACCGGGTCGGCAAGACGGCACCGGCGAGTCTGGTCGCGCTCTACGATCAGGTGGTCGGGCCGTATCCGGCGCCGGCCAACCGGCGCACCTGGATCATGCTGCGCGCCGATCCGGAGTCGACCCGCCGCCCCGCACTGCGCCGCGACACCGGCGTGTCCGGGTTGGCGCGGTATCTGGTCGCCTCGGCAACCCGCATTGCGGATCAGTTGGCGGGCAACGGGATCGACGCGCGATGCAGTCGCAGCTTCGATGATTTCGACCGCGCCACCGAGATCAGCTTCGAGCGCGAGTCGTGGTCTTCGATCAAGGGCCGCAGCAGCTTCACCGTCGCCTATGTGGCTCCCGGCGGTCCCGACGTCTGGTGGTCGGCGCGGGCCGACCACACCCTCACCCGCGTGCGGGTGCGTCCCGGATACGCCCCGACCACCACGGTGCTGCTGACCACGCTGGCCAATCCCTCCACGCCGCGCGGCTTTTCGTGCCTGTTCGGCGGTCAGCGCGCAGCACTGCTCGGCGAGAGCCCGGTCACCGACCGGCATTACGAGTTACCCATCGGCTCGGCCGGCGTGCTGATCGGTGAGACCGCCGACCGCTATCCGGTGTACATGCCCTTCGACGACGTCGATGTCAGCGTCAACCTCGGCGACGCCCGGTTGTTCACCCAGTTCGTCATCCGGTCCGCCGCGGCCGGCGGCGTGGTGACCCTCGGCCCGCAGTTCGGCGAGTTCGCCGGATTCGTCAACGGCCGCATCGGGCAGGTCGCCAAGGTCTCTTGGCCGAACTCGACCACCTACCTCGGACCCCATCCGGGCGTGGGCCGGGTGATACTGCGCAGCAACTACATCGACACCCCGCGCCACAGCCAGCTGCCGATCCGGCTGATCAACCCGCGCGAGGAGAGTCGCTACCAGATGGCCTTGGAGGGGGTGTCATGACAGGTGGTTTGACCGTCCAGCCGGAAGACCTGCGCGGCAAGGCCATTGCCCTGGACGTGCCGTTGCCGCCACCGCCGGCGAATCCGAACCCGCCGTGCGGCCTGGAAATGGCCAGTATCGCCGTGGCGCAGGTACAGGCCGAGGGCGACGGGATGAAATCGTTCATCTCGGCGGGCGAGGAGGAAGCGCAGCTGCTGTCGATGTCGCTGAACGCGGCCGCCAGCGTCTACGAGAAGACCGATGCGGCCGGGCGGGCGGCGATCGAGGGCACCGTCACCGAGATGACCCAGGCGACCATTCCGGGTCTGGGGACGCAGGTATCCATACCGCAGATGCCCATCGCGGCCTGCCCGGCACCCCCGGGTTATCTGGCCGTCGAGGCCGCCGCGGAGCAGATCGCCCAACCCGACCAGGCCGCCACGCTGGACCAATTCGCCCAGGAGTGGACCGATTACGGTCGCGCGCTCATCCAGCGGGCCGACGAGTTCGACCTCGATGCGGTCGACTGGACGGGCAGCGCCGCCGAGGTTGCCGGGACCGCACTGGCGCGACACAAGGCCTGGTTACAGGAGATGGGCGAGTCAGCCCTGCAGATGTCGGATCATGCGCGGGAGCTCGCCCAGGTCCACCGCTGGGCGGCGGCCTCCCACCCGACCGTCGCCGAAGTGCAGGCCATCACCGCGCAGATGGCCGTCGCAACGGACGCGAACCAGATGTCACTGCTGTTGGCCGAATACCAGAAGCTGCAGACCCGCTCGGAAGAGGTTCTCGCCGAGTACGCCGCCGCATCGGCGGTGACTCCGGTACGTCCGCCCACGCCGCCCATCCGCGAGACCCTCAAGAACGGCACCAAGCCCGATCAGCAGCCCGCCCCGACCACCCCGCCACCGGGCAGCGAACCTAGCACCGGCACCGCAGGTGGCAGTCAACAGTCCGGCGGCGGATCGCCCGGCGGCGGGCAGCCAGCGGTGTCGCCGACGTCGACATCGCCACAGGGCGGCCGGCCCGGTGGATCGCCGTCGACGGGTTCGGGGTCACCGTCGGGTCAGGGATCGCCGGCCGGCGGCGGATCGCCCGCCGGTGGTGGTTCACCCTCCGGTGCCGGAAAGTCCGGTGGTTCGCCGTCGGGCGGTCTGCCCGGTGGCGGTCTGCCCGGTGGCGGCATCCCCGACACGGGCCTCGACGGCCTCGGGCTCGACGATCCGGGCGTCTCGCCGGCCGGCCTGGGCGGCGGCTCCGGTGGTGGATCCGGCGGTGGGTCGGGCGGCGGTGGGGGCGGCATGCCGTCGATGCCATTGCAGCCCAGTGTCGGAGCAGAGACCGTGGCCCCCGCGCCTGCGGCCGGCGGCGCGCGTCCCGGCGGCAGCGGCGGCGCCATCCCGGCGTCGGCCATGGGCGGCGGGATGGGCATGGGCGGGATGGGCGGCATGGGGCACGGCGGCGCCCAGCAGGGCCAGCAGAAGCGCCGCGACGCCCGCTTCGCCCCGGACGAGGAGCTCTACACCGAGGATCGCGCGTACACCGAACCGGTGATCGGCAATCGGCGGCGTAAAGATGTGCAGGACAAGGAGTCCAAGTGAGCGAGCCGATGCATCCGGAGGTGGCCGCAGTCCTGCGTCAGGCGGGCCGGCTGCAGGAGCTGATGGATGAGCAGCTGCACAAGATGGCCACCGAGTCCTTCACCGCGACCGACGAGTCACACACCGTCGAGGTGACGCTCAACGGCCACCACCGCCTGGTCGACGTGTATCTGGCCGACGGTCTGCTCCGATTGGGCTCGGGCACCGTGCAGGAACGGCTCAACGAGGCGCTGCGCAACGCCACCGAGGTGGCCGCGGAATCGATTGCCGCCGACCGTGATCGGCTCAACGACGCGGTCGCCGAGATCACCGGTACCTAGAAGCGCAGATTCCGCAGCAGGTCGTAGACACCGGCGATCCACAACAGCAGCGGGATCACCGCGGCGATGGACGCGCCGTCGAACAGCTCGAGGATCCGCTTGGTCACCGGCGAGAGTCGGTTCACGTTGTCCGTTGCCCCGACCATGATCAGCGCGACCGCCGCCAGCAGCAGGTAGATCGCCAGCACCAGCCACGCCCGGTCCGGGTACCACAGGCACAGCCGCACCGTCACTCCGGTGGGGACCGCGACGGTGACCGCCATGAGTGCCCAGGCACACCACCGTTCGGCATACAGCCGGGAACGGAAGCCGCAGATGACGGTGACCAGCGCAGCGACGATCAGGCTGTGCACGAAGAAGTGCCCCTGCACCACCACGGCGATGGCACCGGTCGCCAGCACGGTCGACCCGGCGGTCAGGAAGCCGATCAGCAGTTGTTTGGACAGTTCGCTGCGCTCGGTGAGCCGCGCGGCGGATTCCGGGACCGAGGCGATGATCGCCTGCCAGGTCGGGGTCTCCTCGTCGGCGATGTCCGGTCGCGACACCGGGTCCAGGAGTTCGTCATTGGCCACCGCCTCGCCGGGGGCGGGGATCGGTGGCAGCGCGATACGGGCCACCGCGACGGTGAGCTTGGCGGCGTTGGTCACCACGATCAGGCCGAACGCGATGGCGCCGGCCGGCACCCATTCCTGGCCGCCGTAGCCGAAGGCGATTGCCCCTGCGGTGATCGCGACCGTCAACACCGCCCCGAACGCGGCGACGCTGGACCGCCCGCGCGGACCGCCCCGGGTGGCCAGGGTGTAGAGCAATGCGACGGCCGCGGCACCGGCGACCTGGGGTGCACCGAGCCCATCGGCGTCGCGGGGTAACGGCACCGCCAGCGCCGCCGCGCCGGCCAACGCCGGAAGTGCCGCCACCAGCAGGCTTTCGGACAGATTCTCGTTCTGATAACGCGAGCGCGACACCATCCCGCCGGTCAGCAGGCCAAGCCCCAGTACCGCGAGCGCGACCGACCACCACCAGTCCTTGCCCGATTGTGTCCAGGCCACCAAAGCGACGCCGGTGGCGATCGTCGCCACCAGCGGGATGGCCAGACCGACGAACCGGTTCAGTGCGGTGCGGTCGAATTCCGGGGATTCGTCGAGCACCGCGATGGCGTCGATGACATCCTCGACCAACGGTCGATACCGCTCGGTGCGGCTCACCGAGACCAGGGTCAGCAGCGCGCCGTCGACGACGCCGGCTTCATCGAGGGATTCGCTGGCCTTCATCGGGGGCGCGCCCGGGCGGGCGAACGCCCACACACCCTGGGCCTTGAAGTCGAAGCCCGCCAACACATCCGCCGGTGAATCGTCGAGCAGTTCGGCGAGCACCGAAACGGTCTCGTCGATGTAGGTCTCGATCGGCGCGGATGCCGGCAGCACCAGATCGGTCATCCGGCGCCCGGTCAGGATCGTCACCCGGGTGGTGGACGGCCGGCCCGGCGTGACCGACGATGTCGCCGGCGCGCCGGACGGCGCCGCGGTCGCGGTCAACGCCGTTCGAGCCGGTCGAAGTCGTCGGACAGGCCCGCCGCCAGTTCCAGGATCCGGCGCTGGAAGGTCCGGCCGAGTAGGTCGAGCTGGATCTCGGTACCCGCGGCGATGTGCTTGTCCCAGGGCAGGACGACGACGCGGCCCGGGGGTACGTGCCGCTCGAACTGCTGCACCAGATCCTCGACGTCGATGTTGGTCTTGCCCGGCGTGACATGGTTGATCACCACGCAGGACCGGCCGAGCAGATCCTGATATCCGTTCTGCCGCAACCAGTCCATGGTCATGGCGGCCTGGCGGGCACCGTCGATCGAGGCGCTCGCGACGATCACCATGCCCGACACGGTGGACAACACGCCGCGCGATGCCGGCTGGAACAGGCCGGCACCGCAGTCCGCGAGTACCAGGTTGTAGTACCGCGACACCACATTGACGGCGCCCTTCCAGTCCTCCTCGTTGAACTCGCGCCGGGCCGCGCTGTACTCCTCGGAGGACAACACCTCCAGGTTGGCGGCGTTCATGCTGGTGTAGGCGCGGATGTCGTTGTACCGGGACAAGTCGTTGTCGGACAACAGGTCTGCGATGGTGGCCGCCGACTGCCTGCCGGCCCGGTCGGCGAGGTTTCCGCAGTCGGGGTCGGCGTCGATGGCCAGGATGCGGTCACCGCGCACCCGGCTGAGCGCGGAGCCGAGGGCGACCGTGACGGCCGTCTTGCCGACACCACCCTTGAGCCCGAAGACGCCGATCTGATAGGAGTCCCTGGCGTTTCGGCGGACCCGGGCCTGCAGATCCATCTCGTACAGCTCGTCCGGCGAGGGGCCCATGTTGATGCGGGTCAGCAGATAGAGCCAGTGTCGCCAGCCACGCTGGGAGGGCATCTTCACCGCGGTGCGCACCCCGACGTGCGAGAGCGCGTCAATGGCACGGTGGTTGCCCATGGTGGCCGCCGATGTCGGCGCCGGCTGACCGGTCGGAGCGGGCGCGCTCGACGGGGTCCACGCGGTCTCGGTTGCCTCGGTGTAATGCGCGCTCGGTGCCGGGGCGGGCGCCGAGCGGGCCTGCGGCGCGGGAGCGGCGAAGTGCTGCTGCTCGTACCGCGCACCGGCCGGCTGGGCGGCCTGGGGGGTGCGCAGCATGCCGTTCTGGACGTGCTGGGGACCGGTGACCGGGATCTGACTGGTGATCTCGGACGCCCGCGGCGGCGGAACCGCCGATCCGCTCTGCGGTGGTGCCGATCCAGTCTGCGGTGGTGCCGCGGAGGCCTGGGTCTGCGCCGGCGTGATCGGCATCGGCGGCGGCGTGCGCTCGCCGCTGTACCCCGAACCACCCGCACCCGAGGCATTCACGGGCATGGGCGGTGCACCCTCGCGGTGGGCTGCATCCTCGTCGGCGGCGTCGGACGCGCCGGAGGAATGGAACAGCCGGTCATAGTCGGCCGACATAAGCACCTCTCAAAGTCGTGCTGTTGCTGAGAACGCACGGAGTGGGCGGACGCCCGAAGGCTATCCGCCCACCCCTGGGTGCGGTCGGTTCTACGCGAACATCCCGGTGACGCCCTGCTCCGTCTGGAGCATCGACGAACCGGCTTCGCTGATGGTCTGCGCCAGGTTCTGCAGGGCGGCATTCAGTTCGGCCGACGTGCTGTCCCAACGCATCTGGACGGCCTGGTAGGCCTCCGAACCGGAACCACCCCACACCGAGGCCAGCGAGGCCAGCGAGGCCTTGCCCTCGTCGAGCAGACCCTGGGTGACGCCGACGGCGCCGTTGATCTCACCCGCGGAACCTTCGATCCCGCCGAATTCCCAAACCTGATTGGTCATCTGTTATCTCCTTCTGGAAGTTTTCTCTTGCGTCAGAGGTTCATCGCCGCCGACAGATTGCCGGCCTGGTCGTCGTCGGCGGTGGTGTACTGCATGCCGGAGGTCTGGATGTTCTGGGAGATGTCGTTGAGCTCCTGGACCTGTCGCGCGGCGGCCTCGTGGAAGCGCAGCAGCGCCGCCTGCGCGGCGGTACCGGCTTGACCGACCATCTGGGCCGCGAGCGATCCGCCGGTCGCCTCGACCTGCGAGATGACGCCCTTCAGTTCGCCGGAAATGCTCTCGAAGTGGGCCGCCTCCTTGGCGAGGACAGCGGCATCTGTATTCATCTGTGCCATGCTCGGTACTCTTCCTTTATTCCTGTGTCCTCACCACTGGTGGCGAGTCTTCCAGCCCCCTCGGCCGGGAAGTCTTGTGTGAGTTGACGATTCACCAGTCGTCATCTTCTTCTTCGTCTTCACCCAGGTCGTGGGCGAGGGCGGATGGCGCCGCCAGACCCTGCCGGGTGGTGCCCCGCTTGGCGCCGTGCCCCATACCGCCCATCGGTCCGCCACCGGCGCCGGCATTCCCGACCGGCGCAAGACCCGCGCCCGCACCGCCCGCCGCCGCACCGACCGGCGCGGCCGTGGCGGCGGGGGTCTGGCCGAGCAGACCGTTCATCAGCGACGTGCCGGCCAACGTGCCACCCGCGCCGGGCAGCGATGCCGCGCGGACCAGTCCGGCCCCGGCGCTGGCACCGCTGCCGCCGGCCAGCGGATGGTTGGAGAAGGGATTGGCACCCACGAGGCCGAACTGCGCGCCGTGGTTCATCCCGCCGCTCAGCTGACCGAACATCGAACTGACCTGCTGCAGCGGCGCGACGAGTTGCTGCACCGGCTGAGTGACCGACTGCATCATCTGCTGCGGCGCCTGTGTGAGCATCGACCCGACCTGCGAGGCGACCTGCATACCCATCTGTGCGCCCTGCTGCGCACTGCTCATCAACTGCTCGGGTTCACCCTGGGCCTGCTGCGCGGTGTTCTCCGCCTTGCGCGTCTGGCTCTGCGCCGCAACCGCGGCCTGGTTGCCCATCGCCGCGGCCCGGCCGCCCAGCAACTTGGCCGACTCCATCGTGGCCTGGGCGCCCACGTGCGCGAAGGCCATCTCCCGCATCGCCGATCCCGGCAGGGAGGCCGCGAGCCGGCCGGTCGCCATCCCGAGGGCGGCCTCGCCGACGCCGGGCATCACGATCGGCTTGAGCGGCGGAATCGGTTCGAACACGGTGTTCGCCGCCGTCTCGGCCTGGTAGCCGTGCATCGCGCCGGCCGCCTGCGTCCACATCCGCACGAAGTAGTCGAACTCGTTGACCGCGATCGGCACCGCGTTGACACCCAGGAAGTTCGTCGCCTCCAGCACCGCATGCGTGACGTGGTTGGCCTCGATCTCGACCAGCGGCGGGGTCACGGCCATCGCCAGCAGATAGGAGTTCGCCTGGGCGATCGCCTGCATGGCCCGCTTCTGCGCCTGCACAGCGCTGGTCCGCAGCCACACCACCATGGGCATGGTCGCCTGGACGGCCCGCTCGCTGGCCCCACCCTGCCAGGACCCCGCCAGCGAGGCCAGGCTGGCGGAAAGCTCCTCAGCCTGGGTCTCCAGTGCGATGGCGAGTGCCTCCCAGGCCGCGGCGGCCTGGTACATCGGCACCGCACCGGCGCCCGCCATCAACCGGCCGGTGTTCACCTCCGGTGGCAGCGCGCCGTACAGCATCGGCACAATTGCGGGCAGTGTGGTCATGGTTTGCTGGACTCAGTCTCGACAGCCGGCCGACGGCCGGATCCGGGCCTAGGAAAGGGTGGCGGCGGCTTCGCCGTCGACCGTCGTGTAGATGCCGGTGGCCTCCAGGTAGGCGGCTCCGGCGCGCGCCAGTTCCTGCTGCGCGTAGGCGTTGAGGGCGGCCATCTGCGCTGCCTCACCGGCGAAGGCCAGCACGGCCTGCGCCGAAACTTCCTCGGCACCTGCCGGCAGCAGGGCCGCAGCCTCGGCAGTTGTTGCGGTGCCGGTGGCCAGACCACGCGACCCATTTGCGATCACCTGTCCGCCGATACCGAGAACGGCGGGATTGTGCGCCAACGGTTGCATTTGCAGTTCCTCCTCACATCGTCCGAAAAGCCTGGATGCCAAAGCTGAGAAGGGAGACAGAAAACTTGCTCCGTCGCATAAGAATCGTTCCCCCGACCCATTTGCTATCTAGCCGACATCGATTTTGCTGGTCGGCTACGAATCCATATTAACCGTGGTTTGGGGGTGCTCAGAACACTTCTTCTGCGGGGGGATCGATATAGGCCGCCTGGACGACCTCCTTCCCATCCGGGGACACCAGAAGCGCCTGGCCAGGCGGCCGGCGCTTGAGTTTGAACTCGCTAGTCGGGAACTCCGTCTTCTCCCCGGAGAGGAACAGAGTAGGAGATCCGGCGCCGTAGGCCGCCCCGACGAACTTGTCCATGGTGGCGCGGTGCGCCTGGCTCATCTGGCACGTGACGACGATGTGCAGCCCGATATCCGCCGACGCCGGCAGCAGCGGGGCCAACGGGGCCATCGGCGGGATCATCCCGCCGGCCGCCACGATCATGTGCCAGTCGTCGACCAGCAGCACCACGTCGGGGCCCGTCCACCACGACCGGGAGCGCAACTGGGCGGTGGTCAGGTCCGGCGGCGGCAACCGCTTCTTCAGGTTGACGGCCAGGGCCTTGATCGACTCCTCCAGCGAGGTGCTGTTGCGGTTGACCGCACCGGCGTCCAGCAGATGACTCTGCGGGACCGCGTCGAGCAGACCGGACCGGTAGTCGGCCAGCATGAAGCGGACCTGCTGCGGGCTGTTGCGGGCACAGATCGCCTGCGCCACCGCGTGGGCGATCGTCGTCTTGCCGGACTTCGGTGCCCCGAAGATCAACAGGTGCGGGGTGACCTGCATGTTGTTGTAGGCCACCGACAGATCGGATTCGCGGATCCCCACCGGGATCGTCCACCGGGTGCGGTAATCGGAATCCGGCCCGGGTGGTGCCGGATCGAGCTCGCGCAGATGGATACGTTCGGGTAGCACCCGCACCCGCGGCGCCTCGTCGGTGTGCAGCGAGGCGATGTGATCCACCGCGGCGGTGATCGCCGGCACGATGTCGGCGGCGCTGTGCACGCCATCCAACCGCGGGACGCCGATCATCAGATGGTGCTTCTCCCCGGAGATGGCCCGTCCCGGCCGATTGGTGGGGATGTCGCGGGTCATCCGGTCGACCTGTGTCTCGTTGACGTCACCGAGCCGGAACTCGACCTTGGTGCCCAGGTAGTCGCGCACACGTGACTTCAGTTCGGTCCAGCGCGGTGTCGAGATGATGGTGTGCACGCCGAAAGCCAGGCCCTGGCCGGCCAGGTCCTGCACCACCGGCTCCAGGTCCGGGAACTCGGCCACGAACGCCGGCCACCCGTCGATCA
This sequence comes from Mycolicibacterium bacteremicum, assembly GCF_002086115.1. Classification (GTDB taxonomy): domain Bacteria; phylum Actinomycetota; class Actinomycetes; order Mycobacteriales; family Mycobacteriaceae; genus Mycobacterium; species Mycobacterium bacteremicum. The sequence goes on from NZ_MVHJ01000031.1 coordinate 29,725, forward strand.
CCAGGAACACGTCCCCGAACGGGTCCGCCGACGCCGGGTGGTTCGGATCCTCGCGCATCTGGCGATACGTCGCGATCGAGCCCACCCGGTACTGCTTGAACATCGCCTCCCGTTGCCGCAGAACGGCCTTCATCTCGGCGACGGCGCGGTTGACGCGGTCCGGCTCCGACCGGGTCGCCACCCCGCCGACGTGCGGCAGATCCTCCAGGTACATCAGGCCGCCACCGCCGAGGTCGATGCAGTAGAACTGCACCTGTCGCGGCGTGTGGGTGGCCGCGGCCGACAGCACGAGTGTCTGCAGGAACGTCGACTTGCCGGTCTGCGGGGCCCCACCGATCGCGATGTTGCCCGCCGCCGCCGAGACGTCGATGCCCCAGACCTCCTGGCGGTGCCGGCGCGGCTCATCCATGATGCCGAGCCCGAACCGCAGCGGTTGGCGCTGATCGCGCTCGACGAGTTCGTTGACCGGGGTCGGGTCGGTCAGCGGTGGCAGCCACATCCGGTAGGCGCGGATCTCGCCGGTGGTCAACTGATTCAGCACCACCTCGCGCAGGACGCGCGGCTCGGATTCGGTCGATGTCACTGTGTCACCCCCGAGGCGTCCATCATCGGTGCGGCCGTGAACGGTTGGATGCGTAGCTGACTGGGCACCTGGATCCGCGGGGCCGAGTCGCCGCCCACGCTGACCGCAGACGCCGGGACGTAGTTGGTGCCGGTGTACACACTGCGGAACTTGACCGGATCCTCCATACCGACGCGCAGGAACCCGACGCCGCTCTCCTTGTTCGTGATGTATTGCGCCTCCGGCGTCCCGATCACCGCCTTGGATTCGGCGGAACTGGTGGTGCGCAACGCGATCCGATAGGTGAGGTTGGGCTCCAGCTTGTCGATACGCACACCACCGGTGTTGAGCGACTGGGTGGCCAACAACAGATGCACCCGCAGCGACCGGCCGACGCGGCAGATCCGGTCGAACAGCGCGATGAAGTCGGGATGGTTCTGCAACAGCTCGGCGAACTCGTCGACGACGACGAACAACGTCGGCAATGGCGGCAGGTCGGCGCCGCGTTCGCGGTGCTTCTCGTACTCCGCGACACCGGAGAGGGCGCCCGCCGCGCCGACCTGGATACCGGCCTGGCGCAGGATGGATTGCCTGCGGTCGAGTTCACCGGAGAGCACCTCGCCCATGCGGCTGACCAGCTCGGCCTCCTCCTCCATGTTCGTGACCACCGCCGCGGTGTGCGGCAGCTTCTCCATGCCGAGGAAGGTCGAACCGCCCTTGAAGTCGGTGAGCAGCAGGTTGACCTGGTCGGGATGGTGCGTGGCGGCCAGTGAAAGAATCAGCGTACGAAGGAATTCCGACTTACCGGAACCGGTCGTACCGATCAGCATGCCGTGCGGGCCGGCGCCGAATTCGGCGCCCTCCTTGATGTCGAGATACATGATGTCGCCGGTCTTGAGCTCGTGCCCGAACGGGATCTTCAACCGGTCGCGGTCGGTGTCGGTGAACATCCGCCAGCGCGAAGGGGTCACCTCCTCGACCGACTGCGCGCCGACCAGCTGGTGCCATTCGGTGGCGACCTTCTTGTGCACCCGGGTGCTCTTGTCGATGATCGTGCCCGTGATCGACCAGCCGGCCAGCTTGCGCGCCACCCGGCCGGCCTGCGTCGGGGTCATCTGGTCGGCGGTGTTGGCGACCAGCCGGAAGGTCTGGTTGGGCAGCCGATCATCGGCGCTGCCATCCGGATCGAGGCGGATGCGATAGGCCGACCCGCGGTGATTGCCCAGCGTGATGACGGTGACCCCGGCCCGGCCGTCCACCGGGAAGCCGGCCTTGCCGCCGGTCAGATCGATGACCACGACGTAGGGTCCGCTGGGCGCGGCGTCGGCGGTGTGCGGGCCGCGCGCCGTCAGGTCGGACAACCCGTCCGGCCGGGTGAACACCAGCCGGGTCGCGCCGGCCGCGTCGGTATCGGTCTGATGCTGCACGTGCGGCAGCCATTTCAGCCACGCCCAGTCCGGGTCCTCCGGATTGTCGGTCAGCACCCGGATCTGCATGAGGTCGGGCGGATGGAAGACCGCCAGGTGACAGATCATCGCGCGCAACAGTGCGCCCGCCCGCGCGGTGTCGCCACCGACGGCGATGGTGGGGAATGTCCGCAGCTGCACCAGCTTCGGGCAGTCGTGGATCAGACCGTGGGTGCGCAGGAACTTGATCAGCCACATGTGGCTGACCGGCTCCAGGTGTGGTTGCGGGGCTCCCGACGGTCCGGACAGTTCGCCGCCCACCGACGGTTTGAGCAGCCGGTCCACCGCAGGTTCGGAGCCGACCCCGATCCGGGTGGCCGCGTAGAAGTCGGCGTTGGACTGTCGCGACCACTGCCGGTTGGTGCCGATGATGGACAGCAGATCCTCGGGATGCGGTGCGTGATAGCTGAAGAACGTCACCTGCGCGGCGGCCGATGTCGTCACCCGCGTCCGCAGACCGGCCAGATACCGCAGGTACTCCTTGCGGTCGGCGTTGATCTCGGGCACCCGCTTGCCACCCGGCCCGCCACCGGCCATGAACCCGACCGTGGCCATGATCATCATCAGCGGCATCATCAGCATGTACGGCGACAGCTGCCGGATACCGGTGAAGATCATGATCGCGATCATGCCGAGCATTCCGCCGCCCATCACCCAGGGCAGCGCCTTCTGGATGCCCGACGGCGGGATGTCGATACCGAGGTCATCCGGTGGGGTGATGGTGATTTCGCCGGGCGTCAGCCGCGGGCCGCGCTTGATGATCGGCGTGAACTTCTTGGTGGTCATCCACCTGCTCCTTCCGGAGGCAGCGGGGATCCGGGGGCCTGGGCCGGCAGGTTGCTGCCGGGTGCGGGTGCCGGCGCCCCGGGCACCGGCGAGACGGCGCCCACCGGAGCGGCCAGTTCATCGGTGATCTTGCGCGGGTTGGGGCTCGGCGGCAGGGTGTCGTGCTCCAGCAGCGCGGCCTGCTTGGACAGCACCGGGCCGTCGATCAGCCAGCTGACCACCTGCCACGGCGCCGTCAGCGGCCCGCTGAGGCCCAGCGCCGCCGCGGTGTCCTCGTTCGGCAGCCCGTAGCGCACCCCCTGCGGATCGATGTAGTAGAGGCTCTCGCCGTAGCGCGGGTCCGGGGACTGCAACCGGACATACTGTCCGCCGTCGATGAACACCGTTGCGTTCCCGGAGATCTGGTCGATTCCGCCGTTCATCCGGGCCGGCGGGACGGGTAGGTGCCTGCCGCTGATCACCGTCTGCCGCGGTCCCTGGTCACCCGGGTCGCGTTGCCACGCCCAGCACAGCGTCGGGGCGTCCTGGCGCAACCGGATGTCCATCGGCTCGTCGGGCAACGGGGAGATGAACACCTGCTCGGCGATGCTGGCCACATCGCTGGCCTCCACCGAGGGCGGGGTGATCAGACCGAAGGAGTTGGTGGCGCGCAGCGCGGCCGAGGTGGTGCCGTTGACCTTGGCCACCCCGTCGGACAGCACCACATACCGTTGCTCGACATCGTTGTTCAGGGTCCGGAACACCGAGCCGATGACCAGATTCGGCGGCAGCCCCAACGTGTTGGGGGCACCGGCGGCCGGGACGGCAGGCAGCTTCCACGGGCCGACATTGGGCAGCGCGTTGAACAACGCCTCCGAAATCGGGGTGGCCCGTGCCGTCACCGGGATGCCGACGGCGGAGGTGACGGCGCGGTCGGCCAGGTCGATGGAGTGCCTGCCGTCGGCGGTCACCAGCCAGGTGAGGTCCTTGTAGCTGACCAGCACGCCCTGATTGGGTCGCAGCGGCCCGACGGAGGCGTCCAGCGCCAGCGGCATCACCAGCGCCGAGGTCTCGACCTGGGGCGCCACACTGTCGGGCTTGATCACGTTGTCGCACAACGACCATGTCGCCGAGGGCGCTCCCACCGGCGTCGCATAGGGCGCACCCGGGATGCCGATCGGTTGACCCTTCGGCAGTTGGTTGAGCTCCTCGGACTTGACCGCCGACGGCTCGGCCGGGTTGCCGAGGACCAGCCGTGCCGAGGTCAGGTTGTACACCGGGCGGATACCGTCCGACCCGGGCACCACCACGTACAGCTGATTGGTGCTGCGGTCCACCAGCAGGGTGTCCGAGCCGCGTTTGCCCAGAGGCTTGAAGTAGGCCAGCAGCGCGGCGCCGAGGCAGATGATGACGGCGATGACGACACCGCACATCACGGCCCGACTGTAGAACTGCAGCGGATCGTCGAACATCCGGGTGTCGCGACGCACGATGGCGTGCTCGACGCGGCGCAACAGGAAGCGCCAGCCGCTGACCTGGACCTTGGTGGTGAGCCGGAAACCTGCCATGGCTATCCGATGTTCAGCCGGGCGTGCACGGCGTCGATCGCCGCGGTCATGTCCTCACCGCTGATCTCGCTGAGCTGGGCCACGTCCAGGCTCTCGAAGTCCAGTGAGCGGGCCAGTCGCATATCCCGGCTCTGCTCGCCCGCTTCCACCAATTGCCGGGCATAGCGGCCGTTCCCGGCGATGTCGAGGGCGGGTTTGCCGCCGAGCGTCCGGTCGTGCAGCAGCGTCGCGGCGTCCAGGACGCGTTTGGCGGCCTCCTCGCTGAGCTGTGAATCGTTGGCCGCGGCGATCACCTTGGCGATGTCGACGATCTCCTCCGGTGCATAGGAGTCGAACTCGATGCGGGTCGAGAAGCGGGACCGCAGACCGTCGTTGGTCTCCAGCAGCCGGTCGATATCGCTGCCGTAACCGGCGATGATGACGACCAACCGGTCCCGGTCGTTCTCCATCCGGGCCAGCAGGGTGTCCAGCGCCTCGGTGCCGAACGGATCGGCCCGGCCGTCGCGTTCCTGCACCAGCGTGTAGGCCTCGTCGATGAACAGCACGCCGCCGAGGGCGCGGTCGATGGTCCGCGAGGTCTTCACCGAGGACTGGCCCTCGTACTCGGCGACGAAATCCTTGCGCGAGGTCTCCACCAGTTTGGGCTCACCGATCACGCCGAGGCCGGCCAGGATGTTGGCCACCACCCGGGCGATGGTCGTCTTGCCGGTACCCGGCGGGCCGGTGAAGATCATGTGCTTGGACTGCTGGGCGACCTTCATTCCGCGGGCGGCCCGGACCTTGGCCATCTGCGTTGCGGCGCGGTACTTCTCGATCTGTTCCTTGACCCGACTCAGGCCGATCTGGCGCTCCAGCTCGGCCTGCGCGTCGGCGAGCAGCTTCTCCCGGCCGGAGGTGTCGGCGACGACGCTGGCCGGATCCCACGGATCGGTACGCTGGGCGATCTTCTCGGCCGTCGTGGTCACCAGCCGATACGCCGGATCCCGCAGCGCTGCGGTCACCTTCGGGGACGGGTGGGTGGCCTGCAACCATTCCAGCAGGGCCATCGCGGCGTCCTCGTTACCCTGGCTGCGGCGGGCCATCGCCAGGTACCACGCGATGGCAGGCGCGCACGCCTCTCCGGCCGGGGAGGCGTTGGATTCGGTGAGCCGTCGCTCCGCCTCGGTGAACAGGCCCAGATTGGTCACCGCGACGCCGTGCGCCACACCCGCTGCCGCACCGAGGAACTTGTCCGGCCAGCTGCCCGCGGAGCGGACCTCGTCTATCACGTCGGTCCAGCGTTCGGCGGCGCCGTAGATGACCGCCCGGATCCAGGACACCAGGTACTCGCCACCCATCGCGGGTGCGTCGTCGAGGGCCTCCATGGCGTCGGCGTGGTTGCCCTCGGCGGCCTCGCGCACGGCGAAGGCCATGGTGATGGCCAACGGCGAGTTCACCGGGTAGGTGATGTCACCGAACATCCCACCGATGGGGATGCGCGCGCCCAGGCTGTTCATCGAGATCTCGGCGGCACCGGCGAGCTGTCCGAAGTTGTTGCGCGAGAACCACGCCCGGAACAGCGTCGCGCGGTCGGTGTCACCGCACCGGATGCGGCCCACCCAGGCGTCGCACGCGGTCTCGTCCGCGGTGGTGATCTCGGTGAACAGTTCCAGGGAGCGGGCCGGGGCGCTGGGGAGCATGCCGACCGCGGAACCGAACAGGGCGGCCAGGTGGTCAGTCATCGAGGCCTCCGTACCGTGTCGAGAAGACGTGCGCCTGCGTGGCCCTGGCCTGCTCCGGGGACGGCAGTCCGACGCTGCGGGTGAGGAAATCACGCGTGTCGATGGTGTCGTGGCCGTGACTCTGCATACCTTCCAGTACATAGGAGTACTGGGCGGAGCGGGCCTGTTCGATGGCCAGATCGGCGATGACGACGATCTCGGCGGCCAGCTCCGCCTCGGTCTCGGCCAGGGTGGTCGCCTCGGGGGACAACTCGATCTTGTGGATGCGGCCGTCCAGGAGTGCGGCGACGGTGACGGTGCCCGGCGGGTTCGTCACGGTGAAGAGTGGCTCGGCGGCAACCTCTTCGGCGTCGCCGGGTGCCACTTCGAAGGCATCCAGATCCGACGGACCGTCCTGGCCGGGCACGGTGAAGAGGTCGTCGAAAGCGGCGAGGTCGCTACCGGTATCCACGGTGTCGACCTCGTCGTCGTCGTCAAAGGGCTGGGTGCCCACCATCAAGGTGCTCAGTCTCCGTCGTCGTAGTAGGTCGTCTCGGCCTTGGCCTCGAACCAGGCCCCCGAGGGGAGAAAGGACATCAGCCCGTCCAGCGCGCGCTGCATGTTGTCACTGGTGCCGGCAAGGAAGCTGCCATACAGCTCGCCGTTGACCTTGCGCGGGATGGACACGATGCGTCCCTGCGCGGAGTCCAGCACACCGGCGGCCACGTCGGTCCGGGTGAACGTCCCGCCGGAGTGCCGTTCACTCGCCGTGATCTCCACCCAGCTGTTCGGGTTGGCCGTGGCCTCGGCATACGTTCGCGCGGATGCAGGGGAAATACCGAACTGCGACAACTGATTCGGTGTCCGCGACTCGGCCAGCCGGGTGGAAACGGCGGTCATCGGCTCGACATCGGCCGGATCCGCCGGACCCAGCACCGCGGTCACCATGCCGGCCAGGCCCACCTGCGGTGCGACCCGTTGCAGCACCAGCAGATCACCGTCGCGGGCCGCGATCACATGCCGGTCACCCTTGCGGCACACCGCGAATCGCACCATCTTGCCGCCGACGTCGCGCCGCCACCAGCGGCCCTCGAGGGTGCGGTCGGGCCGGGACAGGGTGTCGGTCATGGCCGCCACCTCGGGGTGCGGCGCACCGAAGGCGTCCAACACCCCCTGTTCGGTCAGATCACGGGCGACCTGATCCCAGACCTTGTCGCGGAGTTCGGGTTGCGGGATGTTGGGACGTATCCCCAGCGCCGGGGGAAACTCCTCGAGCTGGAGGCGGTCGGCGATCACCAGCATTCCGTCGATGGTGACCTCGACGGCGACCACATCGTCATAGTGCGTGGGTTCGCCGTGGCCGGCGAAAGAACTGGTCATCGCTGCATCCCCCTCCCCCTTGCGAGAATATCGTCACGCCCGGGGCGGCTTCGCGGATTCCGCAGCACCGGATCTGTCGCGTACGACCAACCGACCCTAACAGCGCGCCGAGCACCCCGGATGCACCAATTTGGGCAGGCCAGACCGTTTGCCGGGCCACCTCGGTACCGGCCGGCGCGGGGGCCGTGGTTGATACTGGGATGACATCGGAGAGGAGATGTGGTGACCGACCGCGACGACGCATTGCGCCGCGAGCTGGGCTGGACCGGTCCGGAGGGCGCGGAGTTCGAGCCCGAGGTGCCCCCGGTGCACGACCAGCCGGTACGCGGCGTGGACACCGGCCTTATCCCCGGCCAACGACCGGCGCCGCCGCCGTGGCCGGCCCCGGCGAGGCAGGCACCACCGGGTCGACCGCCCGCCGGACCGCCGGGGCCCGCCCGACCGCCCTATCCGCCGCAACCGTGGCCTGCGCAGCAACCGGCTCCGGGCCGGGTCACCCCGCCCGCTCCGCCGGCCTCCTACGCCGACCGGATCCCCGTGCAGGATCTCGTGCCGACCCGGCGCACCCAGCCCGCGCGCGGCTGGCGGCGGGCCGTCTTCCGCGCCTCCTTCGGGCTGATCAACCTGGGGCCGTCCCCGGACGAGGTGCGCCAGGCCGAGCTGGAGGCCAGGGTCCGCGGTGCGCTGCGGGGTCACTACAAGATCGGCGTACTGGGCAAGGGCGGGGTCGGCAAGACCACGGTGTCGGCCAGTGTCGGTTCGGTACTGGCCGAACTTCGCCAGGACGACCGGGTGGTGGCCGTCGACGCCGACACCGCCTTCGGCAAGCTCGGCAGCCGGGTCGACCCCCGGGCCGTCGGCTCGTACTGGGAGTTGGCCGGCGATCAGCATCTGGAAACCTTCGCCGATATCCGCAGCCGGGTCGGGCACAACGCCGCGGGGCTGTTCGTGTTGGCCGGGGAGGGCACCCCGGCGCGCCGGCGGGTGCTCGATCCGGCCATCTACCGGGAGGCGACCTCCCGGCTGGACCGCCACTTCTCGATCTCGATCGTGGACTGCAGTTCCACGATGGACAGCCCGGTGACCCAGGAGGTGCTGCGCGACCTCGACGCGCTGATCGTGGTGTCCTCCCCGTGGGTCGACGGCGCGGCGGCGGCCGGACAGACGATGGACTGGCTGGCCGCGCGCGGGCTCACCGGACTGCTGCAGCGCACCGTCGTGGTGCTCAACGACTCCGACGGGCACGCCGACAAGCGGACCCGCAGCATCCTGGCCCAGCAGTTCGCCGGTCAGGGGCAGGCCGTCGTCGAGGTGCCGTTCGACGGCCGGCTGCGCCCCGGCGGCGTCATCGCCGGCACGGCGGTGATGTCCCCGCAGACCCGCCGCAAGTTCGTCGAGATCGCTGCCGCGTTGGCCGCGCATTTCCCGACCAGCGACGACCGCCACCGCGAACGCTTCTGAAAAGTCGTTCAGCGCCAATCTATCTGCGTGATCAGTGTCTCGATCGCCTCGGCATCGGCCGCGGTGAGCGCTCGTTCGGCCTCGGCATCGGCGATCGCGTCGTCGCTGAGACCGGCCACCTGGGCGGTCTCGGTGATGGTGAGGTTGGCGCGTCGGCGGGCGGCATAGAGGCGTTGGCCCAGCGTGGCGGTCGGTGCGCCGGCGGCCCGCAGCGTCAACTCGTCGATCCGGCTGCGGACTGTGCTCAGCGCGCGGATGAGTTCCGGGGTCACCTGGATGCGCGCGGCCCGCGCGGCCACCGTCTCGAGCTGGCGTAGATCGGCCAGGATGGCCGTGGCTCGGGTGGTGAACTCGGGATCCGTCACCGCGGGTAGTCCGGCGATCGCACCGGCGAAGGTATTGGCCGCGGCCACGACCGCCTGGGCGATCAACGGCACCTCGTCGGCAGCCGTAGCGGCCGGGCGGCGTGGGGCGGCGGGGGTGGCCGGTTCACCACGGCGGATCCGCTCGATGGTGCCCGGCGGCCACTGCAGGACCGCCTCGAGCTTGGTGCGGGTACCCAGACGCGGCCAGCTGCGGCCCTTCTCGAACGCGATGAGGGCGCCGGCATTGATGACGCCGTCGGCGGCCAGGCGGCGTTGGCTCACGTTCAGCTCGCGTCGACGGGCGGCGGCGGCGGCACCGGCGCGGACCATGCCGGGATCGTCGGCGGGCCCGGCGCTCCCGGTCTCGACCACGTCATGTCCCTTCTGGTGCCCACGATGGGTGTGCTGATCCTAGCCAGAGCTGGAGCACTGCTATGGCTTGGGGTGCCGTTCACCGTGATGTCGCCACAGCCGAACCGTATCAATGCAATGCATCAAACCGTTGCAGTGACGCGCTGTCCGCGACATCATTCGCGCAGCACAGAGCTCATTTATCTGCCTACCGGCGGCGCTACCGCGCCTTCTGGCTGCGGCGGTCGATCTACAAACTGTTGCATTGCTACGGTTTGTGATCTAGATTCGTCCGCAATGCGGCAGTCGAGCCGCCGCGGTACGAGGAGACACACCATGAACGCACTGGGCCTGGACGGATTGCCGGTCGGCGACTGCACCCGCGATCCGGAGCGCTGGACCAACACCGCCGACGAGGAGGCCAAGGCGATCTGCCGGATGTGCCCACGCCGCTGGGCGTGCGCACGCGAGGCATGTGAGCTGCCGCGGGCCGAGGGCCTGTGGGCCGGCATCGTCATTCCCGAGGGCGGCCGCGGACGGTCCTTTGCGCTGAAGCAACTGCGCTCACTGGCCGAACGCAACGGCTATCCGGTGCGTATGCGTCGACTCTTCCTGGAGTCCGCCTAGAACGGGTCGCTCCCGCTGCCGTTTTCGAGGGGCCGGCAGCGGGAGCGGCGCCCGATCAGACCGCGGCGATGAAATCCGAGGTGTACACCTCGGCGGGCTGCTGCGAATACGGGTCGGGTCGCTCGACGGAGACCCAGATGCCGGTCGTACCGGCGTCGATCGGGGCGTTGACGGTGATCGTCGCCGCGCCCACGGCGTCGGTGCGCACCCCGATCGGAGCGACGGCGCAGTCGGCCGAGCCACGCGGCATCTGGAAGACCTTGACGTAGTAGTCGGTGTTGGGCACCGCGGTCTGCAGCTGCACCTCCACCGGCACCGAGCCGGCGGCCGCCAGACGCACCAGCGCGACGGCCCGGGCATAGCCGGTACGCCAGGTGTGCGGCGAGACGCTGAAGTCGCACGCCCGCACCACGCTGGTCATCGGCATCACCTTGGCATCCGCCTCGGCCGCCGCGGGTGTGGCAAGTGCGGTCAGTCCTGATATTCCGGCGACCGCTGCCACCAGCATCCTTGCGCCCCGACGCGCCATCCCTGCCAACCCTTCACAAAAGTTACTCGTCGGTACAACAGTAGCCACCCGAACGTCAATTTTGACGGCCACAGCGGGTGACGATGATCACCTCACCGGGGTCCGGAATAGCCGGGGCCGGTGTCCTGTTGAGATGAGCGACGGTGCCGGACATGCCCCGGGTACCACTGAGAAAACCGTCGCTTCGTGCGACCACTTGCCGAGAGGCGACATGCCGGCACCGTCCCTTAATCTGCAGCTAAGCTCGACACGGTGAGCAACGCCGAACCCGCTCCCGATGAAGTCGATTGCCGCGCATCCACATTCACCGGCGTACTACATGCCCGCGACGTGCCGCTCGGTGGTCCGCGTGCCATGACGGTGCGGCGCACCCTGCCGGCCCGGGAGCGCTCGATGATCGGCGCCTGGTGTTTTGCCGACCACTACGGCCCCCACGACATCCGAACCGGCGGCGGCATGGATGTCCCGCCGCACCCGCACACCGGATTACAGACCGTCAGTTGGCTTTTCAGCGGCGAGATCGAGCACCGCGACAGCAACGGCGTCCATGCGATGGTGCGTCCCGGCGAACTCAACCTGATGACCGCCGGTGCCGGCATCTGCCATTCCGAGGTGTCGACCGCGGCCACGGATGTTCTGCACGGCGTCCAGCTCTGGGTCGCCCTGCCCGACGCCGACCGGCACACGACGCGCGATTTCGCCCACCATGCGCCGCAACCGCACCCGATCACCGGTGCGACGCTGCGGGTCTTCCTCGGCGAACTCGCCGGTGACCGCTCACCGGTGCACACCTTCACACCGCTGCTCGGGGCGCAGGTCGATCTCGAACCGCACGCCGAGGTGGACCTCCCGGTCGACCGGACCTTCGAACACGGGGTCCTGCTGGACGAGGGGTCCGTCGATATCGGCGGCATCGCTCTGCATCGTGCCGACCTGGCCTATCAGTCGCCCGGCTGTGACCGGTTACGGCTGGCCAACACCGGAGACGGCCCCGCTCGGGTCATCCTGCTCGGCGGCCCGCCCTTCGGTGAGGCGCTGCTGATGTGGTGGAACTTCGTCGGCCGCAGCCACGAGGAGATCGTCGCCTACCGGCAGAACTGGCAGTCCGCCGAGCACTCGGCCGATCAGTTCGGCGAGGTCATCGGCTACCGCGGCGCGGTCCCCCGGCTACCGGCGCCGGGCCTACCCGGCACTAGGCTCAAGCCTCGTGTCCGCTGAACAGAATGCCGCCGTGGTGACACCCGGCGAGAATCGGTTCACCATCGCGCTGGACGGCAGACAGGTCGGCCTGATCGATTTCCAGGACCGCGACGGTGTCCGGATCTTCACCCATACCGAGATCGATCCGGCGTTCGGGGGCCGCGGGCTCGGCACGCAACTCGTCGCCGAGACCGTCGCCGCCACCCGTGCAGCCGGACTGCAGATCGAGTCCTACTGCTCCATGGTGACGCAGTACCTGCACAAGAATCCCTGACCCCGCGGGACCGGGTCTAGCCGAGGTACTGGGCGGTGGTGCCGCCCAGCGGAACTGCCGGCATCCCGAGCTTGCGGTGATCCCAGCTGCGGGTGCGTTGCGGCACGACCCGCACGCACACCCGGTTGTTCATCATCTGCTCCACGAACGGCTTCATCTCCTCGGTGTAGGGCCCGGTGTAGCGCTCCCACACGCTGATGCCCACCCGCAGATTGGTGTCCGGGTCGTCGATGATATCGGCCGTGCCGTCGATCGACACCCCGCGCAGGGTGTCGTAGGTGTGGCCGTCCTCGATCATCACGGTGACGGTGGGGTCGCGGCGCAGGTTGACGGCCTTCTGTGATTTGGCCTTGGTCTCGAACCAGATCTCGCCGTCGAGCACGGCGTACCACATGGCCACCAGATGGGGCCGGCCGTTGGGCAGCACCGTCGCCATGGTGGCGGTGCGGCTGCGATTGACGAACTCGGCGATCTCCTCGTCGGCCATCACGATCTTGGCGCGCTGATTGGTTCCCATGATCAATCCTTATCAGGCGCTCGACGTGGCGACGGTCACCGGGATGCCATTGAGTCGGCGGCCGTGAGTGCCGACGCGGCGGCACCGAACATGGTCGTCTTGATCGCGGCCAGCGTGCCCGGGTCCTTCCCGGCCAGCGGCCGGGCCAGATCCAGCGCCGCGTCGGTCACCGCACCCTCGTCGGCGGTCACATCCACGATTCCGTAGCGCAGCGCGTCGGGGCCGCCGAACCGGCGACCGGTGGTCATCGACGCGACCGCCGCCTGCGGGGTCAGCTTTGCCTGGATCAGCGCCGCCATGCCCGCGGTGAACGGGATCTGGATATCGGCTTCCGGGAAGCAGAAGTACCCGCGGTCGGCGCGCATCACCCGGAAGTCGTGGGCGGTGGCCAGCATGGCGCCGGCACCGAAGGCGTGGCCCACGACGGCCGCGACCGTCGGCACACCGAGCGTGAGGACCCGCGCGAGCAGAGCCTGTACCCGGCCGACGTACCACTGGGTCTCGTCACCATGGGCGGCCAGCCAGTCCAGATCGAGACCGTTGGTGTAGAACTTGCCGGTCGCGGTGGTCACCAGAGCCTGGACCCCGTTCGACTGCACGCGGTCCAGCAACGCGTGCAGCGTGTCGAGAAGGTCTGGTGTGAAACGGTTTTCGTCGTCACCGAGGTTCAGGACGGCAATACCGTCCAGGATTTCCATGCTCGCGGTCATCGATGTCGTTCCTTTCGTGGTGGCGGTCCTGTCTGCAGGACCGCCCGGACGGCGGCGCGCAGGTGTGCGCGGGCGGTGGGGTCGGCCAGGCGGTCCCGGTTCAGCAGGATCGCGGTGGGCAGATCGACGATGCAGATGGTGATCGTGTCGACCGCGGCCGCATCCCGGCGCCCCCAGACGTCATCGGCCAACGCGACCAGGACCGACACCAGCTGGCGATCGAGGTCGCGCAGGTCGGCGTCGAGGCCGTCGGACAGCTCCGGTCCGAGGACCTCCTCGCGCCGGACGGTCAACACCAGCCTGGCCGAGTCCGGATACCGTTCGGCAAAGTCCGCCGGCGCCTCGGCCGCCGCCACCACGGCGTCGACGCCGGTGGTCGCCGCCGCCGCCGCGCGTTGCAGCGCGAGGAAGCGCGCACCCGCCCGCAGCCAGGCGCGGCCCAGCAGATCCGCGCGTGACGAGAAGTTGTGGTAGAGCGCCCCATTGGACAACCCGGCCGCGGCTGCGACGGCCCGCACGGTCACCGCGGCCGGGCCCTGGGCGACCACCAGCGCCTCGACGGTGTCGAGCACCGTGTCCAGGTCGTACACACGCGGGCGGGGCATGCCGATAATAATAACAGAGCACTTGCTCTGTTATTTCGCGGTTGATCGCCACGGGGATCGCACCGCGGTGTCCTACCGGCTAGCCTTCGGTACATGAGCGCAGGTCTGTTCGGACTTCTCGATGATGTGGCGGCGATGGCCCGGCTGGCCGCCGCCTCGGTCGACGACATCGGCGCCGCCGCCGGAAAGGCCACCGCCAAGGCGGCCGGCGTGGTCATCGACGACACCGCGGTGACCCCGCAGTACGTCCAGGGCATCAGCGCCTCGCGCGAACTGCCGATGATCAAGCGCATCGCGATCGGCTCGCTGCGCAACAAGCTGGTGTTCATCCTTCCCGCCGCGCTGCTGCTGAGCATCTTCGCGCCGTGGGCGCTGCCCTACCTGCTGATGGCGGGCGCCACCTTCCTCTGCTTCGAGGGCGCCGAGAAGGTGTGGGGCTGGATCCGCAAGGACACCCACGACGCCCACGCCGCACCGGCGACCGTCACCGGCGAGGATGCCGAGAAGACGATGACGGCCGGCGCCATCCGCACCGACTTCATCCTGTCGGCCGAGATCATGGTGATCGCCCTCAACGAGGTCGCCGAGCAGACGTTCTGGCTGCGGTTGGCCAGCCTGATCGTCGTGGCCATCGTCATCACGGCCGCCGTCTACGGGGTGGTCGCGTTGATCGTGAAGATGGATGACGCCGGATTGGCTCTGGCGCAACGGAGTTCGGCCTTTGCTCAGCGGCTCGGCCGCGGCCTGGTCGCCGCGATGCCCAAGGTGCTCTCCGCCCTGTCGATCATCGGCACCGTCGCGATGCTGTGGGTGGGCGGGCACATCCTGCTGGCACAGAGCTACGAGGCAGGCCTACGCCCGCCCTATGAGCTCGTGCACGATGCCGAGCACTGGGTCGCGCACGCCATCGGTGTCATCGAGGGCGGGGTGGCCTGGCTGGTCAACACCGGCATCTCGGCTGTCCTCGGCCTGGTGGTCGGCGCGATCGTCGCCACCATCGTGCACTTCCTGCCCTTCGGCAAGAAGCACTGACCCGCAAACCACAACCAGGCCGGTCCCCGAAGGGACCGGCCTGGATCGGGGGCTGCAGTCAGCTCAGGTCGTAACGGTCGGCGTTGGTGAGCTTGGCCCACACCGCGACGAAGTCCTCGACGAACTTGGCCTCCGCACCGTTCTCGGCATACACCTCGGCCCACGCCCGCAGCTGCGAGTTCGAGCCGAACACCAGATCGTTGCGGGTGCCGGTGTACTTCTGCGCGCCGGTGGCCCGGTCGTTGCCGACATAGGTGCCGTCGTCAGCCGGCGACGGCTCCCACTTGATGCCCTGATCGAGCAGGTTGACGAAGAAGTCGTTCGTCAACGCGCCCGGCCTGGCGGTGAACACGCCGTGCTGGGTGCCACCGAAGTTGGTGTCCAGCACCCGCAGACCACCGACCAGTGCGGTCAGCTCGGGTCCCGAGATGTCGAGCAGGTTGGCCCGGTCGATCAGGTAGTACTCCGCGGGCAGGCGCAGTCCCTTGCCGAGGAAGTTGCGGAACCCGTCGATCTTGGGCTCGAGGTAGGAGAACGACTCGACATCGGTCTCCTCCTGGGTGGCGTCACCGCGACCGGAGGTGAACGGCACCGTCACGTCGTGACCGGCGGCCTTGGCCGCCGTCTCGACGCCGACATTGCCGGCCAGAACGACCAGGTCGGCAAAGGACACGTCCACTCCGGCCGAGCCCTGGATCTCCTCGAGTGTGGCGATCACCCGGGCCAGCTCGTCGGGCTCGTTGGCCTCCCAGCCGACCTGCGGCTGCAACCGCAGCCGGCCGCCGTTGGCACCACCTCGCTTATCGCTCTCCCGGAAGGTCGAGATGGCCTTCCACGCGGTCGACACCAGCTGCGAGACGGTCAATCCGGAGGAGCTGATGGCCTGCTTCAGCGTCGCGACATCGGCATCCGAGAGCGGCTTGCCCGCCGGGATCAGGTCCTGCCAGAGCCAGGTGTCTTTCGGCACCTCGGGGCCCAGGTAGCGCGACACCGGTCCCAGATCGCGGTGCAGTAGCTTGAACCACGCCTTGGCGAACTCCTGGGCCAGCTCCTCGGGATGGTCCAGCCAGCGGCGGGTGATCTTCTCGTAGACCGGGTCGACACGCAGCGCCAGGTCCGAGGTCAGCATCGACGGGTGGGTGCGGCCCTTGAGGTCCGCCGTCGGCACCGAGTTGGCCCAGCCGTTGTCCTTCGGCCGCCACTGGTTCGCGCCGGCCGGGCTCTTGAACAGCTCCCATTCGTTGCTGTAGAGGATCTCCAGGAAGCTGTTGTCCCACTTGGTCGGCGTGTGCGTCCAGGTCACCTCGAGGCCGCTGCTGACGGCGTCGATACCGACACCGGTGCCCTGCGGGTTGTGCCAGCCCAGGCCCTGCAGTTCCAGCGGCGCGGCCTCCGGCTCGGGGCCGACCAGTTTGGCATCACCGTTGCCGTGCGTCTTGCCGAAGGTGTGGCCACCGACGATCAGCGCGGCGGTCTCGATGTCGTTCATCGCCATCCGGCCGAAGGTGTCGCGGATATCGGCCGCCGAGGCCCGCGGATCCGAGTTGCCGGCCGGGCCTTCGGGGTTGACGTAGATCAGGCCCATCTGGACCGCGGCCAGCGGGTTCTCCAGGTCGCGCTCACCGCTGTAGCGCTTGTCGTCCAGCCACTCCTGCTCCGGGCCCCAGTAGACATCCTCCTCGGGCTCCCAGCGATCCTCCCGGCCGAAGGCGAAACCGGCGGTGCGGAAGCCCATGTCCTCCAACGCCACGTTGCCGGCGTAGACCAGCAGGTCGGCCCAGGACAGGTTCTTGCCGTACTTCTGCTTCACCGGCCACAGCAGGCGACGGGCCTTGTCCAGGCTGACGTTGTCCGGCCAGCTGTTCAGCGGCGCGAATCGCTGCATGCCGGTGCCACCACCCCCGCGGCCGTCCTGCACCCGGTAGGTGCCGGCGGCATGCCAGGTCATCCGGATGAAGAACGGTCCGTAGTGCCCGAAGTCGGCGGGCCACCACTCCTGCGAGGTGTGCATGACCTCGATGATGTCGGCTCGAAGCGCCTCGACATCAAGGGATTTCACCGCTTCGCGGTAGTCGAAACCGGGATGCGGGTTGATGACATCGGGGTTCTTCTGCAGGATCTTCAGGTTGAGCTGACCGGGCCACCAGTCCCGGTTGCTGCCACCGGCGACGGGGGGCTTGACCGTGCCGAAGCCCGCGGGGCAGCCGCCCTGGGCAGCATCGGTCTGGGCCTCGCCGATCGGCGGGCTGTCTTCGATCGGGCGATCGTCAGGCACGTTGATAGATCCTCTCCGGGCTGTCGGGCTGGGTTGTTACTTCGGGCCGGCGTGCGGCTGAAGACTCTGTGCGGCAACGCACTCGGGGCACAGGCCCCAGTAGATGACCTCGGCCTCGTCGATGGCGAACCCGTGGTCATCGGATCCGGTCAGGCAGGGCGCCGCACCGACGGCGCATTCGACGTCGGCGATGGCCCCACACGTCCGGCACACGACGTGATGGTGGTTGTCGCCCACCCGCGACTCATAGCGCGCGACCGATCCCGTCGGCTGGATCCGGCGGACCAGACCGGCGGCGGTCAGCGCATGCAGCGCGTCGTACACCGTCTGATGCGACACATCGGGCAGCGCGGCGCGTACCGCGCGGATCACCGAATCCGTGTCGGCGTGCGGGTGTTCGGCGACGGCACCGAGTACCGCCACCCGAGGGCGCGTCACACGCAGCGCGGCACCCCGCAGCATCTGCCGGACGTCCGCTGTCGTGGTCACGGCACCGAGTGTGTCCCCGTTTCTGGAATTAGTCAAGATAAGAATCGACGTGAGTCTGGCGCGGCCGGACTGTGCCGCCGCGTTGTCGGGTCCGACACGTGAGGTGCCCGCCACCGCGGCCTAGGGTTGTCGGTGTGCCCGGATCACGACGCGCCGCCCGCGCCCTCATGCTGTTCATCGCCGCCCTCGTACTGACCGTCCCCGGTACCGCCGTGGCCGCGGTGCCGGACTGGTCCGGGCTCGACGCCCGCTTCTATTCAGGCCCAATTCCAGCGGCGGGCAGTCTGATTCAGACGGAACCGCTCGCGCCCGGGCTGTCGCTGTCCGGCGCGGGCTCGGCGTATCGGATTCTCTATGCCACCACCGATCAGCACAGTGCACCGGCGGTCAGCACCGCGGCGGTCTTCGTCCCGCGCACCCCGGCGCCCCCTGGTGGTTATCCGGTGATCGCCTGGGCACACGGCACCGTCGGCCTCGGTGACGACTGCACGCCGTCGGCGCTGCCGCGCACACCCCGCGACGACGAGTACCTGTCGCACTGGCTCGAACAGGGGTACGTCGTGGTCGCCAGCGACTACGCCGGTCTCGGCACCCCGGGCCTGATGAGCTACCTCAACAGCGTCACCACCGCACACGGTGTCATCGACTCGGTGATCGCCGCGCACAAGATGCCCTTGGCGCTCTCGCCGAAGTGGGCGATCGTCGGCCAGTCCCAGGGCGGCGGCGCGGCGGTCGCCAGTGCCCGGTGGGCGACCGAATTCAGCGC
This sequence comes from Mycolicibacterium bacteremicum, assembly GCF_002086115.1. Lineage (GTDB taxonomy): Bacteria > Actinomycetota > Actinomycetes > Mycobacteriales > Mycobacteriaceae > Mycobacterium > Mycobacterium bacteremicum. The sequence goes on from NZ_MVHJ01000031.1 coordinate 48,367, forward strand.
GGGAAGCGGATTGGACTATCGCGGTGTGGTCGCCACCGGTACCCCGGCCAATATCCAGAAGTTCATCGCGCAGGCGGGGCCGGACTTCCAACTTCCCGAACTCGGCCCGGTCGCCAACGCCTATACGGCCTACATCATCGCCGCTCTGCGCGAGGCGCGCCCCGATCTCGACATCGACAGCGTGCTGTCGCCGGCCGGACTGGAGGCTGCCGCGCGCGCCGAGACGGTGTGCGTGCATCCGCTGACCGACGAACTGGCGCACCTGAGCCCGGCGGCGATGTTCGCGCGGCCGCTGTTGACGATTCCCGGGATCGAGGCCGCGCTCAACGATTTCATGGGCACGCCGGTGACCGGATACGACCGCCCGATCTTCCTCGGCGTCGGGCTGTTGGACCGGGACGTGCCGCCGTCATCGACGCTGGCGTTCTATGACCAGCTGGTGGCCAACAATCAGCATGTGGAGCTGCGCGTCTATCCCGAGGAGGACCACAGCGGGACCGTGCTGGCCTCCCTCGTCGACTCGACGCCGTTCCTGCGCAACGCCTTCGGTAGCTGACCGAATTCAGCTCTCGATCAGCGCGGCCAGGCCGTCGAGCACCCTGGCCAGGCCGAACTCGTAGGCGTGGTCGGCGTCGTAGGCGCTGTTGTGCGTCTGGCCCGCCGCCGCTCCGACCCGGACGGCCAGCGGGTAACGCTCGGCATCGAGCACGCGGTCCAGTAGCGGCCCGACGCGCTGCCACCACTGCTCGTCGGTTTCACCGCTGTCGTCGGCCGCGGCCCGGGTGTCGATGCCGATCCGGGCGACGGCGGTCACGAAGCCCAGGACGTGGGTGAGCGCGGCGTCCATCTCCAGATCGCTGAGGCCCAGTCCGTCGAAGGCGCTCAGTTCGTGATCGTATTTGGCGATCAGGCCGGGGCCCAGCGGCGGCCTGGTGCTGGGCAGTTCGGTGATCCACCGGTGTTGCTCGAGCATGGCGCGGTTTTCCGCAGCGACGGCCGAAACCTTTGCCCGCCAATCCGACCCGGTGAATCCGGCACGGGGCAACTGTTGGTAGACGGTATCGAGCATCAGGTCCAGCAGTTCGGCCTTGCCGGGCACATAGGTGTAGATGGCCATCGGCGCGACGCCCAGCGCGGCGGCGACAGCCCGGATGGTGAGCGCGGACAGGCCGCGGGAGTCGGCGATGTCGATGGCGGCCGCGATGACCTGCTCGACGGTGATGCGCTGCCGGGGTCCGCGCGCCGGGGCGCGGGCGGGCTCCCGCCAGAGCAGTTCCAGTGTGCGCGCGGGATCGCCCGCGCTGGAGCGCTGCGTGCCGCTGGGCATACCGGCCACCTCTCTGTCGACGCTCCGATCGTAGACAGCACCTACCGCCCTTCTCAGTACTGTGTACGCTGTACGCTGTACGAAGTTTCCGATCAGGAGGAGCACCATGGCCGAACCGACCCGCACCGTGCCCGAGCCAAGCGATTTCACCCCGAGCTCGACCGACATCGCCGATGTGCTGGCCTGGTTCGCCAACTTCGACGCGTTGGCGACGGCCAAGGACGTGGAAGGCATGGCGGATCAGGCGATGTTCCCCATCAATGAGGTCAGCGACACCAAGGCCGAGTCCTGCGACCGGGCCCGCTACGTCGCGCAGATGACCGAGCAACTCGTCGGTGCTGCGGAGGTCGACATGACCTCGGTGCGGACTCCACACTTCCTCAACGAGAATCTCGTGTTCGTCATCACCGATGCGACCATCGCGATGGGCGATGTCGAGCACCGGGTCCGCTACGGGGACCTGCTGGTGAAGGCCGGCGGTTCCTGGAAGTTCCAGACCATGGTGCAGGGCGGCTGGGGCGATTTCTGATGCGATGACGGACACGCGAACGGGCCGGGTGCGATCGTATGGTCGCACCCGGCCCGTCGGCGGGTCAGATCAGAACGGTCGCTTCGGACTGACCGGCACCGTGATGATGGCGCTGGAACTGGAGATGCCGTTGGAGACCGTCACGGTGAACACATCGTTGAGGTTGCCACCGGCCGCCCACGACGCGGTGCGCGCCGCGGTGGACGGCTGGAATGTGAAGTCACCGTTCGCGCTCACCGTGTAGCTGCCCTGGATCCCGCCCAGGGTGAGTGTGTAGGTCAGCGGTAGCCCGTTCGGATCGGTCGACACCAGCTTTCCGGTGACCAGACCGGTGGTGCTGTTGACCACCTGGTTGGTCTTGACGGGCGTGCTCGGCGGTGCCGGGTTGGGCGCGATCGGCACGGTGATGGTGGCGATGCCGCTTGTGCCCGCAGCATTTATCGCCACCACGGTGAAGACATCGGTGTTGACACCGGTGGCCGCAAGGGTCCGAGCGGCGGCCGACGGCGTGTAGGTGTACGTCCCCGTCTGCTCGTTGAAGTTCAGCGTGCCACCCAGGGTCGAGGTGATCACGTCATAGGTCACACCCGCGCCGATCGGATCGGTGGCCGACACACTGCCGGTGACCACACCGGTAATGAGGTTGGTGTTCTGCGCCCCGCCCACCGGGGTTCCCGGCTTACCCTCGATCGCGGTGATGGGCACCGTGATGACCGACGGGGTGCTGGGAAGAATCCCGTTCGTGGCCACCACGGTGAACACATCGGACACGCTTCCCAGCCCGGCGGCGGCCAGCGCCATCGCCAGAGCCGACGGTTGATAGGTGTACTGGCCGGTCTGGCTGTTCAACGTCAGCGTGCCGCCCAACGTGGAGGTGATCACCGTGTACGTGAGCGATTGGCCACCGGGATCGGTGGAACCCACCTGACCCGTCACCTGGCCCGTCAGCGGATTCACGGTCTGCGACAACGACACCGGTGCGGTCGGCGTTGCGTTACCCGCGGTGATCGGCACCGAGATGACGCCCGGCAGGCTGGTCAACGAGCCGTTCTTGGCGACAACGGTGAACGCGTCCCCGAGCGCCCCGAGGCCCAGGCTGGCCAGCGCCATCGCGACGGCAGAGGGCTGATAGGTGTACTGGCCGGTCGCGCTGTCGAAGTTCAGCGTGCCGAACAGCGGCGGGGTGAGCACCTGATAGGTGATGGGATGCCCGGCCGGACCGGTCGAGCCCACCTGGCCGGTCACCAAACCCGTTGTGGTGTTGGTGCTCTGGGACACCGTCGACGGGATGCTCGGCGTCCCCGCGGTCGTCGCGCCGATCGGCACCGTGACCAGGGAGTAGCTGGACGCGATGCCGTTGGACACCGTGACGGTGAAGACGTCGCTGATCGGGGCGAGGATGGCCGCCAATCGCGCGGCCTCCGACGGGGTGTAGGTGAAGGCGCCATCGGCACCGACGGTCACCTCACCGAGCAGCGGGTCGATGGTCACCTTGTAGGTCAACGCCAGACCCGACGGGTTGGTGGCGGTCAGGACGCCGGTCACCTTGCCCGTCTCGGGATCGGGCTCACCCGAGGTCGCCACCACGTTGGACGGCGGGGCCACGCCCCACTCGGTCTGGAGCTGGCGGAACCAGGTCCACGCGGCAGCCAGCCCCAGATCAAGCGGTGGCAACGGGGAATTGGTGTTTACCCCGAACAGGTTCAGGAACCCGCCGACGAACTTGAGCACCGGCACCGCGATGGCCTTCGGGATGGCTGCGGGTGCAGGCTCGTCGGCCGCCGTGCTGAGGTTGGACGACGAGGTGCTCGACGCCGCCGACGTGAACGTCGTGGGCGTCTGGACTCCGATGACCTCCGGCGCTGCAGTGGGCTCGGCACCGATGCCGCCGGAATCCCCCTCCTCGACAAGGGCGGAACCGTCCGCGATCACCGTCGCCGTCGCCACCTCCGCGGTCGAGAGCACGGCATGCTTCTTCGTCGTCGTCGAACCGCCGCTCTGGGCCGCGGTCAGATCCGGCTGCAGCAGCCCGCCGCCCGCACCGTCGTCGGACTCGTCGTCGGCGTCGTCATCATCCTCGACGTCGGTGTCGCCGTCGGGACCATCGAGTGCGGAGTCGTCTCCGGCGTCCTCGTCCTCAGTCTCGCCGTCATCGGCGTCGGCAGGACCGCCCGCGCTCTCGCCGGCATCAGCACCGGAGGCGGCACCGTCACCCGCGTTCGAACCGGCCGATGGTGCACCCTGGCCACCGTCGGAGCCCGAGGGCGATGACGACTGACTGCTGGGTGAACCCGAGCCCTCCTCGGCGTAGGCGACGCCCGTGCCGGTGGTCAGTGCCGCACCGAGGCCCAGGGTCACCGCCCCCACGCCGAGCCATGCGTATGGCTCCGGCCGGGTCGGCTTCGCGCGGTGCGTGCCACGTCCGCCGCGCTTGCCAGAACGATTCGCCTTGGCGCCTTTCGGCAACCGATGCCCACCTGCCATTGAAGTCCCCACTTCGTTTGGAGTGATCGTCGTGAAATTTCGCTGAGACCGAGATCACAGACAGCGGTATATTAACGCCCTCGTCAGGAAACGCACAGGTTTGCGTCAAAGATGTCAAAACTCGATCCCTCGTGGTCAGCAGCCATAAACCTGAGGTTTACCCTTGGCGACACGGTTGCTCTTCTCGCATACCGGCGCGCATTTGCCGGTATGGCGGGGTGCTCTCCACCAGGCGTTTGCAGGCGCAAAATTGCTGTTTGGAATTTGCCAGACCACCTCGTCAGGGGATGGTCGGACCATCGGTTCGCGCGAGCCGACCAGCTCAGCAAATGACACCTGTCGATACTTTGCCGACCGGCTCACAGACGACCAATGCGCACCCCCGCCACGACATCCCGACCGGCACGGCCGTAGTCGCCGGGTGCCCGGCAGGCGGGCGCCGGCATTTCACAACGTCCTGCAGTATCCGGTAGGAACGTAGACAATCGGTTTGCTGAGTGGGCTTTTGGTGGGGACGAGGTGGGAGTGCCGGTACTGAATGTGGTGCTGCGCCGCCGCATGCTCACCAGCTATCTGGCCGTCTGCCTCACCCTGTACGCGTTGGCGATCGCGACCGCTCTGGGGCATCCCGACGCGTGGAGCGAGTGGATCTCGGTCGGTGTCTGCGGTGCGGGACTGCTGGCCTGCGCACCCAGGCCGCTGTGCGGGTGGCGCTACCTCGCGGCCCTGTTCTGCGCCGGTGCCGCACCCGTGACGGCGCTGCTCGGCCACCGGGAGCCGGCCGCGCAGGTGTGGACGCTGATCCCGCTGATCCTCATCGCGATGTTCATCCGCAGTTGGCACCGGCCGCGTACCGCCCGCATCGCAGCGCTCGCCCTGGCCGCCGCCGCGGTCACCGGCCTGGTGGTCGCGCCCGCACCGGTGCCCCCACTCTGGCTGGTGCTCTTTCCGGTGTGCATCGTCGGCGCCACCGAGGTCATCGGGCTGCTGCACGCCGCGCTGCTGGATGCCGCGCTGCGCGATCCGCTGACCACCGTGTGGAACCGCACCGGCCTGAACCGCGAACTCGACGAGCTGCTGCCCCGGGCGCGCCGGCGCGGCGAGGACCTGGCGGTCATCGTTCTCGACATCGACGACTTCAAGTCGGTCAACGACCGTGACGGCCACGCCGCCGGGGATACCGTGCTGGCGCAGCTGACCCGGCGCTGGCTGACCCAGGTTCCGGACTCGGCCCTCATCGGCAGGCTCGGCGGCGACGAGTTCGTCGCGGTGCTGGCCGGGTACGACACAGCCGCTGCCCACGAGCTGGCGCGCACGCTGCGCGGGGAGGGCCCGGTGCATGTCAGCACCGGCATCGCGGTCGGACCGGCGTACGGCCCGGCCGCGTTCGCCAAGCTGCTCGCCGAGGCCGACCGCGATCTGTACCTGGCGAAGAGCACCAAGAACCGGCCGCCCGAGGCACCGGCGCTGTGATGCCCTCGCCGGCAGGCACATTGCGCATCACCGTCGCCGATGCCGAACTGGTGGCGCCGACGGATGCGCAACTTGCCGTGCTCGCCCGCCACGCCGCGACCCCGGGCGCGGTGCTGCCCGCCGGCCGGACGCACTACGTCAAGTGGATCGACGGCAGGACACCCGATGTCATCGAACGGCAACGCATCGCCCGGGTACAGGCCAACCGTGACCTGACCGAAGGCCCGGGCTGGACGCTGGACCTCGCCGTGCTGGTCGACGGTCGACCGGTGGGCCTGCAGAGCATCTCCGGTTTCGCGCAGTGGCCGCGCCACCGGGTCGTCGGCACCACCTCCTGGTTGATCGCCGAGTTCCAGCGTCGCGGCCTGGGTACCGCGGCTCGGGCCGGCGCGCTGGAACTGGCGTTCGCGCACCTGCGGGCCGAGACCGCGAAATCCTGGGTACTCGTGGAGAACATCGCCAGCGCGGCGGTCTCGACCCGGCTCGGCTACCGGCCCACCGGGTCGGAGACGTTCGACGAACACGGCCGGCAACTCACCGAGGTGGTGTACGAACTTGCGGCCCGGGACTGGCTGGCCGGCCCGGCACGCCGGAGGTTGGCCCCGGTCGTCACCGGAGCCGAACCCCTCGTACAGCTCCTCGGCTGAAGGTCGCACACTGAACATGTTCTGTTAAAACGGATTTCAGTTCCCGATGCGCTGTCCGCGGCGCGGTGCGGCCTATCCTCGAGGTGTGACTGCAGCAGGCGGATCATCCGACTCGCACACCGAAGCGTTGCTCGAAGCTCTCACCAGGGCCCGCATCACCACCGACAACCACACCTTCATCCGGCAGCTGACCGATGCGGTGGGTATCACCGGCTACCGCACCGTGGACCGCCACGCCAAGCCCTACATCATCGCGACCCGCCGCAACGGGTCACGCGATCTGTACATCCACTACGGGTACACCGCCGGATTCGGCTCGGAGGCCGAGATCGTCGAGCTGCTCGGTGATGCCGTCGGGCGCGGGCCGAGCAGCTCGATGAAGGGCACCTGGTACGTCGAGCATCCGTCGAACCGGATCCAGCACGGGAATTCGCGGCGCGGCGACGTGCGGCGTGCCGCCCAGCTGTGCCCGTGCGGGCTGGAGTTGTCCCTGACCGGCGTCTGCGCCAGCTGCGACTGACTCACAGCACCCGGCGGTGGATCAGCGCGTCCGCGACCAGTGCCACCCCGGCGACGACGAACAGGACGCGCACGCCGATCGGCCCGTATCTGGTGAGTGTCCGCACGACCGCGCGCTGCAGCCGGTCCGCCCGCTTGCTCCGACTGGTGGATAGGGCGAGCACGAGCATGCACGGCACCAACGCGATCGCGCAGTAGGCGAGCACCAGCAACGGCCAGCCCGTCGGCAACGGTTGGCGGGTCGCGATCATCGCCAGACCGGCCAGGTACGGAACGGCGGTCGGCGCCTGGCCGAGACCCACTGCCAGGCCGACGAATCCGAGCAGCCACGGCCGCTGTTTGAGGGCGGCCAGCGCCCAACCCGGAGCCGTCGACTGCGCCACCAACGGGAAGAACGCCAGCACGATCAGTCCGATGCCCAGCCCCAGCTCACCCCAGTAGCGGATGCCCGGCGTGATCTCGAACTCGGTGACGTCGGTCAGCAGGTCCAGGCCGAGCACGAAGCACATCCCGAACGTCGTCGTGACCGCGAAGACCCCTGCGATGAAACTCAGACCACCGGGCAGCGCAGACTGGCGGTTCAGCCGACTCCCGTAGACCACCGCGGAGACCACCCCGATGTTCAGGACGCTGAGAGAGTCCAGGAACGCCAGCCCGAGCAATGCCAGCAACAGACCCGTCACCGTATCGACCCTACGGGCCGGATCCCCGGCGACGAATTGGTGCCGGGACGGCCCGGCGCACCGTGGGAGGATGAATTCGGCGGAGGGGGTCGATGTTGTCGGTGACGGTGTCCACGGTGGAGGCGTCCCGACCCGACCGGTTGCTGACGGCGGCGGCCGACCTCGGTGGCAGGATCGCGGCGCTGGATTCGGCGATGACGACCCAGCGCCAGGCCCTGGCGACGATGCGTTCGTGGTGGCAGGGGCAGGCTGCCCGGGCCGCAATCCTCAAGGCCGAGCAGAACCTCGACCGCCAGGAGGAACTGCGCGCGCGGCTCTCGGCGCTGCAGCAGGTGCTGCGTTCCGGCGGTACCCAGCTGTCGTTCACCCGGACCGGCTTGCTCTCCGTCGTCGAGATGTTGCGTGCCGTCGGCTGGCAGGTGGCCGACGACGGGACCGCCACCCCTCCCCCGGCGCCGCCGATCCTGCGGCTGCTGGCACCGGCCTGGACGGCCCTGCTGCAGAAGCTGCTCGCCGTCTTCGCCGACATCGACGCACAGACCGCGGCGGGGGTCACCGCCGCGCTGGGTGGCCCGGTCCCGCAGACACCGGCCGGCACGCTGGGCGATCCCCGACAACTGCCGCCGCCGGGCACTGCACCCGAGGACGTCAAGACGTGGTGGGATTCGCTCAGTGATGCCGAACGCTCCGAGCTGATCGCCGCACACCCACCGGAGTTGGGCAACCTCAACGGAATCCCGGCCGAGGCGCGGGACGCGGTCAATCAGGCCGTGCTGGGTGACGACCTGGCCCGCGTCCGGGATGCGGCCACCGCGCACGGGGTGTCCACCGATGCGGTGCTGGCCGACCCGGGCCGATACGGGCTCAGTTCAGCGGATGCCACCCGCTACACCAACGCCGTCAAGACCCAGCAGGGCCTGGAGACCATGGCGGACAAGGGTATCCAGGACCGTCCGGTGATGCTGTGGGCCTATGACCCGTTGGCGTTCAACGGCCAGGGCAAGGCTGCGGTGGCGATCGGCAACCCGGACAAGGCCCAGAACACCGCCGTCGTCGTGCCGGGCACCGGCAGCAGTGTCCGCGACGGCTGGCTGGCAGGCGACAACGCCACCAACCTGTACGACCAGATGCGCAAGGGTGCTCCCGGCGAGTCGACATCGGTGATCGCCTGGATGGGGTACGACGCACCCGACAGCCCGACCGACCCCCGCATCGCCACCCCGTGGCTCGCGCGGTCCGGTGGCGAGCTGCTGGCCGCCGATGTCAACGGGCTCAGTGCAACTCATGCCGGCGGGCCGTCCAATGTCACCGTGATCGGACACTCCTACGGGTCCACCACGGTGGCCGACGCCTTTGCCGGCAGTGGTATGCGCGCCGACAATGCGGTGCTGATCGGCAGTCCGGGAACGGATCTGGCCACCAGTGCCGCCGACTTCCATCTCCCCGAGGGTGGCCAGGTCTACGTCGGTGCCGCATCCAGCGACCCGGTCAGCTGGCTGGGTCAGGCCGGGCCACTACCCGACATCATCAACCGTGAGCTGAACTACCCGCTGGGCCTGGAGGCCGGTCTGGGTACCGATCCGGCCGGTGCCGGCTTCGGCTCGACGCGCTTCGATGCCGAGGTGCCGGGCCGCAGTGGGCTCCCGAGTTTCGACGACCACTCGCGCTACTACGTCGTGGGCAGCGAGTCCCTGCGGGCCATGACCGATATCGCCAACGGCGACGGGTCGACGCTGGCCGACAACGGGCTGACCGCCGAGGGTCGCCGGCAGCCGCACATCGGCGTGCCCGATGTGGTCGATCTGCCCGGACTGCCCCCGATCGACCTGCCGGACTGGGACACTCCGATCCCCGGCACACCCGAACTCAATGACCCGGAAGGCGACCGTGGCACCGTCACCCAGGACCACCAGTACTGACCGCGCCCGACGCCGCGGGGCGCTGACCGCCACCGCCGTCGTCGGTGCACTACTGCTAGGAGGATGCGCGATGGGATCCGACGCCGATCTGGACGGCCCGGCCATGAGCGACGAGCAGACCCGCGCCCAGGTGATCGACCCGGCCAAGCGGCTGGTGCAATCGGTTGGACTGCGCCTGAGCGGTGCGCGCTACTACTTCGACGCGTGCACCGATCAGGGGGTGGCCCCGTTCCGCGGGAACGTCGGCATCGGGTTCACCTTCCCGGCCGGGACGGACAAGCAGGCCTACCTCGACGGGATCGTCACCGCACTGAAGGCCGACGGCTTCGCCGATGGTCCGCCGCCCGGGCAGCAGCCGCACGGCCGGGCGCTGCACAAGGGCGAGGTGATGGCGATCGTCTCCGCGCATCCCGACATCGCCGACCGCGGGGTGGTCGACATCTACGGCGAGTGCCGCAACGCCGGCGAGCACAGTGAGGGCGACCGTGAGGACATCGTCACCGAACTGACGAGTTGAGCGCCGCCGCGGCCGTCTCATCCTGGGTCGCGTACCGGTCGGCCGCCGCGGCGAGGTTCTTCCCGTAGCTGCCGGCCGCCTCGGCCAGCGCGGTGGTCGCATCGGCGATCGCGGACTGGGCGGCGCGGCAGGCGTCCGCGGTCTGCAACTCCCCCACGCCGGCGGCATCGGCGAGCGGGGTGTCGGCGCCCAGCCCGGCCAGCTGTCCCTGCGCCTGGGTGAAGGCGGTGCCGGCGGTCGTCAACGCCGCCGGGTCGACCGTCAGCTTCTCGCCCATGCCGAATGCCCTCCCTCCGTTCCGGTTCGGGTTCAAGCCTAAGCGGGCTGCGCCGAGGGATCGTGCACCAATTCCGGGCGTCTCGAGAGCGACGTTGTGGTCGTCTTTACGCGGCACAGACCACCGAAACGTCACTCTCGCCGAGCCGGAAAGTACACAGGGCCCCGGATGATCCGAGGCCCTGTGAGCACTGTGTGGGCGAAGGGGGACTTGAACCCCCACGTCCCGAAGGACACTGGCACCTGAAGCCAGCGCGTCTGCCATTCCGCCACTCGCCCGAGCGACCGCGCAACATTATCACCACGGGCCCACCGGACCCAAAACCGGACGTGAGAGTGACGTTTTGGCGGTCTTGCGGGCCTGCAGAGCGCAGAAACGTCACCCTCGTGGCGCCGGCTGCGATCCGCTCGAGCTATCTGACCTGCCCCTATTCGATTCTCAGAGATCTGTTGGTCACGTATTGCGTGGATGGGCCGATAACATGCCTGTGAGCAGTGTGGCCAGAGCGACACGCAGCGCAGGCATTCGACAACGGACAGGGCGGTGATATGGGTCTGGCAGACCGTATCGAGCGACGCCTCGAGTCGACCGTCGGTGATGCCTTCGCCCGGGTGTTCGGCGGGTCCATCGTCCCGCAGGAGGTCGAGGCGCTGCTGCGCCGCGAGGCCGAGATCCACGCCCGTGATGTGGGTGGTGGCCGCGTGTTGGCTCCCAATGAATACGTCATTACCCTCAGTGAGACTGACTACCAGAAGGTGAGCGCCGACCCGGTCCGCACATCGACGACGTTTGCCCGTCACCTGGCAGGTTTCATTCACGACCAGGGGTGGCAAACTTATGGCGATGTTGTCGTCAGGTTTGCGCCATCGCCGAGCCTGCACACCGGCCAGTTCCGCACCCGTGGAGCGGTCAACCCCGACTCGACCACCGGCGACCCCGCCCCAGCAGAACGCAACCGCGCGGCAGGCGCAGAACCAGGAGTACCAGCGATGACCGACAATCCGAGCTACCGCGGCCAGGGACAGGGTCGGCCCGGCGACGACCAGTACGACGACCGGTACCGCCAGCAGGACGACCAGCGTGGCGGTTACCCGCAGGACCAGGGCGGCTACCCCGACCAGGGATATCAGCAGCGCCAGGGCGGCTACCCGGATCAGGGTGGTTACGACCAGGGCTACCCGCCGCCGTCCTACGATCAGCGGCCACCGGCCGGATACGGACAGCAGCCCCCCGCCCAGGGTGGCTACTCCGACCAGGGTTACCGCCCGCAGCAGCCGCCCGCCGGATACGGCCAGCCCGCCGGCGCCCCGCCGGCCGCGCCGCCCCCGGGATACGGCGACTACGACTACGGCCGCCCGCGCCAGGATGAGGGCTACGGCGCCCCGGGTCGCCCGCCGGCTCCCCCGGCACCGAACTACCCCGACCAGGGCGGCTACCCCGATCAGGGTGGCTACGGCGGCCAGCAGTACGGCCGTGCCGATTACGCCGCTCCGCCGGCCGCGCCGGCCGGGCCCGACTACGGCCGCTACGGCGAACCGCCGGCCCAGGGCGGCTATGGCGACGGCGGCTACGGTCAGCAGGACTACGGCCAACAGGACTACGGGCAGCCGGACTACGGCCAGCCGGACTATGGCCAGCAGGATTACGGCCAGCAGCAGCCCGCCGGATACGCCGGTGGCTACGGTGCCGCCGCGCAGGTGACCCTGCAGCTCGACGACGGCAGCGGCCGCACCTACCAGCTGCGGGAGGGCGCCAACGTCATCGGCCGCGGCCAGGATGCGCAGTTCCGGCTGCCCGACACCGGCGTCTCGCGCCGGCACCTGGAGATCCGCTGGGACGGACAGGTTGCCCTGCTGTCGGACCTGAACTCCACCAATGGCACCACGGTGAACAACGCCCCGGTGCAGGAGTGGCAGCTCGCCGACGGTGACGTGATCCGGCTGGGCCACTCCGAGATCATCGTCCGGGTCCACTGATCGTCGGGGATTCCGGGGCCCAGGTGCCTCGGAGTAACAGTCCGGCGTCGGGCGGCACGCTTCATCCGCGTATCACCACCGGTCCCAGTATCGTGTCCGCGACAGCGCCGCGCGATGGAGAGGACGTCAGATGCAGGGCCTAGTACTGCAGCTGACCCGTGTCGGATTCCTCTTGCTGCTGTGGCTGTTCATCTGGTCGGTGCTGCGCATTCTGCGCACCGACATCTATGCGCCCACCGGCGCGGTGATGGTGCGCCGCGGTCTGGCACTGCGCGGGTCGCTGCTGCCCCGGGGCGACCGGCGCCACATCGCCCGGCACATGGTGGTCACCGAGGGGGCGCTCGCCGGTACCCGGATCACCCTGGGCAGCCAGCCGGTGCTGATCGGCCGCGCCGACGACTCCACGCTGGTCCTCACCGATGATTACGCATCGACACGGCACGCCAGGCTGTCTCCGCGGGGCTCGGAATGGTATGTCGAGGACCTAGGATCGACCAACGGTACATACCTTGACAGGGCGAAGGTGACTACGGCGGTAAGGGTTCCGATGGGGACGCCGGTACGGATCGGCAAAACGGTGATCGAGCTGCGCCCGTGACACTCGTATTGCGTTATGCAGCGCGTAGTGACCGCGGGTTGGTGCGCGCCAACAACGAGGACTCGGTGTACGCCGGGGCCCGGTTGCTGGCGTTGGCCGACGGGATGGGTGGCCACGCCGCCGGTGAGGTCGCCTCCCAACTGGTGATCGCCGCGCTGGCCCACCTCGATGACGACGAGCCCGGCGGCGACCTGCTGAACAAGCTGAATGTGGCCGTGCACGAAGGCAACTCGGCCATCGCCGCACATGTCGAGGCCGATCCCGAGCTCGAGGGCATGGGCACCACGCTGACCGCGATCCTGTTCGCCGGCGGCCGGTTGGGGCTGGTGCACATCGGCGACTCCCGCGGCTACCTGATGCGCGACGGCGAGCTGACCCAGATCACCAAGGACGACACCTTCGTCCAGACGCTGGTCGACGAGGGCCGGATCACCGCCGAGGAGGCGCACAGCCACCCGCAGCGTTCGCTGATCATGAAGGCACTCACCGGCCACGAGGTCGAGCCGACGCTCATCATGCGCGAGGCCCGGGTCGGCGACCGCTATCTGCTCTGCTCGGACGGCCTGTCCGACCCGGTCAGCCAGGAGACCATCGCCGAGGCGCTGCAGATCCCCGACGTCACCGATGCCGCGGACCGCCTCATCGAACTCGCATTGCGCGGTGGCGGTCCCGACAACGTGACCGTGGTGGTCGCCGACGTCGTCGACTACGACTACGGGCAGACGCAGCCGATCCTGGCCGGCGCGGTCTCCGGTGAGGACAACGACACCGCGCCTCCGAACACCGCCGCCGGCCGGGCCTCGGCGTTCAACCCGAAGCGCAATCAGCCGAAAAGGGTTGTCACCCAACCCGAGGAGCAACGCCCGCCCCGCTCCAAGCGCCGGATGTGGATCGCCGCCGTGGTGGTCCTGCTGGTAGTGGTGGCGGGGCTGGCCATCGCCCGCGAGATCATTCGCAACAACTATTACGTCAGCGAACAGGACGGCACCGTCGCCATCATGCGCGGTGTGCAGGGCTCCTTTCTGGGCCTGTCCCTGCAGGAGCCGTTCCTGGTCGGGTGCCTCAACACCCGAAATGAACTGTCCCTGATCAGCTTCGGTCAGTCCAAGGATGCCCTGGACTGCGAACTGCTCGGCGTCGACGACATCCGCGAGTCCGAGCGCGCCCAGGTCACCGCCGGTCTGCCGTCGGGCACCCTGGATGACGCGATCCGCCAGATCAACGAACTGTCGCGCACCTCGTTGCTGCCCATCTGCACGGTGCCGACCAAAACGGCGAGCCCCACAACCAGGCCGAGCCCGGCGCCCACCTCCCGTCCCCCGGCCGCGACCGCCGCCGCACCCACATCCGGTGCCCCGCGCCCGAG
>NZ_MVHJ01000032.1 GCF_002086115.1 Mycolicibacterium bacteremicum
CTCCGCCCCCTCCGCCCCCGGCCGAGCGGGTGGAACGGGACCGTGGCAGCCGCGTGAGCCAGATCGCTGCATGGGTCGGCATCGTCGCCGGCACGGTCTTCGTCGTGGCGGTGATCTTCTTCTCGGGCTTCGTGCTCGGCAAGAGCGCCGGTGGCGGCGGGGACCGGCAGCATGGTGGGCCACGGCATGAGATCGAGATGCTGCAGCGCGGCGGCCCGCCGATGGGACCGCCGCACATCTTCTTCCCGGGCGGCCCCGGCGGCGGACCGGGTGGGCCCGCCGGTCCCGGTGGTCCGGGCTTCGAACGGGGACCCGCGGCCGGGCAGGGCGAGGGTCCGGCGCCCGGCCCCACCACCATCCCGCGCTGAAAACTCTGAGAAACATCCGTAACTCTTGGCACTCGCGGCCCAGTCGTGAGAGTGTCGCTAACCATGACACGCCGAACTTCGCGCCTTGCCGCGCTGATCGGAGTTCTCGTGGTAGCGACCGCGCTGGCCGGGTGTGGTGGTCGCGGTCCTGACATCGCGGCGGCCACGGTGTTCGCCGTCGGCGACTGTGTCCGCATCGATGCGGGTGCGGCGCCGGCACCCGCGCCGGCGCGGGCCACCGAGGTGTCCTGCCGGACCGACCCCAGCTACACCGTCGGTGCGACCACGGGCCCCACCGGGGAGTGCCCGACCGACGAATACCAGCATCTGCCCAGCGAGTACGCCGACCCGTCGACGGCGCGGCTGTGCCTGGTGCCCAACCTGGTTGCCAACCAGTGCTATCTGATGGAGATGCCGATCGGCCTGGTCGAGAAGGCCGATTGCCGCGATCGCGGCCACGGCGTCCTGGTGCAGATCACCCAGCGGCTCGACGTACGCGACCAGTCGGCCTGCCCGGACGCCAGCGGCTCCTACGCCTGGCCCTATCCGGCGCCTGCCCGCACGTACTGCACCCAGACGCTGTTCTGACGCGCTGGCATGATCGATGCCATGCGACTGACCGCCGCTGCCACCGTGACCGCCTGGTCGGCCGCGGCCCTGTTCATGACCGTTGCGACGCCGGTCGCCGCCGCCCGGCCCTCCGATCCGGGGGTGGTCTCCTACGCGGTGCTGCCGAAGGGATCGGTCAGCAACATCGTCGGTGCGCCGCTGGGCTGGGAGGCCGACTTCACCGCGCCCAGTCAGGCCTTCTATGTCGACAATCCGGCCTGCAACAACTGGGCCGACATCGGCCTGCCCGATGTCTACGCCGACCCGGACCTGGCGTCGTTCAACGGTGCCGTGGCGCAGACGTCCGGCACGGATACCACCCATCTGGTCAAGCAGGCGGTCGGGGTGTTCGCCACCACCGATGCGGCCAACCGGGCCTACCACCGCCTCACCGACCGCACCACCGGCTGCGCCGGACAGACCACCGCCATGCACCTGGAGAACTTCGGTACGCAGGTGTGGACCTACACCGCCGGCGAGACGACGCCGACCGATGCGGTTTGGGTGAAACAGGAGGCGGGTACTGATCGGCGGTGCTTCACGCAGACCCGATTGCGGGAAAATGTTCTGCTACAGGCGAAAGTCTGTCAGCCCGGCAATGGTGGACCGGCGGTCAACGTGCTGGCCGGGGCGATGCAGAACACCCTGGGGCAATAACCGCGATCAAAAACCTTGGGAATTTGTCAGACCCTTCTGGAAGATTGAGTGACTGAGGGTCACTACCGAGGAGGGGTGGTTCCATGACGACCACCACCACGTGGGATGTGGCTTGCCCGTCCGGGCAGGCAGCCGCCACGGTCGCCGCCGCATGCCTGCAGGACGGACCGGTCGGAACGGTCGGCCTGGAGGTCGAGGCACACTGCTTCGACATCACCGATCCGATGCGCCGGCCCGGCTGGGAGGAGCTCAGCGCCGTCATCGCCGGCGTCGCGGAGCTGCCCGGTGGCAGCGCCATCACCGTCGAGCCGGGCGGTGCGGTGGAGCTGTCGGGCCCGCCCGCCGCCGATGTCACCGCCGCCATCGACGCGATGACCGCCGACCGCGACGTGCTGCGCCGCCACTTCCACGAGCACGGCCTCGCGCTGGTGCTGCTGGGGGCCGACCCGCTGCGACCGGCCCACCGGGTCAACCCCGGCGCGCGGTATCAGGCGATGGAGCGGTTCTTCGAGTCCACCGGCACCGGTGCGGCCGGCGCCGCCATGATGACCTCGACCGCGTCGGTGCAACTCAATGTCGAGGCCGGGCCCCGCGCGGGCTGGGCCGACCGGGTTCGGCTGGCGCACGCACTGGGGCCCACGATGATCGCGCTGTCGGCCAATTCCCCGTTGCTGCACGGTGCGCTGACCGGCTGGCGTAGCACCCGGCAACGGGTGTGGGGGCAGCTCGATTCGGCGCGCTGCGGCCCCGTGCTGGGCGACCGCGGTGATGACCCGACGGCCGACTGGGCGCACTACGCGCTGCGGGCGCCGGTGATGCTGGTCCGCAGTCCCGAGGCGGTCGCGACGACTGAGTTCGTCTCCTTCGCGGACTGGGCCGACGGACGGGCCGTGCTCGCGGGGCGCCGGCCCACCGCGGAGGATCTCGACTATCACCTGACCACGCTGTTCCCCCCGGTGCGCCCGCGCCGCTGGCTGGAGATCCGGTATCTGGACAGCGTTCCCGACGATGTGTGGCCGGCGGTGGCCTTCACGCTGGCGACGCTGCTGGACAATCCGGACGCGGCCGAGATCGCCCGGGCGGCAACCGCATCGGTGGCCACGGAGTGGGATCTGGCGGCGCGGGTGGGCCTGGCCGACCCGCGGCTGCACACCGCCGCTGTGCAGTGCGTGGGTGCCGCCGCGCAGTACGCACCGCCGTCGCTGGCCGACGCGGTGGACCGGCTGCTGACCAACGTCCGCGCCGGTCGCTGTCCGGCCGACGATTTCGCCGACCGGGCCGCGCGGTACGGCATCCCGGCGGCCATCACCGAACTCGCGAAAGGTGATCAGTGACCTCACCCGACCTGCTGGCCGCGGAACTCACCCGGGCGCGTGACCGCACGCTGGCCCTCGTCGATTTCGACGACGCCGAACTGCTGCGCCAGTACGACCCGTTGATGAGCCCGCTGGTGTGGGACCTCGCCCACATCGGCCAGCAGGAGGAATTCTGGCTGCTGCGTGGCGGGAACCCGGACGCCCCGGGGATGTTGACGCCCGCGGTCGAAAGACTCTACGACGCCTTCGTGCACACCCGCGCCAGCCGGGTCGATCTGCCGCTGCTGCCGCCGACCGATGCCCGCGCCTATTGCCGCGAGGTGCGCAACCGCACCCTCGACGTGTTGGAACGAAGCACCGAGTTGTTCCCGTTCGGGCTCGTCATCTCGCACGAGAACCAGCATGACGAGACCATGCTGCAGGCGCTGAACCTGCGCTCCGGACCGCCGATCCTGTCCACCGGATCGGCATTGCCCGCCGGCCGCGACGGGGTGGCAGGCACGTCGGTGCTGGTCCCGGCGGGCCCGTTCACCCTGGGTGTCGACGCATCCGACGAACCGTTCGCGCTGGACAACGAGCGCCCCGCGCACACCGTCGACGTCGATGCATTCCGGATCGGCCGTGTCCCGGTCACCAACGCCGAATGGCAGGTCTTCATCGACGACGGCGGGTATCGCACCCCGCGCTGGTGGTCCGACCGCGGCTGGGCGCATCGCGAACAGGCCGGGCTGATCGCCCCCGAGTTCTGGAACGCCGATGGCAGCCGCACCCGCTTCGGCCACCGGGAGACCATTCCCGGTGACGAGCCGGTGCAGCACATCACCTATTTCGAGGCGCAGGCGTATGCGGCCTGGGCCGGGGCCCGGTTACCGACCGAGGTCGAATGGGAGAAGGCCTGCGCCTGGGACCCGGCGACCGGCACGCGCCGCCGATATCCCTGGGGCGCAGCCGAACCCACCGGTGAGCGGGCCAACCTGGGCGGAGCTGCGCTGCGCCCCGCCCCGGTGGGCGCCTACCCGGACGGCGCGTCGGCGTACGGTGTGGAGCAGATGCTCGGCGATGTGTGGGAGTGGACATCGTCGCCGCTGCGGCCGTGGCCCGGGTTCACCCCGATGATCTACGACCGGTACACCGTTCCGTTCTTCGAGACCGATCCGCCGACCGGTGACTACCGCGTACTGCGTGGCGGAGCGTGGGCCGTGGCCGGCGACATCCTGCGGCCCAGCTTCCGCAACTGGGACCACCCGATCCGGCGGCAGATCTTCTCGGGTGTGCGGTTGGCCTGGGATGTGTAGACATCTCGGGTGGCTGGGCGCGTCGGTGACCGCCTCGTCGCTGGTGCTCGACCCGCCGAGCGGGCTGCTGGTGCAGTCCTACGCGCCGCGGCGGCAGAAACACGGCACCGTCAACGCCGACGGCTGGGGTGTCGGATTCTTCGACGACGGCCCGCGGCGCTGGCGCAGCGAGAAGCCGTTGTGGGGCGACTCCTCCTTCGCCTCGGTCGCCCCGACCCTGCGCAGTGGGTGCATCGTGGCCGCCGTCCGCTCGGCCACCATCGGGATGCCCATCGAACCGTCCGCGTCGGCGCCCTTCAGCGACGGCAGCTGGTTGCTGTCGCACAACGGGGTGGTGGACCGCGCCGTGCTGCCGGCGGCGCACACCGCCGAATCCACCGTGGACAGCGCGGTGCTGGCGGCCCACATCTTCGACCGCGGCATGGATGCGCTCGCCGCGACCATCGCCGAGGTCGGAGCCCGGGATCCGGGGGCACGCCTGAACATCCTGGCCGGCAACGGTTCTCGATTGCTCGCCACCACCTGGGGCGACACCCTGTTCGCGCTGCAACGGCCCGACGGCGTCGTGCTGGCCAGCGAACCCTACGACGATGACCCGACCTGGCGTGACATCCCCGACCGGCACCTCATCGAGGTGTCCGCGGCGGGACTGTCCCTCACTGCACTGGAAGGACAATGATGCCCACTCAATCCGCCGCCGATCTGGCCGAGGCGCTGCGCCGCGACGTTTCCGACGGCCTGCAGCAGATTCCGAAGACGTTGCCACCCAAATGGTTCTACGACAGTGTCGGCAGCGACCTCTTCGATCAGATCACCCGGTTGCCGGAGTACTACCCGACCCGGACCGAGGCGAGGATCCTGCGGGAGCACGCCGGCGAGATCGCGGCCGCCTCGGGTGCGGACACCCTGGTGGAACTCGGCAGCGGCACCTCGGAGAAGACCCGGCTGCTGTTGGACGCGTTCCGCGACAGCGGTGCCCTGCGCCGGTTCATCCCGTTCGACGTCGATCCCAGCGTGCTCGACGCTGCGGCGACCGCGTTGCGCAGCGAGTATCCCGGTCTCGACATCGACACCGTATGCGGGGATTTCGAGCAGGACCTGCCGATCATCCCGAAGGTGGGTCGTCGGATGTTCGTTTTCCTCGGCTCGACGATCGGCAACCTGACCCCCGGTCCACGCGCCGATTTCCTTGCCGCGGTGGCAAATACGATGCAGGAGGGTGATTCGCTGCTGCTGGGCACCGATCTGGTCAAGGACGTCGACCGGCTGGTGCGCGCCTACGATGACGCCGCGGGTGTGACGGCCGCGTTCAATCGCAACGTGCTGGCCGTGGTGAACCGCGAGCTCGGTGCCGACTTCGACCTGGACGCGTTCGCCCATGTGGCGAAGTGGAACAGCGACGCCGAGCGTATCGAGATGTGGCTGCGGTCCACGACCGCCCAGCAGGTCCACGTGCGGGAGCTGGGCCTGAGCGTGCAGTTCGAGGCCGGCGAGGAGATGCTGACCGAGGTGTCGAGCAAGTTCCGACCCGACGGTGTCGCCGCGGAACTGGCTGGCGCCGGACTGCGCCGCACGCACTGGTGGACCGATCCGGCAGGTGATTTCGGCGTGTCGCTGGCGGTCAGATGACCCTGGCCGACCGCTGGCGCGAGGCCAGGGTTCCGGTGGCCGGTCTGCACCTGGACAGCGCGGCATGTTCGCGGCAGAGCAATGCGGTCATCGATGCCGCGGCCACCCATGCCCGACACGAGGCCGAGGTCGGCGGCTATGTGGCCGGCGAGGCGGCGGCGCCGGCGTTGGATGCCGGCCGGGCCGCGGTACGCCTGCTGGCCGGCTTGCCGGACGCCGAGGTCGTCTTCACCACCGGCTCCAACCATGCACTGGACCTGCTGCTGAGCAGCTGGCCGGGTCCGCGCACGGTGGCCTGTCTGACCGGTGAGTACGGACCGAACCTAATCATCATGGCGGCCAACGGATTCGAGGTGCGACTCCTCCCGGTTGACGAAACGGGCCGGCTGCGGGTCGAGGAGGCGGCGGCGGTCCTGCGGGCCGACCCGCCGGCGCTGGTACATCTGACGGTGCTCGGCAGTCACCGCGGAGTCGTCCAACCGCTGGCGGAGCTGGCAGCGGTGTGCCGGGAGCTCGGGCTGCCCCTGGCGGTGGACGCCGCGCAGGGCCTGGGCCACGTCGACTGCGCCGTCGGCGCGGACGTGCTGTACACGTCCTCGCGGAAATGGCTGGCCGGACCGCGCGGCGTCGGTGCCCTTGCGGTGCGTCCCGACCTGTACCGCCGATTGACGCCGCGGTGGGCGCCACTGGAGCTACACGAAGCCAATATCGGCTCGCGGCTTGGCTTTTCGCTGGCGCTGGGCGAACACCTGGCGGCCGGCCCGGCCGAGGTTCGCCGGCGCCTGGCCGAGGTCGGCGCCCTGACGCGGTCGGTGCTGGCCGAGGTGCCCGGGTGGGAGGTGGTCGAGCCGGTCGATGAGCCCTCGGCGATCACCACCCTGCGGCCGCTCGACGGTGCCGAACCGACACCGGTGCGGGCGCGGCTGATCGCCGAGCACGCCATCATCACCACGGCATGTGAGGTGGTGCGGGCGCCGAACGAGATGGACCGGGCGGTGCTGCGGGTGTCCCCGCATGTCGACGGCGCGGCCGAGGATCTGCAGCGGTTCGCCGCGGCACTGGTCGCGGTCAGTTCGTAGCGTCGAAGATCGCGCGGACGACGGCTTCGTCACCGTCGATCAGCACGAGGCCGTCGTCGACGGTGATTGCGCCGGCGGCCAACCCGAGGATGTACTCGGGCGCGGCGTGCAGGGTGGCGGCGAGCTCACGGCCATCGGGTAGGCCGACCATGAACCCGGAGCGGGATGCATTGAGCTGTAGTGCCGGCTCGCCGATGGCAAGCCCGATGGCCGATGCGCGGCGAACCTTCGCGCGGGCGTTGAGCAGAGCGGGGATGGCGATGGTCAGCCATTCGTGGCGAAAGGTGTCGCCGTCGGGCCCGCGCATCATCAGGGGAGTCGACCACCGGATCAAGCTTTCGATCGGCTCGCGCAATTGGGCGCCCCACGGGGTGAGGGCGTACTCCACGGCGGCGCCGTGGGCCAACCGCCGCTCGATCACGCCGGCCGCCTCCAGATCGCGGAGCCGGTCGGCGAGCAGGTTCGTCGCGATCCCCGGCAGGCCGGCGGCCAGGTCGCGGTAGCGCGCCGAACCGATCAACAGCTGCCGCACGATGAGCAGGTTCCATCTGTCGCCGACGATCTCCAACGACCGGGCGAGACCGCAGTACTGGCCGTAACTACGCATCAGTCTCCCTAGCACTTGAGAAAATCAAGTGTATATGAGAAGTTCAGGTGCATGAAAAATACCGCCCGGAGTGTGCGACCGGACTGGGTGGACGACACCCTGTTTCCGTTCGAAAGCCATTTCATCGGTGTCGACGGACACGACCTGCATTACGTCGACGAGGGGTCCGGCCCCACATTGCTGCTGCTGCATGGCAATCCGACCTGGTCGTTCCTCTGGCGCGATGTCATCTCCGCACTGAGCGAGGAGTACCGCTGTGTTGCCCTCGACTTTCCGGGATTCGGGTTGTCGACGGCCAAGCCCGGTTATCGCCACCTGCCCGAGCAGCACGCAGCGGTGTTGGCCGGCTTCATCGATGCACTGGAACTCAGTGCGGTCACCCTGGTCGGTCAGGACTGGGGCGGTGTGATCGGACTGGCCGCCGCGCAGTCGCGCCCCGCTGTGTTCGATCGCCTGGTCCTCGCGAACACCTGGGCATGGCCGGTCAACGGCGTGCTGCACTTCGAGGCGTTCGGTCACATCATGGGTAATCCGCTGACCCGGCTTCTGGTGCGGCAGCGGAATCTGCTTGTCAATGCTTTCATTCCGGTCGGCCATCGCCGCCGGACGCCGTCGGCGGCGGAGATGGAGCACTACCGGCGGGCGCTGGACACCCCGGCGCGACGGCAGGCCTGCGCGGTACTTCCGGGCCGGGTGCTGGCGAGCAGGAACTTCTTCGCCGAGGTCGAGTCCGGCCTCCCCGACCTATCCGGATTACCGACACTGATCCTCTGGGGCGACGCCGATATCGCCTTCCGGCCGCAGGAGCGCGAGCGGCTGGAGCGGGAGTTCCCTAACCATCAGACCGTGATCGTGGAGGGTGCCGGCCTCTACGTCGAATCGGATGCGCCGGAGGAATTCGTCGCCGCGATCCGGGCCTGGGCGACGCGCTAGTTCTGCGGGATGGTCCCGGCACGGCGTGACGGGAAACGGATCCCCGCCTCCTGTGGGGGCGCCGGCCTACCCGATCGGACAGTTTCGACGTGCCGGACGGCGGGTAGTGGCGCGAAGTCATTGTGACGCGGGCCACGCGGGGCCACGGTGGTGTCCAGGAGGGTGTCCAGCCCGTCCGATACCGCAAGGAGTCGACCGATGGCCATTGAGCTGAACCAGATTTGGGATTTTCCGATCAAGGAATTCCACCCCTTCCCCCGCGCACTGCTCGGTGTGGGCGCGCACGACATCATCGGCGTCGAGGCCAAGAATCTGGGCTTCAAGCGCACCCTGCTGATGACGACCGGCCTGCGCGGCTCGGGCATCATCGAAGAACTGACCGGCAAGATCGAGTACCAGGGTGTGGAGGTCGTGCTCTACGACAAGGTGGAGTCCAACCCCAAGGATTACAACGTCATGGAGGCCGCGGCCCTGTACCAGCAGGAGCGTTGCGACAGCATCATCTCCATCGGCGGTGGGTCCAGCCACGACGCCGCCAAGGGTGCCCGCGTCGTCATCGCCCACGACGGCCGCAACATCAACGAGTTCGAGGGTTTCGCCAAGTCCACCAACAAGCAGAACCCGCCGCATATCGCGGTATCCACTACGGCCGGAACCGGTTCGGAGACGTCGTGGGCCTATGTCATCACCGACACCTCCGACATGGAGCACCCGCACAAATGGGTCGGCTTCGACGAGGCGACCATCGTCACGCTGGCGATCGACGATCCGCTGCTCTACTACACCTGCCCCCAGCACTTCACCGCCTACTGCGGCTTCGACGTGCTCGCCCACGGCAGCGAGCCGTTCGTGTCGCGGCTGGACTTCGCGCCGTCACTCGGAAACGCCTTGTACTCGGTGGAACTCGTTGCCAAGCACCTGCGTGAGGCGGTCTTCGAACCACGCAACCTCAAGGCGCGCGAGGGCATGATGAACGCCCAGTACATCGCCGGGCAGGCGTTCAACTCCGGCGGATTGGGCATCGTGCACTCCATCAGCCACGCCGTCAGCGCGTTCTTCGACAGCCACCACGGCCTGAACAACGCGATCGCACTGCCCCGGGTCTGGGAGTACAACCTGCCCGCGCGCTACGAGCGGTACGCGCAACTGGCCACTGCCATGGGTGTCGACACCCGCAACATGACCACCGTGCAGGCGGCCGACGCCGCCGTCGAGGCCGCGATCCGGCTGTCCCAGGACGTCGGCATCCCGGACAATTTCTCCGCCGTCCGCACCGACTCCTACGACAAGAACCGGATGAACACCGGCAAGTACACCGGCCGTGGCGACGTCATCCTCGGCGACGACAAGACCGTGCTCGCCATTTCCGAGCACATCCAGGACGACTGGTGCACCCCGGGCAATCCGCGCGAGGTCACCGTCGATTCGATGATCCCGGTCGTCGGACACGCCATCAACTCGTCCTACTGATCCGGTGCCACGGCAGGGGCCGCTTCCGTCCACCTCGGCCGGTCCCTGCCGTGCACCTCACCCGGAGGCTGCCGTGAGCACCGCATCGCTACCCACCCGAGACCAACCGACATCCTTCTCCAACGCAACCGAACTCGCGGATGCACTGCGCGAGCAGGACTACGTCGTCGACGACGATCTGGCCACCGTGGTGCATCTGGCCACCGCGTTGGACCGCCCGCTGCTGTTGGAGGGCCCCGCCGGTGTGGGCAAAACCGAACTCGCCAAGGCACTGGCCGCGGCCGGTGGCCGCCGGCTGATCCGGTTGCAGTGCTACGAAGGCCTCGACGACAATCGGGTGCTCTACGAATGGGATTACGCCAAGCAACTGCTGCACGTGCAGATGGGCAACGGTGGTGACGTCTACACCGAGGACTTCCTGTTGGTGCGGCCGCTGCTGGACGCCGTGCTCTCCGAACATCCGGTGGTGTTGCTGATCGACGAGGTGGACCGCACCGAGGAGGCGATGGAGGCGCTGCTGCTGGAGGTCCTTGCCGAACGTCAGGTGACCATCCCCGAGATCGGCACCTTCACCGCACGCTCGGTGCCATGGGTGGTGCTCACCTCCAACGACACCCGCGAGCTGTCGGCCGCGCTCAAACGTCGCTGTCTGCACTACCACCTGGGATTCCCCACGCCGCAACGGGAACGCGAGATCGTCGGGGTTCGCGCCCCGCAGGTCGAGCCCGGGATCGTCGCGGACATGGTCGAACTCGCGCGCACCCTGCGCGACCTTCCGCTGCGCAAGAGCCCGTCCATCTCCGAGGTGATCGACAGCGCCCGGGCGGCGGCATTACTCGGGCAGGCGGCCGATCACCGGGTGCTGCTGTCGGCATTGGTGAAGTTCACCACTGATCGCGATATCGCGTTGCGGCACTTGGACAACGAGCAACCGGACGCCACGCCGTCCCCCGCACACGACACGGTCGCGAGCAGGCCGGCGAACACCACGACCTCGGCATTCCGCGGTAGAGGTGGCCGCGGATGACACCCGCGCAGATCCTGGACAGCGCCGCGGCGGCCTTCGGGCAGCTGCTGCGCCGAGCCGGGGTGGCGACGTCGGCTGCCGAGGTCATCGAGGTGCGCCGGGTACTGGGCCTGCTCGGTGCCCGTGACAAGGTCGCGCTGCGCGCGGCACTGCGGGCGACCTGCGCGAAATATGACAGGGAGCAACGCGGATTCGACCGGGCCTTCGACGCCATGTTCACCACCACCGGGGCCCGACACCACGATCTGGAGGCGGGCCCGAGCCGTGCACACACCGGCTCGGGCCTGCCCGACCACCTCGACATCGACGAGGACACCGATATCGGCCGATACGCCGAGTACAACGAGCGTGCCGCCGAGGTGGGCGATCGGTTCGACACGCCGGAGGCGGAAAAGGGGTTCAACCCGCACAAGGACGACGACGATTACAGCGTCACCGGGGCCGACGACCAGCTGACCGTCTCGACCGAATCCGACGGCGGACGGCGCGGTATGCGCTACACCGTCGAAGTCGACCGGGCCGCCTCGGCGACCGCCGGTGCGCTCGCCGATTCGGTGGGACCCGTCGTCGCCGGGTCGTTGAGCTTCGATGACCCCGATGCCATCCTGGCCTGGCTGGATGCCTATGACCCGGCCGGCACGTACGGGACCGAGGCGGGCGAACCGCTGACCACCGAGCAGCTGCAACAGCTGACCCGCGCCGTGGAGAGTTTCGTGGCGGCCCTGGCGCGACGCAGCGGACTGACCGCCGGACTCGATGAGTCCGACCTCGCCCCCGGGCACGGGTGGGTCGCCGATATCGACCTGGCCTGCCACGAGGTGCTGCGGCGCATGCGGGGCGCGCCGCGCCCGCGGCCCCGCGAACGCGCGCCGGGGCGGCTGGACATCCGCCGCACCGTGCGGGCGAGCTTGCGAACCGGTGGCGTTCCGTTCCATCTGATGCACCGGACACCGCTGCCCGACCGGGTGCGGCTGCTGATCATCGCCGACGTCTCGCTGTCGGTGCGTCCGGTCACCGCATTCACGCTGCGGCTGGCCCAAGCCATGCACCGGCGCGCGCACCGCTGCCGGGTGATGGCCTTCGTCGACCGTCCGGTCGACGTCACCGAGATCCTGCTGCGGGCCGGCGGTGACGACGCGTTGGCCGCGGTGCTGGCCGAGGGGCAGCTGGACCTGCAGGCCAGCAGCGATTACGGCCAGGTCTTCGACGAGCTGCTCGGCGCGCAGGCCGACGCCCTGGACCGGCGCACCGCGGTGCTTGTCGTCGGGGACGGCCGCAGCGGCGGGCTGCCGCCCGGGGTGGACCGGCTCCGTGCGCTGCGGCGGCGGGTGCACCGGCTGGCCTGGGTGACCCCGGAGCCGCAGCGGTACTGGCGCCAGGCGACCTGCGCGATGCCGGACTACGCGCAGGTGTGTGACCACGTCGTGGTCGCCGCCGATGCCCGGCAACTGACCGCCAGGGCAGCCGAACTGGCGCACGCGTTGTCCTGAGGTACCTACCCGATCGGGTAGGTACCGACCTGCCCAGCTGCACATTGGGTGGGCAGGTCGGCGACGTAGGCTGGGCGTGTTATGTGGATCACACAGCAGAGCAGTGCGACGCTGGCCGACCGGGTGCCGACCCGGTTGTTGAAGTTCCACGCACCCGAGATCGTCTTCGGCATCGATTCGATGGCCGAGGCGGCGCACGCCGCGCTGCGGCTGGGCGGGGTGCGGCCGCTGCTGGTCACCGATCCGGGGTTGATCGAGGCGGGTTGGGTCGACGAGCTCGTCGGCCACCTGGATGCCCAGGGAGTGCGGGCGCAGGTATGGAGTGCGCTCACGCCGAATCCCAAGGATCACGAGATCACGGCGGGCCACGAGTTCTACCGGTCGCACGGCTGTGACGTTCTCATCGCCCTCGGTGGTGGCTCGGTGATCGACGCGGCCAAGGGCATCGCGATCCTGTCGGCCAACGGCGGGAACATCCTGGACTATGCCGGCGTGGACAAGGCGACCATGCCGATCCCGCCGTTGGTGGTGTTGCCCTCGACATCGGGGACCGGTGCCGACGTCTCGCAGTTCTGCATCGTCACCGACACCACCCGCAACACCAAGATCACCATTCTGGGCCGCGCCCTGGTTCCCGATATCACCGTCATCGATCCGCGGCTGCTCACCACGATGCCCGAATGGCTGAACGCGGCAACCGGACTGGATGCGTTGACCCACGGTATCGAGGCGTTCGTCTCGCTGGGACACAACCAACTGACCGACCATCACGCGCTGCGCTCGGTGGTGATGGTGACCGAGAACCTGGTGAGCACCATCGAGCGGCCGCACGAACTGAGCGCGCGCGTGCTGATGGCGCAGGCGGCACTGGAGGCCGGCCTGGCCTTCACCAACGCCATCCTCGGGGCGGCCCATGCGATGAGCCACCAGGTCGGCGGGCTGCTGGACCTGCCGCACGGCGTCATCAACGGGGTGTTGCTGCCGCACGTGGTGCGATTCAACGCCGAAGCCGATCCGGCACCGTTCGCCACCATCGCCGCCTGTCTGGGTATCGCCGACGCACGGGCACCCGAACTGGAATCTGCGCTGGCGCTGGCGGATCGGCTACAGGACCTGGCCCGCCGGGTCGGCGTTCCGCGCGGCCTGGCCGACCTCGGCGTGCGTGCGGACGACGTACCGGTGCTGGCGCGCAATGCCATGGCCGATGCCTGCATCACCACCAACCCGCGGTCGGCGGACGAGGACCAACTGCGGGCACTGTTCCGGGCCGCGCTGTGAGGGCCCGGATGCCCGATCTCGAGCGGCTCACCGGCGTCCGCTCCGGCAAACCGACCTTCTACCCGGAATTCCGGGTCGCCGCGCAGCGCACCGAACGTGTCATCGCTGCGCTGGACGCCATCTCGCGGGCGCTGGTGCAGACCGTCAACGGGCCGGAGAAGCTGGTGCGGGCGGCCGCCGATGCGGCCCGGGTGCACCTCGGCGCCGAGTGGGTGTTGCTGGCGCTGGCCGACGGTGCCCTGCCCGAAGCCCGGCCGCGCCACCTCATCCTCGATGCCGACGGGCGCGCCTACTCTTTCGAGGGACTGTCGGGGGCCGACCATCCGGTGCCGCACCTGCCGGATGCGGTTCTCAACCGGCTCAACGATATTCTGCGCGGCCAGTTGGCGCAGTTCCGGCTGCCGGTCATCGAACCGCACCATGCCCACGTTCCGATCGAGCTCGACGGCGGGGTGATCGGTGCCTTCGCGGCGTGGACCCCGACGCACCGCAGCCTCGACGCCACCGACGAGACGGTGATGCGGATCCTGTCCAGCCAGACCGCGGTCGCGCTGCACAACTGCGAGCTGTTCCAACGCTCGCAGGCGCTGTTGGCGCAGTCCGAGGCCCGCAACGCCGAGCTGTTGGCCACCCAGCGTGAACTCGGTGCGGCGCAACGACATCAGGTACTCGACAACGAGCGACACCGCATCGCCAGGGAGCTGCACGACAGCGTGACCCAGACCGTGTTGTCGGCCGGCATGCAGATCGAGGTGTGCCGCAGCGAGATCGGATCGCGTGGCGGGGACGCCGACCTGGTCGAGCGCCTCGACATCGCCAAGACGTTGACCCGGTCGGCGACCGAACAGTTGCGTTCGGCGATCTATGCCCTGAACCACCCCGAGGACGCCGGCCGATCCACGCTGCCCGAGATGTTGGAACAGCTGGCCACCGTGCACATGCCCGAGGATCTGCGCGTGACACTCAAGGTGGAGGGTGCGGTGGCCGAATTACCCAGCGCCGTGGAACATGCGCTGCTGCGGGTGGCCGGGGAGGCGCTGTTCAACACGGCCATGCACGGCGCGGCCACGCGAGCCATCGTCCGGCTGCGGTACGGCCCGGCGGCGGTGGCTCTGTCCATCTCCGATGACGGCACCGGTGATCCGGACAAGCTGCGACTGATGCTGCGGCTGGCCGACGCCGCCGACGTCGACGGCCACCACCGGGGACTGGCCAACATGTTGGCCCGCTGCCGCGAACACGGCGGCAGCTTCACGGTGCACCGGTCGCGGATCGGTGGGGTCCGGGTGGCCGCGACCATTCCCAGGGAAGGAACAGGCCGATGACGCTGACACGGGTGATCAGACTGGCACTGGTCGACGACCACGCCATCCTGCGTCAGGGGTTGCGCTCCCTGCTGGAACGTGAAGACGACCTCGTCGTGGTCGGGGAGGCATCGTCGGAACCCGAGGCCGAGGCGATGGTCGACGCGGTACATCCGGATGTCGTGCTGCTCGATCTCAAACTGTCCGCCGGGTCGGACTTCGAGGGCTTGTCGCTGTGTAGCAAGCTCTCTGCCGCCCACCCCGATCTCGGTCTGCTGGTACTGACGACCTTCCTGGACGAGGATCTGGTGGTCCGCGCCGTGCACGCCGGCGCCCGCGGCTATGTGGTCAAGGATGTCGACACCACCGAACTGGTCCGCGCGATCCGAGCCATCTCGGTGGGCGACAGTGCCTTTGACTCACGCAGCGCGGCGGCGGTGGTGCGCTCCCTCAGTGGGCGCTCCGAGCCGCGTGAGCAGCTCACCGATCGCGAGATAGAGGTGCTGCGGTTGTTGGCGGCGGGACTGTCCAACGCCAAGATCGGCGAGACGTTGTTCATCTCGGCGACCACGGCGAAGTTCCATGTCAGCAACATCATGCGCAAGCTGGCGGTGAGCCGTCGGGCCGAGGCGGTCTACGCGGCCAGTAAACGCGGGTTGATCTAGTCCCGGTCGAGCACCAGCCAGCCGCCGTGGTGCTCGAACACCGAGGCGTGTACGCCGTGGTGCCGGGCGCCGAGCTCACGCAGGGCGGCCATGTCGAACGTCCGGACGTGGCCGTAGCAGATCTGCGGTTCGTCTTCGAACGGCACCGCGATCACCACCCGTCGGCGGGCCAGGCGCAGCGCCTCGTCGAGGACCGCGGCACCGGCATCCGGGCCCAGATGCTCGAGCAGATGCAGGACGGTCACGGTGTCGGCGGCACCGGCGGGCAGCGGCACCCGAGCGGCATCACAGACCAGAGTCTGCACCGGGCGGTCCAGCGCCGTACTCACCCGGTCCAACAGAGCCATGGTCGGGCCGCTCAGGTCTGTGGCCACCACCTGATGCCCGAGCCGGCGCATCCGCAGTGGGAAGAAGCCGAAACACGAACCCAGGTCGAGCAATCGGGCACCGGTGACCAGCCCGGCGGCCCGGTCATGTATCGGGGAGAACGCCGCGCCCCCGGATTCCAGCGCATACAGCGAATTGCGGTAGAAGCGCACCCAGGCAGCCAGACCGCCGGGCACCGTGGAGCGCACGATCCCGGTGAAGACCGCCTCGAAATCAGCTTGACCACACAGGATTCCGGTCTGTCCGAGCTCCTCGGTCAGCAGCACGGCCAGGCCATCGGAGAGCTCGTCGGCGCTCAGGTCGTGCTCGATGATGAGCAGGCCGTCATCGCGGCGCGCACAGAACCGGGGCGTACACACCGAACCGGGGTGCCACCGGTGCCCGTCGCGGCGTCGCCGGACCTGGACGCCGGCACCGCTCCAGGAGCCGGCCTGCGCCGAAGCCAGGGGATCGATCCTGGCCGGGCCGAGCGCTGCAACCGTCATGGTGCACAACGCTATTGACCGACGCCGGCGCCGCCCACGGCCGAACGGGCGGTCTTACCTGCCCGATCGGCCAGTCATTTGTGTGCCAGAAGTAGGAACGCCGGCATCTTGGTGCGGCCCTTGTCGTCGCGATCGTGGGCCGGGAGTTCGAAGGGTGCCCCGGGACCGCTGGGCATGTTGGCATGGATGAAGGCGGGTCGGATCTCGTCGACGGTCCAGTGCGCCGACACGGCGTGGCGCAATTCGGCCTCGGTGACCTGATTCGGCTTGGTCTCCAACTCGGCGGGAAAGGCGCCTGCGGCGAAGACCAGCACGATGAAGGTCGCCCCGGGCGCGGCGGCCCGGTGCACCGCACGCAGGTAACCGGGCCGGTGCTCGACCGGGATGGAGTGGAACAGCGTGGAGTC
This sequence comes from Mycolicibacterium bacteremicum, assembly GCF_002086115.1. GTDB lineage: Bacteria > Actinomycetota > Actinomycetes > Mycobacteriales > Mycobacteriaceae > Mycobacterium > Mycobacterium bacteremicum. The sequence goes on from NZ_MVHJ01000032.1 coordinate 17,007, forward strand.
GATCACGGTGTTGAATCGCCCGTCGTAACCGGTGAGCGTGGTGATATCGGCCTGGGCGAAGGCGGCGTTGCGCAGGTTGCGGGCCTGTGCGGCACGGTTTGCCGCGGCGATGGCCGTCGGGGAGATGTCGAGCCCGACCACGTGATATCCGTCGGCGGCCAGGGACAGTGACAGCTCGGCATGCCCGCAGCCGGCGTCGAGCACATCGCTGCGTACCGCACCCGAGGCGATCAGGGCCGCGAGTTCGGGCTGTGGTTCGCCGATGTCCCATGGCAGTGACCCCTGGAACTGGCCATCCTGGCGGTATGCGCTGTCCCAATCCAGTACCTCGGAGGCCATGACATCCAACGTACGCTCCGTTACGGCGTGGGTGTCTCCCACGTGTGCACGGGTGCATTGGAGTGCATGGACTCGCAGTAGAGCCGCAGCATCTCGGCCAGCGCGGCCGGCCGCGCCAGCCCGCGCTCCTGGAGCGCGTGCACGGTGGTGGTCTGCCACACCGCGCCGTTGCGTCCGGTCTTCGCCCGGCCCTCGATGACTCCGAGGAAGCGGTCCCGCACATCGGCGGCCACCCCCCAGCGACGCAGCCCCTCGTGCGCGAGCGGGAGCAGCTCGCGCAGCACCAGCTCGTCGGGCGTCACCTCGCCCAGGCCCGGCCAGTACAGCCGTGCGTCCATGCCGTGACGTGCCGCGGCGTTGAAATTGTGCTCTGCCGCAGCAAAACTCATCTTCGTCCACAGCGGGCGGTCGTCATCGGTGAGCGCCCGCAGCGTGCCGTAGTAGAACGCCGAGTTGGCCAGCATGTCGACCACCGTCGGGCCGGCGGGCAGCACCCGGTTCTCGACCCGGAGATGGGGCTTGGCGTCGGCACCCGTGCCGACGATGTCGTACACGGGCCGGTTCCAGCGGTAGATCGTCCCGTTGTGCAGGCGCAGTTCGGACAGCTGCGGTGTGCGGCCGGCGGCGAGCTCGGCGACCGGATCCTCGTCCGAGAGTTCCGGCAGCAGGGACGGGAAGTACCGGACGTTCTCTTCGAAGAGATCGAAGATGGAGGTGATCCAGCGTTCACCGAACCACACCCGGGGACGGACGCCCTGGGTCTTGAGTTCGTCGGGCCGGGTGTCGGTGGCCTGACCGAACAACTCGATGCGGGTCTCGGCCCACAGCTCGTGGCCGAAGAAGTAGGGCGAGTTGGCGCCGAGCGCGAGTTGCGGTCCGGCCAGCACCTGGGCGGCGTTCCAGTTCTTGGCGAAGTCGGCCGGTGACACCTGCAGGTGCAGTTGCATACTGGTGCAAGCGGATTCGGGCGCGATATCGGCCGACTGCAGGCACAGCCGTTCCGGTCCGGCGATGTCGATGTCGATATCCTCACCGCGGGCGGTGAAGATCGAGTCGTTGAGAGCCTGGTAGCGCGTCGAATCGCTCATCCAACCGGACTGCAGATGCTCCGGCAGCAGGGTCGGCAGGATGCCGATCATCACGATGTGTGCGCCGTGGGCGTCGGCCTTGGCCTCGGCGGCATTCAGGCTGGCCCTGACCTCGGCCTCCAGGTCCAGCGCCGACCGGCCGGGCAGCGGCCGCGGCGGCACGTTGAACTCGATGTTGTAGGCGCCCAGTTCGGTCTGATAGGCCGGGTCGGCGATCGCGGCCAACACCTCGCGGTTGCGCAGCGCCGGTTGGTAGTCGTCATCGACGAGGTTGCACTCGATCTCCATGCCGGTGAGTGGTCGGTCGAACTCGAAACTGGACTGCGACAACATCGTTTCGAACACGTCCAGGCACAGCTGGACCTTGCGCCGGTACTCGCGGCGCTGTGCGCGGCTGAACTCCGTGCCTGAAACCTCTTCGCCCACAGCGTCGAGACTAGACCCGGGTGGCGATCGCGATCTGCGGTCCGAACAGACTGCTGCGTAATTCGATGTCCACGCCGGCGTGGTCGGCCAATGCGCGCAGGGCCGCCGGGCTGTAACTGCGCAACGAGCTGATGAGGCCGTCGTGCACGAACGGGATGAACGGCGCCAGCGGCAGCATGCTCGCCAACCGCAGGACGTGCAGCGGGGCCGGCGGCCGGGGGAGGTCGATGATCAGCAACTTGTCGGCCACCCGGGTGCCCTCGGCCAGCACCGCGGCCGCCGCGGCCGGTGGTAGGTGGTGAAGGGACAGCGCGAAGACCGCGAGTGCGAACCCGGCGTCCGGCGCGTCGATGGCGGTGGCATCCATGGTTCGCACCGTCGCGCGCGGATGCGCGCCGAGTGGGCCCGCGACCATCGCGGCCACCGAGTCCGCCTCGATGTCGGTGACGGTGACATGCGCGCTCGGGTGGGCCTCAAGCAGCGTGGCCGACAGCCTCCCGTGCCCGGCGCCGAGTTCGAGAATGCGTGGGTCGGGGACCTCGGCGATCTCGGCGAGGGCGAGGTGGGCGTACTGCTCGTGGTTGCCGAAGACGCGTCCGGTCCAGTCCAGCGCGTCGACGACGCTGCGCTTGACCGACGGATCCACGTCGGTGCGGTCCAGATACTCTTGCCGCCCGGTCCACAACAACCGGTCGAGACAGGACGCGTGGGGTCCACCACGCGGCATGTCCTCGATCCCGGTCATTGGGGCTGGCACTGTCTGAGAAACGTTCCGAGAACATCGAAGTACTCGGTGCTGATGAGTGCCTGGCGTGCCCAGTCACCGTCGGCGTTGGCGGCGGCGATCTCGTCGGCGACATCGGCCAGGCGCTGCGCCCGGGGTCCGACGCCGCCCGCGGTCACCTTGTCGGCATCGGCCCGGATGCGCTTCGCCCAGTCGGCGACCTCACCCGGCGTCGGTCCCTGGCCGGGCATGCCGGGCTGGGCGTAACCGGATTCGACCCAGGCCGTCCGCATGAGCGGTTCGGCCTGCCGGCACCCCTTGCCGGCGACGTAGGTCAGCGCGACCGACGCGACGATGACGGCGACCGCCAGGCCGATGGCGATCCGGGCCAGCCGGACGGTGCGCGGTTCGGAGTCGGGAACGATACGGCGCCAAAGGAAATGGGTGCCGACCGCCGCGGCGCAGGCCGACACGGTCAGCCCGGCCGCGGAGATCGGTGCACCGACACCGGAGGCGGTGTCCATCGCCGCCATGGTCACGATGCCCGTTGCGATCACCAACATCCACAGCCACATCCCGCGCCGCCGGTCGTAGGCGTCCGCGTCGCGGAAGCTGACGCCGACGACGCCACCGGCCGCGGTCAGGATCGCGACGACGACGGGCACCAGGTAGGTGACGAGGGTGTTGGTGTTCATCGTGACCCGATGCTAGCGAGTCATTCCTCGCCGAGGATCTGGTAGACCTCGCGACGTGCGTTGTTGACGATATCCAGGATGCGTTGCTGCTGCTCCTCGCCCGCGGCATGGGCGGATTGCGCGACCGCGGCGAACAGTTGGCCCAGTGCGGCCCGCAGGTTGACCTCATTGGGGTCGGCGTCGTCGGCGATCTCCTCCCACGGCGGGGTCTCGATCGTCTCGGCCGCGGTGCGCCCCTGGTCGGTGAGTTCGAAGGTCTTCTTGCTGCCTTCGGTCTCGGTGGGGACGATCAAGTCTTCGTCGACGAGGAGCTGCAGGGTCGGATACACCGAGCCCGGGCTGGGCTTCCACAGACCGTTGCTGCGCGCGGCGATCTCCTGGGTCATCTCGTAGCCGTGCATCGGTCGCTCGGCGAGCAGGGCCAGGATCGCGGTGCGGACGTCGCCGCGCCGGCCACGACCGCGGCCGCCGCGTCCGCGGTGGCCGCCACGCGGACCGCCGGGACCGAAGCCGAAGCCGGGTCCGAAGGACGGCCCGAAGCCGAAACCCGGACCGAAGGGACCCTGCGGGCCACCGGCCTGAGCCCGGATCTGGTCCCGGAACTCACGCCGGGCATGGCGACGGTCGAATCCGAAGGGGCCGGGTGAGGCGAAGGGAGTGAAGGGGGTGTTCATGGGTTGTTCCTTTTTGTATGGGCGGCGCGGAATGCGCCTCCGATACGTTGACGATATATCGGAAACTATCGGGATGCAACGTCACATATCGGAGATGGCCGATTCGAGCCACCGCGCCCACTCGGCCTGCATGGCCTGGAAACGCAGCCCGTACTGCAGCGCGGCCAGTCCGAAGAAGTCGCCCTCGGTCTCCGCGCACCTCAGGCTGTCGCGCAGCGCGGTCAGCCTGGCCAACTCGGACTCGGCGTATTCGGCGAGGCCACGCACATGCGCGGCGGCCTCGGCGGGCGGCAGTTCGCCGAGCAGGAAGATGCGCAGCAGTTCCGGGCTGCGGTAGGGCGGGTCGTCCTGCGGATTGGTGATCCACCGCAACAGTTCCCCGCGACCCGCTTCGGTCACCTGATACACCTTGCGACCGCGCGCGCCGATCTCGGTGACCTCGATGAGCCCGTGATCGGCGAGCCGGTTCAGCTCGCCGTAGAGCTGACTCTGGGTCGCCGGCCAGACATTGGCCATCGATACCTCGAACCGCTTGAGCAGGTCATACCCGCTGCCCGGCTGCTGGGCGAGCATGCCCAGCGCCGCCATTCGCAAACTCATGACCGGATCGTACCGGCTGTACATTCCACTCTTGACATGTCACTAGTGGAATGTGATGGTGGATCCATGACCACAGCCTCCGCACTGCCCGAGACCGGTGACTTCTTCCGGCGTGGGAACTACGCGCCCGTCGCCGACGAACTGACCGAATACGACCTGCCCGTCCGGGGCGCCATCCCGCCGGAGTTGGACGGGTGGTATCTGCGCAACGGCCCGAATCCGCGTGCGGCCACCGGGCACTGGTTCGCCGGCGACGGCATGATCCACGGCGTCCGTATCGAGGGCGGGGCGGCCAAGTGGTACCGCAACCGGTGGGTGCGCACGGACAGCTTCGTCGAGCCTTTCCCGCTGTACAACGCCGACGGATCGCGCAACCTGCGAGCGGCGGTCGCCAACACCCACGTCGTCAATCACGCCGGGCGCACGCTGGCCCTGGTCGAATCGTCGTTCCCTTACGAAATCGGCAAAGAGCTGGAGACGTTGGGCGCGTACGACTTCGGTGGCAAGCTCACCGATTCCATGACCGCCCATCCCAAGATCTGCCCGACCACCGGAGAGATGCACTTCTTCGGCTACGGCAGTCTCACCGCCCCGTACGTCACGTATCACCGCGTCGCCGCGGACGGCGAGTTGATCATCGATCGCCCGGTCGATGTGCAGGCGCTGACCATGATGCACGACTTCGCGATGACCGCCGGGCACGTCGTCTTCATGGATCTGCCGGTGGTCTTCGACGTGGCGGTGGCCGCCAATGGGGAGGGGGACATGCCCTTCCGGTGGAACGACGAGTACGGGGCCCGGCTCGGCGTGCTGCGCCGCGATGACCCGTTCGGTGAGATCCGCTGGTTCGACATCGACCCGTGTTATGTCTTCCATGTGGCCAACGCGTTCGACGACGCGAATTCCATTGTGCTGCAGGCAGCCCGGTATCCAGAGTTGTGGCGCACCGACGGTGGGTTCGCCGAGCGCGCGGTCATGTGGGAGTGGCGCATCGATCTAATCCGCGGCGCAGTGGCCGAGCGCCAGCTCGATGATCTGGCCGTCGAGTTCCCCCGCATCGACGACCGGCTGGCCGGGATGCCGGCCCGGTATGCCGTCTCGGTGGGCCAGACCGAACTGGTGCGCCACGACCTGAACACCGGCGCGGCGGTGACGCACTCGTTCGGCCCCGCGGTGTCCGGGGAGGCGGTCTTCGTTCCCGGCCCGGGACCCGCCGACGAGAGCAACGGTTGGTACATCAGCTATGTCTACGATCCGGTCCGGGACGGGAGCGATCTGGTGATCCTGGATGCCTCGGACTTCGCGGGGGACCCGGTGGCGACCATCGCGCTCCCACAACGGGTGCCGTTCGGCTTCCACGGCAACTGGGTGCCGGCCTGAGGGCGTCTCACCATGTGAGACGCGCGATTCGCAGCGGCGTCGACCCCGCGCCGCGGTGCGGCTACACCCGGCTCTGCCGACCCCCGCGTTGCTGAATATGGATATCGGGGTGCGTCCAGTGTCTGATGATGTGCGGCCGACTTTGGACAGTAACCGCAGTGGTGTAAACCACTGACCATTGGCATTGTGCGACAGATCACGCAGGTCAGTACTGGTGAGTAACTCGGCATGGCAAATTCGTTACAGGCGTATCGAAAGGTTGAGAGGTAAAGCCATTCGATCCCATCCGGGATTATTGCCGTAGCGAATGACTTCGTTTGCTGCCGTGGCGAGCACGCGTGAAACACGCCTTCACCAGCTACGTTACGAAAGCGCAACCTGTCGCCGCGCGCAATTTGTCAGTTCCTGAAACTTCGCAGATCTTCCTTGACGACAACTTACTTATGGGTAAGTTCTGTCCGGTCCGGGGGATCTGTGTGAAGGGATGGCAAAGAAGAATGTCCATGCAACTGACGATGAAGCCGTATGTCACAGTCGGTGTCGCACTCGTGGGGGCCAGCGTGATCGCGGTGGCGCCGATTGCGCCACGGGCGGATCTGCACCTGCCCGCGGTCAACCTCACCGCCTCGATCGACAACCCGATCACGGTCTTCACCCCGGTGGTCAATGCCGCCGGCGACCTGATTCGGGAGACGCTGCAGGCCGAGTTCGCCGATCCCTTCCCGATCCTGCGGCAGATCTTCGCCAATCAGGAGTACACCGTCCGGCAGCTGCTGGCCGCGGTCAACGGCGGCGGTGCCGCACTGACCGAGTTGGTCCAGGGGTTGCCGGCCGCGCTGCAGGCGGCCGGAGCGATCCTGCGCACGGGCGATGTCAACGGCGCCATCGACAGCCTCGTCGCCAGTGGGCTGAACCCGATCCTGAACTTCATCACGGGCGTCACCGTGCCGCTGCAGGCGGCGTTCGAACGGCCCTTTGCGGTCGGGCAGGAACTGGTCGCGGCGGCGTTCGAGTCCGGGCTCGCGCTCACCGTGGCCCTGGCCCAGACCTTCATCGGGATCGGGTTCCCGGTCGGCACCACCCCGGTGTTGCAGAACCTCGTGAATGTCACCGAGTCGGTGCTGCAGTCGATCGGCACGCTGAATCCGATCAACGTGATCAACGCCCTGCAGAATGGCGTGGCCGATGTGCTGCTGAATGCGATCACCCACATCAGCGACTTCATGGTCCAGACGGTGCCCTACATCCGCGGCGTGATCGTCGACGCGCTGAAGGCAGGTCAGCCGGCGACCGCAACCCGCACCGCCGAGGTCACCAGCCTTCCCACCGCGGCCGCGGACACGGTGACCATCTCCGTCCCCGGCGTGCAGACGCCCGGTGATGGCGGGGCGCCGGCCGTGACCCCGGTCGGCAACACCGAGGAGAGCGTCGGCGAGGAGCCGGCCGCCACGGAGCCCGCGGCCGAGGAACCCGTCGCGGAGCCGGTGGGCGAGGAGCCCGCGGTGCAGGAGCCGGTGGCCGAGGAGGAGCCGGCGTCCGACACCGACGGTGCTGATGAGGGTGCCGCGGACGAGACGGACACCGACGCCGACGACGACCCGAAGGGCGACCTGAAGGACGACGCTGCGTCCGGCGACAAGGGCGAGACGGACACCGACAAGACGGACACCGACAAGACGGACTCCGGCAAGGCGGACTCCGACAAGGCGGACTCCGGCAAGGCGGACTCCGACAAGGGCGGGTCCGACTCGAAGAAGAGCGAGTCCGGTTCGGGCTCGGACTCATCGGACTCGGGTTCGCGCGCCGCAGCCTGACTCGGCACATATCGACAGAGAAGTCTCCCCCGTCGCTTCGGCGGGGGAGACTTCTTACCGTGACCAGCCCCGTGCTCGTACTGACTCTCGTCACCGCGGTCGCCAGTGCGGCCGTCGGCGGCCTGTTCTATGCGTTCTCCACCTTCGTCATGCGCGGCCTCGACCGCACCGACCCCGCCCAGGCGGCGACCGCCATGCGTGGCATCAACGCCGAGGCTCAAGCGAATGCGCCGTTTCTGGTGCTGTTCCTCGGTACCGGCCTGCTGGCAGTGGTGCTCACCGTAATCGCCGTTTCACAGCGTGATCCCGTGCTGATCGCCGGCGCGCTGCTGGCGCTCGTTCCGGTCATCGTCACCATCGGGTTCAATGTGCCGCTGAACAACCGGCTGGAGGCCGGCCTGGACTGGCCGGCTTACCTGGGCCCGTGGACCGCATGGAACCACGTCCGCACGGTCACCGGTCTGCTGGGTGCGGCGCTGCTGGCGTACGCCGGAATGCAACGATGACGACGACCGCCGCGGTCAGCGCGAGGACCGCGGCGATGGAGGCCGTCGGCGCGATACCGGAGTCGAACGCGGTGTGCGCGGACTCCAGCAGCTTCTCGGCCGTCGCCGGCGGCAGATCGCGGGCCACCGAGGTGGCCCCGCCGATGCTCTCGGCGGCATCGCCGGTCTGCGACGGGGTGAGCCCCGCGGGCACCTCGACATTGGCCCGGTAGAACGCGGTGAAGATGGTGCCCAGGGTGGCCGCACCGACCACCGCGCCCAGCTCGTAGGCGGTCTCGGAGACCGCCGACGCCGCACCGGCTTTCGCCGCGGGCACCGATGCCACGATGGTGTCGTTGGAGATGGTCTGCGACACTCCGACACCGAGCTCGAGGACCAGGAACGACACGATCACAGCCGTCACCGAAAGGTCGTGACGGAACAGCAGGATCATGATGAAGCCGGCCGCCACGAACACCAGGCCGAACACGATCAGCGCCTGCGGCGAGAAATGCTTGGCGGCCTTGACCACCGAGATGCCGGCGATCATCGACAACACCGCACCCGGCAAGGTAACCAGGCCTGCCATCAGCGGGCTCAGTCCGAGCACCAGCTGTAGGTGCTGGGACACGAAGAAGATGAACCCGATCAGTCCGACGATGGACAGGAAGTTCGCCAGGATCGAGGAGGTGAACGGGCCGGATCTGAACAGCGCCATGTCGAGCATCGGTGTGGCGCTGCGGGTCTGGCGCCGGACGAACAGCACACCGGCAGCGATGCCCAGTGCGAACGCGGCCACCACGACCACCGACAGACCGTCGTGGGCGGCGGTCTTGATGGCCCATACGAACGGCAACATCGCGATGAACGACAGCGCGACGCTGACCAGATCCAGTGGGCCCGGATTGGGGTCCTTGGACTCCGGGACCAGCTTCGGGGCCAGGATCAGCAGCGGCAGCAGGATCGGCACCGCGATCAAAAAGACTGCACCCCAATGGAAATGCTCCAGCAACGCACCGCCGACGATCGGCCCGAGGGTGGAGCCCGCGGTGAAGCAGGACGCCCAGATGGCAATCGCGAGCCGTCGGGCCGATGCCTCGGTGAAGATGTTGCGGATCAGCGAGAGCGTCGAGGGCATCAGCATGGCACCGAAGAAGCCGAGTACCGCGCGGGCCAGCACCAGCATCTCGGCGCTGGGAGCGAACGCGGCGGCCGCGGATACGACGGCGAATCCGGCGCCGCCGATCAGCAGCAGCCGGCGTCGGCCGATCCGGTCGCCGATGCTGCCCATGGCGACCAGCAGGGCGGCCAGCACCAGGGAGTACACGTCGACGATCCACAGCTGGGTGGCCGCCGGTGGACGGAAGTCCTCGGCGATGGCCGGCAGCGCAAAGGCCAGCACGGTGTTGTCGATGGCGATCAGCATCACCGGCAGCGTGAGAACCGCCAGCGCCAGCCAGGCGCGACGCGGTGTGGTCGCCGGTGATGTCACCGATGCGGTCGCACCGGAATGGGTGGTCATTGCAAAGATCCTTAAGCGGAGGTGATGGTGCCCTGAGTGAGGCTGTTCATGATGGCGTCGACGACCTGATGGCGCGGGATGCCGTCGTCCCGGACGGCGGAGTAGCCACTGAGCAGCAGTGACCAGAACACCCGCCGCGACCACCCTGGTGGGTATGCGGGCCGATCTGCCGTTGCGCGCGCGAGTATCTCGGTGATCACCTCGTCGCCGGTGTCCAGGAACGCGGCGAGTTCGCGGTCGGCCTGGATCAGCGGTTCGGTGTAGACGTACAGCATGATCGGGCCCAGGTCGAGCTGACTCTCCACCACCCGGCGCAGGGCCGGGACGATCGGGCCGTTGGTCGGGTCGGCCGCTTCGATGGCGGCATTGCTGGCGGCGTGCACCTCCAGCGCGACCGCGCGCAGTAGGTCCGTCCGTTCCGGAAAGTACCGGTGCAGGGTGCTGCGCCCGACGCCGGCGGCCTCGGCGATATCGCCCAGCGGCGCGGTCGGGTTATCGGTCATGACGCCGATGGCTGCCGCGACGATCGCGCGCCGGGTGCGGTTACGCACGCCGGATTCCGCGATGTCGTGGACACTCATGACGCTAAAGATAGCACAAATATCCCAAAATGGGACACCGATGTCTCAAAATCAAGAGGGTGGGGCGAAGCCGCCTTGCGATGGGGCCGGCGCCCCGGCGGTGGGAGCGCCCGGCTGCGGCCAACCGGGTGGGGTCACCTGCAGGCGGGCGAGTTCGCGCCGGTGCCGCTCGGCCAGCACCGCCGCCAGGATCTGTTCGGCGGGTGCCCCCGGCGGCGGAGGCGGCGAGATCCGGGACACCACCTCACCGGTGATGCGGTACGCCATCTGCGCACGCATCGCCGGTTGAAGTTGCGCGGCCCGGGACAGGAACTGCCGCGCCATGTCGGCCTGCTCGGGCGCGAGCCCCGACAGCTGCAGGGTGGCGGCCCACCAGGCCAGGCCGGGTGGCATCGGGGGCGGTGGGGCGAGTCGGGGCGCTCGCTCGCTGATCACCATGGTGCCGGCGAACACGTCACCGATGCGCTTGCCCTTCGGCGAGATCATGCTGCATATCACCGCCGGTCCGCCGGTCAGCATCCAGATCTCGATCACACTGGCCAGTGCCCGGAAAACCGCCTGGCGCAAGCGTTCCGGACCACCGTCGTCGGAAACGACGCGCAGACCCAGCGCCATCTTGCCCAGCGAGCGGCCCCCGGACGCCATCTCGAAGATCACCGGATAGCCCACCAACACAAGCACCAGGAAGATGATCAGCACGGCTGCCGACAGCGCCGGGTCGACGTCGGCGAGCGTCAGCGCCCACAGCACGGCCAGGATCAGATAGCCGGCACCCATCACCACGATGTCGATCAGGGCGGCGGCGGCCCGGACCGGCAACTGCGCGATCGACACGTCGAGTGCGACCGCGTCGCCGGTGACCACGGGTTCTGGCTGGAAGACCATGATGGCGACGCTACTAGGATCGCGGGCGTGGATGTCGACGCGTTCGTGCTCGCCCACACCCCGGCGTGGGATCGCCTGGAGCAGCTGCTCAAGCGGCGGCGCACGCTGTCCGGCGCCGAGATCGACGAACTCGTCGACCTGTACCAGCGGGTGTCGACCCAGCTGTCGGTGGTGCGCAGCGCTTCCGGCGACGCGGTTCTGGTCGGCCGGCTGTCCGGGCTGGTGGCCAGGGCGCGGGCGGCGGTCACCGGCGAGCGCGCCCCGCTGTGGCGGGAGTTCCTCCGCTTCTGGACGGTGTCCTTCCCGGTGGTGGCCTACGACTGCCGACGTTGGTGGCTCGGTTCGGCGGTCGGCTTCCTGTTCGTGGCCGTCCTGATCGGATTCTGGGTGGCCGGCAGCCCAGAGGTACGTGCCACCCTGGGCACCCCGGCCGAGTTGCAACAGCTGATCAATCACGACTTCGAGTCCTATTACAGCGAGAGTCCGGCCGGGTCGTTCGGCCTGCGGGTGTGGGTCAACAACGCCTGGGTCGCCGCGCAGTGCATCGCGTTCGCCGTCTTGCTCGGCATGCCCATCCCGTGGGTGCTCCTGCAGAACGCCGCCAACGTCGGGGTGTCCGGCGGCCTGATGTTCGGCGCCGGCAAGGGCGATCTGTTCCTGGGGCTGATCACCCCGCACGGGCTGTTGGAGCTGACGGCGGTGTTCCTGGCGGCGGCCGCGGGGATGCGGTTGGGCTGGTCGGTCATCGCACCGGGGGACCGGCCCCGCGGCCAGGTGCTCGCCGAGCGCGGCCGGGCGGTGGTCTCGGTGGCCGGCGGGCTTGTCGTGGTGCTGCTGATCTCCGGGGTGATCGAGGCGGTGGTGACGCCGTCGCCACTGCCGACGTGGCTACGCATCGCCATCGGGGTGGCCGCCGAGATCGGGTTCCTGAGCTACGTGGCCTACTTCGGGCGCAGGGCCTCCCGGGCCGGGGAGACCGGGGACATCGAGGACGCGCCCGACGTCGTACCCACCGCTTAGAGGCGGCCGGTGGCCTTCATCGCCAGGTACCGGTCGGCCAGTGCCGGGGCCAGTTCCTCCGGCGCGGCGTCGACGACGTCGACACCGTGCCCGCGCAGTCGGTCGGCGATCGCGCGGCGGTCGTTGCGTGCACGTTCGGCAGCCGCGGCGTCATACACCTGCGCGGCATCGGCCCGGCCCGCCGCCAACATGTCCACCCGCGGATCGGACACCGATGCGACCAGCACCTGATGCCGAGCCACCAGCTGCGGCAGCACCGCCAGCAGCCCCTCGTCGAGCGCGGAGGCGTTGAGGTCGGTCAGCAGGACCACCAGCGCACGCCGGCGCACCCGTCGCTGCACGGCCGCCACCATCGCGGTGGCATCCGATTCGAGCAGGGCGGGCTGCAGGGGGGCCAGTACCGAGACCAGCTGGGCCAGCAACTCGCGGCGCGCGGCGCCGAACAGGCCGGCGCGGGTGACGCGGTCGTGGGCCAGGAAGTCGACGTGGTCACCGGCCCGGGACGCCAGCGCCGCGAGCAGCAGAGCGGCGTCCATGGACCAGTCCAGGCGGGGCCAGCCGGCCGGATCCGCGGACAACGGATCCACCCCGATACGGCCCGCCGAGGTGCGGCCGGTGTCGAGCACGATGACGACCCGGCGATCCCGCTCCGGCCGCCAGGTCCGCACCACGACGTCGGCCCGCCGCGCGGTGGCCCGCCAGTCGATGGAGCGGACATCATCGCCGACGACATACTCACGGAGCGCGTCGAATTCGGTGCCCTGGCCGCGGATGAGAACCGGCACCATGCCGTCGAGCTCGCGCAGCCTGGCCAGCCGGGAGGGGAGATGCTTACGGGACAGGAACGGCGGCAGCACCCGTACCTGCCAGTCGGCGCGCAGTGTCCGCTGGCGTCCGGCCAGGCCGAGGGGGCCGATCGACCGGACGGTGACCCGCGCCGCCTGCTGATCGCCACGCCGCACGGGCGCGAGTTCGGTGACGATTCGGGTGCGGCCGCCCGCTGCGATGTCCAGCCGCTGGGAACGTGGCCGGGCGCGGGCACTGGGCGCCCAGGCGTCCCGGATCTCGCCACGCCACCGGCGTGCGCCCCGATGGGCGATCTCCAGTGCGACGCGCACGGGCTGTCCCAACCGCGCGGTGGTGTCACCATCACGTCGCAGCTCCACGTGTGCGGTGCTCGCGGCCAGCCCGGCATCGGCGATCACCAGCACCACGATCGACCCGGTGACGATTGCGAACATCGTTGCCGGCCAGGGGGACACGATGATCGGCAACACCCCGATCAGTGCCAGCAGGCCGGCTCGGCCGGTGAGGATCACTAGCGTGGCACCGGCACCGACGCCAGGATCCCGTCCAGCACGCCGTCGGCATCGGCACCCTCGAGTTCGGCTTCCGGGCGCAACGCCACCCGGTGCCGCAATGTCGGCCGCGCCATGGCCTTGACGTCATCGGGTGTGACGAAATTGCGACCGGACAACCACGCCCACGAGCGGGCGGTGGCCAGCAGCGCCGTCGCACCGCGCGGTGACACGCCCAGCTGCAGCGCGGGTGAATACCTTGTCGCGCCGACGATGTCGACGATGTAGGTCAGGATCTCGTCGGCGACCAGCACCTGCCGCACCGCGTCCCGGCCGGCGGCCAGATCGGCCGGACCCGCGACCGCGGCCAGCGCGGACAGGTCGCGCGGGTCGAAACCGGTTGCGTGCCGGTGCAGGATGGCGATCTCCTGCTCGCGTGGCGGCAACGGCACATTCAGCTTCAGCAGGAATCGGTCGAGCTGGGCCTCGGGCAGCTGATAGGTGCCCTCGTACTCGATCGGGTTCTGGGTGGCCGCCACGATGAACGGATCCGGCAGGGGGCGTGCTTCCCCGTCGACGGTGACCTGACGTTCCTCCATCGCCTCCAGCAGCGCGGCCTGCGTCTTGGGTGGGGTCCGGTTGATCTCGTCGGCCAGCAGCAGGTTGGTGAACACCGGACCGGCGCGGAACTCGAACTCGGCGGTGCGCGCGTCGTAGACCAGGGATCCGGTGACATCACCGGGCATCAGGTCGGGGGTGAACTGCACCCGCTTGAAGTCCAGCTGCAGCGTTGCGGCCAGGCTGCGCACCAGCAGCGTCTTGGCGACCCCGGGCACGCCTTCGAGCAGGACATGCCCCCGACAGAGCAGCGCGATGACCAATCCGCTGACCACCGCGTCCTGACCGACGACGGCCTTGGAGATCTCACTGCGCAGGGCGAGCAACGCTTCCCGTACGGCCTCGGGTTGAGTCACGACTGTGCGACCTGCCTTTCGATGTCGTCGAGGTGGTGAGCGAGCGCGAGCAACTGTCCATCGTTCTCCGGGGCCGGCCCGAACAGGCTGTGTGACAGCGCATTCGAATCGATACCGGTGCGGTGGGCGATGGCCTGGGAGACCGCGGCGGGTGTCGGGTGCGGGCCCAGCCCCAGGCGCGGACGCAGCCGGGCCAGTGTCGCGGTGCGCAGCGCGTCGGCGGCACGGTCGCGGGCCCGCCGGGACCGGTACAGCCGGGCCCGGCCCTCCACGGTCTCCGAGGCCCGCACCACCACCGGCAGGCTCTCGGCGACCAGCGGTCCGAGTCGGCGTCCCCGCCACCAGGCCACCAGCAGCACCGCCACGCCGATCTGCAGGACCGCCCACTCGACCTGCGCGGGCAGCAGGTCGAACAGCGATCCGTCGCCGGTCGTCTCGCCCTCGATCCGTTGCGGCGCATACCAGATGACCCTGTCGTGGGTGCCCGCGAGGTTCATGGCCAGGGCCGCGCTGCCCTGCCCGAGCAGGCCGGCGTTGGTCATGAAGTCACCACTGCCCACGACGGTCACGGTGCGCCCGCCGTCCTGGTAGCGCAGTAGGGCGCCGTCATAGCAGCGGGTCGCCGGCAGGTCGTCGGCCCGGCGGTAGGCATCGCTGATGCCGAACTGCACATCGCCGGCGCTGACGGCCTCCCGCAGGTCGCAGTCCGGCGGTCCACCGAACTGCACGGAGTCGTCGAGCTCGATTCCGGGCGCGAGCACCTCCCGGGTGGCGGATGCGGGGGCGATCAGCAGGCGGTCCCCGGGTAGCGTGGCCAGCCGCTCGAGCCCGCTCTCGTCGAGCAGGAAGAACGTCTGCGCCACCGCGATCAGCGTGTCGGGACGGGCCGCGGCCGCGACCGCGTCCAGGTCGTCGGCCACCACCACCTGCACGCCGTGATCGTCCAGCAGGGTGACCAGCGCGTGCGCGCCATCGGGTGCGGTCGAGGCGGCTTCGAGCAGACCGCCCCGGCGGGGCGCGGTCAGATAGGCGCTCAGCGCCGAGACGGCCACGATGAGCGCGAGGGCCAACCCGACCGACCACATGGTGCGCCGACGCTGCGCGGTCATCGGGTCCGCGCCCCGCGCAACCGGTCGTCCAGCCCGGCGATCTGGACATAAGCCGCCTCGGTGCCCGGCCGGGCGCCGTAGCTGACCCCGTTGAAGGTGTCGGTGGCCGTACGGAATTCATCGTCGAGGTCGGGCCGGGCGGCCGCCGCTGCGCGGGCCAGCTCGGTGGCGGTGCGCCCGGGTACCGGGTCAAGGGCGCCGGTTTCCTCGAGTTCGCGCGCGACGGCGCGCAGTCGGTGCCGGATGGCGGTGGCCCAGTCGCCGCGGGCAGCGGCGGTCTGTGCCTGTGCGCGGTGCTCGGCGGCGGTGCGGGTCTGGTCGCCGAGCACCGGGGCGCCGGCGTTGCGGGCCGAGCCCATGGTGCGCCGGACCAATCGCCACCCGACGAGAGCGGCGGCGATGACGAAGATGCTGAGCAGCGCCAGGGTGATCCAGCCGCCGGGCAGCCAGTCGCCGTTGGTGAACGCCTTATAGAGGAGCTCGTCGAACCAGCCGGCCAGTCGATCGGTCAGAGACGGCCGGGGATAGATGGGCTTGATGAGTTCGCGCTGGGCGGCGTCGTGGGCGGCGTCGCCGTCGATGTTCAGGCCGGTCACGGGTCAGGGACGCCGGGTCAGCCAGAGGTGGTCGGTCGAATCCTGCGGCCCGGCCGGGGCGTGACCGGCACCGGTCTGCAGCACCAGGTCGAAGGCCTCGGCGCGGATCCGGCGGTCGGTGTACTGCAGCACCACGACCCCGGCGGTGAACGGGGCGGTGAGGATCTGGCCGATCGCGGCACCGACGGTGACGAGCACCAGCCCGCCGACGGTGGCGGCGGCCGAACCCGCCGCGATCATGAGGATCTGCCCGCCCAGACTGAACGGGACCGATACCGCTCCGGCGATCACGCCGGCGACGAGCATGGCCAGCAGCCTGATCCCGAAGATGCGCCAGAAGTCGTTGCGCACCAGTGCGAACGACCGCTCGATCGCCGCGATCACGGGCAGCCGCTCCAGCACCACGAGGGTGGGCGCGAAACTGAGCTTGGTGAAGACGAAGGCCAGCGCCACCAACGCGGCGAGCACCAGCGGTACCCCGACGAAGAAGGCGACCCAGCCGTTGAGCGCGATGGCCACCACGGCGATGACCGTGCCGACGGCCGCCAGCAGCAGGACGGCACCGAGCGTCTCCAGCGCGGTGACGCCGAGCAGGGCGAGCAGTCGCGGACGCAACCGCCGCCAGGCTTCACCCGCGGAGATGCCGGCGCCGAAGATCGCGCGACCCACGATGACGGTCAGTAGCCCGCTGAGCAGGATCGACGAGATCCAGGTGGCCGCGGCACCGGCGAGGCTGCCGACCAGGGAGCCGATCAGCCCACCGAGTTCGGCGTCCAACTCGGCGTAGGTCGCGTCGTCGGATACCGGTTCCAGGGCGCCCGCGGCGGCCAGTGGGCCGACCTGCAACAGCAGGGACGCCAACTGGGACAACAGCACCACAATCGTTGTCAGGCCCAGCGTCGTCTTCGGGTTGGCGCGGATGTAGGCGAACGCACCGTTGAAGATGTCGGAGAGGTTCAACGGTCGCAGCGGGATGATGCCCGGCTTGAGCGGCGGCGGCGCGCAGTACTGCGGTGGCGGGTAGTACGGCTGGTATCCGCCCGCGAAGCCCGTCATGCACCCATCCTGCCTGGACGGGCGCGCGATGTCAGGACGCGGGGGTGGCCGTATTCAGGGCGGCGAAGGCGCGCCGCTCGACGAGCAGCGCGATGTAGTCGCGGACGGTGCTCTCGATGAAGTGTTGGTGTGCGGTCGCGACGGTGTCGCGCACCGTATCGGCCGAGATGCCGGTGAATCGTTTCACCAGACGGTCCTCGACAGCCGCGATCTGTTCGCTTTCCGGCAACCTCAACACGGGACATGATCTTTGTTGACAGTCGACTCCGGGGTCAAGCCGTCGGGGGTCCAGTCTTGGGCGAGTTTGCTCACAATCGCCAGAGCGCCTGCTGCGTGGTGTTGGCGATGAGCGATCCGTCGAGATCGTAGAACCCGCCGACCACCAGCCCGCGGGAGTGGCTGTTGCCCAGCGAATCGACCTCGTAGCGGTGCCAGCGGTCCGGGATGAAGGGGCGGTGGAACCACACCGAATGGTCCAGACTGGCGGCGAAGCCGACGTCTTCGGCGATCGGAGTGCCCGGCGGGCGGGCCGCGGGCACCGGGCCGAGGTCGGACATGTAGGTCAGCGTGCAGGCCCTGATCAGTGGGTCGTTCTCGATGTCGTCACGGGTGCGGATCCAGAACGGCGGGACCGCGAACGGGGAGTCGTCGGCGGGGTCGCAGCGCAACTCGAACCGGTCTGCGGAGTCCAGCTCCGGGGTCTTGGGGATCGCGTCGTCCAGGGACACGCCGGCCGCCCGCGCCGGGTGCCAATCGGCACCGTCTTCCGGGATCTGGAATGAGGCGATCATCTCCAGGATGACCTTGCCGTGCTGGCGGGCGGTCACCCGGCGGGTATCGAAGGACCGGCCGTCGCGGGTTCGCTCAACCTGCATCTCGACGTCGATTCCGTATTTTCCGCCGCGGACGAAATAGGCGTGCAGGGACTGCGGGTGCTTGTCGGGATGGACTGTGGCCCCCGCCGCGCCCAGGGATTGTGCGGCGATGAGGCCGCCGAACAGTCGGTCGCCGGGGGCGCTCCATTGCGGGGCGATGAACACATCACCGTCCCGCTCGAAGTCGAGGAGCCCGGCGATCCAACTGGTGTCGGTCATCACCGGACCGTATCAACTGGTTGGTTGGGCGGCCTCCGCCCGGGTGGCTACAACTGCGCCCAGATGCTCTTGGTCTTGAGATAGGCGTCGATACCCTCGTAGCCGAATTCCTTGCCGATCCCGGACTGCTTGTACCCGCCGAAGGGCACATTGTGGTCGAACGTCAGCTGACAGTTCAGCCCGATCATGCCCGCCTGAAGGCGCTTGGCCAGGCTGTGCGCGCGGGCCAGATTGCTGGTCCACACCGTGCCGGCCAGCCCGTAGCTGGTGTCGTTGGCCATCGCGATGGCCTCGTCGTCCTCGTCGAAGGGCAGGATCGTGACGACGGGGCCGAAGATCTCCTCCCGGTAGAGGCGGCTGGTGGCCGGGTCGACACCGGTGATCACGGTGGGCTTGACGAAATAGCCCTTGCGGTCCAGTCGGTAGCCACCGGAGACGATTTCGTTGCCGTCGGACCGGCCCTGTTCGATGTAGCCGAGCACGCGGTCGAGTTGCTTCTGGCTGACCAGCGGGCTGATCATGGCGCCCTCGTCCTTGGGGCCGCCGAGCATGAGGTTGTCGCCGAGCATCGAGATGCCCTCGACCACCCGGTCGAAGACGCTGCGCTGCACGAATACTCGCGAGCCACACACGCAACCCTGGCCGGAGTGCACGAAGATGCCCATCGAGGCCATCAGGATGGCCATGTCCAGATCGGCGTCCTCATAGATCAGCACGGGCGACTTGCCGCCCAGTTCAAGGGTGACCTTCTTCAGATTGTCGGCCGAGTCGCGCATGATCTGCTTACCGACCTCGGTCGAGCCGGTGAACGCGACCTTCTCGACATCGGGATGGGCGGTGATGGCCGCGCCCGCGGTGGCGCCGTAGCCGATGACGAAGTTGGCCACGCCGTCGGGCACGCCGGCCTCCCGGATGAGCCGCTCCAGCAGCACCGCCGACAGTGGGGTCTCCTCGGCGGGTTTGACCACGATGCTGCACCCGGCGGCCAATGCCGGGGCGATCTTGGCGCAGGCGTTGAACAGCGGACCGTTCCACGGGTAGATCAGGCCGACGACGCCGTAGGGCTCCTTGGACGTGTAGGCGTGCAGATTGGAGAAGTTGCTGTTGACGCCGCCCTCCATCTGCACCTGGTAGCTGTTGCCGTTGAGCTTGGTGCACCAGCCTGCGTAGTACCGGAAGAACTCCGCACAGGTCGAGACGATCATCTCGGCCTGGAACGGTGGCATGCCGGCGTCCAGTGATTCCAGCGCGGCGAAATCCTTTGCGTGCGCGTCGATCAGGTCACCGAGCTTCCACAGCACCTTGGCGCGCTGCCGGGCCGGGATGTCGGTCCACACCCCGGACAGGTATGCGGCCTTGGCCTTGGCGACCGCGTCGTTGACCGCCTCCACACCGCAGTCGCGGAACTCGGTGATCTGCTCCTCGGTGGCGGGATCGATGACGGGGATGAGCTCGCCCGTGCCGGGCCGGTTCGCCAAATCGTCGAGGACGGACTGCAGCGCGGTGTCGGAGAACGTGGATGTCATCGGTGGCCCTTCGTCGCCGGAAATGCTGAGCACCTGCTTAGCATCGCGGACGGGGCGGGGTCAACACCCGGTCGAGCACGGCAGCTTCTTGATGCCATGGACGAACACGGAGCGCAGCAGGTCCGGCGGGGCGGTGGTGTGCAGGTCCGGGAACGCCGCGAGCAACTTGCCGAGTACCACCCGCATCTCCATCCGAGCCAGTCCGGCGCCGAGGCAGAAGTGCGGTCCGCCGGCGCCGAAGGCGACACCGTCTCCGGCGTTGGGCCGTGCGATGTCGAAACCGTCGGGATCGGTGAACACGGCGGGATCGTGGTTGGCCGCCAGGTACCACACGACCACCTTGTCGCCGGCCCCGATGGTGTGGGCGCCGAGCCTGGCGTCCACGGTGGCCGTGCGGCGCATGTGGAGCACCGGTGCGGACCAGCGCAGGATCTCGTCGATGGCGGCAGCCTGCAGGGTGTCGAAATCGGTTGCCAGTGCCCGCTTCTGATCCGGGTGCGTGCTCAGTAGGTGCATCGCCCAGGCCAGGCCGGTGCGGGTGGTGTCGTTGCCCGCGGCGGCCAGCAGCAGCACGAAGGACCCGAACTCCTGTGGCGTCAGGTGCTTTCCGTCGACCTCGGCGAGCATGAGTGCCGAGGTGATGTCGTCACCGGGGTTCCGTCTGCGGTCCTTGCCGAGTTCGATGGTGTAGCCGAAGAACTCGACGACCGCCGTCGCCGCGGTGCTCAGGTCGCTGACGTCCTCGTCGGTGGCACCGAGGATGAGATCGATGAGTTCACGCAGTCGCGGACGGTCGGCTGCCGGGATGGCCAGCAGATCCGAGATCACCTGGAACGGCAGATGCGCGCCGACGGTCTCGACGAATTCGAAGTCACGGGCATCCCGGATCGTCTCGATGATGCCGTCGGTGAGTTCGCCGACGTAAGCGGTCATCTGACGGATTGCGCGGGGGGCGAAGGCCACCTTGACCAGGTTGCGGTACCGCTGATGACGGGGGTCGTCCATCGCGATGATCGACCCCATCATCTCCAGCAGCTCCGGTGGCATGTCGTCGATCGAGAAGCCCGCCGTACTGCTGAACCGCTGCGGATCCCTGGTCACCGCGCGCACGGCGGAATGGGAGGTCACCGACCAGAATCCGCCGCCACCGGGCGCGTCGAGGTGCTCGATACCGCCACTGCGTTCGCGCAGCTCGGCGAAGTTGCGCAGCCGAGCGCTGACGTCGCCGTCCCAGAACGGGCTGAGCTCGGCCGGGTTCAGCTGACGAGATTCCATCCGCCCACTGTTACATACCTTTTAGTATGGACGGTAGGACTTCGATTTTCGGCCTCAGGAAGATGGCCGGCCGCGCCGTATCGCATAGAGTATCCAATCACCACGAAAGGGGGGTCGCGTGCCGACCAGAGCCGATATCGGGTCTTCGCCTCGCCGACGCGGCAGCAGGCAGGCCCAGGAGCCGCGTGCCGGATTCGTGCGCCCGAAGACCGCCCAGCAGGCCGTGGTCGAGGTATTGCGTAACGACATCACGTCCGGACGGCTGGCGCCGGGCACGCCCATCGTCCAAGAGGCGTTGGCCGAACAGCTCGGCATGTCGCGGATCCCGATCCGCGAGGCGCTGAAAAGTCTGGAGGCCGAGGAGTACGTCACCTACGAACCGCACAGTGGCTATCGCGTCGTGAAACTCGGGCTCGCGGAACTGACCGAGGTGTTCCGGTTGCGGAGTCTGCTGGAGGAAGAGCTCATCCGCGACGCGATGAGCACACCGGTCGCGCCGGAGATCATCGCCGAGATGCGTCTGCTGATGGCCGAGATGGATCGCGCGGTGGCCGATGACGACATGGTCGCCGTCGGCGTGGCGAATCGGCAGTTCCACTACCTGACCTTCGAGCAGAGCGAGCTGTCCCGCACCAAGCGGATCGTGAACCAGCTGTGGAACATGGCTGATCCATACCGCCCGCTGTATGCCGATCTACTGGATCTGGCGAAGGTGAACTGTGAGCACGTGTTGATGACCGAAGCGATGGCCGAGGGAGACGTCGACAGGGTGATCGCGCTCAATCATCAACACCGGTCGCATTCGATCGACCACCTCAGGCGGGTGCTCGGCGCCGAAGAGCAGCCGTCGGCGTGACGAGCGTGCGTGATCGGTTGGTGGAACTCGGTCTGTGCATCCCACCGGCACCGGCGCCCAAGGGGGCGTACTACCCGACGCGCTTGTATGGCGGTCAGTTGTGGGTGTCGGGTGCCACCGCGCGCACAAGCGCCGGGCCAGGTCTGGCGGGCCTTGTCGGGGGCCACGTGTCGGCCGCAGATGCCAAGGCGCAGGCCAGGATCGCGGGTCTCAACCTGCTCGGTGCGGTGGACGCCGCGGTCGGCCTGGAGCGGGTGAGCGCGCTGCTGCACCTGCGCGGTTACGTCCGGGCGGTGCCGGACTTCGCTGCCCAGCCCGGTGTCATCGACGGCGCGTCGGAGTTGTTCCTGGAGGTGTTCGGCGAACAGGTCGGCGCGCACGCGCGTACCGCGATCGGCGTGGCGTCGCTGCCCGGCGGGGCGTGTGTGGAGCTCGAACTTGTTGCGGCAGTATACGATTGATCGTTCCTCAGCGGTGGGCGTACACCGCCCGGCCGACGGCGATGCCCAGCGCGACACCGGCGAGCGCGGTGGCGCCGAGCTGGGCGAAGCCGGCCGGGACCGCGATGCGGGCCCGGGTTGCCGGCGCCGCACGAACGCGCAGGTCGGCCGGGGCGCCGCCGGTCGAGCCCGGTGCGGCGATCATCGTGTCGAGCCGGCTCACGAACTGTTTGATGATGCGGCCGCTCACCTGGGAGATGACCCCACTGCCAAATTGGGCGATGCGACCGCCGAGGTCCAGGTCGGTGGTGACCACCACCGCTGTTCGACCGGAATCCTCGTGAGCCGCGATGGAGATCGTCGCCTCGGCAGACCCCTGTCCCTTGCGGTCGCGGGCCGCGCCCCGCACCACCATCGTGTGCGCGCCGTCATCCTGACTGACCACTGTCCCCTTGCCCTGCAGGGTCAGCCCGACGGGTCCGACCTTCACCGCCACCTTGCCGTCGAAGTCGGCGCCGTCGATGGACTCGATTTCCGCACCGGGGATGCAGGACGCCATCCGGGGGATGTCGGTGAGTGCCGACCACGTCGAGTCCAGGGACGCATCGACGGTGAACTCGTTGACGAGTTGCATGGCTTTCTCCTCGGTGACCAGGGGGTTTCGATCCTGAGAACGGAATCTTGCAGTTACCCTGCGGGATGATTGGATCCGATATACAGTATCACCCAACGGACGGCCTGAGCAGGCCGATCACACCCCCGAAAAGCCGAAGAGAGGCCCTAAAAGGTGTTGAGTAAAGGTGTCGGACTCTTTCCCACCGAACCGGTCGGAACGATGTGCGACTACGTCCGGTTGAGTGAGGAACTCGGCTACGACAACGTGTGGTTCGGCGACTCGCAGAACATCTGGCGGGAATCGTCGACCGTGATGGGGGCGGCCGCGGTTGGTACCACGCGCATCATCTTCGGCACCGGCGTGACCAACGCGGTGACCCGCCACCAGTCGCTGCTGGCCTCGTCCTGGGCCACTCTGGCCGAATTTACCAGCGGCCGTGTGGCTTTGGGTATCGGCACCGGCGACTCGTCCTTGCGGACCATGGGGCTCAAGCCGCAGAAGCTCGCCGAACTCGAAGAGTCGATCACCGAGCTGCGCACCCTGTTTCGCGGGGAGAAGGCGGTGGAACCGACCAGCGGCGCCGAGTACCACCTGAATTACCTGACCGGGCCGGTGGACATCCCGATCTACATCGCCGCGTCGGCACCCAAGATCCTGCAGATGTCCGGGCGGATCGCCGACGGCGTGATCGTGCTGGTCGGCACCGCACCGCATTTCATCGAAGCCGCGCTGGCCACCATCGAGAAGGGTGCCAAGGAATCCGGGCGCACCCTCGACGATCTGCACATCGTGTTGTGGACCCCGACGGCCATCGGACCCGACCGCACCGAGGCGCGCGACCTGGTGCGCGCGCATGTCTCGCGGGTGGCCATCCGTCCGCTGCCGGCCCAGGTTGACCCGGCGCTGGAAGCGGCCATCGGTCGGATCCGAGAGTCCTATGACTACTACCACCACATGGATACCGAGGCCTCCCACGCCGACCTCGTTCCCGACGAGCTGGTGGACCTGTTCGCCCTCGCAGGTACCCCCGACGAGTGCGCGCAGCGGCTCAAGGAGATCGAATCCCTCGGCGTGAACCAGGTGTCGATCGTCCCGTTCGTCCGGCCCGGCCAGAGCAGGGAACCAACCATCCGTGCCTTCGCCGATATCGTCGCGGGTCTCTGAGTCCATGACCGTCGGCACATCTGCACAGCCCCCGGTGCGGTTCCCCGCGCCCGGTGCACCGGTGCCGGGCGCCCCGCCGCCATTGCACCGCGCCCTCACACCCGCCGACGGAATCGTGACCACCGCAACGCAACCCGTGCACCCTGCGGACGAGACCACGTTCGGTGACCGTGACGCGGGCGACGCCCGGCCGGTGCCGGGCAACCTCACCGCCGCGGCGGCGATGGCCGGCGTTGCCGTCGGGCTGGAGATCGCGCGCTGCCTCGGCCGCAGACAACGGCGGACCCGCCGCCACCGACCGCGGCACTAGCCGGCCGCACCATGAAAACCCCATCTGGACCCGAATTCACCCGAGAACCCACCTGGAGGTCGCCAATGTCCCTCGTCAAGAAGTGTGCTGCGGTAGGAATCGCAACCCTGCTCACCATCGGAACGGCGGCCTGCGCCGACGAGTCCGCCGCTCCCGAAGGGGGTGCCGGCACGAACACGCTGAGCATCTCGGCCACCGGCGTCGACAGCCTGCCCTTCATGGCGATCCTGCAGGTCGGTATCGACAAGGGCTGGTTCAAGGAGAAAGGCCTGGAGGTCGACCTGTTCTCCGGCGGCGGGGGCGGCAACACGATGCGCGTGGTCACCAGTGGCGACGCCGACCTGGCCATCGCCGGCAACACCTCGGTGCTGCTGGCTGCTCAGCAGCCCAGCTCGAATCTGACCGTCATCGCACCGTGGTTCCAGCTCAACGACTTCGCCTGGATCGCCCCGCCCGGACGGACCCTGGACAACGCGGTGCTCGGGTTCAGCTCGGCGGGTTCCTCCACCGAACTTCTGGTCAAGGCTCTCGAGCGTGACCTCGGGGTCCGCGCGCAGGCTGTCGGCGGCATGGGGGACAACTGGACCGCGGCCAAGGCCGACCAGATCACCGCCGGGTGGGCCATGCAACCCTTCATCGCCGCCAAGGAATCCGAGGAGAACGCCGAGGTCCTCGTCGAATCACGGGACATCCTCGGCGATCTGCCCGCCGACCTGGTGGCGGTGAACAACGACTACGCCGAGGCCAATCCGGACAACCTGCGGGCCTTCTTCGAGGTCGCCGACCGGCTCAACGAATGGCTGGTCGCCGACCCGGATGCGGCCGCAGCCGAGCTCGCGCCGCTGGTCGGGGTCACCGAAGAGGTGATGAAGGCGTCCTTCGAAGCCACCCCGGACCTGGCGAAGGGGTATTCGCTGACCGTCGACAAGGACGGCCTGACAAATCTTTCCGAGCTGATGGTGGGCGCCGGGCAGATTACCGAACCGGTCGACTGGGCCACCGTTTTGGATCAGCAGTACCTGCCCGAGGACGCCCGCGCAACCTTCTGACAGGCCGTACCGGCACCGACGACCCCGCACGATCGGAGAAGAGCACATGACGCCGCAAGGCATTGAGATGAACAACGTTTCGGTTGTCTTCGACAGCCCGTCGGGCACGGTCACGGCCGTCAAGTCCGTCACCGAACACGTCCCGCACGCCAGCTTCGTATCGATCGTCGGGCCCAGTGGTTGTGGTAAATCGACACTGCTGGCGGTCATCTCGGGGCTGCAGAAGGCCTCCTCGGGCACCGTGCGCGTGGCGGGCAAACCCGTCACCGGTCCGGACCCCAAGATCGGCGTGGTGTTCCAGGAGGATTCCACGCTGCCGTGGCGGACGGTGGAGGAGAACGTCCGGTTCGCGATGCAGATGATCGGGGTGGACAAGGGCGAGCAGCGCAAGCGGGCCAAGGACGCCATCGACCTGGTCGGCTTGGCCGGTTTCGAGAAGTCCTATCCGTCACAGCTTTCCGGCGGGATGCGGCAGCGCGTGGCACTGGCCCGCACGTTGGCCGTGCAGCCCGAGGTGGTGCTGATGGACGAGCCCTTCGCAGCACTCGATCAGCAGACCCGGTTGTTCCTGGGCGCGGAGGTGCGTCAGATCTGGGCGCGCACCAACCAGACCATCGTGTTCGTCACCCACGACATCTCCGAGGCGATCCTGCTGTCCCAGCAGGTCTGGGTGATGTCCTACCGGCCGGGCACCATCATCGACGTCGTCGACATCGATCTACCCGAGACCCGCGACGCGGGCGTGGTCTCGACACCGGAGTTCAACGAATTGCACAATCGGATCTGGGGCTCCCTGCAGGCCGAATCGATGCGCGGGTTCAAGCAACAAGAGGCTGCCACGACATGACGACCTCCTACCTGGCCGAGGGCGATCTGCCGGCCGAGACGCTGCCGTCGCACCAGCCGACACCCACGCCGACCAGGCGCAGGCTCGGCAAGGGTGCGGTCAGTGCGCTGGCCACCACCGGTCTGGTGGTGCTGTTCTTCGTGATCTGCGAACTCGGCGCCCGCACCGGACTGTGGGATGACAGCATCCTGCCCGCTCCCACAACCATTCTCACCGAACTGGGTAACCAGATGGTGCTGCCTCAGTTCTGGGAGGACGCCCGCCGTACCGGTATCGAGGTCGCCGTCTCCCTGGTGTTCGGAGCCCTGCTGGGGCTCGGCGCCGGACTGCTGTTCTGGAAGCTGCCGTACGTCGGCCGGATCTTCGAACCGTATCTGGTGTCCTTTTACGCCGTGCCTCTCGTGCTGTTCTACCCGGTGATGATCGTGCTGGTCGGTATCAATGCCACCTCGGTCATCATCCTGGCCACGATCATGGCGGCAATACCCATGGCGCTCAACACCACCGTGGGTCTCAAGGGCATGCGCCCGGTCTACATGAAACTGGCCCGCTCGCTGAACGCCTCACCGCGCCAGGTGTTGTTCTCGGTCGCCATCCCGGCCGCTGGGCCGTTCATCGTCGCGGGTCTGCGGCTGGCCGTGGTGTACGCGCTCATCGGCACCATCGCCATGGAGTTCACCACCGCACAGGCCGGGCTGGGCTACCGGATCCGCTATCTCTACGAGACGTTCGACAACATCGCGATGTTCGCCTACATCGTGGTCGTGCTGATGCTGTCGTGTCTGCTCACCGTCCTGCTGGCACTGGTCGAGCGGGTGCTACTGCGAGGGAGAACACAGTGACATCGACCCTGACCACACCGGGTGTACCCGCCCCGGAGACCCGCCCACCGCGCCGGCTGCGCTCCTTCTTCGAGGGTCAGCTCTTCGGGTCCATCGCGCTGGCCGCCCTGATGGTCGTCATCTGGGAAGTGGTGTCCGGCCTCACCTTCGTCATCCCGTCGCCGGCCGCCACCTTCGCGGTCCTGGTGTCGAACCTGACCGACCCGAGCTATCTGTTCGACATGCAGGTGACCGCGCAGGCCGTGGTGCTGGCGTTCGCCATCGGCACCGCCATCGGCGGATCGCTGGGCCTGCTGCTCGGGCTGTCGGAGAAGCTGCGGCTGATCTTCGAGCCGCTGCTCATCATGCTCAACGGCATCCCCAAGATCGTGCTGTACCCGATTCTGCTGCCGATCTTCTCGCTGTCAGGATCCAAGGTGGTCATGGGTGTGCTGTTCGCGCTCTTCCCGGTGCTGATCAACGTGTCCACCGGTGTCCAGGAGATCCCACGGGTGTACTGGAAGCTGGCCAGGTCGGTGCAGGCCAACGCCTGGCAGCGGTTGGTACACATCATCTTTCCGGCGATCCGGCGCCCGCTGCTGACCGGTATCCGGCTGGCCGTCAGCCTCGCCGTCGTCGGTGTGGTGCTCTCGGAGTTCTTCGCGACCCGTCGCGGGCTGGGCAGAGTGGTGCTGCAGTCCTACAGCCACGGCGAGTATCCGTCCATGGTGGCCACCATCCTGCTGTTGATCACCGTGTCGTTCGCGATATCGATCGCACTGTGGCAGTGGGAGAAGCGGATACATTGAGCGCGCACGAACCGGCCGCCGGCTACATCGGGCAGTCCGTTCCGCGGCGTGAGGACGAACGCCTGCTGGCCGGACGTGGCCGCTTCCTCGCCGACCACGCCGATGGTGCCCACCACGTCGTCTTCCTGCGGTCGACCGAACCCCATGCGCTGATCGAGTCGATCGATGCCTCCCGGGCCCGGCGGATGCCGGGGGTCCTCGGCGTCTGGACGGCCACCGATCTGGGCATCGCCGGTGTCCCGATACCGCTGTTGACCCGCCCGGAAGCCGACTTCAGCGCCGCCACGGACTGCGTGCTGGCCGAGCAACGGCTGCCGATCCTGGCCGACGAACGGGTGCACTACATCGGGCAACCGATCGCGGTCGTCGTGGCCGAGGACCGCTACCGCGCCGAGGATGCGCTGGAGGCCATCGAGATCGGCTACACCCCGCTGCCGGTGGTGACAGATGCCGAAGCCGCACTCGACGTCGACAGCCCGGTGCTCTTCGAGCATCTGGACAGCAATGAGGCGGCCCGCCTGACCTACGCCTTCGGCGATCCCGGCGCCGCGTGGTCCGGCGCCCACCGGGTCGTCGAGGGCACCTACCGGATGGGCCGCCACGGAGCGGTGCCGCTGGAGTGCCGCGGGGTGCGCGCCGAATATGACCCGCGCCGTGGGCAACTCGAACTCGTCACCTCCACCCAGGTGCCGCACATGGTGCGCAAGGCGATCTGCGGGGTGACCGGGTGGCCGTCCCGGGAGGTCAAGGTCGTGGTCCCCGATGTGGGCGGCGGCTTCGGCACCAAGGCCAACGTGTACAGCGAGGAGATCGTGCTCGCCGTGCTGGCCCGCCGCACCGGTCACCGGTTGATCTGGGTGGAGGACCGCCAGGAGCACCTCGCAGCCAGCGCACAGGGCCGCGACCAGCTACACCGCACGCGGCTCGCGGTGGACCGGGACGGCCGGATCCTGGCCTGGGAGGACGACTTCGTCGTCGACATCGGGGCAGGCAGCCTGTGGGTGGCCGGGATCGTCGCCAACACCGCCATCCACCTGCTCGGGCCCTACCGCGTCCCGGCCGCCAGGATCTCGGGCCGCGCGGCGCTGACCAACAAGACCCTGGTGGCGCAATATCGTGGGGCAGGCCGGCCCGAGGCCACCTTCGCCTTCGAGCGCACCCTCGACGCCGCCGCCCGGGAGCTGGGCCTGAGCAGCGCCGAGATCCGCCGCCGAAACCTGTTGACTCGCAACGATCTGCCCTACGCGCGGCCCATCCCGTACCGCGACGGCGTGCCGATCTGCTATGACGGGGCCGACTACCTGGCCTGCCTGGACGCCGTGACCGAGGCGCTCCCGCCCTCTGATGTGGACGCCCTCGAGGCCGAGTACCCGGACCACCGGGTCGGATACGGCCTGTCGAGTTACCTGGAGGCCACCGGGCGCGGACCGCACGAGACCGCCCGGATCCGATTGCTGCCCGAGGGTGGGTTGGAGGTCACCGCCGGGGCCGCCAGCGCGGGGCAGGCCCACGAGACCGTCTTCGCGCAGGTTGCCGCCGATGCGCTGCACGTGCCACTGGACATGGTGCGCTACGTGCCCGCCGACACCGAGCGGTTACCCGAAGGGGTTGGCACGTTCGCCAGTCGCTCGGCCATCCTGGCGGGCTCGGCCATCCACCAGGCGGCCGGTGATCTCATCGAAATGGCCTGCGCGCGTGCCGCGTCGGTGCTCGGTTCAACCGTGCCCGCCGACTACGCCGACGGCCTGTTCACCGTCGGCGACCGCAGCCTGGGATGGGCGGAGCTGGCCGGGTCGCAGGCGGTGGGGGGAAGCCAGGAAGGCGGCGGTGCCATCGACGTCACGGCCGTCTTCCGTCCCACTACCGTCACCTGGACCATGGGTGTGCACGCGGTCATCCTCGGTGTGCACCGGCGGACCGGCATCGTGACCGTGCTGCGGTACGCGGTGGCCCACGAGGGTGGGCGCGAGATCAACCCCAAGGTGGTGGAGGGCCAGATCGTGGGCGGCGTCGCCCAGGGTGTCGGCGGTGCGCTGTTCGAACAGTGGAACTATTCACCCGCCGGACATCCGCTGTCGACGACGTTCGCGGCCTACCACCTGCCACTGTCCACCGACGTGCCGCGGGTCGCGGTGCGCCACCTGCACGTCGACACCCCGGTCAACCCGATAGGGGTCCGCGGGGCGGGTGAGAGTGGCACCATCGCGGTGTACGCAGCGGTGGCCTCCGCCGTGGACGACGCGGTGGGCGGGGGATTCCACGTGGCCGGCACGCCGATCGACACCGGCGCGCTGTGGCGCGCGATGCACGCACCGCGGGCGGTCGCGTGAAGCCGGCCGAATTCGACTACGCGCGCCCTGGTTCGGTGGCCGAGGCTTTGGACATGCTGGCCCGCCACCCCGATGCCAAGCTGTTGGCCGGCGGACAGTCGTTGCTGACGTTGATGAACCTCCGGCTGGCGCGGCCGGCGGTGTTGATCGACATCGGTGGCCTCACCGAACTGACCCGGATCTTCGATGACACCGGAGACCTCATCCTCGGGGCCCTCGTCACGCACCGCACGGTCGAGACCGATCCGCTGATCGCGGCCCGCGCACCGCTGCTGGCCGACGCGGCGAGCTATATCGGGCACATCGGCATCCGTAATCGGGGCACCATCGGCGGATCGATCGCCCATGCCGACCCGGCCGCCGAGATGCCGCTGGCCGCGGTGGCGCTCGGGGCCACCTGTCACGTCGAATCGCTGCGCCGGGGACGACGGACGGTGGCCGCACAGGACATGTTCGTCTCCTTCTACACCAATGCGCTGGAACCCGACGAGATGCTGACCTGGATCTCGATACCGGCGATCGGTCCCGACCAGGGCTGGGGATTCGTCGAATACGCGCACCAGCACGGTGATTACGGACTGGCCGGTGCCGGTGTGGTGCTCCGGCTCGGCGACGACGGCCGGGTCCGGGAGATCCGGGCCGCGGTGCTCAATGCCGCCGACCGCCCCGTGTTGTTCACCGGCGGTGCCGCCGTGGGCGAACATCCAGGCCCCGCGCTGTGGGAGCACGTGGCCGCCGGGTGGGTGGCCGAGACCGAACCTGCGGCCGATGACGAGGCCTACGCGCGCCACCTGTGCGCGGCGGCGCTGATCGAGGCGATGACCGCGGCCCAGCACCGGGCTTCCGAGCGATTCGAGGAGTCGACAGCACAGTGGTAGTGAACACAGCGACGAATGTGGTGATCTCGGTGACCGTCAACGGTCAGGTGTTCGAACGCGCCGTGCCGGCCCGGCTGATGCTGGCCGACTTCCTGCGTGACGAAATCGGCTTGACCGGAACCCATCTCGGGTGTGAACACGGTGTCTGTGGTGCCTGCTCGGTGTTCATCGACGGCGCCAGCGCGCGGGCCTGCCTGACGTTGGCGGTCCAGGTGGACGGGCGCACCGTGACCACGGTGGAGGGGCTCGACGAATACGAGGAGGCACCGCGCCTGCGGGAGTGCTTCGCCCGGCAACGTGGGTTGCAATGCGGTTTCTGTACGCCGGGCATCCTGGTGACCGCCGTCGAGCTGTTGCGCGATACCGACCGGGAGAAGCCGCTGACCGAGCACGGCGTGCGGGAAGCGCTGTCGGGCAACATCTGCCGGTGCACGGGCTATCAGGGCATCGTCGACGCGGTCCTGGAGGCCGCCGAGGTACGCGAGTAGCCCCGATTGCCCACCGCGCGTGAGCTGTACCGGTCGACGGGTTCGCCGGCCTGGGGGATTTCGCTGTGGCTGGCCGTCGCGCTGGGTGCGGTGTTCGTGGTGTGTGACGCCCTGGGGCGGTCTGCTTCCGGTGCGGCGATCGCCCTGGGAGTGGTGCTGACCGCGGTGCCGGGAATCCCGGCGGCCGTCGACGAGGCCGTCAAGGTGATCGGCGTGCGCACCGCGGCGGTCGGACTGGGGACCGTGACGGTGCTCGCCTGCAACGGCAATGAGCTGCTGTTGTCCTGTGCCACCGTGCTTTCCGCGATGCTCGGAGCGGTGGTGCCGCGGCTGGGGCCGACCGCTGCGCTGACGGTGGTGCTGGTGGCCATGCACATGGAGCGGACGGCGGGATCACCCGCGGCGTTGTACCTGGTCGGCTCCGCGGTGGTGTCCGTGGCGGCCGCGGCCCACATCGGCGTCACCGCCATCGGCAAATCCCGCGCCCCGTCGGTACCCGCACGGTCGTCTGCACTGCCGACGTGGGGTCATGTGGCCGGACTCGGTACTGCGGTGGCGGCAGCGACCGCGGCCGCCGCGGCGGTGCCCGATGACGTGATCGGCGCCCACTGGTTGGTCACCGGTGTGGTGCTCTCCATCCAGGGCGACACCACCGCCACAGGCATCCGGCTGGCGCAACGGTTGTCGGGCAATCTGATCGGCGCGGTGCTGGCGGCGGCGATCCTGGCGGCCACCCCGGCCCAACCGGTCGTCATCGCGCTCATCATCGTGCTGTTCCTGCTGGCGATGGCGCTGCGCCCGGTCAACTACACGTGGTGGGCCGTCACCGGCCCGCCGGTATTACTGCTCACCAGCGAGTATCCGGCCATCTTCCCCTGGTACGAGGGCGGGGTCCGGCTACTGATGAACATCGCGGGCGCCGGCATCGTGGCCGTGGTGATCTTCGGGCCGCCCTGGGCCGCAGGGATGCTCAGGCCGGCGCGGCGACGGTGAACCCCAGGTGTTGCGATACCTCGTCGAGGGAGCGTTGCCGTTGCTCGGCATAGAGTCGGTACGGATCGGCGACCGGGACGCCGAGGATGTCCGACATCCAGTCGATGCTGCGATCGGCGCCGGCGACCGAGGTGTCCTTGCGGCCCTGCGAGGACAGGTTGGACTGGAAGATCCCGGCCGCCGAGCGGGGCAGGAAATCCTCGTACACGATCGGATGCGGTACCAGCCAACCGGCTCCGAGGAGGCTGGGCAGATCCCGGCCGGCGGGCTCACGCCGGTCCGCTTCGGGTGCCACGCTGAAGGTGAAGTAGGCCAGATCGCGCAGGGCCAGCTCGCGATAGGAGGTGGGCAGGTTTTCGCACCACACCTGCTGGGCGATATCGGGCCGGGCGGCATCGGGCTGCGCAGCGCACCGGGCGTCGACCTCGGCCATCATCGTGTCGTAGAGGTCACGCCCCGACCTAGTCAGCGCCACCCCGCGGGCCTCGACCTCACCGAACCGGACTCGCAGCGAATCGGTGTGCACCGTGCCATCGTCGGCACGGAAGCGACGCGGTTCGGCGAGTGCCTTGAACGATGTCTGGCGCAGCAGGACATCAGGACCCGCCCAGCGCGGCGGGCCCTGGATGGCATCAATCATCGTGATACCGCGTGCAGCCATGCGCTGGTAGAGGTCGTCGATGTCCAGTACCCGCGGGGTGAGGTGGTTGATATGGGTGGTGCTCACCCCACCGATGTCGGCGGCGACCGAGGAGATGGCGTCGAGTTCGGCATACCACGATCGGTCCACCGGATCGTCGGACAGCTCGAATGCGGCGGTCGCCAGCCCGATGAAGCGGTCGGCTTCCGAGCGCGGCAGGCACCCGTCGGATCGTGCCCGCGCCCCCAGGGCAACGAGCTCATCGGTGAAAAGCACGCGTGCGTCCAGGAACTCGGCAAGCCGCGCGGTGATGTCCGGGGAGAAGAAGCGGCGATCGTCGATGACGAGCATCGAGGTGAACACCCGGAAGGGGTTGAGCGCCAATTCTTCCGGATCGACCGGCCGGAATGCGGTGGAGACCACCGGGACCGCGCTGGCCGCCGCGTCGCGCAGGTCGTAGAAGCCGACCGGATGCATGCCGAAGCCGCCGAAGATGGTGGCGACCTGACGCATCTCCGCAGGCGTGCCGACCCGGATCGCGCCATGCCGTTCCTCGGCCACTCTGCCTGCGCTACCCAGGGTTTCGGCATCGGCACCATTGCGGGCGAGCACATCGTGGTTGACCTGGGCGGCTACCTCGACGAGGTCGAGGTAGGCGGGCACCTCGGCGCCGTACATCCGGGACAGCGACCGGGCGAACTCGGCCCGCATCTCCCATGAGCTGACGACGGACATCGGCGCGTCCTCCTCGTAGTTTCGACGGCGCAATCGGCACCATCGCTGTATCGTATACTGGATCCAATCGATAGAAAAGTGGGAACATGGCAACGCTTCTCGTCACCGATATCGGTCTGCTCGTTCCGGGAGACCGCTCCCGGGAACCGCTGCGCGACACCAGTTTGGTGGTGGAGGACGGCATCATCACCGGCATCGGCGCCGAGCATCCCCACCCCGATCGGGTGCTGTCGGCCGGCGGTCTCACCGTCATCCCCGGCCTCGTCGACGGCCACATCCATCCCACCTTCGGGGAGTGGACTCCGGCGCAGAACGCGGTGGGCTGGTTCCACAACTACCTGCACGGTGGGTCGACGTCGATGGTCTCGGCGGGTGAACTGCACATTCCCGGTCTGGACTTCACCGCGCTGACACCGGAACTGGTGTTGAGCATCGCGATCACGTCCAAGCACACCACCGGGCGGATGCGCCCGTCCGGGATCAAGGTGAACGCCGGCACCGTGCTGCTGGTGCCCGGGATGACCGAAGACCACTTCGACCGCGCCCGGCGTGAGGGCATCGACCAACTGAAGTTCATCTTCTACGACTGGAACCGGTTGGGAGACGGCGAAGCTCAGCGGTACATGTCGTGGGCACACGAGCGGGGCATGACCGTCAAGATGCACTCCGGCGGCGTCTCGCGGTCCGGGTCCAGCAGGGTCGCCGGCCGCGATGTCGTCACGGCGGTGCGTCCCGACATCGTCGGCCACATCTCGGGCGGGCCCATCCCGGCACCCGACGCCGATATCGTCGCGATCATCGAGGAGCTGCCCGAGGCGAAGCTCGAGGTGTGTAGTTCGATGAACTACCGGGCGACCAAACTCGTTGTCGACGAGCTCGTCTCGCGCAATCAGATCGATCGGTTGACGTTGGGCACCGATACACCGGGCGGTACCGGGGTGATCCCGCGCGGGATGCTGCGCAACATCTGCTTCCTGTCATCGGTGTGCGGACTGGACCCCGCGACCGCCGTCGCGGCGGGCACGGGTCAGACGGCTGCCGCGCACGGCCTCGACACCGGAGTACTCGCGGTCGGCAGGCCCGCCGACTTCGTGGTGCTGGGGCCGATCACCGGGTCGACGGCCCGCGACGGACTGGAATGCTTTGCCCTCGGCGACCTTCCGGGCATCGCAGCGGTGGTCGTGGACGGGGTCGCCCTGGTCGAGAGCCGCAGTGAGCAGACGCCACCACCGTCCCGTCAGGTGACCTGGCACGGTGGCGCACCCCAGCCCGCGGTGCCGGCCCCTGCCCCCATCCGCAGTGGCTGCTGCTGATGGAACTGAAACTGGGCTTTAAGGCGTCGGCGGAGCAGTTTGCGCCTCGGGAGTTGGTCGAACTTGCTGTTGCTGCCGAGGAACACGGTATGGACA
>NZ_MVHJ01000033.1 GCF_002086115.1 Mycolicibacterium bacteremicum
CCCGATCTCGGAGATGTGCATCTCGATGTCGTGGGTGCGGTAGTCGTGACCGCGGTTGGCGTGGAACGTGCCGCGGGGGGGCGTCGGTGTGTGCGGGCGGTGGCCCTGTTCCCTCCGGCTGGGCAGTCACGCCCTCGGTGTTCGGGGCCTGCCCATTGCCGGTCCTTGGGGTCTGTTCCTGGTTTGTGGCCAAGGTCCCAGAGTTGCCCGGGGTTGATGGGTGTCTGGCATCGCCAGCAGATCGCTTGGCCGGCTTCAACGATGGGTGCCCAGGCTTGGCGTTTTCTTCGATGGACGTTGTCGTAGCCGCGTTGGCTGTTAGTGCCTGGTTTGGGCATCAGATTTGCCTGAACTTGAACCCAGTGGCTTTCTCTAGGGTTTCGCACAGTGCTTTGGCGAGGATGGTTCGGATGCCGGGTGGCATGTCGGCTGCACGGATGGGGGAAGCTACAGCGGGTGGTGTGGGTGGTGCCTGCCAGTCGGAGACTTCACCGTCAAACTGGACTGTCCCGTCAACCTCGACCCGGATGTGCGCCATCAGCTGTTCCTGATGGCGTCGAGTGAGTCTTGGGAAATGATGTATCCCTCACCATCGGCAGTGATCATGGCACGAAACAGTCGGTTCCCTGACGGGTCGTAGAACCATTTGCGCTCATGGCGTTTGCCGCCGTCTGCTGCGCGCAACGCCTTCAGTTCGGCGCGGTCCTCCGCTAACTGGGTAGCGTCGACGCGGGCCACATTGAACTCTGACTCTTCGAGGGCGTAGACCGCCTCCATGAACAGGCGTGGGAACTCCGGTGCTGGGATGCCAAGTTCTTCCCGGTCTTCTTCGGAGATGTTGTCGGGGACTTCGTACGGCCCGAACAAACCACACAAGTTCAGCGGGCGAACATCGGATCCGGGGCTTCCGTCGCCGGGGTGCGTCAACGTCGCCAAACGGGGAGCAACCCGCTCAGCCAAAGCGTCAACATCCACGGGTGCGGCCCCACAGTTTCGGTTCCGGCCCTACGACCTTCCGCGCGAATTCCCTGGCGGATTCCCTCATTGCCTGGTGTTCGGCCTCGAATTTCGCCAGATCACTTTGGTACGCAGTACCCGGTGCAGCATCGTCCCAGTCCGCTCGGTTGACGACGTTGAGCGTCACATTCTGGTGTGGACGACGCGTTTCCACGCGCTCAAGGACCCGATCCGCCACATAGTCGATCACTCGGTCGATGAGCTTCATGTTTCCTCCTGGGCTGTGCGAGGCAACTGATCCAACAAGTCGTTCAAATCCCGCTCAGCGATGTCCATGACGAGGTCGTTGCCGTCGAATCGGGCGCGTTTCAGGTTGGTGTAGCAGCGGGTGATGCGCGCTTCTAACCGTGTGCGGGCTGCGACTTGGGCGGGGGTTGGTGACATGACGAACCTCCCGCAGCAAACAGGGGTGTAACCGTTGGATAGCGGTCAGAACGGGATTCGACCAGCCTGCGAGGCGGTCCAGCTAAGTAAGGGCGGCCAGCAGGGGAACAGGGGGAGACCCGTCGATAAGATCGGGATTTTCACACACTGCTGGTGCCGATGTTTATCGTGCCACATAAACGCCATTCTTGCGACCATTCCCGTGCACGTGAGTCCACGCGTGTCTATTCGAGTACACCAGCGGGTAGGTCGTAGCCCATGACGCGGGCCAAATGCTGGAAATAGGAGGGCGCCCATTCGTGGTGGCAGTTCTGGCATACACAACCGGTGGGGCCGATCTGCAATGCGGATTGGCGGACGGTTTCGCCGCCGCTGTTCTTGCGGTACACGATCGCCACATCGCAGGCAGGGCACGGGTTGGGGAGGGTCCATTTGGGGGCGGGGTTGAGCAGGGTGGTGATGGATTCGCACCAGGATCGGATGTTGGTGGCGATCTGCTCGATGGCCCTCACGTCTTGGGGTCGCCACGACCTGCCTTCAAGTGCCTGCAACCGGATGATGGTGATGGGTGCGATGTGGGGTTGTGAGGCGTCGATGAGGGGTTTCGGTTCCCAGATGGCGATGGCGGTGTCGATCTCAGCTTTCAGCTCCGCAGCGTCCAAGCACATGGGGGGTGAGGACTGCGGCACCCGGGATGCGTTTCCCTGCCCACCGGGTACAGCGTCCAAGAGTTGGTCGTAGAGGGAATCAACCCATTCGATGCGGTTGGTGCCGTCGTCCATCTCACGGTTCTTCGGTTTCGGTTCGATCAACGCCGATACCGCGTTGGACAGCTCGACCTTGGCGGCCGGCAGGTTGCCGTCCTCGTCGGTGATGGGTTGGGCCACAGCTACACCTCCACGCATGGGCATGATTTTACCTGCTTATCAACGGTTTTCGTGTCCAGGCGCGGCGCGGTCACTGCTGCTCCCCTGGTCGGATGACGCTGATCAGATAGTCGATGTCAGCCGCTTCTAGGACGAGGTATCGGGTTTCGGGTTCCCGACAGTCATGGCGGGTGGGTGCGGTTTCGATTGGGTATGACGCGGTCGGGTCGTTCCACATGATGTCCAGGCGGTCGAACGGCGTTCCGGTTTCGTCGTCGGATTCGGGCCAGGCGATGGAATGTTCCCAAAACCCGGATGGTTTCCGGTCGCGGATGATGGTTTCGCCCTTGATTGCGAGGTCCTGGAAACACCACTGCTGTTGCAGTTCGGCGAATAGCGTCCCTGGGGGCAGGGTCAGCATCTCGGCCTGCTTAACGAGTCTCATACCAGTTCTCCATCGTGCAGTTCGGTCTTGATGACGGTCATCTCGTCGTAGTAGCAGCTGTACACAACGTCACGTTGATATCTGGTTTCCCCTTCGTATCCGGCTGGTCCATCCATGAAGGCGTCTCGTCGTCGCTTCGCTTCGGCAACGCGAAGAACCTCCGCTGATTCCGGCTTGATTGCGGCGCCGATGACTTCTCGATCTCGCATCACCACGTGGATGTTCATTGGTTGGGCCTTTCGTGGTTGCAGTGGGGAAGCCAACACCGAGGACACGTCGGAGAGGCAGTTAGGAACGACGCCTGGACGGCGAGGATCTGGGACAGATCAGACATCAGCGGCGTTCCCTGATGTCGTCGTCATTGTCTGAGCCGAACATGTACCGGTGCCGATAGCTGGCGAACAACCCTGCGCTGGCATCTGCGCGCTTGGCGGACACATCGGCAGCAGCCAGGCACCGCTCGTCTTCGGGATCGCCATGGTCAGGGCAAAAAGGGTGGAACTGGCCCGGTTCGACCATGCCGTTGTAGGTGTAGAGCGCCCCGCAAAGGCAGTCGCCGCCGTAGCGCGTGAACCCTTCTGGGTCGATTTCATCGGCGACGGAAGCCGAATCACGACTCGTTTCGCTCATGGTTGGGCCTTTCGTGGTTGCAGGAGGTCCCCCAACAACGAGGACACGTAGGAGAAGCGGCTAAAAAAGATGCCTGGAGGGTGAGGATCTGGGCCAACTCAGACATCAGCGGCGCTCCCTGATGTCCCGCAGCACGTCGATTTCGCCGGTCCATCGGATGTCGGTTTCACCGTCGAAGGCGTGGTGATCTGAGTGATGGTTGAGGCTGCGGGTGCAGACAGCAACCACCTTGCCGTGCTCGTCGTAATGCACCGCTTTGCATTGGCTCATCGGTGGTCCTTTGGGGTTGGGGTGAGGGTGTAACCAATCGCAACGGGGTTCACGGCTGGTCCTGGTGTTCCACCGCAGCAGCAGCCCCGGTAGTAGCGGCGATTGCCTCACGATGCCTACGGTCGTGAATGCCGCGTTCTTCCTGGCAATCCGGGCATTCGTCGCTGTACCAAACCGTCGTCAACCGCTGATGAGGGATGAACTCCGCATGGTGCGCCGGAACCTCTTCCAAGCCGCGTTGAACCATGATCCGGGGAACGTCTTCAACGAAGACCGGGATTGTCTGCGTTTCAGGTTCGAGGGCGTCGGGGAGTTGGGTTACCGCCACACCAGACAAACCCAACAACACGTCAGCGAGATGGGCGGTCCAAGGCTCCGCGTCGTCGATCTCCCAAGCGTCTTCCCCCGCCCCGCACAGGCATCGACCGAACGGTGTCAGCAGGTGTGCTCGGAGTGTGTCGGTGAGGACGGACCTAACCCCACTCACGCCGACACCTCCGCGATATGCGCGTCCATGTCCGGGACTACAGCCCCGCACTTGCAGCGCGGCCACATCGTTCGAGTCGGGTCCACGCTGTACGAAACGCCGGTCGAATCTGTCTGGTAATGCTCGCGACTGACGATGCCCGGGGCGTACTCACGCAGGTAGGACAAGGCGAGCCGGACGCCCTCTGCCTTCCCGGTGAGCCGCTGACCCTCCATCGCATACGCAGCTTTTGCCGCAAGGATGCGCAGTTCCAGGTCGGCCTTCTCCAGGCGTTCGTTCAGGTCACTGATTTGCTCAGCGTTCATCGTGGTTGGCCTTTCGGTTAGAGGGAACAGCCGCCAACTCGTCGGACGTGTACAAGTAGCGGGCGGTCAGGCACGGCCAATCAACCGGGCCGAGACAGTGATTGCACACCGTCCGGTTGTCGCCGCCGGGGTAGTCACGCGTGAACGGGCGGTGAATGTCCCGTAAGGGGGCGAGCGCTTCGCTTGCAGCCGCAATTGCCAGAGCGCCCTCACTCAGTTGCGGCTCACCGCGGCCCCATCCTTCGCGGCTCCATGCGCGCTTCGCTGCTTCGATCGCTGGGTCACTCATGGGTGGTGTCTCCGGGGTTAGAGGGAGCGGCAAGGGCGTCTTCCATCTGCCAGGTATCGGCGAGAAAACGCATGGACGACGGGGAGATGGGCTCGTTCTGGGAGATGCCTACGGTCGGGCATTCCTTGCGGAACCGGACGTTCACTGCGTCCATCACGTCCGCTGCTATCCGCATCCGCATCGGGAACGGGAGACGGTCGAATCCCACCATGACGGGCTCGGGTAGGTCGGTCAGTTCACTCATCGTCGTCTGCCCATCGGTCGTCACCTTCGCCTGAGAATCCCCAGCACGGGTACGCACGGCCGGCATTCACCAACCCGACTGACTCGGGTGGGAGGCAGTGTCGGGTGTCGTTGGTGTGGGAGCCGGTGCGGTGCTTGTCGAACGCCGTCAGCCCTGTGAAGGTGCGATGGCACGCGCCGCAGTGAGCCGTCTTGAATCCTCCCCACCGGTTCGGGCATCGGGCACAGCCGTGCGTTCCGGCGGTCAGGATCGAATTCTGAGCCACTTTTGGGCCTTCCGGGTAGTCCTGGGTGGGTTGGGGGCTGTGTGTGGTCATGAGCGGCCCTCCCGGCGGGCTCTGTGGGCTGTCAGGCATTCGGGTCACCCCCAACAACACGCGAGACCGCTTCAGCACGACCCTCACGAATCCGGCGGTCGTGAACGCCGTGCTCCTCTCGGCAATCCGGGCAATCTTCGGAATGCCAGACAGAGGCCAGGCGGGTGTGGGGAATCCACTCGGCGTGCTGGGCCGGGACCTGCTCCAGGCCGCGCCACACCAACTCAGGTGGGTCATCGTTGACGAACACAGGCACCGTTTCGGCGTGCTCAGCCAAACCAAGCGCCTGGACCAGATGTGCGGCGAGACCCCCGGCGATGTCCACGGGTCCGGGAAGCACAAGCCACGGATGGTTGGGCCAACTCCGGATTGCTTCGAGGATGCGTTGCTCGGGCGTTTGGTCAGCCATTTTCGGTTCCTCCCTCGCGGCGTTCCCGGACCTTCGCCAACACCTCGGCTATCAACCTGCGGCCCCGTGCGGCAGCCGGCCGGAAATCCACATGCGCACACACCAACGCACCCTGATAGCCGTCGCTGTCACACAGGCCGCACCCGGCGATCGCTGCGGCTCGTTGCTCGGCAGCCCACAACCTGTCCGGTTCCCAACCAGACTCAGGATGGTGTTCCGGCTCGGTGGTGGGGTCGTCGGACTCACCAAAACGATCAGGCATCAGCAGACCCTTCTGCGTCCGCCCAACCCGACACCCACCGAGACACCACGCTCAGCTCATGCGTTGTCCCGGCGATCTTCCGGGCCACCGGCACATCGAAAGCCTCAAGGATGGTCCACTTGCCAGTACCGAGATGTGTGTACTTGAACTGTGTCTCGGGCTCCAGGTAACCCAAAGCCACGTTGACCGCTGCGGCGACATGTTGCCGGTGCGCGTCCAGTCCAGCCTCGTTGAGGGCCTCAGAAACCCAGTCGCACCCGCTGCAACCTGTGAGGTTCCGCAATGCACCGGGCATGCGCGGGTGCTTGATCCGCTTAGAAGCGATCTGATGGGTTTGGATCGTCTCGGCGATGATCACGACGGCGTCAGGCACTTTCGGCTCCCTTGCGGTTAGACGGATGCTTCGGGCAATCCGAGAGATCATCAAGCCGGCCCACCTGATCGCAGTCCGGGCACGCATCGATCAGGGCGCGGATGGTGCGCTTGCGGTGAAGCTCATCGGCTTTCACATCCGCCTCGTGCTGGAGATCCCACTTGCGTCGGGCTTCGCACGGACGGCATGGCCCGTCGTGGTTTTCGACATGCTTTGGGCAATGGGGGCGGGGGGCGGTTCCCTCCCCAAGGTAACCACCAACAGAAGGTGACCCTAGTCCTAAACCTGTTCCTGTACTGGAGGGTTCCGGAAGGGTTCCATTTTCGGGAAGGGTTCCGGAACCCTTCGTCGGATCGGGACGATGACTTCCAGAAGGGTTTAGCTCATCGGCCAGTTTGTCGGCCTCGGCACGGTGCAACCGCCTCAACTCGGCGGCGACCTCGGCCCTCAACTTATCCGACTCCACCATCCCGGCCGACTTCAACGCGCTCTTGAAAATGTTGGGGGACTTCACCACCTGAGCCGTCCTCATGTACGACCGGATGAACAGTTCGTCGGTCTCATCGTCCACGAACACAAAACGGTGGTCCTCCAGGACAGCGAGGTCGGCCAGGATCGCAGCTTTGTCGATCTGGTCGCATCCCTTGGCCAACAACCCGACGTTCAGGGTGAGCAGGCCGGCGCAGTCCAGATCCTTCTGCGAGCACAACTGCACATACGTGGCCTGTGCTCCTCTTGGGAGGCTGCGGAAATCGCGGTCACGCCAGATGGATTCCCGAATCAGGGCAGCAGAGTTAGCCATCCAAATCCACCTCGGCTTTCCTGCCTCGGATCTTCGGGACTTCTCGTTGCAAGCAACCGATGAGTACCGCAGCGGCCTTACGTGCGGTGTCTTCCCCCGCAGGACCAGCCTCTAGAACACTCTGCGCCAGGGCAATTCGGGCGTCCCAGTCGACGCGCATGGTGGTGGCTAGCTTGCGCTTGTTACATGGGGTGCAGGCCGATTGAAGGTTGTCGAGTTCGTTCGTACCGCCCAGGGCGCGGGGGTGGATATGGTCAATTTCGAGATAGACCACATCGACGTCGGCGGGCAATCGATGCCAAGGCGCATACCGACCGGAGAGATTGTCGGCTTCAGGGACGAACACACGTCCGCAGTATTGGCAGGTCCAGTTGTCGCGGGCGTACACGATGGCACGCCTCCTCGGGCCGACCTTCTCGGGGTGAGGGCGGTAGACACCATCAGCAGATACCGGCATCAGGCACCACCGCCCGTGCGCTTCACGCTGTTGCGGTACTCCCGGACCACCTCATCCAGCAGGGCGCACACATTCGCCCACTTCACCCTGGCGTCCTCAGCTTCTCGCTGCATCCACTCGACGTCCCGGATTCGGTAGCTGCGACCCTCATAAAGCAGATCAATCTTCGTGGATGCCTGTAGCGCCCTGCGGCATTCCCTGGCAGCCTGCTGGAGCAGAGTGTTGCCGTGCGATTGGAGTTGATCGACCGTCATAGGGTTGGAGGCATCTGCCTCTACAGCCCTCAGCGGCCTTGGACTATCATCTGTCATTGTCGAACCTCTCATACAGGTGAGACCACACCCCGGGGCAGTTCACAGCTGTCGCCGGGGGCCTTGCATTTAACCCCCCAAGTTTACCACTTTGACGTGCTTGTTTCGGGGTTGAATGCCCACCCCCACAACACAACCCACGATCCCGGCGGCTCATCCGGCCTCCTGTGTGGGGGCGGGGACACGCTCAAAACCCCCATCGTTGTCGAGTAACACCCATGCGCCGCGCCGGAACACGGGCACCTCGGATGGGTTGTGGCCTTGTCTGACGAGCCACCCGAACTCGTATGCCGTCGTCCTGCCCATCTCTGTGGCGTGATGGCACGACGCACCCAACAGCAAGCAATTCGCCGGGAGGTTGGTGTCAGCCCGCCGAGAGCCCCCGGAACCGCGCGGCCTCCTGTGGTGGTACTGCACATCGGTGTGGTGGTTGCCGCACCGCTCACACAAGCCGCCAGCGCGTTCGTAGACGATGGCCTTCACGGCGGGGGTGAAACCCTTAGCAGCCATCAGGACGCGTCCGTGAAGGATCGACCCAACGCCTCATCCCGAGCCGCGATCAACGCAACAGCATGAGACAACGCATGGTTGGGATGCCTGTAAGGGTTGCTGATGCCGTCACTGACGATCCGCCCATCGCTGCGGATGACAACAGCAGCGTCCGGGTCTTGGCTTTCGACGGGCCAGCGTCCCGAACTGTATCCCCGGTGCGGTTCACCCTCGGGGATGCGGAGCACCGCCCATCCTTGGGTGAGCAAGGTGTCGACGACGAGGTGGGCGAGCCCGTTGGCCTGGTCGCCGGTCAACCGTCCTCCGTTGTAGCTGTCACTCGGGCCGACGATCTCGGCTGTGAGCCGCTTTGCCACTGCGTCGATGGCTGCCTTGAGATCTTCTGCAAGGTCGCTCATTCGGTCTCCTGGTGTATTTGGGTGTGGTGGCCTGTGAAGGCGTGGTGGCGGCGTACGAACGCCTCAGCCGACAAATCCCCCGACCGGTGTTCAAAGCGACTGGGTTTGTCCATGCACTCGCACTGCACTACGTACACAGCCGCCCCCAACCCCTAAAGTTGCGGGTGAGAACGTGCGACAACGGCAACGGAGGCTGAAACCCTCGACCACCGTTGGTCTGCCAATGAATCGGGGACGGCCACCAGCGTGCCCCCAACTGCCATGTCCGCTTCCGGTAGCACCACCCACTGTCCGGGCGCTTCATGTAGTAGCCGAGGTTCGCCCCACCATCGATGTCATAAGGGGCAAAGTCGCGCATAGCATCTAGGAACGCCTGCCGGTAGTAGCGGTTGTACAGGTCGAGATG
Source organism: Mycolicibacterium bacteremicum (assembly GCF_002086115.1). GTDB lineage: Bacteria > Actinomycetota > Actinomycetes > Mycobacteriales > Mycobacteriaceae > Mycobacterium > Mycobacterium bacteremicum. Next base: position 9,182 of record NZ_MVHJ01000033.1, read on the forward strand.
ATCACGCAGTAGGCGGATTTCATCGTCAGTTGGCATGACGCATTGATCGACAACTCCATCGCAAACTACGATCCCGGTGATGTAGTTCCAGCGCGGGAACGCCGATGTGAGGATCGGGATGCGCAGGCTGGTCGCCAACCCGTTCTGGTGTGGGCTGATGTCACCTTCGGTGTCCGCCCAGGTGCGGTTGCCGTAGAACTCGGTGACGCTCATCGTCGCCACCCGCTCCGGTGGTTGCGGCGGCGACGCCGGAACCACAACATCGTGTCCACACTCACGAGTGGGCCTCCGCAGCATCAGCGGCAGCCAACAGCGCGGCAGCGAGAGAACGTGCGGATCCTGGCGTATTGGCGTAGCGCGGGTACTGCACTTGACCGCCCGGGGTCACGTAGACATGCGCGGTCGCTCGGTGCTGCGGCAGTTCGACGGGCCAGAATCCGTCCTCGTCAGGCTCAGGCAGCTTCACCGGGTCCGCGTATCCGGCTGCTTTGAGCGCGTCGAGGGCGTGCATCGCGTGCCCTTCGGCGTCCCAGTCGCACTCGATGTCCGCGTCCCGGAACGCCTGCTTCAGCACCTCTGCCGCGTGGGTGGGGTTTTCGGTACTCACGACGCCTCCCGGCAGCTAGCACACTTCGAAGGCCACGCCTGCGTCGTGTAATCCCAATGACCACAACCACACCGCGTCCTAGTCACCGTCACCGGGATACACACCTCACACACCACCCCATCCGAAGACGACAGATACGCACCCCGAACAGGTTTGTCACAGACTGAGCACTGTGGTGGGGTGTGCGGCCGGTAGTCGGGGGCTTTCGTCGGATCCCACATCAGGACGCCTCCAACTCTTGCTGCACCGGCTCCTGCGGACTGGCCTCCAACGCCTGCGCGCGGGCCATGATCGCCTCAGACAACGTCGGCCCATCCAACACACCAACATTCAAAACCTCGCCGGCCTTCGCATCCCGCCAAATCTCGGTCAGCTGATCCTTGGACTCCGCGGCATCCACCGCGTCCATCAAGTCCATAACCCGCTCCTGAACCGACGCAGCCTCCCTAACGTGCGCCGTCTTCGGATCACACCGCAGGATGTCGAACACCAACTGCTCCAGCGTCAACTCAGGGATGCGTTTTGGTTTGTCCTCCCCCGGCACGATCCCCGCATGAACCGAACGCGCACCGATGATCTGCGGATGCTCAGACCGGGACAGCCGCACCCACACCGACGCATCAAAAGCCAGGTTCTTCTGGCCCTCCACTTTCCACGTCCGTTTCGTGGTGGGCTTCCCGTTCTCCATTGCCACCTGATCCGCACCCCTCGCGGTCATGACGACGATTCCGGGGAACCGCATCAACACCCGCATCAACTCTTTATGCCGAGCCGTGGCGAGGTTCCACAGATCGGTGGTGATCTGGATTTCCGCTTCGGGGTCCTTCTCAAGTTTCTTCCGGTTGGCGTCCCGCCTCCTGGCTTTCCCGTCAACCCACTCTTTGAGGTCATCCCACTCGGCGGTCATCGAATCAATCACCAACACCACAGGCTTCTCACCAGCGTCTACGGCCCTTTGGGCTTCATCCTTCGCAGCTTTGATCTGGGCGTAGATGTCGGGCCAGGTGCCGTCATGCTGGATGACTTCGTACCGGGCTCCAGGGATAGCACCGTATTCGTCGGATGCCCCTTCGCCCCAGTCCAGCCAGAACGTCCTACCGACCTTCTCCGACGCGGAGAGGACAGCGGCGGACCATGACTTGCCGGACTTCTCCCCACCCTCCACAAGGATGAGCGGCCACGGGACAGCGCCGGTCGGGGGCCTCGTCCTGAGCGCGGTCATCGGATGCGCTCCGTGACGAGCCTGTAGCCCTTAGCCCGCAGCGGAGGAACAGGGCCAGCCCAGTACGAAAACTCCACCGTGACCGGCGCAACGAGACGAATGAACGCCCGCGCCGCCCGCTTCGCATTCGACCGGCTGGGAAACATCTCCGACGTCGCGAGGATGTGCCCATTCGGGGACTTGATGACGTACCAGAACTCGCCGTCACCGTTCTCCGATTGACGCACGTACAACCCAGGACGCCTCATTCGCCGGCCTCCAGCTCTTTGAGTCCGTTGACGTTCAGGGCGCCCTTCGCCAACAGGCCGGCGACGATGATGTCCGCATCCTCCGAAGCCTTGAAGATGGGGTAGGCATCGCCTTGGGTGACATCAACGATGCCGTCGATGACCACACCCTCCGAATCCACAAACGCCCCCAGCTTCGCGGCCTCGTCCAGAAGCCGTTTCTGGAACGCCGGATTCACCGACTCCGACACCTCCACCTCACCCGGCCACCTCGACTTCACATACGCCAGGAACGCCGCCTCATTCACCACACGGGCCGTTTTCCGGCCCTTCGTCATGCCGACATGCCCCAACACCTGGGAGCCGATGACAGCGGCGGTCCTCTCCCCCGGAAGCATCGACAACCTTGCTTTGGCGTCGGCCTCCCACTCCTTCACTTTCCCGCCCAACAGCTTCGACAGCGCCAACTGCGCTACAGGATCAGTCACTTCGTTGTCCGTTCTTCGATGTTGTTGACCCGCCTCACACACCAGTTCAAGTACTGGCGGATACGCCGCAGATCGTCATGGGTTTCCCTGTCGCTGGTGAGTTTCTCGGCGTCGTGCACCTCGGACCTGAGGTCGTCCAGTGCGGCGCCGATAGCGGATATGCGGTTCATGCCGACCTCCTGAGCCGACGCCGTTCACGCTCCGTATAACCGCCCCAAATGCCCCACCTTTCACGGGTTTTCAGGGCGTACTCCAAACACTGCGCCTGCACATCACACGTCTGGCAGATACGTTTCGCCTCAGCGACTTTGGCGCGCTCACCCTTCTCCGGGTGGAAGATCGGCCCAACCTCCCGGCACAAACCCATGTCCATCCACGGCTCCCGATTGAGTAGGTGGTCGATGGTTCCGATGATGCTCACGCAGCCCTCCTACGCTGGTCGCGCTTCCGCTGCGCGTTGACGACATTCCGACAAGACTTAGAGCAGTACCGGGACTTTCCGTGCCCGCGGACATCGCCGCCGCACACCACACACACTTTCGATTCCCGGTGCGCTTCCTGATGTTCTTTGATGTAGTCGCACCAGGCGGCCTTGCACACCTTGCATTTGCAGCCCTTTCGGTATCCCTTGTAGCCGTGCTCCTCCGGTAGGACTGGGCGGGCCACTTTCACAGTTCGCGCAGAAGCGCCTTTGCGGAGCTGCTTACGTTCGGTGGAGGTGAGAGCCCCCCAGATTCCGTACTCCTCGCCTCGGTCCAAGGCTTCTTGGAGGCATTCGATTCGGACGGGGCAGTCGAGGCAGATTTGTTTGGCTATGAGGGTCGTTCCGCCGTTGCTTTCGGGGAACCACACTTCGGGATCTTTGGCTGCGCAGGCGCCGTGGAGTTTGGAGGTGGTGAAGGCTGGTTTGTGGCTGCGTTGAGCCACGCCGGCCCTCATTCGCCCTCCCAGGTTGCGCCGGCCAAATTGGGTGTGATCCCCAACCCGCGTAGCCCTTTCGTCAGATGCAGCACCAACTCCGCCGCATCCGCCGGGGTTAAGTCCAGGGACAGCCCGTACATGAACCTGACGTGTAAATGTTTGGTGCCGAAGGGGATGGGGGTGATGTCGTGGAGGGGTCCGAAGTAGCCGCCTACGGTGACGTCTCCGTTGTGGTGGAACCGGTTAGGGGTACGACCCACATTCGCAGTCACAGTTCGTCCTCCGCATACACCAGACGAGCAGTCGCACAAGGCCAGGAGATAGGGCCGAGGCAGTGAGCACAGACGCGCTCGGTCTGCGTGTTGCCCCAACTGAGGGGCCGATCAAACGGACGGTGCAGCTCTCGGATCGGCGATTTCACCGCATGCCGACCGTCTTCCATCCCGGCCCGGTACGCCTCGCGCATCGCGGCGTTGCCCCACTCGGGGTACTTATCGCGGCGGTCGTAGCCCATGATCGCCAACTCAAGTTCGGCGTCGACCTCTTCGCGGCTTGGCCTCTCGAGGCTCATCGTTGTCTCCTGGTGTCTGTGGCGAACGCCAACAGGACCGCCATTAATGTCCCCGCATACAGCCAGACGGGGTTGTAGGTGCCGACGGTGACAGCGCACCCCGCAATCCAGAGGGTCCAGGCGACCGATAGGCCGATGTTTTGGAGTCGGCGGGGACGTACCCGCACCTGGGGGCTCATCGGGTCACCTCGTAGCACGGGCGCCGCATCCCAAAATCCATGACGAAGCCCAGAACCGGTGCCACGACCAGCATGGCGGCCTGCACCTGCAACCCCTCAGTCCACACAATCCCGAACGCCTGCCACACATCAGGCCACGACAAACCCCCAAGCGCGCTCACGACCGGGCCTCCGCATCGGCGTTAACCCAGTCCCAGAGCAGGTTGTTTACTTCTGCAACGGCCTCTTCTGGGTCGTCCGGGTCGGGGTTCTCACACCACCCGACAGCCTTCGCGATCTTGTCGATAACGTCGCCACTTTCGATCATCTGAGTCTCGACGACCGCGTATCCGGCGGCTTTGAGCGCGTCGAGCTGGTGCGCGGCGATCTCGCCCACGGTGAGCGGAACATGCCCGCACTTGCAGACCGTGGAGCGGGGCCAATACTGGTGCTGCGCCAGCACTTCCGCCGCGTTCATGCTGCGTTCCAGAAGTCTTGGAAGGTTTCGAACGGGGGGTTCGGCCCCATCTCCTCACCCACAAACGGCGGGGAGGAAGGACGATGCCCGGACAGCAAGCCCGCCTCCAAATCGAGGGCCATGCCCTGCAACTCGACGAGTGCGTTGGTGAAGTCATGCTCATCCGACGCATCCACCACCACCCGAGACGGGTGGAACCAGGGCAGGGTCAACCACTGCTTCTCCCACCACCGGGGCTGCGGGCGCACCACCCCCGGCCTCCTCCCCCAGTGAATGTCCGGGGTGAAGTCGGTATCCACACGCGGCGAATCCAGTTCGGTCATTCGGTCACCTCGTTCAGTCGCTCCACGAGGTCGGTACGGGTCCGCAGGAAACTCTCCGCGTCGGGCTTCAACACATCCCACATGGTGGTGTTCGGGCCAGCCGCCTGGAGCTTCCGGAGCAGTTCGTCTCGGCTCTCCAAAGCCATCATCACGCCGTAGCCGACGGCATTCGTCGTGAGGTCAACGAGAGCATCGAAGCTCACCGCCACCTCGTTGGTATCGTTTCGTGCAGGCACTTCGGATTCCTCTCGTTGATGTGTGTTTTCCGTTGTGTTCAGGGGTCTCGGCTGTTACCGCAACCGAGACCCCGCCAAAATCAGGCAGGCAGAATGTTGAACCGCTCGCACAACTCCGCAGCGGCATCTGTACAAACGTTCAAAGCGCTGGGAGAGCCTGGATCTGCAACCGGTCCGCCATCTCCGTACACGTGGGCAGCGATCACCTTCGCCACGTCTTCGACAGTTGCGTGGGTGAACGCCGATAGATCAGCCTTGACCTTCACTGTGACCTCGCCGACAGATGCCATCACTTGTCTCCTGCTGCTCGTAGTTTCTGTGCGATGCGGGTTTCGGCTGCCACTAACTCCCCGATCAACTCCGACAAATGCGTGTTGCGGTCGGAATGCACGCCCCGCCAATCGCATCCGGTGCAGAGGACTCCGATTCCGAACATTTCGTTGACCACGATGTGTTCTTCTAGGAGGGCTTTGACGTGGTCGGCAAACGTTGGCTGTCCGGGTGTGGGGGTGGTCACCACACCCGGACCAGGCTCGCACTCCCAGCACTTCTCGCCCGCCTTGAAAGCGGTCCAGTGCTCGCAGCAGATGTCGACGCCGCACTCAGCAGCCGCATCACGCTGCTCCGGGGTCAGATCCAGCTCGACGGCTTGCGTCTCGTCAGCCTGGAGAAGCCGTTGCAGCGTCTCAGGATTCCGCAGCAGCCGCGCACATCCCGGCTCCCACACCTCGTCTAGGGCTTCTGCTTTGGTGAGTGCTTCCGCACCCGAAGGCAACGGAGCCGGCTGCCTCCTGGCCATCCACCACGACACACCAGACGCCAACCCATCCACCGACACCTTCACCACAGCCCAACACAAATCCGCAGCGACATACCGGAGATCACGGGCAACCTGACGAGCCGACATCAGTCCCACACCCTCGCCGTGAGGACGAACGTCTTCTCCCGACTGACGTGCTCCCGCCACCCGTCCCACAAGGTGACGGTCTTCACCACACCCTGGTCGTAGTGCAGATCGGTGACGGTGAAGACCTTCCCGACACCGTTGACCGGCATCACCTTGTCGTCCATCAATAGATCCCGGACGGCAACAACGCTGTTCATCGATTCATCCCCTCATCCGCCAGATCCCCTACCACCCAGTCATCCCCCGACCGCTGCGCTTCCGCTTCCGCATCCACAGCGCGGTTCCGCTCCTCCTGACGTTCGAACCGGTACGAATCCGAATCGGCTAGCGCATCCTCCGCACCCCGCGCATACGCCGCCCGAGACACACCCCACACCACGGCGATAAACACCCCCGCCAACAACAACATCGCGAGCAACACCTCAGCCGCATTCATCACGCCGACCTCCCCATCAACCGACGAGCAGAAGTCCTCGTCAAACCCGAAGCAGACGGAACATCAGGAACACCAACCTTTGTCGGCCTCAACAACTCGATGGCCTGCTCGATGTCCTCTTCAGTTCCCCGCCACCTGCGGCCCGCCTTGTAGGCCGGCAACTGGGGCTTCGACTCACCCCGGAACCGCTTCACCAACCACTGAATGTCGGCGGGTTGGTGGGATCCGAGCACACGGTCCGCGTACTCCTCCACACTGAACGTTTCAGTCATGCTGACCGCCCCCAGTTACCTTCAACGACTGCGAGGGAGGGCAGTCTCGGTATCCGTATCGGACCAGGCCCCAATTCAAGGTCTGGCTGGACAGCCCCATCTGCTGAGACAACCAAGTGGACGAGACCCCGAGGTTGACAAGGTCATTAACCCGGCGCCAAAGTTCCTCTGCCGCAGCTACAGTTGCTGGATTTCCGTTACTGCGGCGTCGCTTAGCTACGCGTTGCAGGTCAACAAGTTCCTGTATCTCGCCGGACGAAACCAGTCGTCTCCGAAGGACGTTGACGGGAATCCGTTGGGGGGCTTGCGGGCGTTTCGGCTTTTCTGGGAATCCGGTCACCTCACAGGTCGGATCTGATTCCTTCTCATACAGCTGCCGCACGTACTCGCGGGTGCAGCCGAGGACATCGGCGATCTCTTGCAAAGTCCAGCCGGCGTCCCTGGCTGCGTGAACTGCTGCCAGGTTCTCGTCTGTCCATCCGTACTGTCCAGAAGCCTCCCGCGCGTCCAGGAGAATGGCTTTTCCCTTGCGGGGCATGGGCGGACGCCAGGCTTGCCTAGTGCGGGCAACCTTTTCCGTCACGATGCTTCTCCCACAACGAAGCGGATCGGCTCTGTGCCACCCATGAGTTCGTGGAGCTTGCCGATGCCCTTTGCAGTCACGCGAATCGTGGGGGCAGGCAGTTCGTAAGCGCCGGTCTTGGAGTTCAAAAAGGGCTTCGCGGGCTTCTCGACCAGACGCCTCGTGTCAACAGCGGTCTGATACGCCTCCCAGCCGCCGCGTGCGTTCTTGGACCGGAAGATCCATTTTTGTTCCGCCATGAAGTCGAACAGGCGATCACGCCCGGTTGTGATCGACGGATCGCGAGACAGGATCTTCGCGGCCTCCGCCACAGAGAAGTCGCCACGAGCATCGGCGAGCAGTTGCCACGACCGCGCTGGTGCGGTCAGTTCCTTGATCGTTTCGTCGCGCTCCACGATCATCTGCTTCGCATCGACCAGCGCGAGGGCGAACCGCTCCTCGCGTGTCTGGGGCAGGGCGGGCTGAGCGTTGAACGAGCCGGTGCGGCGGATCTCGGGAAGAACGGTCCCCGTGATCCAGCGGCGGAACGCCACGGCCTCAGGCTTGTCGCTGCGGAACACCACCTCGTACATGCCAGCTTCCGACACGATGGTCATTGACTGCTGTCCGCCAAGGGTGTCCACCGGGCGGACACCCTTCTGATCATCGGCCAGGCGGGCCGCGACGTTGCGGGGGTTCGTAAGGTCGAGAACCTTGCACAGATCTGTGAGGACGAACCAGGGTTCACCGTCGATGACGATCACTCGCACAGGAGAGTCGCCGTAGTTAAACGGAACCAACGCTCCGGTATGATTGGATTCTGACATTCGAGTCTCCTAACTCGGGTTGTCGGTAAGCCCCCACCCCTGACCAGGTGGGGGCGTTGTTTATGCGGGGGCGTATCGGACGGGCATTACGCGACCTCGTCGGCGAGGCTGGGCGTACAACGGGGCTCGTATGTCGTCGTGATCGACCCGGGACGTGTGCCGTAGGCCAACTCCAGCGCCGTCAAAAGCTCAGCCGAAACGCCCCTCGTGCCCGTCTCGATCGCGGAGATGGTTCCTCTGGCCGGTCGATCACCGCACGCAGCCTCAACCCGATCGCAGATGTCATCGATGTCGAACCCGAGGGGCAAGTTGTACTGCTTCGCGATGCCCTTGAGTAGAAGTCGGACGTCCTGAAGAGACATGTGAGGCGGGACCCGACGTTCTCGCTGTCGGCTGTATCGCCGTTTTGCGGCAATTTTGCTTCCCATAGGTCCTGACGGTAACGGCTAACCGCCGCGACCGCAAGCATTTTTGCCACAAATTTGCCCTGACGTGCAGAATCCCCAGCGTGTGAGACGCCGACCTTGAAAACTACATGCGCGTCGTTAGCCAAACCGGACTATGGTTTGCCGAAAATTTTTGGCAGTCTTGCCGCCATGGAAGAACCGGACCGACAGCGTTTTGGGCGCATCGTCCGCCAACGGCGCGAAGAGCTCGGCTTGCAACAAACCGACTTGCGAAGCCGGAGCGGCCCTAGCTCCACGACGCTAAGTCAAATCGAACGGGGCGTTCTAAAGGATCCGACACCGCTGGTGCTGCGTCGCCTTGACGCCGGACTGGATTGGGAAGTTGGTAGCGCCGCGCGGACCCTTCACGGCGGAGACCCCACGCCTCTACCGCCTCGGGGGGATGGACGCGTCTCTATGGAGCAGCTCGCGGAAATGGCGGTCGCACCCAGAAGCCTTTCAGCCTGGGATGCAGTAACTGTCGTTCTTCGAGGACAAGTGGCCGAAGGGCGAATGACGGCCGATAACGCAGTCGACATAGCCCTCGGTGTGTGCGACAGATTCACCGACGATGTTCTCAACAGCGGTGCCGGCGCGGAGGTCAGACCCATCCTCGAAAGGCTCTTTTTGGATCGGGACGAGCTTCTGAGAAACGGTTTCGACAATCACGGTTACTGGGAGACAGCAGAGGAGAAGACCCATGTCATGGAAGCTGCGGCGGAATCGCCTTCACCGAGCCAAGAGAAGCAAATCAAGGAGGCGTATGGTTCTGGCTGCCCGAAACGTAAAAGAGCACCCCAAACCTGAATAACACGGCTGTTATTCGAGGTCAGGGGCTTGCGGCTCGTCTGACTTGTCGGGGGTCACAGTTAGCTTCCAGGTATGGAATCCCGCTGGCATCCGTGGCGTCACGCCGCTGAGAACTACCCCGACGTGATCATCAACTGCCACCGGGAGCTGCCCCACCAGATGTGGGGAGTGACCAGCTTCAAACTCCGGCGAGTGTGGCTGTGCAGGCGGCTCCGCCAGGTCCACCGCAGATGCACCCTGACCCACGAGCTGATCCATCTAGAGCGTGGGCCGGTACCCCCAGGGCTTCAGGAACGCGAGGAGCGCATCGTCGATGAGTTGGCGGCCCGCCGGCTCATCGAGATGCACGACCTGGAGGAGGGTTTGCGGTGGAGCCGTGAACCCAACGAACTGGCCGACGCCCTATGGGTTGATCTACCCACCCTGCACACACGAATGAGCACCCTCGATCCGCTGGAGACCAGTCAGTTGGAGGGTGCGTTAGGGGACGAGTGGTTATGGATTCCGTGACGGACAGACAGATCTTGGATCTTGAAGCCCTGTTCTGGCGGACGCCGGGGGCGAAGGAAGACGCCATTCGCGGCCTTGGGTTAGATCCGGTGCGCTACTACCAACGGTTGAGCCAGTTGCTTGAATCGGAGACGGCGTTGTCGTACAACCCGGTCGTTGTGAACCGGCTCAGGCGGATAGCCGGCCTAGACGCCGTGCCCCGCAATGTCCATCTGCTCGACCGTCTCGGCGTCGTACCCGAGCGACCGTAGGTACTGGTCGGCGGCGTCCGATGCGGCCTTCGCCTGCTCCTGGGTGTCGATCCCACCGGGATAGGCGATCTTGTAGGCGGTGGCGCAATCCTGCTCGACCTGCCAAACGAACTTGTCGGCATTGACGTAGCCGTTCGATGCTGCGGCGTTCAGGCAGGAGTACTCGTTCGCTGCTACTGGGGCTGCGGTTGCGAGCGGAAACGCGATAGCGGCCAGGATGACAGCGGTCTTCATACTGCAAGCATAGGGAAGCCGGGAGTTGCTAGGCGAGCATTGCGTCGATCGCTGCGGCGTTTGACTGACCCGACGACCGGTCCAGATGCCCATAAACGTCGGAAGTCGTCGCGATGGACTCATGCCCGAGCTGCTGCTGTATCGCCGTCAACGGCCTGCCCGCCTGGATAAGCCACGACGCCGCTGTATGCCTCAGGTCATGAATTCTGGGGGACTTCCGCAGCCCTTTAGCTTCCGCTCGCTTGATGGCAGGCCGCCACACGTTCGGGTGAAACGAATGGATCCGCACCGGGGAGTCACTCGACCGCACCACCCCATCAGCGAATGCACCTAGCCCGCGGCCGGAGTTGGTGAACACCCACTCCCCCGACAAATCCAGCTGCTCCAACACACGGGAAGGCACGTTGATGGTCCGCACTGATTTCTTCGTCTTCGGTACACCCATGGTGTACCCGCCGGCCCCGGTCTTCCACGCCTTCGTTACGCGCACGGTGCCGTGGGAGATGTCGATGTCCTTCGGTTGCAGGGCGGTGGCTTCCGACCACCGGCAGCCTGAAGCGACGAGGAACTCCACCAGGGGGCGCCAGTACTCCGGTATCTCGGAGAGCAGCAGCTTGAACTCCGCAGAGGTGAGGAACACCATCTCTTTGCGGTCCCAGCGGGGATTGCGGACATCTTCAGCCGGATTGTGGGTGATCACCCCAGCTTTGACCGCGGCCTTCAATGCGCCGGACAGGAAGTCTCGTTTGTTCTTCACCGTTTTGGCTGAGGACTTCTCCGACATTGTGTTCACCCACGCGGCGATGTCGGAGCGGGACAGTGCGGTGAGCGGGATGCTGCCGATGGGGTGCAGGTCGTTGCGGACGTACGCCTCGTAGCGTTTCTTCGTTCCGGCCTGGATGCCGGTGAGGGTGTCGACGTGCTTGGTGAGGTACTGAGCCAACGTTTGGGATTGTCGGGGGGTGGCGACGATCCGCATGATCTCGCGGGCCTTCACCCCACCCACGTCATCGACGAGTTTCTTGAAGTGCTCGGCGTCTTCGGGGGTCTCCCAGGATTCGCATTCCTGCTTGGATCCTCGGCCGCCGTCGCGCCAGTAGACGGAGTAGAACTTCGATCCGTCTTTGCGTTCGCGGGGCCTGACGTACGCCATCAGGCAAGGCTTTCCGTGCCGTCACAACCTTGGGGGTTGGATTCCATATGACCAGCATAAACCGGTCCGTGCTGTCTGCTGGTGCTGTCCTGGCCGAAAGTGGCCTAAAAGCCCAGGTAAACGGTGGAGCTAAGGGGATTCGAACCCCTGACCCCCACACTGCCAGTGTGGTGCGCTACCAACTGCGCCATAGCCCCGTTTGTTGTGCTGTAGAAACGTACACCACTGCCCCACGGAGGTTCAAAACGGCTGGTCAGGGCACCTCTCCGCCGGCCTCCGGGCCGAGCGGACGGGCCGGGGTGTGCTCGGCGGGCGGCTTCCCGCGGGTTTCCGGGGCGAAAACCCAGCCCAGCGCGGCCACCAGCAGGATCGCCCCGCTGATGACGAACGCCCAGGAGAACGACAGGTACTGCGCGATCAGCCCGACCAGCAGTGAACCGCCGATCGAGCCGACATCGGCCATCATCTGGAAGGTCGCCACCGCGGTCCCACCCCGCGACTTGCTGCCCACCACGTCGGCGACGGCGGCCTGCTGCGGGGAGACGAAGATGCCGGTCGCCGCGCCGGCCACATAGGCCGCCGCCATGAACACCGGCAGCGAGGACGTGAAGCCCACCAGCGCGGTGGACAGCGCCGCCAGCGTCAGCCCGAAGATCAGCAGCTTGCGCCGCCCCAGCCGGTCCGACAGGTACCCGCTGGGGATGACGACGGAGATGTTGCCCACCGCGAACGCGGTGAGCGCCAGTCCCGCCACCCCCGGGCTACGGCCCAGCACCTCCACGATGAACAGCGGTACCAGCGCGATCCGCAGCCCGAAGGAGGCCCAGCCGGTCGCGAAGTTCGACAGCAGCGCCGCCTTGTAGGCGCGGTGGGCGAAGACTGTGCGGAACGGCACCGGCGGGCCGTCCTGCTCGTCTGACCCGGTGACCACCGTCGAATGGCGCAGGCTGACGAACACCACGGTCGCGGCGACCAGCAGGGCCGCCCCGTAGATCAGGAATGGTGCCGCCAGACCGAACCCGGCCGTCAGCGCGCCCAGGATCGGTCCGCCGACCGAGCCGATCATGAAACCCGAGGAGAACAGCCCGGCCACCCGTCCGCGTGCGTCGGCCGGGGAGATGCGGATCATCAGCCCCAGCGAGGACACCGTGAACATTGCCGAGCCGATACCGCCGAGGGAGCGGAACAACAGCAGCTGCCAATAGGTTTCGGCGAGCGCACAGGCGGCTGTGGACAGCGCGACGATGATCAGGCCGCTGATGTAGATCCGGCGCTCACCCCAGCGCTGGACCAGCAGGCCCGCCGGTGGCGCACCGGCCAGCCGCATGATGGCGAAGGCGGTGATGACGAAGGTGGCGGCGGCGATGCTGACCCCGAAGTGTCGGGCGTACTGCGGCAGCACCGGAGCCACCACGCCATATCCCAGCGCCACCACGAAGTTGGCCGCGACCAGGACCCACACCTCACGCGGCAGGCGGGGCTTCTGGTGCGACGTACAGTCGTCCTCCGTTCGAGAGCTCACCCGATGACTGTATTGACCACCGATTTGGCGGCCTCCTGCACCTCGGCCAGATGCTCCGGCCCTTTGAACGACTCGGCGTAGATCTTGTAGACGTCCTCGGTGCCCGACGGCCGCGCAGCGAACCAGGCGTTCTCGGTGGTCACCTTCAACCCGCCGAGGCCCGCCCCGTTACCGGGCGCCGCGGTGAGCTTGGCGGTGATCGGCTCACCGGCCAGCTCGGTGGCGGTCACCTGATCGGCCGACAGCTTGGCCAGCCGGGCCTTCTGCTCGCGGTCGGCCGGCGCGTCGATGCGGGCGTAGGTCGGCGCGCCGTAGCGCTCGGCCAGCTCGGCGTAGCGCTGCGACGGTGTCGAGCCGGTGACCGCCAGGATCTCCGAGGCCAGCAGGGCCAGGATGATGCCGTCCTTGTCGGTGGTCCAGGTGGTCCCGTCGGTGCGCAGGAAGGATGCGCCCGCGCTCTCCTCGCCGCCGAAACCGATTGTCCCGGTGACCAGTCCGTCGACGAACCACTTGAACCCGACCGGCACCTCGACCAGCGTGCGGCCCAGTCCGCCGACCACCCGGTCGATGATCGAGCTGCTCACCGCGGTCTTGCCGACGGCGGTGTCGGGCGACCAGCCCGAGCGGTGGGTGTAGAGATAATCGATGGCCACGGCCAGGTAGTGGTTCGGGTTCAGCAGGCCACCGTCGGGGGTGACGATGCCGTGCCGGTCGGAGTCGGCGTCGTTGCCGGTGGCGATCTGGTAGGAATCGGGGTCGTCGTTCACTTTCCGAAGAAGCCCAGCCATGGCGTTCGGCGAGCTGCAATCCATCCGGATCTTGCCGTCGGTGTCCAGCGTCATGAACCGCCACGTCGCGTCGACGAGCGGGTTCACCACCGTCAGGTCAAGCTGGTGGGTCTCGGCGATGGCCGCCCAGTAGTCGACGCTGGCCCCGCCCAGCGGGTCGGCACCGATCCGCACCCCCTGGGCGCGGATGGCGTGCAGGTCGACGACGTTCGGCAGGTCGGCGACATAGGCGTTGAGGTAATCGTGGCGCTGCGCGGTCTGCAGGGCCCGCGCCAGCGGGATCCGCTTCACCGCACGCAGACCGTCGCGCAGGATCTCGTTGGCGCGCTTGGCGATCACACCGGTGGCGTCGCTGTCGGCGGGCCCGCCGTTGGGCGGGTTGTACTTGAAGCCGCCGTCGCGCGGCGGGTTGTGCGACGGGGTGACCACGATCCCGTCGGCCAGATCGGCGTCCCTGCCCCGATTGAACGTCAGGATCGCGTGGCTGACCGCGGGGGTCGGGGTGTAGCGGTCGGCGGCGTCGATCATCGCGACGACATCGTTGGCGGCCAGCACCTCCAGCGCGGACACCCAGGCCGGTTCGGACAGGGCGTGGGTGTCGCGGCCGATGAACAGCGGCCCGGTGGTGCCCTGCGCGGCGCGGTACTCGACGATGGCCTGCGTGGTGGCCAGGATGTGCGCCTCGTTGAACGCGCCGTCCAGCGCCGAGCCGCGGTGCCCGGAGGTCCCGAACACCACCTGCTGGGCGACGTCCTCGGGGTCGGGCTGCACGGTGTAGTACGCGGTGACCAGATGTGCGAGGTCGACGAGATCTTCGGGCTGTGCCGGCTGCCCGGCTCGCGGATTGGCCACCATGACCTCCATCCTTGCCTACCCGCGGGGCCGATGTCTCGTCGTCCTCGCAAGCCCGTCACAAGTTCTCCGCAAGTGGACACCGACAAGGTGATCGGCATGAACAGCTCTGGACACAAAGCCCAACTCGCCGCGGTGGAACCCGACCTCAGCGGCATCCTGCTCGCCCACCGCGCCATGGTCACCGACATCGGTCGCCTCGCCGACCTGACCACCGCGATCGCCCAGCGCCGCACGCCGTGCACCGTCAAACGCGCCCGCGCCATCAACCGCTACCTGGAGCTGATGTGCGAGTCGATCCACCATCACCACACCATGGAGGACGATGTGCTGTGGCCGATCATCGAGTCCTCGGCGGCCGGGCTGGTCGACCTGACCGAGCTCACCGACGACCACGCGGCCCTGGACCCGCGGCTGGACGCCCTGCGCGCGGCGGCCGCCGCGTTCGCCCGCTCCGGCGACACCGAGCTGGCCCGGCCGCTGGCCGCCGGCCTGGCCGATCTGCACCGGCTGCTGCACGCGCACATCGCCGACGAGGAGCGTGAGCTGTTCCCGGTGATCCGCCGGCACGTCTCGGTGGCCGACTGGGAGGCGGTCGAGACGGCGGCCCGCAAGACCGGCCGGCTGTCCTTCGACGGGCCGCGCGTGCTCGCGGTGGCCACCGACACCGAACGCGCCACGATCGCCGCCGGGGTGCCGGGGCCGCTCATGCTGTTGCTGCGCTACCTGGCGGCACGGCACGCCCGGTTCGACCGCGCGGTGTTCGGCTGACACGTCCTGCCCGGCCGGCGAAACGCGCGTACCCGGGGCCCGCGAGCCCCGGGTACGCGAGTTTCGCGCAACAGCAGCGTCAGGGGCGCAGCGCCCGCGCGGCCACCCGCAGGCGTTCGGTGAGCTCGGCGGCGGCCTGCCGGTACCGCGCCGCCCGCTCCGGCTCACCGCAGGCCTCGGCGAGAGCGGCCAGCGCCGCGTCGACCGGGCCGGTGAGCAGCGTGCCGTTGTCCAGTCCGGCGAACCGACCGGAATACGGGATCAGCTCCCCGGCGGTGCGGCGCGCGACCTCCAGATCCCCGATGGCGACGGCGGCGTGCACCCGCAGGGTGGCCATCGCGACGAAGTAGAAGGACCGTTCGATCGGTAGCCGTTCGGCCCAGATCTGCCGGGCCTCTTCAGTTCTGCCGGCCTGCATCAGCGCCAGCGCGGCGCCGTCGGCGATGATCTTGGAGGCGAACCGGTGCACGGCGACCAGATCGTCGGCCATCGGCGCCAGGCTGCCGCGGACCAGGTTCGCGGTGACCCGGCCGACGATGCCGATGTGGGTGCCGTTGGCGACACCGTATTCGGCCAGCTTCGCCGACACCTCGCCGTAGGCCTGCTCGCCCTCGTCGACATCACCGGCCAGGATGGCCAACTGGGCGCGGAACGCGTCCAGCACACCGAGCAGGAAGCCGAGCTGGCCGGTACCGGCCCGGGCGACCGCCTGATCGACATGTGCGGCCGCCCCCGCCAGATCGGACCGCCCGGACGCGTCCAGGAAGGCCAACCAGTGCGCCACCGCCTGGTGGTCCACCGCGTCGAGTTCCTCGGCGACCGACAGCATCTCGGCGACAACGCGTTCCCGCTCGCCGGCCAGATCGGGTCCCAGGCACGCGAACGCGCGGACGTTGAGCACCGCCAGCAGCAGCCGCCGGTCATCGAGGTCGCGCACCGTCTCCCACGCCTCGGTGCAGGCCGCCAGCGCGGCATCGTGCTCGGCGCCCTCCAGTTCGGTGAACAGCGTCAGCAGCAACCGGATCCGGACCGCGGCGGGCTGTTCGCGCGCCAGCACCCGGCGCAGTGGATCGACGATGGCCGGATCGATGACGTCGCCGACGCGCACCCGCCAGACCAGCGGACTGTGTGACGCGGTCAGCGCCTGCACGGCCAGCGCGTCATCGTGGCCGACGGCAACCATGGTGTGGTGCAGCTCTTCTCGTGATCCGAGGGCGTCACCGGCCTGGGCCAGCGCAGCGATCAACCCGCAGCGGGCCGTGCTGGCGGTGGCCTGGTCGGCGCCGGCCAGGCCGAACATCCGCACCGCGGCGCGCCATTGCCGGGCCGCCTCGGCGGGGGCGCCGACGGCGTCGGCCTCGGCCGCGGCGTTGATCGCGAAACCCGCCGCCTCCAGCGCGGTGTCGGCGGTGGCCGCGGCGACCGCGTGATAGGCCAGCGACGCGGCATCGGCGGCGCGCACCCGCAGCAGCTCCAACGCCGCCGCGTGTAACCGGCCGCGGCGCAGCACCGAGGTGTCCTCGTAGAGCGTGTCGCGGATCAGGTTGTGTGCGAACCGGATCCGGTCCGGTGCGGGTTCCTCCAGCAGCCCGGCCAGCACCGCGGGCTCCAGCGCGTCGAGCAGCTCGTCGTCATCGCTGCGGGCCAACTGACCGAGCAGGGTGAGGTCGACCTCGCGGCCGAGCACCGCGGCCTGGCGCAGCGCGGTCGCGGTCTGCGGTGGCAGCCGGGCCAGCCGGCGGCGCACCACATCACCCACGCCCACGGGCACCGCGCCGTGTGCGGCGTCCACCCCCTCGGCGACCATCAGGCGGGCCAGCTCGCGGGCGAACAGCGGGTTACCGCCGGTGCGTTCCCGCAACAGCCGCAGCGTCTCCCGGGTCACCGCGACCAGCCCGCAGTCGGTGGCCAGCTGGGTCAGCGCGGTGTCATCGAGACCGCTCAGCAGCAGATGGGCGGCGGTGTGATTGGCCAGCGCCGCCCGGGCCTGGCCGAGTTCGGCACCGGATTCCGACGGTCGGTAGGTGCCGATCACCAGTACCCGGTGAGTGGCCAGCCGGTCGGCGGTCAGCCGCAGCAGTTCCAGGGTCAAGCCGTCGGTGCGGTGCAGATCATCGAGCACAATCAGCAGCGGCGCACGACCGGCGTTGTGGGCCAACACCTCTGCCAGGGCATGGGCGATCCAGAAGGCACCGACCTCACCGGTCGGTGGCGCCGAGTGCAGCAGCGGCGCCAGCGCGGCGGACTGCGTTTCCGACAGCGTGGACGTGAACGCCGTCAGCACCTCGGTCCATGCCCAGCCCGGCGGTGCACCGTCGACCTCGGGGCTGCGACCGGCGGCCACCGTCCAGCCCGCCTCGCGCAGCCGCCCGGCCGCGGTGTCGACCAGTGTGGTCTTACCGGCCCCGGCCTCCCCGCCGATCCACACCACCTTCAGGCCGGCGCCCGCCGCGGTGGCGGCCGCGGCGATCGCGGCGAGCTCCTCGGTGCGCCCGCGGGTCGCACTCGTGGTGGGCACCTCGTGCGGTGCCGCGACGGCGACCGGCGCCAGCTGGATCGGGTCGAGATGGTCGGCCTGGCGCAGGATGTCTGTTTCCAGATCGCGCAGCGCGCGGCCCGGCTCCAGCCCCAACTCGTCGACCAGGTATCCGGTGGTGCGCCGCAACACCTCCAGTGCCGCGACCTGATGCCCGCCGCGGTAGTGCGCGGCGGCCAGCAGGCCGGCGGCCGCCTCCCGGGCCGGGTGGTCGCGCACCACCGGCTCCAGGGCCCGCACCACCGCGGCGTGATTGCCCAGCGCCGCCTGCGCGGCCGCGTGGGCCTCCACCGTCGCCAGCCGCAGTTCGGTGAGTCGGGCCACCTCCGGGGCGGCCCACAGCGCGTCGCGCACCTCGGCATAGGGGTCACCGGTCCAGGCCGCGACCAGATCCTCCAGCAGCGTGGCCCGTTGCGGTGACTGCTCGGCGGCGGTGATACCGGTCTCCAGCGCCCACACGTCGACATCGGCATCCGGCAGCCGCAGGCAGTATCCGGGTGCGGCGCTGACGATCACCCGCGCGGCGGCGCGGCGTTCCCGGCCCGGTTCGAGCACCCGGCGCAGATGGGAGATGTAGGCCTGCAGCGCGGCCAGCGCCTTGGGCGGCGGCTCCCCAGCCCACAGGTCCTCGATGAGCCGGTCGACCGAGACCACCTCGCCGCGCGCGAGCACCAGCCGCAGCAGCACCGAGCGCTGCTTGGGGCCACCGAGATCCACCGGGGTGTCGCCCACCCATGCCCGCACCGGACCCAGGACGCGGATCCGCACCGGCCGAAGATCCTGCGCTGTCATGGTGTGCCGACCTTATCGGTAGCGCCGGGTGGCTACATACTTTGCGGGTGGCGCTCACCGATCGGCGGGAACTGGCCGCTGTCTTCGTGGGCGGCGGGGTCGGCACCCTGGCGCGGGCCGGCCTGGTGCACGCGCTGGCGGTGCCGCCGGGGCACTGGCCGTGGGCCACCTTCGTCGTCAACATCCTCGGTGCCGCACTGCTGGGCGTGGTGGCTACCCGGCTGGCCGGCACCGATTACCGGCGTTCACTGCTGGGCACCGGGTTCTGCGGCGGACTGACGACGTTCTCCACCATGCAGGTGGAGACGGTCACCATGCTGGAGCACGGTCATCACGCGCTGGCGGCGGGATACACCGCTGGCAGCATCGGTTTGGGCCTGCTCGTGCTGCAGGCGGCCACGGCGCTGACCCGGCGGGTATGGCCGTGACCGTCTGGATCGGTGTGTTCGTCATCGGCGGCCTCGGCGCGGTCTGCCGCATGCTGGTCGACCGGGTGGTGTCGCGACGGGTGCGCATCGGCTTCCCGATCGGGACTCTCACGGTGAACGTCAGCGGGGCCTTCCTGCTCGGGTTGCTCAGCGCGCTGGCGCTTGACCCGCACATAGCGCTGCTGGCCGGCACCGCCTTCGTCGGCGCCTACACCACCTTTTCCACCTGGATGCTGGAGACGCAACGGCTCGCCGAGGAACCTCGCCGGCCGGCCGCGGTGCTGAACATCGTGGTCAGCGTGGCCCTGGGACTGTTCGCGGTATGGCTGGGTCAGCTGCTCGGCACGCGCCTCGGTGGCGGGTAGCACATGAGGTAAGCCTACCCTGAGGAAATTCTCAGGTGTAGGGTCGCCGAACATGGAAATGTCACAGTCCGAAGCGGTGAACCCTCAGCTCCTGGCAATCCTGCGCGACGACCTGAACATCGACGTCAGCCGGGTCAGCCGGGACTCCCGACTGGTCGACGACGTGGGCATGGACTCGGTGGCATTCGCGGTCGGCATGGTGGCCATCGAGGACCGCCTCGGCGCGGCGCTGGACGAGGAAGATCTGCTCAACTGCGAAACCCTGGGCGATCTGGAGAAGATCGTGCTGGCCAAACTGCCTGCCGATCAGGCGAACTCGTGACGGGTGCGCCATCGGTCCTGGCGCAGGCCCTCACCGCGTCGATGACCTCGACCGACCGGGCGTTGGCCGTCCTCGACACCGAGACCGGCACCTGGAACCGTCATCCGTGGGGTGAGATCCATGCCAGGGCCGAGAATGTGGCCGCGCACATCTGTGACAGCGGAGCAAACACCATCGGCCTGGTCGGCGACCCGACCGCCGAGTTCATCTCGGCTGTCCCGGGGGCGTTCCTGGCCGGTGCGGGGGTGTCGATCCTGCCCGGACCGGTCCGCGGTGCCGACCCCAAGCGCTGGGCCCGCGCCACCCTGGACCGGTTCGCCGGTATCGGGGTGCGCACCGTGTTCAGCCACGGCACGCATCTGCGCGAACTGAGCGCGGCCGACAGCCATCTCGCCGTGCACGATGTCAGCCGCATCGCGCACGCGCAGCGCTCCCATACGCATACCGGGACGGTCGGGTCCGCCGATGTCGCCGTGCTGCAGGGCACCGCCGGGTCCACCGGCACCCCGCGCACCGCACAGCTCTCCCCCGAGGCGGTACTCGCCAATATCGGCGCCCTCGTGTCCCGGGTCGAGGTCACCGGCGCCGACTGCGGGCATTCCTGGCTGCCGCTCTATCACGACATGGGGCTGTCCTTCCTGCTGACGATGGCGCTCTCGGGTGCCGAGCTGTGGCAGGCGCCGACGACGGCGTTCTCCGCGCAGCCGTTCGGGTGGCTCAAGTGGATCACCGAGAGCCGGGCGACGCTGACGGCCGCGCCGAACATGGCCTACAACATCGTGGGCAAGTACTCCAGACTGGTCAGCGATGTCGACTTCGGCACACTGCGGTTCGCGCTCAACGGCGGTGAGCCCGTCGACTGTGACGGCAGCCGGCTCTTCGCCCAGGAGATGGCCCGCTTCGGCCTGGACCCCGGCGCGCTGGCACCGTCCTATGGGCTGGCCGAATCCAATTGCGCGGTCGCGGTTCCCACGCCGGGCAGCGGTTTGCGGGTCGACGAGATCCAGGTGGTCACCGACGACGGCGGCTACGTGCGCAAGCACGCCGTGCTGGGACACGCCATCGACGGGATGGAGATGCGCATCGTCAGTAGCGACCGGTTCTCCGGCGGGGTGTCCGACCGGGAGGTCGGTGAGGTCGAGATCCGCGGCACTTCGATGATGCGTGGTTATCTCGGCGAGGCCGCCGTCGACCCCCAAACCTGGTTCCCCACGGGGGATATCGGCTATCTACTGGACGACAGCCTGGTGATCTGCGGGCGCGCCAAGGAGATCATCACCGTGGCCGGGCGCAACATCTTCCCGACCGAGATCGAGAACGTCGCGGCCCAGGTCGACGGTGTGCGCGCCGGCGCCGTCGTCGCCGTCGGTACCGACGGCCCCACCACCCGCCCCGGTCTGGTGATCACCGCCGAGTTCAAGGGCGCCGACGAGCCCGCCGCCCGGACCGCCATGGTGGCGCTGATCGCCTCCGAATGCGGCGTGGTGCCCGCCGATGTCGTGTTCGTCCGGCCCGGTTCGCTGCCACGGACCTCCTCGGGCAAGCTGCGCCGCCTCGAAGTCAAACGCAACCTGGAGGGTGCCGGGCAATGACAGTGCTCAACGAGTCGCCGGCCACCACCTCGCTGCAGGAGTTCGAGGAGCTGCTCGACCGGGTCTTCGACGACCGGGTGCGGGACTGGACCGCCGAGGCCGAGCGCACCGGCACGTTCCCCCGTCAGCTCATCGAATACCTGGGCCGCGAAGGCGTTTTCAGCGCGAAGTGGGGTGACGCCCAGCAACCCGATGTGGCCAAGGTGATCGCTCTGGCCCTGCGCCTGGGCAGGCTCGGCTCCGCCGGGATCGCGGTCGGGGTCAGCCTGCACGACTCGGCGATCGCACTGCTGCGCCGGTTCGGGCGCTCCGACCACCTGCGCGCCATCTGCGAACAGGCCATCCGCGGGGAGACCGTGCTGTGCGTCGGCGCGTCCGAGGAGTCCGGCGGATCGGACCTGCAGATCGTCGGGACCACCGTGCGGTCGGTGCGCGACGGCTTCGCGGTCACCGGGGTCAAGAAGTTCGTATCGCTCTCGCCCATCGCCGATTACGTGATGGCCGTCGCCCGCAACGTCGACAACGATCCCACCAGCAGGCACGGCAACGTCGTCGTCGTCGCGGTGCCGCTGCGGGATCCGGGAGTGCAGGTGCGCACGCCCTACAACAAGGTGGGTGCGGGCCCGTTGGACACCGCGGCCGTGCACATCGACACCTGGGTGCCGGCCGACGCGCTGGTCGCCCGCGCCGGCACCGGGCTGGCCGCGATCTCCTGGGGGCTGGCCCACGAGCGGATGTCGGTGGCCGGCCAGATCGCCGGCAGCTGCCAGCGGGTGCTCGGGATCACGTTGGCGCGCATGATGAGTCGCAGCCAGTTCGGGCACACCCTCTACGAACACCAGGCACTGCGGATGCGGATGGCCGACCTGCAGGCCCGGGTGGACCTGCTGCGGCACGCGCTGACCGGTATCGCCGCCGGCGGCAAGCTCGACCTGCGCACCGCGGCCGCGATGAAGGTGTGCGCGGCCCGCCTCGGCGAGGAGGTGGTCTCGGAGTGCATGCACATCTTCGGCGGCACCGGATATCTGGTCGACGAGACCCCGCTGGGCCAGTGGTGGCGCGACATGAAGCTCGCCCGCGTCGGCGGCGGTACCGACGAGGTGCTGTGGGAACTCGTCGCCGCCGCCATGAAACCCGATTACGACGGCTACGCCGCGATGATGGGCGCCACCCCCTGACGCGTGCGGGGCCCCTCGCGAGCAGACGCTGATACCCCCGGAATCGGCACCTTTCAGGGGTACACGCGCGTGCTCGGTGACTAACGCAGGGCCGGAATGTCTTCGGGCGTGCGCGGAAACACGTACAGCGCCATCTTGCGGTTCGCCATCTGGTGCTCACCCAGGAACGTGCAGCCCACGTATTCGACGAGCCGCCGCGCCCCGGTGTTGCGGTGATCCGGGTCGAACATCACCCGTCGGCACTGTGGTTCCCGTTCGAAGATATCGGCCATCAGCTTGGGCAGCATCAGCGGCGCGATGCCGCGGTTGACCAGCCGGGTGTCGGCGATCGCCGCGTGCACGCCGAGGTCATACGGATCCGCCTCGTACCGGGTGGCGATGGAATCCTTTGCCGCCCTGTACACCTCGACATAGCCGATGTCCTCACCCTTGCGGCTGGTGAGGAACGGCCGGGAGAACGTCCCGGCCAGTTGGGCTTTGAGGTACAGCCGCCAGCGCTCCGGTGGCCAGGCGTACTCCCAGGCCTCGGCCAGGTGCGGCAGGTTCATCCATCCCGAGATCAGCTCGGCGTCGGTGTCGGGATCGACGAGGCGCACGTCGTACGGATCTTTCACGGTGGGCGTGCACGGCGGGCCGACCAGACGCACCTCATCGGGGAGGTCGGTCAGCTCGCGCGGCAGGATCGGCAGCGGCTCGTCAGTCTCGATCATTTGACAGCGAAGCCTACCCAACGGCGTGATCTTGGGGTCGCCTACATACCTGGCCGTGCCCGCTCCCACCCATGATGCGATCGTAGGGACATGACCCGCGATCAGGTCGAGGAATTACGAAGGTGGACCGACGCCGGCGCGCACTGGCAGGTGGTGGCCCGCTCCCCCGGCCGGCTGACGATCGCGCTGCTGCGCTGCGACGGCGGTGAGGAGGTCGAGCGGTTCACCTCGGCCGACCCGGCTCTGCTGGCTTACGTCGGATCCCGGGAGGGTTCGGCTTAGAGTCACGTCGTGCAGATACCGTTCCTCGACCGGCGCGCCCCGCGTCCCGCGCCCGTGCAGGACGCCCAGGCGGATTCCGCCGAGGAGCTGGAGAACGTCGAGGCGCTCACCGCCGATCTGCCCACCGCCGATCCGGCGCTGGCCCTGCAGAAGATGGAGAACCGGCTGGTCCGGCTGCACCTGGGGATGCCCGATGTGCTCAGCGACGATCAGCTGCGCCGGCTGCGCTACCTGCTGAACTTCGCCAAGCTCTCCGATTTCGAGCCCGGTGCGGCCGGGCCGGGCGGCAGCCGCGGGCGCGGTGATGTCGCGGTCGGCCCGGAACTGACGAATTGGCGCGCCCGGGTGGGTAACACGCTGCACGGCCCGCTGCGCGAGGAACGGGACGCGCTGACCGCGCTGCGCGACGCCCGCCACATTCTCGGTGCCCTGTCCGACGAGCAGGATGAGCAGCGCCGCACGCTCGCCGAGCGGCACGCCGACCGGTTCTCGATGGACGAGCTGGACGCCGAGGTGGGCCACAAGAAGCTGGTCACCGTCCTCGGTGGTGGCGGCGGCGCCGGGTTCGTCTACATCGGCGGCATGCAGCGGCTGCTGGAGGCCGGGCAGGTGCCCGATTACATGATCGGCTCGTCGATCGGGTCGGTCATCGGGGCGGTGATGGCCCGCTCACTGCCCGTGCCGATCGAGGAGTACGTGGCCTGGGCGAAGACGGTGTCCTACCGCGCCATCCTCGGTCCCGAGGAGCTGCGCCGCCGGCACGGGTTGACCGGGATGTTCTCGCTGCGCTTCGACGAGTTCGCCCACGCGCTGTTCACCCGCGAGGACGGCGAGCAGATGCGGATGTCGGATCTGGGCATCCCGTACGAGGCGGTGATCGCCGGGGTGCGCAGGCAGCCGTTCGCCGCACTGCCCGCGAAGTTCCGCCATCAGGAGCTCGCGGTGCTGCGGTTGCGCACGCTGCCGTTCCTGCCGATCGGGATGGGGCCGGAGGTGGCCGCCCGGATGTGGCAGGCCGCGGCGTTCATCGACTCCCGGGTGGTCAAGGCCATCGTCGTCGGCGGTGACGATCTGACTCGGGATTTCAATGTCGTTGACGCGGCGTCCTTCTCGTCGGCAATTCCCGGTGTGCTGCACCATGAGACCCGCGATCCGCGGATGGTGCCGATCCTCGACGAGATACTGGCCACCCACGATGTCGGCGCCATCGTCGACGGCGGGACCGCCAGCAACGTCCCGGTGGAGTTGGCCTGGAAGCGCATCCGTGACGGCCGGCTCGGCACCCGCAACGCGTGCTATCTGGCCTTCGACTGTTTTCACCCGCAGTGGGATCCGCGGCATCTGTGGCTGGCGCCCATCGCACAGGCCATCCAGTTGCAGATGGTGCGCAACCTGCCCTATTCCGATCACGTCGTGCGGTTCGCGCCGACGCTGTCCCCGGTGAACCTGGCGCCCTCGACCGGTTCGATCGACCGGGCCTGCGGCTGGGGGTACAAGCGGGTGGACAAGGCGATCCCGGTGACATCGGCTCTGCTGCAGCCGGTCTGGTGGGAGTATCGGGTGCCGACTGCCGGCAGCCGGGCCGCCCGCGACAAGGCCACCCCGATGAGCACCGTGCTGTCGGAGGCGCAGCGCCCGCGCAACCGGTTCGAACGGTGGCGCGACCGCTACATCACCTGATGTTCAGCTAGAGGTCGCTGGCATCGTCGGGGACGTCGACGGCGTACTCGGCGAGCACCTCGATGGGGACGATGTTCAGCGTGCGTTCGTGGGTGCACGCCATCACCACCGGGGCGGCGTAGCCGTCCTGGTAGGCGCGCAGCCAGTTCACCGCCGTCACACACCAGCGGTCACCGGGCACCAGCCCCGGGAAGCGGTACTGCGGCATCGGGGTGCTCAGGTCGTTGCCGATGGAGCGCTGGTGTTCCAGGAATTCGGCGGTCACCACGGCGCAGATGGTGTGCATGCCTGCATCTTCCGGGCCGGTGGAGCAGCAGCCGTCGCGGTAGAAGCCGGTGACCGGATCGCTGCCGCACGGTTCCAGCGGGCCGCCCAGCACATTCAGTTCGGGGTGTTCGGGCATGACCCCATCATGCTCGCCGGGCTCACAGCGTGGTGACCGCCACCCCGTTCACGGTCACACCGATCAGCTGGTACAACCACGCCGCGGCGTTGGTGTAGGCCGTCGCGATCGCATTGGACCGCTGAAGTGCCAGGTTGCGGAAGGTGATGCCGCTGACGGTGGCCCCGTTCTCGGTGATCATCGCCAGGATGCGCCCGGCACTGGACGGGGTGCCGCTGACGGTCAGACCCTCGATCGTCACGTTGCGCACGCTGGTGCCGGCGTTGCCCGCGTACACCAGGACCGCGCCGTGCACGACGGTGGCACTGGTGTTCGCGTTCGTGACGGTGCCGCCCAGGATGCGTACCCCGTCCACCGACCGGGTGTTGTAACTCGGTTCGGTGGCGATGTAGACACCGGCGGAGTCGGTATCGCGCACGGTGATGTTGTTGTAGGTGATGTTCGTGCCACCGACGACGCTGATGCCGCGCCCCCAGGTGGTGCCGTTGACGGTCGGGTTGTTGACCACGATGTCGTGGCTCACCCCGCCGGTGTCCGGGTTGTAGGAGACCACCGCGACCCCGTCGTCACCGGTCCATTCGGTGTAGGGATTGTTGACCACGCCGTGGTGCGAGCCGTTGGTCATGTGGATGCCGTCGGCCCGGGAGCGGATCACCCGGACGTCGTTGAGCTCGAAATAGCCTGCGTTGTCGACATATATCCCGGCGCCGGCCGAACCGTTGATCGTCACATCGGTGACGGTGACGTGGTCGGCCATGATCACCAGCTTGTGGTGCTGGGGGGCGTAATAGCGCGGACCGGTCAGCGCGGCGCCGAGCGTGATGTCGTGCAGGGTCACCCCGTCGGCCAGGATCTGCACCGAGGAGGTGTTGTCGTTGGTCGCGTACAGCGTCGCACCGTTGCCGTTGATGGTCACCCCGGGCACCCGGATCGTGAGAACCCCGGAGTGTCGGTAGATCTGCGGGGCCAGGGTGAGGGTGTCACCGGGTTTGAGCGCGTCGAACATGCCCTGCAGCAGTCCGGTGCTGTCCCCAGGCACGGTGGTGGTGCTGGGCTCGATGGTCACCGTGACCGCCACGGTGGCGGTGCCGGTGCGGCCGTCGTTGGCGGCGACGGTGAAGGTGACGGTGTCGACGCCGGGTGTCTGCGCTGCGGCATCGCGGGCGGCCTGGGTGGGTGTGAAGGTGTATCCACCCTGGGCATTGATGAGCAGCGTGCCGTTGCTCGGGGCCTTGGTGACGGTGTAGGTCAGCGGGTCGCCGTCGGGGTCGGTGAAGTTGAGCTGCCCGTTGACGATCCCGGTCGCCGGGTTGGGCGCGCCGATGGTCGGGACGCCGGCGGTGGGCGCGGTGTTGCCGCGGGTCAGGCTCAGGGTGCGCAGCGAGTTGTCCACCATGTCGGTGATGTAGATCTGGCTGCCGTCCGGGCTCAGCGCCAGTCGGTGCGAACCGTTTTCGGGTGAGCCGTCGATGGTCACCGTGCGCAGCACGGCGCGGGTGGCGGTATCGATCACCGAGATGGTGTCGCGGCCGTTGGCGACGTAGAGCAGGCTGCCGTCCGGGCTGAGCGCGATGCCCTGCGGTTGGCTGCCGACGGTGATGGTGCCGACCACCGACCGCGTGCCGGCGTCGACGACCGAGACGGTGCCGCTGCCGTGATTGGTGACATAGACCCGCGATCCGTCGGCCGAGGCCACCAGTTCCGACGGGCTCGCGCCCACGGTGATCGGATTGCCGACGACCGTGTTGCTGGCGGTGTCGATGACGGTGACGGTACCCGCACCGGTGTTGGCGACGTAGAGGCGCGACCCGGCCAGCACGATGCCGCCCGGTTTGGCGCCGACGGCAATGGTGGCGACGATGCTGTTGGTCGCGGTGTTGATCACCGAGACGGTGTTCTTGCCGTTGTTGGTGACGTAGATGCGGCCGCCGTCGGCCGAGACGTCGATACCGTAGACCTGGCCGCCGTTGGTCGTGATCTTCTGCACGACAGTGTGGTTGGCGGTGCTGATCACCGATATCGCGTTGCTGCCCCCGACGTACACCCGGGTGCCGTCATCGCTCAACGCGATCGCCTTGGGCGAGCTGACCACCTTGACGGTGGTGGTCGCACCGGTGACCCGGTCGATCACCGAGACGGTGTTGCTGCCGGCGTTGGCGACGTAGATCTTGCCCGCCGACACCGCGACTCCGGCCGGGCTCCAGCCCACCCCCTTCGAGGAGGGCCCCGACAGCGCGGACGGCAGTACCGGCACGGTGACGGTCACCGTGCTGGACAGCGTGCCGTCGCCGACGGTGACGGTGAAGGTGTCGTAGTCGGCGGCCGCGGTGATGCCCGCGGCCAACCGTGCCGCGGTGGTCGGTGTATAGGTGAACGCCCCGGTGGCGGGATGTACGGTGACCGTCCCGCGGCCGGGTCCGGCGGAGACGTTGTAGCTCAACGGGTTCGGTCCGGTGCCGTTGATGGCGCCGGTGACGGTGCCGGTGTTCTGGTCGGGGGTGCCCTGGGTGGGGGTGGCCGAGGGCGGTATGCCGGTGACGGATTCGAGTAGCAGTACGTCCTCGGTCTGGCGTCGGGTCCAGGCCAGCAGCGCCAGCGCTGCCGGCGTCTCGACGGGGACGTCGGGGGTGCCGTCGGCGGATTGGCGCGAGGTGGCGGTGGCCGCCGCCGTGACCGGCGCGGCGATCTGCTCCGGGATGACGACCTCCGGGATGGCCGGCGCCGCAGCGGGACCGGGCGCCGCCGGTGCGGTGACGGGTGCCTCCGGCGCGGCGGGGGTCACCGCGCCGGCATCATCAGCGGAGGCATCGGCGGCGGTCAGGGAGGCGTCGAACGTCTCGGATGCGGCCGGCTCGGCCGCGGGGCGCGGTGTCGTCTCGCGGCAGGTCGTGCAGGACAGTGGACTGCGGGCGGTGCGCTTGCGGATACCCGGCTGTGAGCGCGGCCCCTGCGGCATTTCGGCCTTCGGCCCGTCGGTGCCGGGCTCTCCGGCACCGGGTTCATCGGCACCGGGTTCGTCGGTGCCGGGCTCGCCGCTGTCGGGCTGCTCGGCGTCCGGGGTGCCGCCATCCGGGGTGTCGACGGGGCGGCCCGGCCCGGCGTCTGCGGAACCACTGCCCGCACCGGCATCCGGCGCAGACGGCGATCCACCACCCGACGACGGCGAGGCCGGCGCGGAGGTTCCGGCTCCCTCGCCGTCGGTGGACGCCGATGCGATTGCCGGGCTGCCGATCACCGCGTAGCCGATACCGAGCGCCACCGCCAGCACCCCGATACGGCCGATATGCGTTGCGTGAACCGTTGCCATCAGTCAGCCAATCAGAGTGGGAGGCGCACCTCGTATTTGATTGTTCCGTTCGAAATCATGGCCAAGTTCTCACCGAAATGCATGTCATTCCAAGGAAACTCCACCCAAATTGCCTGCTCAGGGCGCCATCAACGAATGGCCGTCGCGGATTGAATAGCGCAGCTACAAATTTGCTGAAAATGGCGTTCTGCGCGAAGTATGCGGAATACCGGTGGCAACGTTCGGTTTGTCGGGAATTGCCAGAATGTCGCGAATGAGAACAACTGCACGTTGACCGCCGGCAACCGGTTTACAGTGTCTGCGTGGTGCTGATGCTGATGGTGCGGGTCATCGACGTGGTGGTGCGCGCGGTACGCCTGATGGCGAGCGGATCGCCGGCCGGGATCGCCCTGCTGGTCCTGGTGGTGCTGCTGTTCACCGCCGGCGCGTTCTCGGCGGTCGCCCTCACGGCCTGGCTGCTCGCGCAGATGCAGAACAACCACGGCTGGATGGACGCCGTGCTGCCATGCGCCCTCGGCGGAACCTGCTCGCCCTAGGCCGGTTCCACCACCCACTGGCCGCGGCGCAGCACGCCGGCCACGGCGAGGTCGGCATCCAGCACCACCAGATCCGCGGCCGTCCCGGCGAGCATCCGGGCATCCGGCAGGCCGAGCGCCCGGGCGGGGTTGACCGAGGCCTGCGACACCGCCGACTGCAGCGCCGCATCGCGCGCCAACCCGCTGTGCGCCACCGCGAACCGGAACACGTGATCCATGGTGGCCGTGCTGCCGGCGATCGTCTCGGTCCCGGCGACCCGGGCCACCCCGCCGGTCACCTGCACCCCCAGCGGGCCGAGTTCGTACCAGCCGTCGGCCATCCCGGTGGCCGCCATGGCGTCGGTGATCAGCGACACCCGCTGCGGCCCTGCGCTTCGCGTGACGTGCCGGTAGATGGCCGGGTCGAGGTGCACCCCGTCGGTGATGAGTTCGACGGTCACCCGGTCATCCTCCAGCAGCGCGATCACCGGGCCGGGTTCGCGACGGTCGATCGGGCGCATCGCGTTGAACAGGTGGGTGCCGACCGTCGCACCCGCGTCGATCGCGCACCGGGTCTGGGCGTAGGTCGCCTCGGTGTGTCCGACGGCCACCACGACACCCGCGCCGACGAATCGATCGATGGCTCCCGGAGCGCCGTGGCGTTCCGGGGCCAGGGTCACCATCCGGATACACCCGGCACCGGCGGCCAGCACCCGGTCGACCTCGACCGGGTCGGGATCGCGCATCAGGGCGGGTTCGTGTGCACCGCATCGTGATTCGGACAGCCACGGCCCTTCCAGGTGGATCCCGTCGAGCAGGCCGGAGCGCACATCGGCGGCGAGCCCACCGACCTGGCGCAGCAGCTCCTGCGGCGCCGCGGTCACCAGGGAGGCGATCAGGGTGGTGGTGCCGTGTCGGCGGTGCAGGTCCACCGCCGCCGCGGTCTGCGCGGTGTCGGCGGCGGTGAAGTTGGCCCCGGCGCCGCCGTGCACATGGGTGTCGACGAATCCTGGCACCACGGTCACCGCCCCCAGCTCGCGGGCCGGCCCTGGCGGTGCGCCGGCCCCGGTCGCGCGGACCCTGCCGTCGGCCACGTCAATCCAGCCGGGCCGCAACAGTTCTGCGCCGGTCAGCACGGTGTCAGCGGCCAGCAGCACTCAGATGCCCTGCCAGTCGGGCTTGGCACGGTAGGTCTCGCGGTAGTACTCGGCCAGTTGCAGCCGTCGTGCGGCGGCATCGTCGAGCAACACGGTGACGTGCGGGTGGTGTTGCAGCACGCTCGCCGGCCACATCGCGCTGACCGCACCCTCCACCAGATGATGCACGGCCTCGGCCTTGCTCCGCCCGGTCGCCACCAGCACGACGTGCCGGGCATCCAGGATGGTGCCCAGGCCCTGGGTGAGGCAGTGCGTCGGTACCGCGTCGATATCGTCGCCGAAGAAGCGGGCGTTGTCGCGGCGGGTCTGTTCGGTCAACGTCTTGATCCGGGTGCGCGAGGCGAGCGAGGAACCCGGTTCGTTGAACCCGATGTGCCCGTCGGTGCCGATCCCGAGGATCTGCAGGTCCACTCCCCCGGCGTCGGCGATCGCGGCCTCGTAGGCCGCGCAGGCCGCCGGGATGTCCGCGGCCAGGCCGTCGGGACCCTGCACCGCTCCCTCGGCGAAATCCACCCGGTCGACGAAGACGGTGTCGATGACATTGCGGTAGCGCTCGGGATGGTCGGCGGGCAGGCCGACGTACTCGTCGAGGGTGAACCCGCGGACCTGCCGGAACGAAAGCCGGCCCGCGCCATGGCGGGTGGCCAGTTCGTCGTAGATGGACAGCGGTGAGGATCCGGTGGCCAGCCCCAACACCGCATCGGGCTTGCGGTGCAGCAACGCCTCGATGGCGTCGGCGGCGACGGCCCCAATGGTGGCCGCGTCGGGCAGGATGATGACCTCCATCAGCTGCTCGCCACGAACAGTCCGGCCCCGACCGTCAGGTGCGCCCCCAGCGGAGGGGTCACCGCGATGTTGCCGGGTTCGCGTTCGTCCATGATCACCACGGGCACGATCGGGTTGAGGCCCTTGGCCACCACCGACGGGATGTCGTAGGTGATGACAACCTGTCCCGCGCTCACCTCGACACCCTGCTCCAGGTGGGTGGTGAAACCCTCGCCATTCAGCGCCACAGTGTCCAGTCCCAGATGTACCAGCACACCGACGTTGTCCGGCGTCAGCACGATGTAGGCGTGCGGCATCAGCTTGAGCAGCTTGCCCGACACCGGGGCGACGGCGTCGACGATCTCGTGCGGCGGGTCGATGGCCGCGCCGAAACCGACCATGCCTTGCGAGAACACCGGATCGGGCACATCGCCAAGCGCGACCGCGCGTCCCGCGACCGGGGCCAGAACGTTTGTCGTCATGGCCTCAACACTACGAGCGCCACACCTGTGGCGTTGCCGAACACGGTCCTGGGTTCTGCAGTTAGGGACTAAGCTGCCGCGAATGGGTGGGTCGACGAAAGCGCAGACCAGTCCCCGGATTCCGGGGTTCGCACAGTTGCAGCGGCTCGGCAAGAGCCTGATGCTGCCGATCGCGGTGTTGCCGGCCGCGGGCATCCTGCTGCGGCTGGGGCAGCCAGATCTGCTGGGCCGCATCGAGGCACCGGTGATCGGGCCGTTCTTCCAGGCCATGAGCGCCGCCGGTGGCGCCCTGTTCGACAACCTGGCGCTGCTGTTCGCCGTGGGTGTGGCCATCGGCTTCGCCAAGAAGGCCGACGGATCCACCGCGTTGGCCGCCGTCGTCGGCTATCTGGTGATGGACAAGGTCTTCGAGACCATGTCGCCGTTCGTGCTCGACGGCGTACTGGACAAGGCCGGCGAGCAGGCCCAGATCAACTACAGCGTATTCGGCGGCATCGTGATCGGCCTGCTGACCGCCTGGCTGTTCGACAAGTACCACACCATCGAACTGCCCTCGTATCTCGGCTTCTTCGGGGGTCGGCGGTTCGTCCCGATCGTGGTGTCGCTGGCCAGTCTGTTCGTGGCGTTCGCGATGAGCTACTTCTATCCGATCTTCGACGCCGGCCTGACCAGCCTCGGGCAGTTCATCGGTGGTGCGGGAGCTATCGGCGCGTTCGTCTACGGGTTCGCCAACCGGATGCTCATCCCGGTCGGCCTGCACCACATCCCGAACTCCTACATCTGGTTCCTGTACGGCGATTACGACACCCCCAACGGCGTCGTCACCGGCGAGCTGACCCGTTTCGCCGCCGGCGACCCGACCGGTGGACACCTCACGTCGGGGTTCTACCCGATCCTGATGTTCGGCCTGCCCGCCGCCGCGTTGGCCATGATCCACGTCGCCAACAAGAAGCAGCGCAAGGTGGCCGTCGGCATCCTGTCCGCCGCGGCGCTGACGGCGTTCCTCACCGGGGTCACCGAGCCGCTGGAATTCGCCTTCATGTTCGTGGCGTTCCCGCTGTATGTCATCCACGCGGTGCTGACCGGGCTCTCGCTGGCCGTCGCGTACGCACTCGACATCCACCTCGGCTTCTCCTTCTCGGCCGGCCTGATCGATCTGCTGCTCTACGGCGGCGCGCCGGCGGCCAAGAACATCCCGCTGCTGATCGGGATGGGCGTGGTGTTCTTCGTGCTCTACTACCTGCTGTTCCGGTTCGCCATCACCCGCTGGAACCTGCGCACGCCGGGCCGTGAACCCGAAGAGGAGTTCGAGGCCGAGGAGGCCGCCAACGTCGGGGCCGGTGCCGAATCCGCCACCGCCGTCAGCGCCGGCGCCGAGGCGAGCCGCACCGAGCAGGTCATCGCCGCGTTCGGCGGGCGGGAGAACCTGGTCAACGTCGACGCCTGCATCACCCGGCTGCGGATGGAGGTCGCCGATCCGGCCAAGGTCGATCAGGCGCGGCTGAAGACGCTGGGCGCGGCCGGGGTGATCGAGGTCGGCAACAACGTGCAGGCGGTCTTCGGCACCGAGGCCGAGGCGCTGAAGAACGACATCCTCGGCGTGCTCTGACCGCCGTGGCGATCAGCGGCAGTAGTCGTGCGTCGCGTACTCCAGCGCGCGCCGGAACACAGGGTCCAGTCCGCGGTTGACGCTCGCCTCGGTGATGGCGGCGTCGCGCTCAGCCGGACACGACGGGTCGTGCAGTTCCTGCCAGCGCTGGGCGATCTCGGTCACCATGGTCTGGTTCAGGGCGTCGATCTTCGCGCGGGTCGCGGCCAGGTCGGGCGCGGTGACCGGCGCGGCCGCCGGATCGATCTTCCAGTACGCGAACAGGCTGTGCTGCAGCGAGACGGTGGCGTCGATCTGGTCGCGGAAGACCTCCCGCACATATCCGGGGTCGGCGCCCTGGGCCTGCGCGGCGGCCGCGACACCGTCGAGGACCTGCTGTTCGCGCGGCGGGTCCGAGATCGCGCCGCCGGTCAGGTATTTGGCGGCCGCGACGGGGTCGGCGGTCTGCAGACGCTGGGCGGCAGCATCGACCAGCGGCAGCAGGGGGCTCAGCACATCGGCGCCGGCCGGCGGGGCGACCGTCGCGAGCAGCAGAGCGGCGGCGACCAGCGGTGCGCGCATCACCGGGTCCCGCGCAGCAGCCGGCCGGGCCGCTTCCCGGTGTCGATGCCGTCGCGTCGGGTGATCACGCCGCTGACGATGGTCGCGGTGTAGCCGGACGCGCCCTGGACCAGCCGGTGCCCGCCGGCCGGCAGGTCGAAGGCCATCCGCGGCGCATGCAGTGTCAGCGCATCGAGGTCGATCACGTTGAGGTCGGCCTTCTTTCCGGTCTGGATCACGCCGCGGTCGGTGAGCCCGAACAGCTGCGCGGTGTCATGGGATTGTTTGCGAACAACGTACTCCAGCGGCAGCTTCTCGCCGCGGTGACGATCCCGCGCCCAGTGCGTCAGCAGGAACGTCGGATACGACGCGTCACAGATCATGCTGCAGTGCGCGCCGCCGTCGGACAGGCCCAGCACCCCGGCGGGATGGGTCATCATCTCCCGGATCGCGTCGTGGTTACCCTCGGCGTAGTTGAACATCGGCAGCATCAACATGTTCGAGGCGTCGGCCTCCAGCATCAGGTCGTACATCGCGGCCAGCACATCCTGGCCGCGCTCAGCCGCGATCGCGGCGACCGTGCGGTCACGGGTGGGCTCGTAGTCGGGCGGTTCGCCCAGCGAGTACAACCGGTCCCCGGAGTACTGGGCCAGCGCGAACATACCGTCGAACAACACATTCGGGTCGATCGGCAGGTCCTCCTCGGACAGGATCGCCTGCCGTACAGCCGGTTCGGCGAGCCGCTCGGCCAGCTGCTCGCGACTGCACTCGGCCTTGAGCGCCCGATAGGTCGGGCGGTGGGTGAAGGCGTGGTGTCCCGGGAAGCCCAGCAGCATGCCGAACGGGCGGGCGGCGACCTGCGGGTGCAGCCGACTACCGGCCTGGTGGGCGGCCGCCGACAGGTCGAGCTGTTCACGCCACAGGTGCGGGTCGGCGTCGACCTGGATGAGCGCGAAACTCAGCGCGCAGTCGATCTCCTCGCCGAGCCGGCGCATCCACTCCAGTTCCCGCTTGGGCGCGACGATGTCCTCGCCGGCCGCGCCCTGCGGGGCAAGTTCGAACACCGCCCCACCCCCGGCCGCGGTGGCCCGGCCGAGCGCGAACAATTCGTCCTCGGCGGCGAAGGTACCGGGCACGGGTTCACCGTCCATGGCGCGGTGGGCCAGGGTGCGCGATGACGAAAATCCCAGTGCGCCTGCCTCGATGGCGTCGCGGACGATACGGCTCATGGCGGCGATGTCGTCGGGGGTGGCCGGTTCGTTGCGGGCACCGCGTTCGCCCATCGCGTAGGCGCGCACGGTGCCGTGGGCGATCTGGCTGCCCATGTCGACGGCCAGTTCGCGGCGGCCGATGACGTCGAGGTAGTCGGCGTAGCTTTCCCAGCCCCAGGTGATGCCCTCGGTCAGTGCCGTGCCGGGAATGTCTTCGACGCCTTCCATCAGCTCGATCAGCCACTGCTCCTGGCCGGGCCGCACCGGCGCGAACCCGACACCGCAGTTTCCCGCGACGACGGTGGTCACGCCGTGGCTGCTCGACGGTTCCAGTACGTCGTCCCAGCTGACCTGGCCGTCGTAGTGGGTGTGGATGTCGACGAAGCCGGGTGCGACGATCTTGCCGGTGGCGTCGATGGTTTCGGCGGAGTCCCCGGCCAGCGGCGGGTCGCCCGGGCCCCGTCGTCGGACCTCGACGATGCGTCCGTCCCTGACTGCCACATCGGCGGTGAACCGGTCCGCACCGGTGCCGTCGACAACCGTTCCGCCGATGATCTTCAGATCGAACACGCGTCGCTCCTTCGGTTCCCCCGCATCGTGTGTAGCACTGCCCGCCGCACCGACTAGGCAGATTTGAGAAAGTGTTCACTCGCCGCGGTCGGCCCACGCCCACCCGCCGACCCCACGCCCAGCCTCCGACCCAGATCCACGGCCCACGGCCCACGCCACCCGCCGGCCTCCTGTCACGTCCCCCGTCGGCGCCCGACCCCGCGTCCACCCGCCGGCCCTACGTCGACCCGCCGGCCCTACGTCGACCCGCCGGACCCACGTCCACCGACCGGCCGCCGGTCTCCCGCCGACATAGGTGACAAAACGCTATGGCGAGATCTCCCCCACGGTCGCGGATCAGGCCCGATCTCGGCCGAATTACAACCCTCAGCCCGATCTCGCCACGAGATCGGGCTCACGGCGCCGGATTCGACGCATTTCCCGCGAAATCACGACCCTCACGCCGATCTCGTCGTAGCACTTCCAGTCGGTTCCCGCCCGGACAACCGAGTTGTCCACAGACAGCTCGGCCGGACAGTCCATCTTGTCGGTGCGCTTGGCGACGATGCCGATATGCAACCGTTCATCGGCAGCGAGGCCCTGGCCGCCGGCACCCTGACCCGGGGCGTGCTGCGGGCCCGGTACACCGCGATCCTGCCGAACGTCTACGTCCTGAAAGGCACCGAACCGACCCTGGAGGTGCGCGCGAAGGCAGCCTGGCTGTGGAGCGGGCGAACAGCCATCATCGCCGGTCGCACGGCCGCGGCCCTGTACGGTCGCGCGCTCGCGAAGAGCTCGGATCCGGTCGAACTCATCGCCCGACACAGCGGACGCCCGTCCGGCGTGCTGATCCGCAATGAACGCATCTCCGTCGACGAGGTCACCATCAGGCTGGGGTTGCCGACCACCACCCCGGTCCGCACCGCCTTGGACTTGGCGCGACATCTGGAGCGGGATGAGGCCGTAACACTGCTCGACCCATTCACCGCCGCGTGGGGTCTCACCAAGGACGACATCTGGCGGTTGTCGAAGCGGTATCGGGGGACGCGTTCGATCAGGACCGCGGACCGAGCCATCGTGCAGATCGACCCTGGTTCGCGGACGCCCGAGCAGACCCGCGTGCGACTCATGCTGTCCGACGGCGCAATTCGCCCCACGCACAGCCAGATTCGCATCACCGACGGGTGGCAGGAGTCCTTGGTGGCAATGGGGTGGCCGGCCCTGAAGGTCGGTGTCGGCTGCGATCTGGCCGACGTAGACCCCGCCTTCATCATCCGCACGTCCGAGTTCCTGCAGAGCCTGGGCTGGTTGTACATCCCGGTGTTGCCGCAGCATGACAGCAGAGACGTGTGTCGCCGCGTCTGGCGGGCGGTGTTGTCGCGGACTAGGAGGACGTGAAGTCGGGCAGTGGCCGCCCGCAGACCTCGCGGGCCTCGGCATCGCTCATACCGAGCAACCGCAACACATCCTCGGTCACGGTGTCGGCGGCCTGCGCGTCATCGCGATCGGGCTGAGCGCGCAGCAGGTTACCCAGGCCCAGCAGCGCACCGCCGGCGACGGCCAGCGCGAGTTCGGGATCGTCGACGCGGAAGCGTTTCGCCGCGACGCCGGCCCGGATGTCGCGCAGCGCGCGCGGTGCCAAACCGCGATCGGACTGCAGCAGCATCAGCCCGTTCGCCAGCAGCACCTGACTCTCCTGGGGGCGGTTGCGGAACATGCGCCCGGTCAGCCGGAACGAAGCGGCGAAGATCTCGGCCGGATCGTCCAGGTCGGCGGTGCACACGTCGAGCAGCGCACCGTGGGTGTCCAGCACCTCCGTGACCGCGGCCTCGAACAGTTGCTCGCGCGACTCGAAGTGGTTGTAGAAGGAGCCCATCCCGACGTCGGCGGCCTGGGTGATCTCCAGGATCGGCACGTTCAGCTTGCCGTCGGCGATGAACCGCTGCGCCGCCTCGACCAATGCGGCGCGGGTGCGCTGCTTACGGCGGTCGGTGCGGGTCGGTGCATCGGGCATGCAGCACAGTGTGCCTCATTTCTGATGAATTCGTCAGAAACTGTTGACTGAGCGTCTCGTCGTATGTGACGATTTCGTCAACAAAGGAGATGGGATGGCCACTGACGTGCACAAAGATCTGCACAAGGACCTGCACAGCGAGCGCGGCGCCGTCCGCGGCGAGCACCCAGGCCGGTCCCGTAACCCGCTGATCAAGGTGGCCGACCTGGCGTGGCTGGAGTTCGAGAAGCCCGATCTGACCCGCGCCGAGGCCTTCGCCCGGGCGTTCGGCTTCCAGACCGCCCAGCGCACGCCGAGCGAGCTCCACCTGCGCGGCACCGACGCCGGCGCTCCCTGCGTGCTGCTGCGACGCGGACCGCGGACCCGGTTCGGCGGACTGGCATTGCGGGCCGGCGACGAGGTCGACGTGCTGCGCATCGCCGACGCGACCGGTGCGGGCATCCGGCCGCTGCCCGAGGTGATCGGCGGCGTCGCGGTCGATCTCACCGATCCCAGCGGCACGCCGGTCCGGGTGGTCGCCGGGATGCACGCCCTGCCCGACACCCCGGTGCAGCAACCGTTGACGCACAACACCGGACGCGACATCGCGCGCATCAACGCCACCCAGCGCCCGGCCCGGGTGCCGGCGCGGGTCCAGCGGCTCGGTCATGTGGTGCTGCAATCCACCACCTATCTGACGACGCTGAACTGGTACCTGGACATGTTCGGGATGATCGTCAGCGATTTCCTGTACTTCCCGGGCCAGCGCGATCGCGGTCCCACCATGAGCTTCATCCGGTGCGACCGCGGAAGCCAGCCCGCCGATCACCACACCCTGGCGCTCGCGCTCGGCCCGGCCAACCGCTACGTGCATTCGGCGTATCAGGTCAGCGATCTCGACGCACTGGCCGCCGGCGGCGAATACCTCAGCGCGCGCGGCTATTCGCGGTCCTGGGGCATCGGGAGGCATATCCAGGGCAGCCAGCTGTTCGACTACTGGCGCGATCCCGACGGCTTCCTGGTCGAGCACTTCGCCGACGGCGACATGTTCGACAACACCCTGGAGCCCGGCTGGGCCGAATTCAGCGCCAGCGGGCTGTCGCAGTGGGGCCCGCCCGTCACCCGTGACTTCCTGGGCACCGATGCCCGCTCGGTGCGCCACGAGGCGGCCGCGATGCTGACCGCCCTGCGCGGGGAGAACGAATTCGACATCCGGCGCCTCGCCGGCCTACTGAAAGTAGCTGCCACATGACCACTTCCATCCTCCGTACCGCCGACGCCTGGTGGGTGCGCACCGCCGGGGACGCCGCCCGCATCGACACCGCGGCCACCACCACCGCCGAACTACTGGCCGACCGCGCCGCCCTGCAGACCACGGGCGAGACCGTCGCGGTCGACAGCCTCGACCTGATCTCCCCTGTCACCACGCCGTGCCGGGTGGTGGCGCAGATGACCAACTTCGAATCCCATGTCCGCGATGCCGGGATGGATCCGAAGACGGTGCCCCTCACCTTCTTCCGCAAGTCCTCGGCCTCGGTCAGTGGGCCGTTCGACGATATCGTCAAGCCCGAGCACGTCCGGTTCCTCGACTATGAGGTGGAGATCGGTCTGGTCATCGGGCGCGACATCCCGGTGGGCACGCTGCTGACCGACAACGATCTCGCCGACGCGATCGCCGGACTGGTCATCACCAACGATGTGTCCGCCCGCGACATCCAGCTCCCCCAGACCCAGTTCTACGAGGCCAAGTCCTACCCCACCTTCACCCCGGTCGGCCCCGAACTCGTCCTGGTC
Source organism: Mycolicibacterium bacteremicum (assembly GCF_002086115.1). Classification (GTDB taxonomy): domain Bacteria; phylum Actinomycetota; class Actinomycetes; order Mycobacteriales; family Mycobacteriaceae; genus Mycobacterium; species Mycobacterium bacteremicum. Next base: position 48,964 of record NZ_MVHJ01000033.1, read on the forward strand.
GACGCCGACGAGCTCAAACGCTTCGGTGATCTGCGACTGCGTCTGTCGGTCAACGGATCCGAACGTCAGAACGCCGTGGTCGAGGGTGACATGCTGTACCGGCCGCTGCAGGCGCTGCAATCGCTGACCCGATTCCAGGACCTGTCCGCCGGCGACCTGGTCCTCACCGGAACCCCGGTCGGCACCGCGCTGAGCGCCCCGGCCAAGGTCATCGAGATCATCGGCAACCTGCTGCCGCCCGCGGTGAAGTGGAAGGCCTTCTTCAAACGGCAGGCCGGCAACCAGAAGTACCTGCACGACGGCGATATCGTCGAGGCCACCGTCGCCACCGACGACGGCGCCATCGACCTCGGCCGCCAACGCATGCGGGTGCGCTATCCATGACCGGCCACGTGCCCGTCGTCGTCATCGGCGCCGGCCCCACCGGCCTGACCGCGGCAACCCTGTTGGCGCAACGTGGGATCGACGTCCTGGTACTGGACCGCTGGCCCGATGTCTACCCGCAACCACGCGCGGTCCATCTCGACGACGAGGTGTACCAGATCCTGGATCGGGTGGGCATCGCCGATGAGTTCGCCGCGATCTCCCGGCCCGGGATGGGACTGCAACTGGTTGACGAACGCCACCGGGTGCTGGCCCGCGTCCGGCGCGGCACCGGCCGGCGCGGCGTCCCCCGGGCCAACATGTTCGACCAGCCCGAGCTGGAAAGCCTGCTGCGCGCCAACAGCTCCCGGTTTCCCCAGCTACAGCTGCGCGGCGGTGTCGAGGTCGTCGACGTCGCGCCCGGCACCCCGGCGCGCGTCACGCTCGCCGACGGCGAGGTGATCACCTGCGACTATCTGCTGGGCTGCGATGGGGCGAACAGCCTGGTGCGCCGGTGCATCGGCGCCACCATGCGCGACCTGCGCTTCGATCAGCGCTGGCTGGTGGTGGACATCGCGACGACCGCCGACCTGGACCAGTGGGACGGTGTACACCAGGTGTGCAGTGCGCGCCGGGCCGCGACCTACATGCGCATCGGCGACACCCGGTACCGGTGGGAATTCCAGCTGCTGCCCGGCGAAACTGCCTCGGATTACGCCACGTTGGACCGCTTGCGGCCACTCATCGCGCCGTGGGTGAGCGCGCAGACCGACCTGGAGCTGCTGCGCGTCACCGAATACACCTTCCGTGCGCAACTGGCCGACCGGTGGCGCCGCGACAACGTGTTCCTGCTCGGTGACGCCGCGCACCTGACGCCGCCGTTCATCGGCCAGGGCATGGGTGCCGGGTTGCGCGATGCGATGAGCCTGGCCGACAAGCTGGCCGCGGTGCTGACCGGCCGGCAGCCCGCCGCGACACTGGACAACTACCAGGCCGAGCGGAAGCCGCACGCCCGCAGGATGATCCGGCTTGCGCTGCTCGTCGGCCGACTGATGACCGGCGGCGGGCGCACCGGCGATGCGATCCGGCGCGCGGTCGGTGCGGTCGTGCCCATCCGCCACACCGAACCCCGCAGCGCACCGGCCGGGAGAACCCGATGACCAGCTATGCCGCCGACATCTACCGCACCGGCGCCATCCTGGACCCGTATCCGCACTACCGGCGGCTACGCGAGCTGGGACCGGTGGTGTGGCTGAACCGGCACAAGTGCTTTGCGCTGCCCCGCTACGCCGAGTGCAAGGCCACCCTGCGCGATGATCGGCAGTTCCTGTCCCGCGACGGGGTCTCTCTCAACGCGGTGACCGATCGGCTGTCCCGGGGCACCACGCTGGCCAGCGATGGCAACGAGCACGCCGAGCGCCGTAAGCTCGTCGCGCACCGGCTGATGCCGCGGGCGCTGCGCGATATCGGCGACACGGTGCAGCAACAGGCCGAGGCCGTGGTCGAGGCCGCCGTCACCCGCGGCGTCATCGACGGGGTCGAGCTGGCGAGCGCCCTACCGCTGGCCGTGGTGCCCGACCTGGTCGGCTGGCCGCAGGACCAGCGCGAGCATCTCATCGCCTGGGGTGGCGCCACCTTCGACATCCTGGGACCGCTGAACTGGCAGGCGGTCAAGGCGATTCCGCGGGCATGGGAGATGCTGCGTTTCGCGCGGCGCGTGGTGCACCGCCACGATGTGCTGCCCGGCAGCATGGCCGACGAGTTGTTGACGGCGGCCGATGCCGGCGTCCTCGACCGCGCCGAGTGTCCGAAGTTGATGGTCGACTACATCGCGCCGTCCCTGGACACCACGATCAGTGCCATCTCGAATGCGCTGTACCTGTTCGGTACCCACCCCGAGCAGTGGGAGCTGATCAAGGAGGATCCCGACCTGATCCCGGCCGCGGTGAACGAGGTGGTGCGCTACGAGTCACCGCTGCGCGCGTTCGCCCGCCAGGTCCGCACCGACACCGAGATCGCCGGCACCGCGCTACCGGCCGGGTCGAAGGTGCTGGTGCTCTACGCCTCGGCCAACCGCGACGAGCGGGCCTGGGATCATCCGGACACCTTCGACATCCGGCGCAGTGCCGGTGCGCACCTCGGATTCGGCAACGGCGCGCACGCCTGCGCCGGGCAGGGGTTGGCGCGCCTGGAGACCGTTGCCATCATGCGGGCGCTGGTGCAGCGGGTGCACCGCATCGAGGTGGTCGGCGAACCACGGTGGGCGGTCAACAACATCATCCGTCGCCACCACAGCCTGCCGCTGCGGCTCTGTGCGTGACAACAGCGCTCGCAAGCCCTACAGGTCCGCGAAGCAGGCGTCGCTCTCACCCGACGGGATCGTCGCGTCGGTGCTGGAGAAGGTCCCGTCCACCCCGGTGCCGGTGACCCGCACCGAATCCGCCTTGATGCCCAGCGGATAGTTCTCGTTGAGCTGGGTGGTCAGTTCGTTCAGCGCGGTCTGCACGGTCGCCTTGTCGAACGCGCCGGTGACGTCCTGCACGATGAGTTCCAGATTGCCGTCGCGCACTTCGGGTTTGGCTGTGATGGTGGTGCCCCCAGCGGCCTCCAGGATCAGGGTGCCCGCGCTCGCGTCGGTGCGCACGGCGGTGACAAGATTGCCGACCACCGGCAGGTTCTCCGCCACGGTCTGCTTGATGCCGTCGGCGGTCCAGGACAGGTCGGCGGTAACCTTGCCGATGGTGCCCTTCGAGTCGGCCGAATCCGTCAGCTCGATATCGCTGAGCGTGACATCGGCGGTCATCCCCTTGGCGGCCTGGACGCGGTCGCCGGTGGTGACAACCGAGATGTCGGTGTAGTGGTCGGTCAGGTACTGCCACAGGAACGGCGGCGTCACCGAGTAGGACACGTCGGCGGTGTCCTCGACCAGGCAGTCGGTGATACCGGAGAGCACGGTGCCGGCGCGGTGCCGGGCGAACAGTTCGGCCCCGGCCAGGAGGCCGACGAGGGCGGCGACCACGATGACGGCGGTCAGCACGACGGTCTGGCGGTTGCGTTTCGCTTTGGGCTCGGGCGGTTGCGGGCCGGGCGGCAGGGTGGGCATCGGCGGGGGC
>NZ_MVHJ01000034.1 GCF_002086115.1 Mycolicibacterium bacteremicum
ATCATCGATCAACGCATCAACAAAACAACTCACATCGGTGGCGTCCATAACGGGACCCAACCTTTCGGACAAGGCCAACACGCACTCGCCCCCACAGGGGCACCACGGCCCAACCGAACCCTCGTCAGGGTCGGTCGAACCTTCTCGACGGCGTGGTACCGCCGACACGGGCTCACCTGGAGAGTGGGAGCCGCTTCGCTTCGAACTTATGTTCGAATATACGCCGAATATTGGCCGCTCGCAAGAGAGCTCTTGAGAAGTATTCGGGCGACCTGGGTGAGGACCGTTGCGCCGGAACGCGGCGGCGACCCTCTTGCGATCATGCGCAACCGTCGGGTCTCACGGCCCAGCCATCCGACGATGCGTAACCGACGTCCGACTCAGCCGCCCAGACCAGCCCGACCCTTTACCCCGAGTTACGCAACGCGCTGGCCAGTCCGCTCATCGTCAGTAGGATCCCGCGCTGCACCAACTCATCCTCGTCCCCGGAGCGATAACGCCGCAGCAGTTCCACCTGCAGATGATTCAACGGCTCCAGGTACGGGAACCGGTTGAACACCGACCTGGCCAGCGCCGGGTTGTCGGCCAGCAGATCATCCTGCCCGGTGATCAATCCGTGCATCCGCACGGTGCGCTCGTGCTCGGCAACGATCTTGTCGAACACCCGAGCCCGCAGCTCCTCATCTTCGACGAGTTCCGAATACCGCGCCGCCAGGCCGAGATCCGACTTGGACAGCACCTGCGCCATATTCGACAGCACGGTGCGGAAGAACGGCCAGCGCTTGTAGAGGTCCTGCAGCACCTCCAGCCGACCTTCCCCGGCCGATACGAATTCCTCGAACGCGGAGCCGGTGCCATACCAGCCCGGCAGCATCACCCGGGATTGACTCCAGGCCAGCACCCACGGGATGGCGCGCAGATCCGAGATGGCGGTGGTCGGTTTGCGCGAGGTCGGCCGGCTGCCGATGTTGAGCGCGCCGATCTCACTCACCGGAGTCGACGCCTTGAAGTAGTCGACGAAACCCGGCGTCTCGTGCACAAGTTCGGCGTAGGCACGCTGGGCGCCGGCCGCTAGGTCGTCGAGCACCCGGTACGCGTCGTCGGCGCCCTCGCCGAGGCCCTCGACATCCAACAGTGTGGACTCCAACGTGGCCGCCAGCAGCGTCTCCAGATTGCGGTGTGCGATCCGCGGTTCGGCGTATTTGGCGGCGATCACCTCGCCCTGTTCGGTGATGCGCAGCGATCCCTTCACCGCGCCGGGCGGCTGGGCCAGGATGGCGTCATAGCTCGGCCCGCCGCCACGGCCGACGGTGCCGCCGCGACCGTGGAAGAGCCGCAACCTGATTCCCGTCTTCTGCGCCGTCTCGACCAGATCGAGCTCGGCGCGGTAGAGCGCCCAGTTCGCGGCCAGGTATCCGCCATCCTTGTTGGAGTCGGAATAACCCAGCATGACCTCCTGCTGCCCGGCGCGAGCGGTCACCAGCGCCCGGTAGACCGGCAGATCCAGCGCCGCCTCCAGGATGGCCGAGCCGCGTTGCAGGTCGTCGATGGTCTCGAAGAGCGGGACGATACCGACCGGTGCGTACACCGCGTCGTCGGTGGCAGCCAGCAGCCCCGCTTCCTTGAGCAGCACCGCGGCCTCCAGCATGTCCGAGACCGACTGGCACATCGAGATGATGTAGTTCGGAATGGCCTGCGGCCCGAACACTTTCACCGCCCGGGCAGCCGCCCGGACGATGCCGAGTTCCTTCGCGGCCAGCTCGGACAGCTCAGCGCCGGGCCCGATGAGCGGGCGGCGGGTGCCGATCTCGGCGGCCAGCAACTCGACCCTGGCCTCCTCCGGCAGGGCGGCGTAGTCCGGATGCACGCCGGCCCAGGCCAACAGCTCGGCGATCACCTCCTCGTGCACATCGGAGTTCTGCCGCATGTCCAGGCCCGAGAGGTGAAACCCGAACACCCGCACCGCTTCTCGCAGGCGACCCAACCGGTCGTCGGCCAGCACCGCGGACCCGTTGTCCCGCAGGGACGCGTCGACGGTGTCCAGATCGCCGAGCAGCTGCTCGGGGGTGTCATACGGTTCCAGGCCGAGATCCAGCTCGAGGGCCGGTTGGCGGTCCAGGATCTGCAGGGCGGTGGCGGTCAGCCGCGCGTGGATCACCCGCAACGCCCGCCGGTACGGCTCGTCGGCGCGGGCCGGTTCGGCGCAGGCGTCGGCCAGCTCGATCAGTCCCGGGCTGACGTGCACCAGCCGCGAGGACATCGACAACTCCTCCTCCAGCGCGGTGATTTCCGAGAAGTAGTGGTTGAACGCGGTGAACGCGGCCTGCCCGGTGGCCAGGCGCACCACGTCGGCCGTGACGTTCGGGTTGCCGTCGCGGTCGCCGCCGATCCACGACCCCGGCCGCAGGATCGGTTGCGCCAGAACCTCCGTGCCCGGCCAACGCTGCTGCAACGCGTCGCGTACCTCCGCGTTCACCCGCGGGATGACGTCGAGGAAGGCCGCCGGGTAGTAGCGCAACCCGGTTTCGATCTCGTCGGAGATCTTCAGCCGCGACAACCGCACCAGGGCCGTCTGCCACAGTGTGAGAATGTGTCTGCGCAGCTCGGTTTCGATGTCCCGGCCGTTGTCGGTGCGGGTATGCCCGTGCAGGCGCAGCCGCATCAGCTCGGTGATGTGATGCTGGGTGTCGAAGACCGTCCGGCGCCTGGTCTCGGTGGGGTGGGCGGTGATGACGGGCGCCACCAGCGCACCGGTCAGTGCCTCGGCGACCGCATCCGCGTCGAGTCGGGCACCGTCGAGTTTGCGATAGGTGGCGGCCAGGCTGCTGTCCTGCGGCGGCTCACCGGCGGCCTCGTGCACGGCCCGTCGCCGCTCGCGATGGATGTCCTCGGCGACATTGGCCAACAGGGCGAAGTGGGTGAATGCGCGGATGACCGGGATGGCCTGGTGAACGTCGATATCGCGGAACAGATCGGCCAGTTCCGCGCGGTCGATCTCGGAACGCCGCACCCGGAAGGACTCGACGCGGGCCTTCTCCACGAGGTCGAAGGTATTGTCGCCGTTCTGTTCCCGGACGGTATCGCCGAGAATGGCGCCGAGCAGCCGGATGTCCTCCCGCATCGGCTCGGTGGCTTCGCGTCCGATGGAGGTGCGCTGTACCGAGCCGATGGGTGCCAGTGTGCTGTCGGGGCTGTCTGCCATCCCTCAATTATCGGTGCGCGGCACCGATATCGCAGAGCCGGGGGTCAGGCCGGGATCAGGCGTTGTACTTGATGCGCAGCGCCATGCCGACGATCGACACCAGCCAGATGCCGATGACGAACATCGTCAGCCGGTCGAGGTTCTTCTCGACGACCGTCGAGCCGGACAGGCTGGACTGCACGCCACCGCCGAACAGGGTCGACAGGCCGCCACCCTTGGCGCGGTGCAGCAGTACCAGCAGCACCGTCAACAGACTGGTGATGACAAGCACGATCTGCAGGGCGAGTTCCATGCCGGTCAGCCTACACGGAGGTGATTTGCGCACGAAAACCGGCGTTGACCGCCGGTAACCGCGCGCAAACCACCGTCGCGATCAGGGCAGCGGGCCACCGGCGGCGATCGCCGACAGGGTGGCGAACTGCTCACCGTCCAGCGAGGCACCGCCGACCAGCGCGCCGTCGACATCGGTCTGCCCGACGATCTCGCCGACGTTCTTGGCGTTCACCGAGCCGCCGTAGAGCACCCGCACGGTGGCGGCGATCTCCGGCGAGGACAGCTCACCCAGCTCCTTGCGGATGGCGCCGCAGACTTCCTGCGCGTCGGCCGCACTGGCCACCCGGCCGGTGCCGATGGCCCAGACGGGTTCGTAGGCGATGACCACCTGGGCGATCTGGTCGGCGGGCAGGCCGGCCAGCGAGCCGCGCAGCGACTCCACGTTGAATTGCACGTGGTTGCCCGCTTCGCGAACCTCCAGCGGCTCACCGATGCAGACGATCGGGGTCAGGCCGTGCTTGAGCGCGGCCGCCGCCTTGGCGGCCACGAGCTCGTCGGTCTCGCCGTGATAGGTCCGCCGCTCGGAGTGCCCGACGACGGCGAACGTGACACCCAGCTTGGCCAGGAACGCCCCGCTGATCTCGCCGGTGTAGGCACCCGAGTCGTGCTTGGACACGTCCTGCGCGCCATAGGTGAGCCGCAGCTTGTCGCCGTCGACCAGCGTCTGCACACTGCGCAGGTCGGTGAACGGCGGGATGACGGTCACGTCGACCTTGTCGAAGTACTTGTCCGGCAAGGCGAATGCGATCTTCTGCACCAGGGCGATGGCCTCGAAATGGTTGAGGTTCATCTTCCAGTTACCGGCGATCAGCGGCTTACGTGCCATGTCTCACGCCTCCAGAACGTCGATACCAGGGAGGGTCTTGCCCTCCAGATACTCCAGCGACGCGCCGCCGCCGGTCGAGATGTGCGAGAAACCGTCCTCGGGCAGGCCCAGCAGCCGGACCGCGGCCGCGGAGTCGCCACCACCCACAACGCTGAACGCGCCCTTGCCGGTGGCCCCGATGATCGCCTCGGCCACGCCCTTGGTGCCCGCCGAGAAGGCCTCGAATTCGAACACACCCATCGGGCCGTTCCAGAACACGGTCTTGGCGTTGGACAACAGCGCGGTGAACCGCTTGACCGACTCGGGCCCGATGTCCAGGCCCATCTTGTCGGCCGGGATCTGATCGGCCGGGACCGTCTCGGCTGCGGCGTCGGCGGCGAACTTGTCGGCAGCCACGATGTCCACCGGCAGGTGGATCACGTCGCCGTAGGTCTCGAGCAGCTTCTTGCAGGTGTCGATCATCTCCTCCTGCAGCAGTGAGGAACCGACCGAAACACCCTGTGCGGCAAGGAAGGTGAAGCACATTCCGCCGCCGATGACGATGCTGTCGGCCTTGGTGGCAAGGTTTTCGATGACCGCCAGCTTGTCGGACACCTTGGACCCGCCGAGGACCACCGCGTACGGCCGCTCGGTCGAGCTGGTCAGCTGCTCGAGCACCTTGACCTCGGTGGCAACGAGCGTGCCCGCGTAGTGCGGCAGCAACGTGGCGACGTCGTACACCGAGGCTTGCTTGCGGTGCACCACGCCGAACCCGTCGGACACGAAGGCGCCCGGGGTCCCGTCGGCGGCCTCGACCAGACCGGCCAGCGCCTTGGCCAACGCCAGTCGTTCGGCGTCGTCCTTGCTGGTCTCGCGCGGGTCGAAGCGGATGTTCTCCAGCAGCAGCACGTCACCGTCGGTGAGGCCCTCGGCGCGGGCCAGCGAGTCGGTGCCGACCACATCGCCGGCCAGTTGCACGTGGCGACCCAGCTGCTCCCCCAGCGCTGCCGCGACGGGCGCGAGGGAGAACTTGGGATCCGGCTCGCCCTTCGGGCGGCCCAGGTGCGCGGTCACCACGACCTTCGCGCCGGCCTCGGCCAGCGCCTTCAAGGTCGGGACCGAGGCAATGATGCGCCCCGGGTCGGTGATCGCGCCGTTGTCGTCGAGGGGGACGTTCAGGTCGGAGCGCACAAGTACGCCCCGACCTTCGACACCCTCTGCCAACAGGTCTTCGAGTGTCTTGACGGCCACGGTTACAGCGACTTACCGACCAGCGCAACCAGATCGGCGAGGCGGTTGGAGTAGCCCCACTCGTTGTCGTACCAGGACACAACCTTGGCCTGATTGTCGATCACCTTGGTCAGGCCGGCATCGAACAGCGAGCTGTGCGGGTCGGTGACGATGTCGCTGGAGACGATCGGCGCGTCGTAGTACTTCAGGATGCCCTTGAGCTTGCCGTCGGCGGCGGCCTTCATGGCGGCGTTGATCTCGTCGGCGGTGGCCGACTTCTTCAGCTCGGCGGTCAGGTCGGTGACCGAACCGGTGGGGATCGGCACCCGCAGGGCGTAGCCGTCCAGCTTGCCCTTCAGCTCGGGCAGCACCAGGCCGATGGCCTTGGCGGCACCGGTCGAGGTCGGCACGATGTTGATGGCGGCGGCGCGGGCACGGCGCAGATCGCTGTGCGGGCCGTCCTGCAGGTTCTGGTCCTGGGTGTAGGCGTGGATGGTGGTCATCAGGCCCTTGACGATGCCGAACTCGTCGTTGAGGACCTTGGCCAGCGGGCCGAGGCAGTTCGTGGTGCACGAGGCGTTCGAGATGATGTTCTGGCTGCCGTCGTACTTGTCCTCGTTCACGCCGAGCACGATGGTGATGTCCTCGTCGCTGGCGGGCGCGGAGATGATGACCTTCTTGGCGCCGGCGTCGAGGTGTCCCTGTGCCTTGTCCCGCTTGGTGAAGATGCCGGTCGACTCGACGACGACGTCGACGCCCAGGTCACCCCACGGCAGGGCGGCGGGGCCCTCCTTGACCGACAGCGCCTTGAGCTTGTGGTCGCCGACGACGATGGTGTCCTCGCCCTCCAGGCTGACGTCGTAGGGCAGCCGGCCCAGGATGGAGTCGAACTTCAGCAGGTGCGCCAGCGTCGCGTTGGAGGTCAGGTCGTTGACAGCGACGATCTCGATGTCGGTGTTCTTGCCCGCCGCCTTCTGCGCGTCGAGTGCGCGGAAGAAGTTACGTCCGATTCGACCGAAGCCGTTAACGCCTACCCGGATGGTCACGTGTCTCTCCTAGTTGTGGGGAAATCGCGGTGAACTGCTCGCACGTCAGCCTAGTAGTGCCGGTTTCGGCAGGTGCAGGCTGGTCAGGCGTCCTCAAGCAGATCCGGGGTGACCGCGGACTCGGTGTCGGGGATACCGTCCTGCTTGGCCTTGCGATCAGCCATCGAGAGCAGTCGCCGGATCCGCCCGGCCACTGCGTCTTTGGTCATCGGCGGTTCTGCGAGCCGGCCCAGTTCCTCCAGTGAGGCCTGCCGGTGCTCGACCCGCAGCCGGCCGGCCTGGGCGAGGTGATCCGGCACGGTGTCGCCCAGGATGTGCAGCGCGCGTTCCACCCGGGCGGCGGCGGCCACCGCGGCGCGGGCCGAGCGGCGCAGGTTGGCGTCGTCGAAGTTGGCCAGCCGATTGGCGGTCGCCCGGACCTCGCGCCGCATCCGGCGCTCCTCCCACGTCAGCCGGGTGTCCTGGGCTCCCATCCGGGTGAGCAGCGCGCCGATCGCCTCACCGTCGCGGACCACCACGCGGTCGCTGCCGCGCACCTCGCGGGCCTTGGCGCTGATGCCGAGCCGACGGGCCGCACCGACCAGCGCGAGCGCCGCCTCGGGCCCCGGGCAGCTGACCTCCAGCGCCGACGACCGGCCCGGCTCGGTCAGCGAACCGTGTGCCAAAAAGGCTCCACGCCAAGCCGCTTCGGCATCGGTGACGCTGCCACCGACGACCTGCGCGGGTAGCCCGCGCACCGGCCGGCCGCGCAGGTCGAGCAGACCGGTCTGGCGCGCCAGCGCCTCACCGTCCTTGGCGACCCGGACCACGTAACGGGTGCTCTTGCGGATACCGCTGGCCGACAGCACATGCACCACGGCGTTGTAGCCGTACAGGTCGTAGATGTCCTTGCGCAGCCGCCGGGCGATGATGCCGAGGTCGACCTCGGCCTCCACGACCACCCGGCCGGCGACGATGTGCAGACCGCCCGCGAACCGCAGCAGCGCCGACACCTCGGCGCGCCGCGCGCTGACCGAGTTCACACTCAGGCGGCTCAGCTCGTCCTTGACCTCGGCCGTCATCGCCACGAGTCGTCCCCCCTTGGTCCGTTCATTGATCGCTGCTCGTGCTCTCCGTGATGCAAATCGCCCGGCCGCGCCGGTGAGGGGGCCGTCGGTTGGTCACCGGCGCCGCCGTGCACCGGGCCGCGCACCCGCACACCCTCCAGCGCGGCGGCCAACATCGACGGGTCATGTAACTGTGTACCAGGTCTGGAAACGTCGGCAAACTCGACTTGAGCACCCAAAAGGGTCGCGGTGCGGGCGAGTTGTTCGCGCTCACGATCGCTGGGCACCCGGGCCGCGTCGATGATGATCTCGTCGACCCGGAAACCGGGTGCGTGCTGGGCCAGGACGTGGATGTGCCGCTCGGCGGAGAACCCGGCGGTCTCCCCCGGCTCGGCGGCCAGATTGAGCACCAGTGCCCGGCGGGCCGTCGTCGCGTTCAGTGCGGTGGCCAGTCCCGGCACCAGGACGTGCGGGATGACGCTGGTGAACCAGGAGCCCGGGCCCAACACCACCAGATCGGCGGACATGATGGCGTCGACGGCCTGGCGGGTGGCCGGTGGATCACCGGGCAACAACCGCACCCGGCGCACCTGCCCGACGGTGGTGGCCACCGCAACCTGACCGCGGATGACCCGGAACATGCGCGGGTCGGATTCCAGTCCGGCGACGTCGGCCTCGATCTGCAGCGCGAGCGGGCACATCGGCAGCACCCGGCCCTTGAGGTCCAGGATCCGGCCCAGCTCGTCGAGGGCGGCGACCGGATCGGCCAGCACCTCCTGCAGCCCGGCCAGTATCAGGTTGCCGATCGGGTGGCCGGCCAGCGCGCCGCTGCCGCCGAACCGGTGCTGGATGATGGTCGCCCACAGCCGGCCGTGCGGGCTGTCGGAAGCCAGCGCCGCCAACGCCATTCGCAGATCACCGGGCGGGATGACGTCCAGTTCGCTGCGCAACCGGCCCGAGGAACCGCCGTCGTCGGCGACGGTCACGACGGCCGTCACGTGCGGGCTGAGCCGGCGGGCCGCCGACAGGGTGGCGTAGAGGCCGTGGCCGCCGCCGAGGGCAACGATGCGCGAGCTCATGACTTGACTCCCGCTCGCTCCGGTCCTCGCTCGTACCTCGCTGCGATCCTCACTCGCGCTCGTCTGCGTGACCTCACTCGCGGCCCAGATCCCGGTGCAGTGCACGCACCGTCAGGTTGTCGTCGCCCTGCTCGAGCAGGCCGGCCAGCGCCTCGGCGATCGCCACGCTGCGGTGCTTGCCGCCGGTGCAGCCGATCGCCACCGTCATGTAGCGCTTCCCCTCCCGGCGGTAGCCGTCGATCACCACCTCCAGCAGCCGATGATAGGTATCCAGGAACTCCGCGGCGCCGTCCTGACCGAGCACGAAATCCCGGACCGCCGGATGCTGGCCGGTGTGCGGGCGCAGTTCGTCCACCCAGTGTGGGTTGGGCAGGAAGCGGACGTCCATGACGGTGTCGGCATCCATCGGCAGGCCGTATTTGTAGCCGAACGACTCGACGGTGACGTTCGTCTCGGCGATGGCCTCGCCGCCGAAGGCCCGCTCGATGCTCTCCCGCAGCGCGGGCACCGCCAGCTTGGAGGTGTCGATCACCAGGTCTGCCGTGGCACGCACCGGCGCCAGCATGGACCGCTCCGCGGCGATGCCCTCGGCCAGAGTCTGGTTGCCCTGCAACGGATGACTGCGACGGTTCTGCTCGTAGCGTCGGACCAGGATGTCGTCGGCGGCCTCCATGAACAACACCCGTGGGGTGATTCCGCGGGTGGCCAGCTCATTGCGCACCGAATCGAGGTCACCGGTGAACCCGCGCGAGCGCACGTCCATCACCAGCGCCAACTGGGTGATCCGCGATCCGGCCGCCAGTCCCAGATCCACCATCCTCGCGATCAGTTCCGGCGGCAGGTTGTCGGCCACATACCAGCCCAGATCCTCGAGCACCTTGGCGGCGGTGCCCCGGCCGGCACCGGACAATCCGGTGACCAGGACGACGTCGATACCTGATTCCTCGCTCATGCCCTGGACTGTCACCCCGTCGTTGTCTCGGTCTGTGCGGACGGTTCGTCCTGCGTGTGCTCACGATCATTGTTCACAAATGGCTCCGGCGTGTCGGAAACGACCGCGGCATCGGCCGGCGCATCGGTGGGCGCCCCGAGTGCGGCCAACACCGCCTGGGCTGTCGCGACGCCGATTCCGGGCACCGCGGTGATCTCCTCGACGCTGGCGGCCCGCAGCCGGGCCACCGAACCGAAGTGTGTCACCAGCGCCTTCCGGCGGTGCTCGCCCAGCCCGCGCACCGAATCCAGCGCCGAGGCCGTCATCCGTTTGGAGCGCTTGCTGCGATGGAAGGTGATGGCGAAGCGGTGCGCCTCATCGCGGATGCGCTGCAGCAGATACAGCCCCTCGCTGGTGCGCGGCATGATCACCGGGTCGCTCTCGTTCGGAACCCACACCTCCTCGAGGCGCTTCGCCAGGCCGATCACCGCGACATCGGTGATGCCGAGATCGTCGAGGGCGGCCTGGGCGGCATTGACCTGCGGCGCGCCTCCGTCGACGACGAAGAGGTTCGGCGGATAGGCGAACCGGCGCGATTTGCCCTCGGCCACCATCGGTTGTTCGACATCGGCGATGTGCCGGGCGAAGCGGCGGCGGGTGACCTCGGCAATGGAGGCCACGTCGTCGGATCGGCCATCGCCGGCGGCCTCGCGGATCGCGTAGTGCCGGTAGTCGGACTTGCGCGGCAGCCCGTCCTCGAACACCACCAGCGAGGCGACCACATCGGTGCCCTGGACATGGCTGATGTCGACGCATTCGATCCGCAACGGCGCATCCGCGAGATCCAGGAACTCCTGAATGCTCTGCAGCGCAGCCGATCTGGCGTTGAAGTCCCCGGCGCGCTTGAGTTTGTGCTGGGCAAGGGCCTCTTTGGCGTTGCGGTGCACGGTCTCGGCGAGTGCCTTCTTGTCGCCGCGCACCGGGACGCGCAACCGGACCCGGGAGCCGCGCAGTTCACTCAGCCAGGTGGCCAGTTCGTCGGCGTTGTCGGGCAGCACCGGCACCAACACCTCACGGGGCACCGGTGTGGTCGCCTCGTCCGCGCCGGACACGGTGCCGGTACCGCCGCCGTCCAATTCGGCCTGGTCGCCGTAGAACTGGGTGAGGAATTGCTCGACCAGATACTCCTGGCCGTCGGCTCCGGGCTCGTTCGACTTCTCGACCACCCACCCGCGCTGGCCGCGCACCCGGCCGCCGCGCACATGGAACACCTGTACGGCAGCCTCCAGCTCGTCGTCGGCGAAGGCCACCACATCGGCGTCGGTACCGTCACCGAACACCACGGTCTGTTTCTCCAGCGCGCGACGCAGCGCCCCGATGTCGTCACGCAACCGCGCCGCGCGTTCGAAGTCCAGTTCCTCCGCCGCGGCGTTCATCTGCTTCTCGAGGTCGCGCACCAACCGGTCGGTCTTGCCGGCCAGGAAGTCGCAGAAATCCTCGACGATCCTGCGGTGCGTCGCGGCGTCGACCTTGCCGACGCAGGGTGCGGAGCACTTGTCGATGTAGCCGAGCAGGCAGGGCCGGTCAATCTGGCTGTGCCGCTTGAACACGCCGCCGGAACAGGTGCGGGCGGGAAATACCCGGGTCAGCAGGTCCAGCGTCTCGCGGATGGCCCAGGCATGCGAATAGGGGCCGAAGTAGCGAACCCCCTTGCGGCGCGGTCCCCGGTAGACGAACAGTCGCGGGTACTCCTCGTTGAGGGTGACCGCGAGCACCGGGTAGGACTTGTCATCCCGATAGCGGATGTTGAACCGTGGATCGAATTCCTTGATCCAGAGGTATTCGAGCTGCAGTGCCTCGACCTCGGTGGTCACCACGGTCCACTCGACGCTGCCGGCGGTGGTCACCATCTGGCGCGTTCGCGGCGCCAGCGCCGACAGATCGGCGAAGTAGGAGATCAGCCGGCTGCGCAGGCTCTTGGCCTTGCCGACGTAGATGACCCGTCCGTGCGGATCGCGGAACCGATAGACGCCGGGTTCGACGGGAATCGAACCAGGTGCCGGGCGGTAGGTCGCGGGATCGGGCACGGGTCCAGGTTAGAGCGTGTCGATGACAGCGCAGAAAGCTGCGCCTTTGGCTTCGTAATTGCGGTACAGGTCATAGCTGGCCGCTCCAGGTGAGAGCAGGACCACCTCGACGCCCGGAAGGCCCGCGGCCACCCGGACGGCCTCGTCCAGATCGCGCACCCGACGGGTGCGGTCGGGGTGTGTGCGGGCGAACTCGGCGCCGATCGACGCACCGTTGGTGGGGCCCTGGATCAGGGTGACCCGGCGGGTGCCCGCGCACAGGAACTCGTCGACCTGACGGTAGTCCAGCGACCGGTCCATCCCGCCGACGATCAGGGCGATCTCCTCATCGGCAGACATCGACGACAACGCGGCGACCACGCTCTCCCCGGTGGTGGCCAGCGTGTCGTCGATCCATCGGATGCCGGCGGTCCGCCGCACGGTCTGCAGGCGGTGCGGAAGCCCGGTGAATGTTGCTGCCGCGGAGTCGATCTCGGTATCGGCCACCGCCCTGCCGAGCACCTCGGCGGCAGCCAGTGCGGCGAGCGCGGCGTTGACGGCGTTGTGCGGATAGCTCAGGACCGAATCCCCGGCGGGCCGGTGTATCGCAGCGGGCGGCAGTTCGCGCACCGCCGGGAAGCTGTCGATACCGATCCCGCGCAGCGCGGCCGTGACGCCGGCGGTGGTGACCAGCACCCGGGCGCCGTGCGTGAAGACGGTCGCCTTGGCGGCGTAGTAGGACGCGACATCGCCATGCCAGTCGAGGTGATCCTGGTAGAGGTTGGTGATCACGGCCACCGCCGGCGATGTGCGCAGCAGCGCGCACTGCTGGCTGGAGAGTTCGGCCACCACCCACTGTCCCGCCGCCGGGGTCAGGTCTGACAGCGGGGTGCCGATGTTGCCGGCCGCGACGGCCGGCACACCGAGGCTCGCCAGCAGGTGGGCCAGAAACGATGCCGTGGTGCTCTTGCCCTTGGTGCCGGTGACGCCGATCGTCTGAGCACCGTGGCGCGCCATGAACCAGTCCGCGGCGCTGGACACCTGCGGACCGTTGCGCCGCATGTCGTCGAAGACCGGGTGTTGCCAGGGCACCCCGGGGCTGACGAACACGATATCGGTGTCGCGCAACAGGTTCGGCGCCTCGGGACCGTAATGGACAGTCAGTCGGTCGATGTCCGGCGCGGTACCGTCGATCGCGCGGTCGTCCACCGCGACGATGCGCTCGGCACCATGGGCGGCCGCGGTCCGGGCCATCGACAGCCCCTCCTTGCCCAGGCCCCAGATGCCGACGGTGCGGCCCGCCAGCTCAGTCATCGAGCAGCTTCGCGTACCGGTCGGGCACATGGTGGTGCGCGGGCCCGGTGTCGTGGTCCACCGCGACGGCGGCCAGTGCGGCGCGCCGGCGGGCGAATTCGTCGACCAGCGGTAGGCCCCGCCACTGCGGGTCGTCGATCACCGCCAGCATCGCCTCGGCCGCCTCGTAGTACTCCCCCACACATTCGAACGGCTTGTGCACCCCGATGCCGAGGATGTCGGCGAAACCGTCACGGTTGCCGGTGTCATCGAACAGATTGCGCCCGAAGATCTCCTCCAGCGTGGCCCGGCCCAGGCGTGGGGCCAGCAGGACGAAGACGAACTGGCATTTCGGGCAGATGCCACACCATGAGGTGGCCCGCTTGGCCGGATCCAACGCGAACAGCCGGTTACAGCTGGTGAACACCCCGAAGTAGTCGGTGCACGTCGCGAACCGGTCGGCGATCTGGGATTCGGACAGTCCGCGCAGCAGCGAGAAATAGCGATCCTGATCAAAGCCGTACTGCGTCAGGGTATCTCGCAGCAACGTCTCATAGGCCAGGCTCTTGGACCATTGATGGTTGACATCGCGGCCCAGCCACTCGATGTTGCCGATGTTGGAGGATCGCTCATTGGACAGCACGACGGGCCCGAAATCGTTGGCCTGGGCGACGATGAGCCCGATCACGCTGTTGATCGCGGTGACCGGGATGTGGCCGTTGTGGGCGCCGGCGGCATTGGCCTCGATGAGGGCGCGGTCGATACTGCGCCGGACATGCACGCTGTCGCACCCGCTGACCTCGATGCACCGGTCGATGGGGTCATAGCGGTTGACGCTGAACAGCATCGGGGTGATGCCGTGGGTACGCAGTGCCTCGATGCTGACCACCGAATCCTTGCCGCCGCCCACCGGCACCAGCGGGGTGGCGCCCGCATCGAAGTCGTCGCGCACCGGGTTGTCGCCGGCCTCGGGGCCGCTGACGACGGGGGTCAACGCGTCGGGAAGATCATTGCGGTAGGCGAATTCGCCGAGGCCACCCTCGATCAGGGTGCGCAGATAGTGCTTCTCGAATTCGTGCGTGCCGAAGGCGATCTCGATGTGTGGTGGCGCGGCGGCCTTGTAATAGCTCAGGGAACAGGTGAGTGCGAGCAGCCGGGCCAGCAGTGGATGCGGCTGTGCCGCGCCGAGGATGTCGCCGAAGTCGATCACCTCGGTGAACGTGATCGACTCGGGTCCACGCAGGGTGTAGCGCAGGGAGAGTCGGCCCTCGGCGAAGTCGTGGCCGTCGAGCACCAGGGCGTCGAAGGACTCCGGTCGGAACGTCACGGTGTCACCTCGAATCGGCGGGCACCGACGGCCGACACCGGGCGGATCTCGAACCGGGGTGAGACATACCAGGCGGTTGTCACACCGGCGACGTCGACGGTGTCGTCGGTGCGGGTCAACTCTTCGGCGAGGCCGGCGGCGATCAGCAGGTCCAGCACCGACGTGCCGGTGCCGATGCGCGCCCCGTCGCTGCCGAAGATGAGTGCACCGCGGGCCGGACGTCCGATGCGGTCGCCGTCCACATCGACCACGTCGGCGTACCCGGCGGCGGCGAGTTCGCGGTCAGCCAGGTCAGCGGCGGCCCGACTGGTGGTGTCTTCCGCCAGCCGGCGCCACTGCGGCACCGGCTGGAACGGTTGCACGGCCAGCGCGACGGGTTCGTTGCGGTGCGGGGCGATCGCGGCACCCGAGACCAGGAACTGGGTCCGGCCGTGGATCGGCACGACGAGGACGTCGGCAGCCAGGGTGGCGCCGGGGCCGGCCCGATCGAGGAAGGCGGTGAGGGCCGTGCCCAGCGCGTCGGCGTCGGGGATATCGGTGCCGTAGAAGTCGGCCACCGCGGCCAGCCGCTGCCAGATCAGGGCCGTCGCCGGCGGTCGGCCGTGCACGAGCGGCACCGTGACGGCGGGATGACTGCCCAGCCCGGACATCAGGGTGGGTGCTGTGACGAGTGGCACGCCGGCTCCGGCGATACCGTCAGCCGAGGCTGATACGAAATCCAAGGTACTCATCGACTTGTCGATCCTACCGGAGCACTCAGCGGTGATACTGGAGCCATGGGCATGACGCAGGCGCGCGTGGCCCGGCTCACCGAGACCGACTGGCGCGCGTTCGCCGGTGTGCGGTTGCGGGCGCTCACCGACTCGTTGGGTGAGCAGAATCCGCACTACCGGCAGGAGAGCACGTTCACCGCGGCGCAGTGGCGTCGCAGGCTGCGCGCGCACGCCCAGTTCGCGCTCGTGATGGACAACCGACCGGTCGGCCTCATCGCGGCGCAGCGGCAGGGCCAGGAGGCGGTGTACCTGTACTCGCTGTGGCTGGATCCGGTGGCCCGCGGGCACGGCCTGGGGCGCACCCTGGTCGCCGAGGCGGTGGACTGGGCCCGCGGTCAACGCGTGCAGCGGGTGACGTTGCGGGTCAACCGGGACAACGCCCGCGCGCTGGCCGTCTACGGCAGCCTGGGGTTCGTCGTCGCCGGCGACGATGCCGCGGCGCCCGAGGTCACGATGACGCTGACGGTGAATTGAGATCGTTCTTGTAGCGCTGCATCAACGTACGGACCTGATCCATCGCGGCCACCGCACGTTCCTTGTCAACGGCCTGGATCGCCATGGCCGCCGTGTATTCGTCATCGGCCAGGTCGATACGCGCCCACCGGGCGCCCGGCGGGAACGACACGTCGACCACATCCGACCAGGCAATGAGCTTGTAGCCCAGTGCGTTTCGCACCGAGATGCCAGAAGGGCCGACCCGTAGCCGGGGTCGGGCCAACAGCAGCACGCACGATGCGATGACGATCCCGACCAGGGCGATACCCACCTGGTCGGCCGTGCGGAACACCACACCGCTGGAGCCGACCTTGAGCAGGAAACCGACGCCGATGTGGGCGGCGGCGATCAGGAAGGCCGCGCCGTAGACGAAAAACGGCGTCAGGTGCGGTCGGACCTCGAGGTCCCAGGTCTGCGTGTCGGCAGACCCGGTCATGATGCGAGGTCGCGCAGCACCAGCGCGGTCGACAGCGCCGCCGCGGCGGCCTGGGCACCCTTGTCCTCACTGGACTGGGGCAGCCCGGCGCGGGCCAGGGCCTGCTGCTCGGTGTTGGTGGTCAGCACGCCATTGGCGACCGGGGTGGACAGGTCCAGCGACACCCGGGTCAGACCCTGCGTCACCGCATCGCAGACATAGTCGAAATGCGGTGTCTCGCCGCGAATCACCACGCCGAGCGCGACCACCGCGTCGTACTTGCCGGCCAGTGCCTGTGCGACCACCGGGATCTCGATGGCACCGTGCACCCGGACCACCGCTGGAGCGGTGACGCCGAGCTGCTTGGCCGCGCGCAACGCGCCGTCCAGCAGGGCGTCACAGATCTTGGCGTGCCAGGTGCTCACCACGATGCCCAATGTCACCGAGGACGCGTCGACATCGGGCAGGTCGGGGATGGCGCCGGCGTGTCCGCTCACAGCGCGCCGCCCGGATGCGCCTCGTCGTAATCCTCCAGGCCGACCAGATCGTGTCCCATCCGGTCGCGCTTGGTCATCAGGTACCGGATGTTCTCGGCGTTGGCGCGCACCGGCAGCGGGACCCGCTCGGTGATGTGCAGGCCGTAGCCGTCCAGACCGACGCGCTTGGCCGGGTTGTTGGTCAGCAGCCGCATGGACCGGACCCCCAGGTCGACCAGGATCTGCGCGCCGATGCCGTAGTCACGGGAGTCCGCGGGCAGGCCCAGCTCAAGGTTGGCGTCCACGGTGTCGGCACCGGCGTCCTGGAGCTGGTAGGCCTGCAGCTTGTGCAGCAGGCCGATCCCGCGGCCCTCGTGGCCGCGCATGTAGAGGACGATGCCGCGGCCTTCACTGGCCACCATCGCCATCGCGGCGTCCAGCTGGGGGCCGCAGTCGCAGCGACGCGAGCCGAAGACGTCACCGGTCAGGCATTCGGAGTGCACCCGGACCAGGACGTCGTGGCCGTCGAACTCCGGCCCGGAGATGTCACCGCGGACCAGGGCAACATGCTCGACATCCTCGTAGATCGAGGTGTATCCGACGGCGCGGAACTCGCCGTGCCGGGTCGGGATGCGGGCCTCGGCCACGCGCTCGATGTGCTTCTCGTGCTTGCGGCGCCATTCGATCAGGTCGGCGATGGAGATGAGGGCCAGATCGTGATCGTCGGCGAAGACGCGCAGTTCCTCGGTCTGGGCCATCGAGCCCTCGTCCTTCTGGCTGACGATCTCGCAGATGGCACCGGCGGGCTGCAGTCCGGCGAGGCGGGCCAGGTCGACCGCGGCCTCGGTGTGGCCCGGGCGGCGCAGCACGCCGCCGTCCTTGGCGCGCAGCGGCACCACGTGGCCGGGTTTGGTGAAATCGTCGGCGACCGCATCCGGGTCGGCCAGCGCACGCATGGTGGTGGCGCGGTCGGAGGCCGAGATGCCGGTGCCGACGTCCTTCTTGGCGTCGACGGTGACGGTGTAGGCGGTGCCGTGCTTGTCCTGGTTGACCGCGTACATCGGCAGCAGGCCCAGCCGGTCGCAGACGGCGCCGTCGAGCGGTACACAGAGGTAGCCGGAGGTGTAGCGCACCATGAAGGCGACCAGCTCGGGGGTGGCCTTCTCGGCCGCGAAGATCAGATCGCCTTCGTTCTCGCGATCCTCGTCGTCGATGACCACGACGGCCTTACCCGCCGCGATGTCGGCGACCGCCCGCTCGACGGAATCCAGCCTCGTCATCGCCGCCTCGTCATCTCGGGCCTAGACATCCCTGTGCCACCTTCATCAGTTCGAATGCGTCCCGGCCCACGCAGAACGGCGGGCCGAGCGGTTACACCAGTATGAACCACGACGCGTCAACAGTTATTGCCCGCCGGTCCCCTGCGGGATCGACGGGCAACAACGTGTGAGTGTCGGTGATCAGAACGTGTACGTCGCGCTGACGTAGGCGGGTGTTCCGTCGGATTTCAGGTGGCCGTCGTAGAAGCGCACCGAGAACGTCTCACCAGGGTGATAGCGGCCGATCCGGGCCGATGTCGACGTGTAGTGGATCAGGAACGCCCCCCGGCGGTCGCGGTGCACCGACACCGTGCCGCGCGGTGTGTTCTGCACCACGGCGCAGGTGATGTCGTCAGCGTCGACATCGACCACGGTGGTGGTCCAGGCGGCCGTCGCGCGCAGGGCGAGTCGGCCGCTGCCGCCGACCGTGGCCTGGGTGGGGGTGTTGTTGTGCGGCAGCAGGTGCACCGGCACCACCACCCGGGTGCCGTCCTCGGCGGTGACGGTGAAGTGGTCGACCTTGTCGGCCGCCAGCGCGGTGACCGCGGCGGCGGCATGCCCTACGCGGGTGTTCAGCGCACTGGAGTAGGTAAACGTGCCGTCCTCGTTGAGGGTCACCGTGCTGCCCTTGGCCGAGATCACGGTGTTGCCGGGTAGGCCCCCACCGTCGAAGCTCAGCGGGCGGCCGGTGGGCCCGAACGCCGAGATCCGGCCGCGGGTGGTCTGCACACCGGCGCCGTTGACCGAGGATTCGGTGATGTGGGCGGTGCCGGTCACCGGTGGGGTGTCGGCCAATGGAGGGCACACCTGCACGGTGGCCACGGTGATGGAGCGCCCGTAGTCGTCGGTGCCGATGATGGTGAAGGAGTCGTCGGCGGTGATGCCGTGGCCCAGGCCGGGGGTGCGGGTGTAGACGTAGGTGCCGTGGGCGCTCACCTGTGCGGTGCCCTTGTTAGGGCACCGGCCGACGCTGAACTGCAGGGGCCCGCTGCCGTCGGTGGCGATGGACAGTCTGCCGCTCTGAACATCCGGTGCGAGGCTGGTGGTCTCGGTGTCGACTCGCAGGTGGGCCAGTGGCCGCACGACGATGTCGACGCTGCCACCTTGCGCGTCGAGGGCGGTGACGACGAAGCGGTCGGTCGCCAAGCCCGGGATCGCTGCTGTCGAGATCCTCGGCACGAACACAAATCTGCCCGTCTCGGGGTCGAGTTGGACCAGTCCGCCCTCCGCCGAGTATGCCGACTCGTCAGTCGAGTCGGTTGGATTCGACGAGTTGACCAACGTGTAGGTGAGCCGGCGACCGTCCCATGCCGCCCCTTCGATCTGGCCGCGCACCACGCCGTTGAAGTCGGGGAGCCGGACCCTGGCGGCACCTGTCGGCGGCACGTTGGACGCCAGAATGCTCACGGTGACTTCGACATCGACGCTGCGGCCGTAGAGGTCAGCGACCGTGACCGTGAAAGCGTCGACCTTGTGCGCCGGATCGTCGCTGGTTCTGGCGAATTGCCGCGCCTGCACCGACGGGGTGTAGGTGAAGTGGCCCGAAGAAGCTCCGACCGACACCAACCCGCCCTTGGCGGTGGTGAACAATGTCGGCCCGTAGGTTGTTGCGCCACTCCCCTGATCCACGACCGTGACAGACCCGAAAACCGCTCCGGTCACTGGATGTGGATTCCCGACTTCCACCGTGGCCGTCGGAGCCTCGTTGGCTCGGACGACAAGCGGAGTCGCCGGCGAGCGAGTATCCGCACCGAGTCCGGGAACGGTTGTGATGTCGATACCGCTCGCCGGGCCGAAGTGCATACCCCTGGCCGCGTCGTAGGAGAGCGGCATGTTGTCGATCGTGATGGTGGACCTCCTGTTCGCCGACTCGATCAGTAGTTCAGGGTCAAGTTGCTGGAGTAGAAGCCGAATGAATCAACGGCTCGCACAACAACGTTGCCGGCACTCCCCTTGACGAAGAAACTGCCGTTGTTGGAGTTGTAGGTGACACTCCACAGCCCGAGGGTCGGTCCGCTGATAGTGGCGTTTCCGTTCAGCTGGGAGACCTTCTGCAAGGTGACATCGTCACCATCCGGATCGGACAAAGTGATGCCATTCCACTGCACCTCGTCGGCACCGTTGATCGTGTTGATCTTCGTCATGACCGAGGTGCTGATTGTCGGCGGACGCAGATTCACGGTCTGGATGACGAACGACTGCCCGCCGACCGTCGCGACGATGTCGAAGCTCACCGCCTGGTTCAGAGCCCCCGTATAGGTGAACACGCCACTGGACGAGACCGTCACGGCAGCGACGTTTCCGGTGCCGCCGGAACCCTTGCTGAAGGTGAACAGGCTCATGTTGTCGCTCGGAATGCCGTTGATACGGCCCTGACCCGCGGTACCGGTTGACACGTAGTCGATCCCGTGGAGCTGGGCGGTGGTGATGTTGACGTCGTGCGTCGTGACCCCACCACGGGCATCGGTGACGTAGATGGTGATGGTGTCGTTGATCAGTACGCCGCTGTTGGGCTTCGGTACATAGGCCCAGTTGCCGTTTGCATCGACCGTGACGATTGCTCCGTTGTTGCGCACCTGGGTACTGGCACCTCCGGAGCTGACGCTGTAGGTCAGTGCGTCACCGTCGGCATCGCTTGCGCCGACATTGCCTTTCGCGATCCCGATCCCGTTGCCCAGCGCGATGCCTGAGCCGTTGGTCGTCGGCAGGTTGTTCGGCTTCGGAACGAACGACACGGTGGCGACGGTGATCGACACACCACCGACCGATCCCACGATCGTGAACGAGTCCGACTCGTTCCAACCGGCACTGCTTGCGGTGTAGGTGTAGGTACCGTTCGGGTTCAACGTGACCGTGCCCTTGGTCGGGCCGTTACCGACGGTGTAGGTCAGCACACCCTGTTCGCTCGAGGTCAGCTGAATACCACCGGTCACCGTGCCGTTGTTGACATTCTTGGTGACCGTCAGGTCCAGGTCGTGGGTGGTGACCGTCACCAGAGTGGTTGTCTGGCCGCCCTTTCCGTCGGTCACATACACCGTGAAGGTGGAGCCGACGATGGCACCCAGCACACCGCTGTTCTGGCCGGGCACATAGGACCACTTGCCGTTGGCGTCCACCGTGACGATCGATCCGTTGCCCAGCACCTTGCTGGACCCACCGCCGTATCCGATGACGCTGTAGTGCAGGGTGTCGTTGTCGTCGTCATCGGCGTCGACGTTGCCGGTCGCGATGCCGGAGCCGCCGACGATCACCGCACCGTCGATACCCTTCGACGTCGGGGTGCTGTTCACCTTCGGCACCAGCGAGACATTGGCCACGGTGATGGTCTGCCCGCCGATGGTTCCCACGATGGTGAAGGTGTCGGACTCATTCCAGCCCGCCGTCGTCGCGGTGTAGGTGTAGGTGCCATCCGGGTTCACCGTGACGGTGCCCTTGCCGGGTCCGGTGCCCAGGCTGTAGGTCATCAGACCCTGCTCCGCCGCGGTCAGCGTCAGGCCACCCGTGACGGTGCCGTTGCTGCCGACCTTGGTCACCGGGATGCTCAGATCATGGGTCGTGACCACGACCGGCGTGCTGACCTGTCCGCCCTTGCCGTCACTGACGTACACGGTGAACGTGGATCCGATGATCGCCCCCAGCACACCGCTGTTCAGGCCCGGGATGTAGGACCACTTGCCGTTGGCGTCGACGCTGACGATGGCACCGTTGGACAGCACCTTGGTCGAGGCGCCGCCGTAACCGGTGACGCTGTAGTGCAGGGTGTCGCCGTTGGCATCATTGGCACCGACGTTGCCGGTGGCGATGCCGGAGCCACCGATGACGGTGACCAGATCCAGCGGGTCGACGGTCGGGGCGGCGTTGGACTTCGGCACCACCGACACCTCGGCGACCGCGATCGTCTGTCCACCAACGGTTCCCATGATGGTGAAGGTGTCGGACTCGTTCCACCCCGCCGTCGTCGCGGTGTAGGTGTAGGTGCCGTCCGGGTTGACGGTGACGGTGCCCTTGCCGGGACCGGTGCCCAGGCTGTAGGTCATCAGACCCTGCTCGCCGGCGGTCAGGCCGAGACCGCCAGTCACGGTGCCGTTGCTGCCGACCTTGGTCACCGGGATGGCCAGATCATGGGTGCTGACGGTGACCAGCGTGCTGGCCTGCCCACCCTTGCCATCGGAGATGTACACGGTGAACGACGAGGCGAGGATGACGCCGAGTGTCCCGCTGTTCAGGCCGGGGATGTAGTGCCACTTGCCGTTCTGGTCCACCGTCACGATGGCACCGTTGGCCAGCACCTTGGTCGACGCGCCGCCGTAACCGTCGACGCTGTAGTGCAGAGTGTCGCCGTTCGCGTCCGATGCGCCGATGTTGCCCGAGGCGATACCCGAGCCGCCGACCACGACCGCACCGTCGAGCGCGGGCGCGGTGGGCGCCACGTTGGGTTTGGGCACGACGGTGACCGTGGCGATGGTGATCGACTTGCCGTCGACGGTGCCCACGATGGTGAAGGTGTCGGACTCGTTCCACCCCGCGGTGGTCGCGGTGTAGGTGTAGGTGCCGTCCGGGTTGACGGTGACGGTGCCCTTGGTCGGACCGTTGCCGACGCCGTAGGTCAGCAGACCGGTGTTGTCGTCGTCGTCGATGTCGAGTCCGCCCTTGATCACACCGTCGACGTTGGAGGTCACCACCGGGTCGACCTTCAGATTGGCGAACAGGGTGACGGTGGTGGTGGCGGTGCCGCCGCGGCCGTCGGAGATGTTGACCTCGAACGAGTCCAGCGTCAGATCGCCCAGCAGACCACCCGGCTTGGGAATGAAGGTGAAGGTGCCGTTGGAGTTCAGCAGCACGATGCCGCCGCTGGAGCTGTATCCCGAGGACGCACCGCCGGCCAGGGTGAAGGTGAGGTCGTCGCCGTCGAAGTCGGTGGCGGCCACGGTACCGCGCACCACGCCGTCGGCATCCCTTGTGCCGGTGGTGATCCCGCCGATCGGGTTGGTGTTGATCCGGTTGATGGTGACGGTCACCGCGACCTCGACGACACCGCCGTGCGCGTCGTTGAGTGTGACGGTGAACGTGTCGGTGCCGCCCTGGGACCGGGCCAGCAGCGTCGGGGTGTACGCGTAACCCAGCGGGGTCACCACGACGATGCCGCCACGTGAGGTGATCACGTCGCCGGTCACGATGACCAGATCGCCGTCGTCATCCTTGACGTCGAACGAACCGGTGATGATGCCGGTGATGGGTTCGGTGTTGGCGGTCCCGACGGTGATGGTCGGCGGCGTGTTGGCGCTGATGATGTCGACGCTGACCATCGTCGGCAGCAGCGTGATGCCGCCGCGGCCGTCGTTGGCCCAGATGGTGACCAGGTCGGTCTTGGCGCCCAGTAGTGATGCCGCGGCATGCCGGGCGAAGTCGGTGGGCGTGTAGGTGAAGGTGCCGTCCTCGTTGCGAACGATGTTGCCCCACAACGAGGTCGCGGTGTAGGACAGCGGGTCCCCGTCGGCATCGGTGGCCTGCGCGATGATGGTGACCTTGCCCGTCACCGGGTCGTAGCCGGAGACCTGGGCCTGTCCGCTCGGGTTGAACACCGGCAGGTTGTTGATGCCGAGTCCCGGATACCGGAAGGTCACCGTGTAGAACGCGTCGTTGCCGTCCGGGGTGAGCGGGTGCTCCAGGAAGCCGAGGCTGTCGTTGACGCGGACGGTGAACGTGACATCGGTGCCGTTGTTGAGATCGTCCAGCGAGTCGGGCACGAAGCTGAACGTGCCGTCCGGGCTCATGGTGATCAGGCCGTTGCTCGGCTGGCCGTTCAGGTCGACCGAGTAGATCAGCGGATCCCCGTCTGGGTCCACGCTCTTGAGTTTCCACGTCAGCGGCAGCGGACCCGCCGATACGGTGGGCGCACCGGGCAGCTGATTGGTGGCCAGCCGCTCATAGCGCTGGTAAGCCGCGGTCACCAGAACCAGCGCGCCGAAGGTGAAGGGTGTCGGCTGGCCGTTCCAGTAGGTGCCCTGCAATCCGGCGAAGAGCGTCATCACCCAACCGGCGGCGACCTGCGTCGGGTTGAGGATGGGGTCGGCCTGGTACGGCGGGAAGATCTGGTCGACCCAGTTGGCCAGGGCGTTGATGACTCCCATGAACGGTGCGAACGCCGGGATGGTCGGCGGCTCGGGGACGATGTCGATGTCGATCAGCGCCGAGGCCAGCGCCGGCGGCGTCGGGGTCGGGGTCGGATCGGAGCCGGACAGCGTCGTGAACTGTGCGGAATGCGCGATCTCGGGCACCACCACCGGAGCGACGATCGGGGCGTTGTCGGTTTCGGTGCCCGGGGGCGGGGTCTCCGGTTGGACCACCTCGGGCTCGACCACCGGCGGGTCGACGATTTCGGGCTCGGGCTCGACGACCTCGGTTCCGATGCCGCCGGTGTCACCCGTGCCGGCGCTGCCGTCGCCGCCGGACGTCCTCGCGTCATCGCCGCCCGCGCCATCACCACCTACGTCGCCCTCGCCGGCATCGTCATCTGCGTCGTCGACGATCTCGTCATCGCCGGAGTCCGCACCGCTGATGCCACCGTCGCCCTCTGCGTCGTCGGCACCCGTCTCGTCGGCGTCGTCCGTGTCGTCGGCGTCATCGGATTCGTTGTCACTGCCGGACGCGTTCGAGCCGGTGCCACTCGATGGGGCACCGGGGCCGGACGAGGTGCTGCCGTCAGCACCCTTGGAATCGGCGCCCTTGGAATCGGCGCCCTTGGAATCGTTGTCCGACGACGGTCCCGTCGACGGCCCATCGGTGGTATCGGCGGCGGCCACGGCCGGCGCGGCGGTGACCGCGAGGCCGAGGAAGGCTGCGACGGCGAGCTCGCCGGCGCGCATCCGCTTCTTCGACGAATTCTTCCGATGGGATGCCATGGCTCTCCTCGACATTCGAACCGCTTCGTGGTGGATCGGCCGTCCGAGAGAACATGCCGAAGGGTATTGACTGCGGCGTAAGTTAACACGGCCGTCAATAACTGGAAAGCACATTCTGTGGAAGTTCTGAACGGAATTTCGTCCCGTGTCGACCATTCAACGGACACCACCTTTGGACCCCGGCGGCAAAATTCCCGTTCGGAATTGCTGCGGCGAACCCACCAGCAACCGAGGCCGAACCGCTACCCGACCGATGGCCTGGAAACACCGCGTACCACGTTCACCGTGGCCGGATGGACGATGAGCCTGCGCCGGTTTCCACTCATAGTCGCTGAACTGGACCGTTGACAGCGCCTGGCCGGCTGTCCAGCGGAGACGGAGTTCACGAGAAGGGCTGACGACCGGACACATCCGCATTCACTTCCGGGCTGTCCGCAATCAGCTGTCAGACACCGGCAGATTGCGGTCCGTCCGGTCCCGTCGAGAGCTGAGAAATTTTCGATTTCGGGCCGCACCGCGGACCGCTCACCCGGTGTTGCCGAGTCAGTCTCGACGTGTTGCTGTCAGGCAGATGAGCAAAGAAATGGGTCAGCGATCGCGCTCGCCGAGCAGACGCTCGACATACTTCGCGATCACATCCACCTCAAGATTCACTGGCGTACCGACGGGCGCGGACCCGAGCGTGGTCAATCCCAGCGTGGTCGGTATCAAGGACACCTCGAACCAGTCCGACCCGAGACCGGACACCGTCAATGAGATGCCGTCGACCGTGATGGACCCCTTCTCGACGACGTACCGGGACAGCGTGTCCGGTAGCGAGACGCGGACGACCTCCCAGTTCTCCGAGGGCGAGCGCGCGATCACCGCGCCGGTCCCATCCACGTGGCCCTGCACGATATGACCACCCAGCCTGCTGTTCACCGCGGCGGCGCGCTCCAGATTCACCCGGCCGCCGACCTCGACCGCGGCCAGGCTCGAGCGGTTCAGCGTCTCGGCCATCACATCGGCGGAGAACGCACCGTCGGGCAGTACCTCGACGACCGTCAGACACACCCCGTTCACGGCGATGGAGTCCCCGTGGCCGGCATCGGAGGTCACCACCGGCCCACGGATCACGAAACGCGCGGCGTCGGGCAGTTCGTCCTTGCCGACCACCTCGCCGAGTTCTTCCACGATTCCGGTGAACATGCACACCAGGCTAGTGCGGCGCATGTAGCGCGGGCCCACCCAGGGCGCTCCACTACGATGCAGAACATGCAGACGCGCCCCCGTGCAGTCCGAGTCCTTCTTCCCGTTCTCGCCGCGATCATGGCCCTCGCGTTCGTCGGTTGCTCGTCGAAGGCCGACGACGCGCCGCTTCCCGACGCCGCCACCTTGCTGACCGAATCGGCAGCCACCACCCGCAGCCAGCAGAGCGTGCACCTCGAGCTCACCGTCGGCGGTGAGATCAAGGAGCTGCCGATCGCGTCGCTGAGCGGTGACCTGACCAACGCTCCCGCGGTCGCCGCCCAGGGCAGCGCGGACCTCATCTTCCTGGGCCAGAAGCTGACCGATGTCGGCTTCGTCGTCGTCGACGGTGACCTCTACGGCGCCATCACCAAGGGCGGCAACATGCAGAACTTCGGTCCGGCCGCCGACATCTACGACATCTCGGCGATCCTCAATCCCGACAACGGGCTGGCCAATGTGCTCTCCAGCATCACCGATCCCAAGGCCGAGGGCCGCGAGGCCATCGGTGGCTCGGACGCGGTCAAGATCACCGGCACCGTCAGCGCGGAGGCCATCAACAAGATCGCGCCGCAGCTGAATGCGACCGCCCCCGCCCCGGCCACCGCGTGGATCCGCGAGGACGGTGACCACCAGCTGGCCCAGGTGATGATCGAGCCGTCCGCGGGCAACACCATCACGATGACCCTGTCGGACTGGGGTAAGGAAGTCACCGTCACGAAGCCCGCCACCTGATGTCGGCGGCCACCAGCCACCGGGCAGGCAGCTCGGCGGGCAGCAACCGCCGCCTGGCCATCAGCGCGAGTGGCCTGGCCGTCACCCTGGGTGCACTCGACACCTATGTGGTGATCACGATCATCACCGACATCATGCGCGACGTCGGTATCCCGATAAATCAGATCCAGCAGGTCACCCCGATCGTGACGAGTTACCTGCTGGGCTATATCGCCGCCATGCCGTTGTTGGGCAAGGCATCCGACCGGTTCGGCCGCAAGTTCATCCTGCAGGCGGGCCTGCTCGGTTTCATGATCGGATCGGTGGTCACCGCGCTGGCCGGCGACCTGACCACCATGGTCATCGGCCGCACCATCCTGGGCGTGGCCAGCGGTGCGCTGTTGCCCGTCACCCTGGCACTGGCAGCCGACCTGTGGTCCGAGCGCGGCCGCGCCACCGTGCTCGGCGGTATCGGGGCGGCACAGGAGCTCGGCAGTGTGCTGGGTCCGCTGTACGGCATCGCCGTCATCTGGGCACTGAACACCTGGCGCGACATCTTCTGGATCAACATCCCGCTGGCCGCGGCCGCGATGGTCATGATCCATTTCAGCGTGGCGCCCCGTGACAAGAGCCAACCGCAGCAGAAGGTGGATGTCGTCGGCGGTCTGCTGCTGGCCATCGCGCTCGGTGCCGCCGTGGTCGGCCTGTACAACCCGTCGCCGGACGGACAGAACCTGCTGCCCAGCTACGGCATCCCACTGCTGATCGTCGCAGTGGTGACAATCATCGGTTTCTTCGTCTGGGAGAAACGGGCCACCACCCGACTGCTGGAACCGGCCGGCGTGCGATTCCGCCCCTTCCTGGCCGCCCTGGCTGCATCATTGTGCGCCGGAGCGGCGCTCATGGTGACGTTGGTGAACATCGAGCTGTTCGGGCAGGGCGTGCTCGGCATGGACAAGAACGAGGCCGTCGTCCTGCTGCTGCGCTTCCTGATCGCGCTGCCGATCGGCGCACTGCTCGGCGGCTTCCTGGCCACCCGGCTGGGTGACCGGCCGATCGCCGTCGTCGGCCTGCTGATTGCCGCCTCCGGCTACTGGCTGATCTCACACTGGGGCGTCGACGTGCTGTCGGCCCGGCACGACTTCGGGTTGTTCACCCTGCCGACCTTCGACACCGATCTGGCACTGGCCGGCTTCGGCCTGGGACTGGTCATCGGCCCCCTGACGTCGGCGGCCCTGCGGGTGGTCCCGTCTGCCGAACACGGAATCGCTTCGGCGGCAGTGGTCGTCGCCCGGATGATCGGCATGCTGATCGGCATGGCCGCGCTGTCGGCCTGGGGGCTGTACCGCTTCAACCAGATTCTCGCGACACTGCCGGTCGTCAACACCACCAACATGATGGAAGCGGCCAATCAGCTGTTGGAGAACACCCGGACCGCGTACACCATGCAGTACGGGGAGATCTTCGCCATCACGGCCGTCGTCTGTGTCGTCGGCGCCTTGGCGGCGTTGTTCATCAGCAGCCGCGGCGGTCACCACGAGATCGATGACGCGCCGGCCGACACCGCGAAAACCGGTGACAACGCGGCCTTCCCGGCGCCGCCGCAATCCTGATCGCAACGCACGCCACCGCCCGGGGATCCCGGTTCCGGGGCCGCAAAAGGTAGCCCCGTTATCTGCGATCGACATTGCTAGAGTCGCATCGTCATGTCATTTCTGGTCGCGGACGAATGCGCGGTTCACCCGCCGCGCGTCCCGGTGGCGACCCTGGATGCCGCGCACAGCCGACGCCGTTCCGCCGTGGTGGTCGGACCGCTGAGGCTGCCCGAACCGGATGTGCTCGCCGCCCGCCTCGACGCGATGACCGCCGCCGGCCCGGTGGCCCGCCTCTGCCTGGACCCGTCGTCGGAGCGCACCGACTGGGCCCGCACCGGTCCGGCCGGTGCACCGCAACTACATTCGATAGCGGCGCCTTCCGCCCCGGCCGAGTTGCTGCGGACCGTCCGCGCCCTGGATGACCGGGCCGTCACGGTGGCCGCCGCAGGGCCGTGGCTCGCCATCGACTTCAGCCACGGACTGGGCGAGATCCCGCTCATCCACACCCTGCTCGATGTGCTGTTCGGGCTCACCGATCCGCGGGATCCGGTGTCCTGGCAGCGCTATCGACGCACGCCGTGCCCGCTACGCAGTGCAGCGCTCAAGACCTTCGGCGTGCATCCGGTGCGGGTCGCCAAACTGCTCGCGGCACAGCGACTTCGGCCATCATCGCCGCCGGCGGTCGAAACCGGACCGGCCATCGAGTTCGTCGCCTCCCCCACGACGCGGGTGCTGGGGCTGAACGCCGGGCAGTTGGGCGAGATGCGCGCGCGCCGAGACGCCGCGCTACCGGGAGTCAGCATGGTGGCCCTGTTCACCTGCGCGCTGCACCTGGCGTTGGATCGGGTCGGGATCACGGTGTCGGACACGGTGAAGATTCCGTTCGATGTGCGCCGCTACCTGCCCAGGGGCCACGACACACTCGGATCATTCTCCGCGGGACTGGATTTCACGCTCGACCGGACCGGCGGCCCGGCCGCGCTGCAACGTGCGATGACGCGGGCGACCAGGACGGGCCGCCCGGTGGCAAACCTGTTGGTGGGCACTGCGAAAGCACGGCGCTGTCCGGACGGGCCCGCCACCGACACCGTCGCCTCATCCCCTCCACTACAGCTGTTGCACTCCAATCTCGGGTGGGCGCAATGGAACGGGCCGTGGCCGTTCACCGACCGGCGCAGTGCCGCCATGTTGGTCGCCAGCGATCCGGCCACCCCTGTCGGGCTGACCGTCACCTCGGTGGGTATCACCGAAAACCTGTGGTTCACCGCGGAATTCCACCGTTCGGTGCACGATCCCGATGCGGTGGATGCGGCGCTGGAGCTGCTGCCGCGGACGGTAGCCGACCTGACACGCCTCGACTGATATAGGCTAGCCTAGCCTTACTTTCATCCGTGATCCGCGTGCGGACGCGTACTTCTGGAGTCGATGCCGTGCCGCCCGTCTCAGCGCACGACAGTCCCGCCATGACCGCGGTACGACTGTCGATCGTGGTCTGCTGTTACACCGTCGCCCGGCGGGCACAGGTCCACCGCGTGGTGTATTCGGCACGCGATCAGATTCGCCGGTATGACGAGATCATCGTCGTGGTCGATCACAACGACCCTCTACTGACCGATCTGCAGAGCACGTTGGGTCCGCAGATCACAGTGGTGGCCAATAGCTTCGAGCGCGGGCTGTCCGGCGCCCGCAACACCGGCCTGGGCCGGTCCCGCAACGACATCGTGGTCTTCATCGATGACGACGCGATGCTGACAGCCGGTGCACTCGACGGCGCACGCGCTGCGTTCGAGGATCCGACGATCATCGCGATCGGCGGTGCGGTGCGGCCCGACTGGGCCGACGGGATGGCGCCCACCTGGTTCCCCGCGGAGTTCGGGTGGGTGGTCGGCTGCGACTACCGCGGTCTCCCGGCGAGCGGAGAACAGATCCGTAATCCGATCGGCGCGGCCATGGCGGCCCGTCGCCCGGCGCTCGAGCAGATCGGCGGCTTCTGCGCCGATCTCGGCCGCGTCGGCGATCTGCCTGCCGGCTGCGAAGAAACCCTGATGGGCGTGCAATTACGGGCCGAGTTTCCCGGGCAGCGCATCATCCGCCACACCACCTTCCGGGTGGACCACCACGTCCCAGCCGAGCGCGCCACCCTGCGGTACTTCACCCGACGGTGCTATCAGGAGGGACGGTCCAAAGCCGTGCTGAGCCGGATTACGGGCCGCCACGCCGCCCTGTCGAATGAGCGCACGTACACCACCCACACGCTGCCCACCGGGGCCTGGCAGGCGCGTGGCAACCCGCGCCGCGTCCTCGCGCTGGCTATCGGATTCAGCTGCACCGCCGCGGGGTTCGCCGTCGGACTGATTCTGCGCGGCCGGTCGGAGCGGCACCGGTGACCCCGCTGCCCGGTCGAGTCCCGATGCTCGCCGTCGTCACCATGGGCGCGGCGAGCTACCCGGCCGCCGAGTTGTTGTTTGCCCCGGCTCTGCCCGTCGCGGCGGCGATCAGTGGTATCGCGATCATCCTGAGCGCCCTGGCAGCAAGCCGCCGACGGATCGCCACCGTGCCGGCCGCGCTGCTGGTGGCGGCGGGCCTGGCGTTGGCGGCCTCCGCATTCGCCGATCGCCAGCTGTCCGACGCCACCCTCGTCATGGCCACCACCCTCGGCGCAAGCGCGGTCGTCGTGATCGGCACCGGCACCACAATGCCTGCGCCGGCGCGGATCCTGCTCGTCACCGCCGGTGTGGCCGCACTGCTCGGATACTTCGCTGCAGTCAGCGGTCATGGCGTGGACGGCCGCTATGCGCTCTACCCGGTGCTGGTCTCGAGCATCGTGCTGGCATGGGTCCGGCCGGCGCCTGTGGTTCCGACACCGCTGCCGGCACGGCCGGGCGAGGTGGCGGTATGAGGTCGCCGCGCGTGTCGGTGCTCGCCAAGAGCGGTGCACTTCTGATCGTCGGGACGGTTGTCGGGGCCTGCGCGCTGATCGGTGGCGCCGATACCGCCGCCGGTGCACCACGCATCCTGCTCGACTCCGAATTCGACGGGCCCGCAGGCAGTCCACCGGACGGCATCTGGCGGATCGCCACCGGGGGCGGCGGATGGGGGAACAACGAATCGCAGGTCTACACCGACCATCCCGACAACGTCGGTCTGGACGGGAACGGTCATCTGGCGCTGACGGCTCGTCGGAGCACCGACGGGCAGATCACCTCGGCGCGTATCGATACCAACGGCAGCATCGCGTTCACCTTCGGTCGAGCCGAGGCCCGTATCGCGTTGCCCGCCGGGGCGGGCCTGCACCCGGCCTTCTGGCTGCTCGGGGCGAACCTCGATCAGGTGGGCTGGCCGGCGGCAGGCGAGATCGACGTGATCGAAACGCTCAATCAGGTCACCGAATGGCACTCCACTGTGCACGCTCCCCAGACGGGGACCGAACGCGGACAACAGATGTCGGCCACCGGCCCGGTCCCGTTCCCGCTGGCCGGCGTGTTCCGCACCTACTGGGTCGAACGCACACCGGGCCGCATCGTCACCGGTGTCGACGATACGACCCTGCTGACCGTCACGCCGCTGAACCTCGAAGAGGGTGCTGCGTGGGTCTTCGATGCACCATTCCACCTGCTGCTGAACCTGGCGGTCGGCGGTGACTGGCCCGGCCCCGCCGACGAGTCGACGCCGTTCCCCGCCACCATGCTGATCGACTGGGTAAGGGTCACCGAATCATGAGTTCCGCTGTGACGATCGCGCCGGTGATGACGCCCGGCGGTGTCCCCGAGGGTGCGCACGCCCGCTGGATCGGCTGCCTGGACATCGACCGCGTCGGGGAACACGACGGCCGGGTCACCGTCACCATCGCGCAGCCGGAAGGTTACCGGCGCGCCCGGATCCTGCTGCGCGACGGGTCGCAACCCGTCGACTTCGTCGAAGCCGATATCGTCGGTGACGCCGTCACCCTCGACCTGCCCCGGCCGACTCGGGACCCGGATGTGTCGACGGCCGCTGTACTGCCACCGATCTCGGTGGTGCTGTGCACCCGGGAGCGCCCCGAGGATCTGGCCGGCGCACTGGCCTCGCTGAGCACCCTCGACTATCCCGACTTCGAGATCATCGTGGTCGACAACGCCCCGGTGACCGACGCGACGGCGCGGGTCGTTGCAGGCGCCGCAGACGCACGGATACGGCGCGTCCTCGAACCCGTTGCGGGACTGTCGAATGCCCGCAATGCCGGATTACGGGCCGCCCGCCACGACATCGTCGCGTTCACCGATGACGATGTGGTGGTCGATCCGTACTGGCTGCGTGGACTGGCCGGCGGGTTCGAGCGGTCCGAGGAGGTGGCCTGTGTCTGCGGGATGGTGCCCAGCGGGGAGCTTCGCACGGCCGCGCAGGCATATTTCGACCAGCGTGTCTCCTGGGCGGCGACACTGATTCCGCGCTCCTATTCGTTGGCCGAGCCGCCGCCGGACCTCCCGCTGTTTCCGTTCCAGGTAGGGATGTACGGCACCGGAGCCAATTTCGCGATCAGCCGCAGTGCGGCCGCCGAGCTGGGTGGCTTCGACGAGGCGCTGGGCGCCGGCACCTCGACCAAGGGCGGCGAGGATATCGACATGTTCTTCCGGCTCGTCGCCGCCGGGCACACCCTGGTCAACGAGCCCGCTGCGATCGTCTGGCACCGGCACCGCAGCGATGGCGCGGCCCTGCTGGTTCAGGCGCGCGGATACGGCCTCGGCCTCGGCGCCTGGTTGACCAAGGTATTCCTCGACCGGGTGCACCGCCGGCTGGCATTCACGGTTGCGCGCAGACAATTTCGGTCCTCGGTGCGCGCCGGCGCCGACTACGGCGCAATCATGGTCGCCCCGGACGATCTCGGCGACAGCATCCCCAGCTCGGTCGGCCGGACCGAAGTCCTCTCGGTGCTCGGTGGCCCGTGGGCGCTGTGGCGGGGACGCCGCCAGGGGCGCCGGCCCGCGCCCATGCGGGCCGGCTGAGCGTAGCCGCCCTACCCGGAAGCCTTGTCGTGGTTGATGCTGCGGAACACCAGCGTGGCGCCGTCCTCGTAGAACACCGTCCAGTTCGGCGACGCGCGCAGCGCGTCCTGCAACAGCTCGATGGCCTCCGGTCGGTAATCGCCGTAGTAGCGCACCGCCTTGTTGGACTGCTCGCTGAACATCAGGTAGGCCATGTAGGCCTCGCGCGTCGCATTGTCGTCCAGCGTCGCGATGTCGTCGTCAGCCGGGAAGTTCGCCTTCAGTTCCGGTAACCGCGGGTCGCGGCCGTCCCACAGGTCGTAGGCGATGGACTCGTCGAAATACGGGTTGAACAAGGTCAACTCGGCGTAGTCGGCATTGACCCGGGTGGGCATCCCGCTCGGCCGGATCATCACCAACCGGGTACGCGGATCCGCCCCCTCGGTGATCGCATTCATCAGATCGATCTGCGCCCGGGTCTCCACCACCATCGGCCACAGCGCCACATAACCGTGCAGGCCTGCCAGCGAGAGCGAGCTCGCTCCGAGCACGGCGACCAGCCGGGTGGCGGCCGCCCGCGGACCCACCCGGCGGCGATCCACCGCGGCGACCACCGCTGGTGCGATGAGGATGGCGCAGCCGAGCACGGCGTACAGGTAGACCCGGAAGATCGCCTCGCCACCGTAGTTCTGCCCGAGCAGCAGACCGAATGAGGAGAACGCCACAATGCCCAGGGCCGCCACCGGTTTCCGGCTTTTCCACAGCCACAGCGCGCAGCCGAACGCGCTGCCCACGACCGCCAGCGACAACGAACGCACGATCAGCGAGGTGAAATCCTTGGCGGGCATTCCCGAACTGACGACGTTGCTGGTGGCGTTGCTCACCGGGCTGCTGCCGGAGAACACACCGTAGGGCAGCACCGCCTCCAGGTTGAGCAGCAGGTAGCTGCCCACGATCGCCACCATCACCACCGCTATCCACCACGGCCGGGCACGTCGCACCACACACAACAGGCAGGCCACCGCCACCGCCCAGAACGGGGTCAGCTGGTGGGTGGGCACGGTCGCGGCGAAGACGATGATGGCCAGGATGCCGGCGGCCCGACTACGCGGTGAGGCCAGCAGCAGCACGATCATCCCGAAGGCCAACGCCAGCGACCACGCCTGGGGCGAGAAGTAGTCTTGGCCAACCCAATTGACCACCTCGGCCAGGAACGTCGCGGCCACTGCGGTGCGTCGGGGCCGGCCGAGAACCCGCGCCGCACAGTACACGGCGAGTGCGATCAGGACGTGGATGATCGGCGCGAACGCATGGGCGATCACGATCGGCGGCACACCGGTGACATCGCTGAACCAGGCGAACATCACGAAGAATGCCGACCACTGGGCATAGATGTCGGTGCCGTCGGGTGCGATGCGCCCGTGCACCAGGATGTAGTCGACGACCGCCAGATGCTTGTAGGTCCAGTCGTAGAGCGGCACCTCGGTCGCCACGAATGTGGTCACCCGGGAGACGATGATCGCCGCACCGACCGCGGCCGCCGCCGGAAGCAATCGACGATCGCGGATCGCGACCAGCAGCGCCCACGCGCACAGCACGATGCACAGGGCCAGCAGTGGACCGGTACCGGAGAACAGCAGACCGTAATAGCTTGCCTCGACGCCCGGCAGGCCGGGCACCGCGGCCGCCCAGATGACCACCGCGGCGGCGCTGAGCAGCAGCGAAAGATGCCGGCGCACAACCGACCGGCCGACGACGGTGGTGTCGGGGACCCGGCGCCACCGTACGCCGGAACCGGCGCAACCGCGGTGGCGGTGATACCACCAGCCGCTGCTCGCGCAGACGGCGATGACCTGCACCCACAGAATCTCGGGCGGGTTCCAGCGATACGACCACATCGCCGCCATGGCCACCAGCGTGGTGATCGCGGCTCCGAGAACCGGGACCGTCGACAGCATGGCGCGCCGCGGGATCGGCACCCAGCTCAGTACGGCGGCGCCGGGTCCGATCGCGATGAAAGCGAGCAATGCCATGGCGCGCGGCCCGTCGGGCAGGCCCGTCAGCGCCAGCGCACCGGCGATCGCCCCGGCGACCGCGAGATCGGCCATCCGCACCCGTAGCAGCGGGATGCGGTGGCCCGGCACGACCGCGAGCTCATCGGAGCCCGACGTGCCCACGTCGGCCGCCAAGGTCGCCGTCATCGGTGAACTACACAGTCGGTCATCGTTTTTCCTCGATACGCTCGGCGGCGCCGTCGGCCGGCGGCCCGCTCAGCCCGAGCGTGCCGACGGCAATCACGGTGACCAGCACGCCGTACACACACAATCGCTGCGCCCCGCCGGGCCCGAAGATGTCGAGGCCGCCGACATAGGCGAAGAGACCGAGGAGGCTGCAAAGTGCCGCCGACACGGCGACCAGGCGGCGCTCCCCCGTCATCGGGGTTGCCGAATCGGTGGCGGTCAACAGCGCGCCCACCGAGCCGAGGGTCATGAACACCATGGTGGCGGTGAGATTCGCGGTGTAGCTGATGTTCTGGGTGATCGCGCCACTGACAGCCAGACCGACACCCGATGCCGACAGCAACAACAGCGCACCGGCCCGGTCGGTCGACCGCCGCGCGAACAACCCCGCCGCAACGAACACGATGGCCAGGCCGCTCGCCACCAGGGCCACATTCATCACCCGGTACAGCTCACTGCACGGCCAATTGCCCACCGGACCACAGAATGCGGTACCGAGTGGTCCCAGCAGATTGTCGCGGTATCCGTAGAACCCTCGCCACGAGGCGGCGACCACCCATTCCGCGGCGAAATAGCACACCGGTACCAATGACACCCACCCCGTCAGCCGGGCCAACATGTTCGGACGCACGTACCTCACCACCCTCCGCCGCGGAGGCATCGATTTCATCCCGAGAAGCGTCGCCAATGGCGAAACCAGCGTCAGGGCAACAGAGTTCGACTCAACTGCGCCGAGACTAGCAACCGCACGTCACGATGGGGCGGCTACCTCCACCAGTATGATGCGCATCACTACTATGGGTAGGCTAACCAAATTCCCGCGAAGTCAGTATTGTCCTTGCGGTGGCGTCGCCGCCGCATTCGATCTCCCGCGAGGACTTCCGCCACATGCCCACGATCGGCCGACCCGACACCCTGGGACCACAACAAACCTCCGTTCCGGCGGTTGATCTGGGCGCACCCGCCCCGGCGCCGGTCCTCCCCGTCTCGCATGCCCGGCGCGGCGGACTCGGCATCGACATCGCCGCGGTCATGACCTCCAGTGCCGCCACCGGCATCCTCGGTTTCGTGTTCTGGACCGTCGCCGCACGCGGCTATGACACCGCAGAGGTCGGCCGGGCATCCGCCATCATCACCTCGGCGACCCTGATCGCCATCCTGGCCAACTTCAGCCTGGGCAGCCTCTATGAGCGCTTCCTGCCGCTGGCCGGCAACCGGACCAAACCCATCGTGCGCCAGGGCATGCTCTTCGTCGCCGGGACGGCATTGGTGTTCGGAGCCGTCTTCACCGCCATCGGACCGCGGGCCCAATTGTTCCCGAATCCGGTTGAGATGCTGTTCTTCCCAGTGTTCGTGTCGATCCTCGCGATCTACGCACTGCAGGATCAGATCCTGATCGGGCTGGGCCGCGCCCGCGCCATCGCCACCAAGAACATCAGCCAGTCCACGGCGAAGCTCATCATCGTCGCTGCCATGATCCCGCTGGCAACCGGCGCGGCCATCGTCTGGTCCTGGGTGCTTCCGGCGGCAGCGATCACGGCGATCATCGCGGTGTTCATCATCCGCCGTGAGACGGGTGCCCGCGCAGGCAACCCGGACCTGCCCGACCGCCGGGAGCTGTTCACCTTCTTCGCCAGCTCCTACGCCATCAACGCCATCAACGTCATCGTGCCGCTACTGGTCCCGTTGATCGTGGTCGCCCAGCTCGGCACCGAGATGAACGCGTATTTCTCGATGTGCTGGCTGGTGGTCAACACGCTGGGCGCGCTGATCGTGGCCACCGCCGCGCCCTTCATCGCGACGGCGTCCACCCCGGGCGCCGACGTCTGGGCATGCACCAAGCGATTCGTGCTGCTGTGTGGTGGATCCGCGGTGGCCGGGTCACTGGTGCTGATGGCGACCGCCCCGTTCATCCTCGGCATCCTGGGCCCGCATTACGCCGCCAACGGCACCACCCTGATCCGGACGATGGCCCTGGTGTTGCCCGCGGTGGCGTTGACGACCATCTACACCGCGCTGGCCCGGTTGCAACGTAAGCTCCGGCTGGCCGTCGTCTCCCAGGTGCTGCTCGGCGTCATGGTGGTCGCCGGCGTCATCCTGACCACACCCCGATGGGGCATCGATGCCGTCGGCTACACCTACGTCGCCGGCGAACTGCTCATCACGCTCGTCGTGTTGGGCCCCACCGCCGCGCTGATGCGACGGGTGGCCGCCACCCCGAGCGGACAGTCGCTGGACGCACCAGCGCGGCCCGCGCCGGTGCGGCCGGACCTGAGCCACGTCGCGCCGATCGAATACGACTCGGTGAGCGAACGGTTCGAGGAGATCGCGGTGCGCAAGCACGCCGAGGTGGCGCTGCGCACCACCGATGCCGCGATCACATACGGCCAGTTGCGGATCGACGCCGCCGCCTGGACGCAGGTGCTGCGTGGCCGGCCGGATCCGGAGGCACCGGTGGCCATGGTGGGCGATCTCAGCCCGGCCATCACGGCGGTGGTTCTCGGCAGTTTCGCCGCCGGCGCACCGCTGGTGCCGTTGGATCCCGGACTGCCACCGGACCGGATGTCGCATATCTTCGCAGCCCTGCGAGATCAGGGCCGCCACCTCGATACCGTCGTGGTCGATGACTCATCCCGGCCGCGCACCCACGAGCCGGCCGAGGGGTACCGCGTCTGGCAGGCCGACGCCCCGCCCGAACGCACGTCCGCGCCGGGCACCGCCGCCGTGCTGGACCGGCAGAAAGTCACCAGTATCCAATTCACCTCGGGCTCCTCCGGTGAGCCCAAGGCCGTCCTGCACGTCCACGGAACGTGGTTGAGCGATTGGATTCTGCATCGCGACCGCTTCGGCATCGTCGAGAACAGCCGGGTCGCGCTGTGCATGCCCGTGAGTTTCGCAGCCGGGCTGAACGTCCTCATCGGAGCGCTGCTGTCGGGCGCCGAGGTCATCGCCATCGACCCCCGAAACTGCACCCCGGAAGCGGCGATC
This sequence comes from Mycolicibacterium bacteremicum, assembly GCF_002086115.1. Classification (GTDB taxonomy): domain Bacteria; phylum Actinomycetota; class Actinomycetes; order Mycobacteriales; family Mycobacteriaceae; genus Mycobacterium; species Mycobacterium bacteremicum. The sequence continues at coordinate 38,464 of NZ_MVHJ01000034.1, forward strand.
GACCGGCTCGCGGGCGCGGACATCGTGATGTGCACGCCTTCGTTCCTGCAATCGCTGACCGAAGCGGCCTGCGGTCGCACATTGCCCGGCGTCCAGCGCATCGTGACCACCGGTGAACCGGTCTACAGCAACGTGATCCGGCGGGCCCGCGAGCTGACACCACATGCCGTGCTGACCAACTGGGCCGGTTCCTCGGAGACGCTGGGCATCGCGCATCACGACATCTGGCCCGACGACGAGATTCCCCCCGGGGTCATCCCCGCCGGAGTTGCCGTACCGCACAAGACGCTCGATATCGACGAGCAGGGCCGGCTGACGGTCACCTCCGCCTACCTGGCCGCCGGATACCTCGCGCCGGACAGCGCCTCGACGACCTTCACCGCCAACCCCAATGGCAGCCGGACCTTCGTCACCAACGACCGCGCGCGGTTCACCGAGGACGGCACGCTCGTCGTGCTCGGCCGGATGGATGCCGCCGTCAAGATCCGCGGATATCTGGTGGAACCCGCCGAGGTGGAGGCGGCTTTGCTCGACTGCCCCGGGGTGCGGGAAGCCCTCGTCGTCGCCGATCAGTCGGCCGGAACACCGCTGCTGATCGCCTACGTCGCACCCGATCCCGAGGTCCGCAGCCCGGCGGTGGCCGACATCCGCGCCCAGGTGCACACCCGGCTGCCGGCCTGGATGGTGCCCACCCACGTCGTGATGTTGGCGGCGTTGCCCCGCAACGAACGCGGCAAGGTCGACCGGCGGGCGCTGCCGGCACCCACCCGGGGGCCGATCATCCCGGCCGCGCCGGGGCTGGAATCCGCCATCGCGACCGCCTGGGCCGGGGTGCTCCGGCTCGGACAGGTCGGTCGGGACGAGAATTTCTATGCGCTCGGCGGCGACTCGCTCAACGTGCAGCAGATGATCGGCCTGGTGGGCGCACAGCACGAGGTACGGCTCACCGCCTCGGATCTGGCCACCGCACCCACCGTCGCGCAGTTCGCCGAGATCGTGCGGACCCGGCGGACCGGCGACACGGTATGGCGGGACACGGGCATCCGGGCGACGACGGTGATCCTGCGCGCCCCGGGAGAGCAGACCCGATCCACCCTGTTCTGCTTCGCCGGGGCCGGTGCCTCGGCGTTGTCCTTCGTCCCGCTGGCCGATCGGCTCGGAGCCGATACCGCCGTGATCGCGTTCCAGGCACACGGTTTGGAGAACCGCGCCGTGCCCGACTGGACGATCGGGCGGGCCGCGCGCCGGCACCTGCGTGATCTGCTGACGCTGCAGCCGCACGGCCCCTATCGGCTGGCCGGCCACTCCCTCGGTGCGTTCATCGCCATCGATGTCGCCAACCGGCTCACCGAATTTGGCCACCAGGTGGAGCTGGTGACCCTGCTCGACCCGTTCCTGCCGCCGCGGACGGTGCGCGCCGCCCGGCGGGACCTGCCCGATGTGGGTTCGACACTGCTGGAACAGGATCCCGCGGCACCGCACGAACTCTGGCGGCAACGGGCGCTGTTGCCACTGGCCGGAATCCTCGACGGCACCCCGGACGAGAAGGTGGCCGCGCTGCGCGATGTGGGCGTCCGAGTCGGTCGGCTGCACCGGCCCCGTCCCTACCCGGGACGAACCCTGTTGATCCTGAGCAGCTTCAACCGTGACGATGAACGGGTCTGGCCGCGACTGCTCACCGGCGAACTCTCGGTCCAGCGGGTCAACTGCGACCACGACTCGGTGGTCCGGGAGCCACACGTCGGACGGGTCGCGGAGATGGTCATCGCGCACGGCTGATGGTTTGCGTGAGAGTGACGTATCTGTGCTCTCGCGGGCTCGGAGACCGCGGAAACGTCACTCTCGCGAGCTCGGGCCCACTGCACGCATGAAGAAACGGCCCCCTCCTGCGAGGGGGCCGTTCTTCTTCGCTGTCGGGTAGCCGTTGGCGGCTAGTCGCTGCTGGAGCTCCCCGAGCCGCTCGACGAACCGCTGGACGCCTTGCTGTCGGACTTGTCGGACTTCGCATCCGCCTTGTCCGCCTTCGCGTCAGCCTTGTCGGCCTTCTCCGCCTTGGCGTCAGCCTTGTCGGCCTTGGCGTCCGCCTTGTCGGCCTTCTCCGCCTTGACGTCGGCCTTGTCAGCCTTGTCGGCCTTCTCCGCCGTGTCGGTCTTGTCGGCCTTCTCAGCCTTCTCCGCCTGGTCGGACTCGACACCGGACTCACTGCCGGCCTCGGCGCTGTCACCGCCCCCCTCGCCGGTGACCGGAGCGGTCCCTTCGGCGACGGTTCCGGAGTCCTCGGTCTCCGCCACCGGAGCCTGCTCGGCCGCGACGTCCTCGTCGACATCGGCCTCGTCGGCGGGCACCGTGGCGCCCGGCTCGGTCTGCTCGCCGGTGACCGACTCCTCGCTGCTCGACTCCTCGCTGCCCGCGGACACCGATTCGACCGGAGTTGCACCCGAGCCTGTCTCGACGCTCAACGTCACCGTGTCGTCCTCGGCCGCCAGCGCGGTCGACGACACCTTGCTGAGCGCCTCCTCACCGGTCTTGGCGGCCGTCTGCCCGGTCAGGGCGTTCAGCGCCTTGGCGATCAGCGACGGGTACTGCACCAGGAACGAGTCGATGGGGCCACCCGGGGTCAACAGACCCGGGAAGACATTCCAGTCCTCGGCGATGCTCGGGCTGTACCCGTTGAGGAACGCACCCAGCACCTTGGCAGGCAGGTTGACGGTATGGCTGATCGCGGTCACCACATCGCCGGCCTGAGCCGCGATGCGGATCTCGTCGAGGCTGTCGGTGAATCGGAAGATCGCGCTCACGAACGGCACCAGGATGGCGTGCGGATAGCCGGCCAGAGTCGTATCGCCCACCAGCAGTGCATCCAGGATGGCGCCGATGGCCGGTCCACCGACGTCGCGGGCCACCTGACCCGGAACGGCGAAACTCGGGTACAGCGGCCAGCCCGCCGCACCCAGACCGAAGATGAACCAGTCGTTCACGTGCGCGAAGGCCTCGGTGAAATTACCCGCTGCCAGTTCGGCGTTGGCCCGCTGCAGGACACCCGGCAACAGTTCGTTGTGGGCCGCCCAGCCCGCCTGGGACTGCTCCCACCCGGTGCGCAGGGTCTCCTGGTGCTCGGCAAGCCGGTCCTGCAACTGTTGCGCCACGGTCTCCGGGCGGAACAGGATCACCGAGAGTTCGCGCTGGAGTTCCTGGTTTCCCAGAATCGCCGTCAGGTTCGGATGCAGGGTGGCCGAGATGTCGGTGCCCCGATTGTTGAGATTCTCGAAGGCTTTCGAGAACGTGGCACCCAGTACGGCGAACGGGTTCTCGAACGCGACGAGTTCGACTGCACGCTGCTGAGCGATCTCCAGCGCCGGCAGGTTCTGCGCGACGGGCGTCACGGCGATGACCGACGCGCCTGTCATCGCGACGGAGGCGATGAGCAACCTCTTCTTCAGAGGCGTGGATGGCGATTGCGCAGACCAGAAGTCGCGCCCCGAATCCACGGGAACAGCGAGAGACACGGTTCTCCTAAGATTGATGCGAATGGTGTTCAGCCAGAACTGGCTGAGGCGAATGTTATTGCAGCCCAACACTACTTACAAGAGCTACGAATGCCGACCGCACCGTTCGCTGATAGCTCTATCAGGAACCAACGGTTGCAGCGACACGTGCACAAACACCACTGAGCGCAAGCCTGACCAAGGGCAGGACATTGCGCTACAGCAAATGACAGCGTCAGCGTGCGGAGGCTGCGGTTGGAGCCAGGTCCTCCGTCATCGCGCAATCGAACAACATCAACGTCTCGTCGCGGATCAGGGTGTCCATCTTCTTGCCGGCCACCGCGTCGTAGAGCGGTGCCAGACCGCCGGAGCCCGGCAGCATCCAGTCGTGGGGTTCGATCATGATGCACGCAAACGAGGCGACGGCGTCCGAAGAAGATTGGCATACTTGGGATTCGGCGCCCTCGATGTCCAGCTTCAGAACGAACGGCACCGCATCGGGGATCTGGCGGAGCAGTGCCTCCAGGGTTACCGACGGGGTGTCGCCGGCATCGGTGACCCGGTTCGCCCACGACCCTTCACCATCGACCTGAAGATTCACCCCGTTCCCGTGACTCCACAGCGCGGCGTGGACCGGTGTGATGCGCGGGTTCGCTTCACAGTTCCGTTCGATCATGGCCACGCAGGCCGCATCGGGTTCCACGGCCAGAATTCGTGCGTCCGGAAAGCGGTCGGCCAGATACAGCGCGGAGTAGCCGACATTGGCGCCGGCATCGATGATCACCGGCACACCGCCGGCCGCCACCACCCGCGCCGCCAGTGCGTTCAACCGGTCCGACCAGAACGGGTGGGCGTCGTATTCCTGCTCGGTGAAGATCTGCGCCAGGACGAACGGATCACTGTCGGCGGGTCGCACCGTCAGACGGTGCGGACCACACCGAACGGTGACCGGCCGCGAGATGCCCAGCGCTCGCCGGCCCACCAGGTTCAGCGCGGCGGACAGGCCGATGCTCTGCGCCAGCGCCAGTGTGTGGCCCAGCTTTTCGCGGATCCTGGTCATCGCGAGGTCGCCGACGCGCGCGCCGCGACGGTCATCGCACGATGCAGCCGTCGCTCACGGCCGATCGTCCGCAGCACCCGCAGTCCGTCGGTGACGGCGTTGAGATTACTGCGTCCGTAGATGCGCTTGCCTTCGAAGCTGCTGACCTCTTCGATCGTGAGCCCGTTGCGCGCAACCCGGACGTTGATGACGGTCTCGATCTCGAAACCATCGCCCCACTGCGCCTCGGGCACATCGGTGCGCGGCAGGTCGAGCACCGCGAGGTGGTTGCGCCAGAACGCGTTGTATCCGTAACACAGGTCGGTGAACTGGGTGCCGAACAGCCTATTCACCAGCCAGTTCAGGCCCTTGTTCCCGATCCTGCGCAGTTTGGTGATGTCGTCGCTACCGCCGGCGCTGGTGAAACGACTGCCCTTGGCGAAGTCGGCTCCGGCGACCAGCGCGGCGACGAAGTCCGGGATCTCTGCCGGATCGGTCGACCCGTCCGCATCGATCATCACCACGATATCGCCGGTGCTCACCTCGAATCCACAGGCCAGCGCATTACCCTTGCCACCACGAGTCTGGTTGACGATCAACGCCTCCGGCCAGAGCATGCGGGCCACGTCGACCGTGTCGTCCACCGAGTTGCCGTCGACCACCACGATCTGATCCACGGCAGGCATCCGCTTTGCGACGTAGGGGAGGTTGCGCGCCTCGTTACGGGTCGGGATCACCACCGTCACAGTGGGCTCACCTGCGCCGTCACCGGAACCGCCGGTGGCGTCCTGATGCTCTGATCCGTTGTTCTCGCGACCGCCATGATGTTTGCTGATGGGCAGATCATGATCAAGGCTCAGCGATTTCGCCAAGTGCTCGACACCCGTGCCCTCCACCGTATCTGTCAAGGGAGTCATCACCTTTCAAAAATGGAAGACGCAGGCAAGCGCCTGCAGACGGTCGCTCAGCGCGGCCCGCCGCTGGAGAAGTTTGATTGCGAGACCGACACTAGCGAGCATTCACATGAAATTGTCAGCTACGTCTTATTCTATGACGCAGCCCACACCGGTCGCCGATTCGCGAAAAGCGCTGCGCAGCAATGCAACAGATGAATTCAACTTCCTCAGTTTGAATTCATCTGCGGCAACCCGAGATTGCCGACCACACCCAGATGATCTGAGCCCGGCACGTCGAATCGCTCAAAGGACAGGGGTTCGAATCCGCGTGCCAGAATACGGTCGATGGCAAGCACCGGCGGAATCAGGCGGTCCGCCGGAAAGGTGGGAACCACACCGGCCCCCACGTATTCGGCCGCATCGTGCAGCGGCGGAGCCCCGGCGCGTTGTGCGTTGGCAAGTAATTCACGGTACTGCTTGTGGTCATAGGTGGAGTTGAAGTCCGCACCGACCAGCATCGGGTTCGCTTCGGCCTGCAATATCGGACGCAGCCGTTTCAGCTCGTGAACCCACTTCCAGGCCGGCTCCGGATAGGGCGGCAACGGGTGCAGGGCATATACCGCAGTCGGTCCTACCCCGGGGACGTCGGCGAGCGCGCGCACATTGTTGAGCACGAAACCGTCCAGTCGGCCACAGTCACGCAGCGGATATCGGGAGTAGATTCCCGCCCCGCCGCCACCGGCGCGCGGCCGTTCGCAGGAGAATGGCAGCAGCCGGTCCAGGCCCGCGCCGGACAGCTCGGTCACCGCATGCTCGGTCAGTTCGATCACCGTGAGCAGGTCGACATCGCGACCGTCGACCGAATGGACCAGGGCAACCGGATCAGCTCCACCCAGTCGGATGTTCGCCTGCATCAGGCGTACCGACTCCGCCGGCACGCGTTCGCCGGCGGTGCCGTGGTACAGCGGCACCTGGGTGGCCAAGCCGACGATGAGGACGGCGGCAGCCGCCACGGCTGTCCGGCGCCGCCTGCCGATCAGCAGGAGCAGCAGCGCCGGTACCGCGAGGAGCACGGCGATCGGGGTGAAGGAGGCGATCCAGGCAACCGCGGTGCTCGTCACACCGACGAAGTGTGCACCGATGCCGGTGGCGGCGATCAGCAACAGCAGCCCGCCCAGGACGGCGGCCAGGAGGCGAAATCGGCGCACCGTGACGAACGTACCGGGAATTCGTCAGGCAGTGCGGATCAGCGGCGTCCAGCCACTGTCGTCGACCGATGCGAGCACCTCGCGCGAAGCCCGTGCCGCTGCCGCAGCGCGTACCGCGGCCGGAGCGTCGCCCAGCAGGGGTGCCTCCACGCTGATCGGCAATCCGGTCGGCAGCGCGCGAAGCATCGACACCAGATCGATCCCGCCCTCGCCCGGCAACAACCGCGCCGACCGGCCCTGGTACATCAGTTCGGCCACACTTGTCGGCCGTTCCGTCGGCGCGTCACAGATCTGGGCGTACCGGATCCAATCGCGCGGCAACGCCCGCAGTTCGGCGGGCGTGCTGCCGGCCCGGTCATAGTGGATCGCGTCGATCAGCAGGCCGACGGTGACCGGGCACTGCGCCACCAGCGCAGCACCCTCGTGCAGATTCCGCACCTCGGTCCAGGGCATCGGCTCGAGGTTGATCGTCAGCCCGAATTCTGCTGCCAGCAGGGACAACTGGGCGAGATTGTCCGCGGTGCGGACGTGGTCGGGATCGTAACCGGTGACCAGCACCTCGGCCGCACCCAGGTAGGCGCCGGTCTCCAGGAATCCTTCGAAATCGGGCCGCACGTCGGTGTCCGGGACCAGTCTGACGACCTCGATGTCCAACAGCTGCAGACCCGAATCATCAAGACGCCGTTTGGTTTCCCTGATCAGCGGCGTCAGCCCGATCGTCGGCCGAACGGGCTCCTGCCCGGTGGCCCTGATGAGCCGCAGCCCGACGGCGTCAAAACCGGTGGCCGCTGCGCAGCTGACCAGTTCGGCCGGGTCCAGTTCCAGCGCAGTGAGCGGTGCCAGCGAAAGAAGGCGTCCTCCGTCATGACCCTGAGGCTGCGCCTGCATGCCCATCACCCTCTCCTGTCCGAACCAGCGGGAAACTGCGGGAATACCGCTACGCCGGCCATCATCGCGGATCGGAGATCGGAATGGGGGGCTACCTTTTACGCACGGGACATATCCGGCGCGCTCGATGTGCTCACCCGGGTCGGGTGATTCAGCAAATCAGCAGCGTTCCAGGCCGGGCTGCATGATGATGGGGGTACGCCGGTGGATCTCCGCCGGGGTTCCCATGCGCAGCAGGTCCAGGATCAACGTTCGAACGGTCTGGGGGTTCATCGGGCCGGTATTGAGCCAGTCCTGCAGAGCAGTCATGCTCACGTCCTTTGCTAGTGCTCATCACGCGCTACTCGTCGGTGAAGGGCGCTCGCTCGAATTCTACCGGCGCCCGTTGGGCACGGTCGGCCGCAACACCCGGGACCGACGCTGCGACCAGCAGGTTCGGCACAACTCACACCCGATGGCCGAGTGTGCGTGCGCTCACATGCGCGTCGGTCAGTGCGGCACCAGACTGAGCCGGACATCGGGTCCGATGGGTTCGATCGCATCGAAGCGCCAACGCTGCGCTCCGGCCATGCTCAGCACGCCGACGTCGTCGACGGCGGTGATCGGACCACCGAGCAGGATGGGTGCCACATAGGCCAGGATCCGGTCGATCACGCCGGCCCGTAGGAATGCGCCGGCCAGTGTGGGACCACCCTCGAGCAGGACCGCGGTGCGGTCGGACAGCGCCTTGACCACCTCGTGCGGATCGCGGGTCCGGATCACCATCGTACGGGTGTCGTCGTTGAGAACGTTTGCCTCCGAGGAGATCTCGCGCTCCCCCACCACAACTCGCAAGGGTTGCCGCTCGGCCAGGCTGCCGTCTGGCAGCCGGGCCGTCAGGGTCGGGTCGTCGAAGAACACCGTGCCGGTGCCCACCACGATGGCTTCCACCACCGCGCGGTGGCGATGCACATCCGCGCGGGCGGCGTCGCTGGTGATCCATTGACTGCTGCCGTCCGCGGCGGCGCTGCGGCCGTCGACGCTGGTGGCGAACTTCCAGGTGATGTGCGGCAGGCCGGTGCGCTGTTTGTGCAGCCATTCCCGCAGCGGGCCGCCGGCGACCTCGGCGCTCAACACGCCGGACCGGACGTCCACACCGGCGTCGCGTAACCGGGCCGAACCACCCGCAGCGACCGGATTCGGGTCCTCGACCGCGTAGACCACGCGCGCAACACCGGCGGCGAGCAGGCCGTCAACACAGGGCGGGGTGCGCCCATGGTGGTTGCACGGCTCCATTGTCACCACCGCGGTACCGCCACGGGCCAAGTCCCCGGCCCGGCGCATGGCCACCACCTCGGCATGTGCGCCTCCGGTCGGCTGCGTCGCGCCGACACCGACCACCTCGCCGGCGGCATCGAGGATCACCGCACCGACCGGCGGATTCGGATACGTCGCACCCTTGACCCGCTCGGACTGTTCGATGGCCAGCCGCATCGCGGCGTCGGGGGTCATAAGGTCAGGTGAGGCGAGGCCGCGGCGGCCTGCCGGCGCAGCCGCGCCACCGCATCGGCGGGATCGTCGGCGCTGTAGACGGCGGATCCGGCCACGAAACAGTCCACCCCGGCCTCGGCCGCCTCTTCGATGGTGTCGGCGTTGATACCGCCGTCGATCTCCACCACGATGGTCAGCTCACCCGCATCCACCAGTCGGCGCGCGGTTGCGACCTTGACCAGCACCTCGGGGATGAACTTCTGTCCGCCGAAACCCGGCTCGACCGACATCACCAGCAGGGTGTCGAATTCACGGAGGATCTCCAGGTAGGGCTCCAGCGGGGTACCGGGCTTCACCGAGAGTCCGGCCTTGGCCCCAGCGGCGCGGATGTCGCGAGCCACCGCGATCGGGTTGTCGGTCGCCTCGGCGTGGAAGGTGACGTTGTAGGCGCCGGCCTCGGCATACGGCGGGGCCCACCGTTCGGGCTGCTCGATCATCAGATGGCAGTCCATCGGGATGTCGGTCGCCTTGAGCAGGCTCTCCACCACCGGCAGTCCGAGCGTCAGGTTCGGCACGAAGTGGTTGTCCATCACGTCCACGTGCAACCAGTCGGCACCGGACACCGCGGCCACCTCATCGGAGAGCCGAGCGAAATCCGCGGACAGGATGGACGGGGCGATCAGCGGGGCGCCGGAAGATTGACCTGCCATGGCGGTCAGCCTACTTTTTCCGGATCCCGTCGCTGCGCTCGCCCTCAGTCATTTCCCGTCGCTGCGCTCGCCCCGTCAATCAACCCCAGGGCCGACGCGCAGCGCCGCGGCGAACATCGCGTCGGTGCCGTGCCGATGCGGCCACAACTGCACATACGGCCCGTCCCCCAGCCGGTCGACCCCGGGGAAGAACTCCCGGGTGTCCAGCGCCGTCACCGGATGCCGGCGCAGCGCATCGGCGACCACGCCGACGGTCTCCGCCAGGTGCGGCGAGCACGTCGCGTACAGCACCACCCCGCCCGGCCGGGTGAGCCCGATCGCCGAGCCCAGCAGTTCACGCTGTAACCGCCCCAGGGCAGGCACGTCACCGGGTTGTCGCCGCCAGCGCGCCTCGGGCCGCCGCCGCAGCGCGCCCAGCCCGGTGCACGGCGCGTCCACCAGCACCCGATCGAAACTGCCTGGCGGCAAACCGGTCTCGCGTCCGTCCACCCGCAGCACGTCGACCGGCAGACCCGCGGTGTTCTGCACCACGAAGTCGGCACGATGTTCGGCCGGCTCCACCGCGGTGACCCGGGCCGCGCCTGGGGCCAACGCACCGATCAGCGCGGTCTTCCCACCCGGGCCGGAGCACAGGTCCAGCCACCGGCCGCCGTCCTCGCCGTCGACGGTGGCCAGTGTCAACGCCCGCGCCACCAACTGAGAGCCCTCGTCCTGCACCAGTGCCGTGCCCGCGCGCACCGCGGCGACCTCGCCCGGATCGCCGCCGGGCAGATACACCGCATGAGGCGAGTACCGGCCGACGGTGCCGCCGGTCTGCTCGGCCAGCTCGGCCGCGGTCAACACGCCCGGCCGGGCCACCAGATGCACCACCGGGCGCTCGTCGTCGCTGGCCAGCAACGCACCGAGTTCACCGGCCTGGGTCCCCAAGGCGTCGACGAAGGCCTGCGCCACCCAGCGCGGATGAGCGTGCACGAACGCCGCGTTGCCCACCGGATCGGTACCCGCCGGCGGTGCCAGCTCGGCCACCCAGGCCGCCTCGTCCTGTCCCGCGATCTTGCGCAGAACCCCGTTGACGAAACCCGCCCGCACCGCATCGAATTCGATACCCGCCTGATCGACGGTGGTATCCACCGCGGCGTGCGCATCCACCCGGGTGCGCAGCAACTGGTAGGCGCCCAGGCGCAACAGGTCCAGCAGCACCGGGTCGATCCGGTCGGTCGGCCGCCCGGCGGCCGCGCTGATGACGGCGTCCAGCAACCCGCGCACCCGGCAGGTTCCATAGGCCAACTCGGTGGCGAAAGCGGCATCGCGACCGGTGATTCCGCGTTCCCGCAGCAGCACCGGCAGCGTCAGGTTGGCGTAGGCGTCCCGCTCGGTGACCGCGCGCAGGGTGTCGAAGGCGGCGCGGCGCGCGGGATCCAACGGGGTGCGCTGGGGCCCCTTGCGCTGCGGACCCCGCTGGCCCTGGCGTTGCGGCGGACGCGCTCCGCGGCCCTGACCCGGGCGGCTCACAGCGCACGCACCGATGCATCCGGCCGCGCCCCGCGCGCCCAGTCCGCGGCGTTCATCGGCTTCTTACCGGGTGGCTGAATCCAGCTGAGCGACACGGCATTCGAACCGGTACCGATCCACACCTCACGTTTGCCCACCTCGATCTCCCCGACGGCGAGCACCTTGCCCTCGTCGGGGCGCACCGGACCGACCTTGACCCGCGCCTCCCCGATCATCGTCCAGGCACCGGGATTCGGGGTCACCGCGCGGATGCGGCGGTCCACCACGTGGGCGGGCAGGTCCCAGCGCACCCGCGCCTCCTCCACGGTGATCTTCGGAGCCACTGTGACGCCCTCGGCGGGCTGCCGTACCGGCGTCAGCGAACCGTCGGCGATGCCGTCCATGGTCGCCTCCAACAGTCCGGCGCCCGAAACAGAAAGCCGCTCAAGCAGATCCCCGGCGGTGTCGGTCGGCTGCACGGTCTCGGTGACGACCCCGAAGATGGGTCCGGAATCCAGGTCGCGTTCGATGCGGAAGGTGGTCGCACCGGTGACGGTGTCGCCGGCGGCGATCGCGGCCTGCACCGGTGCGGCGCCACGCCAGGCCGGCAGCAACGAGAAGTGCAGGTTCACCCAGCCGTGGGCGGGGACCGCCAGCAGCTCGTCCCGCAACAACGCGCCGTAGGCCACCACGGCGCACGCATCGGGTGCCAGTTCGGCGAGTTCGGCCACGAACTCCGCGCTGTTGGGTCGCTCGGGCTTGAGCACCGCGATGCCATGCTCGGCGGCGAACTGCGCGACCGGGGACGGTGCCGGCGTGCCGCGGCGCCCGGCCGCCGCGTCCGGACGGGTCAGCACCGCGATGACGTCATGGTTCGCGGAGTCGACCAGTCGGCGCAGCGCGGGCAGCGCGGGGTCCGGGGTGCCGGCAAAAAGGAGACGCACCGCGCCAGTCTAGGTAAGCCGCGGTGTCTGGTAGAACTCGCGCTCGCTCACCCCGGCGATGGGAGCGACGAACATCCACGGCATCGTGGTGATCAGCCGGTTCACCGCGGCCACGGCGTCGTTGTAGTACTGGCGTGCGAAAGCCAGTTTGTTCTCGGTGTCGGTCAGGGTCTGCTGCAGGTTCAGGAAGTTGTTCGACGAGCTGAGCTGCGGGTAGCCCTGCCCGAGCGCGAGCACGCGGCCGACCGCGCTGTCGAGGTGTCCCTCGGCCGCACTGCGCTGGGCCACCGACGCACCGCCGGTGGCGGCATCGAGCTCGGCGCCGGCCCGGGCCACGCGGTTGAGCACGGCCTGTTCGTGGGCGGCGACGGTGCCGACGGTGTGCACCAGGCTGGGGATCAACGAGGCGCGGCGGGTCAGTTCGACGTCGATACCGGACAACGCCTCGGACACCCGGATGTCGGCGGACCTGAGTTTGTTGTAGCCGACCACGATGACGATCAGCACCGCCAGCGCGATCAGCAGCACCAGAACGAGCACGGCCCTCACCATGAGCCACCACCTCCCCCTCCGC
>NZ_MVHJ01000035.1 GCF_002086115.1 Mycolicibacterium bacteremicum
CACCAGCACGGCCCCCGCCGCCGCCCCCACCGTCGCACAGGTCATCGACGCGTTGCGCGGGTCGGCCGAGCAGTCCGCCCAGGCCGCCGAACGGATGGCCGGCTACCGCGCCGGGCTGCTCGGCTCGATCTCGGCGTCGTGCACCGCGGCGTATCTGGTGGCGTTGGGCGGAGAGGAGAAGCCATGACCTCCCCAACCCCGACACCGGACCCGGATCGCCCCGAGGACGCCGCCCACGCGGCGCTGTTCGACGCCGTGGCCACCGAGCACGGCGCCATCTACGGCTACGGCATCGTCTCGGCGCATTCGACCTCCGAGGACAACTGGCTGGTCGCCGAGGCCATGGCCCAGCACCGGGAACGCCGTGAGCAGGCACTGGTGCTGCTGGCCGACCGGCAGGTCACCGCGCCGCTGCCGGCGCCGGGCTACCAGCTGCCGACCGAGGTCACCGATCCCGGCGACGCCGCCGAACTGGCCGTGCGGATGGAGGCCGACACCGCCACCGCCTGGCGCGCGGTGCTGGAGCAGGCCCAGACGCCGCAGGACCGCATGTTCGCCGTGACCGCGATGACGCAGGCCGCGGTGCTGGCGGCCCGGTGGCGCACGATCCTGGGGACCGCCCCGGTCACCGTGGCTTTCCCGGGCGGTCCCGAACAGGCCGGTTAGGCGTTCAGCGCTCAGCCCTGATTCGCGCGCAGCGCGGCAGCCACCTCGGCGCCCGCCCCGTCGACCGCGAGTTCGCGGGTCTCGCCGCTGAACCGGTTGCGTAGTTCCACCACACCGTCGGCCCAGCCGCGCCCGACGACCACGATCCAGGGCATGCCGAGCAGTTCGGCGTCCTTGAACTTGACCCCCGGTGACGAGGTGCGGTCATCGAGGAGCACCTCGAAGCCCAGCCGGGACAACTCACCGGCAAGCTCGGTGGCACCCACGCGGGCGGCGGCGTCCTTGTTGGCGATCACCACGTGCACGTCGAACGGCGCCACCGCGGCCGGCCAGCGCAGGCCGATCTCATCGTGCTGCTGTTCGGCGATGACCGCGACCAGTCGCGACACCCCGATGCCGTAGGACCCCATCGTCAGGCGCACCGGCTTGCCGTTCTCGTCGAGCACGTCGGCGGTGAAGGCATCGGCGTATTTGCGGCCGAGTTGGAAGATGTGCCCGATCTCGATTCCGCGGGCCGAGGTGAGCACCCCGGCGCCGTCCGGGGACGGGTCACCGTCGCGCACGTCGGCGGCCTCGATGGTGCCGTCGGGTGTGAAATCGCGGCCGGCCACCAGGCCCACCACATGCCGGTTGGGAGCATCAGCCCCGGTGATCCAGGACGTGCCGGACACCACCCGCGGGTCGACGAGGTAGCGAACACCGTTGTCCTGCAGCGCCTTCGGGCCAACATAACCCTTGACCAGGAACGGGTTGGCGGCGAAATCGGCGTCCTCGAGCAGCGTGAACTCGGCCGGCTCCAGCGCCGCGCCGAGGCGCTTCTCGTCGACCTCTCGATCACCGGGCACGCCGACGCCGAGCAGTTCCCACTCCCCGCCGGGCAGGCGCGTCTTGAGCAGGACGTTCTTCAGGGTGTCCGCCGCGGTGACGGCGCGTCCGGCGAACTGCGCCAGACCGGCCGAGTTGGCCCAGTCCACCAGGGTGGCGATGGTCGGGGCGTCCGGGGTGTCGTGCACCTGGGCCGGCGGCTGTCCCTCGATGGGGATCTCCTCGGGGGCCCTGGTGATGACGGCTTCGACGTTGGCGGCGTAACCGGACTCGACGCACCGCACGAAGGTGTCCTCGCCGACCTCGCTCTCGGCGAGGAACTCCTCCGACGCGCTGCCGCCCATTGCCCCGGACACCGCCGAGACGATCACGTAGTCCACCCCGAGCCGGCCGAAGATGCGCTGGTAGGCCTCGCGGTGGTGGTGGTAGGCGGTCTTGAGACCGTCGTCGTCGATGTCGAACGAGTACGAGTCCTTCATGACGAACTCGCGGCCGCGCAGGATGCCGGCGCGCGGACGTGCCTCGTCGCGGTACTTGGTCTGGATTTGGTACAGCAGTACCGGGAAATCCTTGTACGAGGAATACTCGCCCTTGACGGTCAGGGTGAACAGTTCCTCGTGGGTGGGGCCGAGCAGATAGTCGTTGTTGCGGCGATCCTGCAACCGGAACAGCGTGTCGCCGTACTCGGTCCAGCGGTTGGTGGTCTCGTACGGCGCGCGCGGCAGCAGGGCCGGCAGCAGGATCTCCTGACCGCCGATGGCATTCATCTCACTGCGGACGATGTTCTCGATCTTGCGCAGCACCCGCAGGCCCAGCGGCAGCCAGCTGTAGATCCCCGGGCCGACCGGCCGGACGTAGCCGGCCCGGACCAGCAGCTTGTGGCTGGGCACTTCGGCGTCGGCGGGGTCGTCACGCAGGGTTCGCAGGAACAACTCGGACATACGGGTGATCACGAGCGGTCAGCCTAGCGGGGCGACCGATCAGCCCGACAATCCAATTCAGTCACGGCCCTGCCAGGTGCACACGCAGGCCTCGTTGCCCTCGGCATCGGCGAGCACCCAGAATGCCGGCGCCGCCGCGTCGGAGACCAGCCGGCCGCCCGCGGCGAGCGCCGCCTCGATCCGTGCCGCGGCATGTTCGGGCGGCACATCGACATCGAGGTGGATCCGGTTGCGTTGCCGGCGTGGCTCGTCCATCTGCTGAAACCAGATGATCGGGCCGCGGCGCAGCGGGTCGATCAGGGCTCCCGGCGGCAGGTCGGGCGGGTGCGGTCCGTCGAGGTAGCCGGTCACCGCCCGCCAGAACCCGCGCACCGCCGCGATGTCGAGCGCGTCGATGGCGATCTCGAGTGTCTGTGCCACGACGGCGCCGTCTCCGGCAGTGGTGCGCAGCGATGCGTCGGCCAGCGCAGCGGTGATCCGGCGGGCCAGCGCGAGGTCGGATTCGGTGACCGTGCCGACGGCGCGGTCCTGCAGGCGCAGCACCACTCGGTCACCCGACAGGTCGATGTCGAGGTGTCCGGCGGCAGCGCTTCCGCCCGCCTGCACCGCGATATCCGCGGCGTGCATGGCCGCGGGCAGCGAATCCACGGTGACGTGACTGATGAGCGTCCCGAGTATCAGGCGCCAGCCCGATGCGTCGGTGGCTGCACTGATGTCCCGGCGGCGCACGGCTCCCCTACATTGCGATCGTGTAGTTATCCACAGAATTCATACACAGGTGTGGAGAAATTACACGAGTGTGTTTTGCGCGCAGCACAGCTGAGCCGTTTGTCCGCAGGGCTGGGTTTACCCGTCGTGACACCGCACCAAACATCTGAAACGAAAAACTTTGCGTCAGTCATCCCCGCTCGGGTTTACCGCCGGCGGGGGCAGGCAAGTCAACACCCATGCCCGCTGCCCCCGTCGCCCACCGACGGATCACCGTCGACGGCATCGACACCTTCTATCGCGAGAGCGGCCCCGCCGACGGCGAGGTGCTGCTGCTACCGCACGGTTACCCGTGCTCGTCCTACGCCTACCGCAATCTGCTGCCCGCCCTCGGGGACACCTGGCGCCTGGTGGCGCCGGATCTGCCGGGCTTCGGCTACAGCGCCACCCCTGCGGCCCGCGACTTCGCCTACACCTTCGACGCCTACGCGGAGTTCCTGCGGCGCTTCGCCGATGCGATGGAGCTCGGCCACTTCGCCCTCTGGCTGCACGATTACGGTTCGCAGTTCGGGTTCGCGCTGGCCATGTCGGCACCCGAGCGGGTCACCGGGCTGATCATCCAGAACGGCGACATCTATCCCGATGCCTTCGGGCCGAAATACGATTTCCTGAAGCAGGCCTGGGAGAACCCGGGGCCGCAGGCACGGCGCGGCATCGCCGAGCACGTGAGTCTCGACGGCTTCCGCAGTGAGTTCGTCGGCGAGTTGCCTGCCCACCTCACCGACCGGATCAGTCCCGATCTGTGGACACTGCACTGGGCGCTGATGTCGACGCCGGAACGGATCGCGAACCTGATCCGGCTGCTGGAGGACCAGCCGTCGACGCTGGGGCGGATGCCCGCCCAGCAGGCCTACCTGCGTGAGCACACGCCACCGGCGCTGATCGTGTGGGGCGTCAACGACGGCTACATGCCCGAGGCGTCGGCGCGGGCCTACCTGCGCGACCTACCCGAGGCGGCCGTGCACACCTTCGACGGCGGCCACTGGCTGCTGGAGACGCATCTGGGTGAGGTGGTCCCGCTGGTGCGGGATTTCCTCAGTTCTCCAGCTCTCCGGCGTCGATCGCGTCCTTGACCTCCTGGGCGTGCGCCACTTCCTCCGCGGTGTAGCGGATGAACAGCGCGGCCGCACCCACCACCACGGCGACGGCGGCAACCCACAGCAGGCCGTAGGTGTAACCCTGGTCCAGGGCGTTGAGTTGGGCCTCGTTCATGTTCTTGACCGGGCCGGTGGTCCCACCGAGGTACAGCGTGCGCGAGGTGATCACGGCCTGGATTATCGCGAGGACGACGGGTCCGCCCAGGTTCTGCAGCATCAGCGCGATGGCCGACACCGGACCGATCTCGTCGAATCCGACACCGGCGATCGCCGACACCGTGAGCGGCACGACGATCATGCCGATGCCGAAGCCGCCGACGGTGATCGGGATGACCAGGTTCGGGAAGTACGGGATGTCCCCGTGCAGCGTCGAGCCGTAGATCATCGCGGCCAGCACCAGCACCCCACCGGCGATCACCAGCAGGCGCGGTGCGAACTTCGAGACCAGCACCGAGGACAGGCCCAACCCGATGCCGAGGGCGATGACGAACGGGATGAACCCGATACCGGCGCGCAGGGCGCTGTAGCCCATGACGTCCTGCACGTACAGGCCGATCAGCACGGTCAGCGTGAACATCACGCCGCCGGCCAGGAACACCGCGTAGAAGGTGGCGACCCGGTTGCGATCGCGGAACAGCGAGAACGGCACAACGGGGTTCTCCGCGGTGCGCTCGACGTAGAGGAAGGCCAGGAAGAACACCACGGCCGCCAGGCCGGAGGCCAGCGTGACCGGGTCCAACCAGCCGCGCTCGGGCCCCATCGAGAAGCCGAACACGGCGGCGGTGCAGCCCAGGGTGGCCAGGATGGCGCCGGCGGCATCGAGTTTCATCGGCGCGCGGTCGGTCTCGCGCAGGTGGGTGCGCGCCAGGTACAGCATGATCAGGCCGATCGGGACGTTCACCAGGAAGGCCCAGCGCCAGGACACCTCGGTCAGCGCGCCGCCGACCACCAGGCCCATCACCGATCCGACACCGGTCATGGCGGCGAACACCGCGGTGGCGGTGTTGCGGGCCGGGCCCTTGGAGAAGGTCGTGGCGATCAGCGCCAGGCCGGTGGGCGAGGCGATCGCCGCTCCCACGCCCTGCAGCAGCCGCGCGATGACCAGCGTGGCCTCATCCCAGGCCACACCGCAGAGCACGGAGGCGATGGTGAACAGCGCGACGCCGACGATGAAGGTGCGCTTGCGACCGATGGTGTCGCCCAACCGGCCGCCCAGCAGCATCAGACCACCGAAGGTCAGCACATAGGCGGTGATGACCCAGCTGCGGCCGGCATCGGAGAGCCCGAGCTCGTCCTGGATCTTAGGAAGGGCGACGATGGCGACCGTGCTGTCCATCGTGGCGAGCAACTGCATGCCGCCGATGGCGATCACGGCCGCGATGAAGTTCCAGGACGGCAGGAACGCCGGCGACTTGCCGTTTTGCTGCATATCCCCTCGGCCTACGTGTACTGGCAGGGCCCGATTGCTGCCTTCTGCACCGTCTCCGCCGGACTTGCGACCGGCAGCATTGAGAGCAGTCATACCGGGCTACTTTACAGTAATCTTAGGATTCCTTTAACTACCGAACGCCGCCACCGGCCCGATAACGATGATGGCAGGCGGTCGGATCCCCTCCGAACGGACCTTCTCGGCCACATCGGCCAGCGTCGCCCGGACCGTCCGCTGCGCCGCCGTCGTCCCATGCTGAACCACGATCACCGGCGTATCCGCAGGTCTGCCGCCTGCCAGCAACGCCTGCGCGAACTGTTCGATCCGCTCGACGGCCATCAGCAGCACGATCGTGCCGGACATCGCGGCAAGCGCATCCCAATTCACTAACGATTCGGGGTGCCCCGGCGCAACATGGCCGCTGACCACCACGAACTCGTGCGTGACGTGGCGATGGGTGACCGGAACGCCGGCCAGCGCGGGCACCGCTATGGCACTGGTCACACCGGGCACCACGGTCACCGGCACGCCGGCCTCGGCGCACGCGATCACCTCTTCGTAACCACGCGCGAACACGAACGGGTCGCCGCCTTTGAGCCGCACCACGAACTTGCCGGCCTTGGCCCGATCGATCAGGACGTCGTTGATGGCCTCCTGCGCCATCGCGCGTCCGTACGGGATCTTCGCGGCGTCGATCACCTCCACATGCGGGGACAACTCGGCGAGCAGTTCCGGCGGGGCCAACCGATCGGCGACGACGACGTCGGCGTTGGCCAGCAACCGCCGACCGCGCACGGTGATCAGCTCCGGGTCGCCGGGTCCACCGCCGACCAGGGCCACACCCTCGTGCACGGTGGCCCCTTCCCTGCCGGTGTTGCCGGCCCGGTCGCTGATCACCCCGGTCTGCAACGCCTCGTGGATGGCCGAGCGGATGGCCGCCGACCGCCGGTGCTCACCGCTGGCCAGCACGCCGACCGACAAACCCTCGTATTCGAAGGACGCCGGCGTCACCGCGGTTCCCTCGATGGCCACGTCGGCGCGCACGCAGAAGATGCGGCGGCGATCAGCGCCGGCCACGATGGCGGCGTTCACATCCGGGTCATCGGTGGCCGCCAACGCGTACCAGGCCCCGTCGAGGTCCTCGTCACGGAAGTCACGCAGCGTC
The DNA here is from genome assembly GCF_002086115.1 of Mycolicibacterium bacteremicum. Lineage (GTDB taxonomy): Bacteria > Actinomycetota > Actinomycetes > Mycobacteriales > Mycobacteriaceae > Mycobacterium > Mycobacterium bacteremicum. The sequence continues at coordinate 6,892 of NZ_MVHJ01000035.1, forward strand.
ACGGTCACGGTGGCCGACGAGTCGCCGAACGCCTCGACCGCGGGGGTCGCCGCGCGGGCGATCACGTGCACGTCGGCACCGGCGGCGACCAACAGCGGCAGCCTGCGCTGGGCCACGCTGCCGCCGCCGACGACCACGACTTTGCGGCCCTCCAGACGCAGACCGACCAGGTAGGCGTTGTCTGTCACTGGGCTCCTCGGGTGCGCGTCACCCGCCGAGCTTAAAGGTTGCCGCGGCACCGACGAAGCGCGAGCATGCCTGCGGGTGCCCGGCCGGGTGGGTGTGCAGATAGCCGGCGTGCACCCCGCGGTGCACGGCGCCGTCCCGGCCGCCGGTCTTGGCAAACCCCCATGCCGGCTCATACTCGGAGGCGAATGTGACTGCGGTGCGGTGGAATTCGTGCCCGGACACCCGTTCTCCCGCGGTATGCATGGACGAGTCCGCGACCGCGACGGCATCGCGGTAGCCGAGTGTGAGCCGTTCGGTGAACCGGGCCGACCCGGCGAGCACGCCACACATCGGCGCTCCGTCGAGATCGTCGACCAGATAGGTCAACCCGGCGCATTCGGCGTGGATCGGCGCGCCGGCCGCGGCGAGCGCGCGGATCTGCGCGCGCACCGGCTCGTTGGCCGACAGCTCGGCGGTGAACTGCTCGGGGAAGCCACCGGGGATCACCAGCCCGGCGGTGCCCGCGGGCAAGCCCTCGGTGAGCGGGTCGAAGTCGACGACATCGGCCCCGGCCGCCACCAACAGCTCCCGGTGCTCGGCATAACCGAAGCTGAACGCGCGTCCGGCGGCCAGTGCGACGGTCACCGCCGTCCGTCCGGCGGCGCCCGGCGGACTCCAGGCCGGGGCGTCCACCCACGCCGACGCGGCGCGGGCCAGCGCGCCGACATCGACGTGCTCGGCGACCAGATCCGTCATCGCCGCCACCGCGCGCTGGGCCAGCGCGCCGAACTCGACGGCGGTCACCAGTCCCAGGTGCCGCGACGGCACCTCCAGTTCGGCGGCCCGGGGAATCGCGCCGAACACGGTGACCCCGGCCTGCTCGCAGCCCTGCCGCAGCACCTGCTCGTGGCGGGCCGAGCCGACCCGGTTCAGGATCACCCCGGCCACCCGGATCGAGGTGTCGAAGGTCGAGAAGCCGTGCAGCAGAGCGGCGATGCTGTGGGCCTGCCCGCGGGCGTCGACGACGAGCACCACCGGGGCGCCCAGCATGCCCGCGACGTGCGCGGTGGACCCCTGCGCCGGGCCGGCGTGGTGCTCGCTGATCCGCCCGTCGAACAGGCCCATCACTCCTTCGACCACGGCGATGTCGGCGGTCGCGGTGCCGTGCCGGTACAGCGGCCCGATCAGTGACTCGCCCACCAGCACCGGGTCCAGGTTGCGCCCGGGGGTCCCGGCCGCCAGCGCGTGATAGCCCGGGTCGATGAAGTCCGGGCCGACCTTGAACGGCGCGACGCGGTGCCCGGCACGGCGCAGCGCACCCATCAGACCCGTTGCGACGGTGGTCTTCCCGCTGCCCGAGGACGGTGCGGCGATGACCACCGCCGGAACCGTCACGCGCCACCATCCCGGCGAGCGTGCGTGTCTGCGGGCAACACGCCAGCTGAAAAGACGAGTCTGCGCACGCTCGTCACCACTCGATACCCCGCTGACCCTTGCGGCCGGCATCCATCGGGTGCTTGATCTTGGTCATCTCGGTCACCAGGTCGGCGGCGTCGATGAGGGCTTGGGGCGCATCCCGTCCGGTGATCACCACATGCTGGCGGCCGGGCCGGTTGCGCAGCACCTCGACCACCTCATCGACATCGACCCAGCCCCACTTGAGTGGATAGGTGAACTCGTCGAGGACGTAGAAGTCGTGGCTCTGCTCGGCGATCCGGCGGCTGATCTCGGCCCAGCCGTCGCGCGCGGTCTCGGCGTGGTCGACCTCGGAACCCTGCTTGCGCGTCCACGACCAGCCCGAGCCCATCTTGTGCCACTGCACCGGGCCGCCGGCGCCGTGCTCGTCGTGCAACTTGCCGAGCTCCCGAAAGACGCTCTCCTCGCCCACTTTCCATTTCGCGCTCTTGACGAACTGGAACACCGCGACGTCGAAACCCTGATTCCACGCCCGCAGCGCCATCCCGAACGCGGCGGTCGACTTGCCCTTGCCGGGCCCGGTGTGCACGGCCAGCAACGGCGCATTGCGGCGCGCCTTGGTGGTCAGTCCGTCATCGGGCACGGTCAGCGGTTGTCCCTGTGGCATCAGGCCTCCTATGCCGCGGTCTTGACCAGCGAGGTGAGCTCACCGGCCTGCAGGTGCGCGAGCCGAACCGCCGGAGCCTCCAGCTGGCGGGCCAGCTCCTCGGCCAAACCCAGTCGCACGAAGGATGTCTCGCAATCCACCACGACGGCGGCGGCCCCCTCGGCAACCAGCATCCGGGCCGCGGCGCGGGTCCTGCCCAGCGGATCGGGTCCCCCGGTGGCCCGGCCGTCGGTCAGCACCACCACCAGCGGACGCCGCGCACGGTCGCGCGCCTTCTCGCGCACCACCACATCGCGGGCGGCCAACAGTCCCTGCGCCAGCGGCGTCTTGCCGCCGGTGTCGAAGCGCGCCAACCGGCGGCCGGCGATGTACACCGATGAGGTCGGCGGCAGCAGCACATCGGCCTGCTGCCCACGGAAGGTGATCACCGCCACCTTGTCGCGGCGCTGGTAGGCGTCGCGCAGCAGGGACAGCGCGGCACCGCCGACGGCCGACATCCGGTCCCGGGCCGCCATCGACCCGGACGCGTCGACCACGAAGATGACCAGATTGCCCTCGCGGCCCTCGCGTACCGCGCGCCGCACATCATCGGGTTGTACCCGCGGCCGGCCCGGCGTGCGCTGGTTGTTCACCGCGGCCAGCAGCGTCGCGAAGACGTGCGTGCCGTGGCCCTCGCCGGGCACCTCGGTCGATCCCACGGTGCTGCCGGTGCGATTACGGGCCCGCGACCGCCTGCCCGGTGCGCCCTCGCCGACCCCCGGTACCACCAGTGCCTTGGTCCGGAAGGTGGCCGACGGCGGCGCGCTGGACCGGGTCGGCGGCGGCGCGACCTTCTGCTGTTGCGAGTTCTCCGCCGAATCACCCTGCGGCGCCGAACCTTCGGTGGTGGCATCCGATCCCCCGCCACCACCCGGCGGTTCGGGATCGGGCTCGGGCTCCTCGGGTGGCTCGGCGGTCTGCGACAGCGCATCGTCGAGGCGCTCGGGATCCAGTCCGGGATCGTCAAAGGGATCACGGCGACGCCGGTGCGGCAGCGCCAGTTCGGCGGCGACCCGGATGTCCTCTTCCGCCACGACCGCCGACCCGCGCCAGGCGGCGTGCGCGACGGCGGTGCGGGCCAGCACCAGATCGGCGCGCATACCGTCGACGTCGAAGGCCGCGCACAGCGCTGCGATCCGGCGTAATTCGTTGTCGCCCAACACCACATCGGCCAGCGCGGCGCGGGCCTCGGCGATCCGGCGGGCGAGTTCGGCGTCGGCCTCGGCATGGCGGGCGGCGAACGCGGCCGGATCCGCCTCGTAGGCCAGTCGCGACCGGATCACCTCGACGCGGGTGTCGACGTCGCGGGAGGCCGCCACATCCACCGTCAGGCCGAACCGGTCCAGCAGCTGCGGGCGCAGCTCGCCCTCCTCGGGATTCATCGTGCCGATCAGGACGAACCGGGCGTCGTGTGAGTGCGACACCCCGTCCCGTTCGATGTGCACCCGGCCCATCGCGGCGGCATCGAGCAGCACGTCGACCAGATGGTCGTGCAACAGGTTGACCTCGTCGACGTACAGCACGCCGCCGTGCGCGCGGGCCAGCAGACCGGGTGAGAAGGCGTGTTCGCCCTCGCGCAGCACCTTCTGCAGATCCAACGAGCCCACCACCCGGTCCTCGGTGGCGCCGATCGGCAACTCGACCAGCCGGGCATCCTCGTCGACGTGCGCCAGCACCGCGGCCAGCGCCCGCACCGCAGTCGATTTCGCGGTGCCCTTCTCGCCGCGGATCAGCACCCCGCCGATGTCGGGACGCACCGCGCACAGCACCAGCGCCAGGCGAAGCCGGTCGTGCCCGACCAGCGCGGAGAACGGGAAGTGCGCTGTCGCCGAGGTCATTGCGCCCCCGAGGCGGGCCGCACCATCGCGATGTGCGGGATCCCGTCCTCGATGAATTCCTCACCCTCGGGCAGGAATCCGTGCGCGGCATACATGTCCTGCAGATAGGTCTGCGCATCGATCCGGCACGGGTAGGTGCCCACCTCGGCCAGCGCGGCCTGCATCAGCCGGGCGGTGTGCCCGCGACCGCGGTCGCTGCGTTTGGTGCAGACCCGACCGATCCGGAACACCTTCTCCCCACCGGGATGCTCCTCCATCAGTCGCAGGGTCGAGATCACCTGTCCGTCCTCGCCTTCGAGCCAGAAGTGCCGGGTCTCGGCGAGCAGATCACGTCCGTCGAGTTCCGGGTAGGGGCACGCCTGTTCGACGACGAACACCTCGACGCGCAGCTTGAGCAGCTCGTAGAGGGTCGCGGCGTCGAGATCCTTGGCCCAGTTGCGGCGCAGTGCGACGGTCATGACGACATCACCGTCATACGGGGGCGGGCGCATCCAGCTTGAGCACCTTGGTGCCGTGATCCCAGATCTCACGGAACAGTGCCGGCTCCCCGGAGAGCTTGGTGCCCAACGACGGCACCATCTCCTTGAGCTTGGGCAGCCAGGCCTGATAACGGTCGGCGAAGCAGCGTTCCATCACCTCGAGCATGGCCGGCACCGCCGTCGACGCGCCCGGGGAGGCGCCGAGCAGACCGGCAATGCTGCCGTCGGCCGCGGTGAGCACGGTGGTGCCGAATTCCAGCACGCCGCCGGCACCCTTGCGCCGGATCACCTGCACGCGCTGCCCGGCGATGTCGAGTTCCCAATCGGAATCCTGTGCGCTCGGGGCGAATTCGCGTAGCGCATCGACCCGGTCGCCCTCGCTGAGCAGCAGCTGCCCGATCAGGTACTTCAGCAGGCTCATCTCGGTGAGGCCGACGCCGAGCATGGACGCCAGGTTGTTGGGCTTGACCGACAGCGGCAGATCGGTGACCTTGCCCTGCTTGAGGAATTTCGGTGACCAGCCGGCGAACGGACCGAACAGCAGGTAGGACTTGCCGTTGATCACCCGGGTGTCCAGGTGCGGCACCGACATCGGCGGCGCGCCCAGCGGCGGTGCGCCGTAGACCTTGGCCTGATGCCTGCTGGTCAGCTCCGGGTTGGCCGTACGCAGCCACTGGCCGCCCACCGGGAAACCGCCGAAACCCTTGGCCTCCGGGATGCCGGCCTTCTGCAGCAGCGGCAGTGCCCCGCCGCCGGCGCCGACGAACACGAACTTGGCCTTGATCTTGTGCTTGGCCCGCGACCGCCGGTTGACGACCTTGACCGTCCAGCCACCGTCGGAGTCCTTGCTCAGGTCCCGCACGTCGTGGCCGAACAGTGTGGTCATGCCCTGGCCCGCGGTGTAGCCGATGAGCTGGCGGGACAGCGAACCGAAGTCGACGTCGGTGCCCGACTGGGTCCAGTTCAGCGCGACCGGCTCGGCGAACGTGCGCTTGTCCGCCATGAACGGCAGCCGGCGGGCGAACTCGTCGGTGTCGTCGATGTACTCCATGCTCTCGAAGAGCGGGTTGGTCACCAGCGCGTTGTAGCGGGCGCGCAGGTACTTGGTGTTCTCGGCGCCCTCGACGAAGCTGACGTGCGGGATGGGGTTCAGGAAGTTGCGCACGTCGGGCAGCACGCCGTTGGACACGGCGTAGGTCCAGAACTGGCGGGACACCTGGAACTGCTCGTTGACGTTGACGGCCTTGGCGATGTCGATCGTGCCATCGGCCTTCTGCGGCGTGTAGTTGAGCTCACACAGCGCCGAATGCCCGGTACCCGCGTTGTTCCACGGGTCGCTGCTCTCGGCGGCCGCGCCGTCGAGGCGCTCGATCAGGGTGATCGACCAATTCGGTTCCAGCAGGCGCAGCAGCGCACCCAGGGTGGCGCTCATGATGCCGGCGCCGACGAGCACCACGTCCGTCTTCACTGTCTTCGGGTCAGACACGCCCTCAAGGTTATCGTCGCCAGGCCCCGTCGCTTCGCTCGGCCCCGCTCCGTCAACCGGCAGGCCATCCGGTCACTAGAGTGGCAGTCGTGACCGGCTGGGAGCCCGATGTCTTGCCAGGCTATTGGCAGCAGCCGCTGGCCCTCGGCCCCGATCCCGACGGCGAGGGCGAGCTGGTGGCCACGCTGGTGGCCCGGGGCCGTCCGCAACCACGCCCGGACCGGGCGGTGCTGGTGGTGCACGGGTACACCGACTACTTCTTCCACACCGAACTGGCCGACCACTTCGCCGAGCGCGGGTTCGCCTGCTACGCCCTGGACCTGCCCAAGTGCGGTCGTTCCCGCCGCGACGGCCAGACCCCGCATTTCACCTCGAATCTGGCGCATTACGACGCGGCGCTGCAGTCGGCCCTGGACGTCGTGGACGCACACGAGGTGCTGATCTACGGACATTCGGCGGGCGGGCTGATCGTGTCGCTGTGGCTGGACCGGCTGCGCCGCCGCGGCGCCACCGGGCCGGTCACCGGGCTGGTGCTCAACAGCCCGTTCCTCGACCTGCACGGGCCGGCGATCCTGCGCACCCCGCCCACCTCGGCCGCGTTGATCGCGCTGGCGCGGGTGCGCAAGATGACGGTGATCCGCAAACCGACCCCCGGCGGCTACGGCACCACCCTGCACCGCGACTTCACCGGCGAGTTCGACTACAACCTGGACTGGAAACCGGTGGGCGGCTTCCCGGTGACCTTCGGCTGGATCAATGCCATCCGGCGCGGTCAGAAGCAGCTGCACCGCGGACTCGACGTCGGGGTGCCGAGCCTGATCCTGCGCTCGGATCGCAGCGTCGCCGAGGCGGGTGATCCCGACCTGATCCACCGCGGTGACGCGGTCCTCGACGTCACCCAGATCGCGCGCTGGGCCGGCTGCATCGGCAACCGGCTCACCGTGGTGCCCGTCACCGACGCCAAACACGATGTCTTCCTGTCCCTGCCCGAACCCCGGGCCGCGGCCTACCGCGAATTGGACATCTGGCTGGACGGGTATCGGAGAACCGGGACATCATCGACCACACCACATTCCGGATAGGACGCAGATGCAGCATTACGACCTGACCATCATCGGCACGGGTTCGGGAAACAGCATCCCCGACCCGGGGTTCGACCCCCGCTACGCCGATATGCGGATCGCGATCTGCGAGCAGGGCAGGTTCGGCGGCACCTGCCTCAACGTCGGCTGCATCCCGACCAAGATGTTCGTCTACGCCGCCGAGGTCGCCGAGACGATCAAGGAGAGCTCGACCTTCGGCGTCGACGCCCACGTCGACAAGGTGCGCTGGCCCGACATCGTGTCGCGGATCTTCGGTCGGATCGACCCGATAGCCAACGGGGGCGAGGCCTACAAGCGCAGTCTGCCCAATATCGACGTCTACGGCAGCCACACCCGGTTCAGCGGGGTCGCCGACGGCCGCTACACGTTGCGCACCGAGGATGGCGCCGAGTTCAGCTCTGATCAGGTGGTGATCGCCGCCGGCGCCCGAGCGGTGATCCCGCCGGCCATCACCGAATGCGGTGTGCAGTACTACACCAGCGACAACATCATGCGGATCAGTGCACTGCCGGAGCACCTGGTGATCGTCGGCGGCGGATTCGTGGCCGCCGAGTTCGCGCACGTGTTCTCCTCCCTCGGGGTGAAGGTCACCATCGTGGTGCGCGGACCGGGACTGTTGACCCACTGCGATGAGACGCTGTGCCACCGATTCACCGACCTGGCCGCACAGAAATGGGATCTGCGCACCCATGTCAACGTCATCGGCTCCCGGCCGACCGACGGCGACGGTGTCGTGCTCGAACTCGATGACGGCTCCGAGCTGGTCGGCGACATGCTGCTGGTGGCCACCGGCCGCAAACCCAACGGTGACCTGCTGGACGCCGAGCGGGCCGGCGTCCAGGTCGACAACGGCATGGTCGTCGTCGACGAATACCAGCGCACCAGCGCGCGCGGGGTCTGGGCCCTGGGCGACGTGTCCTCGGACTATCAACTCAAGCACGTGGCCAATCACGAGATGCGGGTGGTGCGGCACAACCTGCTGCGCGACTGGGATGACACCGCGGCCATGGTGGCCAGCGACCACCGGTACGTGCCGTCGGCGGTGTTCACCGACCCGCAGATCGCCACCGTCGGGCTCACCGAGGCCGAGGCCCGCGAGGCCGGTCACGACATCATCGTCAAGGTGCAGAACTACGGTGACACCGCCTACGGCTGGGCGATGGAGGACACCACGGGTATCGCCAAGCTGATCGGTGACCGGGCCACCGGCGCCATCCTGGGTGCGCACATCATGGGCCATCAGGCGTCCTCGATCATCCAACCGCTGATCCAGGCGATCAGCTTCGGTCAGACCGCCAAAGAGGTTGCCACCGGCCAATACTGGATCCACCCGGCATTGCCCGAGGTCATCGAGAACGCCCTGCTCGGCCTGGTGGAATGAGTCAGCGCCTGGTCGCGGTCACCACCAGGTACTCGGCCTCCCACCGGCCGTCGCGTCGGGTGCCGGCCAAATAGTCCAGGAACGCTTGATCCAACGCCGCGGTCTGCTCGGGTTTGTCGGCGTTGAAGGCGTAGGCCGCGATGGTGGGCCCGTAGTTGCGCTTCCAGTACTCGCGGAACTCCAACGGATCGGTGCAACGGTCCAGCAGGACCGTCTGTCGGTGCATGGCCAGATCCTGCACGCGGTCGCCGAACAGTTCGGCGACGTGCACCTCATCACCCCACAGCGGGGGCGGACTCGCCCCGGGCGGCGGGGGCGCCGCATACGGCTTCATCGTCGCGAACAGCCCACCGATGAAACCCGTTGGCGTCCAGTTGATCAAGCCGATCCGGCCACCGGGACGGCACACCCGGACGAGCTCGTCGGCGGCCGCCCGGTGGTGCGGTGCGAACATCACCCCGACGCAGGACAGCACGATGTCGAAGGCGTTGTCCGCGAACGGCATCGCTTCGGCGTCGGCCTCCACCCACTCCAGGTGCACGCCGCGCTCGGCGGCGGCCCGGCGGCCGGCGTCGAACAGTTCCGGGGTGAGGTCGGCGGCGGTGACGACGGCTCCGGCGGCCGCGGCCGGTATCGCGGCGTTGCCCGCGCCGGCGGCGACGTCGAGAACCCGGTCCCCGGCGCTCACCCCGCAGGCACGCACCAGTTCGGGGCCGAGGGTGGGGATCAGCTCGGTGGCGACGGCCACGTAATCGCCGGATGCCCACAGCGCGCGGTGCTTGGCCTTCAGGACGCGGTCGGCGTCGACGGATTGCTGCTCGGTGGTGCTCATGATGGTTCCTCCCGATGTACCAGCTGGATGCATCCATGCTGATCTGCGGGCGATCGGATGTGTCCGAATTGGCAGATTCGGCTCGGGTCAGTTGTGACCGGCGCCGATCCAGTGCAGCAGATCGTGCACGATGTCATCGTCGAGGCGGTAGCTCACCGAACGGCCCACCCGGCTGCTGGTCACCCAACCCTGTCCGCGCAGCACGCGAAGAGCCTGCGAGACAGCGTTTTCAGAGCGGCCGAGGGCGGCGGCCAGGTCACCGACACAGATACCGGGCACCCGGTGCAGGCTCAGCAGAATCTCCAGCCGGTGCGGATCCGACAGCAGGTCGAATCGTCGGGCCCACTCCCCGGTATCGACATCGGACAGGGCCGACGACGCCTTGTGCACCGCCGACGCCTCGTCCATGACAGGCAATCTAGTCCCCGCCGGGAGGGTTCGTCGCGGCGCTCAGTCCAGGAATCCGTGCAGCAGCGCCGCCGACCCGGCCAGATGCGCACACATGGCGTCCGCGGCGGCGTTGCCGTCCCCGGCCAGGATGGCTTCGACGATGGCGTCGTGCTGCTCGTCGGAGTGCGCGATATTGCGGCCCAGCAGCGGGATCTGGTCCAGCAGCGCGTTGATGCGCATCCGGTTCTCGGCGACCAGCGGCACCAGCGACACCGAACCGGCCGCCTCGGCGATCGCCAGGTGCAGCCGGGAGTCCAGCCGTCGGTAGTCCTCGGCCGCGGCACCGCGCACATCCTCGCAGCGCGACCGCAGTTCGGCCCGCTCGGTCTCGGTCAGGGTGCGGGTGGCCGCCATCCGGGCCGCGCCGACCTCGAGGATCTCGCGCAGCCGCAGCACATCGTCGAGGACGTCGCGGGTGACCGCGTCGCCGTCGGGTGGGTGCGCGAGGTCGGGCAGCTCATCGGCCAGGAAGGTGCCGCCGTAGCGGCCGCGCTTGGAGACCAGGTGACCGGTGTCGGCCAGCGATTTGATGGCCTCGCGGACGGTGTCGCGGCTGACGCCCAGCCGAGCGGCCAGTTCCCGTTCCGGTGGTAGCGACTCGCCGGGCGCCAGCACGCCCAACCGGATCATCTGCAGCAGCCGCCCGACGGTGTCCTCGAACGCGTTGCCCAGCCGGACCGGGCGCAGCAACGCATCGCTGGCGGGCTGCGGATCCGGTGCGGCCGACACGTCGCGCCGCCCTTACAGCGGGGTCACGTAGGCGGAGCTGATACCGCCGTCGACCAGGAACGACGATCCGGTGATGAAGGAGGCGTCATCGCTGGCCAGGAACGCCACGGCGGCGGCCAATTCCTCAGGTTCGGCGAACCGTCCCACCGGCACGTGCACCAACCGGCGCGCGGCCCGCTCGGGATCCTTGGCGAACAATTCCTTGAGCAGCGGGGTGTTCACCGGTCCGGGGCACAGCGCGTTGACCCGGATCCCCTGGCGCGCGTACTGCACGCCGAGCTCACGCGACATGGCCAACACCCCGCCCTTGGACGCGGTGTAGGAGATCTGCGATGTCGCCGAGCCCATCACCGCGACGAACGACGCGGTGTTGATGATCGATCCCTTCTGCGCCGGGACCATATGCCGCAGAGCGGCTTTCGAGCACAGGAACACCGATTTGAGGTTGATGTCCTGCACCCGCTGCCAGGCATCGAGGCTGGTGTTCTCGATCAGGTCGTCCTCCGGGGGACTGATCCCGGCGTTGTTGAAGGCGATGTCCACCCCGCCGTGCACCTCGTAGGCGGTGTCGAACAGGTTGTCGACCGCGACCGGGTCCGACACGTCGACCTGGACGAAGGTGACGTTGAGATCGTTGGCGACGGTCTGGCCGGTAGCGGGGTCCACGTCGCCGATGACGACGATGGCGCCCTCGGCCTGCATCCGTTTGGCGGTGGCCAGTCCGATGCCGCTGGCACCGCCGGTGATGACGGCGACCTTGTCCTTGAGTCGCTGGGTCAGGTCCACTTAGTTCTCCTCGATTGCGATGAAGACGTTCTTGGTCTCGGTGAAGGACAGCGGCGCATCGGGGCCCAGTTCGCGGCCCAGTCCGGACTGCTTGAACCCGCCGAACGGGGTGGTGTAGCGCACCGAGGAATGCGAGTTGACGCTCAGGTTGCCCGCCTCGACGGCCCGCGAGACCCGCACCGCACGGGACAGGTTGTCGGTCCAGATGGATCCGGACAGCCCGTATCGGGTGTCGTTGGCCAGCGCGATGGCGTCGGCCTCGTCCTCGAACGGCAGCACCGTGACGACCGGTCCGAAGATCTCCTCGGTGACGGTGCGGTCGGTGCGCTGCGGGGTCAGCACGGTCGGCGGGAACCAGAATCCGGGACCCTGTGGCGCCGTTCCGCGGAAGGCGATCGGCGCGTCGTCGGGGACGTAGCCGCGCACCGACTCCCAGTGCGTGCGCGACACCAGCGGTCCCATCTCGGTGTCCGATGCCGTCGGGTCGCCCACCTTCACACCGGCCACGGCGGGTTCCAGCAGTTCCATGAAGCGCTCATAGACGGTGCGCTGGACAAGAATCCGGCTACGGGCGCAGCAGTCCTGACCGGCGTTGTCGAAGACGCCGTATGGCGCGGTCGCGGCGGCGCGCTCCAGATCGCAGTCGTCGAAGATGATGTTGGCGCTCTTGCCGCCCAACTCCAGGGTGACCCGCTTGACGTGTGCGGCGGCCCCGGCCATCACCCGGGTGCCGACGGCGGTGGAGCCGGTGAACACGACCTTGCGGACATCAGGGTGGGTGACGAACCGCTCCCCCACCACCGGTCCCGCCCCGGGCAGCACCTGGAACAGATCCGGGTCCAGGCCCGCGGTCACCGCGAGTTCGGCCAGCCGCAGCGTCGTCAGCGGGGTCCATTCGGCCGGTTTCACCAGCACCGCGTTACCGGCGGCCAGCGCCGGGGCGAACCCCCAGGACGCGATGGTCATCGGGAAGTTCCACGGGGTGATGATGCCGACCACGCCGAGCGGTTCGTTGAATGTCACATCGATGCCACCGGCCACCGGGATCTGCTTGCCCGCCAGGCGTTCCGGGCTGGCGGCGTAGAAGGTCAGCACATCGCCGACATGACCGGCCTCCCACTCGGCCTGTCCGATCGGATGCCCGGAATTCGCCACCTCGAGCGCACCGAGCTCACCGACGTGCGCATCGACGACGGCGGCGAAGTCGCGCAGCGCCGCGGCGCGCTCCGCCGGGGCGAGCTTGGCCCACTTCCGTTGCGCGACGACGGCGCGGGCCACCGCATCGTCGACCGCGGCGACATCGAGCAGATCGACCCGGCGCAGCAATTCCTCGGTCGCCGGGTTGATGACGTCACAACTGGTCATGAAACGCTTTCTCTCGATACCGATCTGGTGTGTGTGTAGCGCCGCGCGGCCTCGACCACCGCGCCGAACAGGCGCAGATCGTCCAGGCGCTCCTCGGGATGCCACTGCACGGCGAGCGCGAACTGGTCCGGGTATGCGCCGGGATCGAGTTCGACGGCCTCGATGGTGCGGTCGGCCCCGTCGAGCGCACTGACGACCAGCCCCCTGCCGAGCCGGTCGATGCCCTGGTGGTGGTAGCACTGGGCATCGGTGGTCTCGCCGATCAATTCGGCCAGCCGGGTGCCCGGCACGGTGACCACCGCCGAGGTGGTGAACACCGCGTTGCCGAGCTGGTGGCGGTTGTGGCCCAGCACATCGGGCAGGTGTTGGTGCAGCGTGCCACCGAGGACGACGTTGAGAACCTGTGCGCCGCGGCAGATCCCGAGCACCGGCAGCTGCCGGGCCAATGCCCGTTCGACGAGGGCGAATTCCCAGGCGTCGCGGGAGCCGGCCGGTTCGTCGGTGCTCGGGTGCCGGTTCTGTCCGTAGGTGGCCGGGTCGACATCGCGGCCACCGGTGATGATCAGCCCGTCGAGTCCGTCGAGCACCCGGTCGGCGACATCGGGCTGCTGGGGCGGTAGCAGCACCGCGGTGCCCCCGGCCAGGTTGACGCCCTGCAGGTAGATGGCGGGCAGGAAGCTGGCCTGGACGTCCCAGACGCCGGTCTGCGCCTGCTGCAGGTAGGTGGTCAGGCCCAGGACCGGCTGCTCACAACCGCTCAAAGCCACGCACCCGCTCCCAGTCGGTGACGGCCGCGTTGAAGGCCTTCAGTTCGATGCGCGCGTTGTTCAGGTAATGCTCGACGACCTCGTCACCGAACGCGTCGCGGGCGACCTGCGATCCCTCGAACAGCGCGGCAGCCTCGGTCAGCGTGGTCGGCAACCGGTCGGCTCCGCTGGTATAGGCATTACCGGCCAACGCGTCGGGCAGTTCGAGTTCGTTGTCGATCCCGTGCAGCCCGCCGGCGATCAGCGCCGCGACGGCCAGGTACTGGTTGACATCGCCACCGGGGGCCCGGTTCTCCATCCGCATGCCCTGGCCGTGCCCGACCACGCGCAGCGCGCAGGTCCGGTTGTCCAGCCCCCACGCCACCGCCGTCGGGGCGAAGCTGCCGTCGGCGAAACGCTTGTAGGAGTTGATGTTCGGGGCGTACCACAGGCTCAGTTCACGCAGCGTGGCGAGTTGACCGGCCACGAAGCTGCGGAACATCGGCGACATCCCGAGCGGGTCGCTGTCGTCGGCGAACACCGCCGCGCCGTCCGCGCCCCGAAGAGATATGTGGATGTGACAGCTGTTGCCCTCACGCTCGTCGAACTTGGCCATGAAGGTCAACGACTTGCCGTGCTGGTCGGCGATCTCCTTGGCGCCGTTCTTGTAGATGGTGTGGTTGTCACAGGTGACCAGCGCCTCGTCGTACCGGAAGGCGATCTCCTGCTGGCCCAGGTTGCACTCGCCTTTGACGCCCTCGCAATACATGCCGGCACCGTCCATGCCGAGCCGGATGTCGCGCAGCAGCGGCTCCATCCGGGTGGAGGCCAGCATGGCGTAGTCGATGTTGTAGTCGGTGGCCGGTGTCAGCCCGCGGTAGCCGGCCTTCCAGGCGTCGCGGAAGGTGTCGTCGAAGACCATGAACTCCAGTTCGGTGCCGACGTAGGCACTCAGGCCGCGTTCGGCGAGCCGGTCGAGCTGGGTACGCAGGATGCTGCGCGGCGCCGGCGCCACCGGGGCGCCGTCGGTGAAGGACAGGTCGGCCATCACCAGCGCGGTGCCCGGCAGCCAGGGCAGCAGGCGCAGGGTGTCGAAATCCGGGGTCATCACCATATCGCCGTAACCGGTCTCCCAGCTCGACATGGCGTACCCGTCGACGGTGTTCATGTCGACGTCGACGGCCAGCAGATAGTTGCAGCATTCGGCGCCGTGCGCGGCCACCTCTTCGACGAACAACCGCGCAGAGACCCGCTTTCCGGTCAGCCTGCCCTGCATGTCGGGGAAGGCGAGGATGACGGTGTCGATCTCCTTGGCGGCGACGAGACGCTCCAATTCGGCTTGCGTCAGCATGCTGGCTCCGTCCTGTCGGCTCCGGCGCGGATCGGCATTGACCCAGCCGTCGCCTCTAAAGGTAGGCCATCAGACCAATGGAATGCGAGGGGACCCGCCCGGTCCGGCGCAAGTCACCAGGTGCTGGTACGCATCACGATCTCGGCGGCCAGTTGTGCCGTCGATTCACCCGCGTTGCGCCGCCCCAGCAGTTCGACCAGACGGAATTCGCCGTACACGTAGCGCTGGCTGGCGCGGGCCACCGCGGCGGACTTGGCACTGCTCACCAGAAGTGTCGTGGCGACCTCGACCGGCTTGCAGTTCTCGTCGCGGACCGTGCCGGTCTCGTCGGCGACCCGCGGATGGCCGCGGTCGATCACCACCAGCCCGGTGAACCTGTCCAGCCGGGTGGCCGCCAACTGCCAGGCGATCTCGGCGCCGGCGCGGTCACCGACCAGGGTGCTCCATCGGATGTCGAGCGCGTCCATGATGCCGATGACCGCCGCGGCATCCAGGCGCGGGTTGGCGGCGATCACCACGGTGCGCAGCGACGCGGTGTGCAGCCGGTGGCACACCGCCTCGTAGGCGGCCGGGGCCAGCGCCGCCGTCCCGATCAGTACCACCACGCCGGCGTTCTCGGGACCCGCGACCTCGACGGCGTAGGAGCTTCCGTCGACCGTGACGGTGGTGGGGGGCATCTCGGTCACGCTAGGTCATCCCGGCGTCCGGCGGGGGCGTTTCGCCGGCTTCACGCCTGCTCCAGCCGCTGCGCCTGGTTGCCGGTCGTCTCCAGAAACGTCTGCGGCAGCGTGGCTTTGACCGGGATGCTCGGATTCGGAGTGGGGAAGGCGACACCGAACAAGGCCATCGAGCCGACGTTCTCGAAGGAGAAGTACACGCTGCTGCGGACGCCACCGAGGTCCATGGTCTGCTCGTAGACCAGCGCGCCGTCGCGTTCGGTGTCCAGCGCGGTCGTCGTCATCGGGATCGCCGGTGAGCCGGGGCCGAAATACGTCGAGAAGCGCTCGCAGCGTTCGGCGATGGCCTCCAGCGTCTCCAGGTCCAGCGACCAGCTCAGCACCGTGATCAGCATCCGGGCGCCGTCGTAGCCGACGACATACTTGGCCGCACTGCCCGGTCCGCGTTCGGCGGATGCGCCGATGGATTTGCTGAATCCCTCGGTGCAGCCGGGCGGGTCCGACAGCATGGGCGGTGGACCGCCGGCGCCGTCGGGCACGCCCTCGGCCTCGATGATGCGGTCGAACTGCACCCCGTCGGGGAAATCGGCGGCGCTCAGCAGCACCTTCTCCAACCGGGCGCCCGGCCAGGTCGCCGTGCCCGAGATCGCGCTGCTGCATCCGGTCAGCGTCGCCAGAACGGTGAGCAGCACCAGCACCCGCCGGACGGTGAACATCATGGCCCCAGGCTACCGAGCGTGATGGGAGATCACCGGTCGCGACGGCACGCCGTCGAGCAGGCCCAGCACGGCATCGATATCGGCGTGGGTTTCCAACGCGTCGGCCATCAGGTCCAGCTGGGCGTCGCGGCGGGCGGGCACGCTGATGTCGTCGGCGACGACGAAACCGCCGCGCCCGGCCGCCGCGGCCACCTCGGCCAGCCACTGGCGGCGCACCGTGTCGTTGTCGAGCAGCCCGTGCCAGTGCGTGCCGTACACCTGTCCGCGACGGATGCCCACGCCCAGCCAGCCCGGCTCCGCGTTGTCGGCCACCTGGCCGTGGTGGATCTCATAGCCGTGCAGCGGAGTGTCCCAGTGCCGCAGCGTCTTCGCCGGAGCGAAGATGATGTCGGCGGCCAGTAGACCGAGGCCCGCCACGGTGCCCGCCTTCGATTCCACCGGGTCGTCGATGGTCCGGCACAGCATCTGGAAACCGCCGCAGACCCCGAGCACCGGACGCCCGGCGCCGGCGTGCGCGGTCACCGCGTCGGCCAGCCCGCGCTCGCGTAACCAGTGCAGGTCGGCGACGGTGGCCTTGCTGCCCGGGAGCACCACGACGTCGGCGTCGGCGACCTCGCCCGGATCGGTCACCCACTGCACGGCGACCCCCGGCTCGCAGGCCAGAGCCTCCACATCGGTGGAATTGGAGATTCTGGGCAGCCGGACCGCGGCGACCCGCAACCAGTCCTGCCCGCGCGGCGCGATCGGGGCGCCCAGCGCGCGACCCGCTTGCACCGACAGGGAATCCTCGGTGTCCATCCAGAGCTCGTCGAGGTATGGGATCACCCCGTAGGTGGGTCGTCCGGTCAGCCGCACCAGCTGATCGAGGCCGGGCGCGAGCAGGGCCGGGTCACCGCGGAATTTGTTGACCAGGAAGCCGCTGATCAGCCGCTGGTCCGCGGGCTCGAGTACGGCCACCGTCCCGAACAGGTGTGCCAACAGGCCGCCGCGGTCGATATCGCCGACCACCAGGACCGGCAGGTCGGCGGCGCGGGCCAATCCCATGTTGGACAGGTCGGTGGCGCGCAGGTTGATCTCGGCGGGCGAGCCGGCGCCCTCGCAGATGACGACGTCGAAATCCGTTCGCAGGGAGCGCAACTCATCGTTGACGACGCCGGCCAGTTCACTACGCCGGGTGAAATAGTCTCCGGCGGCCATGGTGCCCGCGACCTGACCGCGCACCACCAGCTGGGAGGTGCGGTCGCTCCCCGGTTTGAGCAGCACCGGGTTGAACCGCACGCTGGGCGCCAGACCGCAGGCGCGGGCCTGCACGGCCTGGGCGCGACCGATCTCGCCACCTTCGACGGTCACTGCGGAGTTGTTGCTCATGTTCTGGGCCTTGAACGGGGCCACCCGAACACCCCTGCGCGCCAGCAGCTTGCACAGCCCGGCCACCACCATCGACTTGCCGGCATCGGAGGTGGTGCCGGCGACCAGCAACGCGCCCGTCAAGGCAGCGTGAGGATTTCGGCGCCGTCCTCGGTGACGACGAGCGTGTGCTCGAACTGCGCCGTCCACTTCAGGTCCCGGGTGGCCACCGTCCAGCCGTCGTCCCAGATCTCATAGTCCAGCGACCCGAGGTTGATCATCGGCTCGATGGTGAACGTCATACCGGGTTCGAGCACGGTGTCCACGGCCGGCTGGTCGTAGTGCAGGACCACCAGGCCATTGTGGAACGTCTCACCGATGCCGTGCCCGGTGAAGTCACGAACCACGTTGTAGCCGAAGCGGTTCGCATACGCCTCGATGACGCGGCCGACGATCGAGAGCTGCCGGCCCGGCTTGACCGCCTTGATGGCCCGCATGGTCGCCTCGTGGGTGCGCTCGACCAGCAGCCGGTGTTCCTCGGCGACGTCACCGGCCAGGAAGGTGGCGTTGGTGTCACCGTGCACCCCGTCGATGTAGGCGGTGACGTCGATGTTGACGATGTCACCGTCGGCGATCACCGTCGAGTCCGGGATGCCGTGGCAGATGACCTCGTTCAGCGAGGTGCAGCAGGACTTGGGAAAACCCTTGTAGCCCAGGGTGGACGGGTAGGCGCCGTGGTCGACCATGTACTCGTGGGCCACCCGGTCCAGGTGATCGGTGGTGACCCCGGGTGCAACGGCCTTGCCGGCTTCGACGAGTGCGCCCGCGGCGATCCGTCCCGCGACACGCATCTTCTCGATCACCTCGGGCGTCTGCACCCAGGGCTCGCTGCCCTCTCTCGCCGTCGGCTTCCAGACGTACTCGGGTCGCTCGATCGACTTGGGCACCGGCAGCGTCGGCGACAACTCGCCGGACCGGAGAGGGGCACGAACAGGCATGACGATCAGCCTACCGAGATCGCGCCCGCTGCCGAAGGCTGCCCGGCGGCGGGTGTGCGCCGCCCGAGAGGCGGACTCTCCACCAGCGGTAATGGTGTTACCGTGCAGGGATGACCGAGACGGTTCACCTGCTCAATCTGCTCGACTACCGGGAGGTCGAATCGACCGCCGAGCGCCTCGTGCTGGAGATGGACAACCGGCCCGATCTGGCCAATGTGCGGGGCGCCCTGCAGGGCGGTCTGGTCGCGACGCTGATCGACATCGCCGCCGGCATGCTGGCCGGCAGCGCCACCGGCGCCGGGCACGATGTGACGACGGCGGATCTGAACATCCATTTCCTCGCGCCGATCATGGGCACCGCGCGGGCGGAGGCGACGATGGTGCGGGCCGGTAAGCGGCTCATCGTGACCGCCGTCGATGTCACCGACACCAGTCGCGACCGGCTGGCCGCCCGCGCCACGTTGACGTTCGCGGTTCTGACCCCGCGTTAGCCCCGGCGCAGGCTGGGCTTCCAGGCGCGGCGCGGGCCGCGGATGTCCACCGAGCCGCAGACCACCCGGCCGGTGAGGATGATGTGCGGGGTGCCCTCGGCCGGCGCGTCGCCGCGGTGATCGCGCGCACTGCCGACGATGACCTCGACATCATCGATGGAGGCGCTCGCACCGGCGGGCAGCCGCAGGTCCAGGGATCCGAACTTGAGGTCGAGTTCCACCACGACCATCGGCCCGGCGAACCGGGCGCGGGTCAGGTCCAGATCCACCGAGCCCATCCGCCGGGTGAGCGCCAACCGGGTCGGGACGACCCACTCCCCCTGCCGTTTCAGCGACCCCAGCACCCCGCGCAGCTCCACCCGGTCGGCCGCCGAGGTGACGATCGCGCCGGGGCCCGGCAGATCGTCGACCAGGGCGGTCAGATCGGAATGCAACCGGGCCGAGGCCACCCGCGCCGAGCGCTCCTCGAACTCCTCGATGTCGATGAGCCCGAGCGCGACGGCGTTGTGCAGTCTGCGCAGTGTGCCGTTGCGGTCCGCGTCGGAGACCCGCAGCGTCAGATCGTCGGTCACCCGTCCAGGCTAGGCCAAATAATCCGGCGGCAATCCGTTGAGCATGTCGCGGCACATCCGCACCGCGTACTCCGAACTGCCACCCCCCACGATCAGCGCCGCGAACGCCATGTCCCCGCGGTAGCCGGTGAACCACGCGTGCGAACCGCCGTCGAACTCCGCCTCGCCGGTCTTACCACGGACGTCACCGAGCCCGTTGAGATCCTTGGCCGTGCCGTTGGTCACCACCAGGCGCATCATCGGCCGCAGCCCGTCGATGATCTCGGGGCTCAGCGGTTCGGCCGCCGCACCGTCGACCTCGGTCTGGCGGCCCTCGATCAGATGCGGCACCGGGGTCTTGCCCGCGGCGACCGTCGCGGCCACCAGCGCCATGCCGAACGGGCTGGCCAGCACCTTGCCCTGACCGAAGCCGTCCTCGGTGCGTTCGGCCAGATCCACCGTCGGGGGCACCGACCCGGTCACGGTGGGAACCCCGTCGACGACGAAGTCGGGGCCCAGCCCGTAGCGGGCGGCCGCGGTGGTCAGCCCGCGCGGCGGCATGACGCTGGCCAGTTCGGCGAAGGTGGTGTTGCAGGAGTTCGCGAACGCCCGCGACAGCGGCACGGTGCCCAGATCGAAGGCGTTGTAGTTGGTCACCGTGCGGTGACCGATGTCGAGCTTGCCCGGGCAGCCGAGCAACGTGTTGGGGGTGGCCATATCCCGTTCCAGGGCGGCCGCGGCGGTGACGATCTTGAAGGTCGACCCCGGCGGATAGAGGCCCATCGTCGCGGTCGGGCCGTCGACATCGGCGGCGGCGTTCTGCGCCACGGCCAGGATCTCGCCGGTGGACGGTTTGATCGCCACGATCATCGCCTTCTTGCCGACCATGTTCACCGCGTCCTGCGCGGCGTTCTGCACGGACCGGTCCAGGCTGATGGTCACCGACGGCGCCGGGGTGCCCGACTCCTCGTTGAGCACGGCGACATCGACGCCGTTCTGGTTCACGCTGACCACCCGCCAGCCCGGTTCACCGGCAAGGTCGTCGCTGACCGCCTTCTTGACCTCCTGGACGATGGCGGGCGCGAATTTCTCGTCGGTGGGCAGCATTTCGGGCTGCGGGGTGGCCACCACCCCCGGCCGGGAGCCGATCGCGGCGAAGACCCGGTCGTGATCGGTCTTGCGCAGTGTGATCAGGCTCAGCGGGGTGGTGCGTGAACTGGCCTCCTCGGCGAGGCGCTGCGCATCGAGCGAATTGTCGAACGGACGCAGTGCGTCCACGACGGCGCGGGCGGTGGGCATCAGTTCGGCGCCGGCGGCCCGCGCGTCGAGGCTGTAGTGGTACAGGAAGCCCGGCACCAGCACATCGCTGCCGGAGCGTTCGTTGACCGAGGCGCGCCGGGGCGGGTCGGCGCGCAGCGCCAGCGTCTGGTTCGCGCCCAGGCCCGGGTGCAGGCCGGTGGTGGTCCAGCGCACCTGCCACTGACCCTCGTTGCGCACCATGTTCAGTTCGCCGTCGTAGGTCCAGGTCCGCTCCTTGGGCAGATGCCAGGTGTAGCGGTATTTCACTGTGCCGGTGTCGAGTTCGTACTTCGACCCGGTGATCTGGGTGTCCAGCCGATTGGCCTGCAGACCGGCCCAGGCCTCGTTGAGCGCCGCCTTGGCCTCGTCGGGTTTGTCGGCCAGCGCGGCCGCGGCGGCGGTGTCGCCGGTGGAGAGCGCGGCGAAGAACTGCTCGGCGGCGGGCTGCGGGCCGTCCGGCTTCGGGGTGCAGGCGCTCAGGGCGCCGACGGTCGTGGCGACGGCGGCCATGGCCACCGCGGCGCGAAGCCGTGTGAACCCTGATGCGGATGTGATTAGCGATGCCATTGGGGCAAATGTTATGAGTGTGGCGACCGCAGGCGTCGGAGGCGCACCGAGACACAACCGTGATTGCGCTGAGATCAACGATTTTGCGGTCCACCGCACGCGTGGACCACAGAAACGCCGATCTCAGTCCAGCAGGATGGTGGCGAACGTGCCGACCTGGGTGAAGCCGATCTTCGCGTAGGTGGCGCGCGCGACATCGTTGAAACCGTTGACGTACAGGCTGGGCGTCCGGCCACCGCGCAACACGGCATCCGACACCGCGGCGGTCCCCCCGGCACCCAGACCGCGGCCCCGCCACGCCGGGTGCACCCAGACACCCTGGATCTGGCCGACGGTCGGCGACTGCGAGCCGACCTCGGCCTTGAAGACGACCTCGCCGTGCTCGAACCGCGCCCATGCCCGCCCGGCGGCGATCAGGCCGGCCACCCGACGTCGGTAGCTGCGGCCGCCGTCACCGAGGCGCGGGTCGATGCCGACCTCGCCGATGAACATCTCGATGGCGGCCACCAGATACGCGTCCAACTCCTCCATCCGCACCGGGCGCACGGAGGGGTCGGGCGCACACACCGGTGGGCCCGTCAACGCCATCAGCGGTTGGTCGTCGCGGACATCGCGGGCCGGGCCCCAGCCCGCCGCCAGGTGCCGCCACATCGGCATGACGAGCTCGGCGCGGCCCACCAGTGACGAACACCGGCGCGGAGCGCTGAGTGCCTTGGCCGCGAACGCCGCGAGGTCATCGGCGGCGCCGCGCAGCGGGATGAGATTCGCCCCTGCGTAGCACAGGGATTCGGCCGGACGCCGGCGCGTCCACAACTCGCCGCCGATGGCACTGGGGTCCACCCCGAAGTCCTGCACCCGGCAGGCCACCATGCAGGCGGCCACCGGATCGGCTTCCAGCACACCGCGCACCGACTCCAGGTCGCGGACCACCGACACCCGTCGATCTGCGGTGACGCGGGACAGCGGTGGAGCCGACATGGGGGACTCTTTCTCGGGCCGGCCGACTGGGGTGGCCCCGGTTCACAGGGCCGTAACTCAGCTTACGGTGACAACCGGAGGTCCGGAGGGAGTTCCCTGCGCGTCGGCCTCACCGGCGATGCGCATGGCCTCCTCGATCAGCGTCTCCACGATCTGCGCCTCGGGCACCGTCTTGACGACCTCGCCCTTGACGAAGATCTGCCCCTTGCCGTTGCCGGACGCGACGCCGAGGTCGGCCTCGCGGGCCTCGCCGGGGCCGTTCACCACACACCCCATGACGGCCACCCGCAGCGGGACGTCGAGCCCGTCGAGCCCGGCGGAGACCTCGTTGGCCAACGTGTAGACATCCACCTGCGCACGTCCACAGGACGGGCAGGACACGATCTCCAGGCCACGCGGGCGCAGGTTCAGTGACTCCAGGATCTGGGTGCCGACCTTGATCTCCTCGGCAGGCGGCGCCGACAGCGAGACCCGGATGGTGTCCCCGATCCCGCGCGAGAGCAGCGCGCCGAACGCCACCGCGGACTTGATGGTGCCCTGGAAGGCCGGGCCCGCCTCGGTGACGCCGAGGTGCAGCGGATAGTCGCACTGGGCGGCCAGCTGCTCGTAGGCCTCGACCATGACAACCGGATCGTTGTGCTTCACGCTGATCTTGATGTCGCCGAAGCCGTGCTCCTCGAACAGCGAGGCCTCCCACAGCGCGGACTCGACAAGCGCCTCCGGGGTGGCCTTGCCGTACTTCTCCAGCATCCGCTTGTCGAGCGAGCCGGCGTTGACCCCGATCCGGATCGGGATGCCCGCGGCACCGGCGGCCTTGGCGACCTCTTTGACGCGGCCGTCGAACTCCTTGATGTTGCCCGGGTTCACCCGCACCGCGGCGCACCCGGCGTCGATGGCGGCGAAGATGTACTTGGGCTGGAAGTGGATGTCCGCGATGACGGGGATGTTGGCCTTCTTGGCGATGATCGGCAGCGCGTCGGCGTCCTCCTGACGCGGGCACGCGACGCGGACGATATCGCAGCCCGACGCGGTCAGCTCGGCGATCTGCTGCAGCGTCGAGTTGATGTCATGGGTCTTGGTGGTGCACATGGACTGCACCGAGATCGGCGAGTCGCTGCCGACGCCGACATCACCGACCTTGAGCTGACGGGTTTTGCGGCGGGGGGCCAGCACGGGCGGCGGCGGGGCCGGCATGCCGAGACCGATGGAGGTCATGGTGTAGCTCCTACTGGGCTGAATCTATTGGAAGAGCCTGATCGGGTTGACGAAGTCGGCGGTGACCGTCAACAGCATGTAACCGGCCACCAGCACGAGCACGACGTAGGTGGCGGGCATCAATTTGAGGTAGTTGACCGGCGCCGCGGCGACCTTGCCGCGCGCCGACCGGATCATATTGCGGATCTTCTCGTAGACCGCGATCGCGATGTGGCCGCCGTCGAAGGGCAGCAGCGGGATCAGGTTGATGGCGCCCAGCACGAAGTTCAGCTGGGCCAGGAAGAACCAGAACGCCACCCACAGCCCGGCGTCCACGGTGTCGCCGCCGATGATCGAGGCGCCCACCACCGAGATCGGTGTCTCGGGATCCCGCTCCCCGCCGCCGATGGCGTCGACCAGGGCACCGATCTTGGTGGGGATCTTGGCCAGCGCCTTGCCGAGTTCGACGGCCAGGTCACCGGTGAAGGTGAAGGTGGCCGGGATGGCGGTGAGCGGGTTGTACTGCGTCGGTCCCGGCGGCAGGGCCGCGCTCACCCCGATCGCCCCGACGGTGTCGGGGGTCTCGGCGTCGTTGGAGGTGAAGCGTTGGGTCTGGGCGACGTCGACGACGGTGGACAGCCGCTGACCGTCGCGTTCGTAGACCACCTGCACCGGTCCGTCGAGCGCGCGGATCTCGGCCGCCATGTCGGCGAAGGTCGCGACGTCGGTGTCGCCGACCTTGACGATGGTGTCACCGGGCTGGATACCGGCCAGCGCGGCGGGGCCCGGGCCGGGCTGCGGGCACGGACCGTACGGATCCTCGCCACCCTTGGCCACCTGCGGTGCGACACAGGCGGTTTCACCGACGATCGCGGTGGTCGGCGGGTGCAGGTTGGGCAGGCCCCAGATGATCGCGATGCCGTAGATCAGGACCAGGCCGATGATGAAGTTCATCGCCGGTCCGGCGAAGAGCACCGCGACCCGCTTCCACACCTTCTGCCGGTACATGGCGTACGGGCGGTCCTCCTCGGCGATCTCGTCCACCGCGGTCATGCCCGCGATATCGCAGAACCCGCCGAGTGGGACGGCCTTCACGCCGTATTCGGTGCTGCCGAGCTTGTTCGGACGCCGCGTCGACCACACCGTCGGTCCGAAGCCGACGAAATAGCGACGCACCTTCATACCGGTGGCGCGCGCCACCCACATGTGCCCGCATTCGTGCAGTGCCACCGAGGCGAGGATGGCCAGTGCGAAGAGCACGATGCCGACCGTGAACATCATCGGCTTCCCACTACCTCCCGGTTGATCGCGCTGCCTGCCCGGTCACGGGCCCAGTCCTGCGCTTCGAGTATCTCTTCCACGGTAGCTGGTTGTGCGGCCCATTGATCTGCGGCGTGCAGCACATCGGCAACGGTTCGGACAATCGCCGGGAACCGGATCCGGCCGTCGAGGAACGCCGCCGCGGCCTCCTCGTTGGCCGCGTTGTAGACCGCGGTCAGGCTGCCACCGCGGCGGCCGGCCTCGCGGGCGAGGTCGACAGCCGGGAACACCGAGCCGTCCAGCGGCTCGAAAGTCCAGGTCGACGCGGTGGTCCAGTCGCAGGCCGCGGCGGCGCCGGGTACCCGGGCCGGCCAGCCCAGGGCCAGTGCGATCGGCAGCTTCATGTCCGGTGGGCTCGCCTGGGCCAGCGTCGACCCGTCGGTGAAGGTGACCATCGAGTGCACGATCGACTGCGGATGCACCACGACCTCGATGCGGTCGTAGTCGATGCCGAACAGCAAGTGCGTCTCGATCAGTTCCAGCCCCTTGTTGACCAGCGTCGCCGAGTTCAGGGTGTTCATCGGCCCCATCGACCAGGTGGGGTGCGCGCCCGCCTGCTCGGGGGTGACGTCCTCCAGCTGCCGGCCCGACCAACCGCGGAACGGGCCACCCGATGCGGTCAGCACCAGGCTGGCGACCTCGT
Organism: Mycolicibacterium bacteremicum; assembly: GCF_002086115.1. GTDB lineage: Bacteria > Actinomycetota > Actinomycetes > Mycobacteriales > Mycobacteriaceae > Mycobacterium > Mycobacterium bacteremicum. The sequence continues at coordinate 32,512 of NZ_MVHJ01000035.1, forward strand.
CGGCCGTGCCGCCGCGCAGGCACTGCGCCAGCGCGGAGTGCTCGGAGTCCACCGGGACGATCTGGCCGGGGGCGGCGGCCGCGAGCGCCAGCGGTCCGCCGGCCACCAGGGACTCCTTGTTGGCCAGCGCCAGCCGGGCGCCGCTGTGCAGCGCGGCCAACGTGGGTTTGAGGCCCAGCGCCCCGACAAGCGCGTTGAGCACCACATCGGCCTCGGTGTCCTCGACCAGTCGGGTCGCGGCATCGGGTCCACGAAAGCGTGCGTCGATGGTCGCGCCCGGGTCGGCGACCGCGATGTTGGTCACGCCGGTGTCGGCGGCCTGCCGGGCCAGCAGGTCGGCGTTGGCGCCGCCGGCGGCCAGCCCTACCACCTCGAAACTGTCCGGGTTCGCGGCGATCACCTCGAGGGCCTGGGTGCCGATCGACCCGGTACTTCCCAGGATCAACACGCGCCGGCGGTCAGAACTCACCCGACCATTGTGCCCCGCCGATCAGACGAATTCCGTCTCGGACCCATCCGGGTCGGCACGGGCACCGAATAGCCGATGTAGGGCCAAACGGGTTGGTACCGGCCACCCGCCAACAAGGAAGTTGAGTCTCATGAGATTGACCCACAATCGGATTGCGTTCGCCGGATTCGCCGCCGTGGCGGCGCTCGGTCTGTCTGCCTGTTCGGGCGGCAGTGACACCGTCGAGAGCAGTGCCGGTGAAGCCAGTTCATCAGTCTCCTCCATGACCTCGTCGATGGCGGCTCCCGAGACGAGCACCAGCATGGCCGCCCCGGCCGGCAATCTGATCGGCTCGGGCTGCGCCGCCTACGCCGAGCAGAACCCCGAGGGCCCGGGCTCGGTCACCGGCATGGCCGCCGATCCGGTGACCGTGGCCGCCTCCAACAACCCGATGCTCAAGACGCTGACCCAGGCGCTGTCGGGCCAGCTGAACCCGAACGTGAACCTGGTCGACACCCTCAACGGCGGTGAGTTCACCGTCTTCGCCCCGACCGACGACGCGTTCGCCAAGATCGACGCCGCGACGCTGGAGACCCTGAAGACCGATTCGGACCTGCTGACCTCGATCCTGACCTACCACGTGGTGCCGGGTCAGGCGAGCCCCGATCAGATCGCGGGTGAGCACACCACCGTGCAGGGCGCCCCGGTCACCGTGACCGGCGCCGGCAACGACCTCAAGGTCGGCGACGCCGGCCTGGTGTGCGGTGGCGTGCAGACCGCCAATGCCACGGTCTACATGATCGACACCGTCCTGATGCCCCCGGCTGCCTGATTGCGCCGGCGATGAACCGGCGAGGCAGCCCGTTCCCCCGACCGGGCTGCCTCGCCCCCATCAGCGGCACCGCCGTCCCGCCCCCCATACGAAACGTGAAGACGACCAAGTAAAAGGACCTGATCGATGACTCTCTCGCTTAACACCCGCAAGCTCGCCGGTATCGCCTGTACCGCGGCCGCCGCAACCGGCCTCATGTTCGCCTCGGCCGGTGTCGCCCAGGCCGCCCCGGTCGGCCCGGGCTGCGCCGCGTACGCCGCCCAGAACCCGGTCGGACCGGCCTCGGTGACCGGTATGGCCATGGACCCGGTGGCCGTCGCCGCGTCGAACAACCCGATGCTCAAGACCCTCACCCAGGCGGTGTCGGGCCAGCTGAACCCGAACGTGAACCTGGTCGACACGCTGAACAGTGCGCCGTCGCTGACGGTGTTCGCGCCCACCGATGAGGCATTCGCCAAGATCGACCCGGCGACCATCGAGCGCCTGAAGACCGACTCGGCACTGCTGACCAGCATCCTGACCTACCACGTGGTCGAGGGCCAGGCCAGCCCCGAGCAGGTCGTCGGTGTGCACAAGACGATGCAGGGCGCCGATGTCACCGTCACCGCCCCGAACATGATGATGCCGGCCGATTTGAAGGTCAACGACGCCAACGTGGTGTGTGGCGGCGTGCAGACCGCCAACGCCACCGTCTACCTCATCGACACGGTGCTGATGCCCCCGATGCCCCCGATGTGATCTCGGTGATCGCGATCAGCCCGGCCGGTTCCCCGGCCGGGCTGATCTGCGTTCGGGCCATCCAATTATGTTGCGGTGACGAATGACTCATATGGCCACACTCATCGTTATCGGCTTCCTCGGTGGCCTGATCACCGGTATCTCGCCGTGCATCCTGCCGGTGCTGCCGGTGATCTTCTTCTCCGGCACCACCGGCGGCTCCGGCAGCGGCGGTGACCCTGCCGGCTCGGCCGGCTCCGGTGGAACTGCCGGCTCGGCCGGCTCCGGTGGAACTGCCGGCTCGGCCGGCTCCGGTGGTGTGGCCACCCAGGCTCCCGCCCGGCCGGCCCTGTCCTCGCGGCTGCGGCCCTACCTGGTGATCGCCGGCCTGGTGCTGAGCTTCAGCCTGGTCACACTGGTCGGTTCGGCACTGCTGTCGCTGCTGCACCTGCCCCAGGACACCATTCGCTGGGTGGCCCTGGTGGCCCTGGTGGCAATCGGCCTCGGGCTGATCTTCCCGCAGTTCGAGGCATGGTTGGAAAAGCCGTTCTCGAAACTTCCGCAGAAGCAGTTCGGTTCCGGCAACAGTGGTTTCGGCCTCGGGTTGACCCTGGGAGTGCTCTACGTGCCGTGTGCCGGTCCGGTGCTGGCCGCGATCGTGGTCGCCGGCGCCACCGGCAGCATCGGTGCCGACACCGTCGCCCTGACGCTGTCCTTCGCCATCGGCGCCGCGCTGCCCCTGCTGTTCTTCGCCCTGGCCGGCCGCCGCGTCGCCGAGCGGGTCGCGGCCTTCCGGCGGCGGCAGCGCACAATCCGCGTCATCGCCGGGGTGGTCACCATCGGCCTGGCCGTCGCGCTGGTGTTCAATCTGCCCGCGGTGCTGCAACGCGCCATCCCCGACTACACCGGCGCCCTGCAGGAGCAGGTGGGCGGCGAGGAGCAGCTGCGCGAACAGCTCAACCTCGGCGGCCTGGTCAACGAGCAGAATGCCGAGCTGTCCAACTGCACCAACGGTGCACCCGAGCTGGAGAGTTGCGGTACCGCACCGGATCTCAAGGGCATCACGGCATGGCTCAACACCCCGGACAACGCACCGATCGATCTGAAATCGTTGCGCGGCAAGGTGGTTCTGATCGACTTCTGGGCCTACTCCTGCATCAACTGCCAGCGCTCCATACCGCACCTGGTCGATTGGTATGCGGCCTACCGGGATCGCGGCCTGGAGGTCATCGGGGTGCACACCCCCGAATACGCCTTCGAGAAGGAGGAGGCCAATGTCGTCAGCGGCGCCGCCGATCTCGGCATCACCTATCCGGTGGCGATGGACAACAACTTCTCCACCTGGACCAACTACCGCAACCGCTACTGGCCTGCCCACTACCTGATCGACAAGCAGGGCGTCGTACGCCATATCAAGTTCGGCGAGGGTGACTACGCCACCACCGAGAAGCTGATCCGCCAGCTTCTCTCCGACGGTGACGACAGCGCCCTGCCGGCGGCCACCGAACGCTCCGATGACACCCCGACCGCGCCCACCACACCGGAGACCTACTTCAGCGTCGGCAAGGTGGTCAACTACGGCGGCACCGGCGTGTATGACGAGGGCACCCACACCTTCGACTTCCCGGCCCAACTGGCCGCGGACCACTTCGCCCTACGCGGGCCGTGGGCACTGGATTACCAGGGCATCACCGCGCAGTCCGGCGATGCCGCGATCCGGCTGAACTACCGCGCGCGCAACGTCTATCTGGTCGTCGGCGGCAACGGCACCGTGCGGGTCACCCGCGACGGCGTCACCCGCGAGCTCGCCGTCAGCGGCCCACCGAACATGCGCCAGATCGTCGCCGACGACACCGAGGGCTCCGGCACCCTGGAGGTCACCCTGGACAAGGGGCTTCAGGCGTATTCGTTCACCTACGGCTGAGTCACCGGAACCGGCTGATCACCTTGTCCGCGAACCGCATCGTCGCATCGCGGCGGTCCTGCGCCATGGCCCACGGGGCGACCATCACCGCAGTGATGCCGGCCTCCTCGGCGCGCTGGTACAGCTCGACCGAGGGCGGATCCAGCAGTGCTACAAGCACTTCGAAAGGCTGCTCGGCGCGGCCGTATTCGCGGCGCAGGTCCGACAGCCGATCGACATGGCGCACCGCCTCGTCCAACACATAGGCGGTCCCGACCCAGCCATCGCACAACCGGGCGGCCCGGCGCAGCGCGGCCTCGGATTCGCCGCCGCACAGGATCGGTACCGGACCGGGCGGGTGGGGTTCGAGCATCATCTCGGGCACCCGGTAATGCTCACCGGCCCAGGACACCCAGCCGCCTCGCCACAGTGCACGCAGGGCTGGGATCATCTCGTCGAGGCGCTTGCCGCGGGTACCGAAATCCTGGCCCATCAACTCGAATTCCTCGCGCATCCAGCCGACGCCGACACCGAGGGACACCCGGCCTCCGGAGACCTCGGCGGCCGTCGCGACCACCTTGGCGACCTCGACCAGCGGCCGTGACGGCGCCACGTAGACGGCGTTGGAAAAGCGCAGCGTCCTCGTCAGGGCGGCCATCGCGCCGATCATCACCCAGGAGTCGGGCCACGCCGTCTCCGGCGCCCAGCCGGGGGTACCGCTCTCGGACGGATACCGCGAGGTCAGCGTCCGCGGATAGATCATGTGATCGGCGCAGATCACGCCGTCGAAGCCGGCCTCGTCGAGTATCTGGGCGAGCTGCAGCGCCTCGGCGGCCGACATGAACGGCGTACCGCTCCAGAACTGCACGTCAGATCTTTCCGTTGAGCGCCTGTCGTTTGCCCAGGAGCGAATGCCGACGGCCGTAGAGGAGATAGATAAGAACACCGAGGGCCATCCAGACGATGAACCTGATCCAGGTCAACGCCGTCAGGTTCAGCATCAGCCACAGGCAGGCGACGATCGAGGCGATCGGCAGCAGCGGCACCCACGGAACCCGGAACCCGCGTTCGAGATCCGGGCGGCTGCGCCGCAGCACGATGACGCCGGCGGAGACGAGCACGAACGCGAACAGGGTGCCGACGTTGACCATCTCTTCGAGTCGGTTGACCGGGAACAGCGAGGCGGCCAGTGCGACCAGGACGGCGACCACCACGGTGATGCGGACCGGCGTGCCACGGGTCCCGGTGCGGGCCAGCGACCGCGGCAGCAGCGCATCCCGCGACATCGCGAACAGCACCCGGGAGAGCCCCAGCATCAGCACCATCACCACGGTGGTCAGCCCGGCCAGCGCGCCGACCGAGATGACCTTGGCGGCCCAGCCCACGCCGTTGAGTTCGAAGGCGGTGGCCAGGTTGGGATGTCCCGCGCCGGCCTCCTTCATGTCCAGATACGACGCCATCCCGGAGAGCACGACCGCGACCGCGACGTAGAGCACCGTGACGATCGCCAACGACGCCAGGATCCCCTTGGCGACGTCGCGCTGCGGATTCTTGGTCTCCTCCGCCGTGGTGGCCACCACGTCGAACCCGATGAACGCGAAGAAGACGATCGAGGCCCCGGCCAGCAGGCCGTAGATGCCGTAGTGGCTGCCCGCGGCCCCGGTCAGCAGCGAGAACAGGGACTGGTTGACCCCCGACCCGCTGGCCTCGCCGGATTCGGCCGGCGGGACGAAGGGGGTGTAGTTGGCGACCTTGATGTAGAAGGCGCCGACGATGACGACCAGCAGCACCACCGACACCTTGATGGCGGTGATGACGAGACTGAAGTGCGAGGACAGCTTGGTGCCCAGCGCCAGCAGCACCGCGACGGTGCCGACGATCAGCAGGGCACCCCAGTCGAAGTCCAGCGGGCCCAGTCCGACCACGCCGCCGGAGAATCCGAACACCGTGCCCAGATAGCTCGACCAGCCCTTGGCCACCACCGCGGCGCCGACGGCGAACTCCAGGATCAGATCCCAGCCGATGATCCAGGCGACGAACTCACCGAAGGTGGCATAGGAGAATGTGTAGGCGCTGCCGGCGACCGGGACCGTGGAGGCGAACTCGGCGTAGCAGAGCGCGGCCAACCCGCAGGTGACGGCGGCCAGGATGAACGACACCGAGATCGCGGGCCCGGTGATGTTGGCCGCGGTCGAGGCGGTAACCGTGAAGATTCCCGCGCCGACGACGACCGATACGCCGAACACGGTCAGGTCCCACCATGTCAGGTCCTTGCGCAGCCGGGTGCCCGGTTCATCAGTGTCGGCGATGGACTGCTCTACAGATTTCCTGCGCAAACGTTCGGTCACGCTGGCAACGTACCCACTACCCGGCGTTTCCCACGCCCCATCGGGCGGAATCGGAGCCGTGTGCCAGAATGGGCGCAGTCATTCGGGTTCCACCGGACGTGAGGAGAAGGCGTGTCCAGCACCGAGGTCGAACGTCACAACGGCGTCGATACCGAAGATGTGCCCTCGGCGGCCTGGGGCTGGTCGACGGAGAACCCGCGGGTGCTGCACATCATCGGCATCTTCAGCGCCATCTTCCTGGTGGTCATGACGCACGGCAACCATGTCGGTCATGTCGAGGACGTGTTCCTGATCTTCTTCGCGGTGCTTATCCTCGGCATCGTGGTGCGCGACTGGATCGCCCGCAGCCGCGGTTGGTACCGCTAGCCCGATCGCTGTACGCGACGCCCCGGAACCCACGGTTTCCGGGGCGTTTTCGTGTCGGCGCTCAGCGCACGGCGACCAGATCTGGCCCGTCGGTCGGATACCAGAGTGCACAACTGCGGAACTGCTCGGTGGTCTCGACCCGCCCCGGCAGCCCGGCGGCCGCCAGCGCGTGCGCCTTGAACGCGCGCGCGGCCGGGCTGAGGCGGAACTGGACCGGGGCGGCGCCGGCTCCCGCCGCGTTGCCCTCGCCCCACATCGTCACCTCGGCCACGCCCTGTCTCAGCGCGCGCGTGACGTGGGTGCGCAGGTCGGCGTCGATCCCGAAGGCCCGGGCCGAGACCGCGAGGGCGGCCGGGTCGGTGGGTAGTTCCCGTGCGGCGCGTCCCGCCTCGACGGCGCGCACGCCGAGGATGTCCAGCGGTCGCGCATCGCTGCCGCCGGGGATGACGACGTCGACCTTCCAACCGGCGCGTACCCGGTCATACAGCCAACCGCCGGCACCCCGGACCACGTCGGCAACATCGGCCGCCACCACGATCAGGTCATAGCTGAGCAGTGCGGTGGCCGAGCTGCGGACGCCCACACCGCGCTGATAACCGAAGACGGTGCGCTCGTCGGGATGCGTCGAACGGGCTTTCACGCTGGCTGTCTCCTTCGGGCACCGATGTCGGCAGGGCTGATTCAGCGTGACATTTATTCGCCAATCTGTAAAGCTCTTCGCCATGACGCTGTACGCCGGTCGCGGTCCGTTCAGCCGGGATCCCGCGGGCGAGTTCTTCCCCGCCATCCCGGCAGAGGTGGTCTTCATCGAACCGCATCCCCGCCGGGTGCAGGCGATCCGGCACGGGGACACCGTGATCGACACCGAGGCCGCGCTGCTGGTGCACCGCCGTGATCATCCGCTCAGCTACGCCTTCCCGGTCGGCGAGGTCCGCGGACTGCCAACCGAGCCCGTCCCCGAGCGGCCCGGGTACGTCCGGGTGCCGTGGGACGCGGTCGACGCCTGGGTCGAGGAGGGCCGCCGGCTGGTGCACTACCCGCCCAATCCGTACCACCGGGTGGACTGTCTGCCGTCCGGGCGCGGCCTGCGGGTCAGCATCGCGGGCACCGTGCTGGTCGACACCACCGATACGGTCGTCGTGTACGAGACCGCGCTGGCCCCACGGTTGTACGTCGATCCGGCCCTGGTGCGCACCGACCTGCTGGCGCCCAGCCCGACCACCAGCTACTGCAACTACAAGGGCCACGCCCGGTACTGGTCGGCGACTGTCGACGGTCGGGTGATCCCGGATGTCGCGTGGAGCTACCCGGAGACCCTCCCGGAATCGGCGGCCATCACCGGGTTTCTCAGCTTCGACGAGACCCTGGTCGACATGATCGCCGAGCTGCCCGCGGGCCACGCCGGCTGCGGTTGCTGAGACACACTGCCAGGAAGGGCATTTCGTTGGGAATCGTCACCACCAGCTCGGAGACCGCATTCCGCCTGCCTGCCGCGGCGATCTACGACTTCGTCACCAATCCGGTCAACTGGGCGAAGACGTATCCGGGCGGACCACGCATCACCGGGGTGTCCGACACCCTGCCGCTGCGGGTCGGCGACACCTGGCAGGAGGCCCACCCCACCGAGGACCGGGTGTTCACCTGGCAGCTGGCCATCGCCACCCGACCGCGGATGTGGGTGTTCAGTTCGGTCGGCCGGCTCGGTACCGACTACGCCGGGGTCGGCGGCTTCGAGGGCCGGATGACCATCGAATACCACTTCAGCTCACCGGATCCCGAGGTCACGCTGTTCACCCGGACCATGACCATCGAGGCCTACCGCGATGCCCCGATGAGCGACGGGTTCTTCCGGATCGTCAACCCGGCCCATATCGACGCCTATCACGCCGCGGTCGCCCGCGAACTCGACGCGCTCAGCTGAAGGCCCGCCGCAGCGCCGCCCCCTGCAACTCGAACAGCCGCCCACTCACGTCCCAGTCCGGGACCATCGAGTCGAAGCCGTGACAGGTTCCCGGCACGACGTACAGTTCGGTGGCCACCCCGGCCCACATCAGCCGTAGCGCATAGTCGACGGCCTCGTCGCGCAGCGGATCGAGTTCAGAGCAGCTGATGAAGGTCGGTGCCAGTCCGCTCAGGTCGGCGACTCGGGCCGGTACCGCCCCGGGCACGGGCCGCTCCCCCGCCAGGTAGTGCCGCCACATCAATTCCGTTGCCGGACCGTCGAATCCCGGGGTGCGGTCGAACTCCTGCTTCGATGGTGTCAGCCCGATGTCCAGGACGGGCTGATGCAGCAACGTGAACACGACGGCCGGGGCCGCACCGGCGGCGCTGCGCTGCGCCAGTCCGGCGGCCAGCGCACCGCCGGCACTGTTGCCGGCGAGCGCCAACCGATCGGTGCCGGTGTGCGCGGCGGCCCAGCGCAGCACGGTGAGCACATCGTCGAGGCCGGCCGGGTATGGGTGCTCCGGGGCCAGCCGGTAGTCGACCGAGATGACCGTCGCCTCGGCGCGGCGGGCCAGTTCGACGCACTGGCGATGGTCGGTGTCCAGGTTGCCCAGCACGAACGCGCCGCCGTGGCAGTACACCACCGTCCCGGCCGTGCCGCCGGCATAGGTACGCACCGGGATGTTCTCGGCCACCACGCCGTCGGTGATGTCGACACCGGCGCAGTCCACCGCATCCCGACCGTCGCGGCGGCGCTGGTCGAGTCCGTCCCGGACGGCGGGCAACAGCTCGGCGGACAGATCGGTGCGGGCACCGAGCAGGTGCCGCAATGCCGGGTCGAGGCGGTCATGGATGGTCATCGGCGCCCGAAGGTGTACGGGCCGGGGCGGAATCGGCGGGTCATCTGCCAGAACGCCCGGGCGCTGCGCGGCCACTGGGTGACCACCCGGCCGTTGGCGGCGCGGAAGTAGCTGTTGCACCGCGTGAGCCACACCGTGCCCTGCATCCAGCCGTCGATGCGGGACAGGTACTCGCGCATGGCATCCGGACGCACGGACAGATAGGTCTGGCGGTGCCGCCGCAGATGGCGCAGCGCTCGCACGATGTAGTGCGCCTGGGCCTCGAGGACGAAGATCACGCTGTTGGAGCCGACATTGGTGTTCGGGCCGTACAACATGAAGAAGTTCGGGAATCCGGGCACCGCCATGCCGAGGTAGGCGTAGGCGCCGTCGCGCCAGGTATCGCGCAGGGTCCGGCCGGACTCGCCGGTGACCTCGATCTGACCGAGGTAGTCGGCCGCGGCGTACCCGGTGGCACAGACCACCACGTCGACATCGAGTTCGCGCCCGTCGGCGGTCACCAGCGCGGTATCGGTGAGCCCGCGGGCCGGGCTGTCGACGACCTCGACGTTGGGACGGGTCAGGGTCGGCACGAAATCCGAGGAGAACACCAACCGCTTACAGCCCAGCGGGTGGTCGGGGGTGAGCTTGGCCCGCAGATCCTCGTCCTCGACCGCGGACTGCAGCATGCCCAGCGCAACCGCCTTGAACTGCTGGGTCTTGTCGCTACCGTCCTCGATCACGGCGATGTTCGATTCGCTACGCAACCAGAGCCGGGTGCGGTAGATCTTCTTGGCCAGCGGCACGTGGGCGAACACCCAACGTTCCCGCTCGGTGTAGGGCCGGTCGGGTTTGGGCAGGATCCAGGTCGGGGTGCGCTGTACCGAGTACACCTTCTCGGCGATCCTGGCCAGCTCCGGAACCACCTGCGAGGCAGTCGATCCGGTGCCGAGCACGGCGATCCGGGCTCCGTGCAGTGCCACGCTGTGATCCCACTGCGCGGTGTGCATGACGGTGCCGGCGAACCGGTCGCGGCCGGCCAGCACCGGCATCAGCGGTTGGGTGAACAGGCCGATTGCCGAGACCACGATGTCGAAGGTGTGCTGCGCGCCGGTGGCCGTGGTCAGCGTCCAGTTGTGCGCGCCCGCGTTCCAGCGTGCGGCGGTGATCTCGGTGTTCAGCCGCAGGTGGGGTTCGAGGCGGTGCCGGCGAGCCGACTCCTCGAAGTACGCCAGGATCTCCCGCTGGGGAGACCACAACCGCGACCAGTGCGGGTTGAGGTCGAAGGAGAACGAGTACAGGTGTGATTTCACATCACAGGCCAGCCCGGGATAGGTGTTGATGCGCCAGGTCCCGCCGACACCGTCCTCCCGGTCGAAGATGGTGAAATCGCGGAACCCGGCCTTGCGCAGGAAGATACCCAGCGCCAGACCGCCGGGCCCGGCCCCGATGATCCCCACCGACAACGTCTTGCTCATGCGGTCATCCGATCTTGAGAATCTGGCCGCCGTCGACCACCAGCTCCGACCCGGTGATGAACGAGGCGTTCGGCGAGACCAGGAACGCGACGGCGTCGGCGACCTCGACCGGGGTGCCCAGCCTGCCCGATTCCCCGAGCCGGGCCTGCGTGCGTTCGTCGAGCATGGGGGTCGCGATGGGACCCGGGAAGACCGCATTGACCCGGATCCCGTCGGGGAGCAACTCGACGGCGACGGACTGGGTGAGACCGCGCAGCGCCCACTTCGAGGAACCATAGGCGGCGTGGTTCGGGAACGGCCGGATGGCGCTGGTGCTGCAGGTGTTCACGATCGCGGCCGCATCCGCGGCGCGTAGCTGCGGCAGCGCGGCCCGGATGCCCAGGAACGGGCCCAGGCAGTTGACCCGCCAACTGTTCTCGAAGCCTGCGACGGTCTCGGCGCCGACGGCGGCGCGGTGCAGCACACCGGCGTTGTTCACCAGGGTGCTCAGCCCACCGAAGTGGGCGACGGTGGCGGCGACGGCCGCCGACCACTGTTGCTCGGAGGTGACGTCGAGTTCGACCGCGAGCACATCATCGCCGTATTCGGCTGTGCCGGTGCGCAGATCACTGTCGGGCAGGTCGCAGGCTGCGACCCGGTAGCCGTCGGCGCACAGCCGCGCGACGATGGCCGCACCCTGTCCGCGTGCCGCGCCGGTCACCAGCGCCACCGGTCGCGCGGTCACCGGCCGGCCGCCTCGTCGAGGTGGGCGACGGCACCTCGGCGTAGGGCCTGCGATTCCGAGGCCAGGGTGATCATCCGGAACCCGATCTGCGCCACGTCTTTTCCGATGCTTCCCGTGCCGGCGTGGATGCCGGTCACCAGGCCGGCGCCGGTGGCCACCGCGTGGATCTCGGCCATCGCCGTGCGCACATCAGGGTGGGTGAACGCGTCGGTAACCCGATGACCCATCGAGATCGCGAGGTCGGCCGGCCCGACATAGATCCCGGTCAGTCCGGGCACGGCGCAGATCTCGTCCATGGCGTCCACTGCGCGCGCGGTCTCGATCATCACGTAGACGCTCGCCGCGGCCTCCAGCGCGGCGATGTCGCGGCCGAGCGTGGTCCGCAATGGCCCGAAGCTGCGCACCCCGGCCGGGGCGTAGCGGGTGGCGGCAACAGCCGATGCGGCTTGCTCGGCCGTTTCCACCATGGCGATGACGACCGCGTCGGCCCCGGCGTCGAGCACCCGGCCGATGGGCGCGGGATCGGCCGACGGCAGCCGGACCACGGTGCCGATGGGCACATGCTCCAGGCGGCGCAGCAGCAGTGCCACCTCGGCATCGCCGAGATAGCCGTGCTGAACGTCGAATCCGACGTAGTCGTAGCCGGCGGCAGCGAACTCCTCGGGGCCGATGATGGTGGGCCCGACCACCCAGCCACCCCAGATCCGGTCCTTGTCGGCCAGGACATCCTGCAGTCTGGTCATGCGCCGATCGCAATCTTGACGCGGGTGGGATCGGGACGGCAGGCCAGCTCGAAGGCCGCCTGCGCATCGTCGATGGCGAAGGTGTGGGTCAGGTAGGTGTTCGGCAGTTCCGGATGGCGGCGCACGAAGTCACCTGCGGCCGCCAGCATCCGGCGCCGCTGCCCGGTAACGCCGGATTTCAGGGTCAGGTTGTTGCGCAGCATGGTCCGGATGCTGATCGGGTAGATGTCATCATCGGCGACGCCGAAATAGAACACCGTGCCCCCGAATGCCGCGGCGTCGATGGCGTGGCCGAGGGTGGCGACCTGATGGCCGACGGCCTCGATGACGATGTCGAACTTCTCGTCCGCCGGCAGATGCCCGATCCACCGGTCGCTGGTGGCGCGCACCGCCTCGTCGACGCCGAACAGCGGCCCCAGGGTGGCGCGGTCGACGGGGTCGATGCCCGTCACATGCGCGGCGCCGGCAGCCTTGGCCACATGGCTGAACAACAGGCCGATGGAGCCCTGACCGATCACCGCGACCCGCTTGCCGGTCAGGTCGCCGAGTTGCTCGACGGTGTACAGGACGCAGGCCAGCGGTTGCAGACCGACCGCCCGGTCCGGCGTCAGATCGTCGGCGTAGCGGGCCAATCCGTCGCCGTCGGCGACCACCTGGGCCTGCAGCCCGTCGAAGCCGGAGGCCCAGCCGACCACCCGGTCCCCCACCGTGTGCGCCGGGTGCGCGCTGGCGGCCACCTCGCCGACGATCTCGTGGATGGGAAACCCCGGCATGCCGGCGGCCTGGCGGCCGGTGTCACCGGGCAGGCGCCCTTGGGTGCCACGGAATCCCGGTACGTCACTACCGCAGATGCCGGCGGCCAGGAAGTGCAGCAGTACCTGGCCGTCGCTCAGCGCCGCCGGATCGGGTGGTTCGCGGTCGATCCGTTCGAAGGTGTACGGCGCGCTCAGTCGGTAGCCCCACATCAGCGGACCTGCACCTGCACCGGGACGCTGTTCCAGCCCCACTGGAAACTCGACGGTGGCCGGGAGGCGCGTTCAGCCACGATGCGGTAGTCAGCGACGCGTTTGAACCACTCCTGGATCATGATGGTGACCTCCAGTCGCGCGACGTGCACACCCAGACAGAAATGCTGGCCGTGGCCGAAGGACAGCAGACGGTCGATGGGGCGATTCCAGATGAAGCGGTCCGGGTCGGGATACTCGCGCTCGTCACGGGCGGCCGAGGCCAGCAGGGTGATGATCCGCTGGCCGGGTGCGATGGTGGTGCCGCGAATCGTGTACGGCCGCCGTACCGTTCGCGCGAACCACTGCGCCGGTGCGGTGTAGCGCAGGATCTCCTCACACGCTACCGGCACGTGGTTGTCCAGATCGGAGCGCACGGTGTCGAGCTGGTCGGGGTGTTCGCACAGCTGCCACAACCCGGCGGCGGTGACCTTGGGGACTGTCTCGGTGCCACCGATGAAGACGCCGAGCATCTGGATGGCGGCCTCCATGTCGGTGAATCCCGAACCGTCCGGAAGCTCGAAGTTGATCAGACCGTCCGCGATCGGGCAGCTGCCGTCGGCCCCGGCGGCACGGCGGCGTTCGATGATCGGTGTCAGGTAGCTCAGGTAGCCGGGCCGGGCGTTGGCCACCTCCACTCCCTCACCCGGTTGTGCGAGGCTGCCCGCGTTCACCGAGGCCAGCACCTCGGGTGCGAGTTCGACCGGCAGACCGACGAATTCGCAGACCATGGCGGCCGCCACGTGGCCGCCGTAGTCCTGGGTGAGGTCGAAGGTGCCCAGCGGCAGCAGCTCGTCGAGTCGCTCGTTGGCCAGAGTCCGGATCCGGTCGGCGAGCTTGGCGGCCGAGCGCGGCCGGAACTGTGCCGAGGTGCAACGCCGCACGTTCTCATACAGCGGTGAGTCGAAGTTGGCGTGGAACGGCATCGGATGCAGGGGCGGGTCGTCGACCGGGCCGGCGTTGTGGCGCTCGAGCACGGTGGCGGCCGGCAGGGTGCCCTCGGAGGCGACGAAGGTGCCGTCGGCCACCCCCAGCACCTCCCAGATGTCGTCGAACCGTGACAGTGCGTAGGTGTCCCAGGCGGGCAGGTAATAGACGGGATGTTCGTCGCGCAACACCCGGTAGTACGGCAGCGGGTCAGCCATCACTTCTGGCGCGAACGGATCGTAGGAGAACGACTGCGGCACGGCGGTTCTCATTGCAGTGGCGAGGGCGGCAGTGCGGCCAGGATCGAATCCTCCCAGCCGTCGCGCAGGGCGGGCGCAACGCTCATCCAGGTGACGATCTCGGCCGGCGGGCTGTCCTTCCAGGACGGGTAGTGGTTCTCGAAGCAGTCCCAGCCACCATCGAGCGCCCAGTAGTGGATCACCTCGTTGAAGCGGAAGGTGGTGGTGAACGATCCCAGCCAGCGCTTGCCGGTGCTCTCCGACCAGGGCACGTAGAGCCGCTCCAGTTCGCGGATGTAGTCGTCCTGGCGGCCCGGTTTGGTCTGCATGATCTCCTGGATCACCAGCTCGGCCCTGACGTCCTGGGCCTGGAGTTCGGCCAGCGTGCGGTTCTGCGGTGCGGCGTACATGATGCGACCCTCGCCGTGCGCCCCGATCGCAGCGAGGAAGCTCGCCCAGTCCATGGCCGGGCCGGCGTGACTGCCACCGCGGGCCTGCGCCTTGCCGATCCGGGCGTAGTCGGCGAAACCGTCGATCTCCCAGATGATGGTCACCTGCGGCCAATTGCCGTTGTAAGGCGTGGTTTCCCAGATCGAGAACAGTCGGGCGCCGAGTTCTGTCATCATCGGCTGGTAGACGCCGGTGAACCGCTCGGTGAACTCATCGCTGCCGCCGCTGCCCAGTGCGATCGTCTCGTGGAGGTACAGCAGGGTGTGGCGGTGATATTTACGCACTCAGCGAGCGTGACATTTTGGACTTGTTTTGTAAAGGTACGGCGTCCATATGGGTTATCGTGGCGCCATGACAGTCCAGCCGTTGGCCAACGGGTTCTGCTTCGGCGAGGGCGCCCGGTGGTTCGAGGGCCTGGTGTGGTTCTCCGACATGCTCGGAGCGGCAGTCCACACCGTGACGTTGCACGGCGAGATGTCGACCCTGCGCCTGGATGGTCATGCGCCGTCGGGGTTGGGCTTCCGGCCCGACGGCACGCTGCTGATCGTGTCCACCGAGCGCCATCAGATATTGGCCTACGATGGTGAAACCGTCTGCACGCTGGCTGATCTCACCGATCTCGCGCCCGCACCCCTGGGCGACATGACCGTCGACGGTCGCGGCCGCGCCTATGTCGGATCGCAGGCGCGAGACGGCGGCGTCATCATCCGCCTCGACCCGGACGGCACGGCGTGCGTGGTCGCCGCGGATCTCAGCTTTCCCAATGGCATGGTGATCACTCCCGATGGCACCTTCGTCGTCGCCGAGTCGACGGCCCGCCGGCTGACCGCTTTCGACATCGACGACGACGGTGGCCTGCAGAACCGGCGGATCTTCGCCGACGGCCTGTCCGGTCCACCCGACGGCCTGGCGGTGGACGCCGAGGGCGGTGTGTGGACCGCGATGACGCTGGCGCACGGTTTCGAACGGATCACCGGCGCGGGCGTCACCGATCGGATCGACATGGCCGGTCGCACCGCCATCGCCTGCGCACTCGGCGGCCTCGAGGACCGCACCCTGTTCCTGTTGTCGTCCACCGACGCCTACCCGGAACGGCTGGCCCGCACCCGGCTGTCCACCCTGGACGCCGTGATGGTCGACGTTCCCGCCCCCTGAAAGCGACTCATGTCCGACAGTTATTACGAACATGTCGATCCCGACGACCCGACCGGCGAGAAGTTCATCGCCACCGATCTGGTACGCAGCACCTGGTCGGCCGCCATCCAGCATGGCGCCCCGCCGTCGGCACTGCTGGTGCGCGCACTGGAACGCCACGAGCAACGCGCAGACACCAGGCTCAGCCGGGTGCTGATCGACCTGCTCGGTCCGGTGCCCGCCGAAGGCGACCTGTGGGTGCGCGCCGCGCGTGAACGGTCCGGCACACAGATCGAGTTGATTTCCGCCGAACTGCTGGCCCCCGGCCCCGATGGCGCGCCCCGCCCCGTCGCCCGGGCCAGCGGCTGGCGACTGCAACAGCAGGACACCGGCGACGTCGTGCACGCGCCCACACCCCCGCTACGTCCCCTCGCCGAGGCCCGCAGCCGCGATATGGCCAAGGACTGGGATCCCAACTATGTGCACAGCGTCGATTGGCGCTGGCTGACAACACCGTTGGCCGCGGGACCGGGTGAATCATGGATCCGCCCGATGGTCGATCTGGTCCGGGGTGAGCCGCTGACTCCGCTGCAGCGACTGTTCACCGTGGCCGACGACGCCAACGGAATCGGCACGAAACTCGACATCCGGGCGTGGACGTTCCTGAACACCGATCTGGTGGTGCACATCCACCGCGTTCCCGACGGGGACTGGATAGGTGTGCGGGCCGAGACCAACTACGGGCCCGACGGGATCGGCACGACCCTGGGCACGCTGTTCGACCAGCACGGAGCGGTCGGCGCGATCCAACAGTCGGTGCTGGTGCGCCGCCGGCCACCGCGCGTCCCGAGTCGCTGATCCCGTCGGATAGTCGGGCTGTCCGGCAGGATAATCCGCGTACAGCAACTCGGGACGCTCGACGCCCCTTGTTTCACTGTGTAGTTGTCAAGGTGCTGCGTTGAGATCTGCGTGAATGTTCTTATCGCCGTTGCTGTGTCGCGGCCATGGCTGACCCGAACTCACAGCAACCACTACCGGCCCCGGACCGGCCCGGCTGACTATGCGGCGGCCGGTAGGTCGGTCATGAAGCGGCGAGCGTGCGAGCGCAGATGCTGCGGTTCGGGCTCGCCTGGCTTGTGCGGTGGGATGAACCAGGGGTAGCGGTCGCGGCCGAGGTACACCGTCCACCCGCCATGGTGGATCAGGGAGTGGTGCAGCCGGCACAACAACACACCGTTGTCCAGACTCGTTGTCCCGCCGTGGCTCCAGGGTTGGATGTGGTGGGCGTCGCACCAGGACACCGGCCGCCCGCACCCTGGGTGCGCACAGCCGCCGTCACGCACGCCTAGTGCTTTGCGGATCGCGGGCGTGAACAGTCGCTCGGCGCGCCCGACGTCCAGTGGCACCCCGGTGTAGTCGACGATCACATTGGTCAATGTCGAGTCGCAGGCGATCAGGTCGGCGGTCGCGGCGCTGACCGGGCCACCGAACCCGAGCCGGTCCACCGCCTCTTCGCCGCCCACACCACGCCGGTCCACCGCCTCATCACCACCCACCACCGCCGGGGATGGCCGGATTAACGTGACGTGCGGTAGCACCCCACCGGACATCGGTCGCGTCGACTGCGACAGATAGGTGCGCAGGATCTGCGCGACCGCATCACCACGACGTTTGTCGATCGGCCGCGGGTCCGGTGACCCATCCGGGAGCGGGACCGGCCGGCATAACGGATCCAACGCCGCACACAGTCCTTCCCCGGTTCCCACGTCGAGGTTGAGAGTGGCCTCATACCGGCCTTCCTCGCCCAAAACCA
>NZ_MVHJ01000036.1 GCF_002086115.1 Mycolicibacterium bacteremicum
GGGGGGGGGGGGCGGGGGGGGGGGGGGGCTGGGCGGGGGCCGTATCCACTGGAGACTCCTGGGGCTGGCGGATCGTGAAGTTACATGCAACGTGACGTCTATCCGGTCCAACCCAGACTCGATTACATGTATTACCTCCGTGTTTCCGAAGGTAAATCGCAGGTAAGACTTCGCGGTGAAATCCCAGTTGGGCCGACGTACATAGTGCATGCGGGCCGAGTTTTACACCGCTGCAACAGAAACCGTGATTACATGCATTGTCGGCACCCAGCGGTGCGCTCGCCGATACTCCCCCACCAAGGTTACCGAGGACTTCCATGAATCGATCAGCCCTGTCCCGTGCGGCTGCCCTCACCGCCGTCACCTCCGTCGTGCTCACCGCATGCTCCTCGGCGCAGACACCCTCCGCCGAGGAGACCGGCCCGCGATCGGTCGCGCTGGAGCCGGCCCCGGAGGTCCAACAACTGGCCGATGTCTGTCCGGCCGATGTCGGCGTCCAGTTGCAGTGGCAGCCGCAGTCCGACCAGGGCGCGCTGTTCGCCATGCTGGGGCCCGGCTATCAGGTGGACACCAACGACAAGTCCGTCACCGGGCCGCTGGTGGCCGGCGGTCGGGACACCGGTGTCGATCTGACCCTCAAGGCCGGTGGCCCCGCCATCGGGTTCCAGTCCGTGCCCTCCCAGCTCTACCTCGACGACGCGCTGATGCTGGGCATCGTGCACGGTGACATGCTGGTGGCTGCCGCGGCCGATCAGCCCGTCACCGGGGTCACGCCGCTGCTGAAGTACAGCCCCGCCATCCTGATGTGGGATCCGGCGACGCATCCGGATTTCACGACCGTCGCCGATATCGGCAAGACCGATGCCACCGTCGTCACCTCCGAGGGCCAGATCTACCCCTCCTGGCTGGTCGCCAAGGGCATGCTCAAGCAATCCCAGATCGATCCCAGCTACGACGGTTCACCCGCCCGGTTCGTCGGGGATCCCTCGATCGTCCAGCAGGGTTTCGCCAACTCCGAGCCCTACGTCTACGAGCACGACACCCCGGAGTGGGGCAAGCCGGTCGGCTGGGGACTGGTCAAGGATGTCGGCTACGACATCTACGCCTCCAACATGACGGTGCGGTCGGATCGGGTCGACGAGCTGGCACCGTGCCTGGAGAAACTGGTACCGATCATCCAGCAGGCCGGCGTGGACTACGCCGCCGCCCCGGAAGCGGTCAACGCGACCATCGTCGACATCATCGGCCAGGACCCCACCTACTCGCCCTACACCCAGGGTGAGGCCGACTACGGAGCCCAGATCCTGGTGGAGACCGGTCTGCTGGCCGCCGAGGCAGACGGCTCGTTCGGTGTCTACGACCCGGCACGCACCGCAGCCAATGTCGACGACCTGCGCGCTGTGCTGGCCACCACCGGCAACACCGTTCCGACCGACACGACCGTGGAGGACCTCTTCACCAACCGGTTCACCGATTCGTCGATCGCGATGAACTGACCGACCGCCGACAAAAAAGGACACAGCCGAACATGGTCGAGATGACCGAATTGCAGCGAGAGCGCGCGATGGGCGCGTTGGGCACCGAGAGCGATCGCGAGGTGCGCCGTATCTCGTTGACCGACCTGGCGACCCGCCGCGACGAGATTGCCGATGAGATATGGAGCGCGGCAACCGATATCGGATTCTTCCAAGTGGTCGATCACGGGATCGACCTGGACCGGGTACGGGCAGCCTTCGACATGGCAGAGCGGTTCTTCGCGCTGCCCCCGCAGGTGAAATCCCGTTGGCCCAAGCGCTACAACTCGGGGTGGGAGCAGCTGACCCAGATACGGCCGTCGGTGGGTGTCCCCGACCAGAAGGAGTCCTACCAGGTCACCCTGTCCAACATGGATGGCCTCTGGCCCGATGATGAGGAGCTGCCCGGATTCGCCTCCACGATGCTCGATTTCGAGCACCGCTGCTGGGCGCTCGCTATGCAGTTGCTGTCGCTGTTCGCCGACAAGCTGGGGTTCGAGCGCGATTTCTTCACCCGTGCCCACAACCCCTCGTCGAGCACCTACCAGAGCACCCTGCGGCTGCTGCACTATTTCCCGCTGCCTGCGGAGGCCGATCTGACCGGTGTCTGGCGCGCCGGCGCCCATACCGACTTCGACTGCCTGACGCTGTTGTTCCAGCGGCAGGGGCAGGGCGGACTGCAGGTCTGCCCGGGCAAGGAGCGGGACACTCAGGAATGGACGTCGGTGCACCCGTCCGATGAAGCGATCACCTGCAACATCGGCGACATGCTGATGCGCTGGAGCGACGACCTGTTGCCCTCGAATTTCCACCGGGTGCGCAGCCCCGGGCCGACCGATCACCGTGGTGCCCGTTACAGCATCGCCTTCTTCGCCCAGGCCAACAGCGAGGTGACCGTCGCCGGGCCGCAGGGCAAGTATCCGCCGATCAGCGCCAAAGATTATCTACAGCAACGCATCAACGCGAACTTCGTCAAGAAGTGACCGGCGTCGCTGCGTCCGGCTCAGCCTCGGGTGCGGGTGATGCCGGAGATGCAGACGCGCGCCGCGTTCTCGGCAGTCTCCTCGACCCCGGCGTTCGCCCGCTCGCCGTCACGCCAGGTGATGGTCGAGTTACACATCCCGATGATGAGCAATGCCAGCGAAACCGGCGGCCCATCGAAGAAGACGCCCGCCTGCTGCCCATCGGCGATGACTTCCGCCACCCGATGAATGTAGGCCGAGATCCCGGCACGTAACGGCTCGGCCCGGTCGCTGTTCAATTTGTTCAACTCGTTGAACTGGACCTGAAACTGGCTGGGGGCAGCCGACACCACCCGCACGTGGTTGCGCACCAATGCGGCCAGCTTGACATCGGGCGGGTCATCGGCGGCGAATATCGGTTCGGCCGAGGAGTTCATCGCCTCCCCCGCCTCGGCGATCAGCTCGTAGAGGATGTCTTCCTTCGCGCGGAAATAGTGGTAGACCGCCTGTCGGCGGAAGCCGAGTTCGTCGGCAATCTGACCGAGGTTCGTCTCGCGGAACCCTTGACGGGCGAACAGCGCCGTCGCGGACTCGAGTATCTGTCGGCGGCGTGCCGCGTCTCTGGGCTCGACCACGCCGCCCAGGTTAGCGGGAAAGCGTTTCGACCGGACTGAAGCTCCCACGGCCACTGCCCAGGGTGCGGGCGTTCTCCGCCCGGCGCCACGCCCGGTGTCGCTCGTCGACCCACTCGGCGATCGCCGGGCTCTGCCGGCATGCGGTGTCGCGAAGGTAGTTCGGAACGACGCGCAGCAGTGGGGCGTACCGCCACCAGCCGACATCCGGGAACCCCGACTTGGTGTACGACGAGGGTGTGTAGAAGTAGGCATGCCCCAGTTGTGCCCGGTAGTTGATCTCGGCGGCGATCCGACGCAGTCCGGTGGCATCGGCCGGTGGCTTGTAGGTGTCCATGAACGAATGGCACAGCGCTCGGCTGTCGTCGTTGTCATCGGTGCGTTGCGCCAGGGCCAGTAGCCGCATCGCACGGAAGCCGTCGTCGATGGATTCCGGATACCACGCCGGCTCGACCCCAATCACATGGCCGATGTAGCGCTGCATGTGCATCAGTGCCACGATGTCGGCGTCGCTGGTTCGGTAGCCGAGTCGCTTGAGGTCCTGGCCGGCGATCATCGACCCCGCCATCAGGGTGCTGAACATGTTGAACTGGCTGATCGGCACACCGTAGCGGGAGCGATCCCATTCGCCGTGCCCCAGGACGCGCGACCGGATCATGCAGTGCAACAAGCGAACCCGTAGCGACGTCACGAATCCTGGATGTCCAGGCCGCATACCGCCGGGTTCGCTGGTGTCGGTCCAGTGCTTACACGTCTCCCAGAACCTGTTCAGCGCGGAGTTGCCGGTGTAGGCGCCGGTCAGAATCAGCGGCTTGGTGACCGACGGCGTGCGGTAGCCCGCGAAGGTGGCCATCCCGAAGTAGGGGTAGAGCTCCTTGCCATAGCGCCGGAACACCCGGGCACCCCGATCGAAGAGGTCCCAGTCCAGCCATTCCGGATCGGTGTTGATCTGGTGGAACAGTTCCACCAGCGAGGCAGACGGGTCGTCGACCGCGTCCATTCCCTGTTCCAGCGCCGTCGTGAATTCCGCGCGTGCCTGCCTGACCGATCCCCGGGACCGGGCGTCGGCGTACCAGGCGTCGCCCAGCCGGTCGCCGTGGTCCAGGCCGCGGCCCATCGCCTCGGCCAGCGTGTCGTCGATGGTGACGTCGACGCCGGAGAGCTCGCCGAGGCGCGCCGTCAGCGCCCGGGCGAAAGGCTTGTCCGTGATGTCGAAGTAGACGAACTCCGTCGGGAAGCGCTGCTCGGTGGTCGTGACACGGTCCGTCGATGCCGCTGCCATGGTGTCTCCAATCTCGGGCCTGCCACGACGATAGCTCCTTGCTTGCGCGCAAGCAAGGAGCTATCGACACCATCGCCTCGGCGATCGGGCGCTGATCTTCGCCGGCCTAGGTCCGGCCGTTGTCCAGGATCACCTTGCCCACCGTGCGCTTGGACTCGAGAAGTTCGTGCGCGCGGGCCGCCTCGTCCATCGGCACGACGGTGTCCACGACCGCCCGCACCGCACCGCTTTCGAACAGCGGCAGCACCTCCTGGCTGACGCCGGCGATGATGGCGGCCTTCTGGTCGAGCGGACGCGCCCGCAGCATGGTGGCGGTGACGCTGGCGCGCTTGGACATCAACGCTGCCAGATCGAGCATCGCCGGGGCCGTCGATCCTCCGATGGTCACCAGATGACCGTCCGGGGCCAGGCATTCGATGTTGCGGGCCAGATAGTCCGCGCCGACGACGTCGAGGATCGCGTCGACACCGCGGCCGTCGGTGGCCGCCAGCGTGACGGTGACGAAATCCTCGGTGCGGTAGTTGATCCCGGTTTGTGCGCCGAGGTCGAGGCCGGCCCGCACCTTGGCGTCGGTGCCGGCGGTGGTGATCACCCGGGCACCGATCGCGGTGGCCCATTGGATTGCAAAACTGCCGATGCCACCACCGGCACCGTGGATCAACACCGCCTGGCCGGCGGTCAGTCCGGCGATCATGGCCAGGTTGGAGTACACGGTGGCGGCGACCTCGGGCACGGCCGCGGCCTCGATGGCGCTGAGCCCCTTCGGGATCGGCATCACCTGGGTGGCCGGGACCGCGACCTCGTCGGCGTAGCCGCCGCCGTCGAGGAGTGCGCACACCTGGTCTCCGGGTGACCACCCGGAGACCTCGGCACCGACGGCGGTGATGGTGCCCGCGCATTCCAGTCCGAGGGGCCGCGGAGCCCACGCCGGCACGGGGTAGTGCCCACGGCGCTGCATCAGGTCGGCATTGTTGACCCCGGCGGCCGCGATGCCGATCACCACCTCGTGTGGCCGCGGCCGGATCGGATCGACCGGCCGCCACCGTAGGACCTCCGGCGGGCCGGGGGCATCGAACAGGATTGCCGACCCCATCTCAGCTGCGCCCGAATGCGCGGCGGGCAATGCTGTTCGCATAGCGCGGGGTCTCGACCCGACAGTGCGCACCCGAGGCCTCCTGACGCGCGGCCGCCGCCTCCTCGAAGGTCTGCCCCTGTGCGGCAATGAATTTCAGGAAGTCCTCGGTGGGATGCGAGGTCACGGTGTTGGTGTAGCGGCAACGGTCGCCGTCGAGCTGTTCCATGTTCAGTTCCCAAATGACCTGGGTGGTGGTCCATCCGGCCGGGGTGAGGATGTCGGACAGCGACACCATCTTGCAGTAGTGCGGTTCGGCGACCTCGTAACGGTACTGCTGCACCACCAGACCGGTGCCGATCATCTCGACGTTGATCGACATCGGGGTGCCGTCATCGTCCACCGTGTACCCGGCGGCCTTGTGGTCACCCGGCGCACACCGCTGGTACTCGTGCGTCGGGAGGGTCTTGAGCCACTCGGCGATGTCGACCCGTGCGAACGGCGCCTCGACATCGGCGGTGACGATGGCGTGGGAAAGGATCAGATCCTCGCGGACTGCGATGCTCATGGTGCGCTCCTGCCTGTTGCGGTGACACCTCCAGCCTGTCCGCGCGGGTTCGCCGCAACAATGCCGCTGTCGTGACCCACGCAGGTAGCGCTAGCACCCAGCGCCGCCGGTTTTGCACACCTCGTCGTCACCCGGCGTCGCCACGTACCGTCGTAGTCATGGTGCTGGCACGGGAGCTGGGTTCGGTCAGGGACGGTCTGGGCCGCGCGCTGTTCGGGTTGGTGGCCGGGCCGGAGGGGCCGGACAACCGCGCCCGGATCCACGGCACACCCGGGCCCCGGTGGTTCGGCGAGGATCGGCCGATCCGGCGCGTCCACGCCGACGCATCGATGTTCGTCGGCGGGTTGCGGGCGCTGCTGCTGCAGTCGCTGCACCCGCTGGCGATGGCCGGGGTCGCCGAGCATTCCGACTACCGGGGCGATCCATGGGGTCGACTGCAGCGCACCAGCACCTTTCTGGCGGTCACGACGTTCGGGGCGGCGCCCGACGCGCAACGCGCCGTCGACAAGGTGCGTGGCATCCATCGCCGGGTGCACGGGGTGGCGCCGGACGGCCGACCCTACGATGCGTCCGATCCGCACCTGTTGGAATGGGTGCACATCGCCGAGATCGACAGTTTCCTGCTGGCGCACCAGCTCTACGGCGCCCGGCCGCTGGATCAGGCCGGCCGGGACGGCTACGTCGCCGACACCGCCCGTGTCGCCGAGGCACTGGGCGTACCGCACCCGCCGCGCACCGAGCGCGAACTGCGCGATCGCATCGAGGCGTACCGGCCGGAACTGCGCAGCACCGCGGCCGCCCGCGATGCTGCCCGCTTCCTGCTACTGACACCGCCGCTGCCGCTGCCGGCCCGCGCTCCCTATGCGGCGCTGGCCGCCACGTCGGTGGCCATGCTGCCGAGCTGGGCACGGAAACCGTTGTGGTTGCCGTACTTCCCACCCCTGGAAGCGACGGTGGTGCGAGTGTCGGGCCGGGTACTGGTCGGTGGCATCCGCTGGGTCATGACAGCGGGCCGCGAGGACCTGGATCACGCGACGCCGGCCTGACGGCCCGCCGGCCTGATCGCCGGGAGTGAGTGCGATCACAGCTGGGTACTCCACTCCGATCGATTTTCACCCGGACGGCGTCGGAGGTTTTCATGAGCGAGGCACCCACCCTCAAAAGGTCGCTCAGCCAGCGGCAACTGACCATGATCGCGATCGGCGGCGTGATCGGCGCCGGGCTGTTCGTCGGGTCCGGCGTGGTCATCGGCGATACCGGACCTGGCGCGTTCTTGACCTACGGTTTGGCCGGCGTGCTGATCATCATGGTGATGCGGATGCTGGCCGAGATGGCGGTCGCAAACCCGTCCACTGGATCCTTCGCCGACTACTCCCGCAATGCCCTCGGCCACTGGGCGGGGTTCTCCGTGGGCTGGTTGTACTGGTACTTCTGGGTGATCGTCGTGGGCTTCGAGGCCATCGCCGGAGCCAAGATCATCCAATACTGGATGGATGTACCGCTGTGGTTGTCGGCGCTGATCTTCATGGTGCTGATGACGGCCACCAACCTGTTCTCCGTCGCCTCCTACGGCGAATTCGAGTTCTGGTTCGCCGGCATCAAGGTGGCCGCGATCATCGGATTCATCGCGCTCGGTTCGGCTTTCATCTTCGGACTGTGGCCGGACAAGTCCGCGGACTTCTCGAACCTGACCAGTCACGGGGGATTCATGCCGCTGGGCTTCGGGGTGATCACCGTCGGCATCGTCACCGTCATCTTCTCGATGGTCGGCGCGGAGATCGCCACCATCGCCGCGGCCGAGTCCGCCGACCCGGAACGGGCCGTCGCCAAGGCGGCGAACTCGGTGATCCTGCGCATCCTGGTGTTCTACGTCGGCGCCGTCCTCGTGCTCGTGCTGATCGTGCCGTGGAACGACGAGAGCGTGGCCGCGTCACCGTTCGTCGCGGCGTTCACCGAGATGGGCATCCCGTACGCCGACCACGTCATGAACGCCATCGTGCTGACCGCGGTGCTGAGTTGCCTGAACTCCGGGCTTTACACCGCCTCCCGGATGCTGTTCGTGCTGGCCCAGCGTCGGGAGGCGCCGCCGGCACTGGTGAAGGTGACCCGCCGCGGCGTGCCGGCCAACGCGATCCTGGCCTCATCGGTGATCGGCTTTCTCTGCGTCATTGCCGCGGCGGTCTCCCCCGACACCATCTTCGCCTTCCTGCTCAACTCCAGCGGCGCGATCATCCTGTTCGTCTACCTGCTGATCTCGATCTCACAGATCGTGCTGCGCTACCGGACCCCGGATTCGGAGCTGCGGGTCAAGATGTGGCTGTTCCCCGTGCTGTCGGTGCTCACCGCACTGGGCATCGTCGCGATCCTGGTGCAGATGTTCATCGATACCGCGCTGCGCTCGCAGCTGGTGTTGAGCCTGCTGTCCTGGGCGGTGGTGATCCTGCTCTATCTGGCCAACAAGTGGTTCGTGAAACGGCATCCCGCCGAACCCGATCCGGAGGTGACGGCCCCGGCCGGCGAACAGTCGCTGCGGTGACGCGTTCAGTCGCGTGTCGTCTCGTAGCGGAGCAGGACCGTGCCGCCGGGAAAGGTGCGATTTTCCAGTAGCCGCAGCGAGACCCACGACGGCAGCGTCGGGAAGAACGGGGTTCCCCCACCGACCAGCGTGGGTGCGATGACAATTCGGAACTCATCGACCAGGCCGGCCTGCACGATCGGGGCGGCCAGCGTCGCACCCGCCACCTCCATCTGCCCGTCGGTATCGGCCTTGAGCTTGGTCACCACCTCGACCGGATCGCCACGCTCCAGCCGGGAGTTCCACTCCACGGACTCCAGGGTGCGGGAGAACACGACCTTGGGCATCGCGCACCACACCCGCGCGAAGTCGACGATCAGCGGGGTGGCGTCCGGCGCCTCCTCGGCGGTCGGCCAGTAGGCCGACATCAGTTCGTAGAGCCGCCGGCCGTAGATCGACACGGCGGTCTCGCGCTCGAAGTCGTTCCAGTACTGGTGCAGTTCATCGCTGGGATCGGACCAGTCGATGTTGCCCTGCGCATCCGCGATGTAGCCGTCCGCCGAGACGTTGAAGCCGTAGATCAGTTTTCCCATGACCATCAGACTGCCCGGGCGGGCGAAACTCATTGCGGATCCCGCGGCTCGACACGACGCGCGGTGGGTATACCTCTGCCACGATTGTCGGCGAGGAGAACGAGGCGTTGGGCAAGAACACCGAGGTGAAAATCTGCGCGACCTGCGGTCGGCCGTTCCACAACCGCAAGAAGTGGTCGTCGCGCGGCCAATGGGAGCAGATCCGCTACTGTTCCCGCCGCTGCCGGGGCGCCGCCTCCTAGCTCAGGGCGGCCGCCAGCGCGGCGCCCAGCCGGTTGCCCGATAGCCATGCCGACTCAACGCGCGGCGCACCCGACGGGCACCAGGCATCCCCGCAGATCCCCAAGCGTCGCCCCGCGGCGGTCGACAGTCCGAACTCGGCACCACCGTGCGTGCCTGCGGGTTTCGCGAACGTCCATCGGTGCGCGTGTGTCCACAAGGGTCCGGCGTCGATGTTCAGAAGGCGTTGGAGCGCGGTGAGCACCGGGGTGACGGCGTCCTCGGGCCGGTCCAGGTGTTCGCGCGCCCGTGTCGCCGTGGTGTGCACCACCAGTACTGGCGCACCGTCACCGCGGCGAGCGCCGTCGTCGGCGATGAAGGCGATGTCCGGGTCGTCGTTGACGAAGGCGGCGTCGGCGAACGGCCAGGTGCGCTGCGGCCAGCCGGCCGCGACGGCGATCACCGGTTCGTAGTCCACCCACTCGCAGGCGTGGGGTGCCAGCCGCGCGGCCTGCGGGTCGGGCATCGCCAGCACCGTGGCGTCATGGGTGAGGGTGTCCAGGGAGTCGACTGCAGACTCGAGTTGGACGCCGTCGGGAAGCAGGTCGCGGACCAGGGACCGCAGCCCGCCCGGCGTCGCGAAGCGGAGCGGGCCCGCGGTGACGTCCTGCCCATCCGGGGAGATGACGTTGAAGGTGTCGGTCCACGGGCGGGCGAGCCCGCGCGTGACCCAGTCCTCGGCGATGGACACGAACTCCGGATCCTTGGCGGTGAAGTAGGCGGCGCCCATGTCGACGCGGCGTCCGTGCAGCGTCGGTGAGGCCATCCGGCCACCCGGGGCGCGGCCGCGCTCGAAGATGTCGACGACGATGTCGCGCTGCCGCAACGCGCGGGCGCACGCCACCCCGGACAGACCCGCCCCGATGACCGCTACCCGTGGTGATGCCATGTCGCGAGAGTAGCCGGGCGGGCGGATACCTCCACCAAACGAACAGATTCAGCAAACGCTATGCGGACTTGTCGAGGTCGTCTAACGTTCCCGACCGTGAACAAACTGACGTTGGCGATAATTTTGATCGGTGCCGGTCTCGCGGTGGCGCCTGTAGCCCAGGCCGAGGAGTGCGACTCCAACTACTCCGGCGCGTGCGTGCCGGTCGACAGCGACGTCGACTGCGCCGGCGGCAGCGGGAACGGTCCGTCATACGTCCAGGGACCGGTGACCGTCGTCGGCAACGACATCTACGACCTCGATCGCGACGGCAACGGGGTGGCCTGCGAGTCGTAGGCACCGGCTGCGGCGCTCGTGCCCCCAGTCGGACTCGAACCGACACTTGGCGGATTTTAAGTAGGGGCTTCCGGGTTTTCGGCAGGTCCCGCGACCTCCGAAAATAGTTCGCTGAATCGTACAAATTTGCTGCAAGTACATATTTCTCGCGTAACTAGATTGGGTTGCGGGCGGGCTCCGGTAGATCCCTGGTCGCCGGTATTTCACCGGTATTTCTGAGTTGGCTACGCGCGTAGCGACACGCCAATACAACGGTATCGCAAACGTCAATATTGTCGCATTATCGTTGTAACCTGGACTTTCACGTTTGACACGCGATCCAGGGGAACCGCATGACCGATGACGCCGCATCCGCCGGCAAGTTCGTACTCAAGATCACCGGGCCAGGAATGAGCTTCGAGCACGAGATCAATTCCTCGGCCATCCCCTCAGCGATCCAGTTAGCGCTTAATGGACAAAACGGCACGCCCGCGCCAACACCGCCGCCACCTCCCGGTTGGCAGGCCACGGACGACACCGTCGACTTAGACACGCCCGCCAAACCCGCGAGCGTGTCGGGTGGGCCAAAAAAAGCGGCCAAGAAGTCCGGGTCCAAGAAGCTCAACTTCTCACCGACAAAGGACATCAACTTTGCGCCACCAGGCGAAACTGCGTGGAAAGACTTTGCAGCGCAGAAGAACCCAGGCCCACTTCAAGAGAAAGCACTTGTGGCGGTCTACTACATGCAGAATACACTGAAGCGCAAGATATCTACGGGCGACGTCATCGCGGCGTTCAATGTTATCGGATGGAAGAACCCGGCTAATCCTGCGAACAAGCTTCAGGTCGCCGGGACGCTGGGATGGCTCGACACCAGCGACATGACCGACATCAAGACCGTGTGGGCTGGCCAAAACTACGTCGAGCACGACCTGCCTAAAGCAGCCAAACCCAAGAAATGATCGATCGGGCAAAGGCTCTAGCTTCGCTTCCACAAGGGCTCCAAGACGAACTATTCGACGAGTACGACGATATCGTTCGCAATTACCGCGAAGGTCGCTGGAAAGCAAGCGGTCTCGATGGCGGCAGATTCAGCGAAGTTGCCTATAATGTGCTGCTGGGCATCACGACAGGCACGTTTCCGGCGAATGCAAATAAGCCTTCCAACTTCAAGGCCAAGTGCGACGCATTCGCGACCGACAACCAGAAGTACCCACCAGCCAATTCGCCCCATTCCGCGCGAGTGCTAATTCCACGAATCTTGGCTGTACTCTACGACGTCCGCAACAATCGCAATGTCGGTCACATCGGCGGCGATGTCCCCTCCAACCACATGGACGCGGAGCTCGTTCTCCACTGCTCGCAGTGGGTCATGGCTGAGTTCGTCCGAATCTTCCATGGACTCAGCGTCGTCAACGCAACAGCAACCGTCGCCGCACTTGTCGAACGAACTGTCCCAACAATTTGGGAGGTAGGTAACAAGAAGCGCGTACTCAAGACCGACCTACCGCTGGCCGACAAGACGTTGCTGCTTCTCTACTCGACGACCGGGCCGGTCCAGGACAAGGTCCTGGCCGACTGGCTGGAGCAGCCGAGACTGGACAACTACAAGCGAGTTCTCCGCGCTCTTCACAAAGCAAAGTGGGTCGAGTACTCCACCGACGGATCGGTCACGCTCTCGCCAACCGGCACTGGCGAGGTCGAGGACCGCCTGCTTTAATTCGCCTGCTGCCGAGGCAGATTGACAACATTGTTCGGCAACTCATCGGTCGGCTTCGCCGGGACGGTCGGCTCGGGCAGCGTGTTGAGCGCGCCACCGTCCTCCTCGGGGATGTAGTCACCGTAGGTGTCCAGGGTCAGGGTAAAAGTGCTGCGCCCGAGCCACTTCGATACCTGCATAAAGTGCTCACCCGCCGAGAGCTGGAGCACCGCGACGCATGCCGGAGGTCATGCAGCCGTACGCCCTTGGTGGCCGGCGCATCTTTCGTCGCGGGTCGGCTCGCAGGTAGACCGACCGCCTCCAACGCGGGTCGGAAGATCGTGTCGAGCGGCCCGACCCTTGGGCCGAACCGGGCAACCGTGCAGCTGCCGTGCAGGGGTGCCGTACGGCGGTCCCTAGACCTCAACCGGGGCGGGTCTTCTTCGCCCTCGGCCATTGGGCACCTTCAGACGCCCGCCCCGGTTTGAG
The DNA here is from genome assembly GCF_002086115.1 of Mycolicibacterium bacteremicum. Classification (GTDB taxonomy): domain Bacteria; phylum Actinomycetota; class Actinomycetes; order Mycobacteriales; family Mycobacteriaceae; genus Mycobacterium; species Mycobacterium bacteremicum. The sequence goes on from NZ_MVHJ01000036.1 coordinate 12,810, forward strand.
TCACCAAGGTCGTTCTACGGGCAGCTTTCGATGCCAGCCGAACCGTTCAGCTCCAGCGCAATGCCGAGAATCGCGTCGGACTCGGCTGGCGTGAACCGCATGCCAATGAGTGCGTCCTTCGCGTCAGCGATCGCCTTGTTGCTCGCTCCGTTTGCGCTGCCGAATGTCGAGCACGTTCGGTCCCACGCCACGCTGACCAACTCGTAATCCAGATAGCCGAAGCCTTGGTCTCTGAGCCCCGAGAGAATCGGCCGCTCGGCCGCTTCCGGGACTGCCGTGAGGAACTCGTCAACAGTCCGAGCGTTCGCGGCTCGCTGCTTTGGGGTTGCCGTGGCCGTAGCCGTGGGTCTGGACGTCGTGGTGGTCGGTATCGCAGGTGCCGCGGTTGGAGTTTGCGTATCGAGCCGCGACGCGAGGTCCGAGTCACCGCAACGACGCTCAGCCTTTCGTCCGGCAATAATCTGCGAAACAGGCTTTCCGAGTTCAGCAGCAAACTCGGGATCAGGCGGCACCGCCCATTTGCCGTCCTCATACGCCATATCGAACTGGACTAGAAAACCGAGGGCTTTGAGGCGCACGACGGCTCTGTTTGAACCCTCCATACGAACACCGGAAACGGTCACCGGCATCATCTGGATCGAACTTTGGCAGGTTTCGCTAAGCACCACATAATCGTTTTGACTAATGCCGTCGCGGATCTGCTCGGTAAACATCAGCCAAACACCCGCGTAGTCACCCGCCTGTCGACGGTCCGACCACTCCTGGGCCACCGCAGTCGCGGCTTCGAGCGTCTGCGGGTCGCCAGACTCCCAAGGCAGCGACAAATCCGATAGTTCGTCGCAACCCGACACCGGAACGATGAGCACCGCCAAGAGGGCAGTGGCGAAAATGCGCATACGGCGAAGGCTAACTACAAAGCCCAAGATCAGGGCGCATTTTTCGACGTAGCCGCTCCCGAAGTAGCCAGTTAGCTGGGGACGTCTCCCCTCGCCAGGCGATCGGTATCCCACCGGTAATTCCGTCGGTACCTAGCCGACCTAGCTACCCGAAACAGCCCTCTAGCAAGCCTTTGAGCGTGCCCCCAGTCGGACTCGAACCGACACTTGGCGGATTTTAAGCGGGAAACGCCAGCTTTCCAGCGGTAGCTGCACTGGGCCGCCGCGATCCATCCGCGGCCACAAAAGCGCATTTCAGACGGTACAGAAACGGTGCTGACGATCCATCAGAGGCAGCACGGTCCGTTGCCGCACGTCCGCAGGTTGCCGAACGCCTGCTGACGCGGTGCTGACACAGAGCGACGCCAGCCTCGTTGCTGACGGAGATGACATGGACTGTCCGCCAGTCGGCCGACTCAGCCGTGTCCTCAGCAAATCTGTCGGACGCGTCGATTACGTTGTTTTGGTGCGCTGACCATGGGTCGGGGCGGGATGAACGGATCATAGGATGAGTGATACACAGCCGACAGTGAATTCTGACGAAGGCTTCAGCCATCAGAAGTGCTACGCCAACACGCGTGGCGGGTGTTCGACCAAGATCACCGGTGAGCACTACGTGTCGCACGGGCTCATCAAGTTGTATGGCAACAATGACCCTGCCTACAAGGTTCAGCACCGCACCGGCAAGGGAGTTGGACACCCCGTGCAACCGAAAGAGTTTAAGGCCAACATCCTCTGCACGAACCACAACTCCGGGTTGCACCATGCCGACGACGCTGCGCTCGAGTTCGCTACTTTCCTGCGCAGGAACGCCTTTCAGTACAACGCAGGAGCCGGCGATTGGGGTGACTCTGAGGAAATCACCATCTCCGGCGACGACATGCAGCGCTGGGTACTGAAGCTGTTTCTCAACCACGCAGTCAAGGATCACTTCACGGTTCAGCAGGACAAGAAAGTCTCGTTTCCGACGGAAGCAATTGACTTGCTATTGGACCGCGCTGCTTGGCCGCCCACGTGGGGGCTGTGCGTGGCTGCCGACACTACGAACCGCCGCATGTGGTTCGATCCGTTTCAGATCAAGGAAGCCATCGATGTTGACTGGTGGGGCTGTGCACCATTTGTGTTCCATGACGAGACCTGGCTAGGCGGCGCGATCGTCGACCTGGCACACGTCAGTTTCGGTCTGACTCTGTTCAACCCTGGAAGGCACGACGTCCGATTTGAAAATCCGGACAACCCAATCCGAGGAACACTCCAGCGGCCGAAGTATCTCGCATGGGAACTCAACGGTGTGAAGAAGCGCGTCAATTTCCGATGGGACGACCCGTGGCAGCGACAGGGACTTACCTACACGCTGCGAACCCAGAATCGGGAAGACAGGTTGAAAGGACTGGCGCCACAAGGGCGTCAGTTCAGGAAACGTGGAATGGCCGAGTGACCGTGGACGCGAACTTCTGGGCGGCAGTTGCAGCCATCGCGCAGTCCGCCACGGTTATTGTGGCGGTCCTGGCGGCGATATACGCACGCGGGCAAGTCAGGGAAGCCCGCGAGACTCGTGAGCGTGTAGCCCAGCCTGAGATCGTCGTTTTCGTCGATCATCACCAAATCCGACGGTATGTAGACCTAGTTATCAAGAACTTCGGGCAGACAACGGCTTACAACATCCAAATAACATTGCCAGATCTTCAAGTGGCCCGGTACAAGAGCAGAGCTACTGACGAAGAGGTCACTCACCTTCTGATGCCGAGAGCGATCGCCGTGCTCGCGCCAGGTCAGGAATGGAGGACAGTGTGGGACTCCGCGGTTCGGCGGGAGAACTTCGAAGGCACACTGCAAGACCAGTACGTCGGTCGTGTCGACTTCGATGACAGAGTCGATGGACCGGGCAAACGAAGCTACTCGAATCCCATAATCCTTGATGTCAAGATGTTCTGGAACACAATGTGGATTGAGCGCAAGAAGGGAAGGTCGATCGAAAACGCTCTCTACGACATCGCCGAAACGCTGGAAAACTACAAGGATGAGCACGACGGGATCTGGGTCTACACAGTTCCCGGCGACGAGGAGCGTCAATATAGGAAGCGGCTCGAGGATGATCCAGAGTTCGCCTTCGACGAATTTATGGACAAAGCCAAACGCGAGGAGCGTCGACAACCATGACGCATTTATGGGAAATTTGGGCTGCCGCTGATCCAGGTTCACCTGCAACGCAACCTGACGGGCTGACTCAACCATGGGCAACCGTTATCGCAGCAACTATTGCAATCCTCGGAGCACTCTTCGCCTACCTTGGCGTCACGAAAACGACCCGCACAACGCGGAAAGAGAACCGAAGATCGGAAAAGGTTCGTGTACTTGATAATGCTTGGACTGCCGTTGTTAAGTACAGCAGAGCCCTTGAACGTCTGAATAATATTGATGCACCAGGCGAACGCGCCACAGAAATCACAAAGATGGCTGCAGGGCCGATGTGGGACCTGTCGGACGAGTACGTAGTCGCCGTTACCAAGTTGCCTATCTATAACTTCGGAGTCGCCTTTGCAGCAGTTTCAAAGCTGCATGCCTCAGAAATCAAGATATGGGAATCCCTTCGCGCCAATCCCCTCGAAAAGGCCGACGAAACGCGTGCGACGCAACTCTACAAAGAGGCTGAGAGTGCAATCAAGTACTCACTCGAAGCCCTCGATTGACGATAGCGCGGTGCGCCTTCAAAGGCCTCAGTTGGCCTTTGCAAGTGGGATTACGCTGGCCCCGACCCCCACAACACCTCGGCCGACCTTTGGCGCGGCCTGGTCATCTTCGTTGATGTAGTCCGCGTAGGTAGTCAGCGTCAGAACGAATGTACTGTGCCCCAGCCACTTTGACACCTGCATATAGTGCTCCCCTGCGCTGAGATTCATGGTAGCGAACGTGTGCCGCAGATCATGGAAGCGAACGTGTGCCGCAGATCATGGAAGCGCACGGCTCCGAGACCCAGCGCCTTGGTGGCGGGTTGCAGGTAGTGCTCGTACAGCGCTGCCGCGCACACCGGCTTGGCCCAATCGAAGACATAGCGATTCCGCCTCCCGGGAAACAGCGGGGCGTTCGGGTGATGCTTGTTGCCGGCCGAATTGGTGACCGAGAACGGATGGACATCGGTCAGGTAGTCCCGAAGTTCGTCGGCCAGCCACGGGGCCAGTGGCACGATGCGGTCAGTGGAAGCATCGCTTTTGGGCGTTCCGTAGACCCACTGAACGGTGGCAGACGGTGAGCCGTCCTCCCGTTTCACCCGCTTGCGCCGGGCGGTGCGTGTGATGCGAATGCTGCCCACGGTGCCGGGGATAGCCGACAGCGTCACGTCCTACACCTGAAGGCCCTGCAGCTCACTGGCCCGCACTCCTTGCATGCGCACGCTTGTGCACGTTGCGGGCGACCAACAAGCCGAGGCACCAACCGACCTCGAAATGCTGCCCGAATAGACGGGCATCTTGCTCTACGGACATCTTGCTCAGCTCTTCCGATTGAATCTGGGTTGAGTGAGCGCTCCGCACAACCATAACTCGATATGTAGCTGGCACACAACTGAAAGTCAGCTTCTAACTGCATATTTCGATCCCCATGGGACCCTTATGGCTTTGCTGGGTCGTACGCATTTCCTGCATCACAGCGCTTAAATCGCGCTACCAGCGGCCACAGTTTCCTAGTTGCACTAAATGCCTCATCTGTCACATTGCTGACAGCTTCCAAAACTTGCCCTGTCCTGGGGCTGATGATTCGACTAAGAGGACGGGCGCGCAGGCACCGGCACCCGGGTTTGTGTTGCCGAACACACCGGTCGCACTCTTTGCCGCGTCAGCGGGCTCCCGACTTAAGTCAACTGATTGCTGACGCGCTGCTGACGCGGAACCCGAAAGCGTGGTCGACCGCTCACTTGTTCGACCCAAAAAACGCCTTTACCTGGTCTTTCTCAGTGCCCCCAGTCGGACTCGAACCGACACTTGGCGGATTTTAAGTCCGCTGCCTCTGCCAATTGGGCTATGGGGGCGTGTGCACGTCAGAGCGTACTGGAGGCCACCACCGGGCAGCGCACCCACGAAGTCGCGGGCCGACAGTCTCAGTCCCGTAGCGGTGGGCCGTCACCGGAAGGCACTGCTGCGCTGAGTTTCTCGGGTATCTCACCGGGCCGATACCCCGGCAGCCGGGACGCCGGCAGGATCGCCACGACGCTGATCCCTGCCAGGATCAGTAGCCCCAGCTTCAACGCCCGCAGGCGCGCGTCGGTGTTGATCTGCACCGCGGCGTCCACCTCGGACTGCGAGGCGTCGGTCCGGGACAGCACCTCGCGCAGCTGGTCATTGCTGACGAAGTTCACCTGGTCCAGGTCGACCTGCGCGATCAGCCGGTCCGGGATCTCGACATCGTTGATCACGGCCTGGCCGACGTTGAGCGACAGGATGCCGACCAGCATGGCGCCGGCCAGCGCGGTGCCCACCGCCGAGGCGAGGTTCTGTGTCGTCCCGCGAACCGACCCGACATCACCGGCGAGTTCCTTGGGCGCAGCGGTGACCAGGACGTTGAACACGAGGGTCACCAGCGCGCCCTGACCGATGCCGAAGACGATGAGTCCGATGATCGTCGGGGCCGTCTCCCAGTTGTTGGTCACCACCACCGACAGCCAGACCAGCGCGACGGTGGTCAGAGTGAACGAGAAGACACCGATGGTCCGTGGGGTGAACCGCTTGTAGAACCGCACCACCAGCGTCGCGGTGATAGAAACGGTCAGGTTGAACGGCAGCATCGCCATCGACGTGTCGAACGGCGTGCGCCCCTGGACGATCTGGATGTACAGCGGCACCGTGAAGTTCAGCGCCGCCTCCAGCGCCACCACGATGAACATGGCATACACGGCGGCTCGTTCCCGCGAAGACCCGAGTACCGACAGGCTCACCAACGGCACCTTGCCGGTCCGGGTGCGGTGCCGCGTCCACACGAAAAACGCCTGCCCCAGCACGATTCCGATGAGCACCAACACCGGCGCCGGCGACAGACCCAACAGATCGAACGGGGCCTCGGGGTTGGCCTGGAACACGCCCCACCCGTTCAGGTTGTTGAAGCCCAGCGTCAGCGACACGATCGCCACACCGATCAGCAGCGCGGCGAACACGTCGATGTCGACCGATTTGTCACCGGCGGCCGAGTGCAACCGGAAGCTGAACAGGAACACCGCGACGGCCAGGACCAGCACGATGACGAACACCGGCCGCCAGCCGACGAATGTGCCGAGGGTGCCGCCGATCAGGAACGCACACACTCCGGACAGGGCGCGAGCCGAGCCGAGTGATCCGACGCCGGTGGCAGCGAGGACGGCCAGGGTGTCCCGGCACACCCCGGCCGATACGACCCTGCGCCCGGTCACCGGGTTGACGCCGCCATCGGCGAGCGTCGCACCCATGATGGCCAGATCCTTCGCCGTTACCCGTAGTGCGCACTGCCGGGTGTAGACGTCGACCACCGCCAGCGGATCAAGATCCAACCGGCCATAGCTTTCCAGCAACCGGGCGATCGCGCGGTTGCGCTGATTGGTCTGCGCCTCGGATTGATAGACCGTCTCGTCCAGTTCGAGCGGGCGGCCGGCGAACTCCGACAGACCGCGGACGATGTGCTCCCACTGGGCCTGTGGCGCCTCCCCCGGGATGAGCGCGGTCGTCGCGATGGCGCCGGCGTTGACCATGGGATTCATCGGGTGGCCGTTGTTGAGCTCGATGGCGATCACCGAGTTGAACGGCAACCCGGTGTTGTTCACCCCGATCCGCTCCGCCACGGCCTGATGCCCGAGTTCCTCGCACACCAGCGCGTAGACGAACGCCTTCGAGATCGACTGGATCGAGAACTCGATATCGCAGTCACCGGATGTGTGCACGCCGCCGTCGACTTCGGCGACGCAGACACCGAACCAGTTCGGATCGGCCTCGGCCAGCACCGGGATGTAGTCCGCGACGGCCCCGGCGGTGTCTGCCCGGCAGCGGCGATGCGCCGCCTCGACCAGCGATTCAACCTCCGAGAATTCGGGAAGCTCGCCGGTGTACGCCGCTTGTACGACGTCGCCCACCTCGACATCCATTGCCGGGCCCCTCCGTACCGCATCGCCGTGCCAGGCCACGCCGGAGCGTGCGGATAGGGCCCAGCCTAGGCAAGTGCAGCGGGTGAGGGGCCGGTTCGAGGTGACCGGGTATCGGCTGCTCTGCGCAGCTAATTGTCGGCAGCCGGCGGGGCCTTCGGTTCGAAGGGTGTGTACCACCACCAGTGGGCTTTCTCCCCCGACGGTCCGCGGCATGGCGCGACATGCGGTGGCGGTCCGGTCGGTGGGCGTGCCAGCGACGCCGAGGTCAGGGTGCGGCCCTGGGAGTCGGTGACGGTCAGCGCGTCGGCGGGCCCGGTCAGGGTGATCTCACCCTTGTGGTGCAGGCGGTGGTGAAAGGGGCACAGCAACACCAGGTTCCACAGCTCGGTGGGCCCGCCGTGCTCCCAATGCACCAGATGATGGGCATGCAGCCCGCGGGTGGCCCCACAGCCGGGCACCACACAGGTCGGGTCACGGTGCTCCAACGCCCGCCGCAACCGCCGGCTGATGGTGCGGGTGGCACGCCCGGACCCCATCGGCACACCGTGGCGTTGCAGCCACACCTCACAGGTGGCGTCACACAGCAGGAACTGACGATCAGCATCGCTGAGCACCGGCCCCAGGTGCAGGGCTGCGGATGCCTTCTCGATGTCGTAGTGCACCACCACCGTGGTGTGCGCCCCGTGCGGCCGCGCGGCCGCCTCGGCGTCCCAGCCGGCCTCGATGACACTCATGAACGCATCCACATTGTCGGGGAACGGCGGCGCCGGATCAGTGGGCACACTGACCTGATCCTCGATGCGCACCTCCGGTGTCTGGGCGGCGTCACGGCCGGCTTGGGCGTCGCGATCGCGCCGCCACTGCGCGATCAACCCATCCTTGCGTGCATCCAACGCGGCATCGAACTTGGCGGCCTCCAGCTTGGGCAACCGGATCCGGTAGCTGGTGTACCCGTCCTGCTCAATCCGACTGAATGACCGCTTGGGTTCCGGTGCGGGTTCGGGGTCGGGGCGGGGTTCCTGCTTGACCGCGGTCCGCAGCTGGGTGACGGTGGCGGTCGTGGCCAGCTCGGCATAGTGGTCATCGGAGCCGTCGGCGGCATGTTCGGCGATCACCCCGAACTGGTCGACCGACAACTGCCCCGCACGCAGACTCTCGGCCAGACGGGGAAACACCTCGATGCGTTGGGCGATCGCCACCATCACCTGAGCATTGCGTGGTGACATACCGAACCGCCAGGCCACCAACTCCGGCAACGAACGGCACCCGGTGTCACCCCACAGCGAGGGGCCGTCACCGCCGTCGATCTCGGCGACAATCTCCACCAGCCGCCCGTCGAGGGCGTTGCGCTGGCCGATCACCTCGGCCGCTTCGGCGTACAAGCCCAGCAGCCGGTCCGACACCGCATCCGCCGCATCAGCGGCGAAAACGTCTGTGGGAGGCGGCATACCACGATTCTAGAGAGGGGGTCCGACAAGTAACGGCGGTCGCCGAGGCCGATCCGGGACGCAGAAGTCGTCAGGAAACCGGCACCGCCCGTCAAGATTCCGTACAGATCGACCAGACCCGCGCAACCGCGGCGCATCGTGGATCGGTGACCAATACCTTCAGGCAACTGTGCCGGCTCCTGCTGGATGGTGACACCGTCTGGGGCACAGTGGAAATCCGACCGCAACGTTGGGGTGCCACTGCGTACCGGATCGTCGTCTACCCGCCGGGGATCACCTCCGAGGAGCGTCGCCGGGTCCGGGTGTGGCGTGGCTTCTACGCGTGGGGCACCGGGCTGTGGCTGGCCTCGACCGCGATACTGTCCGGATTCACCGAACCGTGGACCGCTGTCGCGCTGGCCTGCGCCGTATCGCTGAGCCTCGGAGCCATCGCCTTCGCCCGCGCCGGATCCCTTCGCGCCGCGGTCCGCACGGCCGATGTCACCGTCGCGGTGCCGAATCCCGACCGGGCACTGCTTCTTCGCGCCCGCCAGGTGCGGAACATCGGCGTGACGATGGTGCGCGCCGATCACAGCATGCGTGACGGCGACATCAGCGTTGCCGACCACGAGTTGATCTGGCATCACGCCTACGCGCAACTGGAACACAACATCGTGTTGCCGTCCGTCGGGCGTTACGGCGGTGTTCGATGACCGACCTGATCGCCGCGCTCACCCTGCTGGGCGCACCAGCGTTGGCGCTCTTCGCCGTCCGGTGCGCCATCGCCCGGCAGTTTCGGCGCGAACGCGACGACCCCGCTCAGCTCGTCGGCGGCTCGTAGGGAACCTCGGGATTGTCGCGGTGCCACTCGACCTGCTGCTCTTTGACTTTGCGGTGAAAACGGTTCAGCCAGAACAGTCCACCGGCGATCAGCACCACCGCCAAGATCACCGCCACGACACCGGCGGTGCGTGTGCCGTTTGCGAACGAGAACAGCCCGATGACCATGGCCAGCACACCCAGTCCCACCGAGACGATTCCCGGCGCGTTCTTGCCCGCCTTCATCGCCTCGCCGGCGTGCTGCCGATAGGTGCGCGAGTGGTCGACCGGATCTTTTGATGTGTCAGGCATGACGGCTCCCGTGAGTTCTCATTGATACGCCGGATAGAGGGACTGTTTGAGCGTGCGCGCCAGATGTACCGCATTGCGGGCCGCCGCCTCGGTCGTCGAGGCCACCTGCTCGGGCACCTCGTCGAGATCGTTGAAATCCTCGGATCCCATCGCGGGTCCGGTCCAGTAGGTGCATCCCTGGGCCGGGATGCTGAACCCCACATCGTTGAGGCCCTGAAAGACGTCCGCGACGACCTTGTGCGCACCGTCCTCATTACCGACGACGCTGACCAGCGCGACCTTGCCCACCATGGCGGGGCGGCCCTCGTCGTCGGTGGTGGACAGGTCCGCGTCCAGACGCTCCAGCACCCGCTGGGTCACCGAGGACGGATGTCCCAACCAGATCGGGGTGCTGAGCAGCAGGATGTCGGCGGCCAGGATCTTCCCCCGGATCTGCGGCCACTGGTCACTGTCGCCCATGTCGACCTCGACGCCCGGTGCGATGTGAAAGTCGACGCAGCGCACCAACTCGCACTCGACGCCGTCCTTGCGCAGGTAGCCGAACACGTGCTCGGCCATGGACTGGCTACTGGAAGGCGCCGGGCTGGCTTTCAGGCTACACACCAGGGCGACCGCCCGGATTGCCGATGGGGCGTTGGTGGTCATGCTGGCTCAGGTACCCCGTGCAGGGGCGATCAAACGGAATGGGCCCGTTTTCACAGCCGCGGATCGGGGCATCCCGGCGGGTCGAGAGCGCGCTGCGACAACGTCAATATCAGAACGCGACAGTCACTTTCGCGTCCAGGCTAAGCCGTCGGCACGTCCCAGACCGAGGCGTCGACCGGGCTACCGGTGACCATTTCCACGGCGGTGAAGATGAACTCGTCCTCGGTCATGTCACCGTCGACGGCCACCTGCCGCAACGCCTCGTTGACCAGCGGGAAGCCGGCGGCCAGGTCGAAGGTCCAGCCGCCGTCGGTCCGCACGAACTCCCAGTCGGCACCGGCGGGTTCGCCCTGCACCAGCATGGGCGCGTACGCCCGGTCACCCTCGATGCGCACCTCGCCCAGGGTGTTGCCCTCCAGCGCGGCGGCGTCGATCATCCCCTCGTTCACCCCGTAGACCAGCAGACCGGCCCCGTCCATGGTGTCGAAGTCCGGCGGGGTCTCGACCCGCATGCGCGCGATCATCAGGCGGTCCATCATCCCGGCCTGTGCGACCTCCGCCGGACCGGCCGTCCGGGCGAGGTGCACCACCTGGTCGTAGTGCGCGATGGTGTCCGGGCTGATCAGGGCGGGCACCGCGGCGCCGTTCTGCGCGCCGGCCTCGGTCCGGTACTGCTCGAACACCGTCCGCACGGCCTCGGCGTCGGCGGCCGGATCGATCGCCTCCTCGGTACTCGCCGAACTGACCGGCGAGCCCTCCAACTCCCGTTCGCCTGCGCAGCCGCCCAACAGCGCCGTCATGGCCAGGAATCCCGCCGCCAGGTGCAGCCGCACCGGATCACCTCCGCGTCACGAAGTCATTGCCATCGCAAACTCTAACCGGTGCCGCCGCGGCATGCGGGCCCCAAGGTCAGCACGGGCCTCGGCAGCCGCCACCGCGCACAACCGTCATCGATGGCCTCGTCGACGGCGGATGCGATGGACGTCAGCTGCTGTTTGTCCGCCCGTAACCACGCCGCGGCCGGCCCGCCGTCCAGACTTATCCGGGTCACCTCGGCGCCGTCACGGCGCAGGGCCGCCACCCGGCCGAGCAGCTGCCCGGCGGCATCAGCCCACCGCAATGGCTCCGAAGAGTCCACGCTGCAATGTATTCCGACCACATCCACGCCGTCGAAACGGTAGTCGGCGAGCAGACAACCCAGATCCAGGTGCACCGCGGCCGCACCACCGGTCAGTTCCGCGAGGACATTGAGGTGCCGTGGCGTGGACGCAACGAAGCGGGTCACCCCGCAGGACAACGCGCCCGAGATGCCGATGGACGAGGGCCCGCACCGCCACAGCACCTGTTCGGGTGCCACCCCGGCCGAGCGCACCAGGCCCAGCTCCCACGCGTCGGCGACGTACACGCTCACACCGTGTGCGCGCACCCACGCCGACACCAGCGGATCGGCCAACAGCAGCGCGGGCAGGCCGCAGGCGGATTTCGGCAGGACTCGTCGCACGACCCGCACAGCGGCGCGCAGCCGGTGCGGATGACCTGCATGCGTATCAAGATCCGTCATCACTTCGGTCTACGCTCGCCAGCTGGCCGCAGCCTGTGCAGTAGCCCAGACCACACCCAGAAAGCCGCCGCGTAGTGACCGCGTAAAGATGGCCACCCGGGCCGTCAAGGAAGCGTCAAGGCCCAGCTCACCGGCGAAAACCGGACGTAGTTTGGCCTTCGCCACCGATCCGATCCGGCGGGGGCGTCAACAACCGCAGGAGTGCTGATCTCGTCGTGACGACCACCGTGTCCATCGTCATCTTCCTCGCGCTGACCATCGCGATCTTCGCGCTGCTCGGCCTGGTGCAGAAGTTGGTCGAGCGGCTGTGAACCTTGCCAACGGCGTCGGCCTCGCGCTGGCGATCCTGATCGCGCTGTTCCTGTTCGCGGCCCTGCTCTTCCCGGAGAGGTTCTAGTGTCCACGACCACCGCGGGGATCATCTTCCTCGCCGCACTCGTCATCGTGCTGGCCGTCACCCACGTGCCGCTCGGCGATTACATGTACCGGGTCTACACCGACCCCAACGACTCCCGCATCGAACGCGGCATCTACCGGCTGATCGGCGCCGACCCGAAGGCCGAGCAGACCTGGGGCGCGTACGCCCGCAGCGTGCTCGCCTTCTCCGCGGTCAGCATCGGATTCCTGTTCGTGTTCCAGTTGGTGCAGGGCAAATTGCCGCTGCACCTGAACGACCCGGCCACCGAGATGACCCCGGCACTGGCCTGGAACACCGCGGTCAGCTTCGTCACCAACACCAACTGGCAGGCCTACTCCGGCGAGACCACCCAGGGCCACCTGGTGCAGATGGCCGGGCTGACCGTGCAGAACTTCGTCTCGGCCGCCGTCGGCATGGCCGTGGCCATCGCCTTCGTGCGCGGCCTGGTCCGGCGCAGCACCGGCGATCTCGGCAACTTCTGGGTCGACCTGGTGCGCGGCAGCCTGCGCATCCTGCTGCCACTGTCGGTCATCGGTGCCATCGTGCTGATCGCAGGCGGCGTCATCCAGAACTTCGCGGTGCACGACCAGGTGATCGAGACCATCGCCGGCGGGCAGCAGACCATCACCGGCGGCCCGGTCGCCAGCCAGGAGGTCATCAAGGAACTCGGCACCAACGGTGGCGGTTTCTACAACGCCAACTCCGCGCACCCGTTCGAGAATCCGACGACGTGGACGAACTGGCTGCAGATCCTGCTCATCTGCCTGATCCCGTTCGCGCTGCCGCGCTCGTTCGGTCGGATGGTGGGCAACAAGAAGCAGGGGTACGCGATCGTCGCGGTGATGGCCACCATCGCCACGCTGAGCGTCAGCCTGCTCATGCTGTTCCAGTTGCAGGCCCACGGCACGGTCCCGACCGCGGTCGGCGCGGCCACCGAGGGTGTGGAACAACGCTTCGGCGTGGCCAATTCGGCCGTCTTCGCCGCCGCCACGACGCTGACCTCCACCGGTGCGGTGGACTCGTTCCACGACTCCTACACCAGCCTCGGTGGGCTGATGACGATGTTCAACATGCAACTCGGCGAGGTCGCCCCCGGCGGTGTCGGGTCGGGCCTCTACGGCATGCTGATCCTGGCGATCATCACCGTGTTCGTCGCCGGACTGATGGTGGGACGCACCCCCGAGTATCTCGGCAAGAAGATCACCCCGCGCGAGATCAAGTTCGCCGCAACGTATTTCCTGATCACCCCGCTGCTGGTGCTCACCGGGACGGCGCTGGCGATGGCGATGCCCGGGCAACGCGCCGGAATGCTCAACACCGGGCCGCACGGACTGTCCGAGGTGCTCTACGCCTTCACCTCGGCGTCCAACAACAACGGTTCCGCGTTCGCCGGCATCGGCGTCAACACCGAGTGGTACAACACCGCACTGGGGCTGGCCATGGTGTTCGGTCGCTTCCTGCCGATCATCCTGGTGCTGGCGCTGGCCGGTTCGTTTGCCGCCCAGGCGAAGACGCCCGAGTCCGTCGGCACCCTGCCCACCCACCGGCCGCAGTTCGTCGGCATGGTCGTCGGGGTGACCGTCATCCTGGTCGCCCTGACGTTCCTGCCCATGCTCGCGCTCGGCCCCCTCGCTGAAGGAATCCACTGATGTCCACCGCCACCGCCGATCCGACTGCCACCACCGCCCCGCGCACCCCGAAGGACTCCGTGCGCAGCGGACTGCTCGACCCGATGATGCTGTGGAAGTCGGTACCCGACGCGCTGGGCAAACTCGACCCGCGCACGCTGTGGCGCAACCCGGTCATGTTCATCGTCGAGATCGGTGCCGTCTGGAGCACCGTGCTGGCCGTCACCGACCCGTCCTGGTTCGCCTGGCTGATCGTGGGATGGCTGTGGCTGACCGTGGTCTTCGCCAACCTGGCCGAGGCCGTCGCCGAGGGGCGCGGCAAGGCCCAGGCCGACAGCCTGCGCAAGGCCAAGACCGACACCATGGCGCGCCGGGTCACCGACTCCGGCGGTGAGGAGCAGGTGGCCGCCCCACTGCTCCGACAGGGTGATGTGGTGATCGTCGAAGCGGGACAGACGATCCCCGAGGACGGCGACGTCATCGAGGGCATCGCCTCGGTCGATGAATCCGCCATCACCGGTGAGTCCGCACCCGTCGTCCGCGAATCGGGCGGTGATCGATCGGCGGTGACCGGTGGCACCACGGTGCTCAGCGACCGCATCGTCGTCAGGATCACCCAGAAGCCCGGGGAGAGCTTCATCGACCGGATGATCGGTCTGGTGGAGGGCGCCAACCGGCAGAAGACCCCCAACGAGGTGGCGCTCAACATCCTGCTGGCCTCGCTGAGCATCATCTTCGTGTTCGCCGTCGCGACGTTGCAGCCGCTGGCGATCTTCTCCAAGGCCAACAACCCCGGTGTGCCGGATTCGTTGTCGCTCACCGGCGATGGCGTCACCGGCATCGTGATGGTCGCGCTGCTGGTGTGCCTGATCCCCACCACCATCGGTGCGCTGCTGAGCGCCATCGGTATTGCCGGGATGGACCGGTTGGTGCAGCGCAACGTGCTGGCGATGTCCGGCCGCGCCGTCGAGGCCGCCGGCGATGTGAACACCCTGCTGCTCGACAAGACCGGCACCATCACCCTGGGCAACCGCCAGGCCGCGGCCTTCGTGGCGCTGGCCGGGGTCACCGATGACGAATTGGCCGACGCCGCGCAATTGTCCAGCCTGGCCGACGAGACGCCCGAGGGCCGCTCCATCGTGGTGTTCGCCAAGCAGCAGTACGGCTTACGGGCAAGGACGCCCGGCGAGCTCAGCCACGCACACTGGGTGGAGTTCACCGCGCAGACCCGGATGTCCGGTGTCGACCTGGACGGCCACCAGCTCCGCAAGGGTGCCACGCAGTCGGTCGCGGAATGGATCCGTTCCGAGGGCGGCACCGTGCCGAACGAACTCGGCGACATCGTGACCGCCATCTCGAAGGCCGGCGGCACCCCGCTGGCCGTCGGCGAGGTCCGCGACGGCCGGGCCCGTGCGCTCGGCGTCATCCACCTCAAGGATGTGGTGAAGCAGGGCATGCGGGAACGCTTCGACGAGATGCGTCGCATGGGCATTCGCACCGTCATGATCACCGGTGACAACCCGATGACCGCCAAGGCGATCGCTGAGGAGGCGGGCGTCGACGACTTCCTGGCCGAGGCCACCCCCGAGGACAAGATGGCCCTGATCAAGAAGGAGCAGGCCGGCGGCAAGCTGGTCGCGATGACCGGGGACGGCACCAACGACGCCCCGGCGCTGGCTCAGGCCGATGTCGGAGTGGCCATGAACACCGGCACCTCGGCGGCCAAAGAGGCCGGCAACATGGTCGATCTGGATTCCGACCCCACCAAATTGATCGAGATCGTCGAGATCGGCAAGCAGTTGCTGATCACCCGTGGCGCACTGACCACCTTCAGCATCGCCAACGACATCGCGAAGTACTTCGCGATCATCCCGGCGTTGTTCGTCGCGCTGTTCCCCGGCCTGGACCTGTTGAACATCATGCGGCTGCACAGCCCGCAGTCGGCGATCCTGTCGGCGGTGATCTTCAACGCCGTCGTGATCGTCGTGCTGATCCCGCTGGCCCTCAAGGGTGTGCGCTACACACCGGCCAGCGCGTCGAAGCTGTTGAGCCGCAACCTGTTCATCTATGGCCTCGGCGGGGTCATCGCGCCGTTCATCGGCATCAAGCTGATCGACCTGGTCGTCCAACTATTCCCGGGAATGTGACATGAACTTCGCCAATCTCCTCCGTCAGCACACCGCCGCACTGCGCGCGCTGCTGGTGCTCACCGTGATCCTCGGGCTGGCCTACCCGGCGTTCATCTGGCTGGTGGCACAACTGCCCGGCCTGCGTGACCGGGCCGCCGGTTCGCTGCTCGAAGCCGACGGAAAGCCGGTGGGCAGCAGCCTGATCGGCCAGTCTTTCACCGACGCGGACGGAAATCCGTTGCCGCGGTACTTCCAGTCCCGCCCGGGCGGGTACGACCCGCTGGCCACCGGGGCGAGCAACCTCGGACCCGAGGACGTGGTGGACACTGCCGACGATCCAGCAGGAGGCCGCACCAGCCTGCTGACCGATGTGTGCACCCGCAGCCTGACGGTCGCCGAATTCGAAGGTGTGAACGGCGCCCGGCCGTTCTGCACGGCCGACGGGGTCGGCGCGGTGCTGTCGGTCATCGGCCCCCGCGATGCGCGCGGCAACGTCACCGAGCCGGCCCGGGTGGTCAGCGTGAGCCAGGTCTGCCCGGCGGCGCCGTTCACGACGACCTATCGCGGCGTCCGGGTGGAATGCGCCGAACCCGGCGCGGACTACACGATGGGCCAGATCGTGCCGGTGCACGGGCCGGAGGTCGACCCGGCGGTGCCCGCCGACGCGGTCACCGCCGGCGGCAGCGGGCTGGACCCGCACATCTCCCCCGCCTATGCGGCGCTGCAGGTGAACCGGGTCGCCGAGGCACGCGGTATCAGCACCGAGCAGGTTCGCGCACTGGTCGACGAGCACACCGAGGGCCGCACGCTCGGATTCCTCGGCGAGCCACGGGTCAACGTCCTGGCGTTGAACCTGGCGCTGGATCAGTTGGGTGGATGATGGGCTGGTGACCGACCGACCGAAACGCGGGGAGCTGCGCATCTACCTGGGCGCAGCTCCCGGCGTCGGGAAGACCTTCGCGATGCTCGGCGAGGCGCACCGGCGCCTGGAACGCGGCACCGACCTGGTGGCCGCTGTCGTCGAAACCCACGGCCGGACCAAGACCGCCGAACTCTTGGACGGCATCGAGATCATCCCGCCGCGCTACGTCGAGTACCGCGGCGCCGGCTTCCCGGAACTCGACGTCGACGCCGTACTGGCCCGCCGTCCACAGGTGGTGCTGGTCGACGAATTGGCCCACACCAACACCCCGGGCAGCGCGAACCCCAAGCGTTGGCAGGACATCGAGCAGCTGTTGGCCGCCGGCATCACGGTGATCACCACCGTCAACGTGCAGCACCTGGAGAGCCTCAACGATGTGGTCGCCCAGATCACCGGCATCGAGCAGCAGGAGAAGGTGCCCGACGAGGTGGTCCGCGCCGCGGATCAGATCGAACTGGTCGACATCACCCCGGAAGCGCTGCGGCGCAGGCTTTCCCACGGCAACGTCTACTCCCCCGATCGGATCGACGCCGCCCTGTCGAACTATTTCCGGCGCGGCAATCTCACCGCGCTGCGCGAGCTGGCGCTGCTGTGGCTTGCCGACCAGGTCGATGCCGCGTTGGCAAAGTACCGCTCCGACAACAAGATCACCGCAACCTGGGAGGCGCGCGAGCGGGTGGTCGTCGCGGTCACCGGCGACAGGGAATCCGAGACCCTGGTGCGCCGGGCCTCGCGCATCGCCTCGAAGTCCAGCGCCGAACTGATGATCGTGCACGTGGTGCGCGGCGACGGTCTGGCCGGGGTATCTGCCCCGATGATGGGTGCCGTGCGCGACCTGGCAGCCAGCCTGGGTGCCACCGTGCACACCGTCGTCGGCGATGACGTACCGGCTGCGCTACTGGATTTCGCGCGCGAGATGAATGCCACCCAGCTCGTCATCGGGACATCCCGACGCTCACGCTGGGCGCGCATCGTCGACGAGGGCATCGGCGCGACGGTGGTGCAGAACAGCGACACGATCGACGTACACATGGTCACCCATGAGCAGACCCGCCGCGGCGCCGCCCGCTCGGGCAAGCGGACCTGGCAGCAGCACGCCATGTCGTGGCTGGCCGCGCTGGTGGTGCCCTCGGCGCTGGCCGCCGTCGCGGTGCTGTGGCTGGACCCCTACCTCGGGGTCAGCGGGGAAAGCGCACTGTTCTTCATCGGTGTGCTGGCGGTGGCGCTACTCGGCGGCGTGGCGCCGGCCGCGCTGTCGGCGGTGCTGTCCGGGCTGCTCATCAACTACTTCCTGGCCGAGCCGCGCTACACCTTCACCATCTCCGAACCCGACAGCGCCCTCACCATCGCGGTGCTGCTGATGGTCGCCGTCGCGGTGGCCGCGCTCGTCGACGGCGCGGCCAAACGGGCCCGCGAAGCCCGCCGCGCGTCCCAGGAGGCCGAGCTGCTGGCGCATTTCGCCGGCTCGGTGCTGCGCGGCGCAGATCCGGCGGCGCTGCTGGACCGGGTCCGCGAGGTGTACTCGCAGACCTCGGTGAGCCTGCTGCGCGAGCGCGACGGGGACGCGGTGGTGGTCGCCTGCGCCGGCAAGGATCCGTGCGTGGAAGTCGACAACGCCGACACCGCGATCGAGGTGGGCGATGACGAGTTCTGGCTGCTGCTGGCGGGGCGCCGACTGCCCGCCCGGGATCGCCGGGTGCTCGGCGCCGTCGCCAAACAGGCCGCCGGCCTGGTCCGGCAGCGTGAGCTGATCGAGGAGGCCGGCCGCGCCGAGGCAATCGCCCGGGCCGACGAACTGCGCCGCTCGCTGCTCTCGGCGGTCAGCCACGACCTGCGCACCCCGCTGGCCGGCGCCAAGGCCGCGGTGTCCAGTCTGCGCAGTGACGATATCGACTTCTCGCCCGAGGACACCGCCGAGCTGCTGGCCACCGTCGAGGAGTCCGTCGACCAGCTGACCGCTCTGGTGGGCAACCTGCTGGACTCCTCGCGGTTGGCTGCCGGAGTGGTCAGACCCGAGCTGCGCCGGGTGTACCTGGAGGAGGCCGTGCAGCGCGCGCTGCTGGGAATCAGCCGCAGCTCCGCGGGTTTCGGCCTGGACCGGGTCAAGGTGGACGTCGGCGACGCGGTCGCGTTGGCCGACGCCGGGCTGCTGGAACGGGTGCTGGTGAACGTGATCGACAACGCGCTGCGCTACAGCGGCGGCAGCCCGGTGCGGGTGAACGCCGGCCGGGTGGGTGACCGGGTGTTGATCACCATCGCCGACGAGGGTCCCGGGATTCCGCGCGGCGCCGAGGAGCAGTTGTTCGCCCCGTTCCAGCGTCTCGGCGACCAGGACAACACCACCGGTGTCGGTCTCGGGCTGTCGGTGGCGAACGGTTTCGTCGCCGCCATGGGCGGCACCATCTCCGCCACCGATACCCCCGGCGGTGGGCTGACGGTCGTGATCGAGCTGGGGGCACCCGAGGAAGGACCGCACCCATGACCCGGGTCCTGGTGATCGACGACGAGCCGCAGATCCTGCGGGCGCTGCGGATCAACCTGTCGGTGCGCGGCTACGAGGTGAGCACTGCGGCCACCGGTGCCGAGGCGCTGCGCGCGGCCGCCGATCACCGCCCCGACGTGGTGATCCTCGACCTCGGGTTACCCGACATGTCCGGTATCGATGTGCTGGCCGGGTTGCGGGGCTGGCTGACCGTCCCGGTGATCGTGCTCTCGGCGCGTACCGATTCCTCGGACAAGGTGGAGGCCCTCGACGCCGGGGCCGACGACTATGTGACGAAACCGTTCGGGATGGACGAGTTCCTGGCCCGGCTGCGCGCCGCGGTGCGACGGGCCAGCGCGGCCACCGAGGACGACCAGCCAGTCGTCGAAACATCCTCCTTCACAGTCGATCTCGCCGCCAAGAAGGTCACCAAGAGCGGCACCGAGGTGCATCTGACACCGACCGAGTGGGGCATGCTGGAGATGCTGGTGCGCCACCGCGGCAAGCTGGTCGGCCGCGAGGAGCTGCTCAAGGAGGTGTGGGGACCGGCCTATGCCAAGGAAACCCACTATCTGCGGGTGTACCTGGCGCAGCTGCGCCGCAAGCTGGAGGTCGACCCATCGCGACCCAAACACCTGATCACCGAGGCCGGGATGGGATACCGCTTCCAGGAGTAGCGCCGCAGGGGATGATGGGTGGGTGAGCCTCCTCGGCCGTAAGCGCGCAGATCTGCGCATCTACCTCGGTGCCGCGCCCGGCGTCGGCAAGACGTTCTCGATGCTCGGCGAGGCCCAGCGCCGGATGAGCCGCGGCACCGATGTCGTGGCCGCGGTGATCGAGACCCACGGCCGCCGCCGCACCGCCCAGCAGCTCGCCGGTATCGAGGTGGTCCCGCCGATTCATGTCGAGCACGAGGGCACCCGGTACGCCGAACTGGACGTCGAGGCGGTGCTGGCCCGGCGGCCGCAGGTGGTGCTGGTCGACGAACTGGCGCACACCAACACCCCGGGCAGCCGTAACGCGCACCGCTGGCAGGACGTCGAGGAGTTCCTCGCCGCCGGAATCACGGTCATCAGCACCGTCAACGTTCAGCACCTGGAGAGCCTGCACGACGTCGTCGGCCACATCACCGGTATCACCGAAGCGCAGCGGATCCCCGACGAGATCGTGCGCGCGGCCGACCAGATCGAGTTGGTGGATATCACACCGGAAGCGTTGCGGCGCAGGATCGCCCACGGCAATGTGGTGCCATCCGACCAGATCGACGCAGCGCTGGACGACTACTTCCGGCCCGGGAATCTGTCGGCGCTGCGGCAGCTGGCGCTGCTGTGGCTGGCCGATCAGGTCGACGCCGCACTGGCCCGGTACCGCTCCGACAAGAACATCACCGACACCTGGGAGGCCCGCGAACGGGTGGTGGTCGCGGTGTCCGGCGGACCGGAATCCGAGACGCTGGTGCGCCGCGCGTCCCGGATCGCCTCACGCTCCGGCGCCGAACTGAAGGTGCTGCACATCGTGCAGGGCGACGGTCTGGTGGCAATCACCCCGCAGCAGCGCAAGATGCTGCGCGAGCTGGCCGCCAGCCTGGGAGCCACCATGCACACCGTCGTCGGCGAGGACATCGCCGCCACCCTGCTGGAGTTCGCGCGCAGCGCCAACGCCACCCAGTTGGTGATCGGCACCTCGCGTCGGTCGCGGTGGGCCCGGATGTTCGACGAGGGGATCGGCGCGCAGGTGATCGCCCAGTCCGGCAATGTCGACGTGCACATGGTCACCCATCCCGAAGCCCACACCGGCATGTCGTGGTCGCGATCGTCGTTGCACCGCAGGCGATTCTTGTCCTGGCTCACGGCGCTGGGCATCCCGGCGGTCATCTGCGCGGTGACCACCGGGCTGCCGGAGGGGACGCTCGGGATCGGCGGGCAGAGCGCGTTGTTCTTCACCGGCGTGGTGGCCGCGGCACTGGTCGGCGGGATCGCGCCGGCGGCCCTGTGCGCCGTGCTCTCCGGTGTGCTGCTCACCTACTTCGTGGTCAGCCCGGTACACAGCTTCGCGGTCTACGACTCCGACAGCGTCGTCACCATCGTCGTGCTGCTGGCCGTCGCGGTGGCCGTCGCCCTGCTGGTGGACCGCGCCGCCCACCGCGCGACGGAGGCACGGCGCGCCGCGCAGGAGGCCGAGTTGCTGGCGCTGTTCGCCGATGCGGCGCTGCGCGACGCCGATCTGGACGTCCTGCTCGACCGGCTACGGGAGGCGTATTCGCAACGGGCGGTGAGCATCGTGTCCGCCGACGGGACGGTACTGGCCGGCGTCGGCCACGATCCGTGCGCGGGCGTCGACGCCGCGGACACCGCGATCGACGTCGCCGATCACGACCACTGGCTGCTGCTGTCCGGTCGGACCCTGACCACCAGGGACCGCCGCGTGCTCAGCGCCGTCGCCGAGCAGGCGGTGTCGATGGTCAGGCGTCAGTCGACGTAACGCGCGGCGAACACTCCCGGTGTCACGCCGGTGACGCGGCGGAAGTCGCGGCTCAGGTGCGCCTCGTCGGCGTAGCCGAGATCGGCCGCCACCGCGGCCACGGTGGTGGCACCGGTGCGCAGCCGCCATGTCGCGTCCTGGATGCGGCGGCGGCGCACCAGCCATTTCGGGCTGAGCCCGACCCGGTGGCTGGTCAGTCGCTGCAGGGTGCGCTCGCCGATCCCGAACTGCGCGCAGACATCGGCGACGCGGTTGACCTCGGGGTTGTCCTCGATGTGGGCGACGATGTCGTTGACGGTGCGGCCCTGCTCGTCGACCGGCAGGAAGCGGCGCAGAAATTCGGCATAGCAGTCGACGGCCGCCGACTGTGCCTGCCGGGCAATCGGATCGGCGGTCATGACCGCGCGGATCCGACCGGCCAGCGCCGCCCCTGGCGCGCCGAGCAGGTCGGCGAGCTCGACATGGGTGTCGGTCCACCGCGACACCGCGCCGCCGGTGATCAGTGCCCCGGCGGCCGGTTCGAACATCACCCCGGCGGCCCAGCCGTCCCCGGTCAGCGGGGTGCCGGCCAATCCCGAGGCCGGACCGTAGAAGCGGGCGTAGGAGTCGGTGACCACCATCAGGCACACCGGGTACTGCAGCACCTGCTGGGTGAAGGTCTCCCCGGCCGGCACCTGCCAGACCGGAATCCAGAACCGCCGCACCAGACCGGCGAGGTCGGCGGGCGCATCCGGGCGCGACATGTGGATGGCCGCCCGGTGGGCCGGGTCGAGCAGGTGGGCGGGCTCGTCCGCGACGGTGTTCTCGGGTCTGTCGGGTTTGTCGGGTTTGTCGGGTTTGTCCAATCCGCTCGCCATCTCACTGCCTAACGTCTGGCCCATGACGGATTCGAGTGTTGCAGAGACCTACGCCGGCCTGACCGACGGGATGGCCGCCGTGATCGCCGCGGTGGACCCGCAGCAGTGGGATGCCGCGAGTCCGTGCGCGGGCTGGTCGGCGCGCGACGTGCTGGCGCACCTGATCGACACCCAGCGCGACTTCTTCGAGCGCCACGGATTCACCTTGCCGCCGCGCCCGGACCCCGCCGACCCGGTGGCCGCCTGGTCCTCGCACACCGCCAGGATCCGCGAGATCCTGGCCGACCCGCAGGTGGCCGCGCGCGCCTTCGACGGTCATTTCGGCCCGACCACCATCGGCGAGACGCTTCTGCAGTTCTACGGATTCGACCTGATCGCACACCGCTGGGACATCGCCGCGGTGACCGCGTCGCCGTACCGCTTCACCGACGGTGAACTGGATCGGTTGGAGGCCGCCATCGCCGGCTTCGGTGATGCCATCCGGATGGAGGGTGTGTGCGGTCCGGCCGTGCCGGTCGGCGCCGACGCGGACCGGCAGAGCCGGGTGCTCGCCGCGCTGGGTCGGGCCGGCTGAGCGACGGGTCCCGGTGCGCCCCCGGCGGCCGACCCGGTTCCTGCGACTACGTCTGCTGACTGCGACGACCAGATTGCCGCCAGGGTTGCCGATTGCCCGCTCCCTGGAATGCCGGACGACCGTGGACCCGGTCTCGCGACGAGATCGGGTGCACGGTCGTACCGTGGTGGTCGTCCGCCCCGATTCGCGACCCTCGTGTCGATCTCGGCCAAGCGTCTCGCAGGGGTACCCGGCCCGGAATTCCCCACCCGGGCCGGTTTCGCCTGTTGCAACCGCATTGCAACGTGACGCAGATTACGGTGCTGTCCATGTCCGGCTACCGTGCAATTTTCGACGCCAGCATCTCCGACCCGGAGGCGTTCTGGGCCGACGCCGCCAAGGCCGTCACCTGGACCCGGGAACCACAGCGGGTGCTCGACGATGACAACCCGCCGTTCTACCGGTGGTTCCCCGGCGGCGAGCTCAACACCTGCGCCAATGCCCTCGACCGGCATATCGGCGAGCGCGGTGACCAGGCGGCGCTGATCTACGACTCCCCGGTGACCGGCACGAAGCGCACCTACACCTACCGCGAGCTGCTCGACCAGACCGCCCGGTTCGCCGGCGTGCTGCGCGGCCTCGGCGTCGAAAAGGGCGACCGGGTGGTCATCTACATGCCGATGGTGCCCGAGGCCGTCATCGCCATGCTGGCCTGCGCCCGGCTCGGCGCGGTGCACTCGGTGGTGTTCGGCGGTTTCGCCGGCCACGAGCTGGCCACCCGCATCGACGACGCCCGGCCCACCGTGGTGGTGTCGGCGTCCTGCGGTATCGAGCCGACCCGCACCGTCGAGTACAAGCCGATGCTGGACACCGCGCTCACGCTGGCCGAGCACACCACGCCCAAGTGTGTGATCCTGCAGCGCGAACAGCATCCCTGCGAGCTGATCGAGGGCCGCGATATCGACTGGGCGGAGGCCATGGCTGCCGCCGAGCCGGTGGACCCGGTCCCGGTGGCCGCCACCGATCCGCTGTACGTGCTCTACACCTCCGGCACCACCGGCAGGCCCAAGGGCATCGTCCGCGACAACGGCGGGCACGCCGTCGCGCTGCTGTGGACCATGCGCCACATCTACGACCTGAACCCCGGTGAGGTGTTCTGGGCGGCCTCCGATGTCGGCTGGGTCGTCGGGCACTCCTACATCGTCTACGCGCCACTGTTGCTGGGCGCGACCACCGTTCTCTACGAAGGAAAACCGGTCGGGACGCCGGATGCCGGCGCGTTCTGGCGGGTGGCCGCCGAACACAACGTCAAGGCGCTGTTCACCGCGCCGACCGCCATCCGGGCCATCAAGAAGGAGGACCCGGACGCCACCAAGCTCGCCGACTACGACCTGTCCGGATTGAAGTACCTGTTCCAGGCCGGCGAGCGGCTGGACCCGGGCACCTACGAGTGGGCATCGTCGAAGCTGGGCATCCCGATCATCGACCACTGGTGGCAGACCGAGACCGGGTGGGCGATCGCGGCCGACCCGATGGGTATCGAGCAGCTACCGGTCAAGGCGGGGTCGGCAACGGTGCCGATGCCCGGTTACGACGTCCGGGTGCTGCGCCCGGACGGCTCGGAATGCGATGCGGGCGAGGAAGGTTCGATCGTCGTCAAGCTGCCGTTGCCGCCGGGCACGCTGCCGACGCTGTGGGGCGAGGACGACCGTTACGTGTCGTCCTATCTGCGGGCCTTCGACGGGTACTACCTGACCGGCGACGGCGGGCACATCGACTCCGACGGGTACCTGTTCGTGGTCGGACGCACCGATGACGTCATCAACGTGGCCGGGCACCGGATGTCGACGGGGTCCATCGAGGCCGTGCTGGCCACCCACCCCGCGGTCGCCGAGTGCGCGGTGATCGGGGTGTCCGATGATCTCAAGGGTCAGGTCCCGCGCGCGCTGGTGGTGCTCAAATCCGGGTTCACCGCCGACGGACTGGACACCGAGTTGATCGAGGCGGTGCGCAACGACATCGGTGCCGTCGCGAGCTTCAAGCTGGTGGATGTGGTTGCGGCGCTGCCGAAGACCCGCTCGGGCAAGATCCTGCGCAAGACGATGCGCGGGATCGCCGACGGTAAGGACGAGCCGGTGCCCTCGACCATCGAGGATCCCTCGGTGTTGGAGGCGCTGAAGGCCACGCTGTCGCAACGCCGAAACTGAGGACGATGGCGGGATCGGGCGCCGATCTCGCCATCATCTTCAGAGCCGGCCGGTCCTAGAACGTGATTCGCAGCTTCTCCCAGCCGCGCACGGTCGAGGTCGGTGCCAGCTGTGCGGTGTCGTAGTCGATCTCCCACTCGGGGAACCGGTTGAGTAACTCGTCGAGGGCCACCCGGCCTTCGAGGCGGGCGAGATTGGCTCCGAGGCAGTAGTGCAGACCCTTACCGAAGGTGAGGTGGCTGATGTTGTCCCGGTGAATGTCGAACTGATCGGGCGACCGGTAGCGGCGCGGGTCCCGGTTGGCCGCACCGAACAGCAGCAGCATCGCACTGCCGGCCGGCACGGTCTGCCCATGCGCTTCGAAATCCCTTGCCACCCAACGCGCGACGTGTGGTCCGGTCGGCTCGAACCGCAGCGTCTCGTCGACCACACGGTTCAACAGCGAGCGATCCCTTTGCACCTGCCTGCGCTGGTCGGGATGTTCGGCGAGCACCTTGGCCAGCCAGCCGATCAGTCTGCCGGTGGTCTCGTTGCCCGCGCCGGCGACCACCTGGGTGTAGTGCAGCACCTCCTTGCGGGTGAGCTTGCGGGTCACCCCGTCCTGGTCGGTGAACTCGACGTTGAGCAGCGCGGTCATCAGGTCGTCGGACGGGTGCTCGGAGCGCCATTGCACGTAATCGGCGTAGATGCGGCCATCGGCGATCCTGTCGGCATCGCGCACCTTCATCGGGGCGCCGGGCCTGGTGCGCAGGTTCGCGTCATTGGCGTCGCGCACGCCGATCTGCTCGGATTCGGGGATGCCCAGGAGCATTCCGATGACGCGCATCGGCATCATCGACGCCAGCTCGGCGATGATGTCGAAGCCGCCGGAACCCACCTGCGGGTCCAGGCAGCGCACACAGAACTCGCGGATCTGATCCTCGATGGCCGCCATCCGGCGTGGGGTGAAGACCCGCGACATCAACGAGCGCAGCATCGAGTGCACCGGCGGGTCCTCGAACATCATCACCCCCTCGGGCATGTCGAAGTCCGACTGCACCAGCTCCAGGATGTCACTTCGGCTGTTGGAGAACGTCTCCCAGTCCGACAGAGCCCGCTCGACGTCAGCGTGCCGGGACAGCGCCCAGAACCGGTAGGTCTCGTTGTGATACAGCGGCGCCTCGTCGCGCAGTGCCGCATACGTCGGATACGGATCGCGCACGATGCCGACGTCGTACGGGTCGTAGTAAACCGTCACTTCAGGCAGCTGCCCGCGTCGACCGGCAGCGTCACACCGGTGATGTAGCGCGCCTCATCCGAGGCCAGGAACAGCACCGCGTTGCTGATGTCCTCGGGTGTCACCCACGGGATCGGCAGCATGTGGAAGGCCCGGCAGATGGGTTCCAGATCATCAGGCCCCGGGTCCTCCAGGTCGGGGCGGAACATCCGATAGGTCTTGTCGTTCATCAGCATCGGACTGTTGACGTGGGTGGGATGCACCGAGTTCACCCTGATGGAGTGCTGGCCAAGCTCCACGGCGAAGCTGCGCATCAGACCGACCACACCGTGTTTGGCCGCGACGTAGTGACCGGTGTGCGGGTAGGCCTTGGTACCGGCCACCGAACTCGTCAGGATGACGGAACCACCATGCCCGCCGGCCAGGATGTGGGGCACCGCGGCCTTCACCGACTTCCAGACCCCGGAAAGGTTGACGTCGATCATCTCCTGCCAGAGATCCTCGTCCATCCGGTCGAGTTTCACCCCGGTGGTGCCGATGCCTGCGTTGGCGACGACGATGTCGAGCCGGCCCAGTTGTTCGACGCCGCTGCCGACCGCGTCGGTGAGGGCGGCGTGATCGCGCACATCCACCTCGGCGGTGACGATCCGGCGGCCCAGATTCTTGACCAGATCCGCGGTCTCGGCCAGATCCTCCACAGTGGCGCCGAGCGCCGGTGACCTGTCGAAGGCGGCACAGATATCGACGGCAATGATGTCGGCACCCTCGGCGGCCAGCCGGACCGCGTGACTGCGGCCCTGGCCCCGGGCAGCGCCGGTGATGAATGCAACCTTGCCCTCGACCCGACCCGCCATGGCTCGTCCTCCACCTTTTGGGCACTCGCCCAAGATGTATGCTCGGCCCATGTCTAGCAGCGCAGCTGCAAAGCGGTCAAGGGAGCGGGATTCGACGACCCGCAGCGCATTGATCCGAGCGACCGCCCAAATCATGCTGGACGAGGGGTATGCCGCGGCGACATCGCGGCGGGTGGCCGCCCGGGCCGGTGTGAAGCCGGCGCTGGTGCATTACTACTTCCCGAGCATGGACGACCTCTACCTCGCCGTCCTGCAGTCCGGTGCCGAGATCAACCTGGATCGCCAGCGCCAGACGCTCAGCCAGGATGCGCCGCTGCGTGCGCTCTGGGAGCTCAACAACACCGCGGGTGCGCAGCTGTGGATGGAATTCATGGCGCTGGCCAACCATCGCAAAACGATCCGCAGCGAGATTGCCGCCTACGCCACCCGCTTCCGGGACCTCGAGGAGGCCACGCTGAGCGCGGCGCTACGAGCCCACGGTGTCGATACCGACGCGTTCCCGCCGGTGGTGATGTCGATGATCGTCGCCGGCCTGGCGCGCATCATGGTGCTGGAAGACGGCCTGGGTATCGACCGCGGGCACCGCGAGGCGCAAGCCTTCATCGATCGCCATCTGAACCGTTTCGAATTGCCGGGCCACCCGGGTCAGAGCCCCGCGCGCTCCAGCGCCTCGTCGAACTCCTCATCGGCGACCCGCTCGGATTTGCCGTCGGCGACCGCCCGCTCCCAGACCGCCACGACCTCGTCGGAGACCAGGGCGAACTTGGCGTCCCAGACCTCGGAGTCGAACCGCCAGTAGCCGGTGACGTCGAGTTGGTCGACCGTCCAGCCGGCCCCGCGCAAAAACTTGCGCACCGCCCGCGACTCCGCGGCCTCCCCCGCGAACCAGCAGTACCCCTTGCCCTCCGGTAGTACCTGGGCACGGACCGTCGCCGCGAGTTCGCTTGTCGCATGGCCGTTTCCGCTGCCCACCCGGCGCACCAGGGTCAGCCCGGCAGCGGTCGGCAGGTAGTCCAGGTCGTCGTCGTCGACAACCTCGACGATCGCCGTGACCGGCACCGCGCCCGGCAGCTCGTCGATGATTCGGGCCAGCGCCGGCAGGCCCGCCATATCAGCCACCAGCAGCTGCCATTCGGTGTCCGGGGCCGGGCGATACCACGACCGGGCGTGGTCGAGCCCGACCCGGTCACCGGCAGCGGCGCGGGCCGCCCAGCTCGTCGCGACGCCGCGGGCGTGCAGCACGATGTCGACGACGATGCGGTCACGGTCGTGGGAACGCACCGAGTAGTTGCGCGCCTCGGCGTCCGCAGCCTGCGGGTCGACGCGCGTCCCGTCGCTTGCTGTCGGGAAGTAGATGGCGACGGCCGAGTCCCCACCCGGTTTGACGTCGAGGGCCGCCGGGTCGTCGACCTGCAGGGTGATCCGGCGCAGCCGGGGGTTCAGGTGTGTCGCCTCGACGACCGATGCATACGAGAAGCTCACGTGTCCGAGGCTATCCGGAAATCGGGACGGGCAGGTGACTCCCCCGCCGCGCAGCCGACAGCTCCGCTCATACCGGGTAGCCGAGCACCGGCCCGTCCACGGCGATCCGCACCCGCTGTCCGGCGACGTAGGACTGTGTTGCGGGACAACGGAGGCGTTACTGAGAATCGCTCCGGAGGGTCCCGGCGGGTGCTCGACGAGCGTTCGCCCCGCCCGATGCCGGACCGCGGGGCCGGGTGCGAAGAGATCGCCGCCCGCCCGCGCTACGGAGTCATCCCAAAGTCACTGGACAGCAATACTTCTCAGACGAGCCAACATCGGATTCAGCCATCCGCCGATCCGCCTGGCCGCCCTCCCCGCACCACTGCGGCGTCCCATGCCCGGTTCCGCAACAGCCGCAGCCCGTTGAGCGCCACGATGATGGTCGATCCCTCGTGGCCGGCCACACCGAGCGGAAGTGGCAGATGCCAGAACAGGTCCCAGGTCACCAGTACCACGATGAAGCCACCGGCGATCGCGAGATTCGCCAGCACCAGCCGTCGCGCCCGCCGGGCCAGCGCCAGCACTGCCGGGATGGCGGCCAGATCATCACGCACGGTGATGGCGTCCGCCGTCTGCAGCGTGACATCCGATCCGCTGCGGCCCATCGCGATCGAGACATGCGCGGCCGCCATCGCAGGTGCATCGTTGACGCCGTCACCGACCACCAATACCCGGCCGGGCAGCTCGCGCACCGCGGCCACCTTCTCATCCGGAAGTAGTTCCGCGCGCATCTGCATGCCGAGATCATCGGCCAATTGTGCTGCGGCCCTGCGGTTGTCGCCGGTCAACAGTACCGGGTCATGCACGGTCAGCCGGCCCAGCTCGGCCACGGCGTCACCGGCGCCCGGCCGGGCAGCATCGCGCAGACCGATCACCCCGGCGACCACCCCGTCGACCGACACCACCACCGCGGTCGCGCCGGACTTCTCCAGGTCGGCGGCTTCCGGCGGCGGGGACGTCAATGCGGCCGGACTGAGCACCTCGACATGACGCCCGGCCACGATGGCGCGGACGCCACGGCCGGGCAGCGCGCGGAAATCGGTGGCGCCGGCGATATCGAGCCCCCGGTCCCGGGCCGCGGTCACGATCGCCCGCCCCAGCGGGTGCTCGCTGTACTGCTCGGCCGCAGCTGCCAAGCCCAGCACGGCATCGGCGGGCGCGGAGACCACCGTCGGGCGCCCGGTCGTCAACGTGCCGGTCTTGTCGAAGGCGACGGTCTCGACGGTGGCCAGATGCTCCATGGCCACAGCCGATTTCACCAGCACACCGTGTCGGCCCGCGGTGGCGATCGCCGAGAGCAGCGGTGGCATGGTCGCCAGCACCAACGCGCAGGGCGAGGCCACGATCATGAAGGTCATGGCCCGTAGCAGCGCATCGCGCAGGTCCGCTCCGAAGAGCAACGGGACGACGAACAGCGCCACGGTCGCGGCGACCATCCCCACCGAGTAGCGCTGCTCGATCTTCTCGATGAACAGTTGGGTGCGAGCCTTTGTCGCCGAGGCCTCCCCCACCATGGCCACGATGCGGGCCACCACACTGTCGGCGGGATCGCGGATCACCTCGGCCTGCAGCGCGCCGGAGCCGTTCAGCGTGCCCGCGAAGATCTCGCCCCCGACGCCGACCGCCACCGGCAACGGTTCGCCGGTGATGGTGGCCTGATCGACATCGCTGGCGCCCTGCACCACCGTCGCATCCGCGGAGACCCGCTCACCGGGCCGCACGAGGATGCGGTCGCCCACCCGCAGCGCCGATGCGGGAACCACCGTCTCGACACCGTCGTCGATCCGGACGGCGCGCTCGGGTGCCAGGTCCAGCAGCGCACGCACCGAGTCCTCGGTGCGCCGGGTCGCGACATCCTCCAGGGCGCCGGACGTCGCGAAGATGACGATCAGCAGGGCGCCGTCGAAGACCTGGCCGATCGCCGCGGCGCCGATCGCCGCGAGCACCATCAGCAGATCGACATCGAGGCGACGCCGGGCCAGTTCCAGTAGGCCGTCACGGCCCGGTTGCCAGCCGCCCGCGGCGTAGCACGCGAGATAGACTGTCCACCAAACTATTTCGGGAGCGCCCGCGAGTTGCAGGATGAGCCCGACGAGGAAGAGCGCCAACGCGGCCGCCGCCCAGCGCACCGAGTCCAGCGACCACGCCGACCGGCGCCGCGGCCTGTCGGTCAGCGGCTCGAATTCCGTCACCTCGGTCATCACCGATACATATAAACATGTAGAGTTCTACATGTCTAAAGGTGCAGATGCGGGCGTGGTTCAATGGACGCATGGGACACGGAGTCGAGGGACGCACCCCACCGGTGACATCACTCGACACCGCGTCGGCCGTGAAGGTCGCCGAAACCCTGCAGGCACTGGCCTCGCCGAACCGACTGCTGATCCTCACCCGGTTGCGCCAATCCCCGTGCACCGTCACCGACCTGTCCGCCGCCGTCGGCATGGAACAGTC
This sequence comes from Mycolicibacterium bacteremicum, assembly GCF_002086115.1. Lineage (GTDB taxonomy): Bacteria > Actinomycetota > Actinomycetes > Mycobacteriales > Mycobacteriaceae > Mycobacterium > Mycobacterium bacteremicum. Next base: position 44,334 of record NZ_MVHJ01000036.1, read on the forward strand.
CGCGGTCTCCAATCAACTCCGACTGCTGCGCGCGCTGGGATTGGTCTCCGGCGACCGCTCCGGGCGCAACATCATCTACCGCCTCTACGATGCGCACGTCGCACAACTGCTCGACGAGGCGGTGTACCACATCGAGCACCTGCGCCTCGGCGCCCGCGACGACACCGCCTGAGCACACGTTTCCCGCACGGCTTTCGCGAATCAGGCGGTGCGCCACCGACTGCTCATGAGCAAAGCCCGATGAGTTAGCAGGCCCCTCGCCGTTCAATGTGCTGACCTTTGTAGCAAAAGGCTGCCATACGCTTGAATTGTTTGCTGGCCATCGACGCCGCGAGCCTGCCGGCGCGCTGGCGATCCGGCGTCCCGGCGGCCGAGAGCGCCATCGACGGTTCCCTCACCCCACGCCACCTGCTAACTTCGGTCTGTGATGCACCCCATCGGGGGGATGCCGTCTCATCGACGACTCAGGAGTGGAATCACCGTGAAGACCACGAGCATTGCCGCCGCGTTTGCGGCTGCTGCCGTTGCCGCCGCAGGGGCGATCACCGCGTTCACCGCGCCGTCCGCCATCGCCGACGACCACGGCGCCGTCACCACCACCCAGCTCGGCAGCCAGGCCCAACTGCACGACGGCAACGTCATCCAGGGCTGGACCGTCACCGGGCTGAAGGTCAGCACCGACACCATCCCCGCTCAGGTGCACGGCACCTTGTGGGAGGCCACCGCGACCGATGAGGCCCTGCAGGGCAGCGCCACCCCGATCGTGTCGAACTTCAACGCCCGCGCCCGCAACGGCGAGACCTACCGTGCGCTGTGGGGTGTGGCGACCCCGCAGGGCGTGAACCCCTCCACCCTGTCCCAGGGCCAGAAGACCTCCGGCAAGGTGTACTTCGACGTCACCGGCGCCGCGCCGGACAGCGTCGTCTACGCGACCAGCGCCGCCGACCTGATCGTCTGGGTCACCCCGCCGCCGGCCGCCAGCACCGGAACCGGCTCGGGCAGCGGTGCCCGCACCTACCAGGCGCCGGCCGCCGCCGAGTCCACCGACGCCACGTCGACCACCGAGACCCCGGCTCCGGGCGAGGCGTCCACCGAGACGACCGAGACCCCGGCCACCCCGGCTCCGACGACGGCGCCCGCAGGCAGCCAGGGCACCCCGCTGCCCGAGGGTGCCCCGCAGACGGCTCCGGTCCCGGCCGGTAGCCAGGGCACCCCGCTGCCCGAGGGCCAGCCCGGCCTGACCCCGGCCGGTGTCCAGGAGGCATCGGTCCCCGGTGCTCCCGCAGCCGCGACAGCACCGGTTGCCGACGGCGCAGCCCCGGCCGCAGCTCCGGGTGCAGCACCCGCCCCGGCCGCAGCTCCGGGTGCACCCGCCCCGGCCGCCGCTCCGGGTACAGCACCCG
>NZ_MVHJ01000037.1 GCF_002086115.1 Mycolicibacterium bacteremicum
AAGAGGATCTGGGTGCGTTTGGCCAGGGAGGTGTCGCGCCAGGCCGGGAACGCCGCGGCGGCGGCCTCGATGACCGCCCGGGAGTCCTCGACCGAGGCCAGCGCGACCTGACCGGTCACCGCACCCGACGCCGGATTCGTCACGGGGGCGGTCTGGGCCGAGGTGCCTTCGAAGAAGGTGCCGTTGAGCCAGTGCTGAATGGTGGCCTGCATCGCGATGCGCTCACTTTCTGTGGGTGGTGAGTTCAGTGTGGAACCCCGCAAGCCCACCGGAGCCGACAAACTGTCTCCGATTTCTCTCGGATCGATACAGTATGTAAATGCTGCTGACCGTCGCCGATGTCATCGGGTTGCCCGCGCTGCAGCGCGGACAACCCGAGGTGCTCAGCGCGCGCCGCTTCGACGAGCCGATCCGCTGGGTGCACGTCAGCGATATCGCCGACCTGTCCACCCTCGTCGAGGGTGGCGAACTGGTGCTCACCACCGGTGCCGCGCTGCGCGCCGACCCACGGCGCTATCTGCAGGGCATGGCCGCCGCCGGCGTGCTGGGGGTCGTCGTCGAACTCGGTACCGCCGTGCTGCCGCCCGAGGCGGGGCGCTACGCCGAGGAGTTCGGGCTGGCCCTGGTCGCCCTGCACCAGGAGGTGCGCTTCGTCGAGATCACCGAGGCCGTGCACCGGATGATCGTCACCGACCAGTTCGACCGGGTGGACTTCGACCGGCGCGTGCACGAGACCTTCACCGACCTCAGCATGAAACGCGCCTCCGTCGAGGGCATCGTCGATGCCGCGGCCGGCATGCTCGACGAACCGGTCGTCCTGGAAGATCTGGCGCACCGGGTGCTGGCGGTCGCGGGCGTCCCCGGTGGCGGGCCCACCGCGGTGCTGCTGCGCGACTGGGAGCAGCGGTCGCGCCGTACGGCCGACGCCGAGCACTGGACGATGACCGCGGTCGGCCCACGCACCCAGGAGTGGGGACGCCTCATCGTGCCGCGCCGGCCCGTCGACGCGTCGCGCACCCAGATGGTGCTCGAGCGCGCCGGCGTGGCGCTGGCGCTGCACCGCATGATCGAACGGGACCGGTCCGGTCTGACCCATCAGGCCCAGACCGGTCTGATCGACGATGTGCTGCGCAGCCGCATCACCGACGAGGGGGAGGCCGCCGCGCGGGCACACGCCCTGGGGCTGCGGTCCTCGGCGCGGTACGTGCCCGCCGCGGTCCGCATCGCGCGCACCGCGACGGCCACCGATCCCGTTGTCGGACAGCGCCAGAACATCTCCCTGCTGGACACCGTCATGCACGCCGTGAACGCCGCCGGGCACACCGGGCTGTTCTCCGTCCGGCGCGACGGCGAGATCGGGATGGTGCTGTCGCTGAGCGTCACCCGGCCCGCTGAGACGGCGCTGAGCGCGCTGGGCACCGAACTGCGCCGCGAGATCCGACGGGTCGAGGGCGTGCCGGACAGCACACTGGCCGTGGGGGATTCGGTGAACCGGGTGATCGACGCCGTCTACGGGATGGGGGAGGCCGCCCACATCGCCGAGGTGGCGCTGGCCATGAACGAGGCCCCGCGGCCCTATTACCGGGCCGCCGACGTCCGGCTGCGCGGACTGATCGCGCTGCTGCGCAGCGATCACCGCGTGCAGGCCTTCGCCGAGAGTGAGCTCAAGGAACTGTTGACCGGGGACCAGGCGAATCTCGCGGTGTTGCAGGAGTATCTGCGGCTGGCCGGGAACAAGGCGGCGGTGGCCGCCCGGCTGCACATCAGCCGGCCCGCGCTGTACAAGAAGCTCGCCGCGATCGGATCCGCCCTCGGCGTCGACCTCGACGACGGCGAATCCCGCACCTCGCTGCACGTCGCCCTGATGGTGCTCGACGCCCAACGGCTGCGCCGCCCGGTCGAGGTCAGCACCGAACCCGTCCCCGCCGTGATCGTCGATCCCTACACCTGACCGGCGCGCTGCGGCTAGGTTCGGGCCGTGACCATGCTGGACACGGCACGCAGAGTGCTCGGTTATGAAATGCGGATCGCGGAGTGGATCGGCCTGGCCGTGCTGCTCGCCCTGCCCTATCTCGGTATCGGAATCATCTGGGCCCTCACACATTCCGGTCCCGTCCTCGGCTCGGTGCTGGCCTGGCCGCTGCTGCTGCTGCTCTACACCTTCTGCGGATCATGAGCAGGGTGCTGGCCAAGCCCGTCAAGGTCGAGGCGATGATCGAGACGCTGATGTGGCTGTCCCTGCCCTATATCGTCATCGGCCTGATCTTCACCATCGCGCACCCCGATGACGTGCGCGCTCTGGAACGGCAGGTGCAGACCCAGTTGCCCGCGGGTGCCGATGTGGCGGCCTTCGGCGCGAGCACCCTACTGTGGCCGATGATGCTGATCACCGGCCCGGTAGAGGAGCACTGCCTTGTCAGATGACGATCTCGCCGATTTCGAGCGCGCGGAGTTCACCCACGACGGGAAGACGCGCACGGTGTACCGCACCGGCAGCGGGCCCGCCGTCATCGTCATCGCCGAGATGCCGGGTATCACCCCCAAGGTGGCCGCGTTCGCGCGGCAGGTCGCCGGTCTGGGGTGCACCGCGGTGCTGCCGCACCTGTTCGGGGTGCCGGGCCGGGATCCCAACGCCAGCACGCTGATCGGCCTCAAGACGCTGGCCTCGGCGATGGTGCCCGCCTGCGTCAGCAGGGAGTTCACCGTCTGGGCGACCGGGCGCACGTCACCGGTCGTCGGCTGGCTGCGGGCGCTGGCCCGCGCCGAACACGCGCGGTGCGGCGGACCCGGTGTCGGTGCCGTCGGGATGTGCTTCACCGGCGGCTATGCCCTCGCCATGGCCACCGACGACATCCTGCTCGCGCCGGTGCTCTCGCAACCCTCGATGCCGGTGGCCGCGACCGCGGCGCAGAAACATTCGATCGACATCTCCCCGTCCGACCTGGAGATCGTGAAGGGCCGCTGCGCCCGCGGGCTCACCGTGCTCGGACTGCGGTTCGACTCCGACAAGATGGTGCCCCCGGAGCGGTTCGACTTCCTGCGCGAGCAACTCGGTGACGCCTTCGTGGCGGTGGAACTGCGCGGCGCGGACGCCAATCCGGACGCGATGATGTCGGCGCACTCGGTGCTGACCGAGCACCTGATCGACGAGCCGGGCACACCGACGCGGGCGGCGCTGGATCAGGTGCTCGACCTGTTCCGCAGCCGGCTGCTGACCGCCTGAGCCGACGCGGCCTAGGCCGACCGACCGATATCGGGCCGGTCGTCGGGATCTTCGCCGTCGGTGCTGGCCAGCGCCGGCGACAGCAGCAGCCGGAACTGGTTGCCGCCGGACTTGCGCGCCTCGTACATCGCCCCGGTGCCGATGGTCAGCAGCTCGTCGAGCACATCGTGCGAGGCCTGCTCGGTCAGCGGCTTCAGCGGCGTGCTGACCACCCCGAGGCTGGCCGTCAACTGGAACGGCGCCGATTTGATGGTGCCGAGGATGCGCTCGGCCAGTGGCGTCGGATCGGGGGTGGTGAAGACATCGGCGACCAGATACTCGGAGTCACCCTGATGCCCGATCACCGCGTCGCCGCGCACCGTCTCGCGGAGCCGCTGCCCGATGGCGACCCGGGCCCGGTTGCCGCCCGTCTTGCCCGACATGGCGGTCAGCAGCGAGAAACTGTCCAGGTTGACCACGATCAGGATCAGGTAGCGGTCGTCGTAGCGACTGCGCGATCCGATCAGCGTCGCAACGCTGTCGTAGAACGCCTCCCGGTTGAGCAGACCGGTCAGCGGTTCGATCTCACCGTGCGGCTTCTCCGAGCCGATGATCCGCAACACCAGCTCGCAGGCAAACGCCATGAACACGCTGATGAGCGCCACGAACACCACGCTCGCCACCGCCAGCGTGTAGTTGATCTCGCCCAGTCGCCACGCCAGCACCACCAGGGTGGCCAGCTGGACCACCCACACCCCGATCAGCCACCGCCGGGAATGGAACATCACCGCGTACCCGGTCGTCACCGTGAACGCCACCGAACCGAGCAGGCCGAGCACCGGGTCGGGATCGGTCGCGCAGGTGACGGCGATCAGCGCGGTGCCGGCGATCAGACACACCTTGGACTGGCGTCGGGTCGGCCAGTCCGATCGCGACCACAGCGCGACCATCGACGCGCACACCACGAACAGGATGATCGCCAGCGCGAGCCGGAAGGAGTGCTGCAGGCCGGAACTGGCCGCCGCCACCAGCACCGAGATGATCCCGAGGCTGGCGATGATGCCGGCGACCACCCGCGAGGTGGCGACCTGCAGATCCCGGGCAGCCAGATACGCGGTCAGCCAGTCATAGTGATCGCGCTGGTCACGCCCCCGCCGCATCACCGGAACGCTACCAAATTCAGCCCGTCTAACCTGGCGTTCATGGTGAGCCAATGGAACCCGGCCCGGCTCGGGGATATGACCGGCAAACAGGTGATCGTCACGGGCGCGACCAACGGCGTCGGTCTGGCCACCGCGGCCGCCCTGGCCAAAGCCGGCGCCCACGTGGTGATGGCTGTCCGCAACACCGATCTGGGCGCGCAGCGCGCCGCGGAGATCGGCGGGCACACCTCGGTGGTGAAGCTGGACCTGGCCGATCTGTCCTCGGTGCGTGGCTTTCCAGGCCGGCTCGACGAGCTGGGCATCGACGGTGTCGACATCCTGATCAACAACGCGGGCACACTCACCCAGCACCGCACCGACACCGCCGACGGTTTCGAGGCGACGCTGGCCACCAATCTGCTCGGACCGTTCGCGCTGACCAACCTGCTGCTCGACCGGGTGCGCTCGCAGATCATCAATGTCGGCTCGCAGGCCCACGAGTCGGCGACCCTGCACCTGTCGGACATGCACCTGCGCACCCACAAGTGGACCGTGATGGGCGCCTACGCAGCGTCCAAGCTCGCGGTGATGCTGTGGGGGTTGGAGCTGGACCGGCGACTGCGCACGGCGGGTTCGCCGATCATCAGTCACCTGACCCACCCGGGCTGGGTCGACTCGAATCTGCCCGCACTCTCGGAGACCCCGCTGATGGGCGTGCTGGCGCGCGGGGTGAAGCTGGTCGCCGGTGCGCTGGCCAACGATGCCGCGGCGGGCGCGGCCACCACGCTCTACTGCATCACCGAGCCGATCCCGCCGGGCAGCTATGTCGGCGTCGACGGCCGGTTCGGGCTCAAGGGCGTTCCGGTGTTGATCGGGCGGTCGGCGGTGGCCTGCGATTACGCCACCGCGGCGCGGGTGGTCCAATTCGCCGAGCAGGAGACGGGGACAAGACTCTCCCTTCGTTAGCCGAAAGATAACGAAGGGGTCACCTGCCGATGCGACAGTGTGGCCGTGACGGTGGAATCGGCGCCGGACGGCATCGCCGAACGATTCCACCGGCTGTGTGAGCGGATCGTGGCCCGGCTTCCGTTCGGGCTGAGTTCGGTTGTGGCGCCGACCTTTCTGGGCTTCGCTCTGATCGCCGGCTGCACCTTCAGCATCGACATGGCGTTGTTGACGCTGCTGTACAGCGGGTTCGGGGTGCCGCTGCCGGTCGCGCTGACCGTCGGGTACGTCTGCGCCTTCGCGCTGGCCTATATCGCCAACCGCACGCTGAATTTCCGCTCGCACGCCACCGTCGGCCCGCAGGTCGCGGTCTACATCATCGTGGTCGCGGTGAACTACCTGTTGTTCATCGTCACGCTGCCCACCGCGCTGGTCGCCGCGGGACTGCAGTACCACCTGGCCCGCCTGCTGGCCGGCGGATGCGAGGCCGTCTACATGTACACCGCCATGCGGTGGGTGGTGTTTCGCCGCTGAGCTACCGGCGGCGGGCGCACAATGTCTGCCATGGCGATCGGGCGCAGGCGCATGTTGATCGGTTCGGCCGTCACGGCCGGTGTGGTGGTGGGGTGTTCGCGGGAGGATGGCACCGCCGCGGAGGAGGGGCCCGTCGAGTTGGCCAAGACCGCCGACGTGCCGGTCGGTTCGGCCCTGGTGGTCGACGACATCGTGCTGACCCAGCAACAGCCCGGGCGGATCCAGGGGTTCTCGGCGGTGTGCCCGCACGCCGGCTGCGCGGTGTCGAAGGTGGACGGTGCGAAGGTGGTATGCCCCTGCCACGGCAGCAGCTTCGGCCTGGACGGGGCCGTGTTGACCGGTCCGGCGCGCGAACCGCTGCGGCCGGTGGCGGTCACAGTCCGCGGGGATTCGGTCGTCACCGGCTGAAACGTGGTTACCATCAGCGCTCGTGGTAGACGACGAGGGCGGGACGGCCCCGGCTCCGTGGTATGAGGAGTCCTGGGCCGTCGTCACCGCGGGGGTGGCGGGCGTGCTGGCGATCGGCGTGCTGATCTACGCGGTGCTGCAGACATCGGAGAACTCGATCGACCCGTCCGGTGGCCCGCAGTTCTATCCGAGCACGGCGGCGCCGAGCACGACCTCGAGCTCGCGGACCACCCGGTCCACGACCACCACCACAACCACCACGACGACGACCACCACCACGACTACGACCTCGGAGACGACCTCGGAGACGACCCTGGAGGAGTCCACATCCGAGGACGAGACGACCGAGGACGAGACGGCCGAGGACGAGACGACGACGGAGCCCACCCTGGGCGAGGACAACCCGTTCATCCTCAACCCGTTCGCCACCACCACGACCGCCGGCCAGGGGTAGCCAGGGAGGGTTCGATTAGCTCAGGATGGGAACGTCTGACAGAATCGGCCCCGAGGGGAGTACTCCTGCGCTGCGGTGTCGCCATCACGTTGTCCAATGTCGGACGACCGGTGCCGCGGGCCCGCGCTCACGTTGCGCAGGCGGAAGAGACCTCGGCCGTTTTATCGACGACCGGAGGCTCTTGAATACATGAACGTGTCCACCCTCGAGTGGGGCATCACCCTCGCCGTCACCCTGGGCATCCTGCTGGTGGATGTCCTGGTCTTCGGGCGACGGCCCCACGAACCGTCCACCAGGGAAACCTCGATAGCGCTGACGTTCTACGTCGGTCTTGCCATCGCGTTCGGCATCTGGACCTGGACCTTCCACGGCAGCCAGTACGGTGTCGAGTTCTTTGCCGGCTGGCTCACCGAGTACAGCCTGTCGGTGGACAACCTGTTCATCTTCTTGATCATCATGGCCAGCTTCAAGGTCCCGCGGATCTACCAGCAGCAGGCGCTGCTGGTCGGTATCATCCTGGCGCTGATCTTCCGCGGCATCTTCATCGCTCTCGGCGCGGTGGCCATCGAACAGTTCTCCTGGGTGTTCTACATCTTCGGCGCCTTCCTGATCTACACCGCCATCAAACTGGCCAGGGACACCGACCACGATGACGACGGTGAGAACGGGGTCGTCCGGTTCGCGCGTAACTACCTGAACACCACCGACAAGTGGCACGGCCTGAAGCTGACGGTCAAAGAGAACTCCAAGCGCGTCATGACGCCGATGTTCCTGGTGATCGTGGCGCTGGGCACCACCGACCTGTTGTTCGCCCTGGACTCGATCCCGGCGATCTACGGGCTCACCCAGGAGCCCTACCTGGTGTTCACCGCCAACGTGTTCGCGCTGATGGGGCTGCGCCAGCTGTACTTCCTGCTGGGTGACCTGCTCAAGCGGCTGGTGTACCTGTCTCAGGGCCTGTCGTTCATCCTCGGCTTCATCGGCGTCAAGCTGGTGCTGCACGCGCTGCACGAGAATGAGCTGCCGTTCATCAACGGCGGCGAGCCCGTGCATGTGCCGACCATCCCGACGCTGGCCAGCCTGGGTGTCATCATCGTCACGCTGGTCATCACCACCGTCGCCAGCCTGTACAAGACCCGGGTCGTGGACAAGAAGGCCGACGAGCCGTCCGAGCAGAAGACCGACTGACCCGCATGTCGGGCGGCGGCGACAGCCCCGCCGCCGCCCGACTAAGCGGTTCGCTCAAACCCGTTATGCCGCGGGGTAATTCGTTAACGTAGGTCGGCATGCCGACTGCCGAGCCGTTTCCCCGTCGCTCAGCTCGCCCCGAGTCCTCCGCTGTCCGTCAAGCCGTCGTCGGCGCGTCCATCGGCAATGCCGTGGAGTGGTTCGACTTCGCCATCTACGGTTTCCTGGCCACCTACATCGCCGCGAACTTCTTCCCCGCCGGCGACGACACCGCGGCCCTGCTGAACACCTTCGCGATCTTCGCCGCCGCCTTCTTCATGCGCCCGCTCGGCGGATTCATCTTCGGGCCGCTCGGTGACCGGATCGGGCGGCAGAAGGTGCTGGCCCTGGTGATCCTGCTGATGTCGGCGGCCACCCTGCTGATCGGCCTGCTGCCGACCTACGCCGCAATCGGGGTGGCGGCCCCGGTGCTGCTGCTGGTGCTGCGCTGTCTGCAGGGCTTCTCGGCCGGCGGCGAATACGGCGGCGGTGCGGTCTACCTGGCCGAGTACGGTACCGACCGGCGCCGCGGCTTCGTGGTCACCTTCATGGTGTGGTCCGGTGTGCTGGGCTTCCTGCTCGGCTCGATCACCGTGACCCTGCTGCAGACCGCGCTACCCGCCGCGGCGATGGACAGCTACGGCTGGCGGATCCCGTTCCTGCTCGCCGCGCCGCTGGGACTGGTCGGGCTCTACATCCGGCTGCGCCTGGACGACACCCCGGAATTCACCGAACTCACCCATGCCGACCAGGTCGCCCGCCGACCGCTGCGCGAGGCCGTCACCACCTCATGGCAGCCCATCCTGCAGGTCATCGGCCTGTTCCTGATCTTCAACGTCGGCTACTACGTCGTGTTCACGTTCCTGCCGACCTACCTGATCAAGACGCTGGAATTCTCCAAGACCGCATCGTTCACCTCGATCACGCTGGCCAGTCTGGTCGCGCTGGTACTGACCCTGCCGCTGGCCGCACTGTCGGATCGCATCGGCCGGCGGCCCTTGCTCATCGCCGGGTCGGTGGCCTTCGCGGTCCTGAGCTACCCGCTGTTCCTGCTGCTGACCTCCGGATCGCTGGCGGCCGCGATCACCGCGCACTGCATCCTGGCGGCCATCGAATCGGTCTACATCTCCACCGCCGTCACCGCCGGTGTCGAACTGTTCGCCACCCGGGTGCGCTACAGCGGATTCGCGGTCGGCTACAACGTCTGTGTCGCGGTGTTCGGGGGCACCACGCCCTACGCGGTGACCTGGCTGACCGCTCAAACAGGGAACCCGCGCGCGGCCGCGTTCTATCTGGTGATCGCCGCGGTGCTATCGCTGGGCGCGGTGCTGACGCTGCGGGAATCGGCCGGCAGGCCGTTGGCCGCGATCAGGTGAACTGACCCGGGCGAGCGAACCGCCGGGAAGATCCGCCGGGCCTGCGATGATGTCCGGATGACCACGGGCCGCGAGCCGACAGCGCCGCAGAAGTCGGCTCGGCCGACGGTGCAGAACAAGTCGGCTCGGCCGACGGTGCAGAACAAGTCGGCTCGGCCGACGGTGCAGAACAAGTCGGCTCGGCCGACGAAAGCCGACGTCGCGCGGCTGGCCAACGTCTCCTCGGCAACGGTCAGCTACGTGCTCAACAACGTCAAGGGCCAGACCATCTCGGCGCAGACCCGCGCCGCCGTGCATGCCGCCGCCCGTGAACTGGGCTACCGGCCGAATCTGGCCGCCCGCAACCTGGCCCGGGGCGGCAGCGGCGTGGTGCTCTACGTGGTGCCCCGGTTCTCCCTCGGCGAGCTGCTGCTGGAGGTCGGCAGCAGGTTGACCACCGAACTCGGCAGGCACGGGATCGTGTTGTCGCTGCAATTCGAGACCGACGACGGCCGCAACGTCGTCGACGCCGTCGGCGACCTCAACCCGATCGCCGTCACCAGTGTGTTCCCGCTCGGCGGGGCGGCGGCCGAAGCCGTGGTGGCGGCCGGTGTTCCGCAGATCCACCTGGGCAGCGCGCAGCTGCACGCGATGGGGGCGCTGCATCTGAGCGTCGGCGAGATGCGGGTGGCGCACCTGATGGAGCGGGGGCATCGCCGGCTGGCATTCGCCTATGCCGAGGCCCCGGCGCTGCGCCCGCTCGGGGACTACTGGCTGGCGGGTCTGCAGGTGGCCGCCGCGGAGTTGCCCGAGATCCTCACGGCTGCCGTCGCCGCCGACGGCAGCGATGCCGCCGCGGTGGTGTCGGCGTGGGCGCGCGACGGTGTGACCGCGGTGTGCGCGCAGAGCGATGAGGTGGCGATGGTGGTGCTGCACGGGATCCGGGAGGCCGGTCTGCGCTGCCCGCAGGATCTGGCCGTGATGGGCGTCGACGCGATCCCGCTCGGGGCGGTCGCCGGGCCGCCGCTGACCTCGGTCGGATTCGATGCCAAGACCATCGTCGAGGTGTCCGTCGCGGCGATGATGTCCGAGCTGGGCTACCCCAGCGGACACGAGCCCAGCAGCGCCGACGTCGCCCACCTGATCCAGCGCTCCTCCACCTGACGCGAGCCGAGCTTGCCCAACCTGCTGTGACCCGCGTAACTTACGCGAGTAAGTACCGGTGTGTGAGAGGTGGCAGCAAGGTGACAGTCGACGCGACCCGCGAGGTCTACTTCGATCCGTACAACGTCGAGATCAACGCCGACCCGTATCCGGCGTTCGCCCGGCTGCGCGAGGAGTCGCCGCTGTACTACAACGAGGAGTTCGACTTCTACGCGCTGAGCCGGTTCGCCGATGTGAACAAGGCGCTCATCGACCACGAGACCTTCAGCTCCGCGCGCGGCGCCATCATCGAACTGATCAAGGCCAACATCGACATCCCCTCGGGCGCACTGATCTTCGAGGACCCGCCGATCCACACCACGCACCGCAAACTGCTGGCGCGGATGTTCACCCCGCGCAAGATCGCGGCCCTGGAGCCGAAGATCCGCCAGTTCTGCGCCGAGGCGCTGGACCCGCTGGTCGGCAGCGGCAAGATCGACTTCATCACCGACTTCGGCGCCATCATGCCGATGCGGGTGATCAGCGCACTGCTGGGCATCCCCGAGGACGACCAGGAGATGATCCGCGACCACGGCAACGACCAGATGCGCACCGAGGCCGGCCAGCCGATGAAGGCCGCCAAGGAGGGGTTGATCGACGGCTCGATCTTCGAGACCTACATCGACTGGCGCAAGGACAACCCGTCCGACGACATCATGACCGATCTGCTCAACGTCGAGTTCACCGACGAGCACGGTGTCACCCGCAAGCTCACCCGCGAAGAGCTGCTGATCTTCATCAACGTGGTGGCCGGCGCCGGCAACGAGACGACCACCCGGCTGATCGGCTGGGCCGCCAAGGTACTGGCCGAACACCCCGACCAACGCCGCGAACTCGTGGAGAACCCGGCGCTCATCCCGCAGGCGATCGAGGAACTACTGCGCTTCGAACCGCCGGCCCCGCACGTCGCGCGCTACGTCACCCGCGATGTCGAGTACTACGGGCGCACAGTTCCCGAGGGCAGCGTCATGATGATGCTGATCGGTGCGGCCGTTCGTGACAGCCGCCAGTTCCCGCCCGACGGTGAGGTATTCGACATCCACCGTGAGCAGCGCCAGCACCTGGCGTTCAGCGTCGGCGCGCATTTCTGCCTGGGCTCGGCGCTGGCGCGTCTGGAAGGCCGCATCGCGCTGGAGGAGATCTTGAAGCGCTTCCCGCAGTGGACCCCGGATCTGGCCAACGCCGCGCTCTCGCCGACCTCGACGGTGCGCGGCTGGGACACCATGCCGGCGTTCATTCCGTGACGCAGGCGTCGGCCGTCCCGAAATCCTGGGCGGAGATCACCGGCGAGTGGATGACCGCGGCGCTGGCGACCGACTTCCCCGGCGCGGTGGTCTCCGGCGTGACGCTCACGATGCGCGACGACGGCACCAATCGGCGGGCCCGGTTGTCGCTGACCTACGCCGCTGGGCAGGGGCCGGACACGGTGTTCGTCAAGGCCGTCGACCCGGACCACCGCGAGCTGATCAAGATGACCAGCGGCCTGCTGCACGAACCGCGATTGTTCACCGCCGGGGTGGAGCTGCCGCTGGAGCATCCCCGGGTACATGCAGCGATCATCGACGAGGATGCCGAGGACTTCGTCCTGGTGATGGAGGACTTGACCGCACGCGGTGCCGACCCGCGCGACGCCACCCGACCGCTGACGGTCGAGCAGGCCGCCGACGGGGTGCGCGGGCTGGCCCGGTTGCACGGCGCCTTCTGGGGGGAGCGGCTGGCGACGCCGGGTCTGGACTGGCTGGAACCCTTCGTGGCCTGGGACGGCATGCAGTACGCGCCGCTGCCGGCAGCGCTGGAACGCCTCGGCGACGACGCGCCGGCATCGGTACACGCGCTCACCATCGACGACCTGGTGGACGGCATCTGGAAACCGTTCATCGCCACGCTGACCGGCCCGGGGGTGCCCATTACGCTGCTCCATGGCGACCCACACATCGGCAACACCTATCTGACCGCCGGCGGCGCCGTCGGATTCCTGGACTGGCAGGTCGCGCGGCGCGGCAACTTCGCTGTGGACCTCGGCTACTTCCTGCAGGGCGCGCTGACCACCGCCGACCGCCGGGCCAGTGAGCGTGAACTGCTCGGCGAGTACCGGGCCCACCTCGTCCTGCCGGCCGGGGAGCTGCCCTCGCCGGAAGAGATCTGGCTGCGCTACCGCGCATCGGTGGCGCACGGGCTGACGACCTGGCTGGCCACCGCGAGCGCGGGCGAACTGTGGCAGCGCCCCGACATCGCGCTGGCCCTGGCGCAGCGCTACAGCGCGGCCTACGAGGACCTGGACACCGCACAAGCGCTGGCGGTTCTGAGCACCTAGGGTGGTGGCGTGACGAGGAGGCCGCGCCGTTGATCGACCACCTGCTCGTCGTCGTCTTCGCGTTGTGCGCAGCCATTTTCGCCGCGATCGGCATCGTGGTGCGCCAGCGCGCGACACTCGATGTGCCCGAGGAGCACGGTGTCAGCACCGTCATGTTCGCCACCCTGCTACGCCGGCCACTGTGGTGGGCGGGCACCGCCGCGGCGGTCGCGGGATTCGTCTTCCAAGCGCTGGCGCTGGACAACGGTTCGCTGATCGTGGTGCAGCCGTTGCTGGTGTCGGCGCTGCTGTTCGCGCTGCCACTGAGCGCCCGGCTGGCGCACCGCCGCGTCACCCGCGGGGCCTGGCTGTGGGCCGTGCTGCTGACGGTGTCGTTGGCGGTGTTCGTGTTGCTCGCCCATCCGCGGGTCAACGATCAGGTGGCGCCCGCGCCGACGATCACCGCCGTCATCGCGGTCTGTTCGGTCCTGGTGGTGGGCTGCGTGCTGATCGCGGTACGCAGGACCGGCTGGAAGCGGGCGGTGCCGCTGGCGGTCGCGGTCGGGGTGATGTTCGGTCTGGTGGCGGTGCTGACCAAGATCCTGATGTTCATGCTGGAGCGCGGCAGCGCCGCCGAGGTGCTGACCACCCCGGTGCCCTACGCCCTGGTGTTCCTCGGAGTGGTGGCCACGCTGCTGCAGCAGTCGGCCTTCCACGCCGGGTCGCTGCAGACCTCGGTGCCCACGATGGTGGTCATCGAGCCGGTGGCCGCGGTTCTGCTCGGCGTCTTCATCCTGGGCGAGACGCTCAACGCCAACCGCTGGGAGACGGTGGTGCTGACCTTCGCGGTGCTGGCGATGACGGCGGCGACGATCGCGCTGGGCCGCGACGAGGGTGCCTACGAGGAACAGCTCGAGGCGCAGGTGCACCGGTCCTGATCGCGTGTCACGGCGACTTCGCGACCGACTTTCACAGGAAACCGGCAGGTCACGGACAGTGGGGCATATCTTTAGTTTTGCTAACGTTGTAACCGGTGGTCGGCGCGGACGACGAGGTCCCCGGCCATTGCAATAGACGCGAGTAGAACCGAGGAAGTCCATGTCCGCCGAATTTCTTGATGACCAGCAGCGCCTGGCCGACCTGTACGCCACCGATCCCGAGTTCGCGGCCGCGGCCCCGGATCAGGCCGTCGTCGATGCCGTCAACACCCCCGGGATGCGCCTGCCCGAGATCGTGCGCACTGTGCTCACCGGCTATGCCGACCGGCCCGCGCTGGGCAGCCGGGCCGTCGAGCTCGTCACCGACCCCGCCACCGGGCGCACCCGCACCGAACTGCTCGGCCACTTCGACACCATCACCTTCGGGCAGCTGTGGGAGCGCGTCCGCTCGGTCGCCAACGCCTGGCGCGCCGACGGCGTCCGCCCCGGTGACCGGGTCGCCATCCTGGGCTTCGGCAGCGTCGACTACACGGTCGTCGACATCGCGCTGACCCAGCTGGGTGTGGTCTCCGTCCCGCTGCAGACCAGCGCGACCGCGAGCGCCCTGGCCCCGATCATCGCCGAGACCGAGCCCGCGCTGATCGCCTCCGATGTCGACCACCTCGACGACGCCGTGACGCTGGCCCAGGACGCCGGCGTCGCCACCGTGGTGGTGTTCGACCAGAACCCGGCCGTCGACGACCACCGTGAGGCCATCGCGGCGGCGCGCGCCCGCCTGGGCGCCGAGGCCGTCCAGACCCTCGACGAAGTCCTGGCGCGCGGAGCCGAACATCCCCATGCCGAGGTCGTCGAGCAGGAAAGCGATCCCCTGTCGCTGCTGATCTACACCTCCGGCAGCACCGGCGCCCCCAAGGGCGCCATGTACCCCGAAGGCAAGGTCGCCGACATCTGGCGGCCCGCCGCCAACGCACACTGGGATGCCCGCCAGGGCGTGGTACCCGCGATCGTGCTGAGCTTCATGCCGATGAGCCATGTGATGGGCCGCGGCATCCTGTACGCCGCGCTGGCGAGCGGCGGCACCGTCAACTTCGCCGCCCGCGCGGACCTGTCCACCCTGCTGGAGGATCTGGCCCTGACGCGGCCCACCCAGCTGAACTTCGTTCCGCGCGTGTGGGACATGCTGTTCCAGGACTATCAGAGCCGGGCCGCGCACGGTGGCGCCGAGGCCGAGATCCTCGCCGACATGCGGACCAACCTGCTGGGTGGACGCTATGTCAGCGCGCTCACCGGGTCGGCACCCATCTCACCCGAGCTCAAGGCCTGGGTCGAGCGCCTGCTGGACCTGCACCTGGTCGAAGGCTACGGATCCACCGAGGCCGGCGCGGTGTTCGTCGACGGCCGCATCAGCCGCCCGCCGGTGCTGGAGTACAAGCTGGTCGACGTTCCCGAATTGGGTTACCGCCGTACCGATGTGCCGCACCCGCGCGGTGAGCTGCTGATCCGATCCGAGCAGCTGTTCCCCGGCTACTACAAGCGCCCCGAGGTCACCGCCTCCGTGTTCGACGAGGACGGCTTCTACCGCACCGGGGACATCGTGGCCGAACTCGGTCCCGACCATGTCGCCTACATCGACCGGCGCAACAACGTGCTCAAGCTCTCCCAGGGTGAGTTCGTCACGGTGTCCAAGCTGGAGGCCGCGTTCAACACCGCACCGCTGGTGCACCAGATCTACATCTACGGCAACAGTGCCCGCCCCTATCTGCTGGCCGTGGTGGTGCCCACCGATGCGGACGCCACCAAGACCGAGATCGCCGAGTCGCTCAAGACCGCGGCCCGCAACGCGGACCTGCAGTCCTACGAGCTTCCCCGCGACTTCCTCATCGAGACAACGCCTTTCAGCACCGAGAACGGGCTGCTGACCGGCATCCGCAAGCTCGCCTGGCCCAAGTTGAAGGAGCGCTACGGGGCCGAGCTTGAGCAGCTCTACACCGATCTGGCCGAGGGGCAGGCCGACGAACTGCAGGCACTGCGGGCCAACGGCGCGGACGCGCCGGTGCTGGAGACCGTCGGCCGAGCGGCGGTGGCCCTGCTGGGGGCGGCCAGCTCCGATATCGCACCGGATGTGCACTTCACCGATCTCGGTGGGGATTCGTTGTCGGCGCTGACATTCGGCAACCTGCTCGCCGACATCTTCGGTGTCGAGGTGCCGGTGAGCGTGATCGTCAGTCCGGCGGCGGATCTGGCGTCCATCGCCAAGCACATCGAGGACCGGCGGGCCGGGTCCGGCCTACGGCCGACGTTCGCGTCGGTGCACGGCAAGGATGCCACCGTGGCGCGTGCCGCCGACCTGACGCTGGAGAAGTTCATCGACGCCGAGACACTCTCGGCCGCAGGCGACCTCGCCGGGCCGGCGGCCAACGTCCGGACCGTCCTGCTCACCGGCGCCACCGGATTCCTGGGCCGCTACCTGGCTCTGGAATGGCTGGAGCGGATGGACCTGGTCGACGGCAAGGTGATCGCCCTGGTGCGGGCCCGCTCCGATGCCGAGGCGCGCGCCCGGCTGGACGCGACCTTCGACACCGGTGACCCGAAACTGCTGGCGCACTACCGTGAACTGGCCGACCAGCACCTGGAGGTGCTCGCCGGCGACAAGGGTGAGCACGACCTCGGACTCGATCAGCAGACCTGGCAGCGGTTGGCCGACACCGTCGACCTGATCGTCGACCCGGCCGCCCTGGTCAACCACGTGCTGCCCTACAACGAACTGTTTGGCCCCAACGCGCTGGGCACCGCCGAGTTGATCAGGGTCGCGTTGACCACCCGCATCAAGCCGTTCGTGTACGTGTCGACCATCGGTGTCGGGGCGGGGATCGAGCCGGGCCGCTTCGTGGAGGACGCCGACATCCGCGAGATCAGCGCCACCCGGGTGCTCGACGACAGCTACGCCAACGGATACGGGGCCAGCAAGTGGGCCGGTGAGGTGCTGCTGCGCGAAGCGCACGAGCAATTCGGGCTGCCGGTGTCGGTGTTCCGGTGCGACATGATCCTGGCCGACACCAGCTACGCCGGCCAACTGAACCTGCCGGACATGTTCACCCGGATGATGCTCAGCCTGGTGGCCACCGGCATCGCGCCGAAGTCATTCAATCAGCTTGATGCCCAAGGTGATCGGCAGCGCAGCCACTATGACGGGCTGCCGGTGGAATTCATCGCCGAGGCCATCTCGACGCTGGGCGCCAACGTCGTCGACGGATTCGAGACCTACCACGTGATGAACCCGCACGACGACGGCCTCGGACTCGACGAGTTCGTGGACTGGCTCATCGAGGCGGGCCATCCCATCCAGCGCATCGACGACTACCAGGAGTGGCTCGAGCAGTTCGGCGCCACCCTGCGGACGCTGCCGGACCGGCAACGCCAGGCCTCGCTGCTACCGCTGCTGCACAACTACACCGCCCCGGGCATCCCGGTCAACGGTGCGATGGCGCCGACCGATGTGTTCCGCGCCGCCGTGCAGGACGCAAAGATCGGGCCCGACAAGGATATTCCGCATGTCAGCCGCGAGGTCATCGTCAAGTACGTGACCGACCTGCAGTTGCTCGGCCTGCTGTAGTCAGGCGTGCCAGGAGGCCCAGTGGTGGACGGCGACCGTCACCACTGGGCCGTCCAGTGCGGTGCGCTCGTACTGGGTGTACTTGGCGCGTAGCAATCCATACCCGATGGCCATCTGCTCACCGTCGTGATGTACCTCGGCGATCCCGTCGGCGCGCACCCACCACAGCTGGGTCCAGTCGTCCTCGTAGTGATCCACCAGCAGGCTCACCCGGGGGTTCACCGCGATGTTGGCCAACCGGCGCAGGCGCTGTGTGGATTTCCGCTTGGCGTCCACCGCGGTGTACACGGTGTCGCCCTCGACGGCGAAGACGACCGGCACCAGATGCGGCACCCCCTGATCGTCGGCGGTGGCCAGCGTGGCAACGGGGGCAGCCGAGAACAGGTCGGCAGGTTCAGCCATTCCTCGATGGTAGAACCGGTAGCGTCGAACCCCGTTCACCGAGATGTCAGCTCACCGACACCAACTGGTCGTCTGTCCATCGGAAGGTTCGCGCATGAGGATTTCGATGTTCGGTCCCACTGCTGCGGCTGTGCTGCTGGCTGCCGGTCTGGTCGCCTGTGCTCCGCCCGAGAAGGACCAGGCGCCCGACAGCGGTGGCACCGATGCCCGGGTTGCCACCTCGGCCGCCGACTTCGGCGGCATGGACGGGCTGATCGAAGCGGCCAAGGCCGAGGGCGAACTCAACGTCATCGCGCTGCCCGACGACTGGGCCAACTACGGCCAGATCATCAAGACCTTCGGCGACAAGTACGGGATCAAGGTGAACTCGGCGCAGCCCGGCGCCAGCAGCCAGGAGGAGATCAACGCCGCCGAACAGCAGAAGGGTCGCAGCACCGCCCCGGATGTATTCGACCTGGGACAGTCGGTGGCGTTGGCCAACACCGACAAGTTCGCGCCGTACAAGGTCGAGCACTTCGCCGAGATCTCGGACTCGTTCAAGCATCCCGACGGTCTGTGGGTCAACGACTACGGCGGCTACATGTCCATCGGGTACGACTCCACCAAGGTGCCGACCATCGGCGGCGTCGACGATCTGCTCAAGCCGGAGTTCGCCGGGAAGGTCGCCCTCAACGGCGATCCCACGCAGGCCGGGGCCGCGTTCTCCGGTGTGATGATGGTGGCCGTGGCGCAGGGCGGTTCGCCCGATGACATCGCCCCCGGCGTGGAGTTCTTCCAGAAGTTGCAGGAGGCAGGTAATTTCCTGCCGGTCGACCCGACCCCGGCGACCATTGCCTCCGGGCAGACCCCGGTCGTGCTCGACTGGGATTACCTCAATGTCGAACAGGCCAAGAAGGTTCCGGGCTGGAAGGTCGTCATCCCACCCAATGCGGCCGTGGCCGGCTACTACTTCCAGGCCATCAACAAAGACGCCCCGCACCCCGCGGCGGCGCGGCTGTGGCAGGAATTCCTCTACAGCGATGAGGGACAGAACCTCTACCTGGCCGGCGGTGCGCGTCCGGTGCGGGCGGACTGGATGGTCACCCACGGCACCATCGACCGGGAGACCTACGGCGCCCTGCCGCCGGTCGACGGTGCGGCCACCTTCGTCACCGTCGAGCAGAACGAGGCCGCGACCAAGTACCTGGAAGCCAACTGGGCCAAGGCAATCGGCTGAGCGGTGCGTTTCCTCCGGCAGGCCCTGCCGCTGCTGCCGTTTCTGGCAGTGGTCACGATCTTCCTGCTCATCCCGACCGGCACCGTCATCGTCAACGCCTTCGTCGTCGACGGCCGGTTCTCGCTGGATCTGGTCGGCGCGCTGTTCGGTGCGGCACCGTTGACCGCGCTGGTGCGCTCGCTGGTGCTCTCCGGGGTCAGCGCGGTGATCGGTGCGGTCGGCGGCGCGGTGCTGGCCTGGCTGATCGTGAGCAGCCCGCCGCGCTCGCTGATCCGGCGCGCGGTGCTGGCGCTGAGCAGTGTGCTGGCCCAATTCGGCGGTGTGGCACTGGCGTTCGCCTTCCTTGCCACGGTCGGCATCAACGGTGTGCTGACCCTATGGTTGCAGCACCTGCTGAGTGTGAACATCGCCCCGGGTGGGTGGCTCTACAGCCTGCCGGGATTGATCCTGGTGTACACCTATTTTCAGATCCCGCTGATGGTCATCGTATTCCTGCCCGCGCTGGAGGGTCTGCGCGAGCAGTGGCGGGAGGCCGCGGTGGGCCTGGGGGCGAGCACCTGGCAGTACTGGCGCGAGGTGGCGCTGCCGTTGCTGACGCCGGCCTTCCTGGGTTCGGTTCTGCTGTTGTTCGCCAACGCCTTTGCCGCCTATGCGACCGCCGCGGCACTGGTCAGTCAGGGTAGCCCGATCGTGCCGCTGCTGATCCGGGCGGCGTTGACCAGTGAGGTTGTGCTCGGGCAGGCCGGGCTGGCCTACGCGCTGGCGCTGGAGATGATCGTGGTGGTCGCTGTGGTGATGATCGCCTACAACCTGCTGGTGCGGCGCACGGCGCGGTGGTTGCGATGAACCGCGTGGTGCGGGGTCTGCTGTGGCTGGCCTTCGGGGCCTTCTTCCTGTTCCCGCTGTACGCGATGGCCGATTTTGCCACCCGCGATCCGTTCGGCGGCGGTCGGACCATGGCGGCCTGGGCGAATCTGGGCACCGATGAGGCGCTGCTGAGGGCGATCATCACCTCGCTACTGCTGGCGGTGCTGACGGTGACGGCCATGCTGGCGCTGCTGGTACCGACCATGATCTGGGTCCGGCTACGCGCGCCATGGGCCAACCGGCTGGTGGAGTTCCTGTGCCTGCTGCCGTTGACGATTCCGGCACTGGTGGTTGTCGTCGGCCTGCGCAACGTCTACCTGTGGGTGACCTACCTGCTCGGTGAGTCGGCACTGACGCTGACGTTCGTCTACATCGTGCTGGTGCTCCCGTTCGCCTACCGGGCGCTGGACTCGGCGCTGTCGGCGATCGACCTCACGACCTTGTCGGAGGCGGCCCGTTCGCTGGGGGCGGGGTGGACGTCGACGATCGTGCGGGTGATCGTGCCCAACATCGGCACCGGCATCCTGTCGGCGGCCTTCATCTCGATTGCCGTGGTGCTCGGCGAATACACCGTCGCCTCGCTGTCCGGATTCCAGACGCTGCCGGTGCAGATCGTCGAACTCGGTCGTAGCGACGGCCCGACATCGGTGGCGGCATCGCTGGCCACCCTGATCTTCGGCTTCGGACTGCTGCTGGGGCTGTCGTTGCTGACCGGACGGAAGAGGCGGCGCGGACGTTCATGAGTGTGGCTGTCGAACTACAGGAGCTGACACGGGCCTTCGGGTCGGTGCACGCCCTGGACGGGCTGAACCTGCGGATCGAACCGGGGGAGCTGGTGGCGCTGCTGGGCCCGTCGGGCTGCGGTAAGACCACCGCGCTGCGCATCCTGGCCGGCCTGGAGGAGGCGACGTCGGGATCGGTGCTCGTCGACGGGCGCGATATCGGCCGGGTGCCCGCGAACAAGCGCGATATGGGCATGGTCTTCCAGGCCTACAGCCTGTTCCCGCATCTGAGTGTGCTCGACAATGTCGCGTTCGGACTCAAGATGCGCGGGGTGGGTGCCGGCGAACGGCGGTCGCGGGCCGCGGAGATGCTGGATCTGGTGGGGTTGTCCGCCCAGTCGCAGCGCTACGCCGACGAGTTGTCCGGCGGCCAGCAGCAGCGGGTGGCGCTGGCCCGCGCGCTGGCCGTGCGTCCGCGGGTGCTGCTGCTCGACGAGCCGCTCTCGGCGCTGGATGCCAAGGTGCGCACCCAGCTGCGCGACGAGATCCGCCGGGTGCAGCTGGAGGTGGGCACGACGACATTGTTCGTCACCCATGATCAGGAGGAGGCGCTGGCCGTCGCCGACCGGGTCGGGGTGATGAATGCCGGCCGGCTGGAACAGCTGGCGACCCCGGCCGAGCTGTACGCCAACCCGGCGACCCCGTTCGTGGCGGACTTCGTGGGGCTCAGCAACAAGATCGCGGCCAGCGTGTCCGGCGGCACCGCGGCGCTGCTCGGGGTGTCGGCACCGGCGCTGCCCGGATCGGTGGACGGCGCGGGCGTGGCGATGGTGCGTCCGGAGTCGGTGACCGTACAGGCCGATCCGGCCGGCGCGGCCACGGTGGCCTCGGTGGCCTTCCTGGGCGCGATATCCCGGGTGAACGTCGCGCTGGGAGACGGCTCGACGCTATATGCCCAGATGAACAGCTCGGCGGCCCGCGCGTTCGCACCGGGCGACCGGGTCACCGTCGGGCTGGAAGCGGGCGGGGTGCTCGTCATCGCCGGCTGATACGCGGGTTTCGCGCAGAAAAAGGAGGGCGGGAGTCAGACCGCCTTGACCGGGTCGATACCCAGATCCCGGTAGGTGACCAGGGCCGCGAACGGCACCCCGAGACCGCCGAACAGCTCGGTCGCGACATCGCCGCGGTCGACCATCGGGATCACCCCGGTGACCGTCACCCCGACCTCCAGCACCCGGTCATAGGCCTTCTTGGTGGATCCGCCGGTGCTGATCACGTCGTCGACCAGCAGCACCCGGTCCCCGGGGGAGAGTCGGGTGCCCTCGATCCACTGCTCGCGGCCGCGCTGCTTCTGCTCCTTGCGCACCGAGAACCAGGCCGCGCCGGTGACCATCGCGATGCCGTGGGCCAGCGGGTCGGCACCCATGGTCAATCCGCCGACGGCATCGAACTCGATACCGTGCGCGGCGGCCAGGTCGGCGACGGCGCGGCTGACGGTGGTGAGCCGTTCACCGTTGTCGATGGCGTGCTTGCCGTCGATGTAGTCATGGCTCAGCTGCCCGCTGACCAGCTTGAACGGCTCCTCGCGACGCTCGTGGGCGCGGGTGCGAATCAGATCGAAGGCGGCCTGCCAGCTGTCCGGACGTTGCATACGCAGATCGTATTGCACTGCGTCGGGGTGCCGCGGGACGGTTCAGCCCCGGCGGGCTCGATGGGTCAATTCCACTGCCGCGGACCGTAGTTCACCGATGGAGTCGATCGGCTTGAGATACCCCGCCCGGGTGTAGGCGACGCCGCGCGGCGTGTCGACCCGCAGGTCCAGGCCGTAGCGGTCCGCTCCGGTGCAGGTGGCGGCGGTGGCGTCGGGGTAGCCGCCCAGCGCCTGAGCCATGGCCGTCAGGGCGTCGGCGTGATCGGCGTTGAGATGGGCGATGGCGCCCGCGGCGTGTGGTGCCACCGGGTCGGGTGTGGCGGCGGTGTAGTCGGCGCCGGTGGTCGAGTCCATCCGGCCGTAGCCGCCCACCCAGCGCACCCGCTGCACGTCGAGCACCCAGAGCGTGAAATCGCTGTAGTCGATGTAGTACTTGGCGGCCGGCACCGCGTCCAGATGCGCCTGCCGGGCCGCCTCCAGCGTCGCCCCGGTGGGACGGGTGACGACGCCGGCCAATGTGATGCGCCCCGAGGCCAGCGGATCGTCCGGGGCGTCGGGCGCGACGATGGCGATACTCGCGCGCTGGTCGCCGGCGAGGTTACGGCCGTGCTCGGCCAGGTTGGACACGCACAGCACCGGCGCGCCCGCATGCAGGCCGTAGGTGACGAAGGATGCCCAGGGATCGCCGTCGGCGGTCAGCGTGGCCAGGGTCCCGGTGTTGGTGGACGCCGCGATGGTGCGCGCCTCCTCCGCCGCCGACGGGCGGGTGGCGTCACTCACCGGGGCCGACGGCGGCGGCACCGACGGGGCGTCGCCGGGATCGCCGTGGTCGCGCAGTTCAGCCATAGCGGCACCATACCGAAAGGCAGGGTGGGTGTACGTGGACGCACAGTCGGGTACGAGGATGGCAGGGGTCGGCATCCGGCTACCCCGCGAGAATGTTGGAGACGCGATGACCTTGCCGTTCGACCAGTGGCTGCCCCGACAGCGGTGGTACGGCGGACGCGGCCGCGACCTCACCGACGTCCGCCCCACGGTGGTGCCGCTGGGTGCGGACCTGGAACTCGTCCTGCTCGAGGTCGATTACACCGACGGGTCCGTCGACCGCTATCAGGTCCTGGTGCGCTGGGACACCGGAGCCGAGCACACCGCGATCGGAACCGACGCCGGTCGCACCGGTTACGACGCCATCACCGATCCCGAGGTGGCCGGCCGGCTACTGAACTTGATCGGCGAGTCCGCCGAGGTCGGTCCGGTCCGCTTCCTATCCGAACCCGGCGCCGAACTCGGCCCTGCCACACCGGTGCGCAGCATGGGTGCCGAGCAGTCCAACACCAGCGTGGTGT
Source organism: Mycolicibacterium bacteremicum (assembly GCF_002086115.1). Lineage (GTDB taxonomy): Bacteria > Actinomycetota > Actinomycetes > Mycobacteriales > Mycobacteriaceae > Mycobacterium > Mycobacterium bacteremicum. The sequence continues at coordinate 23,519 of NZ_MVHJ01000037.1, forward strand.
TCGGGGACCGCACGATCATGAAGGCATTCCGCCGGCTGACGCCGGGCATCAACCCCGATATCGAGCTGACCCGGGCGTTGGCGGGCAACCCGCACATCACACCCCTACTCGGCTCGTACGAGATCAGCTGGGACGGTGAGCAATACACCCTCGGCATGGTCAGCGTCTTCGCCAAGGGATCGTCCGACGGCTGGTCGGTGGCCGAGAACCGCACCGCGGATCTGCGCTCGGCCGACGCCGACTTCACCGAGGAAACGCACCGGCTCGGGGAAGCGGTGGCCTCGGTGCACCTGTCGTTGGCCGAGACGCTGGGCAGCCGGGTGACGGCGTTCCCGGCGCAGACCCTGATCGAACGGGCCCGCTCGGTGGCGGGCCTGGTTCCCGAAGTGCGCGAACGTATCTCGCAGATCGAGGAATGCTACCGGCGGGTGGCCGACGCGCCCACCCCGGAACAACGCGTGCACGGCGACCTGCATCTGGGCCAGGTGCTGCACACCGCGAGTGGATGGCTGGTCATCGATTTCGAGGGCGAACCCGGTCAGCCGCTGGCCGAGCGCCGACGCCCGGACTCACCGCTGCGCGATGTCGCGGGCATGCTGCGCTCCTATGACTACGTCGCCTCACAGCGGTTGCTGTCCGCCCAGGATGACGCGCTGGCGGTGGCGGCCCGGGAGTGGGTGCAGCACAACCGCAAGGCGTTCTGCGACGGCTACGCCTCCGTCGGCGGGCTCAACCCGTGGGATTCGGCGGGCGTGCTGTTGGCCTACGAACTGGACAAGGCCGTCTACGAGGTGGGTTACGAGTCGCGCTACCGGCCGACCTGGTTGCCGATTCCGCTGGGCGCACTCGATCGGCTGCTGGGCAACTAGCGCACCAGCCGGCGCAGCAGCGCCGAGGCGGTGAACACGCCCAGCACCGCGGCGCCCACCAGCACCGCGATATCCAATGCCGCATTGGTGGGCGTTCCGATCAGCAACCCGCGCAGGGCATTCACCTCATAGCTCAGCGGGTTGACCGCCGACAGCCAGCGCAGCCACTGCGGCATCACCTCCACCGGATACAGCGCATTGGAGGCGAAGAACAGCGGCATGGTGATGGCCTGGCCGATGCCCATCAGACGGTCTCGGTTGCGCACCAGCCCGGCCAGCGACATCGACAGGCAGGCGAAGAACGCCGAGCCCAGCACCACGACCGCCATCGCACCGAGGATGCGCAGCGGATTCACCGTCATGTGCACACCGATGAGATACGCCAGTGCGACCACACCGATGACCTGCACCACCGAACGCACCCCGGCGGCGAACGCCTTGCCGGTGATCAGTGCCGACGGCGGCGCCGGGGTGACCATCAGTTTGGCCAGGATGCCCGCATCGCGGTCCCAGATGATCTGGATGCCATAGAAGATCGAGATGAACAGCGCCGACTGCGCGATGATCCCGGGTGCCAGGAATGCCAGATACGGCACGTCACCGGTGTCGATCACGCCGAGCCGGTTGAAGGTCTGGCCGAAGATGAGCAGCCACAGGGCCGGCTGGACCATACGGGTGAACAACTCGGTGCGGTCGTGCCGCAGCTTCTGCACTTCTACGAGGGCGAATGCGCCCATCCGCGAACCGATTCCGGGTATCCGGCGCCAGCCCCGTGGGGCCCGGATCAGGGTGCCGGGGGTATCAACCGACACGGCGGGCCGTCCTTCGCGCGGCGCGGACCTCACGCAGACCGGCCGGTGCCGCATTGTCGAGGTCCGAGCCGGCATAGTGGCGGAACACGTCCTCCAGGGTGGCATCCTTGCCCACGGTCGACTTCAACTCCGACGGTGTGCCCTCGGCCTGCAGCCGGCCGTGGTGCATCAGGACGACCCGGTCGCACAGGGCGTCCGCCTCACCCATGTAGTGCGTCGTCAGCAGTACCGCCATCCCGAACTCCTGTTGCATACGGTCGACCTGATCCCAGACACTGTCGCGGGCAATGGGATCCAGGCCGACGGTGGGTTCGTCGAGGAGCAGTAGCGAGGGGCGATTCACCAGCGCTTGCGCCAGCTCGAGGCGACGGACCATGCCGCCGGAGAAGCTGCCCGCGGGTTTGTCGGCGACCTCGGTCAGTCCCATCGCATCGATCGCCTCGGCCACCCGGGCCGCGCGATCCCGGCGGCCGATGTCGTAGAGGCGGGCGAACAATTCGACGTTCTGCCGGCCCGTCAGCGCCGATTCGATGGAAAGTTGTTGCGGCACATACCCGATGTTGTATCGGATGTCCATGGTGTCGCGGCGGGCGTCGAGGCCGAAGATGTGCACCTGCCCCTGCTGTACCGGGGTGAGCGTGGTCAGCACGCGGATCGCGGTGGTCTTTCCGGCGCCGTTGGGGCCGAGCAGGCCGACCGTCTCGCCGGGGCGGACCAGCAGGTCCAGCCCGTCCACCGCGGTGAACGTGCCGTAGCGGTGGGTGAGTCCGCGGCAATCGATGGCCGGCGGGGTCATGGGGTGTCCTCCTGCAGGATTCGGGTGAGCTCGGAGATGACGTCCAGACCGGCGGTGAGCGCTGCGATCTGGCCGTCGTCGAGGCGGTCGAGCGCATCCGCCAGTGCGGTCCGCCTGGCATGGCGTGACCGGTCGGCGATCTGCTGTGCCGCGGGGGCGAGCCGCAACCGGCCCACCCGGCGATCGCTGCTGTCCACCGAACGGATCAGCAGATCGTCGGCGGCCAGCCGGGATACCAGCGTGGAGGCGGTGTTGGCGGCCAGGCCGAGGTCGGCGGCCGCCTCACGCACCGACACCCCGGGCCGGCGGCCGACGAGTCGTAACAGTTCGATCTGCGACTGGGTCAGTCCGTCGCGGTCGAACCCGGCGGCTGTGCCTTTCGTCGAGCGGCGCAGCTGGCGACGAAACCGGCCGACCACACCGAACAATTCGCCGGCGAGGTCGGTGCGGGTGCGCATACCCGCTACATTACCTCTGTTACAGAGCTATCCGCATGCCATGATGTGCGGATGCCGCAGTACCGCACGCTGCTGACCGCCGTCGACGGCGGCGTCGCGACGATCACGCTGCACCGGCCCGGCCGGCGGAATGCCTTCGGCGACGGTATGGGCGGGGAACTGGCCGATGCGCTGACCCGCTTCGGAACCGACGACGACATCCGGGTCATCGTGCTCACCGGCACGCCCCCGGCCTTCTGCGCGGGCGCCGACCTGGCCGCCGGGGACCAGACGTTCAGCGCGCCCGGGGCGGGCTTCAGTGCCGCGGGGTTGGCGGTGCCGGCCTGGACGCTGTCCAAGCCCGTGATTGCCGCCGTCAACGGCCACGCCATCGGCCTGGGACTGACGCTGGCGCTGCAGTGCGATATCCGGTTCTTCGCCGCCGACGCCCGCTACGGCGTGGTTCAGGTGCGCCGCGGAGTCGTCGGTGACGCCTATTCGCACTGGGTGCTGCCGCGACTGGTCGGTATCGCCAATGCCGCCGAGATCCTCTTGACCGGAGCCACTTTCGACGGCCACCGAGCGGTCGCACTCGGGTTGGGCAGCCGGGCACTGCCGGCCGGCGAGGTGCTGCCCGCCGCGTGGGAGGTGGCCGCCGATATCGCCGCCAACACCGCGCCGATGTCGGTGGCGGCCAGCAAACGCCTGCTCTGGGATTCGTTCGACCTCACCCGCGAGCAGGTCGGCGAGCGGGAAACCGAGATCCACCTGGCGCTGATGGGCCACGATGATGCGGCCGAGGGGGTGCGGGCCCAGGTGGCGGGTCGCTCGCCGCGGTGGACCGGCGCGCCGGTGGACCCTACTCGCTGACCTCGACCCCGCGCGCCCGCAGTAGCGCGACGGCCTCAGCGGTGGAATCGGGGGCCACCCCGGCGCACAGCGGCAGCAGGACCCGGGTGCGCAACCCGGCGGCCGCGGCATCGAGCGCCGTCGCGCGCACGCAGTAGTCGGTGGCGATCCCCACCACGTCCACCGCGTCCACCCGGCGCCGGGCCAGCCAGTCGGTCAGCGAGGTGCCGTCGGCATCGGTGCCCTCGAAACCGCTGTAGGCGGCCGAGAACTCGCCCTTGGTGAACACCGCCTCGACGGCGGCCGGGTCGAGATTCTCATGGAAGTCCACCCCCGAGGTACCGACCACGCAGTGCCGTGGCCAGGACACCCGGTAGTCCGGGGTGTCGGAGAAGTGCTCACCCGGGTCGATGTGGAAATCCATGGTCGCGACCACATGGTCGTAGTCGTGTCCGGCCAGCAGGTCGGTGATGGCACCGGCGACCGCGGCACCGCCGTCGACCGCCAGCGACCCGCCCTCGCAGAAGTCCTTCTGCACATCGACGACGATCAGCGCACGCATGGGTTCAACCGTAGTACCGCCTAGCCGCCGAAGAGCAGGTAGAGGCCCAGGAACGTGTAACCCACCATCACCAGCATCATGGCCAGCTGCCCGGTCATCTGATGCCCCTTGGGCAGCACCCGCAGCGCGCGGTCGTGCGCGGCGACGACACCGGCCACGTGCCCGAGCAGCACGAAACCGACCTTGATCGAGGCCAGCAACGACGGATGGGTCGACAGCAGGTAGTACACCTGCGCGTCCTGCATCCCCAGCAGCGCGTGCACCGTCTGCTGACCCTTCTCGATCAGATAGGTCAGGTAGTGCGCGAACACATATCCGATGACGATCGGGATCAGTGAGTGCGCCATCAACCCGGGCAGTTGCCTGCGCCGCGCAGGGTCGACCCCGCCGGTGGCCGCGGCCGCCAGGCTGAAGGTGACACCGACCGTGACCACGAAGACCAGCAGCCCGATGGTCTTGACCGCGCTGGCGCCCCAGACGCCCGTGGTGTGTCCGTCGACGAAATTGCGCCACCCCGGGATGGCCGAGAAGCTGTCGAAAGCCGTGGAGCCCAACAGTACTGCCAGGACGGCGACCACGCCGGGACGGACCGGCAGCGACAGCAGCCGGTTGAACGGATTTCCGATGGCGATGCGACCGTCCGGGTTGCGCTGCCACGGTGCGCACCGCGAGGCCACCATGCTGTACACCTCGAACGGATCGGCCCGCGCACACCAGCGCGGACCGCATACGAGCGCGCCGGCCAGCGTGACCGCGAGATAGATCAGCAGCCACGCCTTCACCGCGGACAACGATCCCGGGTCGGGGCTGGCGAGTTCCAGCCAGACGAAGGCGAACAGACCCGCCGCCGCCGGCCAGTAGCCGAGGCGGTCCGGGTAGGCGTCCCGGCCGACCCGCAGCAGGCGTGCCACCGTGCGCACCGGGGACAGCGCCCGCCACACCGGCCCGAACAGCAGCGACAGCGCCACCAACCCGACCCACAGCAGCACATAGAACACCCCGGGCAGGGCGTTGCGGGAATCCTGCGGACCGGTCACGGCGGCGACCGCCACCCAGATGCCCACCGCCACCCCGGCACCGGCCAGCACCCACCGCGTGGCCGCGGCGTCGACCGTCCGGGTCACCCAGTCGGGTAGCGCTCTCCCGGGGGTGTCGGCGTCGAATCGCGGTGTGCGCCATGCCAGTGCCACCAGCGCGAAGGTGAAGGTGAGCGTCCAGGCCGCACCCACCAGCGCGTAGCTGAACGGGATCGGCAGATCGGTCGAGCCACCGAGCCCGTGCGCCAGTACGGTCACTGCACCGCGATGGTGGCGACGACGCGGTGCGCGCCGTGCAGTTCCACGTCGACCCGGCCCGGCACCTCCACGGTGAACTGGAAGGTCTGCGGCGGGCCGGGTTTCACCTCGAAGGTGTGCTCGGGCGTGGCATGCACGTGCAACTCGTCGGGGACATCGCTGCGGACGCGGATCAGGATCGGCTGGTCGACGGCGGCCTGCACCTGCTGGTTGGTGGGTGTCACCACACCGTCGGCGATGGTGACGTTGACGAGGACCCGTTCCGGTGCCTCCTGCTGGTCGGTCATCGCCGGCACGCCGGCGGGGGTGGATGCGGCGGGCTGTGCGGACTCGGGGCTGCTGCAACCCACCGATACCAGTGCGGCGGTGGCCAATACAGTCAGTGTCCGCACATCATGTCCCATCATCGGTGGTGTTGGCGTCGTCGACGTCGTCGGTGTCGTCGGGGGTCCGGCGGTCCCGGATGGCCACCCAGGCCACCACGCCGGCCACGACGACCGCCGGAGCGAAGGCCGGCAGCGCCAGCAGCAGCGAGTGGTCGGCCAGGTAGGTCACGTGATCGGCTGAGGTTGTCTCGTCTCGGAACCGGCGTGCGCCCGCATCTCGCGATCGTTGATCCGCCCGGCGCCCCAACTCAACGCCGCGATGAGGATGAGCGAGCACAGCAGAACGACCAGCGAGGCCGTGGTGAACAGCCAACTGGGTACGTCCAGATTGCGTTCCCGCTGCAGGATTTCGATCTCCTGGACGAACGGCCGGTTGTTCGACGCCTCTGCGGGCAGCTCGGTGGCACCGATTCCCGGGTCGGCGGGCAGGAACACCGGCACCGCCGCCATCGTCGCACCGTCCTGGACACGGACCAGCGTCTTCCAGGTGCCCCAGACCGGCATCGGGCGGGTGGTCCGGTAGTGGCCGGGCCCCAGCCGCTCGAGCTTGTCCACGATCAGGCCGCGGTCGTTGTCCAGGCCCCCCTGCCAGGACAGCATCGACACCCATTCCGGGTCATCGCTGATCAGATCCGCGGGGGTGACCCGGATGTCGGCGCTGACGAGCCGTTCGCCGGGCGGGCTGGGCAGCTCGGTCAGGGTGATCTGCGCGCTGGCGTTCTGCGGCACCGAGATGTTGAGGCCGTTGCCCACGGCGGCACCGATGGTCAGCACGGTGAGCACGATGATGCCGATGCTCGCCGCACGGCGCGGCAACGGCCGCCCGGTGAGCACGATGCCCAGCAGGCCGCCGCACATGCCCATGAGGATGGCCACCGGGACCGCGGTGATCAGCGTCTCGACCCACATCGAGGTCGGCCACGGGTACATGAAGACCGCGTCGATCCAGAAGGACTCCAGCCACAGCCCCACCGTTCCGATCCCGGCGCCGGCGACGGCGCCGAACAGGATGGGGCGCTTGATCAATGGGGTCAGGGCGAGCAGCTCGACCACCACGGCCGGCCCGAGATAGAGCGCGAACCAACTGTAGGGCGCGCCGAGCACCGGACCGACCGCGACGGCGACGATGCCACGGATCAGCAGTGCGAACAGCACGGCGGCGATCGCGGCACCGCGACCCATGGTGATCCGCGCGGCGATCAGCGCCAGCGCGGCGGCCGCAGCCACCAGCATCGGGTGCAGCACCAGGCGGAACTGCTCGATACCGAAGTCGTATTCGACCGGGAACACCGACATTCCGATGACCAGACCGCCGAAGGCGAAGTAGCGCAAAATCTTCGGCAGTGAGCTGTCGTCCTCGGCGTCCGACGAGGCGAGGCGGCCCTCATGCTCGAGCAGCAGCACGGCCACCAGCGAGAGTCCGGCGCCGCCGATCAGCATCAGGTGCGTCGGCCCCCAGAGGGTGACGTCCTGTCCGAAGATGCGATGCCAGACGTCGTCGAGGGGGAATCCGATGAGCGCGTACAGGCCGCAGGCGGCCATCAGCACGCCGCCGACCGGCGCGTACCAGCTTCGGGTGATCTTGATGGCGGCCGGACCGGGCTTTTCATGCGGCAGGATGATCGCCATCGAACCCGCGATGAACAGCAGGAACAGTCCGACCAGGATGAAGTAGTGCGCCGGGTTGGCCAGCGGGCCGGAGTCGCGGCCCTTGCCGATGTGCAGGCTGACATCCCAGATGAAGCCGAACATCGCGCAGATGATCGTCGAGGTGAACAACAGCGTCGGCAGGGCCACCCAGGACGGCCGGTTCATCTTGGCGCCGACCTTGTTGGCCAAGGTGTCCAGCCAGGTGATCCGGTGGGTGCGGTGCAGGATGCCGATCCACAACAGCCCGGCGGTGATGATGCCGGTGGCGATCGTGATGCCGATGATCTGATCGAGATCGGCGCCACCGCCCTCGGTGGCCTCCACTGCCAAGACCGACAACGTGCCTGCCATCTTCACCCCCGGTTCTGTCGACGTCGACATCCTTACTGGCCGGTAATGTTGCCAGAATCGGTTATCCGAAACCAGGGGTACCGCGCTTTGGTTAGCCTGGGAGTCGATGAAGCTCGCCGGTTATCGCCTACGGCAGCGAGACGGTTACAGCTGCGGCCCCACGGTCGCGGTGGTCGCCGTCGTGTTGCTGGACGGCCGGTACCGCGCCCGCCTCGATGACGGTCCGGACTGGTTCGCCGCCGAACAGGGTGTCGTGCACCGGCAGGCGAACCGGCTGTGGCCGCGCCGGCTGGGGATGACCCCGGCGGGTCTGGCGGCGGTGCTGAATACGCGCAGTTCCGTGCGTTATCGCTGGCGGATGCACCGCGGGCTGCTGCCCGGGCGGCAGGATCCGGCGACCGATGTGGTGGCCGCCGTGCGGGCCGGCCATCCGGTCGCGATGCTGCTCGGACACGTCATCCCCCGGCACTGGGTGTTGATCGTCACGGCCGACGGGAATCGCCTGCGCTGCTTCGATCCGGCGTCGGGACAGCTGCGCGCGACGACGGTCGGCGCTATCCAGGAAGCGCACGTCGAGGGGCTGGGATTCGGCAGACCGTTCGCTTTGGTGCTGCCCGCGCGCGCCGGGACGCGTTGCGCCCCCCAGAACGTCAAACTATAGTCTGGACACATGTCCAGTGTGCTTCCGCCGCAGTTCAGCGGATTGAGCTGACGTGCGCATCGCCTTACTTTCCTATCGCAGCAAGACACATTGCGGTGGTCAGGGTGTGTACGTGCGTCACCTGTCCCGCGGTCTGGCCGAACTCGGCCACGACGTCGAGGTGTTCTCCGGTCAGCCCTATCCGGAGGGTCTGGACCCGCGGGTCCGGCTCACCAAGGTGCCCAGCCTGGACCTCTATCGCGAGCCCGACCCGTTCCGGGTTCCGCACCCGCGCGAGATCCGCGACCGCATCGACCTGCTCGAGCTGGCCACCATGTGGTCGGCCGGTTTTCCCGAGCCGATGACCTTCTGCATGAGGGTCAAGCGGATCATGGCGCAGCGCGGTGACGAGTTCGACGTGGTGCACGACAACCAGAGTCTGGGCTCGGCGCTGCTCGGCATCGCCGCTCTCGGCCTCCCGGTCGTCGCCACGGTGCACCATCCGATCACCCGCGACCGCGTGCTGGAGGTGGCCGCGGCGAAGTGGTGGCGCAAACCGCTGGTGCGGCGCTGGTATGCATTCGCCGAGACGCAGAAGAAGGTGGCCCGGGCGATCCCGGAGCTGCTGACCGTCTCGTCGACCTCGGCGGCCGATATCGCCGAGGACTTCGGTGTCAGCGCCGACCAGCTGCACGTGGTGCCGCTCGGTGTGGATACCGAGCTGTTCAAGCCGGCCCAGACCCGGGTGCCCGGCCGGATCATCGCGATCGCCAGTGCCGATGTTCCGCTCAAGGGCGTGGGCAACCTGCTGCACGCGGTGGCGCGGCTGCGCGCCCACCACAACCTCGACCTGCAGCTGGTGTCCAAGCTGGAACCCAACGGTCCCACCGAGAAGCTGATCGCCGAGCTGGGCATCTCCGATATCGTGCACATTTCCAGCGGCCTGTCCGACGAGGATCTGGCCGACCTGCTGGCCTCGGCTGAGATCGCTTGTATCCCTTCGCTTTACGAGGGTTTCTCATTGCCCGCGGTGGAGGCGATGGCCAGCGGGACACCGATCGTCGCGAGCCGGGCCGGCGCGCTGCCGGAGGTGCTCGGCGACGAGGGCGAGTGTGCGCGGCTGGTCCCGCCGGCCGATGTCGACAAACTCACCGAGGTCCTCGGTGAACTGCTGGACTCACCGGCCGAGCGGCACCGGCTCGGTGCCGCCGGTCGGCGGCGCGCCGTCGAGGTGTTCAGCTGGGAATCCGTTGCGGCGCAGACCGTCGCCGTCTACGAGCGGGCCGCCGAGAGAATCCAGAAAGGACGCGCCGCGTGCTGACCGTCGATTTCGACCGCCTTGGAGTCGGACCCGGGACATCGGTCATCGATGTCGGCTGCGGTGCCGGCCGGCACTCGTTCGAGGCCTACCGCCGGGGCGCGGATGTCGTCGCCTTCGACCAGAGCGTCCAGGACCTCAACGATGTCGACGCCATCCTGACCGCGATGAAGGAGCAGGGCGAGGCGCCCGCAGCGGCCCGCGCGGAGGCGGTCAAGGGTGACGCCCTGGACCTGCCGTACGCCGACGGCACCTTCGACTGTGTCATCGCCTCGGAGATCCTGGAGCACGTGCCGGCCGACGACGCGGCCATCGCCGAGCTGGTCCGGGTGCTCAAGCCCGGTGGGTCGCTGGCGGTGACGGTGCCCCGCTGGCTGCCCGAGAAGGTGTGCTGGCTGCTGTCGGATGAGTATCACGCCAACGAGGGCGGCCATATCCGGATCTACCGGGCCGACGAACTGCGTGACAAGATCACCGGCCGCGGAATGCACTTCACCCACAGCGAGCATGCCCATTCCCTGCACGCGCCGTTCTGGTGGCTCAAATGCGCTGTCGGCGTGGACAAGCCGGATCACCCGCTGGTGACCGCGTACCACAAGCTGCTGGTCTGGGACATGATGAGCCGGCCCTGGGTGACCCGGCAGGCCGAGGCGGCACTCAACCCGCTGATCGGTAAGAGCGTCGCACTCTACTTCCGGAAACCCACGGTGTGAGATGACCGGCCACGAGATCCCCGGTGTCGCCGGTGTCCTGACCCCGGCGCAGTGCAGGCAGACCGCGGTCTCCATCGCCGAGACCCAGGAGTCCTCCGGTGCCATCCCGTGGTCTGTGGGCGGGCACACCGATCCGTGGGATCACGTCGAGAACGCGATGGCGCTGACGGTCGCGGGCCTGCTGGAGCCGGCCCGGGCGGCGTTCGACTGGTGCCGCACGGCCCAGCGTGCCGACGGCTCCTGGCCGATCCAGTTGCGCAACGGTGTCATCGAGGACGCCAACATCGACAGCAACTTCTGCGCCTATGTCGCCACCGGCGTCTGGCATCACGTGCTCATCACCGGTGACCGCCGGTTCGCCGAGCAGATGTGGCCGACGGTCACCCGCGCCATCGACCTGGTGTTGACGATGCAGCTGCCCGGTGGCGAGATCGCCTGGGCCAGAAGCGATGCCGGCCTGATCGAGGAGGCGCTGCTCACCGGCTGTGCGAGCATCTACCACAGCATCCGGTGCGCACTGGCACTGGCGAACTACCTGGACGACCCGCAGCCGGAGTGGGAGGTCGCGCTCGGACAGCTCGGCCATGCGATCGCCGAACATCCCGAGTCGTTCAACGCCAAGGACACCCACGCGATGGAGTGGTATTACCCGGTGCTGGGCGGCGCACTGCGCGGACCGGCAGCGCGAGCCCGCATCGAAGAGCGCTGGGACGACTTCGTGGTGCAGGGGCTGGGGATCCGCTGTGTGGACCACCGGCCGTGGGTGACCGGCGCGGAAACCTGCGAGCTGGTGATGGCCCTGGACGCCATCGGCGACCGGACCCGGGCGCGTGAGCAGTTCGCAGCCATGCAGCACCTGCGCGAGGAGGACGGCTCGTACTGGACGGGACTGGTCTTCGCCGACGGCAAGCGCTGGCCGGAGGAGCGGACCACCTGGACCGGTGCGGCGATGATCCTGGCCGCCGACGCGCTGTCGAGCACCACGCCGGCGGCGGGCATCTTCCGGACCGATCTGCCGCGCGGACTGGAAGGCGAGTTCGACTGCGCCTGCGCCACATCCGGGCCGGCCGGCCGCTAGCGTCGCTCCAGCAGTCGCAACGACCCGGTCGCGGAGACCTCGGTGAAATCACCGGAGTCCAGGGCGCGGCGGTAGATGTGGAACGGGGCCTGCCCGCCGTCGTTCGGATCGGGGAAGACATCGTGGATGACCAGCCCGCCGCCGGGGGCGACCCACCTGGCCCAACCGTCGTAGTCGCGCTGGGCGGCCTCTTCGGTATGCCCGCCGTCGATGAACAGGAACTGCACCGGGGTGGCCCAGATCTTGGCCACCACGGGCGATTTGCCGACGATGGCCACCACATGGTCGTCCAGGCCGGCCAGGTCCAGGGTGTGCCGGGCGGTGGGCAGCGTGTCGAAACGGCCGGTCACCGGGTCGACCAGGGTGGTGTCGTGGTACTCCCAGCCGGGTTGATGCTCCTCGGAACCGTGGTGGTGGTCGACGGTGTAGATGACACCACCGGTGTGGACCGCGGCCGCGCCGAGCAGGACGGTGGACTTCGCACAGTAGGTGCCGATCTCGACACCGACCCCGCCGGCCAGGTAGCGCACCGCCGCGTCGTAGAGGGCACGACCTTCGTCGGCGGGCATGAACCCGATGACCTGCTCGGCGAAGTCGAACAGGCGGGCGGACTCGGGTGGCAGGTCGGTCTGCGCGGTGCTCATGGCAGACAACCTACCGTTGCTGGTCGCAGGGGGTTACAGTAGTGTCTGGACACGTGTCCGATGCGACTCTGGAGTCGACTCGCCGCAGGCTGAGCGCCAAACAGGCCGACACCGTCGACCGCCTCGGCCGGGCGGCTCTGGACCTGCTTGCCCGGGAGGGTTTCGCCGCGTTGACGGTGCGCCGGGTCGCGGCGCAGGCCGGTGTCGGCGCCGCCACCGCATACACCTACTTCTCGTCCAAGGAACACCTTGTCGCCGAGGTGTTCTGGCGTCGGCTCGCGGAGTCCCCGCTGGCCGCCCACGAGTCCGAGGACCCGGCGACGCGGGTGCTTGAGGTGCTGGAGCACATCTCGGCCCTGGTGGCCGGTGAGCCGGAGTTCGCAGGTGCGGTGACCAACGCGCTGCTGGGCAAGGATCCCGATGTCGACGTGTTGCGCGGCCGCATCGGTGCGGACATCCGCGGCCGGCTGGTCGCCGCCCTGGGTTCGGCGGTGGATCCCGACGTGATCGAGGCTCTCGAGTTGCTCTACACGGGGACGCTGGTGTGGGCGGGCATGGGTTATGAGGACTATCCGGAGATCTCGCTGCGGCTGCTGAAGTCGGCGCGGTTGATCCTGCGTTAGCGACGTCCGGCGCCGAGCACGGCCGCGGCGGCGGTGACGGCCGGTGCCAGGATGCTGTCCACCGGCGCACCGTCCTCGACGGTCAGTGCGGTGAGCTCGCGTAGCCCGCCGAGCAGGATCACCGCCAGTTCGCGGCTCACCGGGGCGATCTCGGCACGCCGGAAGCCCGGGCTGCCGGACAGCTCGACGAGCATCTCGGTGAGTCCGGTCATGGCCGAGCGCTGGATCGTCCGCACGGTGGCGCCCAGTGCGGGTAGTTCCCGTATCCAACTCAGCGTGATCGCCGGGCGGGCGCCGATGTGGGCGACGTAGGCCGCAGCTGCCTGCTCGATCTGCCGGTCCCACAGGGCCTCCGGGTCGACCGCGGCGCGGATCTCGGCGATCAGCTGCTCGTGGTCAGCGCGGAGCAGCTCGACAAAGCACTGTTCCTTGTCCGTGAACTCGGTATAGAAGGTCCGCTTCGAGGTGCGGGCGTGCCGCACGATATCGGCCACCGTGCTGGCGCGGTATCCGCGCTCGCCGATGGAGGCGGCCAGTCCGTCGAGCAGGCGGGTGCGAAACGACATGTCGTCGCTCATACCCACTCCTCGTCGAACGGCTATTGCCCACGGCGGTACCACGGAGTACCGTAACGCAGATCACCGTGGTACAGCGCAGTACCACCAACCGGTCTGGAGTGTTTCATGAGCGAAGTGACCGTCGACCGTACCGACACCCCCGCGGTCAACCTGCCGCCCGGCCCGACGTTCAACCGGGCGGTGCTCGGCATCGGGTTCGCGCTCTTCCGCCGCCCGGTGGTCGCGCGACTGGCCGACCGGTATGGCTCGGCATTCACCATGGCGCTCCCGGTCTTCGGTCCGACCGTCATCGTCACCGACTCCCAGTTGGCCAAGCAGTTGTTCATGGCCAGTCCCGACGACGTCGGCAACATCCAGCCCAACCTGTCCCGGATCCTCGGTGCCGGTTCGGTCTTCGCGCTGGACCGCGCCGAACACCGGCGCAGGCGCAAGCTGCTCACCCCGCCGTTCCACGGCAAGAGCGTCAAGAACTACGAGCAGATCTTCGAGGAGGAGACGCTGCGCGAGTCCGCGAATTGGCCGGTGGGAAGGGAGTTCCCGATCCTCGAGCCGATGATGCGGATCACCCTCAACGCAATCCTGCGGGCGGTGTTCGGCGCCGACGGTGCCCACCTGGACGAACTGCGCCGGATCATTCCGCCGTGGGTGACGCTGGGTTCGCGGTGTGCGACCCTGCCCACCCCGAAGCGGGACTACGGCCGTTGGCATCCGTGGGGACGGTTGGCCGAATACCGCCGCCGCTATGACGAGGTCGTGGGCAGGCTCATCGACGATGTCGCGGCCGATCCGCGCCTCGACCAGCGGGACGACGTGCTGGCGCTGTTGCTGCGCAGCAGTTACGAGGACGGCACCGCGATGTCGCGCCAGGACATCGCCGACGAACTGCTGACCCTGCTGGCGGCCGGCCATGAGACGACGGCCTCGACCATGGGCTGGGTGTTTGAGCGGATCAGCAGGCACCCGCAGGTGCTGGCGAAGCTGGTCGAGGAGGCACAGGGCGACGGCAACGAATACCGCCAGGCCGTCATCCTGGAGACCCAGCGCGCCCGCACGGTCATCGACTTCTCCGGGCGGCACGTCTATTCGCCCACCTTGGAACTCGGTGAATGGGTTGTCCCGCAAGGATATTCAATCGTTGTCAGTCTGTCCCAGCTGCACGAGCGTGAGTTCGAGGATGCCGACCGGTTCGACCCGCAGCGGTTCGTCGGCAACCGCCCGCCGCTGGCCTGGGTGCCCTATGGCGGCGGTACCCGGCGCTGCGTCGGCGCGGTGTTCGCCAATGTCGAGATGGACGTCGTGCTGCGCACCGTGCTGCGGCACTTCACCGTCGCCACCACCACCGCGCCGGGCGAGAAGGTGCACTCACGCGGAGTGGCCTTCACGCCCAAGCGCGGCGGTCGGGTGGTGCTGCACCGGCGGGCCGGAGCGTAGCGACCGGGGATCGATCCCGCGCTGGTCAGACCTCGGCGCGCTTGGGCAGTTTCCAGCCCGGCCGAGGGAAGTGGCAGGTGTAGCCGGTCGGGTAGCGGACCAGGTAGTCCTGGTGCTCGGGCTCGGCCTCCCAGAAGTCGGCCTCCGGGACCACCTCTGTGACGACCTTGCCGGGCCACAAGCCCGAAGCGTCGACATCGGCGATGGTGTCCAGCGCGATCGACTTCTGGTCATCGTCGACGTAGAAGATCGCCGACCGGTAGCTGCTGCCGATGTCGTTGCCCTGACGGTTCTTCGTCGACGGATCGTGGATCTGGAAGAAGAACTCCAGCAGTGCCCGGTAATCGGTCTTGGCGGGGTCGTAGATGATCTCGATCGCCTCCGCATGACCCGGGTGGTTGCGGTAGGTGGCGTGGTCGTTCTGCCCGCCGGTGTAACCCACCCGCGTGGACACCACACCCGGCTGCTTACGAATCAGATCCTGCATGCCCCAGAAGCAGCCGCCGGCCAGAATGGCCTTCTGGAAGTCGCTCATGCGCTATCTCTCCTTCGCTTCGGTTCAGCCTCCATTGTGCTCCGCCGTTACGGTGGAACCCATGCCTAGAGCTGTAACAACGGCCCTTGTCTGTCTAATCCAGGCGTGTGGCCTGCTCATGGCCGGTTTTCCCACCGCCTCGGCCGAGCCGACCCAGGCGCTGCCCGAGGTGCCCGCCGATCCCGGGCGGGCGGTGTTCGTCGACGATCCGCAGATTCTGAATCCGCACGCCACCACCGTGGAGTCGTGGAGCCGCAGCGGAGAGGGCCTGCGGGTGAACTTCGCGTCCGGCGCGCCGGACTGCTTCGGCGTGCACGTGCTGGTGGAGGAGACGCCCGAGGCGGTCACCGTCGACCTCAACGGCGGTATGCCGCCCGCCTCGATCGGCCGGATGTGTATCGCCCTGGCGGTGCCCGGCAGCGTCGATGTGCCCCTGGACCGGCCGCTGGGTGACCGCGTGGTCCTCGCCGTTGCCGACAGTCTCGACAAACCCAGTTAGAACGTGTTCTAGTTCATGGTGTGACGTTGTTCACCCGTGACGAACTGACCGAGGCCTACGCCACCTTCGAGGACACCGTGGCGCGCGCCGCGACCACCCGGGACTGGGATCCGTGGGTGGACCAGTACACCACCGACGTCGAATACGTCGAACACGCCGCCGGCACCATGCGCGGACGTGAGCAGGTGCGGCCGTGGATCTGGAAGACCATGGAGAGCTTTCCCGGCAACCACATGACCGCCTTCCCGTCGCTGTGGTCGGTGATCGACGAATCAACCTCGCGGGTGATCTGCGAACTGGACAACCCGATGCGCGATCCGGGCGACGGCACCGTCATCAGTGCCACCAACATCTCGATCCTGACCTACGCCGGCGACGGACTGTGGCGCCGTCAGGAGGACATCTACAACCCGCTGCGATTCGTCTCGGCGGCGATGAAGTGGTGCAAGAAGGCAGCCGAACTCGGCACCCTCGACGACGAGGCCGCCGAATGGATGAAGGGCATGGCGCGATGACGGAACCATCACCCGTCGCTCCGCTCGGCCGCGGGCCCGTCCTCGTCATCGGGGCCAACGGTTACCTCGGCTCGCATCTGACCCGCCAACTGGTCGCTGACGGGCAGGAGGTCCGGGTGATGGTGCGCGATGGTGCCAACACCATCGGTATCGATGACCTGGATGTGCAGCGCTTCGTCGGCGACATCTGGGACACCGAGGTGCTGCGCAAGGCGATGACGGGCGCGGAGGTCATCTACTACTGCGTCGTGGACACCCGCGGTTGGCTGCGCGATCCGTCCCCGCTGTTCCGCACGAACGTCGAGGGCACCCGCAACGTACTGGAAGTCGCCGTCGAGCCCGAGATCGCGACCGGTCTGCGCAAATTCGTCTTCACCAGCAGCTATGCCACGATCGGACGGCGCCGAGGTCGCGTTGCCACCGAGGACGACATCATCGGTGAGCGTGGGATCACGCCCTACGTGCGGTCGCGGGTGCAGGCCGAGAAGCTGGTGCTGTCGTACGCGCGGGAACGCGGCCTGCCGGCGGTCGCGATGTGCGTGTCGACGACATACGGCGGCAAGGATTGGGGCCGCACGCCACACGGCGCCATCATCGCCGGCGCCGCCTTCGGAAAACTCCCGTTCGTGATGAGCGGTATCGAACTGGAGGCCGTCGGCGTGAACGATGCTGCCCGCGCGTTGATCCTGGCTGCCGAGAAGGGTCGCGACGGTGAGCGATATCTGGTCTCGGAGAAAATGATCAGCAATGCCGAGGTCGCCCGTATCGCCGCGCAGACCGCCGGTGTCGCGCCGCCGGCCCGCTCCATCCCGCTGCCGCTGACCTATCTGCTGGCCGCCGCGGGCACGCTGAAGGGCAGGCTGCGCAAGACCGACGAACGGTTGTCGCTGGCGTCGCTACGGTTGATGCGCGCCGAGGCTCCGGTCGACTGCAGCAAGGCCCGCCGCGAACTGGGTTGGGTGCCAACTCCTGTCGAGGACTCCATCGCCGAATCCGCGCGGTTCTGGGTCGGTTTGCGCGATGCCCGCCGACGGCAGTGAACAGGTCCGGATCGACCTGACCGGCGCGCCGCAGACGATGCTGGCCACGCTGTACGCGAAGGCGCTGGACTGTGCGCTGCCGCAACCGGTTCTCGGTGACCGGTGGGCCGCTGACATCGTATCGCGCATCGACTATGACTGGTCGGCAACGACGATCGATGCCCGCCGGTCGCCGGCGGTCACCACACGCAGTGCGCAGCTGGACACCTGGGTCCGGCAGTTCCTGGCTGTTGAGGCCAAAGCCGTTGTGCTGCACCTGGGTTGCGGTCTGGACAGCCGGTACCTGCGGGTTGCGCCGGGCCCGCAGGTCGAGTGGTTCGATATCGACTACCCCGAGGTATGCGCGCTGCGGCGCCGACTGCTGCCGGTCGGTGAGGCGAACCACCACGAGATCGGCGCGTCGGTGACCGATCCTGGCTGGTTCGCCGATATCCCCACAGGCGCGCCGTTGCTCGCGATCGGCGAGGGGCTGACGATGTATCTCACCGAGCGTGACGGGGTGGACCTGCTGAATCGGATCGTCGGTCACGCCGGTCACGGCGAGTTGCAGTTCGACTTCTTCAGTTCCCTTGGTATCAGGGCCCAGTGGACCAATACCGTGGTCCGCCGATCCGGGGCGACGTTGCACTGGGGTATCGACGATCCCGCCGACATCGTGGCCGCGGTGCCTGGCACCAGGCTGCTGACCCGGGTCGGCGCGTTCGAGGCACCAGGTTTTGACCGCGTCCCGGTGGCGTACCGGGTGCTGGCCCGTGCCATGTCGACGGTGCCGGCGCTGCGCTACATGGCGTCGTATCACCGCTACGCGTTCTAGAAGGGCGGTGGGTCGGCGTCGATGTGGGCGCGGTTGAGTGCGCGTTCGTGGGCTATGCGGTAGGCGCGGTTCTGGGCCCGGGTGCGAGATCGTCTGGGGGCGGCCAG
>NZ_MVHJ01000038.1 GCF_002086115.1 Mycolicibacterium bacteremicum
CGCCATCGGCGGGGCGGGCCCAGGGATCGGTCACGCAGTCGATTGTGCCTTAGCGAACTCGACGCGGTTGCGCAGCACCGCAATGGTCTCGCGGGTCTTGGCCGCGCCGGCGAGGTCGATATCGGTCACGACCAGCTGCGGATCATCGTGCGCCGCGGCGATGATCTCGCCCGTCGCCGAGGCGACCAGGCTGCCGCCCACCCCGGTGGGTCCCGCCGCCACCTCGGCTCCGGCATAGGCCTGGTCCACCGCCGCCACGATCCCGGTGGTGTCGATGGCGCGGGCGCGCGCCAGCAACGTCCACTGGTCGAGCTTGCCGGGCCCGGTGCCCCAGGAGGCGTGCACGGTGATCAGCTGCGCGCCGCGGTCGGCCAGGTCCAGATAGAGTTCGGGGAAGCGGACGTCGTAACACAGCGTCAGCCCCACCTGCACGTCTCCCACCGTGATGACGGTCGGTCGGGAGCCCGGCGCGACCGTGTCGGACTCGGCGAAGCCGAACGCGTCGTAGAGGTGGATCTTGTCGTAGTGCGCGTCGACGCCGGAACCGGAGGCGATGAGGGTGTTGGTGACCCGGCCGTCCCCGGACGGGCAGAACATCCCGGCCACCACCGTGAGGCCGGCATCGGCGGCGATCGCGCGGACGCCGTCGGCCCACCGCCCGTCCAGTGGTTCGGCGACCGGGGCCAGCGGCACCCCGAACCGGCACATGGTGGCCTCGGGGAAGAGCACCAGCTCGGCCCCGGCCGCGGCGGCCTCGCGACTGTAGGTGTCGACGAGCTCGAGGTTGGCCGCCGGATCGGTGCCGGACCGGATCTGTGCCAGGGCAATCCGCATATCTGCAGGCTAGCCCGATGCGGCCACCGTCGCCCAGGGCACCGACAGCACCCCGTCGCGCAGCCGTCGGCGTGGCGGCTCGACCGCGAAACCCTCGGCGGCCAGCTGCTCCAGCATCGCCCGCCACCGCACCCGCGGCCCGAACACGCCGTGTCCGGCCGCACTGGCCCACGCCCGGTCGGCGGCCTCCAGCAGCGCGTGGATCGGTTCCCCGGCGATATTGCGGTGGATCAGTACTTTGGGCAATCGCTCGGCCAGATCGGAGGGCCGGTCGATGGCGAACGGGTCGCAGGCCAGGGTCAGGCTGATCGGCCCGTCGGCGTCCAGCAGCACCCAGCAGCAGCGCCTGCCCAACTCGTCGCAAGTCCCGTCGACCAATAGCCCGCCCGGGGCCAACCGGGCCTGCAGTTGTGACCAGGCCGGCTCGACATCGTCGACCGGGTACTGGCGCAGCACGTTGAACGCCCGCACCAGCACCGGTCGCAAGCCTGCCAATTCGAAACCGCCGAGGGCGAATTCGACACCGGGGACGGCGGCCTGCTGCGCGGTGCGCACCCGCTCGGGATGGATTTCCAGGCCCACCACGCGGACATCGGGGCGCACCGTCTGTAATCGGGCGGCCAACTCCAGTGTCGTGACGGGCAGCGCGCCGTAGCCCAGATCGACCACCAGCGGGTCGGCGGCGGCCTGCAGGGCGGTGCGCACCCGCGGAGAGTGCACGAGCCAGCGGTCGCTGCGGCGTAACCGGTTGTAACCCGTGGTGCCACGCGTCGGCGTGCCGACCGGTTTGCCCTGTGGCGTGCCGACCGGTTTGCCCTGTGGCGTGCCGACCGGCTTGTTCAGATGTGTTCGCGGATCCACTCGGTGGTGAACTCCTGCTCCAGGCGGACCATCTCGGCGAGTTGGCCACCGATGAAGCTCTCGATCTTGCCGCCGACCAGCGGGATCCGCACCTCGATCACGACGTGCACGTCGAGCTGGGCGTCGTCGGCACTGTCGCGCAGCGCCGCCGCGCCGGTGACCCGCACCGGTGCACCCGGCACCGCGCCGGTGATGGTGCCCGAGGTCCGCCCGTCGACGATCGGCTCCCAGGACTCCGTGCGCACGAGTGTCAGGTCCCCGGAATGGAATTGGGCGACCACGCCGGGCAGCCGAGCGAACCGCACGATCTGGGTGGTGGCGATGTCGAGGCCGCCGTCCGGGCGGGTGGTCAGCTCGTCGAGGTTGACCGCGTCGCAACCGGACTTCTCCAGCCGCTCGATCCAGTACGTCCGGTCGGAGAAGGCTTCGAACAACTGCGCGACGCTGCATCCATACGCGGCCGCCATGTCATGAGTACGCGGCATAGTCGGCACGCTACCGTTAGCGTCCGTGGTCAGTCCGACTTTCGCCGGTGCGGCGGTCACCGAGAATGTCTCGGTCGCATCGCGGACGACCTTGCGCATCGGACCGGTCGCTAAGCGCCTGATCAGCTGTGACACCACGGCCCAACTCATCGACGTGCTGTCGGCCTTGCCGATCTCCGAGGACGTGCTGGTGCTCGCCGGCGGTTCCAATGTGGTGCTGGCCGACGACCGCCCGGGCCTGACCGTCGTGGCGGTCGCCAACACCGGGGTGCGCGTGGACGGGCCGGTGCTGCGCGCCGAGGCGGGTGCGCCATGGGACGACGTCGTGGTCACCGCGCTGGAGCACGGACTGGGCGGCCTGGAGTGCCTGTCCGGGATCCCGGGATCGACCGGGGCCACCCCGGTCCAGAATGTCGGCGCCTACGGTGCCGAGGTCGCCGACACCATCTCCCGGGTGCGGCTGCTGGACCGGCGCACCGGTGTCGACGAATGGGTCGGCCCGGACCGGCTGGGCTTCGGCTACCGGCACAGCGTGCTCAAACATCAGTCGGCCGTCATCGTCCTGGAGGTCGAGTTCACACTCGATCCGGACGGGCTGTCTGCGCCGTTGCGCTACGGCGAGTTGGCGACCCGGTTGGGCGCGGAGGCGGGCAGGCGCATCGATGCCGGACGGGTTCGCGACGCCGTGCTGGCGCTGCGTGCCGGTAAGGGCATGGTGCTCGATGAGAACGACCACGACACCTGGAGCGTGGGCTCCTTCTTCACCAACCCGGTGGTGCCGGCGAGTGTGTTCGAGAGGCTGCGCGACGCTGTCGACGGCCGGCTACCGCACTATCCGGCGCCCGACGGGGTGAAACTGGCAGCCGGCTGGCTGGTCGAGCAGGCCGGTTTCGGCAAGGGCTATCCCGGTCACGACGCACCCGCACGGCTGTCCACCAAGCACGCGCTGGCCCTGACCAACCGCGGAACGGCCGGTACGGCCGATATCCTCGCCCTGGCCAGAGCCGTGCGCGACGGTGTGCAGGCCCGCTTCGGGATCGAACTCACACCCGAGCCCGTACTGATCGGGTGCGCCCTCTAGGTACCCTTGGTCCACGTGAGACCTACCGCCGAGTTCGAGAACGCACCGCTGAGTCGGCGCCGCGCGCTCGCGGTATTGGGCCTGGGTGGCGCCGGATTCCTGGCCGCCTGCGCGGGCAAGACCACCGGCGGGGCGCCGGCCACCGAGGAACAGGCGCAGTCCACGTCCCCGACGATCACCCTGACTCCGGATGATGCCGCCACCGAGATCGTGCCCACCGCGGCCGCCGGGGTGTCCGTCAGCGACGGCTGGTTTCAGCGCATCGCCCTGACCAATGCCAACGGCAAGGTGGTCGCGGGCAAGCTCAACCGCGACCGCACCGAGTTCACGGTGACCGAACCGCTGGGTTACGGCGCCGAATACACCTGGTCGGGTTCGGTCGTCGGGCAGGATGGGCAGGCCGTGCCGGTGACCGGCGGGTTCAGCACCGTCAACCCGCAGACCACCGTCAACGGCCGGTTCCAGCTCGCCGACGGCCAGACGGTGGGGGTCGCGGCCCCGATCATCCTGCAGTTCGACGCCGCCATCGCCGACGAGGACAAGGCGGCGGTGGAGAAGTCGCTGAAGGTCACCACGACCCCGCAGGTCGAGGGCAGCTGGGCCTGGCTGCCCGACGAGGCCGGCGGCTCCCGGGTGCACTGGCGGACCAAGGAGTACTACCCGGCGGGCACCACCGTGCACGTCGACGCCGACATGTACGGGGTGAAGTTCGGTCCGTCGGCCTACGGAGCGGCCGACTCGACCCTGGACTTCACGATCGGGCGCCGGCAGGTCGTCAAGGCCGAGGCGAGCAGTCACCGCATCCAGGTGATCACCGATGAGGGCGTCATCATGGACTTCCCGTGCAGCTACGGGGAAGGCGATCTGGACCGTAACGTCACCCGCAGCGGCATCCACGTGGTCACCGAGAAGTACGAGGACTTCTACATGACCAACCCCGCCGCCGGCTACGCCAACGTGCACGAGCGGTTTGCGGTGCGCATCTCCAACAACGGTGAGTTCATTCACTGCAACCCGAACAGCATTGGCGCACAGGGCAACACCAATGTCACCAACGGGTGCATCAACCTGAACCTGGAGAACTCCCAGCAGTACTTCAACACCGCCATGTACGGCGACCCGGTGGAGGTCACCGGCACCCGCATCCAGTTGTCCTATGCCGACGGCGACATCTGGGACTGGGCGGTGGACTGGAACGAATGGGTTTCCATGTCGGCGCTCTCGGAGCAGGCGCCGCCGTCCGGCATCCCGGACAGCGCCCCGGCCACCCCGTCGGGGGCGCCGACGCTGTCGGGCACCCCGACGACCACGCCCGCGCTCACCCCTGGCGGTTGAACCGGGACCCGGTCGCGCCGGTCACCTGATCGCGCGGACGCACCACGATGAGGTCCAGGTCGACATGCGACGGCCGGCTGGCGACGAAGCCGATCACCTCGGCGATGTCCTCGGCGACCAGCGGGGTGACCCCGGCGTAGACCTTGTCCGCGCGTTCGGCGTCACCATCGAACCGGTTCAGCGAGAAGTCCGTCTTGACCATCCCCGGCGCGACCTCGGTGAGCCGCACCGGCTTTCCGAGCAGTTCGCTGCGCAGTGTGCGGTGCAGGACGCCCTGGGCATGCTTGGCCGAGGTGTAGCCCGAGCCGTTGTCGTAGATCTCGACCGCGGCGATCGAGGTGACGGTGATGATCAGCCCGTCGCCGGAGGCGATCAGCTTTCCCAGCAGCGCCTTGGTGACGTTCAACGTGCCCAGCACGTTGGACTCCCACATCCAGCGCCAGTGCTCGACGTCGGCCTCGGCCACCGACTCCAGGCCGCGCGCACCGCCGGCGTTGTTGACCAGCACGTCCACCCGATCCAGGAGCTGCGCCAGCGCCGCCACGGCGGCCGGATCAGTGACATCCGCCACAATCGCGGTTCCGCCGATCTCGGCGGCCAGGGCCTGGATCGGAGCCTCGCGGCGCGCCACGCAGATTACATGAAACCCAAGGGAGGCAAGGGTTTTGGCGGTAGCTTCACCGATTCCGGCGCTGGCTCCGGTGACCACCGCGACGCGGCGCTGATCTGTTGAGGTCGTCATGTCGTCAACACTAGGCCGCACCATTCGACCTACGCGTGGTGCCCGTCCGTCGTGCTACGTTGTCGACGTGATCTCGATCAGTCAGGCGAGCCGTCTCGCCGTGCGGAGTGCGTGTTGTTGTTGCGCACCCGCCGCGCCCTGCTGACCTGAGGACTTTTTCGTCCCGCTGAGTCGCCGGTGTGGCAGAAGCCCACCCACATCCGACTCAGACCAGAGGACACCATCGTGACCACCATCGCTCCCGCTCCCGCCGCCACCCGCCAGGCTCCCGCGGCGCACGCCAAGCGCGCGCTGTTGGCCCGGCACCACATCGTCGCGCCGTCGCTCAAGGTCGCCGACGCCGCCGCGGCGTCCGTCTTCGGCGCCGCCCGCCAACGCGGCCCGATCGCCCGCGATGCCATCGCCCGGGTCACCGGACTGAGCATCGCCACGGTGAACCGCCAGGTCACCGCCCTGCTCGACGCCGGTGTGCTGCGTGAGCGTGCCGATCTCGCGGTGTCCGGCGCGATCGGGCGGCCGCGCGTCCCGGTCGAGGTGAACCACGAGCCGTTCCTCACCCTGGGCCTGCACATCGGCGCCAGGACCACCAGCATCGTGGCCACCGATCTGTTCGGCCGCACCCTTGACGTCGTCGAGACGCCCACCCCGCGCGGCAGTCAGAGCGCGGCGCTGGCCTCGCTGGCCGGCAGCGCCCGCCGCTACCTGAGTCGCTGGCACCGCCGCCGCCCGCTGTGGGTCGGCGTCGCGGCCGGTGGTGTGGTCGACAGCACCTCGGGCTACCTGGACCATCCGCGGCTGGGCTGGACCGAGGCCCCGGTCGGTCCCGTGCTGGCCGAGACGCTCGGCCTGCCGGTCTCGGTGGCCTCCCATGTGGACGCGATGGCCGGTGCCGAACTGCTGCTCGGCGTCCGCCGCCCCAACGCGCAGGCCGGCACCAGCCTCTACGTCTACGCCCGCGAAACCGTCGGCTACGCGCTGTCCATCGGCGGCCGCGTGCATTCGCCCTCCAGCGGCCCGGGCACCATCGCCGCGCTGCCGGTGAACTCCGAGTTGCTCGGCGGCTCAGGCAAGTTGGAGTCGACCGTCAGCGACGAGGCGGTGCTGACCGCGGCCCGGGCGCAGCGCATCATTCCGGCCGAGGGCCCCACCTCGACGCTGGCCTCGGTACTGCGCGCCGCCCGTGGCGGACACGAGGGAGCCCGCGGCCTGCTCGCCGAGCGGGCCCGCGTGCTCGGCGAGGCGGTGGCGCTGCTGCGCGACATGCTCAACCCGGACGATCTGGTGGTCGGCGGACAGGCCTTCACCGAGTACCCGGAGGGTATGGAACTGGTGGAGCGCGCGTTCGCCGCGCGGTCGGTGCTGGGTTCGCGCGACATCCGGGTGACGGCCTTCGGCAACCGCGTGCAGGAGGCCGGCGCCGGCGTGGTGTCCCTGGGCGGTCTGTACGCCGATCCGATCGCCGCGATGCGCCGCGCACAGCTGCGCCGCGGTGAAGCCGGTGTGCTCGGCGCCTCCTGATCCCGCAGGCTCAGGCATTTTCGCGCAGGTGTAGACATGAACCTGTGCGTGTCGTCCCCGAAACGTCCGGTCTGACGGACGCCCGTCGCGTCGCGGTCCTGTCGGTACACACCTCGCCGCTCTCGCAACCCGGTACCGGTGACGCCGGCGGGATGAACGTCTACGTCCTGCAGACCGCGCTGGAACTCGCGCGTCGCGGGGTCGAGGTCGAGATCTTCACCCGGGCGACATCCTCGGCCGACGCCCCGGTGGTGCAGGTGGCGCCCGGGGTGCTGGTACGCAACGTGGTGGCCGGGCCGTTCGAGGGCCTGGACAAGAACGATCTGCCGACCCAGTTGTGTGCATTCACCGCCGGCGTGCTGCGCGCCGAGGCCACCCACGAACCGGGGTACTACGACATCGTGCATTCGCACTACTGGCTTTCCGGGCAGGTCGGCTGGCTGGCCGCCGACCGCTGGGCGGTGCCGCTGGTGCACACCGCGCACACCCTGGCCGCGGTGAAGAACGCCGCCCTCGCCGAGGGTGACGCCCCCGAACCCGCGCTGCGCTCGGTGGGTGAACAGCAGGTGGTCGACGAGGCCGACCGGTTGATTGTCAACACCGAAATCGAAGCGCAGCAACTGGTTTCGCTGCACCACGCGGACCGGCGCAGTATCGACGTGGTATATCCGGGGGTCGACCTGTCGGTGTTCACCCCGGGGTCACGCAGGCAGGCGCGGGCGGCGCTGGGCCTGGACCCGCACGACAAGGTGGTGGCCTTCGTCGGGCGCATCCAGCCGCTCAAGGCCCCGGACGTGCTGCTGCGCGCCGCCGCGAAGCTGCCGTCGGTGAAGGTGCTGATCGCCGGGGGACCGTCGGGCTCGGGGATGGCGACCCCCGACGGGCTTGTTCGACTGGCCGCGGAGTTGGGTATCACCGATCGCGTGACCTTCCTCCCTCCCCAATCCCGCGACGAACTGGTGGGCGTCTACCGCGCCGCCGACATCGTCGCCGTCCCCAGTTACAACGAGTCCTTCGGTCTGGTGGCCGTGGAGGCGCAGGCCTGCGGAACGCCGGTGGTGGCCGCGGAGGTGGGTGGTCTGCCGGTGGCCGTGCGCGACCGGGTGACCGGCGCGCTGGTGGCCGGTCACGACGCCGGCGACTGGGCCATGGCGCTGGACTCGGTGTTGGCGGCCGACCCGGACACGCTCAGTGCCGCGGCCGTGGCACATGCGGCGACCTTCTCCTGGGCGCACACCGTCGACGGTCTGCTCGACAGCTACAGCCATGCGATCACCGACTACCGGGCGCGCCATCCGCGCGCCGAGGTGCCGACGCGGCGCACCGGCCGTCGGTTCGCGCTGCGCCGCGGGGTGCGGGCATGAGCATCACCGCGATCATCGAGGAGACCCTGGCCGCCAACGACCTCGAATACGCCCACCACAAGGGCGTCAAGGGCGGGCTGCCGGGGCTGGTGGTGGCGCTGCCGGGCGAGCGCAGGCTCAAGACCAACACGATCCTGAGCGTCGGCGAGCACTCGGTGCGGGTGGAGGCGTTCGTATGCCGCCGCCCCGACGAGAACTTCGAGGCCGTCTACAAGTTCCTGCTCAAGCGCAACCGCCGGCTCTACGGGGTGGCCTACACGCTGGACAACCTCGGCGACATCTATCTCGTGGGTTGGATGGCGAACAGTTCGGTGGATCCCGACGAGATCGACCGGGTGCTCGGGCAGGTGCTCGAAGCCGTCGACAGCGACTTCAAC
The DNA here is from genome assembly GCF_002086115.1 of Mycolicibacterium bacteremicum. Classification (GTDB taxonomy): domain Bacteria; phylum Actinomycetota; class Actinomycetes; order Mycobacteriales; family Mycobacteriaceae; genus Mycobacterium; species Mycobacterium bacteremicum. Next base: position 8,598 of record NZ_MVHJ01000038.1, read on the forward strand.
ACATTGTTGGAGTTGGGCTTTCGCTCCTCCATCCAGAAGGAATGGGAGTGGCGGGTGGCCCGCGGCGAGTCGCTGAAGAATCTCGAGGCCTTCCAGCACCTCATCGAGGACTGACCGGCCATGGCAAGATTCCAGTCATGCCGACCTTGATCCTGCTGCGCCACGGCGAGAGCGACTGGAACCAGAAGAACCTGTTCACCGGATGGGTCGATGTCGACCTGACCGACAAGGGCCGGGCCGAGGCGGTGCGCGGCGGCAAGCTGCTCGCCGAGCAGGGGGTGCTGCCCGACGTGCTCTACACCTCGCTGATGCGTCGCGCCATCACGACGGCCAACCTGGCGCTCGACGCCGCCGACCGGCACTGGATTCCCGTGCACCGCGACTGGCGGCTCAACGAGCGGCACTACGGCGCGTTGCAGGGCCTGGACAAGGCGGCCACCAAGGAGAAGTACGGCGAAGAGCAGTTCATGGCCTGGCGGCGCAGCTATGACACCCCGCCCCCGCCGATCGAGAAGGGCAGCGAGTTCAGCCAGGACGCCGATCCGCGCTATGCCGACATCCCCGGTGGCGCCCCGCTGACCGAATGCCTCAAGGACGTCGTCGAACGGTTCGTGCCCTATTTCGAGCAGACCATCGTGCCGGACCTCAAGGCCGGCAAGACCGTGCTGATCGCCGCGCACGGTAACTCGCTGCGGGCACTGGTCAAATACCTGGACGGGATGTCCGACGCCGACGTGGTCGGCCTGAACATCCCCACCGGGATCCCGTTGCTGTACGAACTGGACGATGACCTCAAGCCCACGGTCGCCGGCGGCACGTACCTGGACCCGGAGGCGGCGGCCGCCGGGGCTGCGGCCGTGGCGGCCCAGGGCGCCAAATGAGCGCTCGGTGTGCCGCGCGAAGATGAGCACCGCGTAAACGGCTGCCGAACACTGGTCTTTGAACGTGTGACTTGTCCCGATTCGGCCGCACGCTGCTGGGATGTCGTTCACCCGATGCGTACGATTTTCGCGTGAGTGTCGGTTCCGCGCTGCTGTTGGCGGCAGCGCTGGCTCTGCTCGCGCTGGGTATCGGCATCGCCATCGGGATGGTGGCGATGCGTCGGATCGGTGAACGCCGGACCGAGCGCGACATCGAAGAAGGCGGTGGTATCACCGTCTCCCAGATGCTCTCCCACATCGCCGCGATGTCGCCGATGGGGATCGTCGTCGTCGACACCTTCCGGGACGTCGTCTACATGAACGACCAGGCCACCGAGCTGGGCCTGGTGCGGGATCGGTTGCTCGACGACCGTGCCTGGCAGGCGGTGCAGCGCTGCCTGGCCACCGGGCAGGACGTCGACATCGACCTCTCGGCGCGCAGGCGCAAGAAGGAGGGCCGCTCGGGCCTGGCGGTCCGCGGCCACGTGCGTCTGCTGGTCGAGGGGGCGCATCAGTTCGCGGTGGTCTTCGTCGGCGACCAGTCCGAGCAGGCCCGGATGGAGGCGACGCGGCGCGATTTCGTGGCCAACGTCAGCCATGAGCTCAAGACCCCGGTCGGGGCGATGGGCGTGCTCGCCGAGGCGATGCTGGCCTCCACCGAGGATCCCGACACCGTGCGTCGGTTCGCGGGAAAGATGATCGTCGAGTCCGAGCGGCTGGCCAACATGGTCGGCGAGCTGATCGAGCTGTCCCGTCTGCAGGGTGCCGAGGCACTGCCGGACCTGGAGAGCGTCGACGTCGACGGCGTCGTGGCCGAGGCGGTGTCGCGGTACAAGGTGGCGGCCGACAGTGCCCACATCAACATCACCACCGATGCGCCGACGGGTTACCGGGTGCTCGGTGACGAGCGGTTGCTGATCACCGCGATCGCGAACCTGGTGTCCAATGCCATCGCCTACTCGCCGGACGGTACGGATGTGTCGATCAGCCGGCGCCGGCGCGGTGACGAGATCGAGATCGCGGTCACCGACCGCGGGATCGGTATTGCGCGCGCTGACCAAGAGCGGGTGTTCGAGCGGTTCTTCCGGGTCGACAAGGCGCGCTCGCGCGCCACCGGCGGCACCGGTCTGGGACTGGCCATCGTCAAGCACGTGGCGGCCAATCACAACGGTTCCATCCGGTTGTGGAGTCAGCCGGGCACCGGTTCGACGTTCACGCTGTCCATTCCGGCCATACCTGACGGCCATTCGGCCGACGATGAAGATGAGTAAGAAAGGCACGGCACTCTGATGACCAGTGTGTTGATCGTGGAAGATGAAGAGTCCTTGGCCGATCCGTTGGCATTCCTGTTGCGCAAGGAGGGATTCGAGGCCACCGTGGTGTCCGACGGGCCGTCGGCGCTGGCCGAATTCGAGCGCGCGGGTGCCGACATCGTGCTGCTGGACCTGATGCTGCCGGGGATGAGCGGCACCGATGTCTGCAAGCAACTGCGGTCACGCTCCAGCGTCCCGGTCATCATGGTCACCGCGCGCGACAGCGAGATCGACAAGGTGGTCGGCCTCGAGCTGGGCGCCGATGACTACGTCACCAAGCCCTATTCGGCCCGCGAGCTGATCGCCCGGATCCGCGCGGTGCTGCGCCGCGGCGCCGACAGCGACGAGGTCGGCATCGCCGACGGTGTGCTGGAAGCCGGACCGGTACGGATGGACGTCGAGCGCCACGTCGTCAGCGTCAACGGTGAACCCATCACGCTGCCGCTCAAGGAATTCGACCTGCTCGAATACCTGATGCGCAACAGCGGCCGGGTGCTCACCCGCGGACAGCTCATCGACCGGGTGTGGGGCGCGGACTATGTCGGTGACACCAAGACCCTCGACGTGCACGTGAAGCGGCTGCGCTCGAAGATCGAGTCCGACCCGGCCAGTCCGGTGCACCTGGTGACCGTCCGCGGGCTCGGCTACAAGCTGGAGGGCTGACGACACCGCGTTGAATCGGTCACACCCGGATTGCTGGCGCAATCGCCCAGATACGGCTTGGCTATCTCTCTACTGGGCATTTAATGCTGATAATTAGCGAAAATGTTCCTGAGAGAGGATTCAGGCAAACATCGGCGAATTTGCTTTGCTCGACCCCGGCCGTACTATGAGTCCGAACTGGACAACAGGGGAGTCGAAATGCAGAAGCGGTTGCGGGCCACATTCTTCGGATTGTTGACTCCGATCTGGCCGGTGACCATCGTGGGCATTCTCATCGGAGTCGTCATCGGTACGGTGGCGGCGCTGTCGGTCAGCACCGATGCCGCGACGGCCACCACGCAGATCCGCATCGACCCGCCGGTCGACCCCAACCAGATCATCACCAGCAGCCCCATGCCCGCGGACACCCTGCAGGGCTACCTGTCCGGCGAGGTCGCCTACCTGTCCTCCACCGGATTCTCCGATGCTGTCGGCAGCGAGCTCGGCGCCGACGAGCCGCCGGCGCTGACGGCCACCCAGCAGGGCCAGACCTCGATCATCGCCATTTCGGCCACCGCACCCGACACCGCCGCCGCGCAGGCCACGGTGGATGCGGCGCTGAAGGTGTACAGCGGTCATGTCTACGACGTCAACAAGGTGCGCGTGCAGTCGGCGCTGGACGCCGTGAACGGAGCCGTGGTGCGCTTGCGTGAGCAGGCCGTGGCCGATGCCGCCCGGCTCGGTGCGCCATTCGACGAGGTCGTCTTCAACGACCGCACACGGGAACTCGACGGCAAGCGGGTGTCGCTGGAGTCGCAGATCGACCGCGCGCCGGCCATCCAGCCGGTGGAATCGACGGTCGAGGAATCGGCCGCGGGCGCGAGCACCCGCCTGCTCGGTGGCATCGGCGGGGCGCTGCTGGGTGGGCTGCTCGCCCTCGGCGGCGCGCTGGCCTGGCGCAGCCGCTCCGGTGTGGTGTCCTCGGTGGCCCAGCTGCAGCGCGAGATCGAGCCGATCCCGGTGATCGCACCGGTGGTGAAGCTCGGAAGGTCGCGCCGCTCACTGGAATTGGCCCGCGCGTTGTACAGCCAGCTGCCCCAGCCCCGCGTCGGGGTCATCCTGGTGGTCGGCGCCTCCGACGGCTCGGGTACCGCCGAGGTGGCGCGGCTGCTGTCCTGCGCGGCCGGCGAACACGTCAACGCGACGTCCATCAGTGTGGCCGACTTGAGCGGCAAGAACACCGTCGCGGTCAACGAAATGCTCGACGCGGTGGACACCGGCGACGGGCTGAGCAGCGTCATCGTCGACGGCGGATCACTGACCGGGTCGTCGCAGGTGATCGATGTCGCAGAACGCGCCGATCAGGTGCTGATCGTGGCGCGGCTGGCCCACGACACGTTGACCGAGGTCGGTGTCGCCATCAATCTCAGCGATGTGCCCGCCGCCGTGGTGTGCACCCGCGGCGGAATCCTGGGCTGACGCACAGCGACAGCAGACGCCCGTTGTGGTTGCACCGGCGGCGATGCCGACCGGCCCGCTGCGCCGAAACTAGGTCAGCTGCAGGGATGCCAGGATCGTGCGCGCCGACTCGTCCCACGAGTAGCGCTTCGCGTTGACGGTGCCGCGCTGACGCAGATCGTCGGCAAGTCCACTCTCCGAATCCAGCCGGTCGAGCTCGGCCAGTAGCGAGGACGTGTCGTCCGGATCGAAGAACAACGCTGCGTCACCGGCGATCTCGGGCAGCGACGCGGCGTGCGAGATCACCACCGGGCAACCCATCGACTGAGCCTCCAGGGGAGGCAGGCCGAAACCCTCGTACTTGGACGGGAAGATCAGCGCGTTCGCGTTCTGGTACAGCCACGCCAGCTCGGCATCGGTGAGGTGTCCGGCGACGAACGCGTTGCCGGTCAGCTCCGACGCTGCCGAGAATACCGCGCGGTTACCGGACGCGCCCACCACGATCACCTTGCGGCCCGACTCGGCGACGGCGTGTACCGGAGCCACCAGGTTCTTGTGCACCGCAAGCGTTCCCACCACGAGGTAGAACTGCTCGTCGATACCGTCGATGTCGGGACGCACCGGCTCCAGACCGGTCAGGGCGTCGGCCGCGCAGCCGGCGACCACGAACCGGTCCTCCGGGATACCCAGCACGTCGTCCAATTCGCTTGCACTGAAATGCGATACCGTCACCAGCCGCTTCGCCAGCCGCCCCAACAGGTAGTAGACCACCAGATAGGACCGGGCGAACGACTTGGTGAACGTCTGCGGGTACCGGAACGGCGTCGCATCGTGCATCGTCACCAGCTGGCGTCGCTTGAGCAGCGGTGCCGGCCCGGCGAAATTCATCAGCAACTTCCCGGCGGTCGCTGCGGGCAGGTAGACCTGTTCGAACAGCTGACCTTTGACCGGTGCCTGCCGGATCAGCGCGCGCGGATGCTCCAGGTACAGCGGGACATCGGTGCCGGACGGGACATGGATCACCAGATCCACGGTGTCGGTGGCCAGGATCGCCCGCACGATCTCGGTGGCATAGCGCTGTGTCCCGGTGAGACGCTGCGCCAGCCACTTGCCGTTGACATGAACCTTGGTCATCACTGTGCTCCGTTCAGGGGGCCGTACAGGTCGAGCAACGCCACCCGCTGGCCGGCGTCGGTGTTGTCGGCCAGCGCCTCCTGGGTGCGCCGGCGTAGTTTGTCCAGGGCGTCGCCCTGTCGCAATTGGGTTACCGCCGAGGCGAAGTCGGCGGGCTCGTCGATGGTGATCGGCAGATCCACACCCAGCAGATAGGGCCGCCGCCGGGAGACCACCGGCAGCCCCATCCCGGCGGCCTCCATGATGGAGATCGGGAACCCCTCCCACCCGGCGGTGTGCAGGTACAGATCCGCCGACGCCATGGCGCGCAGGGCCTCGGTACGCGGCAGCCAGCCGGTGACCTGAACTCCGCACGCGCGCAACGTGTCCACGTACTGGTCGTCACCACCACCGACCCAGAGCGCCTCGATATCGGGGTGCTGAGCGCGCGCGGCGGCGAACGCCTCGGCGAAGAACACCGGATCCTTCTGCGGCCCGAGCCTGCCGTTGCCGACGATGCGCAGCGGACGGTCCACGTCGGCGCTGCCCAGTCCGGACAGTCCCGGCGGTGTCACGTTCGGCACGCTGTGCACCCGGGGCGCACTGGCCGGCCAGCGGGACAGCTCGGCCTCGCGCGGTGAGCAGGCCCCGTAGGCGGTGGTGTTGAACGACAGCAGCCATTCCACCGCACGGAAGACATGCCGGGCCGGCCGGCTCAGGTCGAGCCGCTCGAAGGCGTAGCAGTGCGGGGTGTAGACCAGCGGCATCGCCGGCGAACGGCGCACCGCGGCACGCACATACGCGCCGGCCTTGCTGGAGTGGGCATGCACGATCACCGGTCCGGCGGACCGGTCGCGCACGCCGCGCAGATGGCTGCGCACGAAGCGCACCCGGGCCAGCGTGCCCGCCGGCATCGCGGTGGCCGAGGTGAACTGCTGCAGCTCCCGCGGGTCCACCAGTGCCTCCGGTCGCAACGTGTACACCAGGTGATGCTCGGCTTCGGGATAGTTGCGCACGAAATCGCCGATCGCCGAAGCGGTCCCGCTGGCGAACGACTCGGTCACGTGCACGATCATGGTTGTGGTCATGTCAATCCACCGCAATCGGTTCACCGCCGGCCGTCCACCCCGTCAGCGCGAGGGACTTGGCGTCGGCGTTGCTGAAAAATGCTGGAACAGAGGTGGAGTCGAGCGAAATCCGGTCCAGCCGGATGTTGTCGATCGACCCGGTCGGGGTGTAGACGGCGACGTTGCGTTGTGCCGACGGCGGCGTCGCGGCGATGTCGACGTCGGAGATCGTCACGTTGCGCACGGCGGTGCCGGGGTTCTCGACGGCGACCAGCACCGCGCCCTGGACGATGCCCCCGTTGCGGTTGGCGCGGGAGATGGTGCCGTCAGAGATGGTGACGTTCTGCACGGTGCGGGTGTAGTACGGGTCGCCCTCGGTGGCGACGTACAACCCCGCCGAATCGGTGTCGGCGATGCTGAATCCGCGCATGGTGATGTTGGTGCCGCCGACGACGGTCATGCCGCGGCCCCACCGGGTGCTGCCCACGCGTGCGTTGGTGACGGTGATGTTGTGGCAGCTGGCCGGATCCGCGCCGTAGGACACCACGGCGACGCCGTCGTCGCCGGTCTGGTCGGTGCGCACGTTGTCCACGACGCCGTTACCCGCGCCGTTGGTCATGTGGATCCCGTCGGCCCGGGTGCCGTAGATGTCGACATCACGGATCGCGAAATTCTGCGCCCCGTCGACGAAGATGCCCGCTCCGGCGGATCCGTCGATGTCGACCCCGGACACCTGCACGTTGTTCGCCGCGAGCACCAGCTTGTGCTCGTCGGGCGCCATGTAGCGGGGCCCCTCCAGCGGCGCGCTGAGCCGGATGTCGGACAGTGAGACACCGTCGGCGACGATCTGCACCGCCGAGGTGTCGTCGTGGGTGGCGTGCAGGGTGGCGCCGTTGCCGACGATGTGCACATCGGGCACGTCGACGGTCAGGACACCGCTGTGCTCGTAGACCCGCGGCTCCAGGGTCAGGGTGTCGCCGGGCTTCAGCGCGTTGAGCATGCCCTGCAGGCCGGCGGTGCTGTCCAGGGGCGTCTCACCGCTCGACGGAGCGGCCTGACAGGCCACCATCGATACCGTCATCAGCGAGACAGCCAGCGCACGAGCAACGTTGCGCATGGTTCACAGCTCCGTTCGGTGCACCAGGCGGACCCGGCTGCGGCGTCGGTACAGCAGGAACAGCACGATCGCGATGGCCAGCCAGGCGTAGGTGGCCCGGCCCTGGCCCCAGTAGACGTAGCGCGGCATCTCGACGAGGCCGACGAAGAAGACCGGGTACACCAGCAGCCCGAGCGGGCGGCCGTGGCAGAACTGGCGGTACAGCAGGCCGGCGACGACGCCGATGGCGAACATGAAGAGCAGTCCGCCGAACCAGCCGTAGTCGATGAACGGCCCCACATAGCCGCTCTGATTGTTGAATTCGGGGTTGCCGAACTGAGCCAGCGTGTCGAAGTACGGGGAGACGTTGCCGCGCGCGTACGGCGGCGGGTAGCCGCTGAGCCGCTCGTAGACGCCGGCCTGCTCGATGCCCGGCGCGCTCCAGAACCCGTCGATCGTGTCGAACGGCCAACGGCCGGGCCAGTCGAGGTGCTGCAGGATCAGCTGGCCGTTGTTCAGCGCGGTGACGTAGTAGCCGGCCAGCCGGCTCAGCGCGAACTCGAGGAACGAGGTCTGCCCGTGCGTGCGGTAGTAGGACCAAGACCTGTTGTACTCGAAAACGCTGAAGACCACCACGACGAGCGCAAGTCCGGCCAGCGGCAGCAGTCGGGCGGTGGCGCGCTGGCGGCGCCGGCCCACCGACAGGTGCGCGGCGACGATGACGCTGACCGGGATGACCAGTTCCAGGATCGCCAGCCGCTCGGCGTAGATGTAGGCTCGCGGCACGGCCAGCCCGATGACGATGGCGACCTTGGCCACTTCCACCCACGAGAATCGTTGCACCGCAACTGTGGTGGCGATCACGACAGCCGCGACGCCGAGCTGCGTCATCGTGGTCAGCCCGGGGATCGTGCCGATGGCGTCCTTGGCGGGCAGATACCCGTCGTCCTCGGAGCCGGCGAACAACTGTCCGAAAGACAGGCCCGAGCGCAGGATCAGGAAGCAGAAACCGACGTAGCCGGTGACGGTCAGGGCGGTCAGCACCGTGCCCGCCCTGCTCAGCAGCCGCAGGGTGTCTTCATCCAGCGCCGGCCAGCGGGTCACGCCCGGGCGTGGGGCGGCGTACACCGCGAATGCGATCAGCGCGCCGAAAGCCAGTGCGATCGCCCCGCATCCGAACAGCAGTAGCGTCTCGGTGGTGATCGATTTCGGTGTGCGCCACAGCGTCCGGAAGCTCTCGTCGCCCACCAGGGCCGTCGGGATGATCGACGCGGCGCCGATGATCAGCGCGATGGCGACCGGGGACAGCCACCACAGCGCGGGCCGAGGTGACAGCGGTGCGCGGGCGGCGGCGCCCCGCGGCCGGATGAGCGTTGTCAGTGTGGGCATTTCCGTCACACCGCCGTCGCCCTGGGTTGTTCAGCATCCTCGCCGCGCTCGGTGACGAGCTCGCGCGCGGCCGCGGCGACGTTCCAGTGCGGTTTCGGTGTCTGACCGAAGATTCGGCGGGCGGCCAGCCAGAGGCCGATGTAGAGCGAGGCCAGTCCGCACGCCGCCACGATGGCCAACGCCAGTGCCCCGCCGAGGATCGCCGCGGCGACCGCGCTCGGCACGACCAGTGCCAGCACGACGAGCGACGTGCGGCAGACGGCGTCGAGATGCCCGGCGATGATCAACAGCGAGGTGTTCACGCTGAGCGCGGCCTGCGGGATGCCGCCGATGGCCAGGATGACGAGCAGGATGTTGGCCTGGTGCATGCCCGCCCCGTACGCCAGATCGAGGAAGAACCCGCCGAAGAACACCAGGGTCAACACCACGGTCGTGGTGATCAGGGTGTTGATGGTCGACAGGTTCGACAGCATCCGGACGACCTCGGTCCGGCGTCCGGCCACCCACATCCGCGCCGCCGGCGGCAGCACCGCCGTCGCGGCCAGGCTCTCCAGGATGGTCACCTGGATGGCGATCGTGGTGGCGACGGCGTAGAGCTTGGCCTCGGTCGGCACCAGCGCGGCATTGGACAGCCAGATGGTCCCGGAGACGATGAGGAACGCGGTGAGCTCCAGGGTGAACAGCCGTGCGCCGGAGGCGACGGTCTGCCGCAGGGCGGCCAGGCCGGGGGCGTGGCGCAGTGCGATCTCGGCGCGCCCGACGACCAGTGCGATGACGACCTGTCCGCCCGAGACGGCCGCATACGCGACCAGCATCTCCACCAGCGTCGGCTGTTCGACGGTGAACGCGACGATGGTGACCACCGGCAGCACCACGACGCTGCGCACGTAGTGGGTGGTGGCCACCGAGGCGAACACCCGGCCGACCGCGGCGTAGATGTCGCTGAGCATCATGCGGATCGACTCGATGAGCACCATCAGTGTCGTGAGCAGCAGTGCGGGGATGAAGTTCCCGTGTCCGATCAGGCCGCCGGTGGCCAGCAGCGCGATGATCGGCGCGGTCGGCAGGCTCATCATGAAGGTGGCCCGCAGGTGGGTCCCCGCGATGATCCGTTTGAGTGCCGGGTCCGGCTCGGACGGGATGAGGCGGACGACGTTGTTGCCCAAACCGACCCGCCCGACGATGGAGCCGATCGGTAGCGCGGCGAGCACACCGAAAAATGCGGCGGCATCGCGGTTGTTCAGGAACCGCACCACGATCACCGTGAGCAGGAAGGTGGCCACCATGCCTACCGCGGCGGCCAGGACCCGCGTGGAGAAGCTGCGGCGCAGCTCGGATTTCGCGCCGTTGTGATCTGCGGTCATGAGCCCAATGCCAAACTCTGCTTGCACGGAGGGCCGAGCAGTTCGTCGCGGATGCCGTCGAGGACGGCCTGGTGGTAGGCGGCGTGGTCGCCGTCGCCGAGCTCGACCACGCGCACCGGCAGCCCGTCCAGGCGCAGCATCGTCACGGTGGCGAAACCGTCGAACTCGGTGAACAGGTCGACGTCGAAGGGGCAGAGCATGAGCACGGTGTCGGTGCCGTTCTGCAGCAGCGGAGCCAGCAGGACCTCCGGTACCTGTGCCAACCCGGCCTGACCGAGCATCTTGAGCAGCGCGTGCGGTAAGTGGTTGCGCAGCAATGCCTTCAACCGGTCCCGGGCGGGCTTGAGTGATTCGATGATGCGCCTGCGTAACGGCCAGGCGGCGGCGGGGTCCGGGGTGGCGCTCTGCTGATGCCCGGCGGCGGAGGCCATGATGTCGCGCCGCACATTCCACTGCCACGCCCATGCCCCGGAGTGCCAGCTCCAGCTGCCGGCGTTCACCAGCAGGGCCGAGCCGACTGCCAGTTCGCGGGCGGTGTGCGCGGCGTACCACGATCCCGAGCAGATGCCGACGACGGTGAGCTGGCGGGGGTCCTCCGCGGCATGCCGACCGGCGGCGTTGCCATCGGCGATACGCCTGCTGGTGTAGATCGACTGCCACTGATCCCGCACGATCGCGGGGGAGTGGCCCAGACCCGCACCGTCGAACCGGAACGCCTGCGCGCCGCCGACGGCGATCTGCCTGCCGAGTTCGACCCAGCCCCGGGCCGGCCCGACGTGCGGATCGTTCGAGGTTGCGAAGAACAGCACGACCCGGCCCTTGGCCGGCATGGTGTTCACCGGACGGGTCCGGATCCCGAACAGGCCCTTCGGACCGAAGGATTCGATGGTTTCCAGCACGGTCACCGGGCCGTCGGGGGTGCTGACGGGCATCCGGGCCTCGGTGACGACGTGTGGCTGCACGGTGACGCGCGGGTCGGTCTCGGCGACATCGCGGAACCAGGAGACGATCTGATCGAGCGCGCCCATCGGCATCGCGACCACCACGTCGGCGGTCTGGGCGAACTCCGGCAGACCGGCGGCGGTGGTGACCACGGTGTGCGCACCCGCCGAGTGCCGGTCGGCGTCCTCGGGGCGCACCACATACAGCTGCGCGGATGCCGGACCGGTGAGCTTGAGGGCACCGAAGGTCTTGGCGGATCGTTCGCTGAGCCGGGCCCCGATGATCGAAACCGTCTCCGGCTCAGCGGCTTCGGGTCCGACCGTGAACCGGTAGAGCGCAGCCTGTTCGCGCAGGTGCCGTCGCCCGGAGGCAGGGGGGTCGAGGTAGGCGACACGGTCGATGGGCGCTCCGGCGGCGATGGCGTGGTCGACGAGCAGACCACCGGCGCGCAGCGCCACGGCCGAGACCGAGGGGGCACCGATATCGAGGAGGTGATCGGCGGCGTGTCGGATGCTGGCCGACCACATGGCGACCGCGTCGTCACGATGGTGACCGAACGCCGAGTCGCCGGTGCCGAGATAGTCGAAACGCAGTACGGCGTAACCGTTTCGCGCCATATCCTCGGCCAGGATCCGCTGGAATCGGATGCTGTCCATACCTTCTTTGCCGAGCGAGCCGCAGATGAGGACGGCGCCCCGCACCCGCCGGTCGGCGGGCAGGTGGACCACGCCGAACAGCGGAGATTCGTTGGGGCCGAAGTACGTCGGCGTTTCGCTCGGAGCGCTCACTGGTGTGACCGGTGTCAGACCGCGGCCGCGGTGAGTTGGGAGAGGGCTTGCTCGATGCTGACGATCGTGGCGAACGTCGTCTTGTTGAGGGCGTCGTCCGGGAACTCGACGTCGAACTCGTCCTCGAGGGCAAGCATGACGTTCACCGAGGCGTGCGAGGTGAGGCCGGCTTCGTACAGATCGGCGTCGGCGGCGATGGTGCGCGGGTCCGCCGGCATCCGCCCCTGGTTTGCCAAGACTTCCCGGATCCGGTCTTGCATGTGGTTGTCCCCAACTTTTTCTCTCGAAACGTGTTCGCTGAGACTAACATGGCTAACTTCAGGAGTCGATCGGAATGCATCGATCGAATCTCGGGCCGGCGGCGATGCGCCGGCGTCGTATGGTGAGCCGCGCGGTTACCGTAGACGGCCTTTGAACTGCGTATATGGCGCAGAGTCGGGTCCGGGTGAGACGGCCGGTCCGTACTGGTGAGGGATACGTCACAATTAGGCGCATCGAGCGAAACATGTCGCCAGTGTGCATTTTTAGCAAAGCACGGTGGCCTTGCGCATGGATGTTCGAACCGGGCGCGGCCGGAAATGGCAAGATGAGGCGGTGACCACCCCCAGTGATCTCGACGAAGCGCGCCGTCTGTTCCGGGACGATCTGGTCGCCGCCGGACTGCTGATACCGCTGGGGATCGACGGCCTCTACGGCCGTAGCGGTGTCTTCGAGGGGATCATCGACGGAATCGATCGCGTCGTTGTGGCCAAGGGCCGGGCGGTGCACGGTGATCGCGCGCTGACCCGACGGTTCCCACCGCTGTATCCGCGGGAGGCCTTCGAGAAGACCGACTACATCGCGTCATTTCCCAATCTGACCGGCGCGGTGTCCACCTTCACTGGCGACAACCGTGACCACCGGGCTCTGCTCGCCGACCGGGAGGCCGGACGTCCGTGGGATGGTCACCTGCACCCGGCGGGAACCATGCTCGTGTCGGCGGCCTGCCATCCCAGTTATGCGACGCTGCCGACGGTCATTGCGGACGAGGGCATCCTGCTCGACGTCTACGGCTACTGCTTCCGGCATGAACCGGCCATCGATCCGGCCCGCATGCAGGCGTTCCGCATGCACGAATATGTGTTGGTCGGCAGTCCGGAACAAGCCCGGCTGCACCGGGATTCGTGGGTCGGGCACGGCCTCGAGGTGCTGGCGCAGCTGGGACTGGAAGCGACGGCGGTCGCGGCCAACGACCCGTTCTTCGGCCGGGCCGGCAAGATGCTGGCCGCCAACCAGCGCGATGACGACCTCAAGACCGAACTGGTGATCCGGCTCTACGGCGACCTGGACGACGGCACCGCGGTGGTCTCGGCGAACTGCCACCGCGATCACTTCGGCGACACCTTCGGTCTGCGCGGTGCGGGCGGCGAGGTGGCCCACAGCGCCTGCGTGGGCTTCGGCATGGAGCGGATCGCCTTGGCGCTGTTGCGCACCCACGGTCTTGACCCATCGTCCTGGCCGGCCGGGCCGCGAGAGTTGCTGGGTCAGTAGGCGCCGTCGCCGCGCAGCACGGTGCTGACCGTCTTGGCGATGATCAGCACGTCCTGCATGATCGACCAGTTCTCGACGTAGGACAGGTCCAGCCGGACGGCGTCCTCGGCTTCCAGATCCGAGCGTCCGCTGACCTGCCACAGTCCGGTCAGGCCGGGCTTGACGGTCAGGCGACGACCGACCAGGTCGTCGTAGGAGTCGACCTCGCGGCGCACCTGCGGGCGCGGCCCGACGACGCTCATATCGCCGCGCAACACGTCCAGGAACTGGGGCAGCTCGTCGATGCTGTACTTGCGGAGGAACTTGCCCACCCGGGTGACGCGCGGGTCGTCCTTGAGCTTGAAGAACAGCGAGTTGCCGCCGTTCTTGGCGATCAGTTCGGCCATCATGGCGTCGGCGCCGGTGATCATGCTGCGGAACTTGGTCATCTGGAACTCGGTGCCGTCGATGCCGATGCGCTCGGAGCGATAGAAGATGGGCCCGGGGCTGGACAGCTTCACCGCGATGGCGGCGGCGATCAGCACCGGGGACGCCGCCAACAGCGCAGTCAGCGAGAAGACGATGTCGAAGGTGCGCTTCACCAGTGAATTGGCCTGGCTGTATTGCGGTTTCGCGACCTCCAGCATGGCCATCCCGGCCACCGGGCGGCTGACCAGACGCTGATTCGCCACGTCGATCAGGCCGGGCGCGATCATCAGGTCGACGCCGACCTCGTCGAGTTCCCACATCAGCCTGCGGATCTCGATGGGGCGTAGGTGATCTGTCGCGGCCAGTGCGACGGTCTCCGCCCCGGTGCGGGTGACCGCGTCGACGATCGCCTGGTCCATGCCGACGATCGGCACGATGGTCCCGTTGATGTCGATGGACTGCTTGGTGATGGTCGGTCCGGCGGGGGTGCACACCCCGGCGACGCGGTAGCCGGCCCAGGGATCCTTGGCGATCTCGGTGGCGATATCGCGGGCGGCCGGTTCCGTACCCACGATCAGCAGCGCGGCCTTGTCCATGCCCTGCCGCCGGCGGCGTGCCACCACCCGGCGCCACACCCAGCGGTTGATCATCAACGCGATGAGGCCGACCGGCAGCGCGATGCCGAGGTAGCGCGCCGAGATGTCGACCGACAACAGCAGCGAGACGATCGCGATGAGGCCGAACAGCTGCAGCGTGGCGAAGCCGAGAACGACGTATTCCTCGGTGCCCCGTCCGGTGATCCGCGGCGACCAGGTGCCCAGGGCCAGGAATCCCAGCCAGGCGACCACGAGTGCGGCCGAGAACCAGGCGTAGCTGACGCTGCCGAGACCGGTGGCCCCGAGCCACAGCTCGGTGGCGGTCCCGCCGAATACCAAAATGTGCACGAAGGTGACGACACAGCAAATAACGGCCACGTCGCTGAGGACAATGCTTCTGGCAAGCTTCTTGCGCCGTTGCTCGCCGGGGGATACCGGCGCGCGTCGGCCGGATCCGGTCCGGACCAGAGCGCCGGCCTGGTCTTCGTCGGTGACGAGTTTCAGGTGCTCAACGGTGGTTTTTGCCGGCGGTCGGATATCGATCGACGTCATCGTGTCTGCCTTCTCGGTCGGCAGAATCCCGGTCGATCGGGCCTCCGCGCGTGTGCAATAGCTACGGACTCTAACCAGGTATGGCTATCCACACAACCGGTGCCGATGTGAGAACGACCACGGAAAAGATTTAACTAACGCGATAATAGCAAAGCTTCCGACGTTAGCTTTGCAACGCGGTGGCGCGGCATCGTCGGCGCGGGGACGCCGGCGTGACGGGGAGGTGAACCCGGGGTTACTCGGCGGCGCGGGTCGCCGGGTGCACCGCGATCAGACCGAGCTGGCCCCGGCGCCGGCACATCGCGGCCAATTCCGCGTACGTCTTCTCGCCCAGCAACTCGGTCAACTCGGGCGCATAGGACTGCCAGACCGGCCGGGCACCGACATGGGCGGCCGGGTCGCCGGTGCAGTACCAGTGCAGGTCCGCACCGCCCTCGCCCCAGCCGCGGCGGTCGTATTCGGTGATGACGGTCTTGAGCACATCGGTCCCGTCGGGCCGGGTCACCCAGTCCTGGGTCCGGCGGATCGGCAGCTGCCAGCAGACCTCGGGCTTCATGGTCAACGGCTCCACGCCCAGCTTGAGGGCCTTGGAGTGCAGCGCACACCCGATCCCGCCGGCAAAACCGGGCCGGTTCAAGAAGATGCAGGCGCCCTTGTACTTGCGGGTCCGCTTGTTCGGCTTGCCGTCGTACTCGTCGTCTTCGAGGTATCCCTTGCGCCCTAGGCCCTTGGCCCGGAACTGCCAGTCCTCGTCGGTCAGCTTCGCCACCGCATCGTCGAGCATGGCCCGATCATCGTCATCGGAGAGGAAGGCGCCGTGCGAGCAGCAGCCGTCATCGGGTCGGCCGGCAACCGTGCCCTGGCAGGCGGGCGTGCCGAAAACGCATGTCCAGCGCGACAACAACCACGTCATGTCCGCGGAGATCAGATGGTTGGGATCCTCCGGGTCGTAGAACTCCACCCACTCCCGGGCGAAGTCGAGTTCGACTTCCCCGCCCACTCCTCCGACGTGCGGACCGCCGACGTGTGACGTCTTCACAGTTGTCAACGGTAAACCCACTAACCTTGGTCGCGTGCGATTGGGCGTGCTGGACGTGGGCAGCAATACGGTTCATCTGTTGGTCGTCGACGCCCGCCGCGGTGGGCATCCGACCCCGATGAGTTCCACCAAGGCCGCCCTGCGTCTGGCCGAGGCGATCGACTCGACCGGAAAGCTGACCCGCAAGGGTGCCGACAAGCTGGTCGACACCGTCGACGAGTTCGCCAAGATCGCCGCCAGTTCCGGCTGCGCGGAGCTGATGGCCTTCGCCACCTCGGCGGTGCGCGACGCCACCAATTCCGAGGCGGTGCTGTCCCGGGTGCAGTCCGAGGCCGGGGTCTCGCTGCGGGTACTCAGCGGCGTCGACGAGTCCCGGCTCACCTTCCTGGCGGTGCGCCGGTGGTACGGCTGGAGCGCCGGCCGCATCATCAACATCGACATCGGTGGCGGCTCGCTGGAACTGTCCAGTGGGGTCGACGAGGAGCCTGATGTGGCCCTGTCGCTTCCGCTCGGCGCGGGCCGACTGACCCGCGAATGGCTGGCCGAGGATCCACCGGGGCGGCGCCGGGTCGCCATGCTGCGCGACTGGTTGGCCACCGAACTGTCCGAGGCGGGTTCGGTGATCCAGGAGGCCGGAACCCCCGATCTGGCCGTCGCGACGTCGAAGACCTTCCGATCGCTGGCCCGGCTCACCGGCGCGGCGCCGTCGGGGGCGGGTCCGCGGGTCAAGCGCACGCTGACCGCGAGCGGTCTCCGTCAACTCATCGCATTCATCTCTAGGATGACTACGGCCGACCGAGCCGAGCTGGAAGGGGTGAGTGCCGAACGGGCGCCGCAGATCGTGGCGGGAGCGCTGGTGGCCGAGGCGAGCATGCGGGCCTTGGGTGTCGAGACGGTGGAGATCTGTCCCTGGGCATTGCGGGAGGGACTCATTCTGCGCAAACTCGACAGTGAAGCCGACGGGACCGCCCTGGTCGAGACCATCCCAGCCACTCCCAAGGGCAAAACACGATGACTGAACCTGACAACACCGCCACCCGACCCATCTCCGTCGCGGAGCTGCTGGCCAAGAACGGGTCCATCGGCGCCCCGGCCCCCGGTGGCCGCCGCCGCCGTCGACGTGGCAATGCCGACGCGGTGACCGTCGCCGAGCTGACCGGTGAGATCCCGATCGTGGTCGACGAGCCCCCCGTCGAGGAGGCTGTCGCGCCGGCAGCTCCCGTCGAGGAGGACCCCGCACCCGAGGTGCCCGTCGAGGAGTCGGCTGTCGAGGACGCGGCGCCCGCGGACCCGACACCGGCCGAGCAGGCCATCGTCGAAGAGACCCTCGCCGAGGCGCCGACCGCCGAAGAGGGTGTCGTCGAGGATCCGGTGCTCGACGATGAACCCGCGCCCGAACCCGAGCCCGAGCCCGAGACCGAGACCGACACGGCAGCCACCGATTACGACGCGCACATCCAGCAGCGCGACGCCGAGCCCGCGCCGGTGGCCTTCACGCCGCGCCGCCGCGCGCACGGATTCACCCGACGCGCTGCCGCGACCGACACCGAGGCGACCGCCGCCGAGGAGATGAGCCCCGATGCGCTGCTCGACGACGACACCGAGGTCGACGCCGCCGTCGCCAGCGATGTCGAGCGTCCCGGGTATCTGAAGTCGCCGGCCGACACGCTGTTCGGTGGCGACTCCGTCGCCGACGAGGCGACCAGGCGCACCCGCACACCCGGGCCCGAGGACATCGACCTCGACGGCACCGCCGACACCGAGGTGCACCGCTTCGACGACGGGCTCGACGAGCACGAGGGCTCCCCGTTCATGCGGGGCCTGTGGATCGTCGTACAGAGCGTGCTTGCGGTCGCCCTCGGTGCGGGCCTGTTCATCGCCTTCGACCAGCTGTGGAAGTGGAACAACATCGTCGCGCTGGCGCTGTCGGTGCTGGTCATCCTGGGCCTCGTGGTGGGTGTCCGGGTGGTCCGCAAGACTGAGGACATCGCCAGCACGCTGATCGCCGTGGCGGTGGGTGCCATGGTGACGCTCGGGCCGCTGGCACTGCTGCAGTCCACCTGATGCCGAGCTAGTGCGTCCCGCGATCAAGGTCGGTCTGTCGACGGCCTCGGTGTATCCGCTGCGCACCGAGGCGGCCTTCGAGCACGCCGCACGGCTGGGCTATGACGGGGTCGAGCTGATGGTGTGGGCCGAGCCGGTCAGCCAGGACATCGACGCCATCGAGGAGCTGTCGCGCACATACGACATCCCGGTGCTCTCGGTACACGCGCCGTGCCTGCTGATCTCGCAGCGGGTGTGGGGGGCCAACCCGATCGCGAAGCTGGAACGCAGCGTGCGCGCCGCCGAACAGCTCGGCGCGCAGACGGTGGTGGTGCATCCGCCGTTCCGCTGGCAACGCCGCTACGCGGAGGGATTCAGCGATCAGGTCGCCGAACTGGAGTCCGGCAGCGATGTGCTGGTCGCGGTGGAGAACATGTTCCCGTTCCGCGCCGACCGGTTCTGGGGCACCGGGCAGCCCTCGATCGAGCGGATGCGCAGGCGTGGCGGCCACCCCGGCCCGGCGATCTCGGCGTTCGCCCCGTCCTATGACCCGCTCGACGGCGGCCACGCCCACTACACACTGGACCTCTCGCACAGCGCCACCGCGGGCACCGACGCCCTGGAGATGGCGCAACGGATGGGGGAGGGATTGGTGCATCTGCACCTGTGCGACGGCAGCGGCGCGTCCACCGACGAGCACCTGGTCCCCGGCCGCGGCAGCCAGCCCGCCGCGCAGATCTGCCGGCAACTGGCCGGCTCCGATTTCACCGGCCACGTCATCCTCGAGGTCACCACCTCGGGGGCGCGCACCGCCGCCGAACGGGAGGCCCTGTTGACCGAGTCCCTGCTGTTCGCCCGGGAGCATCTGCTGCGATGAGCGCATTGTTCACCGACGCCATGCGGCTGGAGGCCGCCGGTGACGGCGTCTATCTCGGCGTGCTCGACGAGCACTGGACCATCGGGCCGAAGGTGCACGGCGGGGCCATGCTGGCGCTGTGCGCCAATGCCGCGCGCACCGAGCTGGGGGTCGCGGGTGTCGAACCCATCGCGGTGTCCGGCAACTTCCTGTGGGCTCCGGACCCCGGGGCCGTGCGCGTCGTGACCGATGTGCGCAAGCGTGGCCGCCGGATCAGCCTGATCGACGTCGAGCTGCAGCAGGGCGACCGGGTCGCCGTCCGCGCGGCCATCACCCTGGGCACCCCGGAGAACGAGACCGTCCCGCTGCTGTCCACCAATCCGGTGGTGCCGCTGATGACGCCCGAGCCCCCGCCCGGGCTGGAGCCGATCGGCCCGGGCCATCCGATGGCCGACATCGTGCACCTGGCCCACGGCTGCGACATCCGGCCGTCCTTGACGACCATGGAGCCGCGGTCCGACGGCGGCCCGCCGGTCATCGAGTACTGGGTGCGGCCGCGCGGTGCCGCACCCGACGTGCTGTTCGCGCTGCTGTGTGGCGATGTGTCGGCCCCGGTGACCTTCGGGGTGAACCGGTTCGGCTGGGCGCCCACCGTGCAGCTGACGGCCTTCCTGCGGGCCGTGCCGGCCGACGGCTGGCTGCGGGTGCTGTGCACCACGACCCAGATCGGTCAGGACTGGTTCGACGAGGACCATGTGGTGGTCGACGCGCGGGGCCGCATCATCGTGCAGAGCCGGCAGCTGGCGCTGGTGCCCGGTTCCTGAACCTTCTCCCGTCGCTTCGCTCGCCCCGGAGCCTTCTCCCGTCGCTTCGCTCGCCCCGGCAGGCGCGTGCCATGCTTTCCCGGTGGCAAGAATTGCGATCATCGGCGGAGGCAGCATCGGCGAGGCGCTGCTCTCGGGTTTGTTGAGGGCGGGTCGTCAGGTCAAGGATCTGGTGGTCGCCGAGAAACATCCCGACCGCGCCCGACAGTTGTCCGAAACCCATCAGGTGCTGGTGACCTCGGTGGCCGACGCCGTCGAGAACGCCCAGTACGTCATCGTCGCGGTGAAGCCCGGCGACGTCGGGGCGGTCACCGCCGAGATCGCCGAGGTGGTCGCCAAGGCCGACAACGACAGCGATGAGCTCGTCTTCGTCAGCGTCGCCGCGGGCGTGGCCACCACCTTCTTCGAGAACAAGCTGCCGGCCGGCTCGCCGGTGGTGCGGGTGATGCCGAATGCGCCGATGGTCGTCGGTGGGGGCGTCAGCGCGGTGGCTCCCGGCCGGTTCGCGACACCCGAACAGCTCAAGGAGGTCGCGGCCATCTTCGACACGGTCGGGGATGTGCTGACGGTGACCGAGGTCCAGATGGACGCGGTGACCGCGGTGTCGGGTTCGGGGCCGGCGTACTTCTTCCTGATGGTCGAGGCGCTCGTCGATGCGGGTGTCGCGGCCGGGCTCTCGCGCGAGGTGTCCACCGAACTGGTGGTGCACACCATGGCAGGTTCGGCCGCCATGCTGCTGGACCGTCGGGATTCCACACCGGTCGGCGCAATGGACACCTCTGCGGCCGCGCTGCGGGCTATCGTGACCTCACCGGGTGGGACCACCGCCGCTGGTCTGCGAGAACTCGAGCGTGGGGGGTTGCGCAGCGCCGTGGCGGATGCCGTACAAGCGGCAAAAACACGCTCTGAGCAGCTAGGAATTACATCCGAGTAGTTCATGAATTTCGAACGGATTAGCCCACACCCGTCGCAATAACCCCAGTGGCCACGCTATTCTCCTCGTGTATGCACGCGTACGTGCCAGCGGTGGGGAAGCCGCTGGCCCGGCCGTGCCTTATGGATTGGGTTGCGATGACGTCAATGAACGGGCCATCGGCGCGGGATTCCGCTGGCGACGGCCAGCCGAAGGCTCAATTTCTCACCGTCGCAGAGGTTGCCAGCTTGATGCGGGTCAGCAAGATGACCGTGTACCGCCTGGTGCACAACGGTGAATTGCCTGCCGTACGGGTGGGCCGCTCCTTCCGCGTGCACGCCAAGGCGGTGCACGACCTGCTGGAGACGTCGTACTTCGACGCCGGCTGATTGGTTTCCGGCTGGGGCACCCGGGTAAGGTGACTCGGTCAGTTCACTCATCGGTAGGTAGCGGAGTTCATGGGTTCAGTAATCAAGAAGCGGCGTAAGCGCATGTCGAAGAAGAAGCACCGTAAGCTGCTTCGTCGCACTCGGGTGCAGCGCAGAAAACTCGGCAAGTAGCTTTCAGCTTCGGCCGTTAGGCTGACCCGATGGATGAGCAGGGATCCGCACCGAAGGTCGTCTTGGTCACCGGAGCCTGCCGATTTCTCGGCGGGTACCTGACCGCGCGGTTGGTGCAGAATCCCGCGATCGACCATGTCATCGCGGTGGATGCCATCGCGCCGAGCAAGGATCTGCTGCGCCGGATGGGGCGCGCCGAGTTCGTGCGCGCCGACATCCGTAATCCGTTCATCGCCAAGGTCATCCGTAACGGCAACGTCGATACCGTGGTGCACGCCGCCGCGGCGTCCTATGCGCCGCGGGCCGGCGGTCGGGCCACCCTCAAAGAGCTCAACGTGATGGGTGCCATCCAGCTGTTCGCCGCCGCGCAGAAGGCGCCGTCGGTGCGACGGGTGGTGCTCAAGTCGACCTCCGAGGTCTACGGCTCCAGCTCCCGCGACCCGGTGTACTTCACCGAGGACGGCAGTGCGCGCCGGCCCCCGGGCGACGGTTTCGCCCGGGACAGTATCGATATCGAGGGCTATGCCCGCGGGCTGGCCCGGCGGCGCCCGGACATCGCGGTCACCATCCTTCGGCTGGCCAACATGATCGGCCCCGCCATGGACACCGCGCTCTCGCGGTACCTCGCCGGTCCCGTCGTCCCGTCGGTGCTCGGCCGGGACGCCCGACTGCAACTACTGCACGAGCAGGACGCTCTGGGGGTGCTCGAGCGCGCCACCGTGGCCGGGCGGCCGGGCACGTTCAACGTCGGCGCCGCCGGCATCATCATGATGAGTCAGGCCATCCGGCGGTCCGGCCGGGTGGCGCTTCCGGTGCCGCGCGCCGCACTGTCCGCCGTCGATTCGCTGCGCCGGGCCACCCGCTACACCGAGCTCGACCGCGAGCAGCTCAACTACATGAGTTACGGCCGGGTGATGGACACCTCGCGGATGCGAAACGACCTAGGTTATAACCCGAAGTGGACCACTGCGGAGGCATTCGACGATTACGTACGGGGACGTGGTCTGACTCCGATCGTGGACCCGAACTGGGTACGCTCTGTGGAAAGCCGGGCGGTGGCGCTGGCGCAGCGCTGCGGCGGCTAGGGGACGGCTCGAAGTCGGAGTTTGGGGAGAGGTTGACACGTGGCGGGTGAATCAAAAGCGAAAGTGATTCCGCTGCGCGCGAATTCGGGTCGGACAACGGCCGCGCGACGGGCCGCGCAGCGTGCCGACAGCGCGCGCAGGCACCCCTCGCTGCTCACTGACCCGGACGGCCGGGCGTCGGCCGAGGACATCGCCGCCGTCGTCCGCGAGATCGATCAGCACCGCGGAAACTCCTCGACCGGTGTTCCGGCCGAGGATGTCCCCAACGAGCTGTCGAAGGCCATCGCGGCCATCGCCGAGTTCGCCACCCGCCGGATGACCGGCGACTACACCGTCGACGAGTTCGGCTTCGATCCGCACCTCAACGACGCCGTCGTATTGCCTTTGCTGCGTACGCTTTTCCGGAACTGGTTCCGGGTCGAGGTCAGCGGTATCGAGAACCTGCCGCTCGACGGTGCGGCACTGGTGGTGGCGAATCACGCGGGGGTGCTGCCCTTCGACGGACTGATGGCCTCGGTGGCCGTGCACGATCATCATCCGCGCCACCGGGTGTTGCGCACGTTGGCCGCGGACCTGGTGTTCGATCTGCCGGTGGTCGGCCAGGCCGCCCGCAAGGCCGGCCACACCCTGGCCTGCACCTCGGATGCGCACCGGTTGCTGGCGGCCGGCGAGCTGACCGCGGTGTTCCCGGAGGGGTTCAAGGGCCTCGGCAAGCCGTTCAAGGACCGCTACAAGCTGCAGCGCTTCGGCCGCGGCGGGTTCGTCTCCGCGGCATTGCGCGCGCAGGTGCCGATCGTGCCGTGCTCGATCGTCGGGTCCGAGGAGATCTATCCCAAGATCGGCGATATCAAGCTGCTGGCGCGGCTGCTCGGGTTGCCGTACTTCCCGGTCACGCCGCTGTTCCCGCTGGCCGGTCCGCTGGGTCTGGTGCCGTTGCCGTCGAAGTGGCACATCAAGTTCGGTGAGCCGATCTCCACCGAGGGCTACGACGAGTCCGCCGCGGATGACCCCATGGTCACCTTCGAGCTGACCGACCATGTCCGCGAGACGATTCAGCACACGCTGTATCAGCTGCTGGCCAATCGCCGGAACACGTTCCTGGGCTGAGTCCCGGCTGGGGCCGCGAGATCGACATTTCTGTGGTCTGCGGCGCCAACTGAGCGCAGAAGCGTTGATCTCACGACCTCGATGGAGCCGATCGGTCGGCTGCTGCGTCTGATCGGATATGCGTACCCCGTTCGTCGGCTCGCGCGCGATCGCCTCGGGCGAGCTGACACCGTTCCAGCTGCGTCGTTGGTACCGCCCGATCTACCGCGGCATCTACGTCCGTGCCGATCATGAGGTCACGCTCCGAGATCGCGTCATCGGACTCGGATTGGCCGCGCCAGGGGCGATAGTCGCAGGGGTGGCCGCGTCAGCGCTGCACGGCGCGAAGTGGGTCGCCGCTGACGAGCCCATCGAAGTCGTGATGGGAGGGCGCCGGGCGCAGTCCGGACTCGTCATACGCAATGATTTCCTGTGTCCCGACGAGGTGATGACGATCTCGGGTGTCCGTGTCACCACGCCGGCGCGGACCGCCTTCGACCTGGCCCGTTGCCATCCGCGTGATCGCGCCGTCGCCCGGCTGGACGCGTTGCAACGGGTGCGCCGGTTCTCCGTCGACGAGGTGGCGATGATCGCCGAGCGGCATCCGCGGGCTCGTGGGTTGAAGCAGCTGCGGACCGCTCTGCCGCTGGTCGACGGAGGCGCGGAGTCTCCGAAGGAGACCTGGTTGCGGCTGTTGTTCGTCGACGCCGGGCTGCCGAGGCCGACGACGCAGTGCGTGATCTACGACGTCGACGGGACGTACATCCGTCGCATCGACATGTGCTGGAAAGAGTTCAAGGTCGGCGCGGAATATGACGGCCAGCAGCACCTGACCAGTCGCTCCGATTATGTGAACGACGTCCTCGTGGACCGGAAACTGCGCCGACTCGGCTGGCACGTCCTACACGTGATCAAAGAAGACCGGCCACGCGACATCATTGCGGAGGCTCGTACCGCGCTGCTGTCCCGCGGATGGCATGCGTGAGGTCGACGCTTCTGCGCTCGAACGGGCCCCCAAGCCGCGTAAACGTCGATCTCGCGGCGAGCGGCGGGCGCGAGGTCAGCTGTTCTGGTTGGCGACCATCCGCGCGATGGTGGCGTCACGCGCGGCGGCGATCTGTGCGGTGACCTCGTCGGCCTCACCCTCGTGCTCGGCCTCGCCCAGGATGGTGATGACGCTGGTGAGCACCGGCTCCCCATTGTCATCGGTCACCTCGGCGCGGACCTCGGTGAGGATGGCGCCGTGCGATTCGATGACCGAATCCAGGTACGAGTCGAACCACAGCTTGTCGCCGACCTTGATCGGGCGGTGGAAGATCAACTTCTGGTCGCGGTGCAGCACGCGCTCCAGGTTCACCGGCACATCGAACTGGTTGAAGATCTCCAGCTGGACACGGCGGCCTGCCACGGCGATGAAGGTCAGCGTCGCCAGGATGGTGTCGTGGCCGTGCTCGGCCGCACCCTCCTCGGTGTGGTGTGCAGGGTGGAAATCCTGCACCGCGTTGGCGAACTCGCGGACCTTCTCGCGGCCGACCTCGAAATAGTCGGGGTACCGGTAGTGGGTTCCCACGATCTCTTCGGCAATGCCCATGGCGGGTGAGCTTACCGCGCGCGCAGTCAGCGACCGGCGTCGCGGCGGGACGCCACCGCGGCCAGTGCCCCGCCGACCGCGCCCAGGGCCAGCGCGGAGGGCACCCCGATCTTGGCCGCCTTGCGTGCGGTCCGGAAGTCGCGGATCTCCCAGCCACGCTCGCGGGCGACGTCACGCAGCGCCGCGTCGGGGTTGATCGCGACCGCGGTGCCCACCAGCGACAGCATCGGCACATCGTTGAAGCTGTCCGAGTACGCCGTGCACCGGCGCAGGTTGAGCCCCTCCCGAATCGCCAGCGACCGCACGGCGTGCGCCTTGCCCGCGCCGTGCAGGATGTCGCCGACCAGGCGTCCGGTGAACACACCGTCGACGGATTCGGCGATGGTGCCCAGTGCACCGGTCAGGCCGAGCCGGCGGGCGATCGTGTCGGCCAGCTCGTAGGGCGTCGCCGTCACCAGCCACACCTGCTGGCCGGCGTCGAGGTGCATCTGGGCCAGCGCCCGGGTGCCGGGCCAGATCCGGTCGGCGATGATCTCGTCGTAGATGTCCTCGCCCAGGGCGACCAGCTCCGCGGTCGAGCGGCCCTCGATGAACGCCAGCGCCTTCTGTTTGCCCTCGGCGACGTCGTCGCTGTTCTCCTTGCCGGTGAACTGGAACTTGGCCTGCGCGTAGACGATTCCGGCGATATCGCGGTAGGTGAAGTACTTGCGTGCGGCCAACCCGCGGGCGAAGTGCACCAGCGATGACCCGTGCACAAGGGTGTTGTCGACGTCGAAGAACGCTGCCGCGGTCAGGTCCGGCGGCGGCGGCGGGGGCGTCTCGGACACCGTTCAACATTAAGTCACGCCGGGTCGATACTGGGTGTGTGGACCATCAGGTGTTGTTGCTCACACGCGCAGGCTGCAGTCTCTGCGAGAAAGCCGCGTCGGCACTGGCCGGACTGGCCGCCGAACTGGGCTTCGTATGTGAGTCGACCGATGTCGACGCGGCCGCCGACGCGGGTGACCCCGCGCTGCGTGCCGAGTACGGCGATCGGCTGCCCGTGGTGCTGCTCGACGGCGCCGAACACAGCTACTGGGAGGTCGACGTGGCCCAGTTACGGAAAGATCTCAGCTAATTTGGTGGCTGCGCTGGTAAAGGCTACTTTGGACCCCGTGGTGATGATGCCGTGAGCGTACTGCTATTCGGGGTTTCGCACCGCAGCGCGCCGGTGTCCGTATTGGAGCAGTTGAGCACCGACGAGGCTGATCAGGCCAAGATCGTCGACCAGATCCTGCAATCCTCGCTGGTCACCGAGGCCATGGTGCTCTCGACCTGTAACCGCGTGGAGATCTACGCGGTCGTCGACGCCTTCCACGGCGGTCTGTCGGTCATCGGGCAGGTGCTCTCGGAGCACTCCGGGATGGGCCTGAACGACCTCACCAAATACGCCTATGTGCGGTACGCCGAGGCGGCCGTCGAACACCTCTTCTCGGTCACCAGCGGCATGGATTCACTGGTGATGGGTGAGCAGCAGGTGCTCGGCCAGGTCCGCCGCGCCTACGCCGCCGCCGAGGCCAACCACAGCGTCGGCCGCACGCTGCACGAACTCGCGCAGCGTGCGCTGAGCGTCGGCAAGCGCGTGCACACCGAGACCGGGATCGACTCCGCGGGCGCCTCGGTGGTCTCGGTGTCACTCGAGATGGCCGACAAGCGGGTCGGCGGTCTGGCCGGGGCCACCGCCGTCGTCGTCGGCGCCGGTGCCATGGGCGCCCTGGCCGCCAAGCACCTGGTCCGGGCCGGTGTCGAGCGCATCGACGTCGTCAACCGCACGCTCCCGCGCGCCCGCCGGCTGGCGCACAACATCTCCGAGCTCGGCGTGCAGTCCGAGGCCTACCCGCTGGAGGACATCGCCGCCGTGCTGGCGACCGCCGATGTCGTCGTCAGCAGCACCGGCGCCGTCCGTCCCGTGATGACGCTGGCCGATGTGCACCACGCGCTGGCCGCCCGCGACGACGAGGAACGTCCGCTGGTGATGTGCGATCTGGGCATGCCCCGCGATATCGACATCGCGGTCAAGGGCCTGCCCGGCGTGCACGTCATCGACATGGAGCGCATCCAGCGTGAGCCCCGCGCCCGGGCGGCCTCCTCCGATGCCGAGGCCGCCCGCACGATCGTCGCCAACGAGGTCGCCAACTACCTGGCCGGCCAGCGCATGGCCGAGGTCACCCCGACGGTCACGGCGCTGCGCCAGCGCGCGGCCGACGTCGTCGAGGCCGAGTTGCTGCGCCTGGACAACCGACTGCCGGGGCTGGATTCCACCCACCGTGACGAGGTCGCCCGCACGGTCCGCCGGGTGGTCGACAAGCTGCTGCACGCGCCCACGGTGCGGGTCAAGCAGCTCGCCGGAGCCCCGGGCGGGGACAGCTACGCCGAGGCGCTGCGCGAGTTGTTCGAGCTCGACCCGCAGGCCGTCGACGCCGTCGCCGGTGGCGAATTGCCTTTGATCGCATCAGATAACGACACTCAGTGATCCGAATCGGTACCCGGGGCAGCCTGCTGGCGACCACCCAGGCCGGCACCGTCCGCGACGCGTTGATCGCGAACGGGCATGCCGCCGAACTCGTGATCATCTCCACCGAGGGCGACCGCAATCAGGGCCCCATCGCCGAGATCGGGGTGGGCGTGTTCACCGCCGCGCTGCGCGAGGCGCTGGCCGCCGGCGAGGTGGACGCCTGCGTGCACTCCTACAAGGACCTGCCGACGGCGGTCGACCCGCGCTTCACCATCGCCGCCGTGCCGCCCCGCGAGGACTCCAGGGATGCGCTGGTGGCGCGGGACGGACTGGTGCTCGGAGAGCTGCCGCCGGGCTCGGTGATCGGCACGTCGAGCCCGCGCCGGGCCGCGCAGCTTAGAGCACTGGGTCTCGGTTTGGAAATCCGCCCCCTACGAGGCAACCTAGACACCAGGTTGAACAGGGTAAGCAGCGGTGATCTCGACGGCGTCGTCGTCGCCCGAGCGGGCCTCGCCCGTATCGGACGGCTGGACGTTGTCACCGAGGCCCTGGAACCGGTGCAGATGTTGCCGGCACCGGCTCAGGGGGCGCTTGCGGTCGAGTGTCGCGCCGGGGACGACGGCCTCGCCGCGACGCTGGCGGAGTTGGATGACGCCGACACTCGCGCCGCGGTCATCGCTGAACGTGTCCTGCTCGCCGAACTGGAGGCGGGTTGCTCCGCACCGGTGGGCGCCATCGCAGAGGTGGTCGAGTCCATCGATGAGGACGGCCGGGTCTTCGAAGAGCTGTCGCTGCGCGGTTGCGTGGCGGCGCTGGACGGATCCGACGTGATCCGTGCGTCCGGCATCGGGACTCCCGAGCGGGCACGAGAGCTGGGGCTCTCGGTGGCCGCGGAGCTGTTCGAACTGGGCGCACGGGACGTGTTGGCAGATGCTGGGAGTGACAGATGACTGGGCACGCAGGTAACCGGGGCCGCAAGATTCGGCCCGGCCGCATCACCTTCGTGGGTTCCGGCCCGGGTGATCCGGGCCTGCTGACATCCCGCGCGCGGGCCGTGCTGGCCAACGCCGCGACGGTGTTCACCGATCCCGATGTGCCCGAGGCGGTGCTCGCGCTGGTCGGTTGCGAACTGCCGCCGGCCTCGGGTCCCGAGCCGGCCGCGACCGAGACATCCGACGGAGAGACGGTCACCGCGGTGGTCCCCGGTGGTCCCGATGTGCGGCCCGCCCTCGGTGACCCCGCCGAGGTCGCCAAGACGCTGGCCGCGGAGGCTCGGCACGGCGTCGACGTGGTCCGCCTGGTCGCCGGTGACCCGCTGTCGATCGACGCGGTCATCACCGAGGTCAACACGCTGGCCCGGACCCACCTGAACTTCGAGATCGTGCCGGGCCTGCCGGACACGACCGCGGTGCCGACCTACGCCGGTCTGCCGCTGGGCTCCTCGCACACGGTCGCCGATGTGCGTGACCCGAACGTCGACTGGGCTGCGCTGGCCGCCGCCCCCGGTCCGCTGATCCTGCACGCGACCGCGACGCACCTGGCCGACGCGGCCCGCACGCTCGTCGAGTACGGCCTGGCCGAGAACACCCCGGCCGTGGTCACCGCGCACGGCACCACCTGCCAGCAGCATTCGGTGGAGACCACGCTGGTCGGCCTGGGCGACAAGGCGATCCTCAATGCGGCCGAGCCGTCCGGTGGGACGCCGGGTCCGCTGTCCGGCCCGCTGGT
The DNA here is from genome assembly GCF_002086115.1 of Mycolicibacterium bacteremicum. Taxonomy (GTDB): domain Bacteria; phylum Actinomycetota; class Actinomycetes; order Mycobacteriales; family Mycobacteriaceae; genus Mycobacterium; species Mycobacterium bacteremicum. The sequence goes on from NZ_MVHJ01000038.1 coordinate 37,995, forward strand.
GGTGACGATCGGCAAGACCGTCGCCAACCGCGCCAAGCTGAACTGGTGGGAGAGCCGCGCCCTGTACGGCTGGACCGTGCTGGTGCCGCGCACCAAGGATCAGGCCGGCGAGATGAGCGACCGGCTGGTCACCCACGGCGCGCTGCCGGTCGAGGTGCCGACCATCGCCGTCGAGCCCCCGCGTAGCCCGGCCCAGATGGAAAGGGCCGTAAAGGGTTTGGTGGACGGTCGGTTCCAGTGGGTGGTGTTCACCTCCACCAACGCGGTGCGGGCGGTCTGGGAGAAGTTCAACGAGTTCGGTTTGGATGCCCGCGCGTTCTCCGGTGTGAAGATCGCCTGCGTCGGTCAGGCCACCGCGGATCGGGTGCGTGCCTTCGGTATCAACCCCGAGCTGGTGCCCGTCGGCGAGCAGTCCTCGCTGGGTCTGCTCGACGAGTTCCCGCCGTACGACGAGATCTTCGACCCGGTGAACCGGGTGCTGCTGCCACGCGCCGATATCGCCACCGAGACGCTGGCCGAAGGCCTGCGCGAACGCGGTTGGGAGATCGAGGATGTCACGGCCTACCGCACCGTCCGCGCGGCACCGCCGCCGGCGCACACCCGCGAGATGATCAAGACCGGCGGGTTCGACGCGGTCTGCTTCACCTCGAGCTCGACGGTGCGCAACCTCGTCGGTATCGCCGGTAAGCCGCACGCCCGCACCATCGTTGCCTGCATCGGGCCCAAGACCGCCGAGACCGCAGTCGAATTCGGTCTGCGCGTCGACGTGCAGCCCGAGACGGCCGCCGTCGGACCGCTGGTCGAGGCGCTGGCCGAGCACGCCGCCCGGCTGCGCGCCGAGGGTGCACTGCCGCCGCCGCGCAAGAAGAGCCGCCGGCGCTAGATCCGGCCGAGCTATGCGACGGGAAGAATAGATGCGGATCCGTCCACGCAGGCTGCGTTCCACACCGGCCATGCGCCGGTTGGTCGCGCAGACGACGCTGGAGCCCCGGCATCTGGTGCTGCCGATGTTCGTCGCCGACGGTATCTCGGAATCTCGGCCCATATCGTCGATGCCGGGCGTGGTGCAGCACACCCGGGATTCGCTGCGCCGCGCGGCCGCCGACGCGGTGACCGCCGGGGTCGGCGGATTGATGTTGTTCGGGGTGCCGCGGGCCGAGGACAAGGACGCTTCGGGTTCGGTGGGTCTGGATCCCGATGGTGTCCTCAACGCCGCATTGCGCGACCTGAGCGCCGATCTCGGTGATGCCACCGTGCTGATGGCCGATACCTGCCTGGATGAGTTCACCGATCACGGCCATTGCGGCGTGCTGGACGCGCACGGCCGGGTCGACAACGACGCGACCAATGATCAGTACATCAAACTTGCTGTGGCGCAGGCGCATTCCGGTGCGCACGTGGTGGGCCCGAGCGGCATGATGGACGGCCAGGTCGCCGCCATCCGTGACGGCCTGGACGCTGCCGGGCATGAGGATGTCGCGATCCTGGCGTATGCGGCCAAGTTCGCCTCGGCGTTCTACGGGCCGTTCCGGGAGGCGGTGGATTCGAGCCTGTCCGGCGATCGGCGCACCTACCAACAGGATCCGGGCAATGCGCGCGAGGCCGTACACGAGATCACATTGGACATCGACGAGGGCGCCGACATGGTGATGGTCAAGCCCGCCATGAGTTACCTCGACGTGGTCGCGGCCGCCGCCGAGATCTCGCCGGTACCCGTGGCGGCGTACCAGATCTCCGGCGAATACGCGATGATCAACGCCGCCGCCGCGAACGGCTGGATCGATCTGCAGGCCTCGGCACTGGAGTCGCTGACCGGTATCCGGCGCGCGGGCGCGGACATCGTGTTGACCTACTGGGCAGCCGAGGCTGCCGGCTGGCTGGCGTGACCGAACAACCGCCGGCCCCCGCCGGTCGTCCCGAGGATGTCGACACCGGCGTGTGGTTGTTCGCGATTGCGCTCGTGTTGATGGTCATCGGCTACCTCATCGATCTGTTCACCGCGCCGCTCGAGGTTGCCGGATACGTCTACGCCGCTTCCGTGCTGTTCGTCATCGTCGTCGCCGCGGTGACGGCCGCGTTCACCTGGCTGTTGCGCTACGGGTACCGCTGGCCGCGCACTCTGCTGACCGCGGGTGGACTGACAGCGGTGGTGTACTCGGTGACCAGTCTGTTCACCGTGCACCGCAGCGCCGCTGCCGCCGCCTTCGGGTATGCCGCCTGCACCATCATCGGTTCGGTGCTCATCATCGGGGGAGTGGTGCTGCTGCACCGCAAGGACGCCCACGAATATCTCACCCGATAGGCTGCCCGGATCATGACCCAACCCACATCGCCCGCGCGTCCGACGATCGTGAACATCGCCTTCTGGCTGGTTCTGGTGGGTGCGGTGCTGCTGCTGTCGGGCGGGCTGCTGGGAATCAGCGTCGCGGTCAGCGCAGAGGATGCGGTGTTCGGCAAGAATGTGTCCCCGGATGCCGTGCAGAACCTTCGTATCCTGCTGGGCGGGTTGAGCGTGCTGTGGGTCCTGGTCGGAATGGCACTGAGCTTTCTGGTGGGACGGGCCCGTAACGGTGATCTGCGGTTCCGCCGGTCAGTCGTGGTGATGGCCGTCGCGGTGGCGGTGATGGTCTTCCTACTCACGCTGCTGGCGCCGTTCACCGTCACGCTGCCCACGCTGTTCGGGGTGGTCCCGGTGGTGATCGGGGCGACCCTGTTCATGCGGCCGGCGGCCTCGGACTGGTACCTGGAAGTGCAATGACGGACCAGCACGCGGGCGAGCGGGACCTGGCCACCGAGCCGGTGCTCTTCCACGAGCCGGGAGGGACCTGGTGGTGGCTGCTCGCCGGGCCGGCAGCCGGCCTGGCGATGGCGCTGATCCAGGTGTCCGGTGGGGCGGGTTGGCGCCTGGGCGTCCCCGCCATGTTCTGCATCCTGGTGAGCGGATTCCTGGCCATCCAGATCAAGGCGGCCCGAATCCACACCTCGGTGGAACTGACGCCGACGATCCTGCGGCAGGGCACCGAGCGGGTGTTGATCGCCGACATCGTGAAGATCTACCCGGAACTCAAACGCGGTGAGAGCGAGAAGTGGCAGACCTACCGCGCGTTCGGAGAGCTGAGCGGGGTGCCGCGCGGCCGGACCGGGATCGGGATCAAGTTGACCGACAAGCGGACCGGACAGGCCTGGGCGCGCAAGCATCGCACCCTGCGTGCGGCGCTGGAGTCGCTGGTCGGGGAGCCGGTGACATGAGGCGGACCGCGGTGGCCCAGTTGTCGGCGGCGGTCGTGGCCCTGATCGGCAGTGTCCTCAGCTGGCTCGCATCCCGTTCGGCTGAGCAGTTGCCACCCGTGCTGGAGGGCGAGCCGGCGATGACGACCGTGATCTATTACCCGCCGCTGATCGTGCTCGCGCTGTTGCTCGCGACGGTCGCCGGTGTCCTCGCGGTGCTGGGCATCGCGAAGCTGCGCGCGACTCGCCGCTGGCAGCCCGCTCTGCGGGTATCGCCGCTGAAAGTCGCTGACAGGCAACGCTAAAACGGTGGCGGGTCGCTGTCGGTGTAGGTGGTGGTGGTGGCGAAGTAGCCGTGGGTTCGGTTTGTCGGTGGTCGCGGGTAGGTGGGCGGGGTCTGTCCGCGGGTGTGTTCGAGGGCGAGTTCGCGTGCGTTGCGGGCGCGTTCGGTGTTGATGCGGTATTCGCGGTCGTGTT
>NZ_MVHJ01000039.1 GCF_002086115.1 Mycolicibacterium bacteremicum
GGTGTTCCATGCTCCCGGGCATGACCAGCGCCGGTTCCTGGAACTGTTCAAACGCGATCTGGAACCGCGGCTGCGCAGGTTGAATTAGCCCCTGCGGCAAGGACGGACGCGCAGCGTCACCGCTGCAGTGGTGTCACGGCGGTGGCGATCCGGCCCAGTGCCGTGGCGTTGACGCGGTAGTACGCCCACTTCCCGCGTTGATCGCGGCTGACGAGGCCGCTATCGACCAGCAGCTTCATGTGGTGTGACACCGTGGGTTGGCTCAGGCCGAGCGGTTCGGTGAGGTCACAGATACAGGCTTCGCCCCGGTCGGTGGCCGCGATCAGGGATATCAGTTTGACCCGGGCCGGGTCGGCGAGAGCCTTGAAGGCGGCGGCGAGGCGCTCGGCGGCCGCGTTGTCGAGAACGCCGCCAGTCAGAGGTGAGCAACAGGCGGCCACATCGTCGGCGCTCACGGATCCCATGCCGTCCATGATGACACACGCATTGACAAACTTCGATGGATCGCGCAGCATCAATCCATCGAAGAATGTCGATGGAAGGACTGGAGATGGCAGAGCTGCCCGTCGTGGTGATCGGCGCTGGACCGCTGGGTCTGGCCGCGGCCGCCCAGCTGTTGGAGCGCGGGCTGGCACCCCTGGTGTTGGAGGCGGGTCCGGGTCCCGGTGCGGCAGTCGCGCAATGGGCGCATGTACGCACGTTCTCACCCTGGCCCGAGCTGGTGGACCCGGCCGCGGTCCGGCTGTTGGAACCGACCGGATGGATAGCCGCGCAGGCAGGGTTTCCTACCGGCCGTGAGTGGATCGACGACTACCTGGCGCCACTGGCCGCGGCGCTTGGTAAGCAGGTCCGGTTCGGTGCGAAGGTGGTGGCGGTGTCCCGGCTGGGTCGTGACCGGCTGGTCACGCCAGGTCGAGCCGACGCCCCGTTCGTGGTGCATGTGACCAACGCCGACGGCACCGAGTGTCGTGTCCAGGCGCGTGCGGTCATCGACGCGTCAGGCACCTGGGGTCAGCCCAATCCTGCAGGCGCGGACGGTGTTCCCGCCATCGGCGAGAAGGCCGCTGCAGAAGCCGGTGTGCTGACCTACGTTCCGCCGACGCATGCCCAGGCCTCCGCCTGGGCGGGCAGGCATGTGGTGGTGGTCGGCAGCGGACATTCCGCGATGACTGCAGTGATCCAGCTCGGCGAGGTGGTCCGACGCGATCCGTCTACCACGGTCACGTGGCTACTGCGCCGTGGGGTCGCCGGTGACACCTTCGGAGGTGGCACCGCTGATGAGCTCCCGCAGCGTGGCGCCCTGGGAGTCCGGTCCAAGGAAGCCGTTGACGCACAGCGCGTCTCGCTACAGACCGGATTCCGAACCGAACGAATCGACCTGTCCGGCGGGCGTGCGGTGATGGCGGCCGAGGGTGGCCGGTCGCTGCCGCCGGCGGATCACGTCGTGGTCCTGACCGGTTTCCGGCCGGATTTGTCGTTCCTATCGGAGATGCGAATCGAACTGGACCCGATCCTGCAGGCACCGGTCAAGCTGGCGGGGTCGATCGACCCGAATATGCACTCATGTGGCAGCGTCGCGCCGCACGGGGCTGGCGAGCTGGGGCATCCCGAACCCGACCTGTACATCGTCGGCATGAAATCGTACGGACGAGCGCCCACCTTCTTGGCGATGACCGGTTACGAGCAGGTCCGCAGCATCGCTGCCGAGCTGGCTGGCGATCACGAGGCGGCGCGCCGGGTGGAACTGACGCTGCCCGACACCGGAGTCTGCAACGGTGCAGGTCTGTTCGACAGCCCCGACACCGAGAACACCGGCGGCGGATGTTGCGACGCGCCCTCGACGCCGCAACCGTTGTCGCTCAACTCTGCTGGCGGATGACCAAGACCGAGACTCAGTCGGCACCCAGTGCGGCCCGCGGGCTGCGCTGGGTGCTGTTGACGCTGTGCGTCACCGAGATCACCAGCTGGGGCGTGCTCTACTATGCCTTCACCGTGCTGTCCCCGCAGATCAGCGCCGACACCGGTTGGTCGGCACCTTCGGTGACCGCTGCCTTCTCCGCCGGGTTGGTAACCTCCGCATTGGTGGGCATCCCGGTCGGCCGGCGGCTGGACCGGGTCGGTCCGCGTTGGATCATGACCGGCGGATCGGTGCTGGGCGTCGGTTCGGTGCTCGCAGTGGTGGCCGCACCCAACTTCGGCGGGTTCGTCGCCGCCTGGGTGTTCTCTGGCGTCGCGATGAGCGCCGTCTTCTATGCACCCGCCTTCGCGGCGCTGACCCGGTTCTTCGGCACGGACGCGGTGCGGGCACTCACGGTGCTGACCATGGTGGCCGGCTTCTCCAGCACCGTGTTCGCCCCATTGACCGCCGCCCTGTCCGCCCAGCTGACTTGGCGGAACACCTATCTTGTGCTGGCGGCCGTGTTGGCGGCGGTCACGATTCCGGCGCACTTCTTCGGGCTCCGGCGCCCATGGCCGCCCATCATGACCGAGCATGTTGTGGAGCCGGCCACCCGCACCGCGCGATCGTGGTCGTTCCTAGCTTTGGTGGCGGCGTTCGCGTTGTCCGGCCTGGCGTCCTACGCCGTGATCGCCAACCTGGTGCCGCTGATGAACCAACGGGGCATCGGCACCGGCGCCGCCGCACTGGCGCTCGGCCTGGGTGGTGCCGGCCAGGTGTTGGGACGGTTGAGTTATCAAACCCTGGTACGTCGCGTCGGAGCTGTGCCCCGTACCGTGCTCATTATGGCCGGTGTCGCGGCCACCACTGCCTTGCTGGGCGTATTCAGCAACTACGTCGCACTGGTGATCGTGGCGATCGGTGCCGGGGTGATGCGCGGCGTCATGACTTTGCTACAGGCCACCGCAGTCACTGAGCGTTGGGGCTCAACCCATTACGGCCACCTCAGCGCACTGTTGAACGCGCCGATCATGATCGCGACTGCGGTAGGTCCGTTTGTCGGGGCTGCCCTAGCCAGCTTCCTCGGCGGTTACGCCGCGATGTTCGTGGCCCTCAGCGCGATCGCCGCGGTCGGTGCGCTGATGGCGGTGGTCACCAGGCCGCGAGCTGAGAAACCAGTCCCCATGGTCGGGGTATAACAACGGCTGCAGCTAGACCGGGTAAGCCGAGCGCTTTCGCCCGGAGCTCGCGGGCCCGCGTCTTGGTTAGCCATTTGTGTTGCATTTTAGGCTGATCCGAGCAGCGAAGTGTAGGACAGGTCCAGCGCTGTTGAGAAGCGTTCGACGCTCAACTCGTGGAGGAGTGCGGGTGCGAAATGTCCACCCGCTCGGAGACTTCGGCACCACGGTGTCCGACAGGTTGGGCGCCGAGCAGGCGAGCGCTCGTGGCCCCGGCGTCAGCGCACAATTCTACGTCGGGACGCGCGCCGACCACGAACAGCACGAAAATTACTGGTTGCGTGATGGTTTCGGCGTGACGAGCGGAAAGGGGGTGCTGCAGCGCTGCAGCGTCCAGAGCTTGGGGATCAGGACTTGGAGTCGGTGAGTGTCGTGTGCAGCTCGCGCACCCGGGCGGCGATGTCGTCGCGGACCAGCCGCATTCGTTCCACCCCGTCGATGCCCCGCTCGGATGGTTCGTCGGTGTCCCAGTTTTGAATCTGCGGACCGGGCAGCGGATCCAGTTGTGCCTCCCGGCCCAGCGTCACCACAAGATCGACGTCGCGGGCAAGTTCGTAGTCGATCAGTTTGGGCTGTTCGCCGGTGATGTGGACGCCGACTTCCTGCAGGACCTCGGCCGACAGATCGTTGACCGCACCACCCGGCTTGGTGCCGGCCGAGTGCACGATGACGGAATCCCCGGCAAGCTGGCGCATCAGCCCGGCGGCCATCTGGGACTTTCCGCCGTTCTTGACGCAGACGAACAGCACTGAGGGCGTGCGGGATTCGCTCATCTGTATCAGATGCCCCGGATAGTCACGGTGAGGTCGGAGAGCAGGCGCCGGACGCGTTCCTCGATGTCGTCGCGAATGGGGCGCACCGCGTCGACGTCCTGGCCGGCTGGGTCGGGCAGCTCCCAGTTCTCGTAGCGCTTGCCGGGGAAGATGGGGCAGGCGTCGCCGCAGCCCATGGTGATCACCACGTCGGCGGCCTGGACGATTTCGTCGGTCCAGGGCTTGGGGAATTCGCTGGTGATATCGATTCCGACTTCGGCCATCGCTGCCACGGCGGACGGGTTGATGCGGTCACCCGGCTCGGATCCGCCCGACCAGGCCACGGCGGCGTCACCGGCGAGATGGGCGAAGTAGCCCAGCGCCATCTGGGAACGGCCGGCGTTGTGGGTGCACAGGAACAACACGGTGGGCTTGCCGTCAGTGATCTTGCCTTCCACCCGGGCAAGGGCGTGCAGGCGCTGGCGGGCGAACCGTTCGGCGAGCAACGGCAGGAAATTGGGTACCGTGGCGCGGCCGGCGAACTGGTCGTAGGAGGTGTGCAGAAACCGTTCGATCGTCTCGACGCCGAAGCTGTCGGCGAAGTCGCGTTCGAGACGTGTCGCCGCGGTTTTGAGGGCGTGCTGTTGATCGATGGACAGGTCGCGGTGCGGCCGGAGCGTGGCGGGACTGTCGGACATGGTGTTACGACTCCTTCGTCGTCGAAGTAGTGGCTGAACTGACAGTGCTTTGATCGGAGAAACGCTGCCGCAGGGCCAGTGATACGTAGACCAAGGCGACCAGGACCGGAACCTCGATCAGCGGGCCGACGACTCCGGCCAGGGCCTGTCCGGAGGTCGCACCGTAGGTTGCGATGGCCACTGCGATGGCGAGTTCGAAGTTGTTGCCGGCGGCGGTGAACGCCAGGGTGGTGGTGCGTTGATAGCCCAGGCCGATCGCCGCACCGAGCAGGTATCCGCCACCCCACATGATGGCGAAGTACGCTAGTAGCGGCAACGCAATCCGCACCACGTCCAGCGGGTGGCTGGTGATCTGGTCGCCCTGGAGCGCAAAGAGAATGACGATGGTGAATAGCAGCCCGTAGAGCGCCCAGGGCCCGATGCGGGGCAGGAACGTCGATTCGTACCAGTCGCGGCCCTTGGCCTTCTCCCCGAGGCGGCGCGAGCCGTAGCCGGCCAGCAGGGGGATGCCGAGGAAGATCAGCACCGACTTGGCGATCTGCCAGGGCGAGGTGTCGATGGTGGTCTGTTCCAGGCCCAGCAATCCGGGCAACACCGACAGGTAGAACCAGCCCAGGACGGCGAACATGACGACCTGGAAGATCGAATTCAGCGCGACCAGCACGGCGGCGGCTTCACGATCACCGCAGGCCAGGTCATTCCAGATGATGACCATGGCGATGCAGCGGGCCAAGCCGACGATGATCAAGCCGGTCCGGTACTCAGGCAGGTCCGGCAGCATCAGCCAGGCCAGCGCGAACATCAGTGCGGGCCCGACCACCCAGTTCAGGAACAATGAACTCAGCAGCAGCTTGCGGTCGCCGGTCACGGTGTCGAGGCGGTCATAGCGAACCTTCGCCAGCACGGGATACATCATGATCAGCAGGCCGAGCGCGATGGGCAACGAAATGCCGTCAAGCTGAACGCTTTCCAATGCAGTGTTCAGGCCTGGGATCGATCGGCCCAGGAGTAGCCCGGCGACCATGGCGATGCCGATCCACGCCGGCAGAAAGCGGTCCAGGGTTGAGAGGTTCGCCGCGACCGGTGCCGACGCGGTGGTGTCGGTCATGCGGTCGCCTCCGTGAGGTGTGCGGTTTCGAGGTTCAACAGGGCGGACAATTCGCCCAGGGCCTCCGGGACGACGGCGTAGTAGACCCATGAGGCCCGCCGCTGCGAGGTGAGCAGACCGGCGTCGCGCAGGACTTTCAGGTGATGGGACACCGTAGGTTGGGAGACGTCGATACCGCCTGAGATGTCGCAGACGCAGGCTTCACCGCCGGCATGGCTGGCGATGGCGCTGAACAGTCGCAGTCGCACCGGGTCCGCCAACGCCTTGAGTCTCTTGGCCATCTCGACCGCGGCCTGCTCACTCAGCGGTTCGTTCATCAGCGGCGGGGTGATGCAACATGCGTCGGTCAGGTCGGCTGAATTCGACATGCATCGATATTGACAGCTATCGAATCAGGCTGCAAATGAACAACCGGTGATTCACCACGTGCACCCGGAAGCCCTGCATGCGTTGTGTGCCGTGCTCGATCCGACTTGCTGCCAATAACGTGCGGCCGCGACCACGGGCATCAACGTGAATGCCGTTCAGGTGATGATCGGACACGCTTCTGCCGCTGCGGACCGGCTGCGGACCGAGAAGTAAACGAGAAGTAGAAAGGCCCAGACCAGATTTACCGGTCAGGGCCTCTCACTTGCCGTCACACGAGTCGGGGTGGCGGGATTCGAACCCACGACCTCTTCGTCCCGAACCACCACACCAGGGCGTTTGATGAAGTTTGATTTGTTGGGTGAAGCTCAAATGTCCTGGCAGAGGCGTTGGCGATGTTGGGTGGCATCGGCAACCCGCAGATTTACTGCGGACTGACTGCGGACTGGCCCGCCCGATGAGATGCACCCGGGGTGCTAGCGGCAACCTTGAAAACCCAGTGATGGTTTTCAAGGTTGAGACGCTAACCTTGAAATTACACATACAGAATTCAAGGTTGGGCGGACCGTATGGATGTCGAAGCGCTGCGTCGCAGCCCGATCGGGCAGCTCGTGTCGATAACGGGGCACGACCCCCGGATCGGCGAAGAATACGAATACGTCGCCTTTGTTCCAGATCCGCTACCGGCCAGTTTTGATTTGAAGGCCGACACGTACGCGGCGGTCATCGATGCCGCCGCGGCGATGGCGCGCGCTGACCAGGCGTCGTCGTTGTTGCCGAATCCTGGTCTTCTGGCGCGGCCGGCCACTCGTCGTGAAGCGGTGAGCACCTCCGCGCTGGAGGGGACCTACGCCTTCCTCTCCGACGTGTTCGAGGCCGACTTTCTTGAGGATGATGAGCTGACCGGCTCGGTCAGTGAGGTCAGGAATTACGTGACGGCTGCCGAGCGGGCTTACGAAATGGTGGCCGAAGGCCAGCCGATCTCGGTGCGGATGCTCGAGGACCTGCAGCGTGAGCTGCTGCGAGGGACGACCAGTGACGGCTCGCATGCTGGCAGCGTGCGAACGACCCAGGTCTTCATCGGTTTGGGCAACCGGCGTGTGACGTCCGCGCGCTTCGTGCCACCGCCGGCCGACCATCGGCTGCTCGATGGTCTTCGTCAATGGCAAGACTGGGTTCGGGGATCCACCTCCATTCCAACGATCATCCGTGTGGCGGTCTCGCATTATCAGTTCGAGACGCTGCACCCGTTCCATGACGGCAATGGCCGCCTCGGTCGCCTCGTCATGGCGCTGCAGCTCATGAGCGCCGGCGATCTGCAGTTTCCCGTGCTCAACATCTCGCCTTGGCTGGAACAGCATCGCGCGGAGTATCAGGATGGCCTGCTTCGGGTGTCCCAGACCGGTGATTGGGATGAATGGGTGTGCTTCATCTCTGCGGCGATTCACGCCGAGGCATTAGAGGTGATCGATCGGGTGGACAAGTTGCTGGCTCTCCGAGAGGGCTTCCAAGAGACGTTACGCGGGGCCAAGGGAGTCTCGTTGCGGATCGCTGACGACTTGGTCGGCTACCCGATGATCACGGCGTCGGTCGCAGCTACGTTGCACGGCGTCTCCTATCAGGCTGCGAATACTGCGATCGCCAAGCTGGTGGAGAAAGGGATCTTGCGGCAGCGCACGACTGGGCGGTATGACCGAATCTTTCAATGCGACAGCGTGTTGACGGTCCTGGAGTACTGAGCGGTGGGTTACCAGGACGATCCGATCGGGTACGAGCGCCGCTTGAGAGCGAAGCTGCAACCGGACGTCATCAGAGGCACATTGGCGTTCGCAGGCCTTTACCAGATCACTCACGAGATGATCCAACAGGCGGTGCTCGAAAGGGTGCGAGAGTTCTACTGCTGCGGCCTGGAACCGGGCGCTCCGATGACGGATCGGGAGCGACAGCGCTACCAGCACGAAGTTCTGTCTTTGGCGCCGAAGAAGAGATTCCGAGCGTCGCTACTGTGGCTCGTCAACAGCGGTGCTATCACCCAGTCGCAGGCGGACCGGTTGAATCTGATTTACGCGCATCGCCACTCGCTGACCCACGAGCTCGTCAGGTACTTGGTCGATCCGGAAGCCGACCCGGACGTCGAGCTGTTCGTCGATGCGCTGACCATCCTGAAAGACCTGCACCGCTTCTGGATCGACATCGAGCTCAGCACTGGCGGATTCTTTCTCGCAGACGGTTCGCATGTTGACGACGTGGATGCCGAGGCGGTCATGCCTCTTTCGCTGATGGTGCTGCAGCAGTGTGTGGATGCCTACGTCGAGGGCTTCGAGTCTCTGGGCTCCGACGACGCCGAAATGAGTTCCTGACACCGGCCCTGACGCCGTGCGATGACTTCGAGGGGCGTTCATCGCGAGATCACAGTTGCTTTTTATCCTCGCGATCCTCGCGATCCTCGCGTGGCTCCGGTCTGCGGCTGGTCGGCGCTGGCCTGTTCAAACCATCATGCTCCCTTTCGTCGCCGCCGCCCCAGAGATGGCCCGAGGGGTAGTAGGTCAGCGATTATCAATTTGCGCGTGGGTACTGGAGTCGGGTCGCGGTCGGCCGACAGCGATTGAACCGCGAATTTGTCCGTCGAAAAGAGACTACCGGCGTAGGGGTCGTATTCGGGTGGGGCGAATTCCACGCTGAGCGCAGTCAACGCTGACAGGTTTGGCCGGCAGCCGGTCGCCCCTTTTTGACTCGTTGCTTGTCGACTTTCCGTGTATGGGCGGAGCGCAAAGGGGTTATTCAGGTTGTGCTGGTGTTTGGTCTGGTGGGCCACCAGCTGGCTTCGCGCAGGAGTGTGGCGATGGCGGGCACGGTCAGGGTGCGCACGAGGAAGGTGTCGAGCAGTAGCCCGAAGCCGATGATGAGGCCGGCTTGGATCATGATGGCTACCGAGCCGACCATGAGGCCGAACATGCTGACGGCGAAGATCAGGCCAGCGGAGGTGATGACGGCGCCGGTGTTGGCGACGGTGCGCAGCACACCGACGCGGATGTTGCTTCCGGATTCTTCGCGTAGTCGGGAGACGAGCAGCATGTTGTAGTCGGCTCCGACGGCGACGAGGATGATGAATGCCAATAGTGGTACGGGCCAGGCGATTTCGTGTCCGAGGATCCACTGGAATACCAGGACGCCGAATCCGATCGAGGCCAGGTAGTTGAGCAGGACGGTGCCGAGCAGGTAGATCGGTGCCAGTAGTGCGCGTAGCAGCAGCACCAGGATGATGCCGACAATGACTGTGGTGGCCAGCGCAAGTTGGGCGAAGTCTGCCCAGAGGAATCGTTGGATGTCGGAGTTGACGGCTGGGAAGCCGGCGACTGAGACAGTGGCCTCAGCCAGTGAGGTGTTCGGGCGTGCGGCGTTGGCGGTGGCGGTGACGCGGTTGGCGAGATCCATGGCCTCGACACTGTAGGGGTCGTAGCTGGTTTCGATCATGAACCGTGCTGTTTTGCCGTCTGGTGATAGGAATTGTTCGGCGACGTCGGTGAATTGGCGATTCTCGAAGGCATTGGCGGGCAGGTAGAAACCGCTTGCCGAGTCGGAGTCCTGGGCAGCGCGTGCAGAGTTTTGGAGTTGGGTGGCGATCTGGCTCATGCCGGAGAGCATTTCGATGTTGCTGTCGGCCAGAGTGCGCACACCGGTGGCCAACGCTTGGGCGCCGGAGGCGAGTTGGCCGATCCCGTCTTGGAGGCGGCGCAGGTTGCCGGCCAGGTCAGTGGGGTTTCCCAACGCCCCGAAGGCGTTGTCCAGTGAGATGACTGCGTTTTGGACGGTGGTAAGGGTGCCGGCGACGGTGGCGTTGCTGGCGGGGTTGTAGCGGTCGCCGAGGTCAGCGATTTCGGTGAAGAATCCGTTGTTGCGCAGGGTGGTCAGGATCTGTACTTGGTCGCGGATCTGGGCGCATTGGGGTGTGGTGGCACACCACGGCGAGGTGTTGAGGGCACCCACGAGCGGCTCCAAGGTGGTGATGGCGTGTTGTGCTTGGTCGGCCAGGGGGCGTAGGCCGGGGCCGGCTTGGATGGCCTGATCGACCGCAGGGGCCGTTGCTGAGAGTTGTTGCAGCAGTGGACGGAACTGGTTGACCTGAGCGCCGGCGGATTGGGCATGCGTGAGGATGCCTGCCAGGGGAGCCAGTGCGGTGCGCACGGTGGTGTCGAGTTGGGCCAGTCCGCCGGCGAGTTGATCGGCGCCGTCGGTGAGTTTGGTGAGGTCGTCTCGGTGGGCGTTGCCGTCGGCGACCGCGCCGGCCATCTTGTCCCCGATCTGCCCGTTTTGCCAGGCCAGTTGTGCTTGATCGAGGCGTTCTCCGGTGGGGCGGGTGACTCCGGAGACTTTGGTGACACCGGGAACCTGGGAGACGCGGGAGGCCATTTCGTCCAGGTCGGCCAGTCCTTTGCCGGTGCGCATGTCGGTGGGGTTCTCGACGACGAGGAATTCGGTGATGACGACGTCTTTGCGGAAGTGGCGGTCCAACAGTTGGTAGCCCTGGTTGCTGGCGGTGGTGGCGGGTTGACCTTTGCGGTCGTCGTAGCTGATTTTGATGGTCGCGGCTACCGCTGACAATGCGAGCAGGATGACGAGGCTGACAATCAGCAGTGGCACCGGACGGCGCACCACCGCCACGGCGACACTGTTCCAATACCGGCGGGTGCGATCGGATTTGGGTTCACCGATGCCCCGCTTCGCGGCCAACGCCAGCACGGGCGGTAGCAGGCTGACGGTGGCCAGGAAACCGAACAGGACCGCGATGGCGCATGCCGGGCCTAGGGCGCCGAACACGCTCAAGCGGGCGAACACCATGGCCAGGAAGGCCAGGGCCACGGTGGCGGCGGAGGCCAGAATGACGCGGCCGATGCTGGCGGTGGCGTGGATGATGGCCTGCTCGGCCGGTACCTGAGCGCGGCGCTGCTCGTGGTAGCGGCTGATCAGGAACACGGTGTAGTCGGTGCCGGCGCCGAGCAGGATCGCGGTCATGAACGCGACGGTGAATTGCGAGACCGGCATACCCATCTCGCCCAGCGCGGACAGGACGCCGCGCCCGACGGCCAGGCTCAGCCCGATGACCAGCAGCGGTAGCAGTGCGGTGAACACCGATCGGTAGACGATCAGCAGGATCAGGGCGATCATGACGGCGGTGGCGATCGAGATCAGCAGCAGGTCGTGCTCGGCTGCGGCGATCATGTCGCTGAACGTCGCCGGTGGCCCGGTCACCTGGGCGGTCGTGGACGAACCGGCGAACACTTCGGCGGTCATGTCACGCACCGCGCTGACTGACTCCGCAGCGGTCGGGTCACCTAGCGTGCCGGTCACGCCCACCGGCAGGTACCACGATTGGCCGTCGGCGCTGACGGCCTGGGTTCTGGTGATGGGATCGGCCAGCAGATCTTGCACCAACAGGACGTGCTCGCTGTCAGCGCGCAGTCGTTGCAGGAGGCGGTCGTAGCGTTGTTGGCTTGCCGGGGTCAGGCCGGCTGGGTCTTCCATGGCCACGAACAGCATGGTTTTCGAGCCTTGTTCGTTGAAGGCGGTGCTCATCCGCTCCACCGTTTGCAGCGACGGGGCGTCGCGCGGGATCAAGTCCACCGACTGCTGGCGCACCACCGTTTCCAGCTGAGGGAACAGCAGCGCCAGGACGATCGCGGCGCCGATCCACACACCGATGGTCAAGGCTTTGTGCCGCACAGTGAATCGTGCCAACGCTGCGAGCCGAGCGCTGTACTCACGGCTGGATGCGGGATCGGCCGGAGTCTCGTGCCGGGCAGCGCGGGGGGCCGGTGTTGGTGAGGAGCCTGTCGTGCGGTCGGTCACCGAACCCCCTAGATCTACGATACCAATGGTATCGCTACGCTACATTATGTAGCGAAAATCGGATAGTCCAGTGGGGTCGGCGTGGTGGGGCTTATCGGTTCACGATGTTGGCGTCGTCGGATTCGGGGATGTCGTGTCGGACCACGCGGACACGCCCGTGCGGCAAACAGGCCATGTAGCCGTGTCGCTTGCCGTACAGCTCCCACGCGGTGACCTGCTCGTCGGGGTTGACGTCGATGCGGTGCCCGCGGGAAAAGCCCAGGTGTAAACCTCCGTCGTCGCCCGACCAGGCCTGGGTGCACACTGCGCCGGCCAGATTGAGCAGCGGACGCTCGTACACCGAGATCTGCAGCGGGTTGATGAGGACCGTCTCGGCGGGAAAGCGATCTGCTGCGGGCAGGGTGAGCAGCAGGGGGCGCGAGATGACGACTTCGTTGTAGTCGTCCAGGTCGAGCACCAAGCCGTCGCGCACCGAAACCCGTTGCACGACACAATCTTCGATCCATTGGGTGTACATGGCCTTCTCCTTCGACGCAGCGTTGAGTCGCACTCCAAGGGTACGGCAGGTATCGCTGCGATACTAGAAGTAGCGTTACAGCTTTTTTGATTGCGCGGCGTTGTCGAGTAGCCGCTGAATTGCGCGGTCGATGCGGTCACGGGTCTCCTCCGCGGACACCCGCCCGCTGATAAAAGCGAGCAGGTTGGCCAACCAGATGTCGGAGATGACGCCGGCGACAACCAGATGTGCCGGTGTCGGCTCGCCCGCGCTGAGGGTGCGGGCCAGCAGCGTGTGGATCGTTGCGGCGGCAGAATCGAGTTCCGCGGCGGCGCGAGTGTCGGCCACGGCAAAGGCCCTGGTCATGGCGTCGGTCAGCAGCGGCTCGCGCTGCCACCGGTCGTGCAGGTGGGTGGTCAGTCGCTCCAATCGCTGCCGCGGTGTGCCGGCACCGCTTGTCCAGTTACCGGCGACATCGAGACGCTGAAATTCTCGGTTCAGTGCCGCTACCAGCAGGTGGGTTTTGGCCGGGAAATAGCGGTACAGCGTGCCCACGGCGATGTCGACGTGCTCGGCGACCGTCCGCATGTGCACCGCGTCGTAACCGCCGGTGGCAGCTATAACCAGGGCGGCATCCATGATGGCCTCGCGACGACGGGCTGAGACGCGCGGACGTGGCACCCCGGCTGTGTGAACCTGATCGGCCGTCGGATGCTCCTCGTCGAGCCCGGTGGCCGTGCCGCTCGCCTGGGTGCTGGCGATGGTCATGGTGTTTGATCGCCGCGGCGGGAGAACTGCTCGAGGATCTCTCTGAACCCACTGATGTCGCCGTGGGCGGCGAAATGTGCGGTATCGACCACGATGAATACTGCGCTCGCGGTGAACCGGGTGACCCCTTCACACGTTCCGATCGCCGCGACATGCAGCGCCCGTCCCTCGCGGGCGCTGATGTGCGCGGTGATCCGATGGGGCCGGTGCAGCGGCACTGGCTGCAGATACTCCACCGTCAGCGAGCGCGTCACCGCAGGTGTGCCGGCAATCCACAGCGTGAAGCCCAGCACGTCATCGCACGCGGCGGCGACTGCCCCACCATGCGCCAGGCCGGGGGCTCCGATGTGGCGCTCGTCGAATGTGACATCGGCATACACCGAATCTGCACTGCGGTAGACCTCCACGTGCAGGCCGTGCGGATTGTCCGGGCCACACCCCATGCAGGTCGGGGTATGCGAAGGCAGCCGTTCCGACGGGACCGCACAATCTGACACGAGAACACTCCAGATACTTTTAGTTTCGCTGCGATACTCTTGGTACCATAACTGTTAATCTTCCGGGTGCGACATCGCCTGAAATCGACAGCCGAGGTGACCTGTGAGCGACAGCAGTACGCCACCCTTGCACGATGATGACGACATCGACCCGCGGCGGATACGATCACGCAACCGGTTGTTAGATGCTGCTGCGACACTTCTGAGCACCGGAGGCGTCGAGGCCGTCACTATCGATGCTGTCACCAAAGCATCCAAGGTGGCCCGCACCACTCTTTATCGGCATTTTCAAAGCTCGTCGCATCTGCTTGCCGCGACGTTCGAGCGGCTACTGCCGCAGGTGACCACACCGGCACCCACCGGCGGTTCCTTGCGCGACCAATTGATTGAGCTGCTCACACGCCAAGCCGCCCTGTTCAATGATGCCCCGCTGCACGTCACCACCCTGGCATGGCTCTCACTCGGGCCGACCGGCGCCAAGGACGAGACCGACGATCGCCACGCGTCGGGGGCTCTGCGGGCCCGAGTCGTCGACCAGTACCGACAGCCGTTCGACGCGCTACTCAACGGCGATGTAGCTCGGGTCGAACTCGATGACTTCGACCTTGAATTGGCGCTGTGTCAACTCGTCGGCCCGCTGGCCTTCGCACGCATGACTGGGATTCGCACCGTGACCCACAAGGACTGCGCCAACATCGTCGACGATTTCCTCGCCGCCCGCCGCAAAATTGTGGACGACGGCGGCGACCGGGTGAAGCCCAGGAGCACGCGGCGGTCAGACGGGGCGCACCGTCCACCGAGACAGATAGTCACCTGATGCCGGCACGGGGCTCTGTAAGCAACGGCAGCGACCCCGAAATGCAAAGGCGGAGCCGTTTAACCCGACTCCGATCGCAGGCAACGCCCGATGGAAGTACGTTCGACAACGGAATGATCCGATCCCTGAGTAGTTGTCGGGACATCGGCCATATTGGTGGAGAATCAGCCCGTAGACAGCATGGGATGTCCCCGCCTGAAGCGTCTTGACCGAGGAATTCGGCGCCGGGTCACCAGCGCCGGTGCGCACACTTCGTGTGGCAGGTTGCGCCATGAACGTACACACAGACGGACTCCGACTGCCCGACGTCTCTCGATGCAGGTGGTGCGCCATAGTGCGCGAATCCGGGCCTGAACTACGCCATCTAGCGATCCGCAGCGGGTTCGAGCGGGACGTGCATTCACGCCTGGCCACCTCCGCCGCGTGCGCCGGAGAACGAATTTCGGCCGTCGATAATCGCGGTTCACGGGCCCTGAGTGCAAGAGGTGTGTGGCACTGAGCGGTATTGGCTGGAAGGGATGGCTTTACACGAGGCGGGTTGGTCACGCGAGAGTGAGGTCAGCGCTCCAGCGAGCGACACCACCAGGACGGCTCAACAATGTTCGGGTGCCAAACGAAGGTGGCTGTGGTCGTGGACCATGCCGTGCGTCGCGCCGTAGCTTGTCGACATGAGTGCCGTGTCGAAATTGGAAGCGCGTCATCGCGCCCGTGAGGCGCAACGGAAGATGAACGAATTGCGAGCGCAGCGGCAGCGCGCCAACGCAGAGGACGCGACCGCCGTGCGGGCGGTGATTGGACGCTTGCACGACGTGGACGAATGGGAGGGGCGTCGCCTCGCCCAGACACGTCAACAAGTGACCGCAGAGGCGCAGAGCAGACGCCGTCGCTATTTCGCCGAAGCGGGTGCGTCGATCAGATATATGCGAGATCGCGGCGAGACGCTGGCGTCCATCGCGGAACTCGTGGGTGTCGATGTCAGCGAGATACGCGCGGTGCTGCATAGCAAGGGGACGAAAGGACCGGTTGCTGCGCAGCCTGGTGCCCGCGGGACCGCTCGCACGGACATGGAGTGGCCGCGGTGTGTGCGATGCGATGCGTTGATGATGGATCCCGAGGACCGACCTCGCCGCGGACGCCGTCGGCTCTACTGCTCTGACTCGTGCCGGCGTGATGCATCTGCGGCCCGCATGGCAGCCGAGCGCCATGGTGCGCCCATCCGCGTCATCGAGGTCCCACGAGCCGGCTCGTTCGCAGAGCCCGAAGCATTGCGTGCGGATCCACCGGCGCCTGTGTCCGTTACCGCTCTAGACGCCGCGGATATCGCATCCCGAGACGAACAGGCGCTGTGCCTGCTGTTGGCGAGGCTTACGGAGCGAGCACGACGGAAAGATCTCGACCGGGCGACTCTGACGGCGGCGCGTGATCTTGCCAAAGCCGTTTATCCGTACCGCAGCTGAAGACCTCAGCGGCCTCTAACTCGTTGGCGGCGCAGTGAGCCGTCCTGTCGCCGCTGTGTCGGCCCGCACGCGGTCAGACTGTTGTCTGCCCTGTGCAATCCGTGCGCCGTTGCCGCCGCGATCTCCGCGGGCAGTTCGACCTCGAAACGGAGCTCCAGCTCGTCGAGGACGTCTCGTCGCGCCGCTGCAAGTAGCAACGTCGCGTCGTCACGATGCGGGAGTACGCCGTGGTCACGCGCGTACCGAGCGGTGACGGTATCGACAAGATCGTCCAGAGCTGTTGTGAGAAGAAGGGCATCGTCGTCGGCCTGGATCTCCGCGAACTCCTCGCAGCGATCGCTGGACCACGTCGACGGAAAAGCGAGTCCCGTCAGGTACCAGTGTTTGATGGCCGCGGCTAGCTCACCGGACCATCCGTAGTCAGGCCAGTCGTGTACGACCGCCTGGACGATTGCGTCGAAATGGGCGTTCACACCAACCCCAATCACTGTTCTGAACCAATTCTGCCCGATCAAGCCGGCAGATCCCGAACGTAAGACGATCCGTCTGGCGCAGGCGAAATGCGCGAGGGACGCGAGGGTTGCGAGGCTTGTTTGGCCAACACATCTTTGTAGGGCGGGTAGACAGTCCAGAGCAACACGTTCCGATGATTTCGACCTCCGTCGTCTTCGATCGCCCAGCCCAGACTGCGCAGCGCAGGTGCATGTCGGCGCAGAAGTGCTGTGACGTCCCGGCCGTTCTTCGGCCACTCCTTGGGCTTCCGCCAGGTGTCGCCGGCCGGGGTGACGGCTGCCAGCAGGTCGCCTCCG
The DNA here is from genome assembly GCF_002086115.1 of Mycolicibacterium bacteremicum. GTDB lineage: Bacteria > Actinomycetota > Actinomycetes > Mycobacteriales > Mycobacteriaceae > Mycobacterium > Mycobacterium bacteremicum. Next base: position 16,751 of record NZ_MVHJ01000039.1, read on the forward strand.
GACTTTCCGATCAGTGGTTCCCGGATGCCCTGGCGTAGCCGTTCGATGAAGGGGTCAGCGGACAGACTGTCCTCAGAGAGTTGGTTCGCGCGCGACAAGTACCGCCGGAAGCCATTGGTCGACAAAACTTCGTCGACGGCCGCCAGCGTGCGACTGAAGTCCGCCATCCGTGGCGACACGTCGACCGCGATGGTTTCCAGGCGTTGATGGACCGAGGCGGCCAGGTCGAGGAGTCCGCCCAGAATGCCTGGTAGGGCCGTGCGCCACTGTTGTCGCATGGTGGCTTCCGGTTGTCGCATGTGACGATCAATGCGTCGCAGGTCGACCGTCGCCAGTCGCTCTGCGAGGTCGGGTCGCACAGCGCCGACATCAATGCCGTTGATGATGACGCAACGGCGGAACTTGACCACCGCTAGATCGGAGTCTGTGTACAAGGCTCGTTTGACGTTGCCGTCGCCGGTCGCGGCGCGGCAAAGGGAATCCGACAACCACGCAGGAATCGTGGAGAGGTTGTCGAGGGCAACCACCCACGACCCGGATGCGGCGGTGACCCATGAGTCCGCGTCGCGGGGTGCCTGCCGCAGAGGGACCGGTGATGGGTCGATGAGATCAACCAGCATGCGGGTAGTCGTGCTCTTGGCGCTACCCTGCTCCGCGAAGAGCGCCAAGATCGGGTGTGGGACATCGCTTTGTACGAGTGCGGCAACGAGTGCAGCAAGGAGGACCGGTCGGTCCTCGAAGTCGATGTTGACGAAGTCCCAGAGCTTCTGGACATCGCCGCCCTCGACTGGTAGCGGCATCGCTCCGGTCAGTTTGGTGCGCAGAAAGCGCACCGGTGCACGTTCGGTGAGCATCCACCGCCCGTGTCCGATACGGATCGCGTGACCATCGGACCGTCCGGTGTCAACGTAGATTGCGCCGTCATGATCGGCGACGCGAAGGTTCAGACGTTCGGGCGGTGTCGAGGCGGCCAGTCCTTCGAGGATTAAAGTTGCGTCGGTAAGGGCCTGGCCGCCGGCGACTGTGCCGGTTTCGGCGAAATAACGGGCAGCGAGGTCGGCGCGTAGGCCGGCCCTACCGGCGCGGAGCAGCATTACCAGGTGTGGGCGAGCGCGGTCAGCGCCGAACGGCTCGCCTTCATCTGAGACTCCGAGCAGGTACCGCTCCTGGGCCATGCCGACCAGGCGGGCGGCGACTGACTTCTTCTCGGTTTCGTTGTCGCTCATTGGTTGTCCTGATCGCCACGCTTCAGCAGGGCGCAGTGACGAGCTATTCTCATGTGGAACTTCCGTGTTGGGTGACCGGGTGGTTCGAACAAAGACCTCGGCTAGGCCCCGGGGTCTTTTTCGTGGATTAAGTTCACGCGGCGTCTCCGCCTCCACGCCGAGTTGCCGTTTCTTGCTCCGAGATCCATCGCAGTACCTCGTCGCGTCGGTACACGACTTTGCGGCCCAAGGTGAAACTGGCCGGCCCGATATCGCAGTGGCGCCAGTAGCGGAGCGTTCCGACCGGGACGCCGATGATGTCCGAAACTTGTTTCGCACTCAGTAGATCCATGTTGTTCCTCCCTGAAGTGTTTCCTGTCAACGAATCCAACGTTGGTGGTGGTGCTATCGGTTTGTCCACCACTAGCGTGCAATTCACTTACGAATCGACTACAGCCGAACGTTTTCATCGGCTGTCGGTGGTGGATGTGACACTGTGTCCGGGAGCTGAGGAGTTGCTCATGCAGAGACGTAATCGCCGAAGCGGTGTCGAGGACAGGTGGCGCCGAGCCGACGGAAGCCCCACGGCCCGGGCCGGCAAGGGGCGTCGCTGGCTGGCCAGATATGTAGACGATCAAAGCCAGGAGAACACCCGTTCGTTCGACCGCAAGGTCGACGCGCAGGCGTGGCTGAACGAGATAACGGCTGCCCAAACCACGGGAACGTACGTCGCGCCGAAAGCGGGACGGATCACGGTCCGTGAGCTTCATGTCAAATGGCTTGGGACACAAGGTCATTTGAAGGAGACGACGGTGGCCACACGGGCGTTCGCCTGGTCGGGTTACGTCGAGAGCAGGTGGTCATCGGTTTCCGTGGCCGACGTGCAGTCCTCGGACGTCAGGACTTGGGTGCAGGAGCTTGCTGCGGGAGGTGCGAAGCCGGCGACCATCGAGAACGCCCTCAGCGTGCTAAGGCAGATTCTGGAGATGGCGGTCGACGACCGACGGATTCCGCGCAATCCCTGTTCCGGCGTCAAGGCGCCGCGACGACAGCATCGGTCGAGGGGCTATCTCACCCACCCACAGGTGGAGCTTCTGGCTGACGAAGTGGGTGATTACGCCACCGTGGTCCGGTTCCTGGCCTATACCGGCCTGCGTTGGGGGGAGATGGCAGCGCTGCGGGTGGAATCGTTCGACATGCTGCGCCGTCGGGTGAATATCCGCGAGGCCGTTGCCGAGGTTGGCGGAAAGCTGGTGTGGTCCACGCCGAAGTCTCATGAGCGTCGCTCGGTGCCCTTCCCCGCCTTCCTCGCCGAGCCGCTCGCTGCGTTGATGGTCGGCAAGCAACGCGGGGATTTAGTGTTCGCATCGGCAGAGGGAGCCGTTCTGCGAGTGTCCACGTGGCGACCGCGTGTCTTCAATGTGGCCGTCAAGCGAGTCCAGGAGCACTTGCCGGCCTTTCCCACCGTCACCCCTCATGACTTGCGGCACACAGCCGCGTCGCTGTCGATCAGCGCCGGTGCGAACGTCAAGGCCGTTCAGACGATGCTCGGCCACGCCTCCGCCGTGCTTACCCTCGACACCTACGCCGACCTGTTCCCTGACGATCTGGAGCAGGTTTCGGCTGCACTGGACGCAGCTCGATTGAAAGCGTTGGAACTCGCTGCGGACCAGCTGCGGACTGGAAAAGAAGAAGGCCCCGAGCTGGAGAACCAGTCAGGGCCTTCTACCTGTATAAACACGAGTCGGGGTGGCGGGATTCGAACCCACGACCTCTTCGTCCCGAACGAAGCACGCTACCAAGCTGCGCCACACCCCGCGTGAAGCCACGACAGCGTATCGCACCGGGGGGGCGGAAAGCCAAACGGCCTCCGGTTGCCTGGATGCCGCCCGAGGCCGGCGCGCGGCGACGGCTCCGCCGCCGGGTTTCAGCCTGGCGGGCAAGTGGGAATCCAGGTCGGTAACAGCAGCGGGAAGCAACTCCCGCCCCGGCGGCGTTGTAGACGGTAACGGGCACCGTCGCGGGAGTCCGAGGACAGAAACGAGGCAGACATGACCGGGTTGGGTGCGACGATCTACATCGGTTTCTTCGCCCTGGCGGCGCTGTGGCTCTTCGTGTCCGGACGCGGGCCGGCCACCGGCGTTTCCGACCGCGACGATCAGGACCAGCTGCCCGTGGACTCGAACTCCGAGAGCTTGGCGGCCGACGCCGACGGATACAACCGCTGGCTGGCCAGCCACTCGTCGCTGAAGTAGGTGTCCGCGTAGCGATCGTCGCTGTCGGCGATCAGCGTCACCACCGACCCGCCTCGCCTCGCGGCGACCATCTCTGCCAGCAGCCCGAAGGCGCCCCACACGTTCGTGCCGGTCGACGGTCCGACGCGGCGCCCCAGAACCCGGCTCACATGCTGGGCGGCGGCCACCGACGCCGAGTCCGGGACGGTGATCATCCGGTCGACCACGCCTGGCTGGAACGACGGCTCCACCCGTGGCCGCCCGATTCCCTCGATGCGTGATGACATCCCCGTCTCGATGTCCAGACAGCCCTGCTCGTAGGCCGGGAAGAACGCGGAATTCTCCGGGTCCACCACGCACAACCGGGTGGCGTGGCGTCGATAGCGCAGATAGCGGCCGATCGTCGCGCTGGTGCCGCCGGTGCCCGCGCCCACCACGATCCAGTCCGGCACCGGATGGCTCTCCTGCATCATCTGTTCGAAGATCGACTCGGCGATGTTGTTGTTGCCGCGCCAATCCGTGGCGCGTTCGGCGTTGGTGAACTGGTCCAGGTAGTGCCCGCCGGTCTGCTGCGCCAGGCGTTCGGCCTCGGCGTACACCTGCGCCGCGCTGTCCACGAAATGGCAACGCCCGCCCTGGGATTCGATCAACGACACCTTGGTCGAACTGGTCGACCGCGGCATCACCGCGATGAAGGGCACCCCGAGCAGAGCCGCGAAATACGCTTCCGACACCGCGGTGGAACCCGACGACGCCTCGATGACGGTGGTGCCCTCGCCGATCCATCCGTTGCACAGCGCGTACAGGAACAGCGACCGGGCCAACCGGTGCTTGAGACTGCCGGTGATGTGCGTCGTCTCATCCTTGAGATACAGCGCGACATCATGGCGGTCCGCCCACGCCGAGGGCAGCGGATAACGCAGCAGGTGGGTGTCCGCGCTGCGGCGGGCGTCGGCCTCGATCAACCGGACGGCGTTGTCCACCCAGTCCCGTGGCCGGCTACAGGCGATGTCCCCGCTCACCGTGCCGATACGGTCGGATGCGCCTGCCCGGCACGGGTCCCCACGCCCTGCCCCTTCGTCGGGGCGGCCACCAGGGTCAGCAGGGTCGCCTCGGGCCGGCAGCAGAACCGCACCGGCGCGTACGGCGAGGTGCCGATGCCGGCCGACACGTGCAGCTTCATGTCGGCCCCCCACTGCGACGGCCCCTTGGCCCGCGTGCGGTCGATATCGCAGTTGGTGGCCAGCGCGCCGTAGAACGGCAGGCACAGCTGCCCGCCGTGCGTGTGCCCGGCCATCACCAGCTGATAACCGTCGGCGGCGAAACGGTCCAGCACCCACGGCTCCGGCGAATGCGTGAGCCCCAGGGTGAGGTTGGCGGTCCGGTCGGCCGGCCCGGCGATGGTCTCGTAGCGGTCGCGCTTGAGATGCGGGTCGTCGACCCCGGCCGCGGCGATGCGCAACCCGGCGACATCGAACTCGCGGCGCACATGCGTCATGTCCAACCAGCCGCGCTCGGTGAACGCCGCGCGCAGATCCTGCCAGGGCAGCGGGTCGCCGTGGATGCGGCGCTTCTTGTTGAACAGATAGTTCGTCGGGTTCTTCGGCTTCGGCGCGAAGTAGTCATTGCTGCCGAAGACGAACACACCGGGCACCGACAGCAGGTCACCGAGCGCCTGCACCACGGCCGGCACCGCCTTCTGGTGCGACAGGTTGTCCCCGGTGTTCACCACGAAATCGGGTTGCAACGACGCCAGCTCCCGCAGCCAGGCCTGTTTGCGGCGCTGGCGCGGCAGCATGTGCAGGTCGGACAGGTGCAGCACCCGCAGCGGGGTCGACCCCGGGGTGAGCACCGGCATGGTCAGTCCCCGAAGGGCGAACGCATTGCGTTCGATCAGCGACGCGTAGCCGATACCCGCGGCGAGAGTGCCTGCGGCGATCGCGGCGGTGTTCTTCAGGTGCGACATGGCAGCAGTTTACTGCGAGATCACGGCGGCGGCGGTGGTGCCGGGGGAGGAGGCGGGCCGAGCACCGGCACCGTGATGGGCGGCAGACCGGGGATCTGCACCACCGTCGAACCGACCATCGGCGGCAGCCCCGGGATGCCGACCGGCGGTGGCGGCGGGGCCGGCGGGATGCCGTTGCTGGTGAGGATCGTGATGATCGAACCGGGGATGGTCTGCCCCGTCGGCGAGGTGCCGACCACGGAACCGCGCGGCGACCCGCTGTTGGTTTCGGTGGTCTGGTCGGCCACCTGGAAGCCGGCGGCGCGCAGCCGGTCGCGGGCGGTGTTCACGTCCATTCCGGCCACGCTGGGCACCCGGGAACCGGGGCCGCCCTCGACGTAGCGCGGATCGGGCGGCGGCAGCACCACGGTGTCCGGGGTGAGCGGCTTCATCGCCGTGAACCAGGTGCGGGCCGGCTCGTTGCCGCCGAACAGGTTGCCGTAGCCGCACTGCCGCAGCGGGAAGGAACACAGCTCGCTGGGCTGGGTGGAGTCGTCATAGATGTAGTTGGCCGCGGCCAGTTCGCTGGTGAAGCCCAGGAACGCCGAGGACCGGTTGGATTCGGTGGTGCCCGTCTTACCCGACATCGGTAGCGTCCAGCCCGCCGCTCCGGCCGCACCGGCCGCGGTGCCGGACCCGCGATCGTCCTCGCCCATGGCGACGGCCAACGTGTTGGCCAGCCCCTCGGGCACGACCTGCTCGCAGGTCTCGGTGGTCACCGCGACCTCGTTGCCGCGCCGGTCGAAGACCTGGGCGATCGGGTTGGGCGGGCACCACACGCCGCCGGAGGCGAGCGTCGCGGCGACGTTGGACAGCTCCAGGCCGTTGACCTCGATCGGACCCAGGGTGAACGAGCCGATGTTCTGCCGCTTGACGAAATCGGCGAGGCTCTCGTTGCTCTCCGGGTCGTAATCGCGGGCGGTGCCGGGCAGGGCGTAGGACCGCAGGCCCAGCCGCACCGACATGTCGACGGCCTTCTGGACCCCGACCTGGGAGATCAGCTTGGCGAACGCGGTGTTCGGCGAGGTGGCCAGCGCATCGGTGACGTTCATCGATCCGCGGTAGCCACCGGCATTCTTGACGCACCAGGTGGCCGGCGGGCAGCCGGGGGAGCTGCTGCTGCCCAGGCCCTTGGCCTGGAAGGCCGCGGGCACGGGCAGCTCGCTGTTGATGCCCATGCCCATCTCCATCGCCGCGGCGACGGTGAAGATCTTGAACACCGAACCGGCACCGTTACCCGCCAGCGAGAACGGCTGCGGCTGCATCGTTTCGCCGGCCTCGGTGTTCAGGCCGTAGGTGCGGTTGCTGGCCATGGCCACCACCGGGTGGGCTTCCTTGCCGGGCCGGATCACGCTCATGACGCTGGCCACGCCCGGGGTGTCGGCCGGCGCGAACTGGTTCACCGCGTTCTTGACGGTGGCCTGCACGTTGGGATCCAAGGTCGTCTTGATCAGGTAGCCACCCTTGGCGACCTGATCCTTGCTCAGCCCGGCGCGGGCCAGGTAATCCAGCACGTAATCGCAGAAGAAGGCGCGGTCACCGGCGGCGATACAGCCGCGCGGCAGTTCCTTGGGCTGCGGCAACACCCCGAGCGGCTGCTCGCGGGCCGCGCGCAGCGCCTCGGCCTCGGCGGGCACGTTCTCGATCATGGTGTCCAGCACGACGTTCCGACGAGCGAGCGCACCCTCGGGATTGGTGTACGGATTGAGCACGCTGGTCGACTGCACCATGCCCGCCAGCAGGGCAGCCTGCTGCCAGTTCAACTCGCTGGCATTGATGCCGAAATAGGTCTGCGCGGCGTCCTGCACGCCGAAGGCGCCGTTGCCGAAGGACACCAGGTTCAGGTACCTGGTCAGGATCTCCGGTTTGGTCAGCGTCTTGTCCAGGGTGAGCGCCATTCGGATCTCGCGCAGTTTGCGGGCCGGTGTGGTCTCGATGGCGGCCCGCTTCTCGGCATCGGTCTGCGCCACGACCAGCAGCTGATAGTTCTTGACGTACTGCTGCTCGATGGTGGAGCCACCGCGGGTGTCCAGGTTGCCGGACAGGTAGCCGGACAGGCCGGTCAGGGTGCCCTGCCAGTCCACCCCGTTGTGTTCGGCGAAGCGCTTGTCCTCGATGGAGACGATGGCCAGCTTCATGGTGTTGGCGATCTGCTCGCTGGGCACCTCGAAACGGCGCTGCGTGTAGAGCCAGGCGATCGGGTTGCCCTGCGCGTCGGTCATGGTCGATACCGCGGGGATGTCCCCCTCGACCAGTTGGGCCGAGCCGTTGGCAACCACATCGGAGGCCCGGTTCGACATCAGGCCGATGCCGCCGACGACCGGGAACATCAGCCCGGCGGCGATGACTGCGGCCAGCAGGCAGCACCACATCAGTTTGATGACCGTCACCGCGATCGGCGGCCGGTGCTGGGGCTGGTCGGACATGAGTTACAGAGTAGCCAGCGGGTCCAATCGGGGCCTGCGGGCTGCCGTTTCGGGCCTCCGGACGGGCGGACTGCACGGTCGTCCCAAAAAAGTGTGATCTGACTGTTGCGTAAAAGCCCCTCTACCACCTAGCTTGAACACACAATGCGATTCAGGTAACACTCCTGACGCAATGTGGCGCAGATTACACAGGCTTAACAGGGGACCGGAGCAAAGGGGAATGCAGGTGTCAGTTACATCGTCTGCCACGCACAGGAGTGCAGGAACGCACGCCCCGACGACTGTTCCGGGAGCCGAGGCCGAAGCTCGTATCGCGTGGGTCTCGCAGGCCCGCTGCCGGCAGGCCGACCCCGACGAACTGTTCGTCCGCGGCGCCGCCCAGCGAAAGGCGGCGGTGATCTGCCGGCACTGCCCCGTCATCGCCGAATGCGGCGCCGACGCGCTGGACAACCGGGTCGAGTTCGGTGTCTGGGGCGGCATGACCGAGCGTCAGCGCCGTGCCCTGCTCAAGCAGCACCCCGAGGTCGTCTCGTGGGCCGATTTCTTCGCCGCGCAGCGTAAGCACCGCAGCGCCGTCTGAGCGGTCCCACTGCACCGCGGCCGACCGGTTCGGCCGCGGTGTCGTCTCTGCGGTTCGACCGCGGTGTCGTCTTCGCGGTTCGACCGCGGTGCCCCGTCCGGTCAGACCCCGGTGAGCTGATCACCGATGGCGCGCAGCGCCTCCAGATCGGACACGTCGAACGGCAACGACGGCACACCGACGATCGCCACATGCGGGTTGGCGCCGGTGAACCGGGACAACAGTCGCACCTCACGCTTGGCGGTCGCCGCCCGGGCGGCGTGAATCCGCAACACCGCCGAGGTCAACCCACCCGCTCCCGTGCTCGCATCCAGCTGGTCGGCGGCCGCTTCGGCTTTCTCGCCGGCCAGGTCGCACAGCGTGGGATGGGTGCGGTTGAGGATCAGTCCGGCCAGCGGCATGTTCTCGCTGGAGAGCCGGTCGACGAAGAAGGATGCCTCGCGCAGGGCGTCGGGCTCGGCCGCCGAGACCACCACGAACTGGGTGCCGCGCCGCTTGAGCAGTTCATAGGTGCGGTCCGCCTTCTCCCGGAAACCGCCGAACGTCGCGTCCAGTGATTGCACGAAACCCGCGGCGTCGGAGAGCATCTGGGAGCCCAGCACGGTCGACATGCCCTTCATGGCCAGGCCGACGGCGCCGGTGACTATGCGCCCGATGCCACGGCCCGGAGCCAGCAGCATCCGCCACAACCGGCTGTCCATGAAGCTGCCCAACCGTTTCGGCGCGTCCAGGAAGTCCAACGCGTTGCGCGACGGCGGGGTGTCCACCACCACCAGATCCCACTTGTCCTCGGCGAGCAGCTGGCCGAGCTTCTCCATGGCCATGTACTCCTGCGTGCCGGCCAGCGAGGTCGCCACCGTCTGATAGAACTGGTTCTCCAGAATCGAGTCCGCGACACCGGGTCCCGAGTACTGCACCACCATCTCGTCGAACGTGCGGCGCATGTCGAGCATCATCGCGTGCAGTTCGCCGGTCACCTCGGGCGCCAGCGGAACCCGCTGCGGGTTGTTGCCCAGGCTCTCGATACCCAGCGCCTGGGCCAGTCGCTTGGCCGGGTCGATGGTCAGCACCACCACGGTGCGGCCCAACTCGGCGGCGCGCAGGGCCATGGCGGCGGCGGTCGTGGTCTTGCCGACCCCACCCGCGCCGCAACACACGATGACGCGGTTGCTGGTGTCGGACAGGATGGTGCCCAGATTCAGGACGGCAGGAGTGGCGCTCATATCAGCTGTTCCTTCGGCTCTGGGCGCGAGCGTTCATCGCACACCTTGGGCGGCAAGTGCTTCGGCGAGTTCGTACAGGCTGCCCAGGTCCACGCCGTCGGCGATGGCCGGCAGCTCGAGGCGGGCCACATCCAGGTCCTTGAGCAGTTCAGCGCTCTCGGCGCGCGCCGCGATGCGGGTGGCGTGCTGGATCGACTCGGTGAGCAGCCCAGCGAAATCGTTGTCTGCCAACGTAATTCCCGCCGACTCGAGATCTGACCGCACCGTGTCGGCGTCGATGTCGCCGGCGGCGGCCTTGGTCAACGCGGGCTCGGGCAGGTAGGACGGGATGTTGCGGTTGACGATGACGCTGCCGATCGGCAGGTCGAGCTCGCGCAACTCGCTGATGGCCTCGATGGTCTCCTGCACCGGCAGCGCCTCCAGCAACGTGACCAGGTGGATGGCGGTCAGATCGGAGTGCAGGATCTTCACCACGCCCTCGGCCTGGGAGTGCACCGGCCCGCCCTTGGCCAACTCGGACACGGCCTTGGTGACATCGAGGAAGCGGGAGATGCGCCCGGTCGGAGGTGCGTCGACGACGATCGCGTCATACGCCGTGACGCCCGGCTTGGCCTGTTTGTCGGACCGGACCACGATCTCCTTGATCTTGCCGGTCAGCAGCACGTCACGCAGACCGGGCGCGATCGTGGTGGCGAACTCGACGGCGCCGATGCGGCGCATGGCCCGCCCGGCGATGCCGAGGTTGTAGAACATGTCGAGGTACTCCAGGAACGCGGCCTCGGTGTCGATGGCCAACGCGTTCACCTGCCCGCCGCCCTCGGCGGTCGCGATCTTCACCTCTTTATAGGGCAGCGGCGGGACGTCGAAGAGCTGGGCGATGCCCTGGCGGCCTTCGACCTCGACCAGCAGCACCCTGCGGCCACCCGCGGCAAGGGACAGCGCCAGCGCCGCGGCGATCGTCGACTTTCCGGTGCCGCCCTTGCCGGTGACGAAGTGCAGACGGGCCTTCGTCAGGCGGGACGGCCAGCCGACCGGCTTGCGGTCGTCGGATGCTTGTTCCACGTCTGCATGCTAACCACCCGGCAGCCGTCGGCGGATAAGCTCTGCCCCATGACTGAAGTGAGCCGTTGGGAGTACGCCACCGTGCCGTTGCTGACGCACGCCACCAAACAGATCCTCGATCAGTGGGGCTCGGATGGTTGGGAGCTGGTCTCGGTACTGCCCGGCCCGACCGGTGAGCAGCACGTCGCGTATCTGAAGCGGCCGAAGTGAGCACGTCGCAGCGCCTTTCCGAGCTCGGTATCGAGCTGCCGGAGGTTGTTGCGCCGCTGGCCGCCTACGTCCCCGCGGTGCGCACCGGCAACCTCGTCTACACCGCGGGCCAGCTGCCGATCCGCGACGGCGCGCTGCTGGCGACCGGCAAGGTCGGCGCCGAGGTGACCGCCGACGAGGCCAAGGAGCTGGCCCGGGTGTGTGGGCTCAACGCGCTGGCCGCGGTGCACGCGCTGGTCGGCATCGACTCGGTGGTGCGCGTGGTCAAGGTGGTCGGATTCGTTGCGTCGGCCGGGGGTTTCGACGGTCAGCCGGGCGTGATCAACGGTGCCTCGGAACTGTTCGGCGAGGTGTTCGGCGAGAGCGGTGCGCACGCCCGTTCGGCGGTCGGGGTGTCCGAGCTGCCGCGTAACGCGCCGGTCGAGGTCGAGATCATCGTCGAGGTCGCGTGAGCGACAGTCAGGCAAGGGTCGCGTGAGCGACAGTCAGGCAAGGGTCGCGTAGGTCGAGGTTGTCGTGATGCATCACCCCGCGTACGGCCGGCTGCGGCCGGTCACCGAGACCGCGTCGGTGCTGTTGTGCGACAACCCGGGAATCATGACGCTGGACGGCACCAACACCTGGGTGCTGCGCGGACCCGGCAGCGACGAGATGGTGATCGTCGATCCCGGACCCGACGATGAGGAGCACATCGACCGGATCGCCGCGCTCGGGTCGATCCCGCTGGTGTTGATCAGCCACAAGCACGGCGACCACACCGACGGCATCGACAAGCTCGTCGCGCGCACCGGGGCGGTGGTCCGGGCGATCGGCAGCGGATTCCTGCGCGGGCTCGGCGGACCGTTGACCGACGGTGAGGTCATCGACGCCGCCGGCCTGCGGATCACCGTGCTGGCCACCCCCGGCCACACCGCCGATTCGCTGTCGTTCCTGGTCGACGATGCCAGTGGCGACCGCGGAGGTGCCGTGCTCACCGCCGACACCGTGCTGGGGCGGGGCACCACCGTCATCGACGACGAGGACGGCAGCCTGGCGGCCTATCTGGATTCGCTGCGCCGGCTGCAGGGGCTGGGCCCGCGCCGGGTGCTGCCCGGGCACGGACCGGATCTGCCGGATCTGGCCGCGGTGGCAACCAGCTATCTGGCACACCGCGAGGAGCGACTGGATCAGGTTCGCGCGGCGCTGCGCGAGATCGGCGAGGACGCCAGCGCCCGACAGGTCGTCGAGCACGTCTACGTCGATGTCGATGAGAAGCTCTGGGACGCCGCGGAGAAGTCGGTCCGGGCCCAGCTGGACTACCTCAGAGCGTGATTTGGGAGTCTCACCCGTAATGGTTACGGGTGAGACTCCACAAACCGCAGGTGACTAGCGGGCGCGGCGGGCCAGCCGCTCGGAATCGCTGATCAGCACGCTCTTGCCCTCCAGGCGGATCCAGCCGCGGTGAGCGAAGTCGGCCAACGCCTTGTTCACGGTCTCGCGCGAGGCGCCGACGAGCTGGGCGATCTCTTCCTGGGTCAGGTCGTGGGTGACGCGCAGCGCGCCGCCCTCCTGGGTGCCGAACCGCTGGGCCAGCTGCAGCAGCTGCTTGGCGACCCGCCCGGGCACGTCGGTGAAGATCAGATCGGCCAGGTTGTTGTTGGTGCGGCGCAGGCGGCGGGCCAACACGCGCAGCAACTGCTCGGCGATCTCGGGGCGGTCGGCGATCCAGGCGCGCAGGGCCTCGCGGTCCATCGATACGGCACGCACCTCGGTGATGGTGGTGGCGCTGGAGGTACGCGGACCGGGGTCGAAGATGGAGAGCTCACCGAACATGTCCGACGGACCCATGATGGTCAGCAGGTTCTCCCGGCCGTCGGGGGAGCGCCGGCCGATTTTCACCTTGCCGGACGTGATGATGTAGAGCCGGTCACCGGGCTCACCCTCGGCGAACACGGTGTGTCCGCGCGGAAAGTCGACGGGCTGCAGCTGTTTGGTCAGTGCAGCGACCGCGGTGGGTTCTACTCCTTGGAAGATTCCGGCCCTGGCCAGGATCTCGTCCACGTTGCCCCTCTTAAGCTCATCCAGTGATATGACACGCGCAGGCCAACCGCAGAGCTGGTCAGCGGATTCAGTCTAGTGGTTGGCGCGTCGGCGACGAGCCAACGCTACACACGATTGGCCTGGCGGGTCGCCGGAAACTGCGGATTGACCCGCTGCGAGGTTGCCGGGCGCGTCGGCAGCCCGGCGTACTCGAGCGGGGCGCGCCGGATCTGCGTGCGTTCCGGTATGTCGGCCCGACGCCCGGTCGTGCTGTCGTCCACCAGACCGGCCTCCAGGCGCTGCAACCCGAAGGTCGCCAACATGAGCAACCCCGGGATGAAGCACACCAGCAACCACGACACATCGAAGAGTAAACACGCTGAACATCTCGGTGCGATCACGGTTTGCCACCGGTCCGCACCTGGCCGTTTGGGCACGTCAGTACCCTGTTTCGAGTGACCGCCAGCAGCACCCGGAGCAAATCATCGGCCGCGTGGGACCGCGAGACGCCGTTGGGCCGCGTCCGGCGTGCCCGCCGGATGAACCGCACCCTGGCGGTGGCCTTCCCACACGTCTACTGCGAGCTGGACTTCACCAATCCGCTCGAGCTCACGGTGGCGACCATCCTGTCCGCACAGTGCACCGACAAGCGCGTCAACCTGACCACCCCGGCACTGTTCGCGCGGTACCGCACCGCGCTGGACTACGCGCAGGCAGATCGCGCGGAACTGGAGGAGCTGATCCGGCCCACCGGCTTCTATCGCAACAAGGCCAACTCGCTGATCAACCTCGGCACCGAACTGGAGGCCCGCTTCGACGGCGAGGTCCCCGCCACGCTCGAGGACCTGGTGACGCTGCCCGGTATCGGCCGCAAGACGGCCAACGTGGTGCTGGGCAATGCCTTCGACATCCCGGGCATCACGGTGGACACCCACTTCGGGCGGCTGGTGCGGCGGTGGCGCTGGACCGATGAGGAGGACCCGGTCAAGGTCGAGCATGCCGTCGGGGAGCTGATCGAACGCCGCGAGTGGACGCTGCTCAGCCACCGGGTCATCTTCCACGGCCGCCGCGTCTGCCACGCCCGCCGCCCCGCGTGCGGGGTGTGCGTGCTGGCCAAGGACTGCCCCTCCTTCGGGGCGGGTCCGACCGACAAGGCAACCGCCGCCGCCCTGGTGAAGGGCCCCGAGACCGAGCATCTGCTGGCGCTGGCCGGATTGTGAGTCGCTCGGCCCGGTGGACCGTCGCGGTCCTGATCGTCTTCGTCGCGCTCGGCTATGCGCTGTGGCGCGAGCTGGGCACCGATCCCGCCGGACCCGCCGCTTCGGTCGACTCCCCGGCGCCGGCCGAGCGTGACCGCCGCGCGGCCGACACCCCGGAAGCCCTCGCCGGACCGCGGGCCCGGGCCGATCTGCCGCCCTGCCCGGACACCGGCACCGGCACCGGAGCCGGAGCCGGGCCGGCGCAGCTGCGCGGCATCACGTTGGAGTGCGCGGGCGACGGCACCTCGGTCGACGTGGCCGCGGCGGTGGCCGGGCGACCGGTGGTGCTCAACCTGTGGGCCTACTGGTGCGGCCCGTGCGCCGACGAGCTGCCCGCACTGGTCGAATATCAGCGTCGGATGGGGCCGCGGGTGCTGGTGCTGACCGTGCATCAGGACGAGAACGAAGCGGCCGGCCTGTTGCGGCTCGCCGAGCTCGGGGTGCGGTTGCCGACGCTGCAGGACGGTCGTCGGCTGGTCGCCGCGGCGCTCAAGGTGCCCAACGTGATGCCTGCGACGGTGGTGCTGCGTGCGGACGGTAGCGTGGCCGAAATTCTGCCGCGGCCCTTCACCGACGCCGACGAGATCGCCGCGGCGGTGAATCCGTTGATAGGGGTGCCCGTTGGCTGAGCTGTCCCCGGACGCCGCGCCGGCCTGGCTGCGTCCCCTGGTCGACAACGTCGCCGCCGTCCCGAACGCCTACCGCAACCGGGTGCCCGCCGACGTGCTGGCCGCCATCAGCGCCGCCAACGCCGATGCCACCCGGGCCGGCACCAAACGCGACGCGGCGGTGCTGGTGTTGTTCTCCGGTCCCCCCGATGCGCCGTCCTCCGGCCCGCCGCCGGGGCACATAGGCGGCCCGCCGCCGCCGGAAACCGACCTGTTGGTCACCGTCCGGGCGTCCTCGCTGCGCAACCATTCCGGGCAGGCGGCGTTCCCGGGCGGGGTGTCCGATCCCGAGGACGACGGGCCGGTCGCGACCGCGCTGCGCGAGGCCCGCGAGGAGACCGGGGTCGACACCGACCGGTTGACCCCGCTGGCCGTACTGGACCGGATGTTCATCCCGCCGACCGGTTTTCACGTGGTGCCGGTGCTGGCCTACTCGCCCGATCCCGGGCCGGTGGGCGTCGTCGACCCCGCCGAGGCCGCCATTGTGGCGCGGGTTCCACTGCGCGCGTTCATCAATCCCGAGAACCGGCTGATGGTGTACCGGCAGGCCAACACCAGCCGGTTCGCCGGGCCGGCCTTCCTGCTCAACCAGATGCTGGTCTGGGGTTTCACCGGCCAGGTGATCTCGGCGCTGCTGGACGTCGCGGGCTGGGCGCAACCGTGGAACGTCGACGACGTGCGTGAACTGGAGGAGGCAATGGCCTTGGTGGAGCCGCCCAGCCAGTACGGTGAAGCCCAACGATGACTCCCTCACAGTGGCTCGACCTCGCGATCCTCGCCGTCGCCTTCGTGGCCGCGGTTTCCGGCTGGCGCTCCGGCGCGCTCGGCTCGCTGCTGTCGTTCATCGGCGTTGTGCTCGGCGCGGTCGCTGGCGTGCTGCTGGCGCCGCATCTGGTCGGCAACATCGACGGGCCCCGCACCAAGCTCTTCGCGACGCTGTTCCTCATCCTGGCCCTGGTGGTGATCGGCGAGATCGCCGGCGTGGTGCTGGGGCGGGCGGTGCGCGGCGCGCTGCGCAACCCGGTGCTGCGATTCGTCGATTCGATCATCGGCTCGGCGCTGCAACTGGTGACGGTGCTGATCGCGGCCTGGCTGCTCGCGTCGCCGCTGACCAGTCAGCCGACGCTGGCCGGCGCGGTCCGCGGGTCCAAGGTGCTCACCGAGGTCAACAACCTGGCACCGGAATGGCTGCAGAAGGTGCCCGCCCGGCTGGCCGGTCTGCTGGACACCTCCGGGTTGCCGGCGGTGCTGGAGCCGTTCAGTCGCACCCCGGTCGTCGCCGTCGACGCTCCCGACACGGCATTGGCGACATCCCCGGTGATCGAGGCGACCCGCGGCAGCGTCGTGAAGATCCGCGGTGTCGCACCGAGTTGCCAGAAGGTGCTCGAAGGCAGCGGTTTCGTCATCGCGCCGAACCGGGTGATGTCCAACGCGCACGTCGTCGCCGGTGCCGAGACGGTCACCGTCGAGGTCGACGGGCAGACCTACGACGCCACGGTGGTGTCCTACGACCCGAACCAGGACATCTCCATCCTGGCGGTGCCCGACCTGCCGTCGGTGCCGCTGGTGTTCGACGACGCCGAGGCCGAACCGACCACCGACGCCATCGTGATGGGCTATCCCGGCGGCGGCGACTTCACCGCGACCCCGGCGCGGGTGCGCGAGACGATCGAACTCAACGGCCCCGACATCTACAACTCCACGACGGTCAACCGCACGGTCTACACCATCCGGGGCTCGGTCAAGCAGGGCAATTCCGGCGGCCCGATGATCGACAAGGACGGCAAGGTACTCGGGGTCGTCTTCGGTGCCGCGGTCGACGATGCCGACACCGGGTTCGTGCTCACCGCCCAGCAGGTGCTGCCGCAGCGCATGCAGGTCGGCAACACCGCACCGGTGCCGACCGGCGTCTGCATCGGTCAGCCCGGATAGACGGTGCCCAGGAACCGCTGCAGCGCGGCGGTGACCTCCCGGGGCTGCTCCTCGTGGGCGAAATGCCCTGCACCGGAGACGGTCTCATAGGTCCCGTCCGGTGCGTAGGGCAGCGACCGGAGCACCGGGTCGGCCAGCACGTAGGGGTCGACCGTGCCGTGCAGGTGCAGTAGCGGCACCGTGATCGGCCGGGCCATCGAGTGCATGAACCGCCGGCCCTCACCGCGGATCTGACTGCGCACCGCCCAGCGCTGGTATTCCAATGTGGAGTGCGCCGCACCCGGGATCTGGATGGCTCGGCGCAGCTGCCGCATGGTGACCGCGAAGTCCTCGGTGGCCACCCAACCGTCACCGGAGCGGTCGCGCACCACCCGTTCGATCTCGGCCGCGTTGTGCCGGGTCAGCTTGCGTTCCGGCCACCTGGGCACCTGATAGCGCAACAGCCAGGGCAGCAGGGCACGACGCTGGGCGGCGTTGCCCAGTACCGAGGCCCGCAGCGCGACCGGGTGCGGTGAGCTGATCAGCGCGACGGCGTCGACGGCCCGCGGATGCAGCAGCGAGGTGGCCCAGCAGACCAGCCCGCCGTCGGCGTGCCCGACCAGCGTGGCCGAGCTGTGGCCCAGTGCGCGGACCAGACCGGCGGTGTCCCCGGCCAATGTCCACCCGTCGTAGCCGCGGGGCGGTTTGTCGCTGTCCCCGTAGCCACGCAGGTCGACGGCGACCACGCGGGCATTCGTCAGTCCGCGCAGCTGATGCCGCCACGACCACCAGAAATCGCCGAAACCGTGCAACAGGATGACCAGTGGGGCGCCCGGCTGGGCGCCGTCTGCCTCCACCACGTGGAAGCGGATGCCGTTGGCGTGCACCTGCAGGTGCCGCCACGGCCCGTCGATGCGCACCACCGACGGGTCCGGCCGGAACTGCATGGGGCTGCGGCTACCAGCCCGACGGATCGGTGGTGATCGCCGGGCGTGCCGGCTCGGCGTGCTTGTCCGAGCCCGGGGTGAGTGCTTCCTTGGTCTCTTTGACCGAGGCGATGGTTTCCCGCGGCCCGCGGATGCGCCGAACCTTCAGGTACCCCAGCAGCGCCAGCGCGGCGGTCACCACGACCATCACACCGAAGACGATGAGGAATGCCGCCCAGCGCCACAGCCAGGTGTCGAGCAGCTCGGCGATGAAGAAGAACAGGAAGAACGTCGAATAGAAGAGCACCACCAGCGCGGCGATGAAGTAGAGGCTGCCGGTCAGCCCCTTCTTGACGTCGCGGGTGATCTCCGCCTTGGCCAGCTCCACCTCGGCCCGCACCAGCGTCGAGACCTGGGCGGTCGCGTCCTTGACCAGGTCGCCGATGGACGGGTCGGCCTTGGGTGCATGCGGGTCGACGAGCGGAATCGACGTCACAGTGGCCGGCACGCCGTTCTTGCGGTCGCTGGTGCTCATAGAAGGCTATGTTGCCATGCTCCCGGGGTGAGCGAAGCGATGGGACAGCCAGGGTTGTCTTCTGGCCGACATAGAATGGCGGCCACCAAATGAATGGGGAGACCTTGAGGCACCGCTGGCAGTCCATTGCGCGAATCGTTTCGCTGGCGGTGCTGGCCCCGATGGCTCTGTTGATGAGCCCGGTGGCCCATGCCGACGGTCCGGTGCCCCTCGGTGGCGGTTCGGGCATCGTGATCGACGGTCACGCGTTCTGCACGCTCACCGCGATCGGCCACGACGGCGCGGGCAAGTTGATCGGCTTCACCTCGGCGCACTGCGGCGGCCCCGGTGCCGTCGTCGCCGCAGAGGGTGTCCCGACGGCGGGCACGCTCGGCGTCATGGTCGCGGGCAACGACAACCTCGATTACGCGGTGATCGAATTCGATCCGCAACGGGTGGCACCGGTCAACACCGTCGACGGGTTCCGCATCGACGGTCTCGGCCCGGATCCGGCGTTCGGTGAGATCGCCTGCAAGCTCGGCCGCACCACCGGCTACTCGTGCGGCGTCACCTGGGGCCCGGGTCAGGATCCCGGCACCATCCTCAACCAGGTGTGCGGTCAGCCCGGTGACTCCGGCGCGCCGGTGACCGTCAACAACCGGCTGGTCGGCATGATCCACGGCGCGTTCACCGAGGAACTGCCGACCTGCGTGGTGCAGTACATCCCGCTGCACACGCCGGCCGTCACCATGTCGATGTCCACCGTGCTGGCGGATATCACCAGCAAGAATCGGCCAGGCGCCGGCTTCGTGCCGATCGCCTGACCGATTGTCGCCGGCTACTTGCTGGCGCGGATCGCCTCGAAGACGCTGGGGTCGACCAGGGTCGAGGTGTCACCGAGCTCGCGGCCCTCGGCCACATCGCGCAGCAGCCGCCGCATGATCTTGCCGCTGCGGGTCTTCGGCAGTTCCGGAACCACGTGGATCTCACGGGGTTTGGCGATCGGCGAGATCTCCTTGGACACCTCGGCGCGCAGTTCGTCGACCATCTGCTCGTGCGACAGCTCGGCGGCGTGGCTCTTGAGGATGACGAAGGCGCAGATGCCCTGACCGGTGTGCTCGTCGGTGGCGCCGACGACGGCGGCCTCGGCCACCCCGGCGTGCCCGACGAGTGCGGACTCCACCTCGGCGGTCGAGATGCGGTGTCCCGACACGTTCATCACATCGTCGATGCGGCCCAGCACCCAGATCTCGCCGTCGCTGCCGTAGCGGGCTCCGTCACCGGCGAAGTACCAACCCTGCTCGGCGAAGCGCGACCAGTAGGTCTCCCTGAACCGTTCGTCATCGCCCCAGATGCCGCGCAGCATCGACGGCCACGGCTTGTCCAGCACCAGATAGCCGGTGGTCTGTTCGGCGCCGTCGACCGCGGGGACCAGATCGTTGCCGTCGTCGTCGACGATCTTGGCCGAGATGCCGGGCAGCGGTGTCATCGCCGAACCGGGCTTGCAGTCGGTCACGCCGGGCAGTGGCGAGATCATGATCGCGCCGGTCTCGGTCTGCCACCAGGTGTCCACGATCGGGGTCTTGTCGCCGCCGAAGACCAGTCGGTACCAGCGCCACGCCTCGGGGTTGATGGGCTCACCGACCGAGCCGAGCAACCGGATGCTGGACAGGTCGTGTTCGAATGCCAGTTCGCGGCCCCACTTCATGAACGTGCGAACCACGGTGGGGGCGGTGTAATAGATTGACACACCGTACTTTTCGATGACCTGGAAGTGGCGGTGCTCATCCGGGGAGGCCGGGGTGCCCTCATAGACCACCTGGGTGGCGCCGTTGGACAGCGGCCCGTAGACGATGTAGGTGTGCCCGGTGACCCAGCCGATATCGGCTGTGCACCAGTACACATCGGTCTCGGGCTTGAGGTCGAACACATTGTGGTGGGTGTAGGAGGCCTGGGTCAGGTAGCCGCCCGAGGTGTGCACGATGCCCTTGGGCTTGCCGGTGGTGCCCGAGGTGTACAGCAGAAAGAGTGGCTGCTCGGAGTCGAAGGCCTCGCAGGCGTGCTCGACCGATGCCTTCGGCACCGTCTCGTCCCACCACAGGTCGCGACCCTCGGTCCACGGTGTGTCGATTCCGGTGCGGCGCACCACCAGAACGTGCTCGACCGGGTTGTCGTCGCCCAGGCCTTCGAGCGCCTCGTCGACGCCGACCTTGAGCGGGGCGGCCTTGCCGCGGCGGAACTGGCCGTCGGAGGTGATGACCAGTTTCGCCTGGGCATCCTCGATGCGGGCCTTGAGCGCCGAGGCGGAGAAGCCGGCGAAGACGACCGAATGCATGGCACCGAGGCGGGCACACGCCAGCATCGCGATGATCGCCTCGGGCACCATCGGCATGTAGATGGCCACCCGGTCACCGGCGCCCAAGCCGAGTTCGGTCAGCGTGTTGGCCGCCTGATTCACCTCGTCCTGCAACTGGGCGTAGGTGATGGTGCGCGCGTCGCCGACGGGTTCGCCCTCCCAGTGGATGGCCACCCGGTCACCGTTGCCGGCCTCGACGTGGCGGTCCACGCAGTTGTAGGCGACATTGAGCTTGCCGCCGACGAACCACTTCGCGAACGGCGCGTCCGACCAGTCCAGCACCTCGTCGAACGGCGTCGCCCAGGACAGCCGGTTGGCCTGGGTGGCCCAGAACCCCAACCGGTCGGCCTCGGCCTGGTCGTAGAGATCACGGGTGGCGTTCGCGTTGGCCGCGAACTCGGCGGGCGGGGGATAGGCTGAGGGCACGCCGGTCTGCGTCGCTGTGGTGTCGCTCATGGGTGTGAGCCTAGTCACCTGAGGTTGCAGCAGCGTTGGGGCATCACACGGTGCGCTGCGGACGGCGGCCGAACTGCGCCGAACGTCGAAGATTGCAAGCCCAGCGGTCGGCTAGCGTGGGCCGGATGACCGATCCGCTCGCCCCACTGGTGTCTCTGGAAGGTGTTGCCGCTGCCGGCGACGAGGCGCGGGAGGCGCTGGGCCGGGCGCACCGGCACCGCACCAATCTACGCGGCTGGCCGGCAACCGCGGCCGAGGCGGCGCTGCGGGCCGCGCGGGCGAGTTCGGTACTCGACGGCGGCTCGCTGAATCTGTCCGAGTCGGGGGACCCGGATCCGGTGCTGGCCGGGGCGCTGCGGGTGTCCGAGGCACTCGAAGGTGGCGCGACCGCGCTGACCCAGGTGTGGCAGCGCGCGCCGCTGCAGGCATTGGCCCGACTGCATTCGTTGGCCGCCGCCGATCTGGTGGATGACGATCACCTGGGCCGGCCCCGGCCGGCACCGGAGGTCGGGCCGCGGCTGGAGATGCTGGCGGAGCTGGTGACCGGCGGGACGTCGGTGCCCGCGTTCGTGTTGGCCGCCGTCGCGCACGGGGAGCTGTTGACCCTCGAGCCGTTCGGTTCGGCCGACGGTGTGGTGGCGCGGGCGGTGTCGCGGTTGATCACGATGTCCAGTGGGCTGGATCCGCACGGGCTCGGTGTCCCGGAGATGTTCTGGATGAAGCAGTCCGGCAACTATCGCGCAGCGGCGCGCGGGTTCGCGTCGGGGACGCCGAACGGGTTGGGCGCCTGGCTGGTGCTGAGCAGTCAGGCGCTGCATGCCGGTGCGCGCGAGGCACTCTCGATCGCAGAGGCGGCCCGGGACAAGCCGGCGACATGAAGCGGGCGACGTTCCGTTGTCAGATTTGCATCTGACACGGCTCGCCGCCCGCTAGCACGGATTCCGGTTACCAAGCGTGCTGAGGTGGGTTGTGTGGGTGGCCTCGGCGATCTTGCGATGCGCTACGGGTGCAACCCCACCCAAGGAGTTGACAACGTCATTCGCTTTTCGCAATTCCGCAGGCCCACAACGCTTCTGCCTGTATCGCGGCTTGAGCTCCGCGTGGGTTCCGGGGATCCGTGCTGGGAGTCCCGACTCGGGAGATCACACCTTCTCTTCCGGTGTGGCCTTGGCCTTGCCGAGCTCCGTGCACTCCTTTGTACTACGTGACCGCGGTCACATCAAGTATCAACCCGGGATTGATCCCGATCGTTATGAGGACGTTCTCAGCTACCGACGGGTAGTGGTGCGCGGCAACACCTTCCGCAGCAGCGAATAGGTCAGCGCGCCGCCGGCCAGCGCGCTCAGGCCGACCGCCACCGTGGTGGCTACGGCGGCGCCTGAGGGTGCGGGCAGTCGGTCGCGCAGGGAGACCGGCCGGGTGAACGCCAGCACCGGCCAGCCGCGAACCCCGGCCTCCTTGCGCAACGCGCGGTCGGGGTTGACCACCGAGGGATGTCCGACGGCCTCCAGCATCGGCAGATCGGTGATCGAATCCGAGTAGGCGTAGCAGTGCTCGAGCGCATAACCCTCGCGTTCGGCGAGCTCTCGGATCGCTTCGACCTTGCCCTCGCCGAAGCAGTAGAACGCGACCTCGCCGGTGTACTTGCCGTCCGCGACGACCATCCGGGTGGCCATCGCGTGGGTGGCTCCGAGTGCCGCCGCGATCGGCGCGACGATCTCTTCGCCCGATGCCGACACCACGACGACATCGCGCCCGCACAGCTTGTGGTCGGCGATCAGGTTGGCCGCCTCGGCGAACACGAGGGGGTCGACGATCTCGTGCAGGGTCTCACCGACGACCGAGCGCACCTGTTCGACGTCCCACCCGGTGCACATATCGGTCAGGTAGGTGCGCATCCGATCCATCTGGTCGTGGTCCGCGCCCGACATGAGGAAGAGAAATTGCGCGTATGAGGACTTGAGAACGGCCCTTCTGTTGAGCAGCCCCTGATCGAAGAAAGGTTTGCTGAAAGCGAGGGTGCTGGACTTCGCGATGACCGTTTTGTCCAGATCGAAGAAGGCCGCCGTGCGAACGGGTCGACCGTCCTGTAGTGCGGGATCGGTCGCGGTGGCAAAATCAGCGGGTCCGTCAGCTACCGTCACGGCTCCCAGCATAGGGGGCGAATGCGGGAAGGTTTTCCCAACGCTGGGAAAGTGGCAGTTCTGGACACCTGTCGCAAACTGCAGCAATTTCGCCCCTGCCTGCGAATTCAGTCGTCCGCTACTTGCGCCTGACAGTGAATCCGTGTGTATAGTGACAGTCACTCGGCCTTAGCCGAGTGTGGATCAGCCCGACCCCCCGGGGCTGATACACGACGACCTCCGCCTCCTCCCCCCCTGGCGGGGGTCGTCCCTTTTTGGGGACCTTTTTATTTTCGGCGTCAATTCTTTGCGTCATCGGCAAGATTGCGGAACGCCGTTTTCACCGCGGACTTCCATCCACAGTCGCCTGTTCATCCACAGATCTGCGTTCGCCACTGGTGCGGTGTCAGCCGCGCCCCGCACGCTCTAGGGGTGACATCGACCGCCTTGTTCGCCCTGGTGCAGGACCCGTCGCTGCGTGACGACGTGGACCGGGTCGCCGCCGCTGCCGGGCTGCGGGTGGTGCACACCGAGCGCCCGTCCGGCCGGGCGGCGTGGCTCAAAGCGGTGGCCGTGGTGCTCGATGTTCCTGCGGCCGACGGGCTGGCGGCTGCCGACCTGCCGCGCCGGGATCGGGTGCTGTTGGTGGGTCGCGACACCCCCGGCGTCCAGGAGTGGCGAGTCGCGGCACGCGTTGGCGCGCAACACTTCTTCCGACTGCCGGACCAGGACGAGGAACTGGTGGCGGCCTTCGCCGCCGCGACGGCCGAGTGCGGTTCCGATGGCAGGGAGGGCGCCGTCCTCGCCGTGCTGGGTGGTTGCGGCGGCGCCGGTGCTTCGCTGTTCGCCACCGCGCTGGCGCTGGCGGCGGAGTCGGCGCTGCTGATCGATGCCGATCCGTGGAGCGGAGGTATCGATCTGGCCCTGGGCACCGAAGGAGTGGCCGGACTGCGCTGGCCGGACCTGGCGCTGCGCGACGGCCGGCTCGGCTTCGACGCGCTGCGCGCCGCGCTGCCCACCCGGCGTGCGGTCACGGTGCTCTCGGGTGGCCGCAGCGGTGGGGAGATCGAGGCCGGTCCATTGTCGGCTGTCATCGCGGCCGGCCGGCGCGCCGGGGTCACGGTGGTCTGCGACGTCCCGCGCCGGGCCACTGCGGTTACCGAGGTGGCGCTGCAGTCGGCGGACCTGGTGGTGGTGATCACCCGCGCCGATGTCCGTGCCGCGGTGGCCGCCGGAGCCCTCGCCGACTGGGCCCGGACGGTCAACCCCAATCTCGGTCTCGTGGTCCGCGGCCCCTCGCCCGGCGGACTGCGGGCCGCCGACCTGGCCACCGGGGTCGGCCTTCCGCTGCTGGCGACCATGCGACCCCAGCCCGGACTGGCGGTCGGGTTGGAACGTGGTGGTCTGCAGCTCGGCGCCCGCTCACCGCTGGCGACCGCTGCGGCGAAGGTGCTGCGGGTGTTGCGTGGCCAACCGATGGCGGCGGCATCATGAGCGACGCTTGCGGAGCGAATCGAGGGGTGGCATGCGGGGCCCGAGCTTGCGAGGGGACCGCATGAGCGACGC